>PAVO01000020.1 GCA_002713215.1 Crocinitomicaceae bacterium
AGACGAAAATCAAAATGTAAAAGTCTAAAGAATAAATGTAAAAAAAACCTTATCAAATGCTCGCTAAAATTTTAGAATAGCATTCAATTCCTCTTTTACATTTCCCTCTTTACATTTTACATTTCTCCCTTAACATTTTACATTTCCTTCTTTACATTTAAGAATTGCCTTTCGCATAGTCGGCCAAAAATTGAGCAAGACCATTATCCGTAAGCGGATGTTTTAGTAAACCAACGATGGAAGAAAGCGGACCGGTCATTACATCTGCTCCAACTTCCGCACATTTAATTACATGCATGGTATGCCTAACGGAAGCAGCTAATATTTGAGTGTCAAACATGTAGTTGTCATAAATCAATCGAATCTGTTCAATCAACTCAATTCCATCGTAAGAAACGTCGTCCAGTCGTCCAATAAATGGAGAAACATAAGTAGCACCTGCTTTAGCAGCTAATAAGGCTTGTCCAGCAGAAAATACTAGCGTACAGTTGGTTTTTATTCCCTTGTTAGAAAAGTACTTTAAAGCCTTTATTCCGTCTTTTATCATTGGAATTTTAACCACAATATTTTTGTGAAGTTTTGCCAATTCTTCACCTTCCCGAATCATACCTTCTAAATCAGTAGCAATAACTTCTGCACTTACATCACCGTTAACTATGTTGCAGATATCTACGTAGTGTTGAATGATGTTTTCCTTTCCGGTAATTCCTTCTTTCGCCATCAACGACGGATTTGTAGTAACTCCATCCAGGATTCCCAATTCTTCCGCTTCTTTTATTTGATCCAGGTTTGCAGTATCGATAAAAAACTTCATGTTTCAACTCTAATTTTCAAGTGAATTGCAAATGTATTTATACCACATTGATGAATTCTCAATGTTGATAAGAAATGAAAGAAATACCATCGCAGGAACATGCAAATTGAAAGGTGTATGTTATCAGGCTTTTAAGCTAACCAATTTTAGTTCTCAAATGATTGCACAATACCTGTAACCCTTTAGTATAATGATGATTATTGGTGATAATAATATGAGCGTCATCTCGATAGGGTCTTAAATACCTTTTATAGCTCGGCATTACGTGATGTTCCCATTGGTACTTCACATCATCTTCCGGATATCCCCGTTCTTTAATGTCCCGCTTGATTCTTCGTTCCAGTTTTATGGAATCGCGTACATCAATATAAACCCGTAAATCAATAAGTTTTCTAATTTCTTCGTAATGGAAAACAAACAATCCTTCCAAAATTATAATGGAGGCTGGCTTTACCATAATTGATTTAGCGTTTTCAGGACTTACATTAAATGTGTATTCTTTTAGCTGGATGGATTTATTGCCCATTAGTTTTAACACATCGGCATGAAAACTCGCCCGGTCAATGGATTCCGGGAGGTCAAAATTGATTTTCCCGTTTTCGTCGATCAACTGCTTTTCTTTGGGGTGATAATAGTTGTCTTGCGAAACAATTGTTACTTTCCCCAAAGGGAATTCATTTTTTAAGTCGTTAATGAAAGACGTTTTTCCCGATGCACTTCCACCTGCAATTCCAACAATGTATGGTTTGCTATTCATGGCTGCAAAATAGAGTAAAAAACTGATGTTGGATATTGGATTTTCGATCTAATAATCTAATATCAAATATCCAATATCAGAAAAAGGACACAAAAAAAGGGTAAGCTACTTTTATCGCACCGCTACAACCGCCTACCCTTGCTACCTTCCGGTCCTGGGGGAATTCAGCAGGAGCTGGTCGTAAAAGACTTACCCGGCTGCAAATGTACGCTGCTCTTTTTAAACCACAAGCATAAAATGTCATAATTCGAATTTTTTAATAAACCCGGTAATATGAGGCATGTTAATTAAATTACATTTGCCCAAATAATAATTACAAAGCATGAGGTTTAATAAGGATTTTGTATTGCAATTTGGTCTTCTGTACGGTCTGATAATGTCGGCGTATACACTGATTTCTTACCTGCTGGGTGTCGATTTTATGCTCAACTGGTTTAACATTGGTTTTTCCCTGCTTTTACCTTTTGGAATTACCTATTACATCGGGGTGAAATCACGAGAAAAAAATGGAGGATTTATTACCTGGAAAGAATCCTTTATGGAGTTGTTTATGGTGTTGGCTGCGGGAATGTTTATTACCGTTGCCTTTAATTTTGTTTTAAACACAATAATAGACCCTGAATTATCATTGAAGGTATATGACCAAACCGTAGAGAAAACCATGACCATGCTTCAAGATATGGGAAGCGATGAGGCTACGCTTGACGAAACTTACAAGCGATTTGAAGAAGGTAGAGAAGAGGTGTTGAATACCTATACCCCGATTGGGGTGATCAAAACATACTTCAGTGGTCTTTTGTTTGCCGCAATTGTGGCTGCTCTTATTGCCCTTTTTGTAAAAAGAGGAAACCCAAACCCATTCGCCGGTACCGAGTAGTTAATAATTATGGATATTTCACTGGTAATTCCAGCTTATAACGAAGACGAGTCGCTGCCCGAATTAAGCGAGTGGATAGCTCGTGTTATGTTGGCCAACAACTTTTCGTATGAAGTACTTTTTATTGACGATGGAAGTACCGACAATACCTGGAGGGTTATAGAAGACTTGTCTGTGGCAAATTCATCTATTAAGGGGATTAGGTTTAGAAGAAATTACGGCAAATCGGGAGCATTAAATGTAGGGTTCGCTCAAGCCGAAGGCGATGTGGTTATTACCATGGATGCTGATCTCCAGGATAGCCCTGACGAAATCCCTGAATTGTACAAGCTGATCATGAAGGAAGGTTATGACCTTGTTTCCGGCTGGAAAAAAGAAAGACATGATCCTTTGTCAAAAACAATTCCCACCAAGCTTTATAATTGGGCTACCCGAAAAATGAGTGGAATTTATCTCCATGATTTTAATTGTGGATTAAAAGCCTATCGGTACGATGTAATTAAGTCGATTGAGGTATATGGTGAAATGCACCGCTATATTCCTGTACTGGCAAAACGGGCTGGATTTCCAAAAATTGGGGAGAAAGTAGTTAAACACCAGGCTCGAAAATTTGGAGAATCAAAATTTGGATTAAACCGGTTTATTAATGGACCACTCGATTTGCTTTCCATTATGTTTGTTTCCAAATTTGGTACAAAACCCATGCATATTTTTGGTTTGCTTGGAGCACTTTTGTTTGCAGTTGGTTTTGGTGCCGCGTTTTATGTTGGAGCCGAAAAGGTTTATTATCTGTCTCAGGGCATCCCAGCAAGGTTGGTAACAACAAACCCTTTCTTTTATATTGGTTTAACATCAATGATTTTGGGAACTCAATTATTTCTGGCAGGATTTTTAGGTGAGTTGGTGTCTAGAAATAACCCGGAACGAAACGTGTATTTGGAGAGTTCCAGGGTAGGTTGTTAACCACTTTAATTCTTATAGTTTCCTCAATAGTAGTCAATAATTATATTTTGTTACCTGGTTCTAGGTATCAATTTTTTATGCTAACTCCTAAACTTATTTGGGGCAGAAACATCTCCAATCGATTAGTTATTTAGATTCATTCTAAATTATTGTTTACACGAACTTAATTGTTATTTGATTACTGTCGTAAGTGATTGTTATACAGGTGTATATAAAGAGTCCGTTGTTATGTTTTCATCTCCATAAAAAAAATGGCCTAAACTTCCTTTTAACAAGAATTTAAAAATGATTTTAAAGACTAAATTTGCGCGAAATTTTTTGAGAGGTATTAAAATATCTTAAATGGGACAAAACATCAAGATACGCAGAGGTGTTGATATCAAATTGAATGGGGCCGCTGATCAAAAAAGTAGCCCGACCTCAACATCGACTGTTGCCATTAAACCCACAGATTTTCACAATTTAATCCCCAAGTTGGTTGTAAAACAAGGTGACACCGTTAAAGCTGGTTCTCCAATTTTTTACGATAAGCTACACCCGGAAATGCAGTTTGTTTCTCCAGTTTCAGGAGAAATTGCTGAGGTTATTCGTGGAGAAAAGAGGCGGATTTTGGAAGTCAGGGTATTGGCGGATAAAGAAACAGTATTCGAAACACACGATGTTAGCAATGCATCCAATTCAGATGCAACTGCTATTAAAGAATTGCTTTTGAAAAGTGGTAATTGGCCGCTAATCAAACAAAGGCCATTTGACATCGTTGCTGATCCGGGTAAATCGCCAAAGGCTATTTTTGTGTCAGCGTTCGACTCTGCTCCACTAGCACCGGATTATAACTTCATCCTTAAAGATAGAGGAGAAGATCTCCAAACGGGAATAGACGCTTTAGCTAAATTAACAGCTGGTAAAGTTCAGGTTGTTACAGCTACCAATGCCGGGGTTTTTGGAAGTTTAAAAAACTGCGAAAGGCATGTTGTAAACGGTCCTCACCCTGCGGGAAATGTTGGAGTTCAAATCCACAACATAGATCCTGTAAATAAAGGTGAGCAGGTATGGGTGGTCAACCCACAAGATCTGGCTGCTATGGGTTCTTTCTTAAGAACCGGTAAAATTGATATTAATCGTACTGTTGCATTAACAGGGAGTGAAGTAAAAGCTCCTCAATACTTTAACGTAACCTTAGGAACGGCGGTAGAGGCTTTAACTAAAGGAAACCTAAATGATGGGGGTCTTCGTGTTATTTCTGGTAATGTATTAACCGGCGATAACGTTGGAGGAAAAGGTTACTTAGGGTTTTATCATCACCAGGTAACTGTAATTCCGGAAGACGACGAACCTGAATTTTTTGGTTGGATTGCTCCCGGATTGAATAAATTCTCACTTTCCAGAACGTTTTTCTCCTGGTTAACTCCTAATAAAAAGTATAACCTTGGTACAAGTCAACATGGTGAAGAGAGAGCCTTTGTAATGAGCGGGGAATATGAAAAAGTATTTCCATTTGATATTTATCCGGTTCAATTGCTTAAATCCATGTTGGTGAAGGATATTGATGCCATGGAGAGTCTGGGAGTATATGAGGTTGCGCCTGAAGATTTCGCTTTGTGCGAATTTGGATGTACTTCAAAAATTGATGTTCAGGAAATTGTAAGAGAAGGACTAGATCTTATTCAAAAAGAATGCTGATATGAAATTGTTTAAGAATTTATTTGACAGCTTGAGACCTCCCTTCGAAAAAGGTGGGAAGTTTGAAAAACTATGGCCGCTACTTGATGGGTTTGAAACTTTCATGTTTGTCCCCGGTCATTCAACCAAGAAAGGGGCTCATATTCGTGATGGTATCGACCTTAAAAGAACCATGATTACCGTTGTAATTGCTCTTGTACCATGTTTACTATTTGGTATGTGGAATGTTGGCCATCAGCATTTTTTGGCCGTGGGTCAGGATGCCGAACTCATGGAAAAATTCATTTATGGAGCTATAAAAGTTCTTCCCCTGGTAATTGTTTCCTATGGAGTTGGTTTAGGTGTAGAGTTTATTTTCTGTATTAAAAACGGACATTCAATTCAAGAAGGGTTTTTGGTTTCAGGAATGCTTATTCCATTGATCATGCCTGTAGAGGTTCCTCTTTGGATGGTTGCTATAGCCACTGCTTTTGCCGTAGTATTTGGTAAAGAAGTATTTGGTGGAACAGGAATGAACATACTAAATCCGGCGCTTACAGCAAGGGCCTTTTTGTTTTTTGCCTATCCTACTAAAATGAGTGGTAACTCTGTTTGGGTAGCTACTGATGGAATGGCGACGGTTGATGGATTTACCGGTGCAACCGCTTTGGGTAATGCAGTTGAAAAAGGAATGGCAGGTGTTCCACCTTACATGGATTCAATTATGGGTTGGATTCCCGGATCAATTGGAGAAACTTCGGTTATCGCAATTTTAATTGGTGCCGGCGTCCTTATTTATTCCGGAATTGGAAGCTGGAGAATTATGTTGTCCATGCTAATAGGTGGGTATGTAATGGGAATGATTTTCAATGCTTGGGAAGCCAATGCATACATGCAAATTCCTGCACATCACCAGTTAATGCTTGGTGGATTTTTCTTTGGTATGGTGTTTATGGCCACCGACCCTGTTAGTGCATCACAAACGGCTACAGGTAAATGGATCTACGGGTTTTTCTGTGGACTCCTGGGTATCCTGATTCGGGTGGTTAATCCAGCCTATCCTGAGGGAATTATGATGGCTATCTTATTCATGAATGTAATGGCGCCATTAATTGATCACTATGTGATTCAGGCAAATATTAATAAACGTCTAAAACGTGCTAAAGTAGCAGCTTAAATTAAAGACTATGGCATTAGATAAAAATAGCAATGGTTATACGTTTGGCTTTGCGATCGTTATGGTTATCGTAGTAGGGGCAGTATTATCAATTGCCGCTATTCAGTTAAAACCATTTCAGGATAAAAACATAAGTCAGGAAAAAATGCAAAACATTCTGTATTCTATTAGTGTGGAGTGCAGCAGGGATGAAGCTCCTGATTTGTTCGAAAAATACGTTACCGAACAAGTGGTCATTAATAGCAAAGGTGAACCAATTGAAGGTGTAAAAGCTTTTGACGTTGATGTACAGAAGCAATACAAGGAATTAAAAGCAAAGGCAATAAGTCCTGAAGCTGTTGAATACCCGCTTTTTGTGTGTAACAAAGACGGTGAAACAATTTACGTGGTTCCAATGGTTGGAACTGGTCTTTGGGGGCCGGTTTGGGGGTTTATTTCACTTAAAAGCGATTTAAATACCATTTTTGGAGCCACCTTCGATCACAAGACCGAAACTCCTGGCCTGGGTGCTGAGATTAAAGAAAACTCCTTTGGAAATCAGTTTAAGGATGACGTAGTATACACTGATGGTAAAGTAACCATCAAGGTAATAAAAGGTGGCGGTGGAGCAGATGACCCTTCCGGTGTTGATGGAATTACTGGTGGAACAATTACTTCCGTTGGAGTCGAAGAAATGATTCAAAGAACTTTTGAAGTTTACAAACCTTATTTCGAAACAATTAAATAAAAATTATGGCTGAAGTTGCAACAGTGGAAAAAGAGCCGCTTTTCTCAAAGAAAAATCGTCAGCTCTTAAAAGATCCTCTTGACGATCAAAACCCAATTACCGTTCAGGTACTAGGGATTTGTTCAGCATTAGCAATTACTACTCAGGTTAAGAATGCGGTGGTAATGACCCTGTCGGTAATGTTTGTGATGATGGCAGGTAACGTAATTATTTCGATCTTAAGGAATCGAATTCCGGATAGAATTCGAATCATTGTTCAGTTGGTTGTTGTTGCTGCCTTGGTAATTCTGGTTGATCAGGTATTGAAGGCATTTGTTTATGATGTCAGTAAGCAGCTTTCTGTATTTGTTGGGCTAATCATTACCAACTGTATCATCATGGGACGATTAGAAGCATTTGCTTTGGCTAATAAGCCCTGGCCTTCGTTGCTCGATGGATTTGGTAATGCCATTGGATATGGCTGGGTATTGGTAATTGTAGCCGTTGTTCGGGAATTATTCGGATCAGGTAAACTATTCGGGATCGAATTATTGGGTAATGCTACCGCTAAAACGGGGCTGTATTCAATTGGCTACATGAATAACAATATGATTATTCTACCACCGATGGCTTTGATTCTGGTTGGAATTATTATCTGGATTCAACGCGCGAGAAATACACAATTAATTGAATCTCACTAATTCATAAAGAAGAGAAATTATGCAAGAATTAGTAAACATATTTGTAAAAGGCATCTTCATAGAGAATATGATTTTTGCCTACTTCCTGGGTATGTGTTCATACCTGGCGGTATCAAAAACGGTGAAAACTGGTGTAGGTCTTGGGGCAGCGGTAATCTTTGTTTTAGGAATTACAGTTCCAATTAATTATTTGCTGGAAAACTTTGTTCTTAAAGAGAATGCACTTATATGGGTTGATGGACATACGCGGGAAACAGCCGAACAAAGTATGTTTTATGGCACGGATTTAAGCTTCCTTAGCTTTATCATGTTTATTGCCGTAATTGCATCCATGGTACAATTGGTTGAGATGATTGTAGAAAAATTTGCTCCTGCACTGTATGGAGCTTTGGGGATTTTCCTTCCACTTATTGCTGTAAACTGTTCCATTCTTGGAGGAGCTTTGTTTATGCAAGAGCGTCAGTATGCAACAATTGTAGAGGCTACTTCATTTGGGCTTGGATCCGGAGTTGGCTGGTTTTTAGCGATTGTGGCTATTGCAGCAATCCGGGAAAAAATTAAATATTCTCATGTACCCGCACCATTACGTGGGTTGGGAATCACCTTTATCATTACAGGATTAATGGGGATTGCGTTCATGAGTTTCATGGGAATCAAATTATAACAAAACGATAAATACATTACAATGGTAATTACGCTTACAGCCGCTATAGTAGTTTTCTTAATCGTTACACTATTACTTGTTGCATTGTTGCTTTTCGCTAAAGCAAAGTTGTCTTCTTCCGGTCCGGTTAAGATCAAGATTAACGGAGAAAAAGAGATAGAAGTTGACGGTGGAGGATCACTTCTTTCAACCCTAGGAAATGCTGGTATATTTTTACCTTCTGCCTGTGGTGGAGGTGGAACTTGTATCCAGTGTACATGCCAGGTGCACAGTGGTGGGGGATCTATTCTTCCTACTGAAGAGCCTAACTTTTCAAGAAAGGAAATTGCCGATGACTTCCGACTGGGATGTCAGGTTAAGGTAAAAGAGGATATGGAAATCTCCATTCCTGAGGAAATCTTCGGTATTAAGAAATGGGAAGCTACAGTGGTTTCCAATTACAGTGTTGCCTCGTTCATTAAGGAGTTTATTGTAGAAATTCCTGAGGATATGGATTACAAAGCTGGAGGTTATATTCAGATTGAAATCCCTAAATGTGTAGTAAACTTCAATGATATTGATATTGAAGCTCATCCGGAAGAACATCCGGGAGAGCCTAAGAAATTCCAACAAGAATGGGATAAATTCAACCTTTGGCCACTTACAATGAAAAACGATGAAGTTGTTGAAAGAGCTTATTCAATGGCTTCTTATCCGGCCGAAGGGCGTAGAATTATGCTGAATGTACGTATTGCTACTCCACCTTGGGATAGAGCTAAGAATGGATGGATGGATGTTAATCCTGGTGTGGCTTCTTCCTACATTTTTTCAAGAAAAGTTGGAGATAAGGTAACAGTTTCAGGACCTTACGGAGAATTCTTCATTAAGGAAAATGATTCGGAAATGCTTTATATAGGCGGTGGTGCAGGTATGGCGCCAATGCGTTCGCATTTGTATCATTTGTTCCGTACCGTTAAAACAGGCCGTAAAGTATCATACTGGTACGGAGGTCGTTCTAAAAGAGAACTCTTTTATTTGGAACATTTTTATGCACTGGAAAAAGATTTTCCAAACTTCAAATTCTATCTGGTGCTTTCCGAACCGTTGGATGAAGATAATTGGAAGGTGAAAGAAGATATGGAAGCAGAAGGTGATGGATTTGTAGGGTTTGTTCACCAGTCGGTAATTGACAATTATTTGAGTAAGCATGATGCTCCAGAAGATATTGAATTTTATTTCTGTGGACCTCCAATGATGAATCAAGCGGTCATTAAGATGTGCGACGATTGGGGAGTACCTCCCGAAAATGTTTCCTTTGACGATTTTGGAGGATAAGATTTTAAACCCTCTTCGATTTTCGGAGGGGGTTTTTTGTTAATGGTTAAGCTTTATTTATGAAAACATTACTCATTTATTTGTTGATCCCTGTATCAGTTTTTTTTGGCTCGTGCGATAACAATACTAGACAAGGCCAGGAAGATTCGAATCAACCTAAGGAAATAACGGGGGAAGCACAGGGGACCACTTATTCCATAAAATATTACGGGAATAATACGGTTGAAAAACAGGGGGTTGATTCGGTTCTGAAAGCAATAGATGCTTCCATGTCTTTATGGGATGAAAACAGTATAATCAGCCGTTTTAATTCTTCTGAAGAACCTGTAATCATTGATCACCACTTTTTTAGGAATTTAATTGCTTCTTTTTTTCATTGGAAGAATTCCGAGGGAGCCTTCAACCCACTGGTAAAACCCTTGGTTGATTATTGGGGTTTCGGAGTAAATGCAAGGAAGGTTACGGAAGTGGATAGTGCTAAAATTGAAGTGCTGCTGGGGCTAATGAATATGGATTCCCTCAGGGTAATTTATGGATCTGAAGCATTAAAGATAGAAGATGTAATGCTTAAATCTACAATTCCGGACACGATAAAGATTATGAAATTGGTACCGGGAATGCAGTTGGATTTCAACGCGATTGCACAAGGTTATAGTGCCGATATGCTTGGAAGGTATATGCTTTCGCAGCAAATTGAAAACTACTTAATTGAAATAGGCGGTGAAATGACATCAAGAGGTCAGAAGAGCGATGGGTCTAAATGGTTAGTGGGAATAGATCGGCCAGAGGAAAATGCTGGAGCAAGAAAACTGGAGGCAACAATAGAACTGGACTTTAAATCAATTGCTACTTCAGGAAACTATAGAAAATTCTATGAAGTTGATGGTAAGAAATACCACCATACCATTGATGCATTAACCGGTTATCCCGCCAAAAAGGAAATACTAAGCGCTACGGTTATCTCCACTTCCTGTGCCGAGTCAGATGCGTTTGCAACAACTTTTATGGTAACAGGTTTAGAAAAAAGCATTGATTATGTAGAGAAAAATGGGACTAACCTGGATGCCTTTTTTATTTATTCCAATGAAAAAGGAGGATACGAATATTATATTTCGAAGGGACTCGAAAAGAAGTTGAAATTAAAGAATTAGTCTTCTTTTTGGCATTGTTCATCAGGCAATGCCCCACAAAAACTGCAAGGAGCTCCTTCTTCGTTAAGCAATGGACTATTTGAAGCGCATGTACCTGCAAATTTACCATTCTTCTTTAGGAGAATCTTGATTGCGATACCAGCAAATGCAAGGGCTAAAAGACCGATTGACAATAGGATTAATTTCATGCTACAAAGGTAGTTCAAAGTCAAGTGAAAGAATAAAACGACGAACTATTTATTAGAAAAAAATCTAAATTTTTTAGCTGAAAAAAGTTGTTTGTTTTAAAAACCCTGTTACTTTTGCACACGCTTTTGAAAAAAGCTGAAAAAATTCATTGAAATAAGGAATAGGTTTAGCAATAAATCGATTCAAAATGGCCCATTCGTCTAGTGGTTAGGACCTCAGGTTTTCATCCTGGTAACAGGAGTTCGATTCTCCTATGGGCTACAATTTTTATTAAGTGTAAGTATGGCAACTCATAAGTCAGCGAAAAAAAGAATTAGACAAATTAAGGTTCGAAGAATGCGTAACCGCTATGTTCAAAAAACAGCTCGTAATGCAATTCGAGGGCTGCGTTCAGAAACCAATAAAAAGGTTGCTGAAGAACAATTGCCTAAGGTTATTTCTATTGTCGATAAATTGGCGAAGAATAATCTTATTCATAAGAATAAGGCAGCAAACCTTAAATCAAAGCTTACACGAAAGGTTTCAACTCTGTGAATAGAGAGATAGAAGAATTTAAAAAAAGCCCTTACAATTGTGCGGGCTTTTTTTTGCTTCGTACTTTCCGAATGTCTGGTCTAATTCGAATAAAATTTTACATTTGGTAAACGTAAAATCTAAAGAGATGAAAAAGGTATTGTTATTTGCATTATTATCTGGCTTTATTTTCGCTTGTTCCTCAGGTGAAAAACCTGCTTCTGACGAAGCAGCTCCCGAAGCTACACAAGTAGAAGAAGCTGCTCCAGCAGCAACTGATGCTGCGGAAGAAGCTCAGCCTGAAGAGGCGGCTCCTGAAGCTATGGAAGAAGGAGAAGCTGCTGAAGGAGAAGCTATGGAAGCTGAAGCTACCGATGGTGAAGCTGCCGAAGCAACAGAAGAAGCTGCTAAAGAAGAATAGTATTTGGTATACTTACTTTAAAAGAAGCTCTCCAACTTGTCTCAAGTTTTGAGAGCTTTTTTTTTCAACATAAACTAACATCCAATGAAAAAATCAATAGAACGAAAACCGATATACCTATGGGCCAACGATGATCGCCCTCGTGAAAAATTAATCGAAAAAGGAAGAACTGCATTAAGTGATGCAGAATTATTAGCCATTCTTATTGGAACCGGCTCCAAGGAAGAGAGTGCCTTTGACTTGTGCAAGAGAATTCTAGGTGAAAGTGAAAACAATCTGTATCAGCTAGGCAAGCAGAGTATTCACGATTTAATGAAGTTCAATGGCATCGGTGAGGCCAAGGCTATATCGATAATTGCTGCTATGGAATTGGGTAGAAGGCGAAAGCAGAATGGTGCAATAAAGCGAAATAAAATCAGTTCTAGTCAGGCTGTATATGAATTGTTTCATGGGCTTTTGAGTGATATTAGTTACGAAGAATTTTGGATTCTACTTTTAAATCGAGGCAATAAGGTGATCAAACTCGAAAAAATCAGTACGGGAGGCATTACCGGAACGGTTGCTGATACCAAAATAATTTTAAAGTCTGCCGTAGACCACATGGCCTCTTCCATAATTTTGGTTCACAATCATCCTTCGGGCAATTGCCAGCCAAGCCAAAGCGATATTTCCATTACCAAAAAGATTAAGGAAGCAGGAAAACTATTGGATGTCTCAGTAATCGATCATATTATTATTGCCGAAAATAACTACTACAGTTTTGCCGATGAACGATTAATTTAGAGTCATCAAAAATTAGGCTTGAAGATTTTAGTTTACACTCCTCAAATTACACCTAGAATTCAATTTTCGGTTCATCTTATATTTAGAGATGTACTGAAACAACAAGTGGAATTAACTTCCGATGAAAAGAAGTTCAAGGAGTCTGATGCTCCAAAAATTGCCTATTCGTATAAAAGAATTTCCGATGAACTTTTGATAGTACCTTCCGATCTTTTGCACCAATCCGGAATAGATCAGTTTTCAATCCTTGTAGAGCAGGGAGCTGATTACCCTTATTTTTTTAAAACAAAAAATGGAGATTTTGAATTCGACCTGTTTTCGGCGGCTTTCTTTTTGGTAACACGGTATGAAGAGTATTGGCCCCACAAGCGTGACAAGCACAATCGGTTTTCGGCTCGTGAATCGGTGGCTTATAAAAACAACTTTTTGCAATTGCCGGTGGTAGACCTGTGGGCTAACCATCTATTGGATGAATTGACAGCACGACATAAGGATAGGTTAATTGATAACAGGGAGTACACGTTTTCACCAACCATTGATGTAGATAGTGCATATGCCTATCGCGAAAAAGGTCTTATTAGAACGGCAGGAGCCTATGCGAGATCATTGTTTCAAGGCAAAATTTCCGAAATAAAGCAAAGGACTCAATGTATTTTGGGAATATCAAAAGATCCATATGATGTATTTGATCAGCTTGTTGATCTGCAGAAGCAATACAGAATCAAGTTCCTCTATTTCTTTTTAGTTGCAGATTATGGCCTTAACGATAAAAATGTTCCGCATTATTCCAGAAAATTCCAGTCTCTGATTAAACATGTAAATGATTATTCCTTTGTTGGGTTACATCCAAGCTTTGCGTCCAATGAGAACCATGAAAAGGTAAAAGTTGAAAAGGAAAGATTGCAACAGATGGTTCATTTGAAAATAACCAATAGTCGCCAGCACTTTTTAATCTTTCATCTTCCATCAACTTATAGAAACTTGATTGAGTCCGGAATTAGAGACGATCATAGTATGGGTTATCCAGACGAGTCGGGGTTTAGAGCATCCATTTGCAACAGTTATCAATTTTATGATTTGGAAATGGAGCAGGAATCTCCATTACGAATCCATCCTTTTTGCTTTATGGAGGCCACCTATAAGTATTACAAGGAAGAAAATTTTGATGAGTTGATCGGTCAGGTCAAGAAGTTATCCGGTGAAGTGAGAAGGGTAAAAGGAGAGTTTAGTGTGTTATGGCACAATGATTCTTTAAGCGAAATTCATGGCTGGGAAGGGTGGAGTCCTTTGTTTGAGAAGATGATTCAAATTGCGAAGTAATGTTGGGGTGGAGAATTGTAGCTAAAAAGCAATTGGACATTGGCGCATGGAACGCTTGCGTTAGAAACTCAACCAACGAGCATATCTATGGATATTCCTGGTATTTAGATGCCGTGGCTCCCAAGTGGGTAGCGATGGGTTTTGGAAAGTATGAGCAAGTCATTCCAGTTCCGGTAAAACAAAAGTTGGGTATCAGCTACATCTTTCAACCTGAGTTTTACCAGCGCACTTCCATATTTTCAAGTGAATTGGCCAAAAATGTACAGGAACTTCGGCAGCTGATTTCAAGCGAGTTTATTAAAATCGACTTAACATCAACCAATGAAATGTTTGATGCTTCTCATAGCCTAAATAACATAGTGCTTAAGTATAACAAGGCTCCTTTTAAATGGAGCACTAATACCGAACGAAACATAAAGAAGGCATTAAAAAAGGGACTTGTTTACTCTCGCGGTGGGAAGCAGGATGTTGAATCGGTAATTGAAATGTTCGTTGAGAATACCCGCTTTAAACTATCGTCCGAATTTTCTACGAACCTGCTCCAACTTACCGGAATACTAAAGGCAAACGATTGCCTGGAAGTAAGGAAGATTGAATTGGATCAGTCAAATTTTGCCTATGCACTTTTTGCGAAAAGCGTGAAAAGGATTACGCTCTTACTATTAGCAAGTACAGATGAAGGGAAAAAGAACGGCGCATCGCATCTCTTAATTTCCAATGCAATAAAGGAATTCTCAAATCAGGTAGAAATATTTGATTTTGAAGGATCTCAAAATCCGGGAATTTCTCGTTTTTATCTGGGTTTTGGCGGAGAAGTTGAACACTATTATCACTATAGCCAAAAAATGCAAAAAGCGGTGATTCGCAGAATAATCGGAAGTGGTAAATAGTTTCCCAATTAGTGGGTTTGACTAAATTTGCCCACCAAATAATAAGCACATGAAATTGATTAAATTAAGCCTGTACCTGATTCTTGCTGCCACTTTTGTAGCATGTCAAAATGATGATTCAAAAACCGTAGATACCAATGTTGTCAATAACCCTCAAACTGCTTCCGAAGATGGTGGGGTTACTGCCATGCCAGTAATGAAATTTGAGCAGGAGCTTTTTGATTTTGGAACCATAACTCAGGGAGAAAAGGTGAACCTGACATATAAATTTACGAATACTGGAAATGCTGATTTAATCATAAGCACAGCTAAAGGAAGTTGTGGATGTACAGTTCCTGATTGGCCAAAGGAACCAATTAAGCCAGGAGAGTCTGGTGAAATTAAGGTCATATTCAATAGTGACGGCAGAAATGGCAATCAGCACAAAACAGTATCGATTAATGCGAATACGCAGCCGGCTTTGAACGAAGTTGCGTTTAAGGGGATTGTTGTTGCACCTGAGGTAGAAACAACGGAGGGATAATTTGACTTTGCTATAAGGTAAAGTCCTACACAGATATTTAATACGATAAGAATGACATTAAGCGTTTTATTACAAGCACAGGGAGGAGGATACAGCACATTGATCATGTTTGGAGCTATTGCTATAGTTTTCTATTTTTTCATGATCCGACCTCAAATGAAAAAGCAAAAAGATCAAAAGAAATTTAGATCTTCAATTTCCAAAGGGGACAAGGTGGTTACCATTGGAGGAATACATGGTAAAGTAAAGGATGTAAACGAAAACACGATCATGCTTGAAGCCGATGGCGGAGCAAAAATGAGAATAGAAAAATCTGCTATTTCTATGGAATTCAGTACTGGAAAAGCGGAGAGTGCAACTGCAGAAATTGAAGCGAATAGTTAAACTTTAAATAAATAGGTGGGTGTAGAGCGGATTTCCGAAGAACTTAAGGGAGTGAAACCGGGTAAAGATTTCTCGGTTTTCCTGGTTTGTCTGCTCATTGCCTTTTTATTTTGGTTGCTAAACGCTTTTACCAAAGCATATTCTACGGTTATAGAAATTCCAATAGAGTATGTAAATATTCCCAACGATAAGATTTTATCCAAAGCACTTCCTGATAAAACTTCAGCTGAAATTTCCGGTACCGGATTTAGGTTGCTTTCGGTCTCTTTCTTAGATACTCCTGAACCCATTGAAATTGATTTTCATCAAGGCAATAAACAAGCAGGTTTTAAAAAAGTTGTGAGCTCTTTTGGGCCAGAAGCCCTCCGTGCCCAGGTGTTGGATGAAATTCCGTCGGAATTGTCCCTGGGTTCATTATCTATTGATTCACTAAAGGTAGTGGTGGAGGATAAATCCGAAAGAGAGGTCTATGTGGCTTCCGAAATCGATTTCAAGGTCGAATATCCATTTTTTTTGAATGGTGAGGTTAGTATCACTCCATCCTCGGTAACCATTTTGGGAGCAAATTCCGTTGTTCAGGGAATTGATAGCATTCGCACCCAGGAGTTGGAATTGGGCAACGTTCAAAAACGAATTACCAAGGATATTGAACTGCAATTTCCAATGGGGGTTGAGTCCGAAATGAAGAAGGTTTCGATTTCTATTCCGGTTGATGAATTTACTGAAGGGGTATTGGAAGTCCCTATCACGATTAACAACCTACCCGTCGATCAGGAACTCATTCTTCTGCCGTCTGCAATAACTGTTACATACCTGGTTGGTTTAAGTGAATATGACAAAGTCAACGCAGGTAGTTTCGAATTTTCCGTTGATGCTTCTTCCATTGTTAAAGGCAAGACAACATTGATCGTTAAACAAAATAAAGTTCCTTCCTTTGTTGAAGTTCAGGATTTTTCACCCCATAAGCTGGAGTTTATTCTTAAAAAATAGAATTAATACCTGCTTAATCGTAAATTCGTTTATACGATAGTAAGACATGCTTCAAGTAGGGGTTACAGGTGGAATTGGAAGTGGAAAATCATTGGTTTGCAGAATATTTCAATCCATGGGAGTTCCTATCTACGAAGCAGATGCAAGGGCCAGGGAATTGACCAATTGTGACCCGGAAATCAGGAGAAACATAACCGAAGTTTTCGGTGTTCACAGTTATACTCAAGATGGTCTGAATCGGCAATTGATGGCTCAGGAGGTATTCAATAATCAGGAAAAACTCGACCGGCTCAATGGAATAATTCATCCAGTGGTTGGAAAAGACTATAAAGATTGGTGTCATTTGCATGCAACTAACAAAGTGGTAATTAAAGAAGCTGCTATTCTGTTTGAAAGTGGTTCCTATAAATCGTGCGATAAAGTTATTTTGGTTAATGCGCCGGAAAGCATTCGACTAAGCAGGGTAGTGGAGCGAGACGGTGTTTCCGAAGAGGAGGTAAAACAACGTATGGCTAATCAGTGGAGTTCTGAAAAGAAAATGGAACTGGCCGATTTTTTAATTATGAATGATGGAAGCCAGGCATTAATTCCCCAGGTTATTAAGGTATATAAAACACTTTTGGAGTTGTGATAATTCTCGATGCAAATCAGATTAGGGCTGCTGATCAATTTACAATTGAAAATGAACCAATCCCCTCAATTGACCTCATGGAAAGGGCTTCAGCCCGATGCGTAGAATGGATAGTTGGTCATTACGATAAATCCAATTCATTCCATGTGGTTAGTGGTATGGGAAATAACGGGGGAGATGGACTGGTGATTGCCCGATTGTTATTGTCTTCCGGTTACACTTGTAGAATTTCAATTTTTAAGTATACCCAAACAGGGAGTAAAGACTTTGAAGAAAATCTAAAGCGATTAAAGCAAAAGCAAGCCAACATTCAAGAATTGGAAAATGGTGAAGAACTGGACTTAAAACCAAATGAAATTATTGTTGATGCCATTTTTGGTTCAGGATTGACTCGTCCCATCGAAAACTGGTTAGCCTCACAGGTTAACAGTATCAATAAAATAAACGAAGAAATTGTTTCCGTGGATATGCCTTCCGGGCTCTACATGGTAGACAACTTTGGTAATAACGGGGCCATTGTAAAAGCAGATTACACCCTAACGTTTGAAACACCAAAACTTAGTTTTTTATTTCCTGATACCGGCACGTATTCAGGTAAATGGATAATTCTAGATATTGGGCTCAACAAGGAGTTTTTAGCAAAGCAAGAGTCCAGGTATCATTACCTGATGGAAGAGGATTTTGAACCGGTGTTGGTCCAGCGCAAGAAGTTTGATCACAAGGGAAATTATGGACATGCACTTATAATTGCAGGTAGTAAAGGGAAAATAGGAGCAGCAATTTTAGCTTCACGGGCTTGTTTAAAGGCGGGTGTAGGATTGCTAACTGGGTATGTTCCTGAATGTGGTTACACCAGTTTTCAAAGCAAGGTTTCGGAAGCCATGTGTATTACATCAGAAGATGAAAATGAAATTTTAGGCCTTCCTTCTCTGTCTCCTTATTCTGCCTGTGCATTTGGCCCGGGAATAGGGGCTTCACCGGTAAGTTCTCAGGCTTTAAAAATGTTGATTCAGGAATCTAACAACCCTTTGGTAATTGATGCCGATGGCTTGAACATTTTAGCAAACAATAAGACCTGGTTGCAATACTTGCCACCCCATTCAATTCTTACTCCACATCCTGGGGAATTTAAACGATTGGTTGGAGAATATGAATCCGATATGGATCGAATTGATGCTCTATCAGCATTTTCGGAAAAATACCGCTGCATTGTTGTACTAAAAGGAGCATATTCGGCAATTGCGGTGCCCGATGGTCAGGTGTTTTTTAATTCCACAGGAAATCCGGGAATGGCAACCGCAGGAAGCGGAGATGTGCTTACGGGAATAATTACTTCCTTTTTGGCACAAGGATACCACCCGGTTCATGCGGCTTGTTTGGGCGTCTATTATCATGGAAAGGCAGGTGATATAGCCGCAGAGAAACAAGGAGAGCAATCAATGATTGCCGGAGATATTGTAAACGAACTTGGCGAAAGCTTGAAAGTACTCCGGTCTTAATCCCGGTTTTTCTTATACAGATGCCCGTGCAATTGACATTTGGATTTTGAGAGTGAATGGATATTAAACCAACGTTTCTCATCTCTTTATTCAATTCGTAAAAATAAAAAAGCCTTCACGCAGTTAGCATGAAGGCTTTTCAATATCTATTAGAGTATACTTTGTTACTCTCCGATCTTTAGCAATTCAATTTCGAAGATTAGCGTAGCGTAAGGACCAATCTTTGGACCAGCACCTCTGTCACCATAAGCTAATTCTTGAGGAATGTAAAGGGTCCATTTAGAGCCAACTGGCATAAGAACCAATGCTTCCTGCCATCCTTTAATTACGCCACCTACCGGGAAACTGGCAGGTTGACCACGTTCCACCGAACTATCGAATACTGATCCGTCAATGGTAGTACCGTGATAATGAGTGGTAACTTTATCCGAAGCAGTTGGCTTAGGGCCATCTCCCATTTTAATCACTTTGTACTGCAATCCGCTTGGAAGTGTAATTACACCTTCTTTTTTAGCATTTGCAGCCAGGAATTCAATTCCCGCTTTCTTATCAGCAGCGGCCTTTCTTTCCATGGCACCCTGAAAATATTTATTGATAATTTCGTTAGCTGCATTGATATCAATAAGGGTGTCATTTCCCTTATAAACATCACTCATGGCAGCTTCCATAGCAGCAGAATTGATACTATCTACGCCTTGAGCTTTTAAATTATTTGCAATGCTTATTCCTAGGGAATAGGACAAAGAGTCTAGTTCAGTTTTTAATTCCATCTTTTTTGATTCTGTTTTTGTGCCTTTTTTCTTACCCTTAGCAACAGCAAGTCCGCTTACAAATACCAGGCAAATAAGTAGTGATCCAAATTTTTTCATAATTATTTTATTGTGCATCCGAAGGTAAAATGCTAATTAGCTCAACGTCGAAAATCAACGTAGCTCCAGGTCCAATGGCTCCGCCAGCTCCACGATCACCATAAGCTAAATCACTTGGAATATATAATTGCCATTTAGAACCAACTGGCATCATAACCAATGCCTCTGTCCAACCTTTAATGACACCACCAACTGGAAATTCTGCAGGCTCGCCACGATCGACCGAACTATCAAAGACAGTTCCGTCGATTAAAGTTCCGTGATAGTGAACCCTAACTTTATCTTCAAATTTTGGCTTTTCACCGGTTCCTTCCGTAATGATCTTATATTGTAATCCGGAAGCGGTAGTAACTACTCCTTCCTTTGCTCCATTTTCATCTAAGAACTGTGCTGCTTCGTTTTTTGCCGAAGCATTTTTTTCGTCGGCTTTTTTCGCAAAATACGTTTGAATAATTTGAGTTGCCTCTTCAGCAGTCATTAATCCAGCATCCGGGTTTTGGTTGTCGTCCATTCCCTGAGCAAGCGCTTTAGTATTAATGCCGCTTACTTCACTTCTTTGAAGGTTATTTCCTATATCTACTCCAAGGGCATAGCTGAGGCTATCCATTTCATTGTTGAGCGTTACAGTTCCGCTGTTGTCGTTGTTTTCGGCGCAGGCTACAAACAAAACCCCACCAACTGCAATGGTTGCCCATTTCTTAAAAGATACTATCATAATATATGTTTCACGTAAAATTGAGGCGCGAAGTTAGTTTTTCTGTCGAATGAGCCAATACCTATGGACATCAAAATGTTAAAGAAGAAAAACTACTTAAGCCCTCTTTCCTTTTTAATGTTCTCGTAGGCTTCCTGTATTTTTTGGAACTTGGTAAGTGCTGCTTTTTGATGATCTTCACCCAGGTTAGCCACTTTGTCCGGGTGGTACTCAACAGCTAGCTTTCGATAGGCCTTTTTTACTTCTGCATCGCTGGCTGTTTTATCCACATTTAAAATATCGTAGTAGGTTGCAGAATCCGTATAGAACATGGCTTTAAGCGAGTTAAATTCGGTTTGGCCAATTCTTAATCCCTGCGCAATTCTTTGCAGGAGATTAAATTCATTGCCGTCTACAATGCCATCTGCTTTTGCTATTCCAAATAGATACTGCATGAGCTGAAGCCGCATGGGTTCATTCATGTTGAGGGATATTTGTTGAGTTACATCTCTTACAGGTATTTCTTTATCAATGATATCCCTTAAAGTCAACAACAACTGTTTTGCTTTTGCTGGACCGTATTGATGGCGCAAGAACTGCTTTACATATTCGAGCTCACTTTTCTTTACCTTACCGTTGGCCTTCATTACAGCCGCACTCAAAATGAGGAGGCTAATGTTGAAATCGCCCTGGTGAGTTTGGTTTATCCTGTGGCTGCCCCCGGAGTAGGTTTGGTGGTTTCCATCAACATTGTCGAACATGGAACCCAAAAAGTATCCAATTATTCCTCCAATTGGACCTCCCAGTGCCCAACCTAATCCTCCGGCAACCCATTTGCCATATTTACCCATAATTTTTTTTTGAATCAGCTATTTTCAGCATTACAGCCGCGAAACATGACTAGAATCAAAAAAAATCCAGCATCCGGTGGCACCAGGCACCGGATTTTTCTTTTCTAGTTAATCTATCAACTCAACGCTTCTTTTTACAAAGGCGGTAAGTTCGCTACCTACTAACAGGCCTTGGGAAAGCTTGGCCAGATCAGCTGCCTGTTTGGCCAGTTTCGTTTTCTTCTCAGCATCTGTTTCTATCAGAATTTTGCTGGTAAGCGGGTGATTGGCATTCACTACCAAATTGTACATGTCAGGAAGGTTACCCATTCCCATCATTCCACCACCCACGGCACTTTGTTCTTTCATTCTACGCATAAACTCCGATTGCGTGATCATCATTGGGCTATCGTTTTCGCTCAGGTTCTCAAGTTGAACGGAGTATTTTTCTTTTTCAACTACGCTTTCAATGATTTCTTTTAACTCTTTTTCCTGATCTTCAGTAAGGTTGTGTTTTTCAACATCCTCCTTTAGAATCAGTTTGTCAATGGTGTCTGCATCCACCCGAGTAAAGGTTACGTTGTCCAATTTGGATTCCAGTTGTTGAACCAAATGAGCGGTGAGCGGACTTGCCATTTCTACCACATTATATCCTTTGTTTGTTGCCGCATCGATATAGGCATGCTGCTCGTCGAGGTTAGAAGTATATAGAACCACAATTTTGTCGTCTTTGTTGGTTTGTCCTTCTTTTACTTTTTCCTTGTACTCGTCAAATGTGTAGTAGTTGCCTTCGGTATCTTTTAGTAAGAAGGACTTAATGGCCCGGTCAAAGAATTTCTCATCGGTAAGCATTCCATACTCCATAAAGATCTTAATGTCATCCCATTTTTCTTCAAAATCTTTTCGATCTTTTTTAAACATGGAAGCCAGTTTATCTGCGACCTTTTTGGTTATGTGGCTACTTATTTTCTTTACGTTTCCATCACTTTGCAGGTAGGATCGGGAAACATTTAAAGGTATGTCTGGTGAGTCGATAACACCGTGCAATAAAGTCAAGAACTCGGGTACAATTTCTTCCACTGAATCTGTAATAAATACCTGATTGGAATACAATTGGATTTTATTTTTCTGCAACTGTAGATTATGTGCGTTGCTCAACTTGGGGAAATATAAAATTCCCGTAAGATTGAACGGATAGTCAACGTTTAGGTGAATATTGAATAACGGTTTTTCAAAGGTCATAGGGTACAACTCATTGTAAAACCCATCATAATCCTCAGTCTTCAAGTCACTTGGCTTTTTGTTCCAGGCCGGAGAAGGGTTATTAATGATATTATCTACCGTATTCTCTACTTTTTTAACTTCACCTTTATCGTCCTTCTCCCCCTTAGGGTCGTCAATCATTTCGGTTTTGGTTCCAAACTTGATTTCAACCGGTAAAAACTTACAGTATTTGTCAAGAATTCCAGAAATGCGCTGATCTTCCAAAAACTCAAGGCTATCATCGGCAATATGAAGGGTAATGATACTTCCGTGGTTTTCCTTTTTCGATTTTCTGATTTTAAATTCCGGGTCTCCATTACATTCCCAAATAACAGCTGGTTCATCTTTATAAGATTTGGTTTCAACGGTTACGTGTTGCGATACCATAAATGCAGAATAGAAACCAAGCCCAAAATGACCAATGATTTGCTCGGCCTGGCCTTCATGCTTTTTTACAAATTCTTCGGCTCCGGAAAATGCCACCTGGTTGAGGTATTTCTTAACCTCGGCTTCTGACATTCCAATTCCTTTATCGATAATCTTAATGGTTTTATCTTCTTTGTTTACTTCTACTTCAATGGTTGTGTCTTCCAACTCTCCCTTAAACTCACCTATTTTGCTAAGCGTTTTTAACTTTTGAGTTGCATCAACTGCATTGGATACCAACTCCCGCAAAAAGATTTCGTGATCGGAGTAAAGAAACTTCTTGATTATTGGAAAAATGTTTTCCGACTGCACATTTATCTTACCTGTTGCCATTTTTTCAGTATTTGTGGATTAATTGTTTTCAATTTATTAGACTTAGCCCTATTTCAATAGATATGCCAGAGGGATGCAGGTGACAGAATGTCAACTTTATGTCTAATGATATGGAATATTACTATGGAGGTATAGAATATTAGTCCTTCACGGGGTGGTTAAGTGAATCTTATGAACTGATGATAGATTCTTGAAAAATGATTTACTTCAGTTGATAATGTGCAATAGGTTAATGTGTCTACTGAGTTTTATCTAACCATTATTTTCTGAGAGTATTTACTGCTTTTGCCAATTGCAATAATAAAATGCAAGCCGGTTGATATTGAATGAGGAAGAACTATTTGGTTCTGTTCCGGGTTTTCATACTCCCAAACAACCTGACCGGATAAAGTAACAATTTGAAGTCGTTGCAAGTCATCTCCCTCAAGTTCAAAGGTTAGTGGTTGCTCTCTAGAGGTTAGTGTAGGGTATACTTTAAAACGACCTCCTATATCAATAGAATGTTTTCTGGCTGGTATATGAACAATATCGGAGAAATCTTTTTTACCATCGAAATCAATATTTTTTAATCTATAGTACAGGTCAATATTTTCATTTGGTTGAAAATCTTTAAACCCATATTCGATAAGTTCATTTGAATTACCTGCACCTTTTATACTACCAATGTATTCAAAGTATTCTCCATTGTAGGAGCGCTCAATTTCAAATCGCGCATTATTTATTTCACTAAGCGTTATCCAATATAGGTGGATATAACTTCCTATTCTGCTTGCTTCGAAAATACCAATTTCAATGGGGAGTGGGCCATTGCAATTTGTATTATAGGTGATAGATCCCTGAGATGTACTTCCATTATTATAATTGTTATCATTATTTGCATTGCACATGCATAAGGTGCCAGATCCTGACAAGGTAACATCACTATCGACGTCAAAATCGTTGTCGCCTTCGGTACCATCATCATCACATAAATTTAACACACCCGTAATTGAAATTACAGCGTCATCCTCGAATTCAATATCGTCCTCCACATTGAATGTGCCTACATTGGAGAAATTTGCATCATCCTTTACTTTTAAATCATTTCTAACGGTAAAATCTGCTCCGAGTGCATTGGTCAATGATGCATCATCTTTAACTTCAACATTTTCCGTTGCAGTAAAAGTACCACTGTTGGTAAGGATGCCATCATCTTCTACTTTTACCTCCTTCACCGAAGTAACTGCGCCGGAATTAGCGGTTACTTGCCCGTCATCTTTGATTTTTAATTCATCGGATAAGGTTAGTTCTCCATTAATGGTAAGAACTCCGTCATCTTTGATTTCAATTTTTTTACCTGAGAAAGAAGAACCACTGCCAATTGTAAGATTGCCGTTATCTTCAACCTTCAAATCGTCAGTAACCGTTGTTGACCCGTTTAGTACAGCGGTACCTTTTATCTTATCAATTTTTTTGATTGATATTGTCCCATTATTAGTAAGTGTTCCACCAGATTTAACTTCCTTTATTTCCTTGCTTCCCGTTAGACTTGCACCAGAATTTATTATTAAGGTTCCCTCTATTTCAATATCATCATCTAATGTAATCGTTCCGGTAATGGTTATCTGGTCAGAGGAGCCTATTGTGGTTCCTGGGTAGGAAGGAGACCATGTTCCACTTGTATAATTACCACTTCCCGAAAGCGTATAGTTTGTTGCCCATAGACTGGAATTAAATACCAGCAATAGTATTAAGTGAAGGGGTTTCATTTTGCAATTTTAGAAAACGAAAACTTTCTTGCTAACGAAATGAGATAAAGGCTCATTTTTTTAGATGAAAGAGCGATCAAAACTTGATTTGTTAAAAAATTAAAGCCAAATGTGCTTAAGCATAACACAAAGGATAAGTTACCTTCATTTTAAAAAATGGATAGTCATAGTCAAAAAAAACACCCCTTTAAAGATGCTTTAGCCACTGCTTACTTTTCCAATTAATTCTGAAAAGCCATCCAGTTTCGGTTTACAACAGAATCGGCTTCCATTAGACGTATTACTTCGTCAGCAACATCGTCCGAAAGTTCCAAATGAGTTGTAAACCCAACACAGGAAGCATTTATTTCACCTAATACATAGGTATCCTTATCCGTATCCAGAATAAAATCTGCAGTCCAGATTAAAGGGATATCATAGTTCCCCAGCTTTTCGCGAATTAATGGAATACTGCCCTGAACAATATTTATTAGATCGGGCCATTTATCGGGTGATTCATACCGGTATTTGGCTCCTGAAAAAAGAGTTGCCGAGAAGGCGTCAGGACCAGATGCTGGCTTTTTATGCACCACATTCATGGTCTTATCTCTAAGCATAAAAACCCGTATTTCACCTTCGGTAATTCGTTCCAGAAAAGGCATGTCTAATAGCATCCCATTTTCACCATCGAGGTATTGTACACAGAAATCAATGAATTCGCCAAGTTCCCATTCTTCTACATGGTTGTCCTTGGCTTCAGTACATTTTACCTTGGTTTTAAGCGGGATTTCTTTTTTATTCCCAATTTCACCTATGGTTTCAACCCTCCAAATACCTTCGCCAGTAGATCCTCTGTTTTGTTTTAATACCCGAACTCCTTTAGCCAGTGTTTTAGGAAAGTTGAATTTAAAGGTTTCAAAATCATAGTAGGTATAGACATCTCTAGGCACCAGCGATGTTCCCCTAAGTTTCTCAACGGCATTTTTAGCACCGTAGTTAACCATGGCATCAGGGTGTGGTAACCCTTCAAGGCCATTTTTGCATAGTTCTCTGAGCATTTGGAAGTAGCCCACTTCAGAAGGTAAATTATCCGGATTTACCCGGCTAATATAAGCTCCAGCATTTTTTACACAATGGCGATAAATTTCACCACGATCTTCATCGGAATAAAAAATAATTTCAGAAGTCCAACCCTTTTTTTCAAGGAATCAATAATCGGTTTAGAATCTTTACGATAGCCATACGGACCTTTATCAGAGCCGCCACGAACCTCGAAAATAACAACGTGCGTTTTCATTTTTAAATTAATGTTTAACAATATCTTTTTTCTAATTCCTTACTAAGTAACAGACTAAAAACTAGAAATGAAATAACATTACAAACATCTGATTATGACATCAATTCACTTTAAAAACTAATGGCTGTCAGTTCACGGATTCCACTACTTTTGATCACTTGTCTAAAGACCTCTTAACGATGAAAAAATTGCTTCTGCTTAGTAACTCTTCCATACCTTCAGAATCTTATTTTAACTGGGGAAAACCCTTTCTGAAGGATTTCCTTGGCGAAGAAAGGAAAACCGTATTATTTGTGCCTTATGCGGGTGTTACGATGTCATTTAGTGAATATACTGAAACGGTTAAGAAAGTATACAACGAAATGGGGCATGACCTGGTTGGAATTCATGAATTTGATGATCCGCAAAAGGCCATCGAAGAATGCGAGGCATTGGCAGTTGGTGGTGGAAATACCTTTAGATTGTTTCAATTACTCCACGAAAACGAATTAATAGAAACCATTAATTCCAGAATTGAAGCAGGTATGCCCTATATGGGTTGGAGTGCTGGTAGCAACACAGCTTGCCCGTTTTTATTTACAACCAATGATATGCCTATAGTACAACCTAAAAGCTTTAATGGATTGGGGCAAATTCCATTTCAGTTAAATGTTCATTATACAAATGCATCAATACCAGGTCATGGCGGAGAAACCAGGGACATGCGTTTGACCGAATACCTGGTACTTCAGGAGACTCCATTAGTTGGGTTGAGAGAGTGTTCTCTTATAGAAATTCAAGGGGATCAATATTATTTGAAGGGTAGGGGTAACACTATGAAACTATTTAGGTCCAACGGCAATCACCAGGAAATCCCGGAAGGTAGGTTTGATCCTGCCGAATGGGCTGAATAATAGATCTAATCAGGGGTTGCTCCTTTGGTCCGGACTTCGGGTTTCGTATTGCCACTTGTAGGAGTCAATTGATTTGCCATCGTTGAAGTAGTAGATTCCTCCCCAGTCGTGATGAACTTTGAAATATTCTGAGCCAACGCCTTCAGTCACAACAACTCTTCTGGTAATATCCTTCCTTTTCTCCTTTCTTTTTTCTTCGGTTACACCTTCAGGGTATGACTTGCCCAATTCATTTTGAAATTTGGTTTTATCCTTCCTTTCAGCCACATTGTCAATTTTTTCAGTTGTAAAACCCTTGGGCTTTGGACGTGGTAAATTGTGAAGTCTGGCAATCCGATATTGTTCTTGCCGTTCAATAGCTTGCTTTGTACTTCTAATTGAGGCTTTCACTTCATGGTTGAGTGGGTCTACCTCAAGCCCTTCTTTGAATTTGGCCAGTGCTTCCTTGTATTGTCCTCCTGCGTATAAATCAGAGCCAGCATCCAATATAGCTTCCACTTTTCTGAAAATCTCGTCACGCTCTTTTTGCCTGGCTTCTTCAGCTGCATTTTTTCGTTCCAGTTCATCAATGTATTTTTGAATAGAAGCCAGTCCATCCAGTGCACGTTGATTTCCGGGCTCGTATTTTAAAACCTGATCGTATTTTTCCTTGGATTCCAAGTATTGCCTCTTTATACCGAGTAGTTTGGCTTCAGATAACAACACATTTATCTCCTGCTGCCTCTCAGAAGCCTCAAGCTGTGCAATTCTCTTATCCTCATCTGCTTTTAATTCTTTGGCCCGACTTATTTTAGACTTTATCTGAAGGTTGTCGCCATCAAGTTCTTCTGCCTTCTCATAATTTTCAATAGCCTTTTGGTATTGTTTTTCGGCCAGTATTTTATCTCCAATTTCTAGGTAGCTTGCAATTAGGTTTCTTCTTTCTTTTTCAGATTGTTGTTTTGCCGCTTCTTCGTCCCTTTTTCGTTGTGCTTCTTCAGCTGCCAATTTATCGGCCTCCATCTTTTGCTTTCTCCCTTCTAATCGTGAAATATTGGTTGAAGCAACAGTCACAGAAGCATCAATTGCCAGAATTTCCTTCCATTTATTAATTGCGCCATTAATATTACCTGAAGATTCGGCTTGTTGAGCTTCGGTTGTAAGTAATTCAATTTTTGCTTTTTTGGTTTCATTGGCTTGTTTTTTGGCCTCTTCTTCTTGTTTGCGTTTTTCGGCTGCCTGGCTTGCCGCAAGAGCTGATGCAGCTTCTTTCTTTTTGTTCTTAATTCTGGTAATGCTGCTGGATGCCGAAGAATTTGAAGCATCAAGAGCAATCACCTGGTTCCACTTTTCAATGGCTTCATCATAGTTTTTAGCCGATTCCGCGGATTTTGCCTCGGCACTTAAGGCATCAATTTTTGCCTGTTTTTCCTGAGCCGATTTTTCGGCTTCGAGCGCAGCCAATTTTTTGGCTTCTTCTTCCTGCCTGCGTTTTTCTTCTGCATCGGCAGCAGCTAATGCCGCAGCAACTTCCTTCTTTTTGTTTTCAAGCCGCGTAATGTTGCTTGAGGCTGAGGAATTAGAAGCATCAAGAGCAATCACCTGATTCCATCTTTCAATGGCTCCATCGTAATTTTCAGCTGATTCAGCTGCATTGGCATCAGCTATTAACCCGTCCACTTTTGCTTGTTTTTCCTGGGCTGATTTTTCGGCTTCAAGCGCCGCTAGTTTTTTTGCTTCTTCTTCCTGTTTCCGTTTTTCTTCTGCATCCGCAGCAGCTAGTGCAGCGGCTATTTCTTTCTTTTTATCTTCCAGTCGTGTAATGTTGTTTGAAGCGCTGGTACTTGAGGCGTCAATGGCCAGTACCTCTTTCCATTTACTAATGGCTTGGTCATAGTTTTCAGCCGATTCGGCCGATTGTGCTTCAGCACTTAAGCCATTAATTTTATCCTGCTTGGCTTTTTCGGCCTTTTCCCTTTCTTCAGCGGCCATTTGTTCCTGTTCCTTTGTTTCTTTGGCCTTTTGGGCTTCTCCTTTTTTACTCAAAGCAGTTGAATTGTTGTCATCCAAGGCTAATGCTTCATCGTACTTTGTAATGGCTTCTGCAAACGAACCAGAGGATAGCAGTACATTCCCTTGTTTAATCAGGTCATCGACTTTTGCCTTTTTCTCAGCTTCTGCTTTTTCCGCAGCTTCTTTAGCCGCCTTCTCCTCAGCCAGCTTTTTTTCATAATCTGAAATGGCTACATCAATATCCTTCATTGCTGCAGTTGCACCAGGATCGTTTGGAATGACTGCCAATGCGGAAGCAATTAGGCTTTTTGCACCCGTTAGGTCACCACTTGATTTTTTTGTCTCTGCCTGGCTTAAAAAGTCCTTTACTTCTGACTCCTTTTTTGCCTGGGCTGCTGCAGCCGCTTCAGCTGCTAGCTGTTCTTGTTTTTCCTTTTCGGCCTGAGCAATTAAGCCATCTATTTCAGATTGTTTGCTTTTTGCCGCCTGATTATCCGGGAATAATAATAATGCCTTGGCAATTTTCTGTTTGGCTCCTTCATAATCCTTGGATGATACCAGACCATTGGCTTCAGCAACCAGCTTATCAAATTGCTCCTGCTTGGCTTTTTGTTCAGCCTCCGCCTTTTCTGCATCCAGTTTTTCTTTTTCCTTTATGTCAACTTTTGATAACCGGGCGTCAACTGTACTCTGACCTTCGGCATATGCAGCTAAAGCTCCTTTGTAGCTACCGCGGGCTTCGTCAAATTTCCCTTCCTCCAATTGCTTGTCACCTGCAGCGAGAAGTTCATCGTACTCCGCTTTGGCAATCTCATTTTCCTTGGCTTTTCTAAGGTCATTTGCCTGGGTAATTAGTGTAGCAGGTTTGTGATCATTGGGTAAGATCCGTTGTGCAGCTTCAAAAGCTGCTATAGCTTCATCGAACCGATCATCCTTTAAGAAATCCTCACCAGCCTTTATTTGCGCATTAAAATCGATCTGTAATGCTGCTTGTTTTTTGTTTGCTTTTAAACTGTTTGCCTGATCGATTAAGCTTTGAGCCCTGTGGTCAGAAGGAAGAACTTTTTTGGCACCTTCGAAAACGATTATTGCCTCGTCAAATTTTTCAGCATTCATCAATTCTTCACCTTCTTTTATTTTAGACTCATAATCCTGTTTAATGGCATCTGCGGCCTTTTGTTCTTTCAATCGGTTTGCTTCTGCAATTAGTTCTTTGGTTTTGGTTTCGTGGGGCATAACATTATGCGCTTCGCCTAATTTAGCAATTCCCTCATCAAACTTTTCGGCTGCAATTAAAGCCTCAGCCTCTTTTAGTACTTTTTCAAAATTGGCTAGCTGCTCATTATCGGCCTTCTGCTTTTTTAATGCCTGAGCCTGTGTAATCATGTCTTTGGGATGTGTTTCATGAGGTAGAACCTTTGCGGCTGCCTCATATTTGGTAATTGCATCATCAAATTGTTCTGACTTAACTAAGGCATCCGCTTCTTTTACCAAAGCATCATACTCCGCCCGAAGTTTTGCTTGTGCTGCCGCCAGTTTGGAATCATCGCATTCCTTCATTTTGGTCTTTGGATAGGTTTCATGAGGTAATACTTTCGAGGCTTCTTCATACTTGGCCTTAGCCTGATCGAACTGGCTTGAACCTAACAGACCGTCAGCGGTTTTAATCAAGTCATCGTATTTTTTCTGTTGGGCTTCTTGTTCCAGTTTCTTCGCTTCATCGGCTTTCATTTTTTCGGCTGTCGCCTTTCTTGATTTGGGCTCAGGATCACTGGGCTTTATCTTGGTAGCACTTTCATAGGCCAGTATGGCTGCGTCAAAATCTTTGGATTTCATTGCCGCATCACCTTTTGACATGGCCGCAGTGTATTCCTTTTCAATTCTGGCAGTTTCCTCAGCTTTTTTGGCCTCATCCTCTTTCTTCGCTTTCAGTTTTTTTGCTTCCGCAATTTGGTCCTTGGGGTACACTTCATCAGACTTTATGGACGAAGCTTCTTGATATTTGGCAATTGCCTCAGCATATTTCTGGCTTTTAAAATAAGCGTCTGCTTTAACAATAACTGCGTTGTACTTTTCCTTGAGTACTTCTTCCTTAGCTTTATCTTCAGCCCTCTTTTTTTCCTGCTTTGCTAATGCAATTTGATTGTCCGGATAGGTCTCGGAAGGGCCCCAGGTTTTGGCTTCTGTATATGCTGCAATTGCTTCGTCAAACTTTTTGGCACGAAGCAGTGCATCGCCCTTATTAACACTTACCTGGTAATTTTTTGTGTATTTCTCTTTGTTTTTATCGGCTTTTTCCTGGGCTTTTTTCTGCTCTTGTTCTTTCTTAAGCTCAGCCTCAATTTCATCCAATATATCGTCTTGAGCATAGACAGGCTGGGCACTCAGAACCAGAAGAACCGGTAACGAAAACAGAATCCAACGCCACATTTTATCAATACTCATTTGCTAAAAAGATTGGTGATTTTAACGCAACGCGAATATACAAATTATTAATACTGGCTTTTTTGTGACAAACGGTACTTTTTTGGTGCTTTGTTTTGTCCCTTAGAGGGTTATAAATATCTTGGATTATTGTTGCAACAAAATAGAAGTAACCGCAAATCCATTTAATTTTACGGTTGAAAATGCATGCATTAGAACCTTTTTATAATTGGCGGAATTTATATACCGCAGAGGATGATGAATATTCTCCGTTTTACGGTAAGGAATATTCCGAATTCTACTTTACCGATAGGATTTATGATCATGTCATTCACCCTCAATGGGACAATATTGGATCTACCACCTTATTTGTTAAACTGCTTTTTGTAGAATACAGCGAAGGATTTGCTGTTATTGAATTAATAGGGGAGTGGAACGACACGTTATACAATGATATAATGACTTTTAAACGTGATATTATTGATCATTTGATTGAAAATGGAATCAATAAGTTCATATTGATTGGTGAAAACGTGCTGAACTTCCATTCGTCAGATGATTGTTATTATGAGGAGTGGTTTGAAGATGTTGAGGATGGTTGGATAGCTTTGGTCAATTTTAGGGAACATGTAATCAGAGAGTTTGTCGCAGTTAATGTGGATCAGTTTTTTCTGTTGGGTGGTAATTTGAATGATTTAGCCTGGCGAACCCGGTTACCCGAAGAACTTTATAGAATAATTGATAGTCTGGTAATGAAAAGAATAGGAGTGTAGATGAAATTGCAAGTTAGAAGTATCAGTGTATTTTGTTTTTTAGTCACCTTTTCCATACCGGTTTTTTCCCAGTTAAAGAATGTTCAAATTGACGCCGTACCTGGAAAGAACGAACCCAGTATATGTATTAACCCAAACAACCCCAATCAGATTATTGCAGGTACCAATCGGGATTTTTATTTCGTAAGTAATGATGGTGGGAAAACCTGGAAGACCCGAAAACTAACTTCCAGTTTCGGAGTTTGGGGAGACCCGGTAATTGCTTGTGATACTTCCGGAGATTTCTATTTTTTTCATTTATCGAATCCGCCACGGGGCAATTGGATTGATAGGATTGTTTGTCAAAAAACTACTGATGGCGGAAAAACATGGAACGATGGGAGTTTTGTTGGGCTGGATGGAACAAAAGCTCAGGATAAGGAATGGGTTTCTATTGATCGGCGAACCAATACCATATACATGACCTGGACCCAATTTGATGCGTATGGAAAACGCGATTCTAATCTATTTTCCAATATTATGTTTTCTAAATCAGAGGATGGGGGAGATACCTGGAAGCAGGCAGTTCAAATCAATGAAGTTAGCGGAGATTGTATTGATAGTTCAAATACAACAGAAGGTGCGGTTCCAGCGGTTGGGCCAAATGGAGAAGTTTATGTGAGCTGGGCAGGACCTGCTGGCTTGGTTTTCGATAAGAGCTTGGATGGTGGAAAAACCTGGATGGCAAAGGACAAGCTAATTGATTCACTAAAGGCCGGTTGGAATTATGATGTTCCCGGAATTATGAGATGCAATGGTCTGCCGGTTACGGTTTGTGATTTAAGCTCGGGTAAACACAGGGGAACCATTTATGTTAACTGGAGTGACCAAAGAAATGGGAAGGACAATACGGATATTTGGTTAAAGAAGTCAACCGATGGTGGTAAAACCTGGTCGGCCTTAAAAAGAATCAACGATGATAGCACTAAAAATCATCAATTTCTAACCTGGATGACGGTTGACCAGAGTACGGGTTTTTTGTACTTTATCTGGTATGATAGGAGGAACTATTCGGATAATAAGACCGATGTTTATATGGCGGTTTCGTATGATGGAGGAGAGACCTTCGAGAATAAGATATTGAGTGAACAACCCTTTGATCCTGACGAATCGGTCTTTTTTGGAGATTACACAAACATAAGTGCGGTTGGAGGTAATGTTCGACCAATATGGACCATCATGAATAATGGTAAAACTGAAATTTGGACGGCTCTTTACACCGAGCAGAAAATAGGTTTGGCCGAAGAAAAGGAGACAAACTGGGCTGTAGATTCTTATCCCAATCCTTTTAATACCGAGGCAACTATTGCATTTACTTTAAAATCTGCCCAAAAGGTAAAGATTAGCCTTTATGACCTGGACGGTAAAAAGCTGGTAACCATTCAAAAGAAAAAAAAATTCAAAGAAGGAGAGAACCAGGTGACATTTAAAGCGGTTGATTATAACCTGGCTTCAGGTTCTTATGTTTACGTGCTCGAATGCAATGAAATGGTGGTTCGAAAAAGGTTGGTTTTTGCTCCTTAGAAAGCCTCGTTTAGCGTGATGTAAAACTCTTCGTAGTGATCGCCTCTTGCATAATCCAGGCGAATGTGAATACGTTCTTTTTTATTGAATGCAAGACGTAGCCCCGCTCCATAGCTTGGGCGCAAATATTCAGTTGAAAAATTGCTGAATTTATCAGCCACACCACCGGTACCGACAAAGGCAGTAAACCCAAAAAAGTGCCAGATTGGCGTTCGGTATTCAAGCTGAACTGCTGTCATTAGTTGATCCCTGTAGGTTCCTTTTTTGTAACCCCTCATAATTTTACTTCCTCCCAGTTGAGCCATTCGGTTAAAAGGTGTATTTCCAAAATTGAATTCGGAATAACTCTGAGCAGCAAGTACGTGATTTTTACCCAGGTTGTAATACAGCCTCGCGTCAATATCAAAATGGTTGAAGTCGAAATCGCTGCCTACAATTTTGTCAAATGCCAAAAGACCGGTTCTCAGGTAGTATCCCTTTCTGGGGGCATAGACATTGTCTCGTCCATCGATTCTGACTTCCCAGCCAATTGCATTGGCTAATCCTCCCTGGCTTCCGGGAACAATTCCCGAATCAAGAAGTCCTCCCTGAGCTACCTCTTCCATGGTTGTATTCTGTAAAAAGACCCTGGGCCCCGTGTACCAGTTTTTCCAGACTTTTTGCATAGCGGCTAATTGAATTCTTGGGAAACTTGCCACGTAATCTTCACTGTACCTCAATGGAAACTCATTTCCTACTCCTGAAAAGAAATAGGGGTAATTGTAGTAAGCAACTTCACCCAGAATTCGAAACTTATCCTTTTTGAAGTAGAGATTAAAGGGTGCCTGAAACAGAATTTGGTCGTTCATGGTATAAGCAAATGACATGCTGGCATTCGACATTGGGGAAATGGTGTCCTCATTGTTGAATCTAAAAAAACCTATTGCCACAGCCCCAAATGCCCACCGTGTTTCCGGTGTGTAATAGATGCTGGGTAAAACCACAAATTTTCGCTCTTTTTCAAGATCGATCAAGGGTTTTTTCTTTTGAGAATATGAATTGAGGGGAATAAATGCTCCCAGTAAAAGCCCTATAATCAATAAGTATGTGCTTATATATTTCAAGACAAATACTTCTTTTTGATTAGTTCAACCACGTGCGCATCAATCAAGAAAGAAAAATCATCTGGATTCAGTTCCGCTAAGGAAGTCCATCTAAACGATTCCTGATCTCCAACAATGGTCGGGTCAAAGTCAAACTTCAAACCCGATGTTTTAAAATTGATATCACCTATTGGTTTAATGATGTGGTAGATACTAATAACCTGTTCGTTTGGGCGGAATGCCGACCGTACCATCTGTTCTGTCGTATAAAAATGATCTTGAACCTCGATGGGTTGATTCATTTCTTCCATACATTCCCTGACCAAACAATCAATGGGCGATTCATGGAATTCTAAGCCACCTCCAGGAAATTTGGTAAAATGCTGCCCCCTAATCACCTCGTCGGAAACTAGAATTTGATTTTCGTCATTGAACATCAATCCATATACCCGAACATTAAACTTGCTTATTGGAGGTAAACCCGTTGTCATGGAGCAAATATCTTTAAATATTGTAACGGAATTTAAGACAATGTCCCAAGAAATGCACAGCTACATTTTCCAGGCGCGTAACATTTCCCGTTTTCCGGGAGGGCCAGGAATCTTTTCAACTTCAAAACCAACGGATTGCATGGTCCGCCTTACATCACCTTTTGAAGAATAAGTAACTAATACTCCATTAATATTTAATACATTGTACATGGATTTGAATATTTTTTCGGTCCACATTTTTGGTTGTTTATTAGGGCCAAAGGCATCGAAATAGATCAAATCAATTTGATCCGGAATGGTATCCGTTTCTATATCGCATTGCAATTTGTGTAATTGGAAATTAGGAGTTAGTTGGCAGGGAGCATTCCACTTAGCCTCGTGAATTTTTGAGAATACTTCCTCGTTTGTTTCTAACTTACCGGTATAGTTTAAATTTTTCCAAATTGATTCACCTAGTGGATACTTTTCTAATCCGTAATACGAGATCATCGGACCACTTTTTTGCGATTCCAGGTAAGTAATATAGGTGTTGAGCCCGGTACCGAATCCAACCTCCAGTATTGAGATTTGATTTTTACTTTGCTTCAAGGCCAAACCACTTTTAATAAAGACATGGTATGCCTCTTGAATTGCACCGTGGGTTGAATGGTAAGTTTCATTCAATTCTTCAAGAAGAAGGGTGTGAGAACCGTCTTTTGTAAGGGTTAATTTTAATGACATAATATTAGTGCAGTTGAACTACCAATTTGCAAATTCAGTTTTCAATTCATTAAAAAACTCGCTGAAATTTTGTTCCAAAACCTCATGATTTGCCAGGAGTGCCTCAACACCTCGGTGCAATTCCGATTTAAATTTTGTTCGGGTAGACATTCCAAAGAAGACCCGTTCCAATCGGTCCTGAAACTGATAGTTGAAGAGAATGTTGTTCCTTATCATGTAGTGGTAAAAATGCTGAGAGTTTGTTGGTAGGGTATCATAATTTGATTCCAGCAATTTATACCTGTTGTTGGAGAACTCTTGTAGGTTTTGGTTGGAATATTGATTCCAATTGTTGGCTAGAAAGTAATCGTAGATTACATCCAGGGCAATGGAAGAGTACCTTCCTAAAATGGGTTTAATATGACCAACATTTTCCCTTACCAACGGATGCGTATCGGTATAGTGATCTATGCTTCGATGCATTTCAATTCCACGTTTTATTTCCGGGGAATAATTGTCTTTCTTGTTCCCTTTTACGTGATCGGCAATATAGTTGCCAATAGAAAGGTTGGGATCTTCTCCGGCCAGGTAAAAATGTGCGAGGTGATTCACATTGTAAAAGTAGGTCGATTTTAGATGAAAGTTCGTGCATTCGACATTGCATTCCATGATTGAACGATTATCCGGATCAAAATAATATTCAATAGTTTACTAAATTTTACTTTTGGGTAAAACCCAATTTATGGACAAGGAAGAATTTTTGTTTTTGATCCCAGGTGTGCTCTACGGTATTGCGGTATTTGATTTGTTAAGTTTAGTACGCAATAAGAAAACATACTGGGAGAGCATTCTCTGGGCAATGTTGCTCTTTTTTGCATTGATAGCCATCATGTTCAACTTGTATGAAGATTTAGTAACAATTACTTCCAATATTTATTACTACACCCTGTTTATATTTTCTCCCATATTGTTTGTGCAGTGTTGTTATCTCATTTCTCCAACCGATGTGGAGGATGATATGAAGGAGGTGTTTACAACAAACAGAAAGACATTCTTTATGAGTTTGACAGGTGTAATTGCCGTGAACCTGCTTATTCATGTATTGGTAACCAATAAAACCAATTACGTTCAGAGTTTATTCTTTATTCTGATTTTTGGCCTGAGTGCATTTTACGACAAGGTGTACTTAAGATTAGTAGCGGCGGCGGCAATAGGGTTTGTAATTGTAGCAACTTACATAAAGCTGGGTTAATACTTATTGATTAATGGTTGGAAACGATCTGATTGCAGCAGGGAGGAAGAACTAAAGTTTTATTGAAACCGATGACCGCATTATGGAATGATGTTGAAAATCATCTTCACGACTATAAGCTATAAGCATGGTGTAATCTAACCCTTTGTCCAGATCTTTATGGTATTTGTACAAAGCACGAACAGGTACAGAGAATTTAATACTTGTCTTCCCCTCAATTTCACTTCCGTTTACGTTATCAACTCTATTTTTATCTCCATATGAACTAATGGGCGAATAGTTACCCGGACTTTCCGTGTAGTGTTCCACCACGCTGGTTTCACCTTTAACTACATTACCCATAATTAAGTAGGTTCTGGTGAGGCCGCTTGATTGGTTAAATCCAATAGCCAGCCAGCCTGTGGTAGGTGCTGACAATTCAAAAAAGACTCGATCCTTTTGATGATACCAATTGATGATCATTTGGTTTTTGGTGATGGTTTTTGTTTCTAATGGCTGCAAAGGATCAGTGAAACAGAAGATAGAATTTAGAAATACAATGCTTAAAACCAGTTTCATGTTATTTTGGCTATCATTTCAATTTCTACTAACAATTCTTTTCTGGCTAGGCTTTCAACTCCCAGTAGGGTGGTTGCTGGTTTGTGTTTGTTGGGGAAGTACTTTTTTAAGAACAGGCCGATAATACTTCTTTTGGTTTCGTTAAGGTCAACCACATAAAATCGAAGATGAATTATTGACTCCATATCGTGGTTTTCCGACTTCAGGATTTGGTTCAGGTTAAAAAAACTTTGGTTAACCTGATCGGTAAATCCTTTGTTGTCAATCAATTCGTGGTGGATATCCCAACCTACCATGCCTGAAGAGAATAATAGGTCACCATGTACAATCGCCTGAGAATATCCCAAAGCCGTAGTCTGATACACAGCATTAGGATTGATCATTTTTGGATTTTCCTTCTTTACAGGTTCGCTATTTTCAATTAAGTTCACTATCAATAATTGATATATCAATCAAATATATAAAATACTTGAATTACTTACATTTAGGATATAAAAAATGTACCGTTACAGAATAATGTGGTCTCGTCATTCCCGAGTAGCAAAGCGGATTCGGGAATCTCACACTTTCATAAAGATTCCTGAATCGTCGTTCCTCCTCTCAGGAATGACGTATGGAGTAGAGTCGTTGCTTATCCCACATTATTCTTAAATAAGGAATAAAAAAAACTCCTGCCTTTTAACAGCAGGAGCTTCAATACTTTTATTAAAATATAAATCGTTAAAGGCTAGTTATTGAGCATCACAGGCATAACCAGCATTAGCAACTCTTCATCGCCATCATTTCCTTCACTCGGGGTAAGAATTCCCGCCCGATTTGATGCTGACATTTCTAAAATTACATTTTCGCTTTCAATATTGGTAAGCATTTCAATTATAAACCGGGAATTGAATCCGATTTCAATGTCCTCTCCATCATGATTGCACGATAATCGCTCATTAGCCTCATTTGAAAAGTCTAAATCCTCAGCGCTAACGTGCATTTCGTTGCCGGCAAACTTTAACCGGACCTGATGGGTGGTTTTGTTAGAGAATATAGAAACCCTTTTTATTGAAGCCAACATTGAGTTTCGGTCAATAGTTACCTTATTGGGGTTTTCCTTAGGAATAACCGCATCGTAGTTTGGATACTTACCATCTACCAATCGGCTAACCAATGTTACATTGTTGTATGAAAAGTGGGCGTTAGTATCTGTATATTCAACCTTTACATCGCCATCTTTGCCCGATAACAATCCTTTAAGAATTGTAGCCGGTTTCTTGGGAAGAATAAAGGAAGCAGCTTTGGCCCCTTTTGCGTCACTTCTTCTATATCGAACCAGTTTATGAGCATCTGTAGCAACAAAAGTTAGATTGTCTTTACCGATTTCAAAAAATATCCCCGACATAACCGGACGTAAATCGTCATTACCGGTTGCAAACAATGTTTTATTTACAGCATTTGACAATACGTCAGCTCCCAGGTCCACCTTTGCTGGTGATTCAAGGTCCGGAGATTTTGGAAATTCATCCCCATTTTGTCCTGCTAGCTTATATTTACCATTGTCAGTAACCAGTTCAATTCCAAAATTGTCTCCGTTAACCACAAAGGTTAATGGTTGTTCAGGAAAGGTTTTAAGCGTATCCAATAGCAATTTTGCAGGGATCGCAATTTTCCCATCCTTGTCAGACTTATCCAGGGTAATAGTAGTTGACATGGTGCTTTCCAAGTCCGAAGCGGAAACCACGAGCTCTTTTTTGGTTATGCTAAATAAAAAGTTCTCAAGAATTGGAAGCGTGTTACTCGCATTTAATACTCCAGCAATACTGTTCAGTTCTTTAAGCAATACCGAACTTGAAACAATGAATTTCATGAATGTAATTTTACCGTTTTGTAAGCTAACAAAGTTATTTTTTTGACTTAAGTGGCTTTACTATTTCTCCCAACCAGCCTTGGGACTTTTCAACAAATTAGTTCGGTTGATTAAACTGGCTAGCCTTTGGAGTTAGCTGATCAAAGGTGAAGTACTGTGCAATCACCATATTTTTATTGTTAATAAGCGCATAAAAGCGATTAACATCATAGAGTATTGGTTCGCCTGTAACCAGATCTGTTGCTGCTTCCGTCATCGGTTTATTCCAGGTGGTTATTGAAGTTGCTTCACCGTCTTTTGTTTTTAATTCCAGGGTAAAAATTCGGGGTGTATTGTAAATGATTGAATCGAGGTATGCTTTTGATTTTACTTCTTCGAATCCTTCATAAGCGACACTTTGGTAGTTTTTTATGTATCCCAGTAGCATTGCCCGATCTACCTGTAACGCTCTACCATCATAATTATAGAATTCATATTGTCCATCGCCAACCTGTTTAATGCTAAAAGATTCTTTAGCTTCTAAATGATTGGTAATTGTTATGGATTCAATTCGTTTGATCGATTCTCCCGGAAATTTCCATATATAATTATCCCTCCACGTCAAAGCATCCGTGGAATACCGGGTATCCAAAAATCCATAATGTCCTTCGAGATGCATAACAAAAGGAACCGACGAATTTTCAAGCAACATATAGGTTCCGGTATGGTCGGCATTGGGTCCTCCAACGTAATACACCTTACTGGGACTGTTCTCGTTGTTCTGATAAATTTCAATTTTTACAGAGTGTCCGGATAGCCTTTTTACCACGTTGTTGTGCATGGATTTGGGAACCGGGGTCCGTATTTTCAACGAGTGAATTGTGTTCAATAGAATATCAACCATTTCCGGTTTGGCTTTAAACTCGTTGTTTACCATCCAGTCATTTCCTTGTTTTTCAAGGAGCACTGTTTTGTTGGATTTATCGGCAAGGAAAATCTTGTTGATACTGGCTGTGTCTTCAATGGCAAAATCGGTTAATTGCTTTTTAATGGTGGATTTCGACTGCCTGTCAAGCAGGAAAAAAAGCGTGGTCGCTAAAATCATGATTAGCAATACATAGATTAGAGCTTTCTTCATTATTCAGTGTATTTCTTTTTTCGTATGTAATAGCTTAAGCCACCGTACAACATGATAAGGAGGATAGGAAGCAGAACATTAATAACCTGCCATTTTGTTTTTTCTTTTTCAATTCTGGGTCGGTCTAATAGCCTTATTTTAAACTCCTTGGATCGTACTTCCAACAATCCGGAATCATCCAACAGATAATTCACACAGTTTAGGATAAAATCTTTATTGGCGTATATTCTACGGGTATATCGGTCATGTCCGAGTGCATAATATTCTCCTCTTTCCACATTCACCCGGTTTCGAATTATGTCTGCATCCGAGATAATGATTTGAGCCGTAGGATAACTTTTTTCTCTAAAAGCAATTTTTGAATCATCGGCAATTTGAGCCGTAATGCGATTCTTAAAATTGGATTGAAACTCTCCCTCGAGTAAAATCGCAATGGCTTCGGGTCCAATGTTATATTGCCTTTTGTCCGGTTTTTGCCGCAGAATATTAAAACTAACCCGATTGGGAGCATTAACCAATTTGGTGTAGTCACTCGAGCTAAGTAGTACGGTCTTCTTTATCGAAGTGTCCTTACCAACACGGTCTATGGTAGAAACAAATTCGGTTTTAATGGCATCGAGGTTTTTTACAATGGGATGCTTGGATTTTGGAATAACCATTGGAAAATAATACCAGGGCCGTAGCTCTTGCCGAGGTGTATTACCAACCTGTCCGGTTACAATGGGGAGTGGCAGGCATTGTAAGTCCATAATCAAATTTCGATTTACCCTTACGCCATACCTGAAGAGTTGATCATCGATATTTATGTCTTTGGGAAGTGACATGGTTGTAGGTGTTTTTCGCAGACTGTCCAGCGAAATGTCCACCGGTTCATAAAACCACATAACCTTGCCTCCTTTCATTATATACTGGTCGATAATGAACTTATCCTTTTCGCTAAAAGCAGAGTCGGGCCCGGCTATAATAATCAGATTAAAGGTTCTAAGGGCAGTTAACGTCTCGTTGATTTCAATCCGTTCAACGGCATACTGATCGCTTAGGTGTTTCGATATGTCTGAAACCTCTAGTTTAGAGTATTCTCCATGTCCTTCTACAAAGGCAATTCTTTTCTTGTTAACGGTAGAGACTTTGCGGATAACACTTGCCAATTCGTATTCCAATTGTTGAATGGAATTATTGATCATGATGGGTTCAGGCACTCCCATTTGTGTTTTTAGAATCTGCCAGGCTGCCGACTTCGACCCATACGAAATAATAGCTCCGGCGAAAATTACTTTCTCCTGAGTTTCTTCCAGGCTTGAGTTAGTTATGGTTGTGGGTGAGATCCCTTCTTTAACTAATTTTCGATATACGCTTTCCCTTTCTTTTTGGTCTGGATTTTCGGAAGGATCAATGAATTCGTATTGCAGGTTATCTCCGGCGTATACCCGGTATTCGTCAAGTAATTCTTTGGTTGCATCGTGCAAACGTTTGTAATCCGCAGGAAGATCTCCTTCCAGGTACACACGAACAAAAACAATATCCTCTAATTCTTCAGCCTGAGTTTTGGTGATAGTAGAAAGCGAGTATCGATTGTCTTCGGTTAAATCAATTCGGGTGAATAAAAAAGACCCAACTACGTTGATTAAAATCAGGGTAGTTATACCCAACAACATCATGGTGATGTCGTTCCACTTTCTTGATTTGAGGCCAGCGATCTTTACCATTTCCTACTGTCCAGTTTTAGCTTGGTAAACCAAAGAAAGATGCCAATCAGGCATACAAAATAGAGTATGTCCCGTGTATCAATAACCCCCCTGCTCAGGGAAATATAATGTTCGTTAATGCCGAGTTTTAGTATCACGTGATCGGCAATTCCAAAAAGTTCTAAGCTACTCAATGACTCCAGTCCTACAAAGCAGATAAAGGAGAGAAAAACACCTAGTATAAACGAAACAATTTGGTTGCTGGATATGGATGAAGCAAATAATCCAATGGAAGTAAATGCCGCCGATAGAAAAAACAACCCAACGTATGATCCCCACATAGCACCCATATCAACATTCCATTTTGGAGCACCAAGCGTACTGACCGTGTAAAAATAGAATAGGGTTGGAATTAAGGTAAACAGGATGAGAACAATCCCAGCGAAATATTTACTGAAAATAATTTGCCATTCACTTACCGGTTTAGTCAGTAACAGCTCTATAGTTCCGGTACGCTGTTCTTCAGAAAACATACGCATAGTTACCGCAGGAGCCAGAAACATAAAAATCCACGGGGCAAGTGTAAAAAGGGTATCGATGTTAGCGTAGCCTGCATCCAGGGTATTGAATTCACCTGGAAACACCCACATAAACAGACCAATTGCGGTTAGAAAAATGATCATAACCACATAGCCAATGAGGCTATTTAAGAAACCGCTTATTTCTTTAAGTAAAAGTGTACCCAAGCTCGCCCAATTTGGCGCTCAAAATTAGAATAAATTAAGGGGGAATCACAAGGGGGGCGTTGGTTTGAATAAAAGGTTGTTAACGAGTGAATATAGGTATGGATTAATTATTTCAAGAATTCGCATATTTTAGATTTCTTGAATTGCAAATTGATTTTACTTCAGTAAGTTAAACGCAATTTAAGACAAATTAAATAAACCTTTTGGGCATAGGCCTGTTATAAGCATGATGAAAAGAATAAGACTTATCGACTTCCTTATTGTAACCGTAGTGACGTTGTTTTTAGTGGTCAGGGTGCATGCCCAAACAGGTTCGGTGTCAGGTACAATCGTTGATGAAATTAGTAATGAACCCATTCCATTTGCCAATATTATAGTACAGGGAACAACGTCCGGAGCAGTAACTGATTTTGAAGGGAAGTATAAAATTGATAACCTGAAACCAGGATTTATTCGCCTGGAAATTTCTGTTCTTGGTTATGCGAAAAGACTAAGTGAACAAATTCAAATTATTTCAAACCGAACATCAAATTTTGATGTGAAGCTGGAAAAATCCATGCAGCAAATGGAAGAGGTGGTTATAGAATCGAGCCCATTTACGCGTAGGGATGAAAGTCCTCTTTCCATGCAAACCATTGGTGTGGCTGAGATAGAACGAGCTGCAGGTGCCAACCGTGATATTTCTAAAGTAATTCAGTCTTTACCGGGCGTTGCAAGCACCCCGGCATTTAGAAATGATATTATTATTCGAGGTGGATCACCAAATGAAAATCGATTTTACCTGGATGAAATTGAGGTTCCAAATATTAACCATTTCCAAACCCAGGGAGCCAGCGGAGGCCCCGTTGGTTTGATAAACGTTAACCTTATCAGGGAAGTTGATTTTCAATCCGGAGCTTTCCCTGCAAATCGAGGAAATATGCTGAGTTCGTTACTTTCCTTCAAGCAGCTCGATGGAAATAAGAATAAATTAAAAGGAAAATTTACACTGGGAAGTTCCGATTTAGGTCTCACGTTGGACGGCCCTCTTGGAAAGAAAACAACCTTCGTGTTTTCTGTCAGGCAGTCTTATTTACAATTTCTTTTTGGGGCTTTGGGTTTGCCTTTTTTGCCTACTTACTGGGATTATCAAACTAAGATTAAATACAAAATCAATAAAAAGAATGAAATTTCGCTAATAAGTATTGGGGCACTCGATAAATTCAAACTCAATACCGAAGCTAATGAGACCAAACAGCAGCGATACATTTTGGCCAACCTTCCGGTAAATGGGCAGTGGAACTATACTATTGGTGCGGTGTACAAACATTTTTCGGAGAATAGTTTTCAAACGTTTGTTGTAAGCAGAAACATGCTGAACAATCAAGCTTATAAATACGAGAATAATGATGAGAGTGATCCAAATGGCCTGGTACAAGATTACAAATCGCAAGAAATTGAAAACAAATTTCGGTTTGAAGATAACATTCGGTTGGGGGATTGGAAGTTAATTGTTGGTGTAAATTACGAATATGCGAAATACAACAATTCCACTTACAATCGAATTGTGATTCCGGCTTCTTCTCTCGGACCAGCAAGAATCGATACCATTGACTATAAATCCGAATTAAACCTCAATAAGTATGGAGCTTTTGTACAACTGAATCGTCGCTTTTTTGGAAGTCGCTTAAAGACTTCATTAGGGGTACGCTTTGATGGAAACGACTACAACGAGTCCATGGCCAATCTGCTGAATCAATTCGCCCCCCGTCTGGGTATTTCCTATGGACTAAGCGATAAATGGTCGATCAATTTTGCAACTGGTAGGTTTACCCAATTACCGGCTTATACAGTAATGGGCTATCAACGAAATGGTGAATTTGTAAACCAAAAAAATGGCTTGAAGTACATTACTGCAGATCACATAAATGGAGGAGTCGAATGGCGACCACTAGCCAGTTCAAAAATCACACTTGAAGGGTTTTATAAATTCTATCAGAATTATCCATTAAGCACCGAAAAGGGAATCAGTTTAGCCAACCTGGGTGCGGACTTTGGAATAGTTGGAAACGAGCCGGTAATTTCTGCTTCCGAGGGCAGGGCTTACGGGTTGGAATTGCTTGCACAGCAAAAGCTAACCAAGGGGTTTTATGGAATATTAAGTTATACATGGGTTAGAAGTGAATTTACCAATGCCGATGGAGCTTATGCACCATCGAGTTGGGATTCGGAGCATTTGCTCACGCTTACCGCTGGAAAAAAGTTTAAAAAGAACTGGGAGTTTGGGGCCCGTTGGCGTTATGTGAAAGGGAGGCCTTATACACCCTATCTCGTACCTGAATCTTATTACAGAGCATCTTACGATATTAATCCAAGAGGGGTACCCGATTATACTCAGGTCAATTCTCAACGTCTGGCAGCCTTCCATCAATTGGATGTACGTGTTGATAAGACCTATAATTTTAAGAAATGGGGTTTAAACCTGTATTTGGATATCCAAAATCTGTACAATTTTCAATCGGAAGATCAGCCTATTTTATATCCGGTGGAAGATGCACAAGGAAATTTTGTTGTGAGCAATCCAAATGCACCTTACGAACAACAGATTTATGAAATGGAAGAAATTCCTAATACAACAGGTACGGTATTACCAACCATTGGGGTGATCATAGATTTTTAGAAAAATCGACCTTTCTGAATTTTTCGAAGAAGAAGCAGTTCCAAAGGAGTAGGTTAAATCCATAAAAGAAATCTTCTACCGGAATGGTTCCAATTCTGATATTAAGGTTTTCAGAATTGTTGTACCATACGATTTCCTGCTCAATCGCTGAGCCTGTTAGTATGCCATTTAGAATGAAAAACGGAATAAGAATAAGCAGAAATGCAATTGCGAAATGGCCAAACCATTTTGGTCGTTTTACAAAGAAGAATAATAGGGTAGAAACGCTTAAAACACCAATTGATCCCGTATACCATAATTTAGCTCCATTGAGTAGTAAAACAAGTGCCAATAACATGAATACGATCAAAAACGGATAACTGAAACGTGTAATCCACTCCTGGTGAAAATAAGCCCGGCAAACTTCATAAGTAAACAGAGAAGCGTAAGGGATGGTGATAAAGAACAGGAGCTCTTCCAGTGGCAGGTTGATTATTGAAATGCCCAGAAGGTATTTGTTATTGAACCCCCAAATTCCCATGTAGGTGAAGGTAATGTCCCAAAGAATAAACAGAGTTCCTACTACCACAATACTTTTAAAAAGTGCCCTTCGCTTTTTCCAAAAGGCTACTTTTTTGTCAAAGCTTAGCAATAAAACAGGAACAAATACCACCAGGTTTATGAGTATGTAATAATAGTTTTCCAACTGGATTAAGATTTTATTGCCATTAGAGTAATACCATCAGGATTAAGAAAAAGACGGCTTGAATGGCAAATAAGCGTTCTGCCAAACGATTCTTTTGTTGAGGTTTATAAAACTTTTGGATTAATGAGTTGAAAATCAACGAAACCAGAAACCAACCAATAAAATTTTGAATGGGAATGGCCTCGTGTTCCCAGTGCCAAAAGTCCAGTTTGGGTGCGACCTGTTCGAGTATAAGATCGAATGATGTCATGATTACCGATGCAAAAAGGGGTTGGATAAACCGATTGCGCGAAAAGCGAGATGCCAATTCGGTTGATCCAAAGGCAAGTATCCACCAATTAAGACCAATAATTATGGGAACTTCCATTAAAAGTGGGGTTAGTGAAGAACCGTAATGGTAATGTCCGAATGGAATTCCTGTACGGATACCGAGTAGTTCAACAAAATAGCCCAGAATGAAGATGGCAATCAAATGAAACCACTGAGATTTAACTTGCTGCATTGGAAAAATAATGATGGCTGATAAGAACAGGTTTATAGGACTAAGTACAATAAAATAACCATGAAAAGGCGATAGGATTCCAATCAACCCAACCAGGTACAAAACCAAAAGAATAATGGTTTTTATTTTGACTGATCGGGATAAACTATCCATAAGAATCTGGTATTAATGAAGCGACAATTTTTGCCGAATTAAGGCAAAGGGGAATTCCACCTCCGGGATGGACACTTCCACCACAATGAAAGAGGTTTTTGACATTACCGGTGAAATTAGGATAACGCAGAAACGCAGAGAACCTGGTGTTGGAGTTGGGGCCATACAAAGCTCCCTGGTAGGCACCGGTTCTTCTTTCAATGTCGGTTGGAGTAAGCAGGTGTTCCTCGATAATGTTTTTAGAAATGGATTCATTCAGCATACGTTCAATCTTATCGATAATGGCTTTCCTTATATCAGAGATTACATCTTGATTTTCGGATTGAGAGCTGGCAGGTGCGTTGATCATTACAAACCAATTTTCAAATCCTTCCGGAGCGTCCTGTTGGTTTATTTTGCTGCTCACATGAATGTATATAGTCGGATCGGTACTCAGTTCCTTTTTGTTAAAAATGGCTTCGAATTCAGTTTGATAATTCTCTGAGAAGAATACATTATGAATATCCAGTTGGTCAAACTTTCGATTCATTCCCCAATAAAAAATATAGGCTGAAGAAGATGGGCTTCGTTTGGTTTTTACGGGTCGTTTGTATTTGGGTTGGAGTAAAGCAGATTGAGTAAAATGTATGTCCGAGTTGCTTACAACTACATCACTTCGAACTACCTTTTTATCCAATTCAATTCCTTTGGCAATTCCATTGCAGATAATGATTCTTTTCACTTTCTGATTGAAGTGAAAATTGATTCCTACTTCGTTAGAAAGGTCTACCAATGAGTCGATAACGCTACGCATTCCGTTGGACGGGAAATAGGCGCCAAGATTATACTCCAAATGGGGAATAACCTGCATTAGACCAGGAGTTAGAAAGGGCGAAGAACCATTGTAAGTTGCGTACCTGTTGAACAACTGCCTTAAATGTGGGTCCTGAAAACGGCTGGAATTGGTTTCATTTAGTGTATTGAATAAGTGAAACTTTCCGATGCTAAGTAATGGTTTAAAAATATCAGCAGACAACCAGGTAGAAGCTTTGTGAAGTGATTTTTCTACAAAGGTCGGTGCCGTTAGTTCATAGAGCTGTTTACTTTCCTTCAAATATTCAAGCACTTGCTCACCGCCGTCTCCAAACTCCTGATTTACATTCTTGTTGAATTGAACTCGGTCGGCGTGGGCCCTTAACCGGTGGCCATCCTCCCAAAAATAGTTGCAGATGTTTTTCAATCTGGTGTAGCGAAAACCGGACCTGTGATTTGGAAAAAGGTCAAACAATTCATCTACCAAATTGGGCAGAGTGAATAGGGAAGGTCCCATATCAAACCGAAAATCTCCTAGGGTGAGTTCAGCTATTTTTCCTCCGGGAAATGAATTGCCTTCGTAAATATCAACTTCGTACCCCTTGCTCCTGAGTCGTAAGGCACTTGCAATACCTGCTATTCCGCTCCCAATAACTATTGCTTTCATGGTTTATTATTAGGAAATAGCTTGGATAGCTTTTGGTATCGGAAGTCAAAAATTTCTTTGATTCTTTTACCGACAAAGAGTTTGTGAGCCAGTTCTCCAATTATGCCCAATGGAAGTACATAAAGAAGCTTGTCAATCATTTTAACACCCTGTTCATGTATTTCGAAATGATGTTCATGGTGCCAGATGGCGTATGGTCCAATGCGTTGTTCATCAATAAAATAGTGATTCGTTTTAACGTTGGTGATCTCTGTAAGCCAGGTTACTGGAATGTTTAAAATCGGCTTAATTTGATATTCGATCATCATACCTTCGTACATCCCATCCCTTGGTACATTCGAGCGAATTTTAAACAACAGGTTATCCGGGGTAATGGAATTTAAATTGGCTGGATTCGAGAAGAATTTCCAGGCTTCTTCAAGTTCAATTGGAAGGATTTGTTCCTTATAAAGGGAGTACACTTTCATGCCTTAGGGACAACTTAAAGCACTTAAGGTTCATTGGTGCAGGTGAATTAGTAGTTCTAAAGAATCGGAACAGGTCAGGCAGCATTTCTTTTTATCTCCAAATGCTCAACAACCAAGGGAAATGCGATTTTAAACCAGGGTGTGTATGTATCAGGATGAAGTTTTAGATCGGATTTTAGTGCTTCGACGTTTGCGAATTTCCACGCTTTAATTTCATTGGGATTAGCGTCAACAGGGCCATTATAATTGCCGATAAATACATGATCAAATTCATGTTCAACCAGCCCCTCACCAACTTCTGATTTATAAACAAAATCAAAAACTTTGCGGATGTTGCACGTGAAACCAAGTTCTTCGTGCAATCGACGTTTAGCTCCAACTACGGTGCTTTCGTTTAGACGAGGATGGCTGCAGCAGGCATTGGTCCACAATCCACCGCAGTGATATTTAGATAAGGCTCTTTGGTGAATAAGCATTTCGCCTTTGGAATTGAAAATGAAAACAGAAAAGGCACGATGTAAGAAGCCAAATTGGTGTGCTTCTATTTTATCCATGGTCGCAATTGGGCGGTCGTTTTGATCAACAAGTACTACGCTATTATCCATGTTGTTAAATTTAAATTAGAGAATTCCAATATTGTGTCTTATGTATGATTGCATAAAAAGAAAATACTTACCCGTGTTTGGGATTCTAATTCTCTCCTTCATGATTCTTTTGCTGGGAATCGATTGAATTTTTTTGAAAAGGCCGTAATAATAAACGTACGCCAGGTAAACGCCGAATCGAGCCCGTTTGGGTAGCCCCAGAATCCCCTTGAAACCTTCTTTAAAATCGGATTTAATATCCATTTCAATGTCAATTTTATTCTGTTCGGTTAGTGTAGAAATATCTATGTCGGGAAAGTAATTTCTTCCCAGGGTATTGTAGTCTTCCTTTATGTCTCTTAAGAAATTAATCTTTTGAAATGCAGACCCCAGTTTCATGGCATTCGGTTTAAGTTTCAGGAATAAATCCTGATCACCTAGTGTAAAAATATTTAAACACATTAGACCAACAACTTCAGCAGAACCAAGGATATATTTCTCGTATTCTTTTTGGTCGTATTCCCGATCATCCAAATCCATTTCCATGCTATTTAAAAAGGTGTCAATAAATTCCAGGTCAATCTGATATTCAGTAACCGTAGCCTGAAATGAGTTTAGGATGGGGTTGAGGCTTATTCCTTGTTCAATGGCTTTGTAGGTGTCTTGTCGAAGTTCTTCAAGCAGTCTTCTTTTATCGTAGCCATGGAAAGAGTCTACGATTTCATCGGCAAGCCGAACGAAACCATATACCGAATGAACCGCATTTCGAATTTCTGAATCAAGGAATCGAATGCCCAATGAAAAAGAAGTAGAATAGGTGTTGGTGGTGAGCTGGCTGCATTGATAGGATACGGAATCAAATAGTGCTTTCATAAACTTGGGTTTTTTCCTGATTAATAATGAGTGATGAAACTACTTTACCAGATATGAGTGCCGGGGGAACTCCAGGTCCCGGAATAGTTAATTGACCGGTATAAAAAAGATTGTTTAGTTTTTGGTTTCGCATTTTGGGCTTAAGAAATGCCGTCTGCTTTAGAGTGTTTGCAAGGCCGTAAGCATTGCCGCGATAGGCGTTGTATTCGTTTTTAAAATCATTGACAGCAAAACTTCGCTTGTAAATGATGTGTTCCTTAATGTTACTCTTGGTATGCGTTTCAAGCCGGTTGATTAAGAGTTCGAAATATTTTTCCCGGGTTTGGTTATCGTCTTTCAAATCAGGTGCAATAGGCATAAGAACAAATAGGTTTTCGCATCCCTTCGGTGCAACCGTTGAATCTGTTTTAGAAGGTGCACACACGTAAAAGAGTGGGTCACTGGGCCATTTTTCATCGTTGTAGATTTCGTGGGCATGATTTTCGAAATCAGCATCAAAAAAGAGGTTGTGATGGTCGAGGTTTTCCACCTTCTTGTCAATTCCTAAGTAAAACAGAAGGCTTGAAGGTGCCATGGTTCTCTTGCTCCAGTAGTTGAGGGAGTAGTTTCGGTTTTCGGTTTGAAGCAGTTGTGTTTCTACATGATGATAATCGGCTCCCGCCACAACCACGTCAGCATGAAATAATCCCTTTGGGGTTTCAACTCCTAACGCACTTTTACCCATGCTGGGAATAAAGTTTACCGGTGAATTTAAATGAAACGTTACACCATGTTTCTTTGCAATGAAGGTCATGGCATCAATAATTTTTGACATTCCACCTTTTGGGTACCAGGTGCCCAATTCCATGTCGGCATAATTCATTAAGCTATAAAGTGCCGGAGTGTTTTTTGGTTTCGCTCCTAAGAACAATACCGGGAATTCCAGGAGTTGATGAATTTTAGGATGCTTGAAATACTTTCTTATTAGTGAGCTTATGGACCCGAATAGTTGAAGTTTAATGCTCCCAAGTAGTATTTCGTTCTCTAAAAACTCACTTATTCGTTCCGAGGGTTTGTATACCAACTTATTTATTCCTACCTGATATTTGTACTCCGCATCCTTTAAGAATGCTTCCAGTTGTTGACCGGAATTGGGTTCAATGGAATCGAAAAGCTCCATTAGTTCATTCTTATCGGAGGGGAGATCTATGTGGTCGTTTTCTTCGAAAAAGACGCGGTAAGAAGGGGATAGTCTTACAAGCTCGTAGAAGTCTTTGCTTTGAAATCCGAAGTCGCTGAAAAACCTTTCAAACACGTCAGGCATCCAATACCAGCTTGGTCCCATGTCGAATGTAAATCCATCTGATTCAAATTTTCTTGCCCGACCACCAATGGATTCATTTTTTTCAAATACATGAACGTTAAACCCTTCCTTCGCTAAGTAGCAAGCTGCCGATAAACCAGCAAAACCAGAACCGATAACTGCAACTGTTTTATGCATTGGGTCTGAAGTCTTGAAGTTTAGAAGTCAATTCTTTCCGGGCCAGAAATATTCTTGATTTTACGGTACCGAGTGGAATTCCCATATGATCTCCAATTTCGTGATACTTAAAGCCATTGAGCTTCATTTGAAAGGGTATCCTCAGTTCATCATTGAGTTTCTCTATTTGAAACTCCATGTCTGAAACATTCAAGTTTCGGTCGGGAGTGATAGACAGGTTGGACGAAGAGCTTGATAGGTAGTTTTTGGATTCCAACGTCTGCATGATCTCGCCCAATTTGCGAGACCTTCTATACTGATTAATAAAGGTGTTTTTCATGATGGTATAGAGCCAGGATTTAACCGATGTACTGGCTTCAACCTTTTCCTTGTATTGCAAAGCCTTCATCATGGTTTCCTGCAACAAGTCCTGCGCGTCATCATCATTTGAAGTGAGCTTGAGCGCAAAAAAATGAAGCGGATTTTGGTACTTAACGAGTAGCTTGTTTAATTCCATGGTAGACATAATGTTTAACTATTAATTAAAAAGATTAAACAAAAGTAGATATATTTTTACTCGAAACGTAGTATTGTTTAATAAAAAGTTAAAATAATTAAACAAAAATTAAAAACACCTTAAGGCGCACTGGTAATACTAGAGATAAAAGCCCAGTTAGCCTCGCTTAGAGGGAAGGAATGAAGTAATTGAAATTAGTTTAGGTAATTAATGAAATCGTCTACTCCACTAATACTTAATGTAGTTGAGGTAATTTTTAGTTGCGCCTCGCGTCCCTTTATTCCAGCAATAAGAAACTTGCAATGGGGGAAAGAATTGGTATTTTGTTTAATGATTTTCTGAATTTGTTCATCAGTTCTGCTGGCGGTAAGTATTGTAAGAAGATGACTTGGACTTGTATAGTCTACAACCGCCTGTAGGTCAACATGTGGAACATTCTGTCCCAGGTAGTATACCTGATAACCTCTCACCTTTAATATATAATAGGCCATTAACAGACCAATTTCATGATGTTCATCCTGTGGTAAAAAAAGCACATACGAATCAGTTTGACTAACCTGGTCGTTCAAATTGTCAATGGCAGCCAGCATTTTTTGTCGAATCAGGTTCGAAACAAAATGTTCCTGCGCAGGGTTAATTTCATTTACCCCCCACATTATACCGATCTTGGCGAGGAAGGGGTAAATCAGTTTAACTATGGTATGTTCGAAGCCTTTTTGATGAAGTGACTTGGCATAGATTTGATTGAATTTCTTTTCATCTAACTCCACCATTGCTATACACAGACCGGTAAGGAAAGGTTCCAGTTCTTTATCTATCTCGACTGCAGCGTTTAACGAATCCTGTACTTCATGATTCAGTTGGTCGTCGTTTAATTGGCTAACCTTGGAAATCTTTGATCCTTTCTGAAGGAGTAAGGTTACGTTCAACAATTTTCTTAAATCGTTATCGCTGTAATACCTGATATTGGTATCGGTGCGTTCCGGATTCAGGATATTGTAACGTTTTTCCCATATACGAATCGTATGAGCTTTTATTCCGGTAAGCCTTTCCAGGTCTTTAATTTGATATTTACGCACGGTAATTACCTCCCATTCCTTGTAGAAACAAATATTTAAAGAAATTGTTTACCAGCGGCTGGAAACGGTTTGATTTTCCAACAATCCTATTAGGGCCCAGGTCAAGGTTAAGCTAACAAAATCAATACTTTTGCGGACCGCAAAAATGCGGGGTAAAAAGCTTGGAATGAAAATTTTAAAATTTGGTGGAACTTCAGTTGGTACTCCAGAGCGAATGCGCGGCGTGGCCCAATTGATTCGTAAGGACGAAAATCAAATAATTGTCCTGAGTGCTGTGAGTGGGACAACAAACTCATTAGTAGAAATTTGTACGGCCCTTCAAAAGAAGGATCAGGAAGAAGCCATCAAGGTTGTCCAGCAACTCGAAAAAAAGTATGACAAGTTTGTTAAGGAACTTATTGATACCGGGAATCACCAGGATGAAGCCCTGGAAATGGTAGGTGCTTACCTCAATGGAGTTAAATCTTATGCAAAACGGGAAATGACTCTTTTTGTGGAGCGATCTATCCTGGCTCAAGGCGAGCTTATTTCGACCAACATATTTCTTCAATATCTGAAGAGCATTGGACAGAAACCTGTGATGCTGTCTGCTTTGGATTTTATGAGGACCACGGATAAAGGGGAGCCAGATCAACGGTTTATAGCAGAAAACTTAACTTTTGAATTGTCCAAGTATCCCAATAAAAATACGTTTATAACCCAGGGGTATATATGCAGAAATGCCTTTGGTGAAATAGATAATTTAAAACGTGGAGGAAGTGATTATTCTGCTTCCCTAATTGGATCGGCTATCAATGCTCAGGAAATTCAGATTTGGACCGATATAGACGGAATGCACAACAACGACCCAAGGGTCGTTGACAAAACGGAACCCATCAAACATTTATCTTTTAAGGAAGCCGCTGAGCTTGCATATTTTGGTGCCAAAATTCTACATCCTGCCAGTATTCGTCCTGCCGAAGAAAGCAGCATTCCGGTTTGGTTAAAAAATACCATGAAGCCGGAATCTTATGGTACCTTAATCCATGGAGACAAAAGCGATGCAGGTTTTAAAGCTGTTGCAGCAAAAGATGGGATTACGGCAATTAAAATACGGTCGGGAAGGATGTTGATGGCCTACGGTTTTTTAAGAAGTGTATTTGAGGTTTTCGAACGTTACAAAACGCCCATTGATATGATTACGACTTCCGAAGTAGCGGTTTCAGTAACTGTTGATGATACTTCTAACCTGGAAGGTATCGTTCAGGAATTGGAACAATATGCTACGGTTGAGGTGGATAAAGATCAAACAATAATCTGTGTGGTGGGTGATTTTATTGAAAATGGCAAGGGTTACGCTTCTACGGTTTTCAATGCACTTAAAAACATTCCTATTCGAATGATTAGTCATGGAGGAAGCCACAATAATATTTCAGTTCTAATTTCAAGTTCTGCAAAAAAGCAAGCTCTGCAAGACCTTAATAAGGGAGTGTTTAATCTGTAGCCATGAGATCTAAGTTGATTGAAAAATTTGGGGAGTTAGAAACCCCATTTTACTACTACGATTTGGATGCGCTGGAGGAGAATCTGAAAGCCTTACATGCCGCTTATTCCAAAAGAGGATATGAGGTTCACTATGCCATGAAGGCGAATGTGAATGATGGAGTGTTGAGCGCTATTCAGAAAAAAGGATTAGGTGCCGATTGCGTTAGCGGAAACGAAGTCAAAAAGGCCATTGAGATTGGGTTTTCGAAAAACGATATTGTGTTTGCCGGAGTGGGCAAAACGGATAAGGAAATCAATTATGCTTTAAATGAGGATATTTTTTGCTTTAACGTGGAAAGTACGGCCGAACTTAACGTGATAAATGATTTGGCCTATGCACAAGGCAAAGAGGCTCGCGTAGCTTTACGGTTAAACCCGAACATCAGTGCCAATACCCATGCCTACATTACTACTGGGCTTGAGGATAATAAGTTTGGGATAAATTTTTGGGAATTGGAGCAAGCGATTGAATTATTGAATGATTCCAGTAACCTAAAGTTGGAGGGAATTCATTTTCACATTGGCTCTCAGATCACCGACCTGTCCAGTTTCAAGAATCTATGCAACAAGGTGAATGAAATTCAACAATGGTTTTTCGATCACAATATTGAAGTCGATCATGTGAACGTTGGTGGTGGATTGGGAATTGATTACCATCAACCTGATGAACAGGCCATTCCCGATTATGAATCTTACTTTGGTTTGTTCGAGGAGTTTATTGAGTTAAGACCAAATCAAAAATTGCATTTTGAACTGGGTAGAAGCATAGTAGGACAAATGGGTTCTCTCATTACCCGGGTAACCTATATCAAAAAAGGAATCTCTACGAATTTTGCAATTTTGGATGCTGGTATGACTGAATTAATTCGACCTGCCCTGTATCAAAGTCATCACGTTATTCAGAATATTTCTAAGGCACATAGAGATGATTTGCCGCTGGAAAAGTATGATGTAGTGGGTCCTATTTGTGAGAGTTCCGACAGTTTTGGAAAGGCTATATTGTTGCCGGAAACAGAAAGAGGAGATTTAATTGCAATACGTTCTGCAGGTGCTTACGCTGAAGTTATGGCAAGCTCCTATAATTTGAGAGAAAAAGCTCAAGTGTTCTTTGGATAACACTTTCCAAAAAAGTCCACATGTATTCTTGCACAAATTTGAATTGAATGAGTCATTACCTTGACGAAACCGTTAATGTTTATACCGAGGCGGCACTATCTCCCGATATTGGGTTATGTTGTACTACAACTCCCGTTTGGGTTCTTCCTGAATTAGCCATTCCGACAAAAATGCTGGAAATGAATTATGGATGTGGAAGCACAGTGAATCCAAGGGACTTGGCAAATGACCCTACCATACTTTACGTTGGAGTAGGAGGGGGAATGGAACTGTTACAATTTTCTTATTTCAGCAGGAAGAAACATGGAGTTATCGGATTGGATGTTGTTCCTGAAATGGTTGAAGCCAGTAGGGAAAACTTTCAGGAAGCAGAAAAGTTGAATCCCTGGTTTAAATCAGAGTTTGTTGATTTACGATTTGGAGATGCTTTGAACCTTCCAATTGAAGACCAATCAATCGATGTTGCAGCTCAAAATTGTCTGTTCAATATTTTTACAAAAGTGGACTTAGAAAAGGCTCTCGAAGAGATGTATCGCGTACTTAAACCAAATGGACGATTGATACTTTCCGATCCGGTTACGGAAAATGCAATGCCAGAGTCCTTGAGAAGCGATGATCGTCTAAGAGCACTTTGCCTAAGTGGTGCTTTAAGCCTGACTGAATATATAGAGACCATTACCTCAGTGGGTTTTGGTACAGTCGAAGTTCGTGCGAAACGTCCTTATCGAATATTAGACCCAAAGCAATACAATACTCCCGAAACTATTTTTATCGAAAGTGTTGAGGTGTGTGCTATAAAAGATCCAATACCCGAAGATGGTCCCTGTGTATTCACGGGAAAAACAGCTATATACTTTGGTGAGGAATCTTATTTCGATGATCATAAAGGGCATGTATTGGTTCCGAATCAACCATTGGCCGTATGCGATAAAACTGCTAATGATCTTAGTTCACTCAACAGGAAGGATATTTTTATTTCTGAGAGTACCTATTTCTACGATGGGGGAGGGTGTTGTTGAATCTTGTGTAAAAGTAGATTTATAGCAATTATTCATAAACCTTCTCTCCATAAGTAATCCATTGACCCCAGAGCGCATTATAGGGATGGATTTTTATAGTAGGTTTATTTGAGTCACCACAAACCAAAGGCAATTTTTGATTAGACCATTCGAATAAACCACCGTACAGGTTGGCTACATCGGTATATCCCATTTTGATCAGTTTTTCTGCGATCTTTTCGCTGCGGTAACCTACTGAACAATACACCACTATTTTTTGATCTTTATTGATTGATTTTAGCGAGTCCTTTTGAAAGTGATCGTAGCCTACCCAAATGGCACCCTCGATATGAGATACTTTATATTCATTTTGTTCACGAGCATCAAGGTATATAGTCCCGTCTTTCTGGTCTATATCTATAACGCTTACTTCAACAACACTATGATCCAATAATCCATTTAGCATAAAAGAATATTCACGATTTTCAACAGTTTGGGAACAAACCGGCCATCGCAGAAGAAAACACGACAGAATTATTAAAACCAACTTCATAGTATAACAATGATCAAAATTAAAACTCTAATGGAAAATGTCATTTTGCTCGAGGATGATAGGTCAGAATGGTTTCCCTTAGATACTCTCTGTCCAAATGTGTATATATTTCTGTAGTGGTAATGGATTCGTGTCCCAGCATTTCCTGAACCGCCCTTAAGTCCGCTCCACCCTCAACAAGGTGTGTAGCAAAGCTGTGTCTAAAACTATGCGGACTAACCACCTTTTTTATTCCGGCCTTTTCAACCAGGTTTTTTACAATGGTAAATATCATCACCCGGGTCAATTGCTTTCCTCTACGATTGAGAAAAACAATGTCCTCGCTTCCCGGTTGAATGTTCAAGTGATTTCTTACCTCATTGGTATATATCGAAATGTATTTCATGGCGGAACTACCAATCGGAATCAGTCGTTCCTTGTTTCCTTTTCCAATGACCCGAACAAATTTCTCATTAAAATAGAGGTTGCTTAGTTTTAGATTAACCAATTCTGATACCCGCAAACCACAACTATACAGCGTTTCGATTATTGCTTTATTTCTTGTCCCTTCCGGTGTACTATGATCAATGGAATCTTCAATTTTATCAATTTCCTCAATGCTTAGTGTAACCGGAAGTTTTCTACCCAGTTTTGGCGATTCCAGCAATTCGCTTGGGTCGGCTGAAATTAAATCCTCAAGCAGCAAGTACTTGTAAAAGGTTTTTAGTCCACTTATGATACGAGCTTGGGTACGAGCCCCTATTCCCATTTCGTTTAAGTAAACCAGAAAATTTCGGAGATCGTCTAAGTTAACGTTTAAAAGACTTTTTCCATTGCAACTATCCTGTAGATAAACAATTAGTTTTTCCACATCACCGATATAAGCTTCAATCGAATTCTTAGCCAGGGATCGCTCCAGTTGCAAATAGGTGGTAAATCCTTTTAAAAATGAGTTCGTTGCCATTCTTCTTCCAAAGGAATAGCATGTGCTCTTTAATTCTACTTTTGGTTTTCTTTTTTAATAAACGATTGACTATGAATATCCTTATTGTAAATGGGCCGAATCTTAATCTTTTGGGGACAAGAGAGCCGAAGATTTATGGTTCGCAGACCTTTGAGGAATATTTGCACGATCTTCAAAAAAGTTTCCCCGAAGTAAACCTGATTTATTACCAAAGTAACGTGGAAGGTGAGTTAATCAATAAGCTACATGAATGCGATGGAGAAGTGAACGGGGTTATTTTTAACGCCGGAGGATATACCCATACTTCGGTGGCGATTGCCGACGCAGTTGCAGCCATAAAAACTCCGGTAATCGAAGTTCATATATCCAACGTATATGCCAGGGATGAGGAGATTCGTCATCAAAGTTTAATGGCGAAAAATTGCGTGGGTGTTATTACTGGATTTGGTTTAAAGGGATACGAGCTGGCCCTACGAAGTATACTTGAATCCTAAAACGTTATTTATAAGCCTTCTTCTTAATCACCTTTACCCAGCTGTTTTTCTCCAGAACCTCGGCTTCTTTTGAGTCGTTAATTGCTTCTAACAAATTCATAGGAAGTTGGTTGTCGGTGCGCGAGGAAACTTGTTTTAAAGATTCACCATCGGTAGTCTGAACGGCGGTCATGTACCTCGAATAGATGGAGCTTTTTTCTTTGGCATTTAGGGTTCGCATATTATCTACTATTCCCTTTAATGTAGTTAGTTGTTCTTTCGTGCTTATCGCAACTATTTTTAGCAGCTTGTTTTGATGGGGTAACCACAATACATGCGCAAATACCAGTCCTTCTTTTGTGCTTTCCTTCATAGCAATCAGTGAACCTGTTGCCGATCCATCCGGTTTTTTGTAAACGTCCTTCATTACGTTTTGCTGTTGGTTTGGAGGTATGTTTTTTATGAATGTATTCGCAGCGGTTTCTGCATCTTTAAATTCAACTTCTTCTGCAAAAACAATAGCGGCATCCTGAGCGCTACTAACTCCGGCCATTCTTCCGGGTTCAATGGCAATGCTCCAGTCCTTAGGGAAATTTAAATAAAGGTTTAAGGTTGGGTTCATGATGATTTGACCATCTATTACACCATATTTTGGGTCGTTTCCAAACAAAATCCCATTAAACTGTTTGGCAAATTGTTCCTGGATTGGGGGAGTGGTTTTTATTTCGACCTCGGCAATTTCCTTATCAATTTTGGTTACCCTGTCTGGTGTGTAAGGGTGATCGCTGAAATAGCTTTTCTCCTCTTCGCTACCTGTATACACTTCAATGGCTTTTGTCATTCGGGTCAATGCAGCTTTTAATGCATTGGGATCATAACCGGCTGCACTGGCCAAAGCAACCCCTTCAACATCTGCTTCTGTTTCATACTTTCTGCTATAACCAGCAACCATTAGATGGCTGGGTGCTTGAAATATCGAACCCAAATTATCATTGACTATGCCTAAAATGGCACCTGGAATAGCTAGTAAACCGGGAAGAATTCCTTTGCGCATTTGTTTTACACTGTGACGATTGTTGGAGTGAATGATCTCGTGAGCTATAATGCAGGCCAGTTCATCTTCCGATTGCAGTATTGGAATCAATCCAGTTGTTACAAATATGTATCCACCTGGTAATGCAAAGGCGTTGGGTTCAGCTGATGGCACCAGGTTAAATTCGTAATCAAACAATTTGTTGTCCAGGTGATTTAACAATCGGTTGCCAATGGAGCGGACATACGCCGTCATCGCCGGGTTGTTGTATATACCCATTTGCTCTTTGACGGTTTGCGCATTTTCCTTGCCTAATTTCTTATCGTATTCAATGTTTTGAGAAGAGGCTTCACCAACATAAAGGCAAAATACAAGAAGAAAAGCCAGCAACTTGAATCCACCTAATTTTTTGCATAAAATCATAACGGCAAAGTAATGAAATTGCAAGATTTGGTTTTAATCGAATTGGAAATTTTATGGGCTTACAATAAATCGCTTGGTTATCGCAAAACCATTTTTGGATATTGTCAAAAAGTACGTACCCGGATATTCCAAAAACTCGCCTTCAATTTCCAGTACGTTTTCCCCCAAAGGTATTTTAGCGATATCCTTTTTAAATACCAGTGAGCCACTTACTGTAGTTATGTGTAATTCAATTGAAGTTTCTTCATCGCCTTCAAGTTCAATAAACAGCTTATTCTGTGTTGGATTGGGGTAAAGGCGAATGGGAGAATCAGTTTCAGAAGTAGAGTACACTCCAACGGTTGAAGAGGTTTCCGGATTATACTCCCAGAAATCACTCCCACTTTTTACGATTTTGTAGCCGTCGTCATAACCAGTGCCGATGTATCCTTTTCCATCGATGGAAAACCCAATCGCATTTCTTCTTGCCACAGTCGGTAAGTTAGCCTTTTGATTCCAGGCTCCTTTGGGATTTCCTTTCGCATCCATTCCATTGCTTGGATCAAATGGGTCGAACTCCCAAAAGTCGTCTCGAAAAACAAGGTGTCCAAACTCTCCCGTACCAACATATCCTTTTTTTTGGATTGAAAATGCTACGGCGAAACTCCTGGAAACCGGCCCATCCATTTTTCTGGTCCATTTACCCTTTGGGTTTCCATTGGCATCCATTCCGTTACTTTTATCCAATGGGTCATATTCCCAGATGTCACGGAACCATCCTCCTGAGTATTCTCCAGTTCCAAGAAATGCATGCCCCGATATAGTAAAAGCGACCGCTCCAGCTCTTGGGCTTCCAGCAAAGTTTGCTTTTCGTGTCCATTTCCCCATTGGGTTTCCACGCGAATCGAGGCCATTACTCATGTCATTTGGGTCATATTCCCAAATGTCGTTTAGCGCAATTTTGTTTGGTCCACCATCGTAACCTGTTCCAACATATCCCTTATTGCCAATGGTGAATCCCGTTGCATAAATTCTTGCATCTCCGCCAAAATCCTGTTTTCGTGTCCACCAGTTATTTACAGGATCATATTCGTAGCATTGTTTAGTTGATTTGGAATTAAAATCTCCACCGGTTATGATATAACCTTTTCCATTTATAGATAATCCAACTGCGGCCCATTTTCCGTTGCCAGGAAAAAAAGCTTTTTGACTCCAATTTCCTACAGGATTTCCTTTCGAATCAACTCCATTGGTTTTGTCTTCCGGATCGAATTCCCAAAAATCCGATTGTGCACTACCTTGTGCATTGATTCCGGTGCCGGTATAAGCTTTTTTACCAATTACAAAGGCAATGCCTGCGGCTCGATTAGTATTGTCAATGCTATCCTTTTGAATCCAATTTTGAGCAAGAACGGTAATCGATAAAAGAATGGAAAACAAGGAGAGAAAGGTGATTTTCATTTTAAGTAGTGTTTAATCAAACCATCGAAATTAGCTGGTGGAGAGGGCTTAATTACTTTAACTAAATTCATTTATTAAATGAGTTAAAAAAGTGGGTGAACGGCATATGAAAAGCTATATAACATATCGTAAGGTAGTTTTGTAAACCTAACTATTATTCGATATTCTTAAATTGATAGCTGATACAGCCTCATGATTTTAGATCATATTTGTTTTTGTCCTAAAATCCTATATTTGAGTTTTAGGTAAAAACGTATAAAGTATTGATTAGCAATAGAATATATTTTATTTTCTTCGTAATATGGGGCTTGCTATCTGCTGAATTCGCCTTTGCTCAGGAAATTCCGGCAAAGGAAACCCCCTATTCAAGAGCTCGTCGACTTGCTTTTAATAAGGAATACAGCGCATCGCTTCAGATTTGTGATTCTTTCTTAACCCAGGTTCCGGACAATTATGATTTTGAAATGCTCAATGCCCGCGTATTATCCTGGGACGGGCAGTTGGTTGAATCAGAAAAGAAGTGTCAATCTTTAAACGGCAAGTATCCGGATTCAAAGGAGGTGTATGTGCACTGGATTACCGTAAACCGTTGGTTGGAAGATCATACCAGTGCTGCGGATATTGGTAAAAAGGCACTTGCAAAATTTCCTTCTGACCCTGAATTAATGTATCAACTTGGAAAGGAATATGGAGCCTTAAGCAAGTTTGACGAAGGTTTTGAACTTTGCGATTCACTGCTCCAAATGAATAAAAAGGTTGATGATGCCTTTAAATTGAAGATAGACCTATTGCTTCAAACCGAACAATACGATTCTGCCATTACCATTTGCGATAGTTTAATTCAGGTTAAGCCCGGCGACAATGGCTTACGATTATTAAGAGCTAAAGGAAAGGCATGGGATAAACAATACGATGCTTCAAGATTGGACATTGATACCATTTTCGACTCCGAAGTAGAGCATTTGGGAGCTCATCATTTAAAAACGAACACCTATTTGTGGCAACCCCAAAATGATAGTGCCATATGGAGCGCTGATTCAGGGTTGCAATTTCACAAAGAAGATTTGGTTTTGAAGGTAATGATGGCCAAGGCTTATTTACGGTTAGATTCTTTTCCTCCATGCGATTCAGTAATTGGGATTGTATTAAATGAAGATACGGTACACTATGGAGCCTGGGCGGTTAATTTAAATTCTCGATTGGCCCAGGAGGATTTCGATTCAGTAATAGCTGCTACTGATAAATTGGGCACTATTTATCCCGGAGATGAAGAATTCAAAAGGCTTCGGGTTATTGCCCTGGCTGGAAAAGAAAAGTATAAGGATGCCATAGAAACCATGGCAAACGATGTCAGTGAAGTTGATAGCATGGACGAGAGTTCAAAGGTGCTATACACCAAATTGCATTATTGGGACGGTCAAAATACCAGAGCATTGGACTTGTGTGATCGGTTTCTGGAACAAGAGCCCGAGAGCGTTGGCTTACTTACCATAAAAGCCATTATTCAAAAAAGCAGGTACGAAAAAGAACCTGCACTTGCTACCATTGATGAAGGGCTGGCCATAGATCCTTCGAATCAGGAATTGATGGATTTGAGGGTGGAAGTGGAGGAAATGAACCTGAATGAGCTTGGAGGCTGGTTAACTTATGACTTATACAGCAACTCGGTTGATCCATCAGGTGATAGAAAGGCAATTACCTTGGAGTATCTCAGAAGAATAAAACGTCATGTAATTCTGGGTAGACTCACCGTAGCCAACCGATTTGATAGTACCGGTATCCAGGGAGAAATTGATTTTTATCCGACCATAACGGATTGGATGTATCTGTATATAAACCTGGGAGCGTCCAACCTGTGGTTATTTCCAGAGTATCGGGCTGCACTGGAGCCTTACTTCGCTTTGCCATATAAATTGGAAGCTTCTATCGGTGTTCGATACATGCACTATCCGGGAAACGGTGTTGTTATCTATACCGGATCGGTAGGTGCTTATCCAGGCAATTTCTGGTTATCATTTAGGCCTTTTATAACGTTTACCAACAATGGGGTTAATCAATCATACAATGCAAAAATCAGGCGGTTCTTTAAGACTCCAAAATCATACTTGGAGTTAAGTGGTGGTTTCGGTGCCTCACCTGATAATACCTACCTGGACCAGGCCTTCGACCAGGCAGTTGATTCCCAGTCCTGGAATATCGGAATCACCTATCAGCAAAAATTAGGTAAGAGTTTCTATGGAAAAGTATTCTTCATTTTCGACCAATACTACCCGGAACAAGTTCCCGATTTCAATATTTTCAGCAGTAATCTTGGCCTTTGGTGGATGTTCTAAATAATATATGGGAATTCTATATGGCGCAGGATTTTGCCAATCGATTTATTTCGGCAATTATCGTGTTTCTCATTGTCATGTCCCTGCTGCTGCTATTGGGGATTTTAATCAGTAGAACCCTTCAAAACCGATGGGAAAAAAGGGAAGAGCATTGGCATGCTGTTTTTCAGGAATTATTGGTACAGTTGCTGTTTGATCCCGAATATGCCAGAGGCGGTAAGAAATACAAAGATGTAGTCATTAAATACAAAGCCAATAAGCTGGATTGGATTGCACGTAAAACGCTTATCGAGCAAATGATGGAACTTCACAAGGGAGTGAAAGGTGACAGCGCTGTTATTGTAAAGCAGTTTTATCGGGATATTGGTTTGGTTAAGTTTCAGGAAGAAATGATAACCCGTGGACCATGGTATAAAAAAGCTCAGGCGTTCAGGATTTATTCCGAATTTGCCGTGATTGAAAAAGTAAAACTGATTGAGAAGTTTGTTGACCATCCCAATAAAGTGTTGCGGTCTGAAGCCCAGTACGCGGTGGTTTCTATACTAGGAGCAGAAGGGTTGAAATTCGTCCCAAAACTAAAATCTCCAATCAGTGAGTGGGAGCAGTTGGTATTGCTGGAAAAACTGGTAAAGTTTAAACCGGAGGACATTCCTAATGTATTGAGTTGGCTCGATTCCAAGAATGACTCGGTGGTGATTTTTGCCACTAAAATTATTCATCAGTTTAGGTTATTCGATGCTCAGAATAAATTACTCGAATTACTTGACCATAAAAACCTGGAAGTGGTAAAACACTCCATTGAGTGTATGGTTCGTATCGAATTTAAAGAGGCTTGTCCTGTTCTTAGAGAAAGGTACCAGGAGTCTATCGATGAAATAAAAATAAAGATATTGGATGCCTTGTCCCGATTGGGAGATGCGAGTAACCTAAACTTTTTTAGAGAAGAAATTGAAACCAGTGAGAAGTTTTCTATCGCCATGGGAGCCGCAATGGCATTGCGGGTTCTTGGTGGAGATTCTATACTCAGATTATTAAATAACACAGAATTAAAATACCCAAAAGGCAATGAGATTGTTAAGCATGCTCTTGACAAAAGAATATGACCTAGATTCGACGTTTTGGGATTTTGTAGTTGAAATATTCTACAACGTTCTGTATGTCTATTCGGTGAGCATCATGGTAAGCTACCTGGTGTTATCGTTGGTGTCTTTTTTGGCCGTTAAGAAATACCTGCACAAGAACAGTTTTGTTGACTACCGGGACATTTTAAATACTGACATTGCTCCTTCTGTTAGTCTGTTGGCACCGGCATATAATGAGACCGAAACTATAATTGAAAACATCCGATCGCTCCTGTCTATCCATTATTCCAATTTCGAGGTTATTGTAATTAATGATGGAAGTAAGGATGATACACTGGAGAAGTGCATCGAAGAATACGAACTGGAAAAAGTTGACTTTGCTGTAAACTACGAGATTGAGACCAAGGAGATCCGAGGGATTTATAAATCAAAAAACAGGGCTTTTAATCAACTTATTTTCATCGATAAGGAAAACGGAGGAAAATCCGATGCTCTGAACGTGGGTATAAATGTTTCTTCCTATGACTACATTACTTGTATTGATGTCGATTGTGTACTCGAGCAGGATGCCCTATTAAAACTCATGAAACCTTTCATGGATGAGAATGAAAAGGAAGTGGTTGCAACCGGTGGTGTAATTCGAATTGCGAACAGTTGTGTAATTGAAGACGGCCAGTTGCTGGAAGTGAAGGTGCCTAAAAATTTTGTGGCCCGATCGCAGGCACTGGAGTATATCCGTGCTTTCTTACTGGGTCGAATGGCCTGGAGCCTCATGGATGGATTGATCTTGATTTCCGGTGCGTTGGGCGTATTTCAGAAAAAGACGGCAATAGCTGTGGGTGGATATGACACCAAAACCGTGGGTGAAGATATGGAATTGGTGGTGCGAATGCGTCGCTACATGCTTGAAAAAAAGAAGAAATATACGGTTGCTTTTATTCCCGATCCGCTCTGCTGGACGGAGTGTCCCGAGAGTTGGACCATGCTGGGCCGACAAAGAAATAGGTGGACACGTGGAACCATTGAGACCTTATGGAAACATAGGGGCATGTTCTTCAATCCCAAATACAAACTGTTGGGCATGCTTAGTTATCCCTATTGGTTTGTATTTGAATGGTTGGCTCCAATTCTTGAAGGTGGAGGACTTATGTTATTCTTCTTGCTGGCTTTGGTTGGCTTGGTGAACTGGAGCTTCTTCATGTTAATGATGCTGTTGGTATTTGGTTTTACCATTACCTTTTCGGTGCTCTCCCTTTTAATTGAAGAAATTACCTACCACAATTACAAACGAAAGCGCGATATCCTCATGTTGCTTCGTATTGGCCTGTTGGAGCCATTTCTCTACCATCCTTTTATTGTTTACTCCGCTATTTTGGGTAACCTCGATTATTTGTTTGGGAAATCGAGTTGGGGAGAAATGACCCGAAAAGGATTTAGTGGTGAAGGTGCTAAGCGAATTCGAGTGGTTAGTGAAGTTAAAAATGTAAGCAAAGTTCCTAAAGTTAAGGCTTCATTAACTACCTGGGCTGCTGTTGCGGTAGCCGTATTGGGGGTGTTATTATATGTGGTGGTAGACCAGGATGCATTACTTACAAAAAATGAACTTGCCTTTAACCCAAAACTGGTTAACCTATTTACTCCGAATGAAGCACCTGCGAAAAAAGTAATTAAAAAGGAGCGTGAGATAATGGCCCGAACCATGAACAAGATGTTTAAGCCAATTGCTATCGAATCAAATGACTCCGCAACAGGTATAGAAGCAGTGAGGGAACGATCTCAAACGGGAGCAATTTTAGTTGGTCATGCCGACTTGATTGATGAATCGGACGAGGGAAAAGAAGCGAAGGAAAAAGCAAAACCTGTAGCTGAGAAGAAGGAACCCAGCGCCTCCGCTGAAGCTACAGGCGACACGCGGAGCGCCTCCGCTAAAGCTGCTGGCGACACTCGGAAAAAAGAACCAAAGCCCAAGAAGACCAATGTGGCTAAAAAGGTGAAGTACTCCATGCCGGAGACCAAAACCAAACCTACCGATTATTATATAATTGGGGGAAGTTATGATCGATATGAACCAGCCTTGGAGTACAGGGACAAACTGTTGGAAAGTGGTTTTGGAAGGGCAGTATTAATTCGAACAGGAGGTAAGTATCGGGTTGCATTTGCGGTGTTTGACGATAAGGATCGCGCCAAAGATTACCTCATGAATATTCGGTTAAATGTCCATGCCTATGCCTGGATCTATAACTCTAAAAATTAGAAATCTTAGGATTTCGATTAATCAGCAAGAATTGCCTTCCCGTTATTAGTTACTCCAAGTACCTTACCGGTAAAGGTTTCTCCAATAAAAGGCGAATTTTTAGACTTCGATAGGTTGTTTTTAATCGAATATTCCCATTTGATGTCAGGGTCAAAGAAAGTTAGGTTGGCGTTGCTTCCTTCTTCAAGTTCAACCTGATCCATCCCCAGCACTTTTCGCGGATTTATCGCCAGTTTTTCAACCAATACTTCAGCTGGAATCTTTCCTTTTAGCTTACTATTTAATAGGGGATAAACCGTTTGAATACCAATCATTCCATAGCTCGCGTTTTGGAATTCACAGGCCTTGTTTTCAATGTTCTGAGGTTCATGGTCAGAACAGATAACATCTACATTTCCTTTTAATACATGAGCAAGTAATCCCTTTCGGTCACTTTCTAATCGAATCGGAGGCTTAACCTTGTAGTTGCTGTCAAACTCTTCCAAACAGTCATCATTTAGCACCAATTGTGCAGCGCTTACGTCACAGGTTATGTCTAGTCCATCCTTTTTGGCATTTCTAATCAGGTCGGCACTTTTTGTACTTGATAATCCTGAAAAATGAAGAATTCCATTGGTGTATCTGCTCAGGTAAATATCGCGGTTTACCCGAAGTTCCTCTGCTAAATGTGGAATTCCTTTTAATCCCAATCGGGTGCTATTCTCACCCTCATTTACCTCAGCACTTCCGCTTATGTTTTCGTCATTGGGATGTGCGATTACACGTGCCTCAATTCCTTTTGAATACTCCAAAGCCAATTGCATAAACTTGGCGTTCTCTATTCCCGATTTATAATTCGAAAATGCTACCGCACCTGCCAGTTTCATATCGTACATTTCCGATAAGTCATCCCCCTTCATTTGGTTCGACAAAGCGCCAATTGGGAAAAGGTCTACAGGATGTTTTCCATTCTTATTGACAAAGAATTCTATTCCAGCCCGACTATCCGTAGCCGGATGGGTATTTGGGGTAAGGCAAACGGCAGTAAAACCACCAGCAGCTGCCGCTTTTCTACCTGTTTCTATTGTTTCTTTTTCTTCGTAACCGGGTTCACAAAAATTGGCTCGTAGGTCCATCCAACCGGGACTAACCTGTAGGTTTTTTGATTTGATTTCCTGAAATTTAGAACCTGGCTTTAGTGTTTTTCCTATCTCGACAATTTTACCATTCTTAATATGTATGTCCAGCCTTTTACCGTTAAGTCGGTGACCGGGATAAACGATTTTAGAATTACGTAAAACCAAATCCATTATTTCCACAATTTTATCAAAAGTATTTCAATTACTAACATGAGCAAGGCCAATACAATCATGTACTGCCACAGTTGTTTACCAAAGTTGAGGTCGTTTAGCGTTTTTCCAATTTTATCGAACGATTGATCATGGACAAATACATGGTCTTTTTCGCTTGCTATTTCGTTGAGTTCTTCCCGGCTATAAAAGTCAATGTTGCTTTCTTGCTGATCGTAATTAATGCCTAACGAATACTTGTGTTTGTCCGATTGTAGTAGTCGATAAAGGCCTGCTTGCTTAATTTGATCGTAAAACCAGATTTCACTGACCAAACCCCGGTTTCGGACTTCAGGAATAAACCGTGTTTCATTTCCTTCAATTTCTAGTAGTTCATTTTGCTGGAGGTCTGAAGAAATGGTCATGTTTGGTGTGTTTCCCAGTGTGTGATATAATTCGGTATTGTTCATGTTGTAAATACCCATTTGAAAAAAAGTAACCACAAACAGCGCATGTTTACTAAAGTTGGAAAATGAGGCATTTTCTGCAATAGAGAATTGATACAATTTCCCTTTCCCGAAGTCTTGCTCCACCAGAAACGGTTTGCTATTGGCCTGACTTATGATTACCTTATAAGGCAATTTCCCAAGCATAATAGGGTAGTGCTGTTGAATAATGGGCATGGTAAATCCTGAGTTTTGCCCGTCAAAAGCATCTTTAAATAGCGGGTTTTCAAACTCCAATTCCAAAACGCTGGTCTTATTGGTATCCAAGCCAGCATAAGTTGATGCATTCAGGTCGAGCAAAAAGGAATTGAGCATTTGCGCATCGCCATTGTCGGGTGGAAAAATGGCTAATCGACCACCACCTTCTACCCAGTTTTTTAGATCACCCGATAGTGCAGTACTGAGATCAGAAACTCCATTGAGAATGATCAACTGTTTTTGGTCGAGGTCGGAAAATGTAAATGAACCCGATGTTCTTTCCTCGTAGGTAAAGCTACTATCACCAACAAACAAAGATTTAAAGCGAGTACTGTCCTTTGAATTACTCACAACCAGAACATTACTCTTCTTAGGAATGGAATAGGAAAAATACAATCGATTGTCAAAGGAAATGGGGTAATCGTCAATGGCAATTTCGCCTTCAATTATTCCACTTTGATCAATGGTATAGGAAAATGATTTTTGAATGGAACCATTGGCTGCCACATCAATATTAATCATTGACTTCTGAACTCCGTTTATTGATAGTCGAACAGGGTAGGAGATTAAGTTTTCCGAAGATCGGTTGGTAATTTTAAAATGCAGTTGTTCAGGAATCTGGGTTTTTCTTACCGGGTTATCAAACCAGCAACTATCTATCGATACATTGCTCCTGCTGTTTCCCTGGAGTGGTATCAGGTGAAACCGAATATTGGTGTCCTCTAAAAAGTTTAAACCGGTATTGTGTTTTTGAAAGTCGGAAATAAAGAATATCTCATCGGCTTGCGAACCATCTTTAGATTGCATGTCGCGTTGTGAATCATAAACTTCTTGCAGTGTTTTACTCTGGCTCGATTCCTCTATTTCTGAGAGGTAAGAAAGCGCAGATTCTTTAGACAGCAAGCGCTTGGAATTTGCACTGGTCCGATTGCTTATTATCCGATAATTAGTAGCCGGTGGGTTGGAGTTTATTATTTGAAAGGCATATTGTTTAGCTGTATTGAACAGTTGCCCATATACACCTATGTTATTCATGCTAAATGAATTATCGATAAACAGACTAACGTTTTTATGTTCCTTTTGTTTCTGGGAATTACCTACGGGTATAAAGGGTTGAGCAAATGCCAGCACCAGGAAGGAAATAAATAAGATTCTGGAAAAAAGAATGAGCAGGTGCTTAAGCCTTGATTTTGATTTCGTTTCTTCATCGACGTTTCGTAGAAAAGCCAGATTGGTAAAATAAACCTTTCTAAATCTTTTGAAATTAAAAAGATGAATGATTATTGGTATTGAAATCGCCAGTAGTGCGAAAAGAAATCCTGGATAAACGAATTGCATATTCGAAGGCCAAAAGTAGCCAAATCTCAATTTCTCCTTAAGAATATCTGTTCTGAAATGTTATCAACTGTCAACGGACTTTAACGAGGTGTTGTAACATAAAGCGGAGTATTTCTTCATTCCTGCGTAGTGAAGCGGAAACAGGAATGACGTTAAAGGGGTGCTGTATATATCCCTGCATTATTCTACAGCACAGTTTAAACTAAATTGCGGTTGGATTTATTTGTAATCACCATCACAGCGTTGGCTCTTTCACATTTCTATTTTTGCTGAATAATTTGAAATCTATCAAATCCCTAATTCCAATATTTTCCTGGCTGCCTTCTTATAAGAAAGAATGGCTAAAAGGAGATGTTTCTGCTGGTTTAACGGTTGGCGTAATGCTTATTCCACAGGGTATGGCATATGCCATGCTGGCTGGGTTACCTCCAATTTATGGGCTCTATTCAGCACTTCTTCCATTAATCACTTATGCCATATTTGGTACTTCCAGGCAATTGGCAGTTGGGCCGGTGGCGATGGATTCATTGCTTGTGTTGGCAGGCGTGGGAGCATTCGCTACGGTTGGAAGTGAACATTTTATTGAGGTAGCCATTCTCCTGGCATTGGTTGAAGGAGTTATTTTGATTCTGTTGGGCGTATTGAAATTGGGTTTTTTGGTCAACTTTTTATCTCATCCGGTAATTAGTGGTTTTACATCAGCCGCCGCATTAATTATTGGCTTCAACCAGTTGAAACATATCCTGGGAATCAGTCTGCCTTCAAGTAATTATTTGCATACCATCATTGTTTCAGCATTGGATGGTGTAGGTCAATGGAACTGGATTTCAGTTGGATTGGGAATTGCTGGGATTATACTCATAAAAGGGATAAAAAAAATCAACAGACAAATACCTGCTGCTTTGATTGCAGTAGTACTGTCAATTATAACAGTCTTTGTGCTTAACCTGGATCAAAACGGAGTAAAAATTGTTGGAGAAATACCTACCGGGTTACCGTCATTTCAGGTTCCGCTTTTTGATCTCGATCTAATCCAGGATTTATTGCCCATTGCTCTTACCCTGGCATTGGTAGCCTTTCTTGAAGCGATTTCAGTTGCAAAGGCAGTACATGCCAAACATCGCGATTATGAAATTGATCCGAACCAGGAACTCAGAGCCATTGGATTGGCAAATGTCGTAGGTTCTTTCTTTCAGTCGTTTTCTGTAACCGGAGGTTTTTCCCGAACGGCAGTAAATGATCAATCGGGTGCCAGAACCGGGTTGGCATCGATTATTAGTGCCTTGTTAATTGCATTCACATTGTTGTTTCTTACGCCCTTGTTTTACCATTTGCCCAATGCCATTCTAGCCTCAATTATTGTAGTAGCAGTGTCGGGTTTATTCGATATAAAAGAACCCATTCGATTGTGGAAAACAGAAAGGCGTGATTTTCTTATGCTGATAGTTACTTTTTTTGCGACACTTACATTTGGTATTGCTAACGGAATTGGTATCGGTGTGGCTATGAGCCTGGCATTGGTTACGTTCAAGTCGGCCTATCCGCACATGGCTCGGTTGGGGCAGATAAAAGGAACTCGTTATTATAGAAATGTGGGGCGTTTTCCTGAAACGGTCGATTTTCCTGATATGCTTATTGTTCGGTTCGATGCGCAGTTGTTTTTTGCCAATGCAGCGCTGTTTCGGGATAATACATTAAAATGGGCAGCCCAAAAGCCAGATTTAAAGGTAATTGTATTTGATTTTCAGACGATTAATAATATAGATAGTAGCTCAATTAGGGTACTTACCAATATGCTTTCTTTTTATAAAGAGCGAGGCATTGAACTCTATTTTGCTGGGGTTAAAGGACCAGTTAGGGATTGCCTAAATGCCGATGGATTTACGAAAAAGGCAGGCCTGGATTCATTTTTTATGAATGTTGCCGAGGCTAAAGAAAGCTACTATGGCGAATCAACCCCGGACAGCAGGGATTATTTATTTAGAAGTACAGAAGGAGAAGGCTAAATTTCTACACAGGTATAAGTACCTCCTGAAGAATCGCACTCGGCTTTCTGGGTAGTTTTGTAGTCGTCAATCTCCTCCCGGGTTCCACAGAAATACTTGCTTTCCGAAAAGGTGGCAGAACCTGATACAACTTTACATGTACAAGTTCCACAAGCTTTGGTTATGGCAATGGTTTTTGTTTCGGACTTACTATGCTTCTTATTCTTAACCTCTAATGTTACACTGTAGGTGCCAATAGCTGCATAGGTATGTTCGGGATTAACTATTGTTGAAGTTGTGTTATCCCCAAAATTCCAGAGGTACTCGTCTTCGTTATCAGAACAATTACCGTCAAATTGTACCACCTGATTGCTTATACTAAACGTAAAACAGGCCTCTGGTTTTGGGGTACAATTAAACAGAAACAAGGAAAGAAAGGCAAAAGCAAGTAGTTTATTCATAATAAAAGCATTTGGTTCAGGAATCACTAAATTAAACAATAATTAGAACCGCACTGGGTCATCAAAAAGGGCTAAAAACCTTTATTTAAACCAATGTTAAATCCAAACGCGTGTTTCATGTCGCTGGCAATCAGGCCGAAAATACCTCTGTATTTTTTTTCCTGTAAAAAGTAATTAATGCTTATACTAATCCCTAAGTTATTGTCTTTGTTAATTAGATGGGCGTATTCTACACCTAACCCAAGATTAACTCCACCCCAATTATTGCCAACCTCGGTTGTGTGTTCTCCCAATGCATAACCGATGTGACTAATCAGAATAAGGCTCACCTTTTCCTTCTGGATAAGTGAGGAATAAACACCGGGAGCAAATAACAGGTAGTTAAGGTTGTCGAGGTTAAAATAGTGGACTTTTAATCCGACAAAAACTGGATCGGAGATTCTTCGTTGATAATCGATCTGGAATCCGGGACCCCAGGTTGCAGAGGATGAAGAGAAAAGAGTCTCGGCATTTACAATAGTGCCCCCAGACAATTTAATTCTATTCTTTTCTACCTCTGACTGTCCATAAGCACAGCTACTGATTAGAATAAACAGATTTAGAATAACCAATGATAAAATCCTCATTTCACAACATTCGTTTCGGAAGCAGAAAAATACTTCTTGTCCAATAGGGTATTTGCTTTTTAATAAAATGCCAAAGCTTGTTAGTAAACCAAGGAAATGGAAAATGAGGCTATAATTTAAAGTTCATTTATTTCACCGGTCTTTTAACCGGTACATGAATTTAATCCCACTCCAATCCAGGTTAATGGATGCTACTTTGGTATCAACCAGTCCTGTTTCCAATCCATATTTTCTAACGTCGTTTGCGTTAATTTCACTGTATAACGACGAAGTTTTCTTAGGCCAGCTAATCCATAACATCCCATTCTTTTTTAGGCAGGGTATAGCTCGTTTTAAATGATCTTCCAAGTCGTTGGTTGTAGTTGCGAATAAGTGAATGAAGTCCATAGAAGTGCCATCAACCGTTTCGTCAATTATTACAAATTCAGGAAAATCGGAAAAAAAGTCCGTATACATTTTGGGTGCGTTCAATACCAGAATTCTTGAATTGCCCTTAATACCCAGTTTCTGATAGAGAGGTCTTGACATGTATTTAATTTAAGCGGTATAGAAAGTCCGTTTCAGGTTGAGCTCTGTTTTACTCATTTATTGTCTTGCAGTTGGATCCACTTTCTTACAACAACTTCCAAATCTCCTTTACGGTTTTCAATTTCCTCCATACCGTCAAACTTTGCAGTTCTTGCTTCTTTTCCATCTCCTTGTAATAATCCGCTGTCATCTCCAATCAGCGCACCCTTATGAAACATTAAGCTTACGTGTTTTTTTGCTTTAATGAAATAGGAAGCCATATTTCCCTTATACATAAATGTGGGAGCACTCCATTTAATGGTTTCCTCCATTCGTTGGTCTGCGTTCAATATAATTTCTCTAACGCGCTGTATTTCTGCATTCAACGGATGAGACAGTTTTTCTAAGTAGTTGTCAACCTCTGGGTTTCTGTTCATAAATTACTTTTTTGTTCCCAATAAATAGAGTACCACTCCAGGTCCTGATTTCACCTTTTCTATTTCCCAATCGTAGGTTTCATAGCCTTCCAGTTCGTTAACCATATCTTTCATTTCCTGAACTGAATAGGTGCGTAAGGAAGAGACCACGCCATCCCATAAAACGAATAAGGGAAGTATGGGAATGAGGTAAGTGAAAATAATTCTTCCCCATTTAAACGGACGAATGAAGGGTGTTGTAAATAGTACAGTTATAGGAGAAAACAACATGGCCACAATGCTGGGAACACTTCTTTCCTGGCCTTCAAATACGGCAATTGAACTACCGGAATTAATGGCATTCTGCAAAATTAATTTAGCATCTCCAGGTCTAAAATGATGCAGGGATAAAAACTGCGTTCTTAACCCCTGCAATTCATTAGGTACATCTCGGGCATCAACCTGATTTTCAACATATTCGAAATTATCCGCCTGCTTTTTGGTGTACTCAAAAGCTGGAATATTAGGGTAGTAGTCGGTAAGTTTAATCTTTAAGTCTGGAACCTTTTTTCTCAATTCCGAATTCAACCAGATTAATCCACCGCCGCCGCCTGAACCCAAATCAATGATTTGGGTTGTACCGCTCTTTTTAAGTCCTTTTTCCAGTACAGGAATAATGGGTTGGTACATTTTGGTTTTGTTGGATAGAAACTGTAAAAAGTCGGTTCCGTAATTCCTTAAGAAACCGGGAAACCATTGCTGATCTTCAAACTCAAATAAATGTATTCGTCCCATCTCTTATTTGTGTGAACCTGTTTTGAGGACTCTAATTTAGGAACATCTTTAATTGAAGCAATATTCCATCTTCTGATTTATCGTTGTTCTCGATAGTAAAGTCACACGGAATCATTTTTTCCTGCACCCGTTGGTTAATTCTTTTTACCTGTTCGTCCGAAACATTAATGTGAATGGATTGATCTCGATTTTTAACCCGATGCAGGCAGAGCTCTTCATCCGCTTTTACCTCTATGGTTTTTACCAAAAAGTCGTTTTTCAAATTAGTAAGCATACCGTTGAAATAGGGGGTTAATCCGGTAGACTCAAATACCACTTTGTCATTATGCGATAACTCGTTTCGGATTCCGTGTTCAATGGTGGTAAATACGTTTCTTAGATAATTGTCATCCTCTATGGAGCGGTTGTTTACAATTTGCTTGGCCCAATTTTCAACGCGTATGAATTTGATGTCAAAATTTTGATCGATTAAAGAACCAATAAACGACTTACCACTTCCTTTAGGGCCCAGAAGAATGTATACGGTTTGTTCCATTGTTATTGGTTCAAAACCCTTAAATACTTAATCCAGGGCCCTGCCTCATCTTTGTATTGTTTGGCCATAACCCTTGAAATTTGTCCAACGTGCCCTAGGTCGTGTGCTACCCAGGTGGCAATTAACTGGTCAAGTCGTACGGTGCCAAATTCAGGATGGATTCCCGTCAATGAAAATTCCTTGGGAGTAATGTTAAGTGCTTTTAATTCTTCCAGGTTGGAATGCCTTAATTCACTAAAGTTTTCGAGCATTTCTTCAATGGATTTGTCCTGGTCTTCCTGCAATTGGGCAAACCGATCAAAGGGCCCAAATAGTTTATCTTCAGAGTCGTTTAGAATGATTTTGATTCGAACCATCCAATCGGTTTTTTCTCCAAAGATTAAATGCCCTAACACATCGTAAGGGCTCCAGGTATCCTTCCCTTCATTATTTCTAAGCCAGTTGTCGGATAATCCCGATAAATAGGATTTCAATACGATTGGCGTTCTTTCCAGAATTTCTATTGAATCACTCAGCTCAAAATTCATTTCTTATATAGGTATTGCATTCTAAGTTGCCCAAAAATAGGATAAGTAAGTCCGAAATTATGCATAGATTTATGTAGGCGGTGGGTCAACTAACCGTCCGAAACCTAAATTACAAATCCAACGAAGCTATAAGCTAGAATATTGGCTAATCCATGAGAAATCCACCCGGGAATAATGCTTCCATTTCCAATTTTTTCGTTGAGGTAAGTAGAAACATAAGCGCCTATTGATGGAACGATAAATATTACTATCAGGAAAACCATATTGCTGGTGATCATGGAAAATAGTGCGGTATGAATGATTCCAAATATACATGCCTGAAGTAGGTTCCCTTTTTGGTAACCCAGTACTGCAATGAGTCGCTTAGCAATAAACCCTCTAAACAGAATTTCTTCTGCCAACGAGGTTTTGAAAACTGCGATTACCAGTAAGATAAAAATGGAGTCTATTCCAAGCCCCATTTGCCTGAACTTCCCTGTTATACTTGTTGGTTCTAACATAATTTCTTTGTACTCAACGCTGGTTATCGTTAATACTAACATAGGCATTGCAAAGAGCAAACAAGCTAGTATGGCCAGGTAATTTGCTTTTTTGGTGGATTTGGATAAACCCATGTAGGCAAAAAAACCTTTAACCGATTTCTTTCTAATCAGGAATACCAGAAAAGGAATTAGGGTAAATCCTATTATTTGAACAATTGCACTAACGAATTCATTAATCATAAAAGAGACACTATTCCTTAGTAAAGATTATTCATCTAGCCTAACTGCATAAATCAATTCGTCCTCAAATCTATCCTTTTTCCAAATGGTGTTTTTTAAACGTGCTTCCAGAACGAACCCGTTTTTTTCCAGTACACGTTGAGATGCCTTGTTGGAACCATAGGGTCGAGCAAAAATTCGATTGATTGGAAATGTATTAAACCCGTATTCTACCATTTCTTTTATGGCCTTGGATACAATTCCATGTCCCCATAACGGTTCGGCTAGCCAATAGCCAAGTTCCATATTCTTCTTATGAATATCTTCTTGCGGGTGAACTCCAATTCCACCACAGGCTTCTCCCCGAATTTCAATGGCAAAAATGCAGAGTGGCTCACCGCCTGAGGCATATTCAATAAACTTCTTACCAGCTTCTTCGGTGTAGGGATAAGGGAATTTGTCGGTCATGTTTTTCCCAATTTTCCAATTATTGGCGTACTTCACCAGGCTTTTTAAGTCAGTTGATTTCCAAGGCCGGAGTTTACATTCCATTTTCTCTATTAATTATTCTTCCTCAGACCAGATTGCCAATTCATTCCCTGAAGGATCAGCAAAATGAAATCGTTTACCACCAGGAAATGAAAAGATGTCTTTGGTAATTGTTCCACCACATTGGAGAACCTTATTCTTTATTTCTTCCAGATCTTTGTGGTACAGTACAACCAGGGCACCATTGATCACTTTTTGATCCGTTAATTCAAACCCGCCTTCCAGTCCGCTTTCGGCAAATGCGGTATAGGTAGGACCATAATCGGTGAAAGTCCATCCAAAAGATCCGGAGTAAAAAGCTTTTATTTTCTCAAGGTCATTGGCTTTAAACTCTACGTAATTTATGTCATTATCTTTCATATTCATTTTTTTGACAGGTAATGAAGAGATAGTCGCCCAGGTCGTTTTCGTACCTGCGCATGACTTCCTTTACTTTCCTGGATTCAACATCGGCCTTTAGAATTGCCAACCCACTTTCCACCTCTTTTTGATTTGCCAGTAAAGAAAAGGAAGAAATTCCGTTCCGGATTTCTTCTCTAAAATATAGGGTAGGATCGTGCTTGCCACAATAGAGAAAGTGATCTTCTAAATCTGGTTTTACAAAGTAGGGTTCCTGCTCAACAATTTCCAGCTCCGTATTTTTTAAAGCATATTTAATTTTCTCCATGGATGGTAAAACGCTGATCGAATCATCGATCATGGTTGGGAAATAGTACTTCAGCCAGTAGTTGTTGGTTTGTTCGGGAAGTGTGGTAAAAAGAACCATTTTACCGTTCTTTTTAAGAACCCGGTCTATTTCTTTAAATCCCTTACTCAAATTTTTCCAATGGTGAATGGTAAGGCTAACCAATACCCCGTCAACACTTTCATTATCCTGTTGAATGTGTTCGGCAGTTCCCAACTTCCATTCAATAGAAGAGTTTTTAATTCTAGCCTTATCCAGCATTGCCTCGGAAGGATCAACTCCAATAAACCGCAACCCCATTCCATTTAGGGTAGAAGTATAATTGCCGGTACCACAACCTACATCCAGGTAGATGCCATTTGGGTCGGTCTTTATAAACTGATACATTTCACTAGCCAGAAATCCGTCCGCTTTACGGGTAGAATCGTAATCAATTCCAATGGTGTTGTATGTAGGGGTTTGAGTGTTCATTTTGCCAAATTAGATTACATTCAAAAATACGTGATCTAACGGTTTTGATAAAACGAGTTTCAGTCCATTTTAGCTTTTGGTAAATGCATTTTATCCATTCTGGTAATCATTTCCTAAAGCTTTCTTGAAAATTTTTGTCAGTTTTCCTGCCAGAGTTTTATTCGATTTAGCTATCTCCTCAACCAATAATTGGGTACTTGAATTTAAAGATGTTCTTAGTTCTTTTACTTCTATCGCTTTAATTAAGGTTTTATCTAAATAGTTGAGTTCACTTTTAGGCAGTTGGTCAACTCCTCTTCCATGAGCAGATGGTAGCCCAAAACGCAAACATTTTAGGGCAATAATGTGTTCCCGGAGATTACTAATCCAAAATTCAGCCTGCCATAGTTTTCCACGGTTTATAGATGAGTTAGCATGCATAACATGATGCCAGCCCCATCCCCTTAGTTTTTCAATAGAGGGATTCGGGAATTTTTTGTTTTCAAGGGCCCGTCCAAACAGCAGTCTGAAGTTTGGTGACTTAGGTCCATATTCACTTTCAGGAATAACGGACAAATCTACCTCCAGGCCACTGGAAAATAAAAGCACACGGTATATTGCTAATGAATGTGGTACATCGAAATAGTGGATGATTTCATAGTCCATTGATAGTAAGTCTGCCCATTTATCAAGAACCTTTTTAGGATTTATATCTCCCTTTATTCCAAATGATATGTCAAGATCAGACCATTTGTCTTGTTTGTCTGCTGCAAAGGAACCAACCAGGGCACCTCCAATTATCCTGTTATCCAATTGGCCAATTTGTACCAATTGATTATAAAGTGCCGTACGTTCTTCCTCTTTAAACAAGACCATTAATTATTCGTTTAATTGTAGTTAACGCTATAACTTTTGTCGTGCGTTCGTTTTTTTTTCAATTATCATTTTCAGATCAGAGTAAAGGTAAGCTCCCGCTATAGCCATTGCTCCAATTCCTGCTCCTTGTGATTTCCAATTCGCAGGATTGAAAATCATGTAAACTCCAAAACCAATAAGAAACAAACAGAATGGATAAGCAAAAAGTCGAATTATTACTTTCTTAAAAGTCCATTCTTTTTCATGTGTCTCTATTTTCTCTTGAATTGCAACGCCTTTCTTGACCTCTATAAGGTTCTTGAGAAAAGTATCAATATTTCTGTTATTCCAACCGAATGAGACGACAGAACTCCACTTGTTTGGGTCGCAAATACTATTCAATAGAACTCGGTCTTTTTCTTTGATTATTGTAATCATTTCACCCCAACTATCTGTCCAATTCCAAGGACGATAGGCTCGGAATATTTTCTTGTCGTTAAGTTCAATTTGCCATTCGTATTCTTTGACAGTCCTATTAATGGCTTCTTGAAACTCTTGGTCTGAGTATTCAACTTTTACTTCTCTAAGTCTCAGTCGTCTTTTTTGAATAAGGTAAAATATAATGGCAGGAATTGTCCATGGCCATGCTGTCGTAATGAGTTCTTCCGCAGTTCTCACTCCATCATAAGTGTCTGTCACATAGATTTCAAATAAGCTAAAAAGAGTTAGTCCTGAAAAAAAAGAATAAATAATACAATGAAAAAATGGTTAAGGATTTGCCACCAACTAAGTTTCAGCCGTTTTGTTTGTTTCATTATGTCAATCCATTCTCTCTTCATTGGTTTTTTCACATGACGCACAACGGTTTGGCTAAGAAACGTGCGGGTTTTGGAATACGTCTCTGTCAGCGGAGAACGAAGTTTTGTTATGTGTATTAATGTTCATTTTACCTTGTCAGCCCGCATGTTTTCTTGGCCTTTGTTAGCGGCATACCTTTTTTCTCTGTTTGTTGTAGTAGGTTGTATCTGTATTCCATTTATTCTTTTGTTTTTGTCTTGAGAAATAATGTCATAATTGCACCAATGATTGTATCTATAAGAGTTGTTACAATAATAAAGAAGCCAAATTGTATGAAACCACCATCAAAAATCTTTTTTGTCATAGCAAGTTCATCAGCAATTTGTTGAGGGGTTTTTCCTTCTGCAACAAGTTGACTTGTCTTGAATTGCATTGACAACTCTGCATATTCGGGGTTGATAATATTGGAATAAAGTGCGAACCATACCCCCTGAAGTATCGCATAAAACAGAGAAATGAAAAATGCAGTTTTTAATCCTTGAATAAAAGTAAGATGTCCGTTGAGTATCTTGTTTCGCTTTTCTCTGATGCCAAAAAACAGAATTACGAGCACAATTATTGCAATTATCGGCTGGGTATATTGTCCCATTTCCATATTCGTAGTATTAAAGCCGAGTAGATGTTCTGTTGTAACCCAAATTATTAATGCTATTGCCGAGATAAACGAATATTTGATTTCTGTTTTCATTAATGTATTGTTGTTTAAATTATTTTTTTTGTCCGAGTGAAAACCAATTTCCTGAATCGTCTTTGAATAACGCTTCAACACCGTAGAATTCTTCTTTCGGAGCTTTGGTGAACTCAACCCCTTTTTGTTTCAACTCTTCATAGGTAGCAAAGATGTCCTTGCATTCAAATACTCCAAAACCAAATGTTCCTTTCTTTACAAGGTCACGCATTTGTTCTGCGGTTTCTTTTGTGAACATCATTCCGCTTGTAATAGCCATAAGAGAAATTTCTAAGTCAGGCTGTTCAGGTGGACAAACTGTAAGCCAACGGTCCCCTTCTTCCATTGGTGCGTCAGTGTGAACTTTAAATCCGAGCTTGTTTACATAAAACTCGTAAGCACTATCTTGATTCAAGACGTAGATGCTAACATGGTTCATTTTTGTAATCATTGCATTTGTTATTTAGTGTTTATAATGAAGTAAAAGTCCGCAATGATTTATTACATCACTTCTTCAAAATTGCTTTTTTGAGTCCAACCGTTTTTGTCTGCGAAACAACTGGGGACAAATTTCAGGGGAGTTTGCAAAATTTGCTTTTTAATTTGTTGCTGTTGTGTCAAATAAGCAGACGGTGTTAGGCCAACAATACGTTTGAAAAGTCCGCTGAATGAACTTAAACTTTCAAAACCCACAGAGAAGCAAACATCTGTCACAGGAATGTCTGTCCGTAAAAGTTGCATTGCTATTTCAACACGCACATTTATTAGGTATTGGTGCGGTGTCTTACCGTAAATCCTTTTGAACTGTCGCAGGAAATGAAATTTTGAAAAGTATGATTCGTCAGCGATGTCATCAAGGTTAATGTTGTCTGCGTAGTTGGTATCGATGAAAAGTTTTGCCTGAACTATTCGTCTGTATAGATAAACTTTTGGATATGTATTGTTTGTCTGTCTCAAGTTACTCTATCGTTTTTTTTGGTTGCCGCTAACGTTCTGTGGCCATGAGAAGTAGGCGTGAAGCAGTAAGTGGCGCGTGGGCCAAGTATTCATTCCTATTGCGTTTTGGTTGTCGCGTGCAGGCACCAACACACATACTGCCCGTGGCAGACTCTTCGGAACTCGGGTATGGGTTATTAAATTTCATTCGTTTCAAATTTACAACAGACCAGCCTATTTCTCATTTGGCCATTGTTAGGGTTAGTATTTGTTTCATTTTCATTAGAAAATACCCCTTGCTTTTAATACACTATTTTTTTCAAGTAGGAAGAGTTCCCTAGGGTAGAAACCCATCAAACATTTGGCACTATCTCCTACAATTTCGTAATAGGGTTTTGGAAATCGATTTGCAATTTGTTCCTTATCTTCAATCATACTTATGTCTATATACTCCGGTTCTTCAAGATCGAGAGGAACAGGCTCAATAATTTTTCCTTCGTTTTTAATTTCATTGTAGTTTGTTCTGCATTCTGCAAAGCGCCCGTCAGTTGTTTTTTTTACTTCTGACCACATTCGATATTCTAACTCCAAACCGTGTTTTTTCTTATTCATAAATAAAAGGGCATATTCAGGGAAGTCATAGAGTGGAAGATGACTATAGACTATAAATTTCACCGTTTTTTCTTCGGAGAATCCATAAACTGGTTTCAATATTTTAAATTTAGCTACATATTTTCTATGAAAAAAACGCCATTCGGGCAATAAGCGATTTCGTTGCTTAAAGAATATTTTTTCTCCAACGAATACGAATAGTTTTACTGAATCAGGTTCCTCATTTTCTATCGCCGGAAGAATTGAATCCTTTGGAATACCCGAATTGGAACAAAAAGAAATTACCGAATTAAATAATAAATATGTAATTACTAGTAGCCTCATATATTAACCCTAACGGCCCCGCTATGAAACGTATCCCGAAGGGTATGTTTTATAGCGATTGTTGTACCCCGTTTTTATTTTTTTCTTTTCGTTTTTCTGTCCATGCGTTGGGAAAGACACACTTATTGACAAGCTTGGGCTTGTGTGCTTGCCTTGAGCGGCTTGGCAATGTGTGTGACTGTGTGTTGGATTATTCATCAAACAATTTCCCGATTAAATACCCTATTAATGTAATTGCTCCAATAGCAAGTGCTGCATTTACAATTTCGTCTGAATTCTTTTTGTTTAGGTAGTCATTATATTGTAATTGAGTGATTTTACCACTCTCATACATCATACTCATAAACTCGTCTTTCTCCGCTTTGGTTGCTTGGTTGGCTTTCACTTTGTCTCCTAACAATGAAAGCCTCTTGTAGTCTATGCTATTCATTATTATTGTTTTTAAAGTGATCGAAAACCTTATGTAACATTGGATAGAGTTGATTTAACTGGTCAATGGTTTGTTGCTGTAATTCATCCCTTTTCTCCAATTCTTTCATTTCTAGTTTTAATTCAGAGATTTCATCTTTAAAGCCATTTAATGTTTTAAAATGCCAATAAAGAAAACCGCCAATTGCAGAAATTGCAGCAAGGATTCCAAGTATTATTTGAAGTGTTTGACTCATTTTAATTGTTTATGAGACCGCTTTCAATAGTGAATCGTAGTGGTCTTTATCATTGTTTTTTATAAGATTAAGTAAGTCAGAAACAGCATTCTCAATGTCACACATTAAATCGCTGTTAGTGATCATTCTTGTTATATCGTTTGAATGACTGAAATAATGAAACACCTTTAAAACCCTCTTTGAATTTTCAGACCCCCACAAATGGCTTGCTCTGTCATCAACTTTAGAGGACTCATAATGCCCTGGTAAGCGAGAGTAGGTGTAAAGTTCAGTAAACCTTCGAACCGCATTTGGAATCCCCATCATGTCAGTTTCAGTTTTGGAAGCTGAACTGGAATTTTCGAAATGGTAGATTACATCAAACAAATAATGATACTCTGAAGAGTAATTTTTAAGTGAGTTAGGAAGTTGTGTAATTGTTGATTCCGTTTGATTCAATCGTTTTACGTAGTAATACAATTTCTTTTTAATCTTATTGCCATTGTGTTCAAAAAGCGGTGCATTCAGGTCTTTTCGCAGGAGACCAAAGAAATCAAAATTGTGAGTAGATATAAAAAGCTGTTTGCATTTCAATTCCCAAAATTTATCATCAGCCGACCTAGAAAGGAAGTACTCTTTTAAAAGAGCATTTACCTGAAAAATGTGATTACTATCTAGACTTGAAATTGGGTCATCGATATAGACAATTGTGTTTTCTATATCAGTGGTTTCATCAAGTTTTGTCAGGAAGTATGAAAAAGCAATTGCTGTTTTTTCACCTTCGCTTAAATGACGAGCTTCTTTATTGTTTCTAACTAATTTAAATCGCTCATTTTCTCCTTCTTTAAAGACTTTAACCTTAACTTCTTTACGACCTAGAAATTTTTCAATATATGTGTTTAGCTGTTTTGCCCCAACTTGTGCCTTGCTAATGCTGCTTTCTAAATCTTCAATTTCGGTCTTTAATATTGGGATTTTGTCACTTAAAAGTTGTTTACGCCATTCTAGCCATATACTTAATTTGTCTTTTTCCCAAGGTTTGAATGCTAATATGAATTCTGAAATGTAATGAGCTTTTACTTTTTCTTCGGCATCTTTTTTATTTTGAGCAAATTCAGCTGATTTTTTATTATGCTCATCAACAACGTTATTGTACTTCACTTTTAGTACTTCAACAGATTCATAGTTGGTGTTAATAGTTGAAAAGTCTGTAATTGGTTTAAATGGTTCGTCAAACTTTGATTGTATCAAGGTTGCAAACTTGTCAATCTCGGAGTTGTAATCATCTACTGCCTTTTTTAAATCAGTAGAAAATGAATCAAGGTTAATCCATAGTTCAGTATAAAAGGAACTTTTTTCAAGAGTAGGGTATGTTAGCTTAGATTCAATAACTTCCTTTTTCAAGGCAATTAGTTTAATCTTATGCTCTTTTAAATCCTTAGAAAAGTGAGCCATTAATTCCTTTGTGCGTTCTTCATCAATTTCGTTTCCGCAATACTCACACTTGTCTTTACCATTGTTAATTGTTTCAAATCCTTTTTCTACCCAATCAGCTACATCTGGATTGTCAACGAAATATTGAATAATCTTGGAAAATTCAGGAATAGAATTGAGCAATCCCTTTGAATCCTCAATTTTCGTACTTAGTTGATAAAGAGGGTTGAACTTATCAACATCAAGTAGTTTATCAGATTCATTTTTAGTAGCCCAAGCCGTACTCTCTCTTAACTCATCTGTGGAAAGAACTTTTGCTTTATAATGACCACTTTTAATTATTGGGTTATAATCCACTGTTGCATGGCTTACTGTGTAAGCCGATTGTCCATATTGCAATGCTGCTCTTATTTCTCTTGCTACTTCTCGTAATCCTTGAGTTAATGAGTTAGCTAAAGTATTTAGTTGGTTATCAATTGAGTTTGCTTGAGCACCTGAAATGATTTTGTGGTATTTATCTAATAGGTCTTGCTTTTTAGCTATTTGATCTAGGGCGTATTTTGATTCTTTTCCGACAATCAAAATAGGATTGAAAGCTTCTCCCTCTAAGTGAATATTATCTCTGACAAAATCTGAATTAAATATTTTGAACAGGAGTGGAGCTGTTGCAATATCAGAATGAGTGTATGAACCACCATCATAGTCTTCTATCTTAAAATCACATCCGTTGTAATAATTGTCTATTTCCTTATTCTCAAACGATTGAAAGATTCTTGAAATGGTTGTTTTACCTGAATAATTCCAACCATAAATAATATTGAGTTTGGCAAAGTCCTGAAAGTCTCCGTTTCGTTGATAGTCCTTGAAAACGCCAAAATCTTTAATATGGTTGATTCGTTTTATCATCACTCAATCAATTGCCCTACTTTGTTTACCACCTTGTATTCTAATTCTTCAAATTCGTTGAAGTGTGCTTTACCACATTTGATTTTTAATTGCTCGTCCCCACTTAGTTTGGCTAAATCAACTTCTGGTGTTCCTGTGTCTTTGGTTTCTGCAACAAAGTAGATTTTCTTATCATCTTCAAATACCAAAGCCCAATCTGGATTGTAGTTTCCAATAGGGGTAGGGATTTTAAACCAATTTGGTAATTTGAAATAGAACTTGATTTGGTCGCTTGATTCACAATCCTTTGCAAACTTGCTTTCAACTCCTGAGTCTAACGGAACAAACTCTTCGTAAATCGTTTTTGAAGTGTCGGTTACTTTAAATGAAAAATCATTTAAATAGACCTCTAATTCCTGAGCTTCAAAAAGAGCCATTTCATATTCTTCACTTCCAATTTTTTGATATTTGATTCCATCAATCATCAAGTCATACAGAGTTCGTTTTATGGCTTGGGTTGTTAAGTCCAAAAACAATTGTGGATTGATTAAAATATCTCCAATTCTGTCTGACTTACTTAGGATTTCTTGAATGGTTGAGCGAGTAAGTTCCGTTTTGCTTTGTATGTAACCTAAAACATCTGGGATTTTCCAAGAGTAGCCGCCATAGGATTCCACTTTATCTCCTGCATACATGGTTTCAACTCCTTCATCAGTCATACTGATATTGACTTTCGTTGAGCGAATAGAAGGGGCTTTAATTTCGGGTAAGTCTTTAACTGATTTTGAAGCTAAAGTGATTAACTCGTCTGTTTTATAGTCAACTCGATAAGTAGTTTTCTTTTTTAGGTTTTCCCATATCTCCAAGAATTTTGGGTCTGCTTCAAATCCTTTTCGGTACTTGATTACAGTACGCTCTCGTTTGTTTTTAATTCTGCCTTTAAATTCAACTCCACAATCATCTTCAATTTCTTTCTGTAAAGTTTTGGCAAAGTCATCGTAAGATTCATTGGCAACTACAGTCAAGCGGTTTATGTTTTGGTCATAAGTTCTTTGACCTGTTTGGTCAACAGCTAAACGTAAGCCTCTGCCAATTTCCTGACGCTTTTTAACGTCTGATTTGGTTTCGTTTAAGGTGCAAATCTGGAATACATTTGGATTGTCCCAACCTTCTCGAAGTGCGGAGTGTGAGAATATGAATCGCAGTGAATTGTCGATATTCAATAACTTTTCTTTCTCTTTCATTATCAGACTGTATGTATCATTATCCGCTTTGGTTTCTCCCGAAGTATCTTTGAATTTGCCCTTTTTATCTTGTGAAAAATAGCCGTTGTGCGTTTCTTGAATAGTGAATTTGTCAAGCTCTTTAAAGGCGGGTTTTGAAATGTATTCTTGATAAATTTCTTCAAACCATTCGGCAAATTTTCCTCTGTGTGGATTTCCTGCTGAATCGTAGTAACGATAATTGGCAACTTTGTCTATGAAGAATAGTGAAAGGACTTTTATTCCTTGTTTATTGAGTCTTTTTTCCTTCTTTAAATGCTCCTCAACCGTTTTGCGGATTTGGAATTTCATCACTTCATCGTCCAATCCACCTTGGCTATCGCCTTTGTACAATAAATTGCCATTAGATAATGAAATGCATTGATTGGTTACGTCTATTTCTTCAATAATGTAGCCATTTGAATAAATCTCTCGTTCCTTAGAAAGTTTGTACAAGTCATTGCCAACATTTACTGAAACTGATTTCTTTTTTACGCCTCCTGCCTCATTGATATTAATGGAAACTTTAGCGGTAACTTTTGTTTTTGTTGCTTTAATAGAATCAACTTGAACAAAGGCATCATTAAAAGCATTTTCTTCTACAATAGAATCTACCTCTATTTGCTTAACTAAACCTAAATCGTAGGCTTTTACAGGATTTAAGCTGTAAGTAAGATTGTATTGGTTGCGGTGTGTTGCCGAGTAACGAAGTGTACAAAGTCCATTTAAGTTTTCAATTGCAGAAATACGTTTTTCGGTTTCCATGTTTTGTGGCTCATCCACAATTACAATGGGATTTGCTGATTGAATAAATTCAATGGGTTTGCGTCCATTAGCTCTGTAATGCGGTTGGTTGATTATGTTTTGGTCTTTGGCAAATGAATCAATATTGATTACCAATATTTCTATGTTGTTGTTGGTTGCAAAGCCTCTGAGTGTTGACACTTTAGCACTGTCGTACACTTGAAAATTGATAGGGGAGTTATCGTACAGATTTTGAAAATGGATATGAGTGATTTCTAAATTCTTTAGTACCCCTTCTCGAATTGCCACCGAAGGCACTACGATTACAAACTTTTTGAAACCATACAGTTTGTTGAGTTCATAAATGCTTCTCAAATACGCATAGGTTTTTCCTGTACCTGTTTCCATTTCTACAGAAAAGTGCATACCATCTAACACCTTACTTTGTTCAATTTCGTTTTGTTCTTGAACCGATTGAAGGTTTTTTAGAATTTGCTCTTCTGACAAAACCAAGTTATTGCTTACGCTATTAAGCAGGTCTAATTTGCCTTCTTCTTTAAGGCTAAACTCCATTATGGAATCTTCTAAAGGTTGTCCTTCAAATAAATCGGTAATTGATTTTATAGCGTCCTGCTGATATTGCAGATTAGAATCAAACGTTAATTTCATTATTCAGGTAATTCGTTAGGGCTGTTTGAATCTAAATAAACATCGTCAGACGTTTTTTTGATTGACTTTAAAAAGTCTTGCTTGTCCAATATTTCTTTTTGGTATTGAGCAATGTTGTAGAGCTTGTTAAAGCGATCTTGCTTGCTGAGCCCTTCTCTAATCATATCCGCATTGGCAGATTCTAAATTAGATAGAACCGCCAATTCATTTATACTGGCAATATCTCTAAGGTTTTTACCTTCTAAAGTCAAATGGGGATTGGCTTCTCGCCATTGTTTGGCAGTACATTGAAACAAGGCAACATTTAATATGTCTGCTTCTTCTGCATACGCCAACCATTCCGTTTCTTTGGTGAAATTAGATTCAGGAAGTATGTAATCTTTTACCGCATCGGTTTGAATGGTGTAGTTCACCTTGCTCAATACTCTTTTTACGTTCCATTCTAAGTTGTACTGGTTGTTTTCTACCTCTTTTAATCGTTGGTATTCCTTTACAATATAGAGTTGAAATACGGGACTAATCCACATTCCAAAGTTGAATGCAATATCCTTGTGAGCATAGGTTCCTCCATATCTTCCTGCTTTGGCGATAATACAAGTAGCATTGGTTTTTTCAATAAGGTCTTTTACACTTATTTTAAAAGCATTTGAACCTGCCGATTGTCTAATTGTGGCGAATTCGCCATAATTAAAATTAGGATTGTGCATTGACTCCCATGCAGAGATATAATCTAGTGTATTGGCATTTCGCAGCCAATCGCTGATAAAAAACGAACCGTCTTTGGCTTTAATCATATCCGTCAGGCTGATAAAGTCATCCGAGTTGTGATCAACAATAGTTATGATATTGCCTTCTACTTCTATTTTTTTGATTTTTGAACTCATATTATCTTGCTCATTAATTTAAAGTGGTCGAATTCGACCACTTTGGAAAATCATATCGTTTTAAATTCTATTCCTGCATCTTTCATTTGTAAAGAGGCGTTTGTTTTCAATTGGTCGTTGCCTTTAAAAAGCTTGTCTAAGGCAATTACTTTTTGTGGCTTGGTGGCAATTATAGCATCAATGATTTCCTGATTGGCTTTTTCTAATATCAAAACCAACTCTCCATCATTTACAATGGTGAAGCCCTGAGCTTGTTGAAGACTGCTATTTAAGTCTTTCCCACTTTTAAGCAAAAGTTCATACACCATATTTTCAGTAGTAGCACTTTCAGCAACGGGGTCAACAAAAAGCTTCATTTGTTCTTCAAGAGCTTGCATGTCATTACCTGAAATTTGTTGCCATTGCTTAAAGTTGCTATCTGCTAATTTGAGAACTTTGAAGCCTAAGTCTTGATTTTTGACCGAAGTGTTTTTAAAAGTGGTGGTTTCAGTTTCTGTAGTGGTTTTAATAGAACTAATAGAATCAGTACCTAAATCTAAGCCAAGGATTTGTTGATTTTTCTTTGATTTTACTGGAACAACCTTCTCTTTTTCTATTTCTTTAGCTGCTCGTCTAATGCGTTCTTTGGCAATATCTGCTATGGTTTTATAACCTGCTTTGTAAGCCTCACTTTTTTCATCACACTTTTCTGGTAATTGAACACTAATACATTTTCTGTTACCGCCATCTTCGGCATTAAGTGCCATTACAGCATGAGCTGTAGTTCCTGAACCTGAGAAGAAGTCAAGAACATAAGAGTTGTTGTCAGAAGAAAACTTCATAAGTTTTTCAATCAAGAATGTTGATTTTGGAAAGCTCATTACATTTTTTCCAAACAGATTTTTAATTTTTTGCTTGCCAAAATCATTATTTATTTCCTTATCCAACCAAATTGATTTTGGAAGTGTTCTTGCTGCTCTCCCATCTTCATCGAGTAGATAATCTTTCCTGAAAACTCTAAAGTCGCTATCAGATTTTTCAGCAATAAGCAATTCGTTCTCATTTTTTACTTTGTCCTTTCCCCAAGTCCAACAAGTTTGCACTCCATCGGTTGTGTCAGGAAGTATTTCAATTGAATGTGTTTCAGATTTGTCTAGCGAAACTGTACCGTTTTTTGGATTAACGAACAAAGAGTAATATAACTTAGGTCGAGTAACTGGATTAAAAGCTTGATTCCTATTTCTTAACCCGATTAGTCGATAGGCTCCTTTCCCATCCTCATCATCTCTGTTATATTCTTTTACCATTTTCCCCTCTTTCTCCAAGCCTTTCATGGAGTCAAGGTTTTCAGAGTTTTTAGTGTAGACCAAGATATGTTCATGTGTTTTAGCTATGAATTTATCTAAGTTTCTACCTCTTGGGTTTAATTGAACTGCTAAGGAAGCAATGTGATTTTCTTCTCCGAATATTTCATTCATTAATAGAATTAAATTATGCATTTCATTGTCGTCAATGGACACAAAAATGACCCCATCTTGTTTGAGTAAGTTTTTGGCTAAATAGAGGCGAGGCATCATCATATTGAGCCAATTACTATGGTATTGTCCATTTTCTTTACTGTTCTTTTTGAACATACCGTCTTTTGTCATGTAGCCTTCTTCGTCTTTGTCGCCAACTCGTTTTTCGTATTCCGCTTTGGTTTCAGAGAATTTGTCGGGGTAAATAAACGAGTCGTTACCTGTGTTGTAAGGTGGGTCTATGTAAATCATTTTCACCTTACCGAAATAGCTTTTTTGTAGCACTTTGAGTACTTCTAGGTTTTCTCCCTCAATAAAAATATGTTCGGTTTCGTTAAAGTTTACGCTTTCGTCTTTGGCGGGCACTAGTGTTTTTGTGGTGGGTGCTTGCAACACTTTAAAGGCTTCACTTTTTCCTGCCCAATTGAGTACATAGCGTTCGTTCGAGAAGTTAATATCCTCACCAAGTGTAGCTTTTAGTTTTTCCCAATCTATTTTTCCTTCGGTAAATGCCTCAGGCATCACTTGTTTTAAAGCGTTCAGTTTTTCTTGTTCTGGTGTTAGACTTGCTCCGTCCATTTATTGTAATTCTTTGCTATCTGTAAGTAATTCTTTGGCTTCTACATTCAAGATTTTTGCAATCTTGTACAGGTCTTCTAAACTTGGTTGTCGTCTGTTTTGGGCATAAGAGTTTACCATGTTGTAACTCTTTCCCATTTTTTCAGCCAACCACTTTTGTTTAATCCCCTTTTCTTCTAAAACCTCTTTTATTCGGTTCATTTTTTGAATTGTTTAATGGACTTGAATTCTGATCGAGTCGATTTTTCATTTCAGTCAACTAAACTAATGATAATTATTTAATATCTCACTAAATGAGCATTAAAATCACTAGTGTGTCCGAGCGGATTGGGTAAATGAAAGCTCTTTTGGTTTTTTAGGGTTGAGTTTGTGCGGTGGTAAAAACCAAATGTGCTTGATTGTGCGGAGGGCTTTTTTTTAATGGGGTACAACTAGGGGATAAACGTAATAAACTAAAACCTTACTTTCTGATCTAAATTAATTATAACTTACAGTATATCAACCATAAAAACGTTTGTACCCATTTGTAATGCATTGCAAATGGGTACAAATAGCTAGTAAATCAATCTAATACGTGGTCACTGTTCCAACTTCTTTACCATGGTCAAAATGGTAGCAATGGCAACTGTCTCACCAGTTTCATCGTAAACGTCAACCAGGAATTTTACAATTCCTTTGGCAAACTCTTCGTCATCCCTTTTTTCCTGATCTACTTTTTCTTTTACGGTGAACTTAACGCCGATAGTAGCTCCAGTATATACTGGTTTTACAAAACGACATTCTTCTAACCCATAATTAAGAAGAACCGGTCCTTTACCTGGATCAACAAAGAGTCCAGCTGCTGCGGAAAGAATAAAGTAACCATGGGCTACGCGCTCTTCGAATATGGTTCCGTCAAGCGAGGTAGTATCCGTGTGAGCATAAAAATGATCCCAACTTACGTTGGCAAAGTTTACAATGTCACCTTCAGTTATGGTTCGCTTGTGCGTCATAACCGTTTCTCCCACGTTCAACTCTTCAAAGTGTTTTCTAAATACATGTTTTCCGGGATCGAAAAACTTTCCACCTACTTGATATTGCTGTGTGATTTCAGTAATCGTTGTCGGGGAGCCTTGAATGGCAGTGCGCTGCATATAATGCATAACTCCTCTTTTTCCTCCCATTTCTTCACCACCGCCGGCTCTTCCAGGCCCTCCATGCGTAAGCAGTGGCATAGGTGAACCATGTCCGGTGCTTTCCTTGGCACAGTCAGCATTCAATACCAGGATTCGTCCGTGCATGTTAGCCGCACCCACCACGTATTCTCGGGCAACTTTGTCATCACCAGTAACAATGGATGAAACCAATGAGCCTTTACCCATTTGAGCCAGGGCAACCGCATCGTCGATGCTTTTGTACGGCAAAATAGAAGATACAGGCCCAAAGGCTTCCACTTCATGAACATCCGTTTTATTAAACGGATCATCGTTTCTAAACAGAATGGGAGAGAGGAATGCACCCTTGTCTTTATCTGCACCCATTACTTCAAAATTGTCGAGGTTGCCGTAGACAATTTCCTGAGATTGACTCAACAATTCAACTTTTTCCCGGACTTCTTCTACCTGGCTTTTTCCTGCAAGAGCACCCATTCTTACACCTTCAACCTGTGGATCTCCTAGTGTTGTTTTTCCTAGTGCCTTACCTAAGGCAATTTGTACATCTTCAGTAAGTTCTTCGGGTACGATAATTCTTCGAATAGCCGTACACTTTTGACCTGCTTTTACAGTCATTTCTTTTCGAACTTCCTTGATAAAAATGTCAAATTCAGGAGTTCCCAGTTTAGCATCCGGTCCAAGTACCGACGAATTCAAAGAATCAGCCTCCATGTTAAAAGGAACTGCTTTTTCAATGAGGCGAGGATGAGCCTTGAGCATCATTCCCGTAGAAGCTGAGCCCGTAAAGGTTACTACGTCTTCTGACTCAACATGATCTAATATTCCATTAGCTGAACCACAAATTAATTGTAGGGCTCCTTCCGGAAGTATTCCTGAATCAATGATGTCTTTAACCATTAGTTCGGTTAAAAAACTAGTAAGAGTTGCTGGCTTGACCACAGCAGGAACACCTGCCATTAAATTAACCGCCACCTTTTCAAGCATTCCCCAAATGGGGAAATTAAAGGCATTAATGTGAAGTGCAACCCCTTGTTTTGGTACCATAATGTGATGACCAATGAAAGTGCCTTCCTTGGAAAGGGGAACAGCATCGCCATCAACGTAGTAGGGGAGGTCCGGGAATTGCCGCCTTAAACTGGCGTTGGCAAACAGGTTCCCAATTCCCCCTTCTATATCGATCCAACTATCAACCTTGGTTGCTCCCGTTGCCCAACTAAGTTCATAGTATTTTTTCTTTTTGCCGAGCAGGTGAAGGGCGAGCGCCTTAAGCATTAGTCCTCGTTGCTGAAAGGTCATTTTTCGAAGGGCAGGGCTTCCCTTTTCTCTTCCATATTGCAATACATCAGCAAAGTTTAGTCCGGTGCTACTCGCTGTAAATAATTGTTCACCGGTAATGGCATGATACAAGGCTTTCCCTTCGTCGTTTCCTTCTACCCAACTTCCCTGTACGTAATTTTTTAATTTCATATTTTAAGTATTCTATGTTCTGAATATCTCTACCAGAATTTATTTTATTTCTACAAATGCTTCCGCGTTAGTAAAGGCAGGGCATACATTTTCTCCCTTCCGATTTATATAAGTCCAGTTTTTACCATCTTTAACCCTTGCAATGTTGGGTAATACAAATCCTTTCTTTACAATAAACTGGCTTCCGAACATTCCTCCGGACTTCGGAATTCCATACTTGGCTTCCATCACCAATTCTCCTGATTCATTGTCAAATTTTTTGGCTCGAGCGTACTTGGTTTCGATGACAAGATTTCCGGAAGCGTCAACGTATCCCCATCGATCTCCCATCTTAACTGCAAACATTCCATTATTAAAATGGCCAATGTCAGTATATTTTATTTCTACAACTACATTTCCCTGCGCATCAATGGCTCCCCATTTTTCTCCTTTTTGAACCACTGCATACTTGTTTTCTTTGAAACTTTTTGCCTTTTGATAAATAGGTTCTATAACAAACTCGCAAGAAGTATTTACATAGCCCCACTTACCATTTTGGTTAACAGCAGCAAGGTATTCCTGCGCATTTAACGAAGTTATCGTTAAGAGAACGATTAAAAGTGAACCGAATGCATATCTAATTTGTTGAATCATAGTTATTAAATTATTGTTGCGATAAGAATCGAAATTTACAATTAATTGAGATTAGTATCGAGGTGAGCATAGAAGTATTTTTATCTACCTTAGACGACTAAAATATACGAGTGAATGGCTGCGAACGAGAGTAAACTTTGGTACCTGGAACAGATCAATATTTTTAGGGATTTGAACGAGGAGGATTTGCATCGAATCGATCTGGTGACCAACATGAGGAGTATGGAAAAAGGGAAATACATATTTTTTCCGGATGATCCTTCAAAAGTGGTTTTCCTCCTAAAGAAAGGAAAGGTTAAAATCGGTAGTTTCAGTAACGACGGCAAAGAAATTATAAAGGCAATTTTGGAGCCGGGTGAAATTTTTGGCGAAATGGCCATTATGGGCCAGGAAAAAAGAAAAGACTTTGCCCAGGCATTAACAAACGATGTTCGCTTTTGCGCTATAGGCGTGGAAGAGATGCGGGAAATGTTAATTTCAAATCCGAAATTAGGCTTTGAAGTAACCAAAACCATTGGAGATCGACTGCAAAAAATTGAACGACGGCTCGAGTCTCTCGTATTTAAGGATGCCAGGCAACGAATTCTTGAGTTTATATTAAATAATGCATTGGAAAAAGGTATGACGGTTGGTTTTGGTCTTAAATTGAAGCATGAATTAACCCACCAGGACATTGCCAACCTTACCGCAACATCCAGACAGACAGTTACCATTATACTAAACGAACTAAGAGAAATGGAGCTAATCAATTTTGATAGAAAAAGCATCCTGATTCACGACCTTAAAGAATTTAAAGAGGAAGTGAAAAAAGGTCAATCATGAAGTATGAACTTTATGTAGGTGAAAATTGCCACGATTGTAAAAAAGTATGTAGAACAATTGTGGAAATGCGCCTTGATATCCCGGTTAAAAACATTGATAAGGGAGAAATTCCACCCATTGACCTCTTTATTTTCCCAGCTCTAATTACTACCGATGGTGATTTAAAGGCCTATGGAATGGACATTGTCCACTTTCTTAAAGATCAAAGAAATAAAGCCCCTCGACTATCTATATTCCACCGTTTGATGAACTTTGTTCGCGAACATTGTTAATGTATGGTCAAACTTCTAAGAAGTAACTGGTTTCTTTCAATCCTGTGTGCGTTGCTGTTAAAGCTTAGTTGGATTCCGGCTGACGTCAGTTTTTTATTTTTTGTTGCATTTATACCCCTGCTGCATTTATTGGTAAAACAGAAAAGGGTTCTGCATTCCTTCTTGTATTCTTTTTTAACCTTCTTTCTCATATTACTACTGCTGCATATAGACTTTCTGCAATATGTTGAAGGGAAGAAGATTCTTTGGGTGGCGCTTGCATTTTTGGTGATTCCCTTCTTTTGGAGTATTCCGTCTTTTGTATTCAGTTATGTTCGAATAAAAAGAGGGATTAAATCGGCGCTACTGGTTTTTCCTTTTTTGTTTGTAGCACAGGAAGTCTTCCAGTATTACTGGGAGTTTCCGGTCACCTGGTTTCATTTGGGGTATGGAATTTCAAACTCGAACTGGTTAACAGCGGGATACCCCTATTATGGTAGTGAAGGCGGTAGTTTCCTCATAATTGGAATCAATTGTTGTTTCTACTATTTATGGGCCGGTAAAAAGGCGGAAAGTAAATATTGGAAACGGTTGTCACCCCTGGTTTTATTGGTTGCTTTATTGATTGGGCCATTATTTTTTAGAATACCAGGCAAGCAGGGGAAAGAGATTAAAATCGGTATGTTCCAGCCCTCTCATGAACTAATGGACTCTATTGGTGAAAATGTAGATGCGCAGGTTTCATTATTGGAAAGTATCTACGTTGACTCATTGAAAGGTTCTCTTGATCTTTTGATTTGTCCCGAATCATTTTTAGTAGAGGTAGAGAATAATCCAATTTTTACAAATTCCATTGATCGTAATAAGGTTATTCAACGGCTTAAAAACTTAAGCACTAAAATTGATGCCCCTATTTTATCAGGGGCTATTCTTATCAAGCTATACAACTCAAAAGACTATCCTACCCCAAGCGCTAAGAAAAAAGAAGAGGGAGTGTATTACGATATCATTAACGGGTCCGTTTTTATAACACCCAATGGCAAGGTTGATTGGAAATCAAAGCAATGGCTTGTTCCTATGTACGAAGCCATTCCGTTTCATGGGCTAATCAATTCACTAAGCGACATCTTTGGAGCTGAAGTAAGGTTCAATAACACTTACGGTGTTGTCCCAACTTCAAGAGGATATAAATACAAAGATTTAAATATTGCAGCACCAATTTGCTACGAGAGCTTGTTTCCTAACCTGGTATCCTCATACGTAAGGCGCAGTACTAACTTAATAGTAATATTAAGTACCTATTGGACCAGATCAGAAGTTCTTAAGCAAGGTTATACCAATCACTCTAAAATGACCGCTAAGAGCTTTCAGAAAAGCATTGCTTTTGCTGCGCTCGATGAGGAATCAGCCATCATTAACCAAAATGGCAATGTAATTCGTTCTAATGGAGAATTATTCTGGATTCAATATATAAATTTAAGTGCAGGAGTAACTACATATGCTTTGATATCCAGATGGTTGTGGGTATGGATTACGATATCCTTTATTGTATTGTTTGTAATATTAATGCGTAAAAAAGGAGAGGAAAAGTAAAATTTTGTACATTTACCCCGTTAGTTGTACTCCTGTGAGAATAAAGTATAACATAATTATCGCTTTATTTTGCTTTCTGATTCCTTTTGAACTGTACGCGGTTAAGGAGTATGATTGGGACGGGAGTTCTAGTACAGCATGGAATACTTCGGCCAATTGGGACCCTGCTCCTGGAACAGGTACGGGCACTCGGGTATACATTGTTGGCGGGCCAGGAACTTATACAAACGCACCCAACATGAATGCGACCGCCACAATGGATATTGATTACCTAGATTTTAAAAACGGTGCTCAGGTTACTATAAGCGGAGGCTCATCCGATGTGGATAATGATATGGCTGTTTACAATGGTTCTGATGTGACTATTTCCGGAGGTACGCTTACAATTGCTCAAGACTTACACATTTACGATGCTGGTTCTTCAGTCACGGTTTCAGGAGGGAACTTAGTTGTAACGGGAACTCTTTACCTGGGATTGCAACATCCCAGCAGGAGTGATGGAACCAATGGAACGCCTACACTAACCGTTTCGAGCGGTAAGGTAACTTGCGGCAACTTGGTTTTTGATGATGCAGAGGGGGATACGCCTGCCCTGGTTATTAGTGGTGGTGAGGTGGAAGTTACCGGAGACCTGAGAAGTGATGGTGCTGACGTGGATATCACGATTAGTAGCTCCGGTTTGCTAGATATTAATGATGACCTGGAAATGGATGGTGGAAGTGATGATCTGACCATGTCCAATGGTACACTGACTTTAGCCGGAGATTGGATCAATACAGGGTCTACTTCGCTTACCGGAGGTACTATAACATTTGACGGTAGCAGTGCTCAACAGATTACTAACACATCAGGAGAAACGTTCTACAATTTTACGGTTAATAACACGTCTACCGGGATAACACTAAATGACCCGTTGAATATTACCAGCTCTGTAGTTTTCACTGATGGTGTAGTTAACACTACTTCAACCAATTATTTGAATTTTACGAATAATGCAACTGTTAGTGGAGCAAGTAGTTCAAGTTATGTGGATGGACCTGTTCGAAAAACAGGAGACGACGCATTTGTTTTTCCAGTTGGCGATGGAGGGAATTACCAACCCCTTACAATCTCTGCTCCTTCAGGGGCTTCCGAGTATTTTACCGCTCAATACTATTATACTGACCCGAGCGCCATTTTCGGTTGGGGTTCTGGAATAATGGGAACTGGTTTAGATCACGCATCCACCAGGGAGTTTTGGCAATTAGACAGAAGTGGAAGTACCAATATCAATTTGACTTTGCCCTGGAATTCCAACAGTGGAAGTCTTACTGATTTAAGTAAATTACGACTTGTTCATTGGACAGGATCGCAATGGGAAGATTTAGGAGGAAGCATAACGGGAAATACTTCTGCAGGGACAATAACGGTTAATGGGGTTAGTTCGTACAGTCCATTTACTTTGGGCTCTACAGATTCTGCTTCAAATCCTTTACCGGTTGAATTGATTCATTTTGAAGCAAGCGCTACAGGCGCAGGAGTGGTGCTCAACTGGAAAACGTCTTCAGAGATAAATTCAAGTCATTTTGTAGTGGAGAGAAGGCTTGTTGGGGGGCAGTTTGTTGAGGTCGGCACAGTAATGTCTAAATCGATAAACGGTACGTCCAATAAGCTACTTGAGTATGATTTTGTAGACGTAGAAAAACATGTTTTGGTCTACTATCGTATCAAACAAGTTGATATAAATGGCCAAGTAGAATATTCGGGTGTACGATTGGTTGAACGAAACAATAATCGAGAAAAAAACGAATTCGTCCTTTCAAGTCTATATCCCAATCCGGTTTCTTCAGACCAGGGAATTAATATTGATTTAGATACGGATTACGATTTAAAAGGAGCGATGAATGTTAAGTTGTTGGCAATGGACGGGCGGTTGATCTATCATGAAGAAATTGATTTCAAAAAAGGAAAACACAAAATTGATCTACCTAAAACAATTGCTCCGGGCAACCATATTATCTTTTTGAGTTGTCCCGAAATTGGATATTACGAGTCGGTAAAAGTGGTTATACGATAGTTGCTATACCACTTAGCAGTCGGGCATTAATTCTTGTTTTCTAGTAAACCATTATTTTGTTGGTTCTCGCTGGCATTTGACCGTTTGACCACTTCAGAACATAAACGCCTCTGGTTATTCCATATAGGGGTAAGATCGAAACCTCTCCCGATCCAATACTGCCGACTTGAGTGATTAGTTTTCCGCTTAAATCATATAATTTGAGTTCAATTTGGTTTGGCGTGGTGTTGTTAATGACCAATTCTTCGTTGGCATAGTAAGTTCGGATTTCAGGATCGGTATTTATTGATTCGATTGAAGTTGAGTTGGCATCGAGGACAATGATTTGCTTAAGCTGAGAATCTGTACATTTTCCCTGTTCAGCAATCAGTTCCAACTTGTATTTGCCAGACTCGGGGAAGGAATATGCTGGAGTTATATCAGAACTAAAAACAACGCCATTGGATTTCCAAATAAAGTCTGAGGCTCCATTGGATAAATTGCGTAATTGAATGTCTTCATGCGTCTGAACAGTGTCTCTAACTGAAAAATTAGCTACTACCTCCTCAGGTCTATTTATGCTTATTCCTTTTGAGTAAAGACCACATTCTTTGTTTGAATTCCCCCATTTTAGCTCATAGAAACCAGATTTTAGGTCTGTTATCACACTCTTATATATGGAGCTGGTTTTTAATGTATCCTTTGCATTCTTTACAAGGTACCACGGTTTGGTTAATCCATCAAATTCAACCTCTAATTTTCCGTCTTCCGTATCGTAGCAGCTCAAATCGGATTTTTCCACCTTGATCAGGTTGTCATCGACATAAAAAGTAAAACGATTGGGAATTGGGCTATTTTTATCCAACCAAAAACGATAAGTTTCACCAACTTTTACCTCAATCGTTTTATTGGTTATATGATCCACTAATTTTAGACAACCATTAATATTAGGTATTTGTTCAATGCTTAGTTCCATAGAATCCGATTGAAGGGTTTCCATAAACAGATCCACAGAGTTGGCAAGCATCACTTCAGGAACGGTATTTACCTGGAGTTTAGTTGTATCAACCTTGAAGTACATCGAAGGAAATTCTGCAGGGTTTTTCATGCTGTAGGCATCGTATTCCGAGTCAAAGTTTTTCGTTGCTCGCTCATTGATATCTAAAGCAGCAGGGACATGCTTGTTGGTTCTTAGGTTTTCTAATCGAAGTCTAAGTCGTTTTTCTTCGACAGAGGATCTGGCAAAATCAGTGCTTATGGTAGACTTATCCGTTTCGCTAAAAGTGATGGAGTTGGTAGCATTATTTACCCGAACGAAAAAACCTTGAAACGGGGCAATGATATCCTGGTCCGACAGTAAATTAGTGGCTACGTAAGCTCCGGAAGTTTGGCTGTATACATATCCAACGGCATTGACTCCGGTTTTACTTACCGAACTCCAATCGATACTGGATGCGTAGGGGTTACCTACCAGGTGCCAGCCACCGCCAATACTACCATTGGTACTGGAATAACTAAGGTTATTTATACTTTGATTTCCCTGATTAGGAACGCCACTTACTTCAATGCTGTATGTGGGATAACTACTTCCACCGGAATAAAAAGTCATTGGGGTAGAATGGGATACCGTATTGGAAGATGACGTGGCAGCTTGCCAACCCGAGTTAAAATCAGAACCAGAAACCGCTGAAGATTCATTAAACGAATACGTTGAATTGTATCCTCCGGCAGAAGGTGTGGTAGATCCTGTAAATCCATAGGTGTGAATACCCCCAGTGTGAGTCGATGCATTGTATTGCAGATCAGTTATTGAACCTCCCTGAATTGGAAGGGAAAAAATACGGTACCCAATCGAGTTTCCCAGTCCATCTAGGTATCGCTGAACCCTAAGGTTTCCAATAACATTTCCTCCAACCTGTCCCAAATTAGCTGTTCTACTCGAATTGGATTGAAGTATAATGTTGCCATTGGCATTCAGGGTTCCGGAATTGACATTAAGCAGATATTCAATGGTAATTGCTCCACTTTGAGCCTGAACCGTTGCCGAAGTCTTATCAACGTCCATTTGATAAATGGTTGTAGTACCATTTATGTACGAAGTTTCATCACCCGAAAAGGAAACAGTTCCATTTCTTCGGACAAGAGAACCATCAAGGTTCAAATGCTTAAGCATATCGATATCGTAGTCATTGGAATTTAAATCAATTGTAGCTCCACTTTGAACAGTCAAGCTTTTTACGTGAACACTACTGTCGAGGGAAACCGTATGTCCTGAAACAATAGTTACATCAACCTGGTAGGGAGGTACACAGTTGCAGTCCCAAGTAGAAGCATTTGTCCAGCTACCTGATGCAATGGACTTTACCGAAGAGATTTCTGATGCGACAATGGAAATTGTATCTGAGCTATATTGTTTGTTGTAAAAAATTACGTCACCAATTAAACCATCCCAACCCGATCCACCGCCAAGGCCTCCACTGGTATTCTTGGGGCCCTTTCCGAGAATAATTTTTTGAACGTTTGCCAGCGGTCCGGCCACGGTACCGGAGGAGGAGTCATTCAATACCCCATCAATGTATACCTTTAATCGTTCGCCATCTTTCCAGACCAATGTAAGTACCTGAACATTGGTAGTTTGGGTGTTCGATTGGGTTTCCACCTGGTTGGAAGAAGTGTTGCCGTTCATTCCAGTCTTTAGGAGATTAGTTCTGCCAGTATTAGCTCCTGATTTGTCGTACCTAAGGCAAATTTTATCGTCAGTTCCATTGGGATTCTCAGAATCCATAAAACCATTGTCTGTATTGGTAACATCACTCTTTATGGTTATAAAAATTGAAAACTCATCCAGTCCATTAATGGAATCCCTAACAGCTGTATTTTCAAAGAAATCACCAGGGGTAAAATTTAAGAAGTACTTGTTGTTGAATGTGTCTAATACAGGTCGCCTTGCTGAATAGGAATTCGTAAAATTGAATCCGTTGCCCGAAATATCTCTCCATTCAGCCACATCGTCTCCAACCGTTGCCAAACCACCGCCGGCTGTGTACAATGCGGTATCCGGACTAAGCCACAGAATAATGTTGGCAGAAGATCCGATTCCGCTTGGAGGATTGATGGCCAACAAGCTATTCGTATACAATAGGATTGAAGTCCATAACAAAATGACCTTCATCATTCTACCCAAAATGTTTTAATGAATAAATCACAAATCCAATGTCTTGCTTAAGGTTGAATGCAAATGTACAGGAGGGCAGATTCCGGAGAGGAGTATTGAACCTTAACCTACCAAATTTTCGATCAACTAATCCGTCGCAATAAGGGACTTACCAAAGTCGGTTAATCCAAGTTTTTAATTCCGGTATTGTGATTAAAACCGTAAATCATAATGGTGGTATTGAAACTTGCAGCCTGAGTACTTCTGCTTACTTTTGAATAAAATTTAATCTATGGCCCAAAAAATTGTTCTTGGAAACTGGAAAATGAACTTAAATCTTTTTCAGGCAGAAGAATTACTAAACGACGTTGATCGACTCAAAAAGGAAGTACCAAAAGACGTGCAAATTGGGGTTGCTACTCCTTCAATCTATTTACATTCTGCCCTTAATATATTAACCGAAGGAAAAGTTTGGGTGGGCAGTCAAAATATTTACCACGAACCTAATGGGGCATATACAGGAGAAGTAAGCGCGGATATGGTAAATTCCCTGGCCTGCCATTTTACCCTTATAGGACACAGTGAAAGAAGACAATACTTTAACGAAAACAATGAACAGTTAAAAGCAAAAGTTAACCTGGCACTTGAAAATGATTTGATTCCCGTTTTTTGCTGTGGAGAATCATTGGAGCAGAGAAAGTCGGGCGATTACCTTGAGGTGATTAAATCACAGTTGGAAGAATCATTGTTGCATTTGGACAAAGGTTCGGTGAAAGGTGTTGTTATTGCTTATGAGCCAATATGGGCAATTGGAACCGGTGAAACAGCGAGTGCTGATCAGGCACAGGAAGTTCATCAATTTATTCGTTCTCTTTTAACCCAAAAATATGACGCAGAGGTAGCAAACTTAATTTCTATTCTTTATGGAGGTAGTTGTAATCCAACAAATGCCAGTGAGCTATTTCAGCAGAACGATATAGATGGAGGATTAATCGGCGGTGCTTCGCTCAAAGCAACAAATTTTATTGAAATTGCTAAGTCATTTTAAATGAATTACATAGAAGTTAGTATTTCCTTTGATCCGAAGAAGGTTGATGGTGAAATATTGCTGGCCGAAGTAGCACAAATTCCCTTCGAAAGTTTTATCGAAAACGAAGGAGAATTACTTGGTTATATTCTTAAAAATGAATTTAGCGAAGCAGAACTTAAACTGATTCCGATAATCAACGAAAATCAACTGGAGGTTACCTGCAAGGAAATTCAACAAATCAACTGGAATGAGGAATGGGAAAAGAATTTCGACCCTATTGAAATATCACAGGAATGTGTGGTAAGGGCAGATTTTCATGAGAAATCAAAGAATTATAAATACGATATCAGAATTAATCCCAAAATGTCATTTGGTACCGGACATCACGCAACTACTTCACTTATGTTGGCCCAAATGTTGGACCTGGACTTTAAAAATTCTTTGGCTTTAGATATGGGAACAGGAACAGGAGTGTTGGCTATTTTAGCAACCATGATGGGCGCCAACAATGTATTGGCCATCGACAATGACGAGTGGGCGTATAGAAATTCTGTTGAGAATGTAGCTTTAAACCACTGCACAGATAATATTGATGTGAAAGAGGGAGATGTTTCATTAATTGGTGGTCGGAAATTCAATTTTGTTTTGGCAAATATCAATAAGAACGTCATTAAGGCTCAACTGTCTGATTATGTGGATTCCATGGAGCAAAATGCACTTATACTGTTAAGTGGAATACTGAAGGAGGATTGCGACGAAATTATAGAGTTGGGAGAATCCCTTGGACTTACTAAGCTAGAGCAAAAGCAAAAAGACAAATGGTCTTTGTTGGTTTTTTCAAATTGAAAATCACAAGAATCAATTAATTTAGGAGATTCTATTGAGGAATTTTTACCGCATACTAATCTTGTTTTTTCCACTAATCTATGGATTGTTGGGACATGCCCAGAAAGAACCTTTCTCTAGGGATTCGTTGGTTTTTATCGAAGAAATTGATGAAATATTTCAATTTGATAAATCCCGAAAAGCAGAGGCCAAGGAATTTATGGAGGGCTTTAGAACCGTGTGGCTGGGTGGTTTTCTGGATACCAATATTCGAAATGAGATTTATGACATTTGTGACAAAATGCGGGAGAAGAGAATGCTGCCTTTTCCTGAATACAGCTCTTATTTATCAGCTGTGGCCGCCTTTGTAATGTCCGGTCATGAGATTGAAAAATTTGATCGTTGGCATCGAGGCGTTGAGATTTTATTGGATGGAAGAAGTAAAAGGAAGTACACCAACTTTTTAGTTTTTAGCAGGCATTTGTTTGAGGAAAATGCCCTGTTTTATTCCAGTACCACCGTATGGAAGTCAACTTCACCCTATTTTGAGATTTATTGGAAAGGAGAAGACGATCGGGGAGAGGCGATTGTTGAGATTGAGAGCCTTGACCTGGCATGCTACGCAAAACACGACAGTTCCTTCATTTGGGATACCAAAGGAACCTATTACCCCATGAAAAAATTATGGGTTGGAGAAGGAGGAGTGGTTAACTGGCATAAAGCTGGTTTTGAAGAGAATCAGATTGTTGCACATGTGGGAAAATACAAGGTTGAAATGAATCGATCTGAATATTTTGCTGACTCTGCAGAATTTACGAATAAACTATATTTTGGGAATGCGGTGCTAATTGGAGAACTCAATGATAAGGTAATTGCCAACAACAAGGAAGATAGGTCTCATTACCCGAAATTTTCTTCTTACAAGGACAACTTAACCATCAAAAACATTTTTCCAAAAGTGGATTATAATGGAGGGTTTAAGCAAAAGGGGGTTAGTTTCATTGGAATAGGATCTGACGAAAAACCAGCCTCTGTAATTATCAATAGAAATGGTAAGCCATTTATTATGGCTTTTGCAGAAAGCTTTGTAATTCGTGAGAGTAAATTATTTGCAGATCCGGCGGAAGTATTCATTTTTTTAGATGGTGATACGGTATACCATCCGGGGGTGAATTTCAAGTTTGATAATGCTAAACGGGAATTGGATTTGTATAGAAATAAGGTAGGTAGGGCAAAATCTCCTTATTTCAATAAGTACCACGAAGTTGATATGTATGTAGAAGTAATGCAGTGGAACATAGATGGAAATATGATTCACATGGAACCACTAATTGGATCAACACAACGGGACGCTATGTTTGAGTCCAGTGATTTTTATCAGGCTTATCGTTACGACGATCTTTATGGATTAGGTTACAAACATCCCTTGGTGCTACTCAAAAGGTGCGTTGCTCAATACGAAACAAGGGATTTGGAGTTGGAAGATGTGGCGCATTGTTGGAAGCTTCCGCCACTCGAAATCAAAAGAACCATGATGATTTTGAGTAATATGGGATACGTCAGGTATAATTTTCATACCAACACGGTTCATGTGCAAGACAAAGCAATAAACTATGTGCTGGCCCGAGTAAAAAAAATCGATTATGACATTATTCAGTTTAAATCAAAACCTTCAAGAGGTACAAATGCGGATTTGAACCTCGATTCGATGTACATGCAGATTCACGGGGTGCCTAATGTATTGCTGTCAGATTCGCACAACGTAATATTATACCCCACCAATGGTGAGGTATTGCTTAAAAAGAACCGAGATTTTGACTTTTCCGGCGTTGTGGTTGCAGGTCGTCTAGAGTTTTTTGGGACGGATTTTAAATTCCACTATGATTCTTTCTACATTGAAATGCCTCATGTTGACTCGATGAGAATTAATGTGCAGACAGAAGCACTGGATGAAAGAACCGGTAAACCTAAAATGGCTCGTGTTCATACCGTTATTCAGCACATATCAGGAAGGTTGGAAGTTGATAAGCACACCAATAAATCCGGGAAAATTCCGGTTAAAAGATGGCCCGTATTTACTAGTTATGGTAATTCTTATGCATACTACGATAAACGTGAGCCCGGGGATGATGCTTCCAACATTACTTATGATCAGAAAGAACTCTATTTTGAATTAGACCCGTTTAGTTTTGATAGTCTCGATAACTTCCAGAATTCAGCAATTGGATTTGAGGGAAAATTCGTTTCAGGAGGAATATTTGAAGATTTTAGAGAAAAACTGGTTCTTAATGAGGAAAATATTTCCCTGGGATTCGTACATCAAACAGGCAATGAAGGGAAACCTATTTATGGAGGGAAAGGAACGTTTACAGCGGATATTCACTTGAGTAAGGAGGGGCTTTTAGGAGATGGTTATATCGATTACATAACCTCAATTTCGCAGTCAGAAAGATTTAAGTTTTACCTCGAACATGCCGATGCTGTTGTTCAGGAATATGTAATAGAAGAACAATACCCTGGACCACCGGAATATCCGGCGGCACAAGGCCAGAATTTGGATTGGCACTGGCGACCATATCAGGATACTATGCTGGTTTCCACTCAGGATTTTGGAACCCCCATTAACATGTACGATGGTTCGTCAACCTTCAAGGGGAAATTAATCTACAACCCAGATAGTTTGGTTGGTACCGGAGTAGGTGGCAAAAAGGGGCATTTTGAATTTGATAAAGCCATTACTGAGTCCAATAATATTAGGTTTAAGTTTTTTGAATTCTTCTCTGATACAGCAGATTTTGCTTTAAAGATTGGAACTTTAGGTGAATTGGGTTTTGATACAAAAAACATGAGAGCACATGTAAGTTTTAAAGACAGGATAGGTCATTTCTGGGCCAATGGTGAATCTTCAGAAATTGTCTTTACAAAGAACCAGTACAAGGCTAAAATGGATGAGTTTACCTGGTTTATGGATGAAGATAAGGTGGATTTAACAGCCAAGAAAAAGCAGGTGAATCAGGGTGCAGGAGGTACTGTAGATATTGAAGGGGCAAAACTGACCTGTATTAAAAAGCACCAGAAAGCGGCCCAGGATAGTCTGTATTTCTATAGTTCCAGTTGTAAATTCGACTTAAAAGAACAGATTATTACTGCAGATGAAGTTAAGTTTATCAATGTGGCTGATGCCGAAATTATTCCGGATAGTGGAAGGGTTGTGATCTATAAGGATGCGGTAATAAAAGAATTTAAACGGGCTCAGATTGTAGCTAATCGAATCAATCGATTTCATAAAATTTATGATGCCGAGCTCGTTGTTAAGAACAAGATTGAATATTCTGGTAAAGGAAAATATGATTATAAAAACGGGTCAGATGAAGTTCAGGTAATAGAATTTCAGGATATTCACGTGAGCCCCCAGACCCAAACATTGGCCCATGGTCTTATTGGTGCAGATGCGAGCTTTACTTTAAGTCCAAGGTTTAAATATAAAGGTGATGTTAATTTGGAAGCAGGTAAGGAATTGCTCGAATATGAAGGTACAACTCAACTTGTACATGATTGTAAAATTGATAAACCCTGGATAAAGTTTAAAACAAACATTGATCCTACAGATGTGATGATTCCGATTGATTCACAGTCCGTTACTGAACAAGGGAGAAGAATCCATTCCGGTCAGTTAATGGGGAGTTTACCAGCTAAGGTCTATTCTGCTTTTGCATCTGAGTTATCTAAACCAACCGATAAAGTTATGTCAATGGCAAAGGGAGTGCTTATGTATAATTCTGCTAGCAATGAATACAGACTTGGGGATGAACAAAAAGTTAATATACCTACGTTACTGGGAAATTATTTAACCTTAAACACCGAACAATGTGTTGTTTTTTATGAAGGTTCTCACACTTTTGGGTCGAATACCGGAAGGATCGAAGTTTCACCAGTAAGTACTATTCGCCACGTACTTAAAAACGATTCGGTTGTGCTTAATACATCCATGTTGGTTGATTTTTTCTTTGAAGACAAAGCCATTAAAATCATGTCTAAAGATTTTCAGGATGCAACCGATTATGAGCGTATCGATTATGAGAACCCAACTTATGTTTATGGTTTAAAAACATTGGTGGGAGAAACGCAGGGCGAGAAAATTAGGGCAGATATCGCGCTTTTAGGAAAGGCTAAGAAGTTTCCTGCAGAACTAGAGAAACCGTTCTATTTTAGCAATATCAAGATGTATTGGAACCCACAAAAAATGGCTTTTCAATCCATAGATCTAATTGGTTATGGTAACTCTGGAAAAGGACAGGTAAACAAGTTGATAAAGGGGAATATTGAAATTAAGAAGAAAAGAAGTGGAGATCGATTTGCCATGTATCTTAAGGTAAATAAGACCGACTATTATTACTTTTCTTATGCCAACGAGGTGCTCGAAACAGTATCAACGAACACTAAATATAACCTGGCAGTGAAAGAAGCTAAAAAGAACAAACAGGAAAGAACCAAGGGACAGGCGAAATTTAGGTTTGTACCAACTCAGACAACCAAGGCGGCGCAATTCTTGCGTCAGCTTTAATTCTGTAGTCAGGGCCACAACGATTCTAATTGCGTTGGTTTCCATTTGAAATAGGCGGTTAACCAATAAATATCTTGATTTAGCTGATATGTTGTTATTAACAGTTGATATTTAATTAGGTTCGTCAGATGAGTAAATTACCAATACTTGAATTGCTAAATTGCAATTTAACTTTGGACTGTACAATTTGTTCGTCTTGGTATTAGGTTGATTATGAGACTTTGGATCATATTGTCATTTGTTTTTTCGCTTACCTGTTTATGTGAATCAACGGTTTTTGCACAAGATTATAAAAACGAAAAACAATTAATTAAAGGAGCAAATGAGGCGTTTGTCAAAAATGATTATAAGACTGCGTTGCCTTTATTCTCTACGCTTGTAAGTAATTATCCAAAAGATCCGGGATACAATTATAAATACGGAGCGTGCTTGCTTTTTGCCAGTGGAGATAAAGAAAAACCAATAAAATACCTCCAGTTTTCAGTTAGTCAACCAGAAGTAGATCCACAAGCTTATTACTATTATGCAGTTGGTTTACATCTCAATTACGAGTTTAAAAAAGCCATCAAGTACTACAAAAAATTCCAAAATAAAGGGAAGGACACCGAAGTAAAGGAGTTTGAAGTAGCAAATGCAATTGTTCAATGTGAAAATGGTACGACCTTATTAAAAACGATAACAGACCTAATTGTTCTTGATAAGAAAGACTTGCAGGACGATGATTTTTACAAGGTGTACGATCTGACGGAATTTGGAGGACAAATTTTAGTTAAACCGGATGATTTTCAATCGGATTACGAAAAAAAGAATGCCGTTAAGGATATTTTCTATTTCCCTAAAAATACGGAGAAGATATTTTTTGCTCGTCAGACCTCTAAAGAAGGAAGTAAGGATATCTATTATAAAATTCGAAATCCGGATGGAACCTGGTCTAAGTCCATTAGCATGGGCAAGCCTATAAATACCAAGTTTGATGAAGATTATCCATTTATGCATCCTGATGGAAATGCACTCTATTTCGCCTCTAAAGGACATAATAGCTTGGGTGGTTATGATATTTTCGTATCCCGACTTGACGCCCAGGGAAACTGGACCGCGCCAAAAAACCTGGATTTTGCCATAAATACCCCGGCAGACGATTATTTATTTATAACCGACATGAGCGGGGAAACGGCCTACTTTACATCCAATAGGGAAACACCTGCCGGAGAGGTTAGTGTTTATAGAATAAATATGGAGCGCGTTCCATTGGACTTTGCTTTTGTTTATGGAACCTTTAATTCTAATGAGACTAAGAAAGCCCACATTAAGGTAGTCGACGCCGAGACAGAGGATGTAATTGGAGAGTACGATACCGATGAAAACGGGAAGTATAAAATAAAGCTACCCAATCAAGGTAAATTCAACTTCATTGTAGATTATGAAAACAGTACCGTGGCCCATTCGGGTTTAGTTGAAATACAGGAGAGAGATGCGTTTAAGCCCCTAAAGCAAACCATGGAGGTATTGAATCAGGGAGCAGAAGATGAAAAGCTGGTCATCAAAAACCTAGTTGATGAGGAAGTGGAAGAGGATGTTGAGCTAACGGCAGAATACCTTAAGAGTAAAGCAAAGCTTAAAGTAAATAAGGACAAGTTTAAGGATCGAAAGAAACCGAAACCGGAGTTGGTTGTGGACGAAGAGCCTGAGAAAACTACACCGGTAGATACCACCGACCAAATTGCAAGTAACGAACCTGTTGACGTAGGCAAAGCTGCAACCTCAATAGCAGGGGAGAAAAGAATTGATGAAGTGACTTCTTCAGAAGGTCCCAGTTTGGTTGATCCAGGCAATTCAGATTCTTCAGGTGAACCAGGTACTTCTGTAAGCAATAACGAGGGAGGTTCGGCCGGTGGTGGAGGTGCTTCTTCAGGTTCAGTAGGAGCGGCTGGAGCCGCCGGAGCCGCAGGGGTTTTGGCTGCGAAAAAACTAAAAGTTGAGAGTGATAACCCCGATAAAGAAGAAATTATATCCGTTACTTCGAATAACAAAGAGGCTTTAGAAAACGATGAAAAAGTCTACAATAAACAGGCAGATCTATCCAGGAACATTGCTTCTATGTCTAGTGCCGAAGCAGCTCAGAAAAGAACCGAATCGGATAAGATATTAGCATCTCTAAATGTTTCAGGAGCATCTGTTGATGAAAACTCCGCTGAATATGAAGAAGCACAGCGGTTGAAAAACGAGGCTGATGCACTGGATCGCAAAGCTGAAACCAGCAATAAGATTACGGAGCAACTGGCTCAAAATGCTCAACGATCTCAAGATTTACAACTTGTTTCAGAAACTTATTCTTCTAAGATTGAAAATCAAAGTGATGTTAACACCAACCGGGCTACCTATGACGAATATGAAGGTAAGCTGGATGAGAATTTGAATAAGCAGACTGGTTTAGGCGAAATGCAGAAGGAGTATTTGGCGGCCTACGAGCAAAAGGATGTAGCCGCTAAAAATCAGCAGGCTAAATCTCAAGCAATGCAACAGGAAATTACTGAGATTGAAGAAGATATTGAACAAAAAGAAACTAAACTGGCTAGTGCTAAGGGAAAGGAAAAATCGGAACTTGAAAGTCAAATTGCAACTGATAAAGCAGATTTAGTAACCGAAAAGGAGAATTTGGCGCTGGAGCTGGAACAGACTGAGAAGTTAAATCAGGAAGCTGCTTTAGCCAAAGCTGATCTGGATGCGGTTGATGAATTAATAGCACAGTCAAACGAAGATGAGGAAATCGCTCAATGGACCAATGATGTTAGTTATGTAGAATCTGTATCTCCAAGCGCCGGTTATGAGCCTGGAGCATCAGGTGGTAAATTAGCAGACGGTTCTAAGGGTTCGGATTCGACTATTATTGATAATACAGGGTCAGGAGATGTTGAAAGTACCAATGAAAGTGATACTTCCTCCAAAGGAGATAACCTGGCATCGGAAAGTTCAACCAGCAATACAGATGAAAATTCAACAATAGGTAGTGATAATGCCGGTTCTTCAGATGAAAATCAAACGGATAGTGAAAGTGATAGAGAGGTGAACTCAGAAGGTATGGAAGTAGTTAAGTCCACTTCTAATTCAACGGATGCTAGTTCCTCACAAGATGCAAATTCAGCTGATGGTAGTGCAAATTCAGGATCAAGTTCGGCCAGTAATTCAGGTACTAAGTTTGTTCAAACTGAAGCTGGAGTTGCTGTTGGTACTGCAGTAGCTGGTTCCGCTTCATCATGGAGTCCGGAAGATGTTAATACGAATGAAGTATTTGATATTGCTTCCGTTGAAGATTTAAATGAGAATGAACTTGCGGTATTATTAGACAGCAATTCTGAAAAAGCATCTGCATTTAATCCGGAAGAGACCAACGAAATGCTTACACGTTCTGACCAATCTGTGGGATCGATCAACAATTCGGGTTATAACAAAAAGTATATGGATCAATTCCTTGAATTGATTGAAGATGAAGGATCTGAGTATGAAAAAGCGGTAAAAACTTATGTGATCAACGAAAGTTGGTTAATGGATATTGAAAAGGAATTAAGTTATCTGACGGCCATTGAAGACGACGTACCCGAAGAATACCAGGATAATCTATTGGCGAGAATCAGTAATTTGGAAACACTTCAATCTTCCCGGTTTAGTAATACGGAAAGTTCACGTGAAAAAGTGCTTGATTTAGCGCAGGGCCAGGGAACAAGTGACGACTTAAAAGCGTTAACTGATCAAAGTAGGGGTGAGTTGAATGAGAAACTGAATGCTGTACCTGGTGATGAAGAAACTGAGCAGGAAGGAGATCAGTTAGCAGCCAGCTCTGGTGAAGAAGAGGAACCCTCTTCAATCACCGGTGATGGTGAAACAGAATCGAATGTCGAAGGGCAAGACCTACAATCTTCATCGTCTGAGAATCAGGGCGAAGCTGGAGGTGACCTGGCTGAAAATACAGGTTCAGAACCTGATAGTGATGCCGAGACGGCTAACACGCAAGGCAATGCCGAACAGGGTAATCTTGACGAAGAATCAGGGGCATCCTCTTCTGATGAGGGCGAAGGAACTGGAGGAGATGAGTTATTAGCTGTTTCGGGGCAGGACAATACTAACGAGGGTGGAGGTGAAGATGAAACCGGTTCAAATCAGGGAAGTTCAGAAAACACTGGTTCATCTGATAACCAAGGAAATGACACAGACAGTGACTTTGATGAAAGTGGTGCTGACGAGTCAGGTTCAACCGATGAAGACAATACCTCTAGTAGTTCACCATCCAATTCATTGGATTCAGAAAACGACCAGGGATCAACCGACTTAGGAGAAGAAAGTTCATTGAATAACTCTTCTGATAATAACTCGACCACTGATAATACTGGTTCTTCCAGTGGGGATGGAGATGGGGCAGGTGCTACCGAAAGCGAAAATAACTCTGCTGACAACAATACGCCAGCTGGAAATGCTTCCAATTCAAACACCGAAAATTCTTCGACCGATCAAGGTGGAAAAAGCAAACCCAAAACAGAGATTATTCCGGGAGAAAAAAGCGACCGTTTAGCTAAAGTCTTTACCGCTCCTGAAAAATCAATTGATGAAGTTGTAGGTGGAAAAACAGAAAGTGCTTCAGCCGATAAAGAAGTTATTGATGCCGAAGTAAGTGAGATGCAAACTACACTTTCTGAAAATGAAACTAAGCTGGCCTCTGCAAAAAGAAAAGAGCGAAAAACGCTGGGCCCGCAGGTTGAACAACAGAAAAGGGATGTAGCTGATGCTAAAAACCAGCAAGAGATAGCGGAATACCGAATTGAAGCCCTGGCAAGAGCTGCAGATCAGATTATTGCACTGGAAGAAGGTGAGGAAAGAGAGTCTGAAAAAGAGGTGAAACGTGCCGAAACCTTAAAGGTAGAAGCAGAAGAGAAATTTGCTGCCGCTGATGCTCGTGAGGGAGAAAAGGCAAGAGGTAAAAAGAAGAAAAAAGCAAAAGCGGTGGACGTGGCTAACCTGAAAGGTGAGGGAGAAAGAAAGTTAGCGCAGGCAACCGCATCGGAACAACTAGCCGCTGAAATGGCCGAATTGGAAGACGAAGTGATTTACACGTATAAGAATACACCTGAGTCGCTTCCTGTTTCCAATAAACGTTTGAGCCAGGCAGAGATAAATAATATCAGACAGACTCCTGAGTTTGCCAATTATGACGCTACCAGAAAAGAAGCTGCTGAGTATTACAAGAAAGCTCAGGTAGCTTATGTGGAAGCCGAGAAATTGGAGAATGACAATAAGTCGAAAGAATCTGAAATTAAGAAGTTAGAAGCTGAGCTTGAGGAAGAGGGGGATGTTGACAGAATAAACGAGTTACAGACTAAAATAAAAGAGTTGAAGGATGCGGTTGTAGTTAATGAAGAAAATGCAGCGGCTTATGGAGAAGAATCCAAACGATTGTATAGCGAATACAATCACACGAATAACCAGGCGGTTAGGATGATTAAATCACAAGACCCACAATTGCAGGAAGACTTAGTGGCTTATGCGAATCAATTAGAGAATCAAGGGACGTATGCGGTTGCACCAATTGCTGGAAGTTCATTGGATAAAGATGATCAGGAAGGTTACTCTCCAGATGCCTTTTCACGAGTGGTTAAAGGAATTGATGATTATCCTGCCGAACTTACGGATGCCATTTTTGATATGATGGACTTTAATAAATCTTTGTACAACAGTGACAACCCAATTCCGGTCGATACCAAACTGCCTGGAGGAGTAGTTTACAAGGTGCAAATTGGGGCATTCAGAAACCCACCACCCGATGATGTTTTTAAAGGATTTGCGCCGGTACGAGGTGAAAATACAAGACCGGGTTGGGTAAGGTATACGGCTGGATTGTTTACTTCTAAAGATCAGGCCAGGCTTAAACGAAACGAGATCAGAGCCCTGGGTTATGGCGATGCGTTTGTAGTAGCCTATAAAGATGGAAAACGAATTAGCTTATCTGAGGCCGACCAATTGATTGCAGAAGGTTATAAGCCAGATGTAAGTTCCGGGCAGCAAGGTTCATCTTCGACTGCTACCACTGCTGCTCCTGGAGAGGTTATTCCGGTCTCGAGTATACAAGGATTACTATATACCATTCAGGTCGGGGCATTTAGAAATCAGATTACTTCCGGTCAATTGTATGGCATTACTCCATTAATCGAGTACCAACAAAATGGATTGTTTAAATATGGATCTGGAATTTATAACGATCGTCAGAAAGCGGAATCGGATAAATCACAGGTATTAGCAGCCGGAGTATCGGATGCATTTGTTACTGCCTTCTACAACGGCAAACGTGTATCTTTGAATGAGGCAATTCAAATAGCTCAGCAAGGACCTGGAGTATTTGCTAATGAAGCCCCGGTAAGTGTTGGCGCTGGATCGGCAGTTTCAGGAAGTATTGTATTCAGGGTTCAGGTAGGTGCTTATCGCGAGGAAGTTCCGTTGGATGATGCTAAAATAATTTTGAGTTTGTCCAATTTAGGGCTGGACGTACAGCAAAATGCTGATATGACCACTTACACAGTTGGACGGTATGGTTCGTATGAAGATGCTAAGCAGGTACAAGAGAGAGTTACCGGCCAGGGATTGAATGGTGCTTTCGTTGTAGCTTATGAAAATGGAGTTCGAATCGAAGTTCAGGAAGCTATTAGTAAATTAGGTCAATAGAAAAATGATACAAATGAATTCAACAAATACTGAAGCAGAAGAGTTATTAGACGTTGATGTTTCAGAGAAAAAGAATAATTCGATTATTCTCTTCAACGATGAAGTCAATACCTTCGATTATGTAATTGAAAGCTTGATCGAGGTTTGTGATCATGATGCTATTCAGGCTGAGCAAGCTACTATTTTGGTACATTATGTTGGAAAATGTGATGTAAAAAAAGGAGACATGAATAAGTTAAAACCTTTGTGTGGTGAATTACTACGTCGGGGGTTGACGGCGGAAATTCATTAATAGATCCATTACATAAACCGTAAGGGAGTTTGTCCTGAATCAAAATACAAAGTGAATTGAAACGGTATAGACTTTTCTATTTTCTCTTAGCCTTGTTTTTTTTATTGGTTGCAATTTGGTTTGTAGCTATACCACTGGCTAACCTGGGAACTTCCCACCTTCGAATTATTGAAGCTATAAACACCGATGAAGGTGATCTGCTTTGGTTGATGATCCAGGCATACCGGAATGGCAATTTTGACTTGGGTTCCAGTCCATACGGAATTCTGTATTACAATACCTGCTTGATTTTAACTTATATGCTGGGGTGGTTTACCCAAGTAACGGATACTCATATGATTGTTATTACCCGATTGGTCTCGTTTTTTGCATTAATAGGAACTTCTACCGTTGTGGCAAAATATGCGCATCGATTCAAAATGGGGCAATGGGGCTTGGTATTTATTCTAACCTTATTAGGAAGCCAGGTGGCTATTCGTTATGGGCTTATGTTGCATCCTGATATGCTTCAGGTGTTTTTTATTGCACTGGGATTGTATTGCATAGCGAGCTACATGGAACAGGCTAAACCGAAATGGATCTTACTCGCGATGGTAATGGCAGGCCTGGCGTTTTCCTCAAAGTACAGCGGATTAATACTGTTACCGCTCATTGGTATTGCTCTACTTCTTAAATATAAGATGTATTACAAGACCATCCCATTAAATGTTATTCGAGCCGTAAATATCATTGGCTCGGCATTGATATTTACTAGCATTCAACTGTTATATGCAAGCAGTTTTGCTCCGTCTATTACTGAGGTGGGTTGGCTTTCATTTGTACTTACCGTTGGAACCATAATTTCGGTATTCGTTTTCGTTTTTCACGTTGCGTTAATTTTTAATCAACGTTTGTTTCAGAATGAATGGATTCGGTTTTTAGCCATTAAAGTCTTTTTGGCTTTTGTTATTGGATTTGTCTTTGGATTAACCTTCTGTTTTGCAGCCCCCCAGGGAATAATTGATCTTCAGTTTTTCTCTTCTTTTTTGGCCATGACCAACGAGCATGTCGATGGGTTTTGGTTCAGAGAGAGCAGTGGATTTATTGGGTGGGTTGAAGAACTTCTTAAACCTAATGTTTTGAAGTTGTTCTGGTTTATTCTTGCTTGTTTTGGGTTAATATGGGCTCTGTTAAAAGGTCAAATTAGATTAAATAATTGGTTGGTTCCTAAGTTAATTCCGGCCTATTGGATCGTACTTTATTTTGCTGTCCTAACCTTTGGTGTTAATTCCAAATTTCCCCATTACCTGTTACCCGTTCTTCCTTTCTTATTTCTTTACGCAGGTTATGTGTTGTCACAGACCATTGAATTACTTCGGGCTAAGTTAGCTGAGAATAAATTGGAATTGATTCATTTTGCCGTTTTTGGAATTCTGGGTGTTATCTTAAGTTACCAGGCTTTGAATTACAGGAATACCGAGGTAGCTAAATTTCAAAACTCACCTCGAATTGCCATTGGAGAATGGATGGATGAAAACATTCAGGAAGAGATTTTTATTCTGGCTGATAAATACATTTATATTCCTCCAAGACAACGTTTCAAAGCCTTAACACTTTGGGGAATATCCAGCCAGGTAATAGAAGAAACCAATCCAGATTATTTAGCAATTCAATACGATATTTATTCGCAGTTTTTGGACATTAATCGGGTTGATGAATATTTACATGGTAGAGAACTTTACCTGGATCGAAATCAATTGTATACCAAGCTGATTAATAATACACATCCCGGATATGAACTGGTTAAGGACTTAGGAGAAAATAAACTTTACCGGAGGCGAGAAGCCAATTAAAGGCTGGGGATAATGTAACAACGAAAAATAAAAAAGGCGCCTTTTAGGCGCCTTTCTATAATAAGATATCGAGATATTTTCTACTTCACTTTATCAACTATCGCTTTGAAAGCTTCGGGGTGATTCATGGCTAAATCTGCTAAAACCTTACGGTTTAAGTTTACATTAGCTGCCTTGGTTTTTCCCATAAATTGAGAATAAGACATTCCATTTACCCTGGCACCTGCTCCAATTCGTTGAATCCAAAGTGACCTAAAATTTCTTTTTTTCTGACGCCTGTCTCTGTATGCATAAGTCAATCCTTTTTCGATTGCATTTTTTGCTACAGTCCAAACATTTTTACGACGACCAAAGTATCCTTTGGCCAATTTCATGAATTTTTTTCTTTTAGCTCTTGCGGCTACCGCATTTACTGATCTAGGCATATTTTAAGTTTTTTGAGTAGTTGTGAATTTCTGTTTCAAATTGCTTAGTTACAAATACTCGGGTTTAAACATTAGAACCTTCCACTCCATGTGGAAATTATTTCATACACAATTGTTGCTTAATACTAGCTTCATCTGACTTATGAACCAAAGTTGAATGCGTAAGATTACGCTTTTGCTTTGTTCCCTTTTTAGTCAAGATGTGACTTTTAAAAGCATGCTTTCTTTTAATCTTACCAGAACCTGTGAGCTTAAATCGCTTCTTGGCACTGGACTTTGTTTTCATTTTCGGCATGTTTTACACGTTTTTCGTTCAACACTTTTATCTCGATTCTTATTATATCCTATTTCTTCTTCGGAGTTAAGAATACAATCATTCTTTTCCCCTCCATTTTCGGCATTCCTTCTACATCGGCAATATCAGATAATTCTGACGCCAATCGGAGAAGCAATATTTCGCCTTTTTCCTTAAACAATATCGTTCGCCCTCTGAAGAAAACAAAAGCTTTCAGCTTTGCTCCATCTTCCAGAAACTTACGACCGTGCTTTAATTTAAACTGGAAGTCATGTTCGTCCGTATTTGGGCCAAACCTGATTTCCTTAAGAACAACTTTCTGCGCCTTATTTTTAATCTCCTTTTTCTTTTTCTTCTGCTCAAATAAGAACTTTTTGAAGTCCATTATTTTAGCAACAGGAGGCTTTGCAGTAGGAGCAATCTCAACTAAATCTAGTCCCTCATCCTTAGCACGTTGAACGGCGATACTAGTAGCAACGACCTTGGCCTCTTCACCATCTACCACTAATCGTACTTCAGGTGCAGTGATTTTGTCGTTAATTCTTTGCTTTGGTTCTTCCCTTCTTTGAGGTTTAAACCGGGGTCTTCTTTTAGCTATGGCTGTCCTATTAAATTAAACAATGTGGAGACTAAAACTCCTTTATCAATTCTTTTATTTCCTTATTTATCAAATCCACGAACGCTTCCGGTTTCATAGAACCTAAATCGCCGTGGCCTTGTTTTCTAACCGATACTTCACCATTTTCTTTTTCCTTTTCGCCAATAATAAGCATGTAAGGAATTTTACTTAGCTCTGTATCTCTAATCTTTCTCCCAATTTTTTCCGAGCGATTATCTACATAACCACGCAGGTCATTTTGGGCGAGCAAAAGTAGAGTTTTTTCCGCTACATCATCGTATTTCTCTGAGATCGTGAGAATAGCGAATTGATCAGGTGCCATCCACATGGGGAATTTACCTTCACAGTGTTCAGTAAGAATGGCCACAAACCTTTCCATAGAGCCAAAAGGAGCCCGATGAATCATGATAGGACGGTGCTTTTTATTGTCACTTCCAATGTATTCCAATTCAAATCTTTCCGGTAAATTATAGTCAACCTGAATGGTTCCCAATTGCCATTTACGCCCAATAGCATCCTTAACCATAAAATCTAACTTGGGTCCGTAGAAAGCAGCCTCGCCATTTTCAATGGTTGTATTTAACCCTTTTTCTTCTGCTGCCTGAATAATTGCGGACTCTGCTTTGTCCCAATTTTCGTCGCTTCCAATGTATTTTTCGGGAGTATCCTTATCCCTAAGGGAAATTTGGGCTTCATAATCATCAAAGCCCAAGGACGTAAATACGTACTGAACCAGGTCAATCACTTTTTGAAATTCTTCAATCAGTTGATCCGGGCGTACGAAGAGGTGTGCGTCGTCTTGCGTAAAACCACGAACACGTGTTAACCCATGCAATTCACCGCTTTGTTCGTACCTATATACCGTTCCAAACTCGGCATACCGCACCGGCAAATCTTTGTAAGACTTAGGGCTCGATTTATAAATTTCACAATGGTGTGGGCAATTCATTGGTTTCAATAAAAACTCTTCCCCATCTTTTGGAGTAGATATTGGCCTAAAGCTATCCTCACCATATTTTTCATAATGGCCAGAACATACATACAAATCCTTGTTACCTATATGCGGGGTCATAACAGGATCATAACCTGCTTTTATCTGAGCTTTTTTCAAAAAATCTTCCAATCGGCTTCTCAATGCCGCACCTTTAGGAAGCCAGAGTGGTAATCCTTGTCCAACTTTTTCTGAAAAAGTAAATAACTCCAATTCCTTACCCAATTTACGATGATCTCTTTTCTTGGCCTCTTCAAGCATTTCCAGGTATTCATCCAATTCCTTCTTTTTTGGAAATGTAATACCATATACCCGGGTCAATTGTGTTTTGGTTTCGTCACCTCTCCAATAGGCACCGGCAATACTTGTTATTTTAACCGCTTTAATGAACCCTGTATTGGGGATATGGCCCCCTCTACACAAGTCTGTAAAGTCGGAATGGTCACAAAACGTAATTTCGCCGTCAACCAGGTTTTCAATCAGTTCAACCTTGAACTCATTCCCTTCCTTTTTGTACTTGGCCAGGGCATCTGCCTTGCTCACTTCCTTCATTTTGAACTCTGCTTTTTGCCGAGCCAGTTCGATAAAACGTTGTTCAATTTTAGGGATATCTTTTTCCGAAATGGAGTGTTCTCCAAAATCAACATCATAGTAAAACCCACTCTCAATGGCAGGACCAATGGTCAGCTTAACTCCGGGATATAGCTGTTCAAGGGTTTGAGCCAGCACGTGCGCCGATGAGTGCCAAAATGCAGTTTTTCCTTCGTCATTGTTCCAGGTAAAAAGTGTAAGCGTAGCATCCTCCGTAATTGGGGTGACAGATTCTACTGTATTTCCATTGACTTTTGCAGAAAGCACGTTTCTTGCTAATCCTTCTGAAATGCTTTTCGCCACTTCGATGGGTGTAATACCACTTTCGAATTCTTTTATCGAACCGTCGGGAAGCGTAATTTTTACCATTCTAACGTTAATTTTTTGAGCGCGCAAATATACTCAAGTCAGGGAGCATTTAAATTAATAAAATGCCTCGAATAAATGGGTGAAAAAGATTAGTAAATCCTACCTAATGGCAACAATTTGATCCCGAATAGTCTCAACCTTCCCCCTGATTTTGGCCAAATCATTAGGGTTAAGTATTATGCTATCTTCCATTTGTGTAACCCGAATGGAGTTGGTTAGCTCTTCAAATTCGTTTAACTGAATCTCCAGTGCTCTTATTTCACTGGTTTTACTGGAAAGTTGGTCGAGTTGCTCATTAATATCGCCGAGCATATCCAGTTGGTTAGATAGATGTTCCATGGTTGCCGGTTCAACGGTATTGGAATAACTTGACTGCGAATTAAAGGCCAGGTAAGCACTCTCCACCCAGGCACCAGTATAAAATAGAATTGCTCTTTCCTGAATGCCATTTTTTCTAAGCGTAGCATCCAAATCTTCCTGAATGCTATAAACCATTTGTGTCATTGAATCCTGATTGCCTAAACTTTCTGTAAAATCCGTAGCCAAAACTTCGTATTTAAATATTTCAGATAGCCCAATGTCGTGAGAAAGGGTTTGCATACTCATTAAATATTCCGATGCGCATTGCCCCATGTCGTTTAGAACACAATAACTGAGGTCTGCAGAATAGACTCCAAAGTTTAGTGCCTTTTGAGAATGGGTATGGTAGTTTTGATAGTTCAAGGCTGGGTTTGTAATGCCTGGAATGAATTTCATTCCAGAGTTTTTGTAATTCTGGGCAAGTTCTACAGGCGAAGGAAATTCCAATACCTGGCTATCAACCAGTGTGATTTTTAAACGATAGTTTTCAAAGTCTTCAATGGCTTCCTGAGCTAAATCCTCCGTATTGATATTGTAGGTGGAATTTCCTCCTTCACCACAAGAGGGCAAAGAGATAGTAACTATCAAAATAGCAAGGAAAGCGGTTAATCTCATAATGTGTAAAAATACATTAGACGAAGATAGTAAATCCATTAATTACAATAATTTGTAAATTATGACCCCTTGAAAACAATTTATTGAATTATTTTGCGTGGCTATTTAGGATGAAAATTTCAATCACCATTGGATTTGCCTTTACCTTTTTGTTACTAAGCTGTAATTTTATTGGTGAAGATGAGCAAGTTGATACAGACGTTATTTTAGCAGATAGCGTATCGGATCGATTTACACATGAGTTGGGCACTGTTCGTAAGAATATAGAGCAGAGTGCTACTATGTATAACCGACTATTTAAATTGAACTGTCCGTATAACCCCGAACTTCCATTACCAGATCAACGAGCTTATGACTTAACCTCTCAAAAGGCAATTGGTTTTGGTGCTTATGCTGCAAGTTTTGTTTATTGCGCATCTTATCAGCAAACTCAGCAGGCCACAAAATATTTGGACTTCATTATTCATCTATCTGAAGAGTTGGGAATAGCAGGGTCTTTTGACGAGGATGACCTGGTATTGCTTTTGTCTAACGACACCAGCGTAGATAAGTCGGCTACCTTAACACGTGTATATCTAAAAGCAACAGAACAATTGTATACCCAGGAGAGAGCAATTTTAGTGAGTTATATGGTTGCCGGCGGTTGGGTTGAAGGGATGAAAATGAGCTATGAAACCTGTGGAGATTATCTGGATAAGGATGGCATTCGGTTGGGAATCTACGATCAGACTTTTAGCTACTACAATTGCGTTAGAATATTAGAGACATTTTCTGAAGATGAAGAAGTGGCTACCTTGGGAGTTCGAATGAAGGAATTGCAACCCTTAATTGATAAGGTAGTTAAAACCCGGGGAGACATCGATGAAGAACTGTTTTCTCAGGTAAAAAGTGCCATCGCAATTCTTCGTGAAGAAATTCACAATTAATTTATCCGCATTTAAAAAGAATATTATTTTTGCCGCCCGATAACGGATTCGGGATGTAGCGTAGCCCGGTTATCGCGTCCCGCCATGGCGGGAAGGTCACAAAACGTTAGAAAATGGAAGTGTACATATTGTACAGTCGTTCTTTAAAACAACATTATGTTGGACAGACACAAGATTTATTGGATCGAGTGAAGGTTCACAATGCAGGGCATGTAAAATCTTCGAAACGAGGAAGTCCTTGGGAAATCAAATGGCATATCAAATGTGCTAATAGATCTGAGGCTATGAAATTGGAAAGAAGAATAAAAAAGAGAGGCGCAAGTCGTTTTTTAGAGGATATAAAGTATTCTCGGGGTGTAGCGTAGCCCGGTTATCGCGCCGCGTTTGGGACGCGGAGGTCGCAGGTTCGAATCCTGCCACCCCGACTCAGAAGCCTGACACGAAAGTGTCAGGCTTTTTTATTTGAACCAAGTCAAGCTTGCTTGAATGAAGGTGAAAATAAAAAAGACAAGAGCGACAAAGTCGGTCGGGCTTCGTATGTCTTTAAAATCCATTTCAGAATCACTAAAAGTAATCCTGCCACCCCGACAAAAGCCTTGCACTGTGGTGCAATTGGATTTTGAACCACACTTCAAGGGATCACTGACCAGAGGGAAGTGAATCCTGTCATCCCGAAAACCTTTGAAAGCCTCTATTTATGGGAATTTTCTTTTTATTATACTAACAAGATTTGAACCTACGGGCTATGAAGAATTTTAATCCTGTTTTCGGTAAAAAAGCAGCAGAAAGTAATTACTCTCTGCTGCCATAATGGTATTATAGTCCTATCGCGTAAAAATATTCCCCTGGATAATCTTCATAAACCCCTTCAAGAAGAACTCCACCTTTCTCTTTCTCAAGTACAGCTAAAAGTTCTTTAACCGACCTAACATCTTTTCCGGCTGCTTTGGTTATTATAAATCCTTCCTTTATATCAGTATGTTTCTTTAATTTACCTGCAAAGAGGCTCTTTACTTTAGCTCCTCCTTCGATCTCAAGTTTCTTTGCGGTTTTTTTCGGTATATCTTCAAACTCCGCGCCCAGGATATTAAAGACCTCATTACTTTCTTTTTCAACCAATTTGCTGTTTCCGTCTTCATTTTTCAATTCAACAGTAATCTCTTTATCATCACCATCTCGATGAATTGCCAATATAATTTTATCTCCTGGGCGATGCCTCCCAATCATTTCTTGAAGTTCGGGAGATGTTTTCACTTCTGTCTCATTTACTTTTAAGATAACATCTCCTACTTTAATTCCAGCTTCCCTTGCAGCACTCATTTCCAGGAGACTATCCACATAAACTCCTTTGGTTATCTCCAATTCTTTCTCTTTGGCTAAATTCCCATCTACATCACGGATAAGTACACCCAGATAACCTCTTTGAACAACTCCATACTTTAATAAGTCTTCAACTACTTTACCTACTATGTTTGAAGGAATCGCAAACCCATATCCAGAATAAGCCCCGGTAGGGCTTGCTATAGCAGTATTAATACCGACCAATCCTCCTTGTAAATTAACTAAGGCACCGCCACTGTTTCCTGGATTAATGGCGGCATCAGTTTGAATGAAAGATTCTATGGCCGATTTTTCTTTCAGTATATTAATGTTCCTTGCTTTTGCACTAACTATACCAGCGGTAACCGTTGAATTTAGATTAAAAGGATTGCCTACTGCAAGCACCCATTCTCCTACTTCTACTTCGTCGGAATTAATCATCTTGAGAGTAGGTAAATCTTTTTCTTTGATTTGAATCAAAGCAAGGTCGGTAGAAGGATCAGTGCCAACAACCACGGCTTTGTACTTTCGGTTGTCATGCAAGGTGACTTCAATGTCATCAGCGTTGTCAATAACGTGATTATTGGTAACAATATATCCCTCATTATTTATAATGACACCAGAACCAGTCCCTACCCTCAATTGGGGGCCTCTTTGTTGATGGTTTGGATTTTCAAAATGGAAGCGAGGGCCAAAAAAACCATCAAAAAATTCGTCTTTAAAGAACTGATCAAAAGGACTGTGAAATGGTTGTCCATAATTTCTTGACTCGACCATTTGACCACTGGAAGTTTGAGTGGCGCGGATATGAACGACCCCTTCCATCACATTTTTAGATATTTCTTTAAAATTTAAGGGTATAAATTGACCAGATGCGTTGGCTGAATACAGTGCTCCATTCACCATATTATTGGTGTTAAGATGTTCTATTTTTACTGTTTTTGAATTGTCAAGTTGACCCAGTTGCCATAAAGCTGCAACTGTCAACCCGCTGCCTAGTATGGCAGCAAACACTAAGGTTACTAGCTTTTTCATGATATTTAATTTTAGTTCAACTTTAAACATTACTGACTAATTGTTAGCTTTCCTATTAGGCTTAAGGTTTATAAATAATTAGTTTATTCTAAACTTAATTTTCTGGGAATATGTATCAGTAAATAACCATCTTCCAATCGGCTATCTACTGTACCTTCTTCGACTTGATATGGAAGAAATAAGGAAGATGTAATCCACCGGAATTTTCCCTTTGATTTTTTGTTTTCCGAGTCTACATTAAATACATATCTAAGAGCGGTTATGGTCAAGTATTTCCCGGTTGCTTCAATTTTGTAATTTCCCCCCCACAATCCGTCTATATGAACCTTTATTTCCAAGTGACTATTTTTATCCTTCATCTCTAATTTGCGAATTTGATTTGAAGTTTTTTCGTATCGATTCGGCTTCAAGCCTGATCGTGAAGCCGAATAAGGATTAAGTGGTTGTTGAATCTGAGATGTTTGCATATTCAAAATTTTTGTTTAACAAATAATTTATTCTTAAAAAGAAAGCGATGCAGCTTTGATGCTGCATCGCATGGACATTACTTTATTTCGATTAGTCTCGATGGTTTCACTTTTGCCTCTTCCGTTTTGGGTACAGTAATGTGCAGGATACCATCTTGATATTTTGCTGAAATTTTATTGCACTCTATCATTCTTTCTGATAGAGTGAATGATCGCTGAAAGCTCTTATAACTAAACTCTCTTCGGGTATAGTTGCTTTCCGCATCCTTTTCTTCTTTTTGATTCTCTTTCTCAGCTGAAATTAACAACCTACCATTATCAAACTCTATTTTGAAGTCGTTTTTTGACATTCCTGGAGCTGCAACCTCAAGCTCAAAACTATCGACTTCTTCTTTAACATTAACCGATGGTAATGTGCTGTTATTTGAATGATTGAGGTTTGATAGATTAAAAATATCCCTTGTGAAGAAATCATCAAATAATGACGGAAATTCAGGGAGATAATTTCCATTTCGTTTTACTAATGCATTCATAGCTAAATCCTCCATAATTTTTGTGTCTGCCAATCTGAAAACTTCGTTGACAGACGGGATTAAACATTAATTATTAATTCAAAAAACTATAAGATCAGATCTTGGTTGCTGTTAAACAACTTAACTGCCATTTGACTGAAAATGAAAATTTGACAGTTCTATTCTTAATGACTGTTAACATCACCTGAAAATTTTTCAGAAGGGCTGAAATTTTTACAGTAGCATATTCATTAGACCAAGTGTTTAACAGACCCTTCAACTTATATAAGTTGCTTAATTGGTTCGACCTTGCTTTCGGAATTTGTTGGGTAAAGGATCATGCAAATAATCCTACCAACCCCAACTCAGAATCTGCGGAGAAGAACCCAAAACTTGGGAATCGAATTCGTAAGCGTAAAAAGCTTCATATTTGTTATAACGTGAAGATGAAGAAAAAAGTAGCTGGCTATATCAAGTACATTCTGCCAATAGTACTACTTGGCTCTTGTCCTACCAATTCAGAGGCACAAAACCAATCAACTTCATGGGAATTGAAAGTTTATAATCAACCCGGGTTGGACCAACAGCTTTTAGAAATTAATGCTCTGCACCCTGAACGATACACGGCGAAAGAGTCTTTTATAACTTCCTTTATTGACTCGGTTTCATCTACTGGTAATACCTACGATAGGAAGGTAGATGCTTTGCTAGAATCCATACGTAGTAAGGTTATTTATGGAAAACAACGTTACGACGATTACATTATTCAAACCGATACTCTAAAAGATAAATATCCAGAGTTTCCTTTGATACGAGCAGGCTTTTATCATGGCATTTCCGATGCTTACAGTAAAATGGGGTTTCACATGAAGAGTTTGGAGTATTATAAACAAGGCCAGGAAATCCTTAAAGCCGCCGGACTAGATAAAACCCTAAGTTACCGCCGACCTGGAGATTTTTATACTGTGAGCGGATTTCACGAGGAAGCTATCAATGATTACCGATCTGGCTATTACGAGCATTTAAAAACAGATAGTTTAAACCAACATTATTTAGGCTATTTGTGCAATAATATTGGCGTAGTCTTTTATAGAATGGACGAATTAGATTCGTCTCTGCATTACTATAACAAAGCTAAATCCCATTGGCTGAGGGCGCCGATAGCATCTGAAATTCCCTATTTAATTGCTTTGGTAGAAGGGAACATAGCTTCGGTGTATATGAAACAGCAAAATTATAGGGAAGCCATTCCCTTGCTTCGAAAAGATGTTGAGGAAAGCAAGAACGAAAACATTATCAATGCCATTAGCAGTTGGCTGGGGCTGGCAAAATGTTATTACAACATGGGGAACAATGTAAAAGCGAAGACCTATTGTGATTCCGCCGATATGAATATGATAGAAGAGAACGCAGGTTATACACTTTTGGTTGATTGGTACAGCACAAAGGCAAAGGTGTATCGTGAGCTTGGAAAAGACACCGAAGCTTTCTCCTTCTTAAATAAGTTAATAGAACTAAATGAGGTTAGGCGGGAAAAAGATAAAGAAATAGATCTGCAACGCTATTCCTTCATATATGATGTACACAGCAAACAAACAAAGATTGAAGAGCTTGAGATTGAAAAGTTGAGAGGGGAGAAGGCTACGGCAGAATTAAGCAGGTTACAATGGATAGCAAGTTCCATTATCATTTTTGTTCTGTTGCTTGCTGCATTTATAACCGTTGTTTATATGTTGCAGCGAAAAATAAGCAGGCAGCTAAAAGAGAAAAAGGAGCAGGCCGAAAGTTTATTGATCATTAAGGAAACTTTGTTGAAGGAAATCCACCATAGGATAAAAAATAACCTCCAAATAATTTCCAGCATATTGGATATACAAAACATTGGAAGCACTGATGAAAAAGTAAAACAGGCCACAACCGAAGTAAAAAACCGGGTTCGTTCTATAGCTATTATTCACAAGAAATTGTATGAGACGGAAGACCTTGTACAAATTGATATTCAGTCCTATTTGGAGGATTTGTCGAACGAGCTAAAACAGGCCTTTGTGTCAAAAAACAAAGACGTTTCAATAGTGGTAAGTGCTTCCGATATCAATTTTGAGATTGACACTGTTGTTCCCCTTGGATTAATTACTACTGAATTGGTGACCAATTCCTTTAAGTATGGATTCAAAGATCGGTCTGATGGCGAAATATCGGTGAGTGTTTTTAAGCAAAGCGACAACACTTATAAACTGGAGGTAAAAGATAATGGAATTGGTTTGCCGAAGGGATTTAATGTAAATGAGTCAGGTTCTATGGGATTGGAATTGGTGCGAGGATTAGCCTGGCAATTGGATGGGGAGTTCAACATGTTTGAGCCCGAAGAAGGGGGAAGTGGTTTTGTGGTAATCTTTAAGAATGAATTGGAAAAAAGACAGCAGATCGTATAATCAACGCTTAGATCACGATAGAATTATAAAAACTTAAACACCTTTAGTACTTCTTCCTTTCGTTTGTTGCTTATTGGGATTTCCGCATCCCCAATTCGTAAAAAATTTGCCCCGAGATGTTTTACCTCGTTGATGTTTACAATGTAAGAACGATGGGTTTGAATAAAGTATTCTTGGGGCAACATTTCCAGGAATTCTAAAAATGTATATCGAAGATGGTATTTTTTTGTGGCTGTTCCCAGTTCCACATACCTCGAGTCTGCCTTGACGAAAAGAATCTCCTTGATTTTAATTCTGCTGTACAAATGACTTTCCTTTAGAAACAAATGATCATCAATTTGAATGGGTGAGCTTTTGACCTCAGGTTTTGGTGTTAAACCCCTTTTACTTCTATTGGATTGTTCAAAGTTTTTTAATGCCAATTCAATAGCGGCGTAAATATCAATGGTACTGAAGGGTTTAATCAAGTATCCAAAGGGTTGAGTTTCAATGGCATTTTTAACGGTTTTTTCGTCATTGTAAGCAGTAAGAAAAATAAAAGGAATATTGAATTTTTCGGTGATTTGACCGGCCAGCCAGATCCCATCTTTTTCTCCTTGAATATTGATGTCAAGGATGGCAATATCCACATCTTTGGATTCCAGAATCTTCAGTGCTTCATTGGCGTTTTTGGCCATACCGGCGATTCTATATCCCACTTCCGAAAGGGACACAGTGATATTATGGATGGTCATGAACTCATCCTCAACAACCAAAACTCTAATTCCTGACCCCATTTGATTTGTTTAATCGAAATATTTTCTTGTTCAAGTTAAAAATCATTTCAAATTCAAAGCAAGGTATTAATTCCCAAACTCAAAAATTGAGAAAATATGGGGAATTTGAAAATCACTCGTACCTTAATTTAACGATTTCGTACTCGAAGTTGCCCGCTACAGTTGATATTTTTTTTGGTACGAACACCTGTAAATAGTTTTATGGAAATAAAATGTTATGTGGTTGAAATGAACGCTATGAAACTATTATACAAAGCAATTCTATTCATTTTTTTAGTCAGTCTGTTACCGGAAGTATTTGCCCAAAATATTGGAATAAGTTCTACAGGGGCGGCACCGGATTCATCTGCAGTGCTGGACATAGTAAGTACAGATAAAGGGGTACTCATTCCAAGAATGACCACAACGCAACGGGCTGCTATATCCTCACCAGCAACCGGGCTAATGGTATATGACACTACTACAGATTCGTTTTGGTACTACAATGGATCCAACTGGGCTAATGTTGGATCATCCGGCAACTATTATTCACGTACTACTTCGAACCTTTTTATGACCTTGTCTTATCAGAACATTCCGGGTTGGACCTTCGCCCTCGACTCCGGAGTTTATAAGGTCAGGGCCTATATAAAGGCCCAAGAGACATCGGCGGCAAATGATGCGGATTTGGATTTAGTTTATACCGGAACATTAGGTACGGTTTCCCTGTTTATTGATTCCGAATATTACCAACAATCCGGGTCATTTGATACCGATAACGGTAACGGTGATATCCTAATCACCACCAGTTCCAGTAATACAGAACATGTGGAGGGGTATATCGAAACCACTTCTGCCGGAACACTAACTTTTCGGTTTAAAAACAGCTCCGGAGCCGGGGGAACACTTTTCATTGGTAGTACCATTTCATTGATTAAGGTGAACTAATGGATTTTATGTATTGTAAGAGTTTATTTATAGGTTGGTTTTTAATCCTTGTTGTCGGGGTGCAAGCTCAAACCCGAATGGTCCTAAACAACGATATCTACTTGAACATTACTAATAATGTGGTATTAGTAATCGATAACGGCAATTCAAATGCCCTCACTACATCGGGTACAGGGGGGAACATTGTTTCGGAGGATGAAGACAACACAGTGAAATGGAACATTGGAACCAATACGGGAACTTATGTAGTTCCGCTAACCTCCAAACCAAGTGGTCAAGGGGGAAACGCTACCAAAATCCCTACTACCGTAGCTATTACCACTGCGGGAACGGGAAGTGGCTCGATATCTTTCTCAACCTACGAAACCACAAACGATAACAACACCCCATTTGCTTCACAGGTGACCCACATGAGCGGAGCAGGGGGGGACCAATCCTTGAAAGTATTGGACCGTTTTTGGTTTGTCAATGCCAGTGGGTATACTACCAAACCAGAGGGAAGTATGACGTTGAGTTATGATGACGCCAGTAACGAGATGGGAGGAACGAATTCCATTACGGAATCAGACCTACAAGCTCAGCGATGGAACTCCACAGCTAACGATTGGCAATTTTTACTGTATGGAACGGTTAATACTTCTTCCAATCAGGTTTCTGGAATTACTTTAACCTCATCAGATTTCTTTTCTACATGGGCTATCGTTTCCAATTCGAATCCCTTACCTGTAGAATTGATCCGATTTGAGGTGAATTGCAGCGAAAATGGCCGCTTGATTGAATGGGAGACGGCTTCTGAAACCAACAATGAAAGATTTGATATTCAGTATTCTAACAACGGTGATGAGTTTTTTGGTCTGACGTCTGTAGGAGGAAGTGGAAACTCTTCATCTTCCAATCAATATTATTACTTGGACCAACAAAATTCCACTGGACAAACAGCTTACTATCGTTTAAGGCAGGTTGATTTCAACGGAATTTCTAAAGACTATCCCATAGTATTTTCCAATGCATGTGAGAATGGAAATACCCCAAATGTATCCATATATCCGAACCCCAGTCGTGGAAGGTTTCATGTTTCCGAAATAGGCGCAGAATCGGCTTACATCCGGGTATTGAATCATCAAGGTCAGGAGGTATTTGCCAGTAAGTTGGAAGATTCAAGTTTCAATTTGAATCATTTAGAAAATGGTGCTTATTATTGTATAATAATAACAGGTACTCATCAACATCATTTTAACTTCAGGCTATTGAAAGAATGAATATGCTTCTTACGAATTAGTGGTCGTTTTAATTAACTATTCGCACCGCTCCTTTTGTTATCTGGAGAGAATCATAACTAATCTGTTAAAAAACGAAGTTCAAATAGGAATTGTCATCAACGGGAAGTTTTACCCTGTCTTTCTGATTTCATTTCTAATGATTTAAAATGGTCATAGTTTCAAATATGTATCCATCAAGGTATGTCCTGAACTCCATTTTGAGGGTTTCCCCCTATTGAGTTTTCCAGGAATATCTTCTTTCTTTAAAACCTGATTTAAACTCAATTGTTTACTGACAAAAAAGAAAATAAGGTCGCTAGAATTTACCGTCAGGAACCTGCAAAAGCAAGCCTGAAAAACAACTCGACCGCTCAATTTAAGGACGATCGAACGCAGACGTCCCGAATAATTCAGTTACAATTGCTTGCAAATAATTCCCACCGGCAAATGTCACTACCAGTTCAAAAAAAGAACGACACCGGCCTTCCGGACCAATTAAAATCGGGTATAGAAAGTCTTTCGGGTTATTCCATGGACGATGTGAAAGTTCATTACAATTCTGCCAAGCCTGCACAATTACAAGCTCATGCTTATGCACAAGGAACCCATATTCATTTGGCATCCGGCCGGGAAAAGCATTTACCTCATGAGGCTTGGCACGTCGTTCAGCAAAAGCAGGGAAGGGTAAAACCCAATATGCAGCTGAAAGGTAATTGGAATGTAAATAACGATCCGGGATTGGAAAGGGAGGCTGATTTAATGGGGGGAAAGGCTAACCAATTAAAGCTCGATCCTGTAAAAGGAGAAATTGCCAGACAAAATAGTTTGTCTCAACCAGTGATACAAAGAGCAATTGGTGCTGAAATTGAATTACCTGATTGTACCTTGGAAGTTCCGGAGGGTACCAAACAGGGGACATTACTTGCCAGAATTCCATTGTCAAAAACAACTGAGATTCATGCCGAAAATCCAAGGTTAAAAGGTGGTGTTGGCCCGAAAAAAATTGCAACCCTTGAATATGCAACAGGCATTTATGAGCAGGGTCAACAGCAACCTTCCGAATTTGTACAAGACATTGCTCGATTGGAAGGGCAAACCAGAACTATAGATGTTGTACCAACATACAAGGGGTACCCTGTAGACAATATACCAAAACCAATAATTGGAACGTTTCAAATCAATGTTTCTCCTAAAAGAGGAACAGGATTTAATTTGCAGTCGATATTTGAAAAAGAGGAACGGGTAGATTATGATGAAGGTCAGGGTACCGTAACTCCTGCCGGAATGTCGATCTTGCATGCAAACCATGTTCGTATTCGGGAAGGCCTCGTTCAATCTCTTTTAAAATCATTCCATAGGTCAAATGTGGTTAGTGGACCGCAACAAAAACTTTTAGCAACGTTTTTTGTAGATGCCGCTACGGTGGTTAGTAGTGTATATGTCTCATCCTATTATTCAGCAGCAAGACGTGCGCTTCTTGAGAAAAGAGCCTATTTAGCGCAAGAGAAATCTGGTTTGACTGGATTTGCGATTAAGGCCATTAAGAATGCACTGGTTTCCATAGATACTACGGCTAAAAATGCATTTTTAGTTTTTCCAAGGTTTGATATTCAACGTGCTGTTGATGTTTTGGTTGCCCAAACAGGTGATCATAATGCAAGCCATACAGCCATGCATGCGTTTTATCTGGCAATTCAAGGTATTGGAGTCCCAAATTATCCAGATTACGCGTATTCAAAGAGTACCGTAAGTGTACCGCTTCCTGATGATATTAAAGCCAAAATGGAATTAGCAGCTCATAAACTAATAATAGAAAGAAAGCCATTAATACCTGATAGAACCAAGGGTGAGGGACCGGAAACCGAGGGAACTATTCTTGAAGGAACTTCTTCGTCTTTAATTCCTAAAAATCAAGCCTCAGAGGGTGTTTATGAGGTTCGTAACCCATTTAATTCGCCGATAAAACTAGGCCACTGGGCTAAGGCTATGGAGCAATATGAACATTACCTTGCTGGCAAAGGAGTAAGGTATTGATTTGCGATATACCTTATTTAGATATTCATTGTTCCAGGTGGTGATCCTTTAATATTCGGTTAGGATGTAGGCTAGTTCAAATAGAGGTCCATTTGAACTTTTGTGCGGTTCACTTTCCCTCTTTGGCCTTTGGTTTCAGTTATTTCAAGTTCCTTATTCCCTTAATAATCCATTGATTCTTATTCAACAGTCTATGTATCCGGTTATCTTTTATTTTAAATAGTACATTGGATATTCTCCAATAAGTATAAGGCTCGAATCGCGTTGATTATAAATGCGGGTTATCATGTTTGAAACCGGTCCCAGATCATTTTCAAAGTGGTTAAAAGTTAATCCCTTAAATCGAAATACTCCTGCATCGGTATTATCCATATATATTCTTCAGCGTCCTGAACGATTCCGAAAATGACATTGGCCCGAAGTCCGTTTGACTAATCGTATTGCTGTCTTATGAAATTATCTCTTACCTGCGCTTGTGTGTAAATAAAACCGGGTCCAATAACACTTAGTGTAACAAGTCGGGTCAGCATTTAATTGCGAAAATGCTGTTTGGCGGCAATTTTGAAAGAAGGTAACCGTCTACGGGAAACAGGAATTGCATTTCCATCTTTCATAATAACCATACCTCCATCCTCGGTTGAAAACGAATCAATGAATTCCATATTTACGATATGGCGGTTGTGGATTCTGAAAAAGTTTGAATCATTTAAAAGGGATTCCATTTCCCCAATAGCTTTGGTAACTACCATTCGACCGGTTGTAAGAATAAGTTCGGAATAAGAACTGTCCGAAATAATGCGTGTGAGGTTTGACAGATCAATTACTTTAAAACCATTTTCCCATGGTACCATTAAGTTTTTAAGTTTTTGGGATTTGTTCAAGTTTGAACGTAGGGTTTGCAGTGAATCGCTAATTAGAGAATTCATTAGATCGGCATCCCTTTTGCGTGCAACTATTTTTTTTACAGTTTGTTGTAAATCGTCAATGGCGGTAGGTTTAAGTAGGTAATCAATGGCACTTGCCTTAAAGGCCTGGATGGCATAATGGTCAAAGGCCGTGACAAATACAATCGGAATATTTCTATGCCTGATTTTTTCTGCTAGTTCAATTCCATTCATCGAGGGCATTTGAATGTCCAGAAATAGTACGTTCGGGTTATAAATAGCCAACTGTTCCATAGCCTCGGTTACAGAGCTTGCCTCGGCTAAAACTTCTACATCGCAATAATCGGTGAGAAGTGTATTTAGATTTTCTCTTGCCCGGGGTTCGTCATCAATAATTATTGCCGTTAATTTAATTGACATGTTATTATTTGCTTGTAACAGATATTTAAACGGTATATTTCGATATGCAAAATGGCCTTATTAAGTCCAGGCCTGATCAATCATTCAACATATTTTGTTTAACTGTTTATTAATCGGCTGTAAAAATGAATATCGTTCTGTTAATAGAGTTATCTTAAAGCTTATTTAATTGAATAAATAATTGCGCGCAACTTACATTTTTCTAATAGAATTGTCAATGGGGGAAAACCCGCAATTTCCTAGTTTGTGGCAAGATTTTCATTGAATAGGTTATTTAATACTACCTCAAAGCCTTTATCCTGGCTGTTTCGGTAGTTATACTTA
>PAVO01000021.1 GCA_002713215.1 Crocinitomicaceae bacterium
GAACCTATAGTGGCACCGGAGTAAGTGGCACGACTTTTAATCCAGTAACCGCAGGAGTAGGAACCCATACGATAACCTATAAGCATACCGATGCGAACAGTTGTAGTGATAGTGCTACCCAGACGATTAAGGTGAATGCTTTACCGACAGTAAGTATGTCAAGTTTAAGTCCAGTTTGTGTCAACCAGGCAGCGTTTACCCTTACCGGCGGAAGTCCAACTGGCGGAACTTATAGTGGCACCGGGGTGAGTTCAGGGACCTTTAATCCGGGCACAGCCGGAGTAGGTACCCACAGCATAAAATATACTTATACCGATGGTAATGGTTGTACCAATAAGGACAGTACGAACCAGGTTGTAAATGCACAACCCACAGTAAGTTTATCGAGCTTTAGTGCCATCTGTAGTAACTCAGGATTGTTGACCTTAACTGGTGGAAGTCCAGGTGGTGGAACCTACTTTGGAAACAATGTAAGCTCAGGCAAGTTCAATCCATTGACAGCCGGAGCCGGTACGCATACCATTAATTATGAGTACAGTAATAGTAATGGTTGTAAAGACACAGCGAGCCAAACCATTGTTGTAAATTCAAGTCCGTCAGTTAGTTTGTCCAGTTTTGCAAACCTATGTGCTAATGCAGATAGTGTTACATTAAGTGGTGGAGTGCCGAGCAGTGGAACCTACAAAATAAATGGTAGTACGGTAACAGGATTTAACCCTACAACCTATGGAAAAGGAAGTTATACCGTTTGGTATTCGTTTACCGATGGAAATAGTTGTACAGACAGTGCCAGTCAAACTTTGACGGTAGATAGTGTAACTCCTTTAACGTATCCGGCTCTTGCCAGTATTTGTAACGGTGTTTCTCCGGTGGCAATCAATACAGCAACACCAACTGGAGGTATTTACAGTGGTACAGGAGTAACAGGTAACATGTTTGATCCAAGTGTAACTGGTATTGGAACATTTACCATTAAGTATGTATTTACTAATGGTTTAAGTTGTCAAGATTCTATTTTCCAGACTATTGGAGTGGATACACTTCCTGCTGTTAGTTTCCAATTCTCAGCAGATAGTATTTGTGCAAATGCAGACAGTATATTGCTTACCGGAGTTCCCAGCGGTGGTACTTTTAATGGTAGCGGATCGAGTGGGTCATACTTTAATCCAAAGTTGACTTCAGCGGGTATGAGGACAATTACCTATACCTATACAGGAGTAAATGGGTGTTCTAATTCTGCGGTAGATTCTATTCGCGTGGATTCTATTCCGGTGGTAAGTTTCAACTTGCCAGACTCAATTTGTTTTAATTCATCTTTAATAAACTTACTTGGAGTTTCTTCTCCATTGGGTGGAACGTATTCAGGAAGCGGAGTTGTTTCGACTAATTACAATCCATCCGTGGCTGGAGTAGGTTTGGATACGGTAGGTTATAAGGTGACCAATGCATTTGGTTGTAGTGATTCGGTAATAGAAATAATACGAATTGATTCAGTTCCTGCGGTATCACTTACCACATTTACACCCATGTGTAGTTCCGATTCTTTAATTCTTACTCAGGGAATGCCGAGCGGTGGTATTTATTCAGGAAATGGTGTAACTGGAAATGTATTTAAGCCTTCTTTGGCTGGAATGTATACTGTTAGTTATAAGTATACCGATTTAAACAATTGTTCGGATTCAGTGGCAGACTCAATTCGAGTCAAATTATCACCCCAGGCCTCGTTATCATCCTTAGGAACTATTTGTGCAAATGCAGCAGATTTCACGCTTAAAAATGGCCTTCCCGCAGGAGGTGTCTATCTTGGTAGTATGGTTAAAAATGATTCGATTTTTAGTCCGACTACGGTTGGAGCAGGGTCTTATGTTTTAAGATATGGAGTAGCCGATACTAATGGATGTACGGATACTGCTTCTTTGACGGTAAATGTAGATACGGTTCCTATTGTTTCCATTAGTCCTTTTCCAACACTTTGTCTAGGTTTCTCCAATTACAGACTGGTAGAAGGAATACCAGCCGGTGGTAAATACTATGGTACTGGTGTTGTGCAGGATACTATGTTTAACCAGTCCGTTGGTGTAGGTCCTCACTCGATTAAATACATATTCTCTGATATAAATGGATGTACGGATAGTGCTTTCAGATCATTGACCCTTGATACTATTTTGAAGGTAACCGGGGCTCAATTCAAAGATGTATGTGCTTATGGAGATACGTTGAAACTATCTGGAGGGCTTCCCCTTGGAGGTAAATATTCAGGAAATGGTGTGCTTAATGATACCTTGTTTGTAAGTGAATCTTCAAGGATTGGAACCAACAAACTGTATTATGTAATAGAGAATCATTGTGGTAAGGATTCCATGCAATTTAGTTTTAGAGTAAAAGGATTGCCTACGGTTTCTTTAGATTCAATTCCCGAAATCTGTCAAAACAATGGTGATTATAAACTTTCCGGAGGTACACCAGAGGGAGGTAAGTATTATGTATTTAGCCTTGAAGATTCGGTAGTAAAAACAACATATGCTGGAAAAGTAAGTGTAAGGTACACATATACCGATACCGCTGGATGCTTGAATGACGATATGCGAATTGCAGTTATTCGTCCAGGTCCATTGGCACAAATTCATGGACCAAGTTCAGTTTGTTCGAAGGATTCTTTGCAACTAAGTACGGATTCTCAGTTTAAGTCATATATCTGGAACGGGAAAGAAGGTGAGGCAAGCCACAGTTGGTCTTATCAAGAAATGAAATATGGCATAAACAACATCAGTCTTAAGGTGCTCGACGATAAAGGATGTAGTGCAACCGTAACTAAGAGAGTTGACGTATACAACTGCGGAGACCCTATAGAAATGTGGCCAAATCCTTCAAATGGAAATTTCCAGATGAGATTCTTGTCTAAAATTGATCAGGAGGTAATTATTACTATTACCAACGATATTGGTCAGGAAATACTGAGGGCAACGCCCTATATTAATCCGGGTAACAACGTATACGACATTGTTTTGTCGGTTGGTGCGGGAATCTACGTGGTCAAAGTTGAAATGGATGGAGAAACGCATCTCCAAAAAATTATCATTCGTTAGTATCAGCGCTACACTTATGTTTGCAGCTTGATGGATGAGAATTCTAAACAGGTTGTATTTATGGGCGGAAAGCAAGTGGGGTATACTTGCTTAAAATATCTGCTGGAGAACACTCATTCACTGTCCATTGACGTTGTAGGGGTATTTGAAAGTATCACTAAAACATCTTCAGATGAATTCTCTATTGGAGCTTTGTGCCAGGAGTATGAAATACCGATTTTCAATAATTGCGATGACCTGCTAACTTTCAATAACCTAGACTTTATAATTTCGGTACAATACGGTGAAATCCTTAAGAAAAGGCATATTGACCAGGCGAAAGAAATGGCCATAAATGCTCATATGGCTCCACTTCCGGAGTACAGAGGATGCAACCAGTTTAGTTTTGCCATTGTTGATGGGGCTAAGGAATTCGGTACCAGTATTCATCGACTTGAAACAAGTATTGACGGAGGTGATTTAATTGCTGAGCGTCGATTCAAGATTCCTAAAGATTGTTTTGTACAACAATTACATAAGATTACGGTTAATGAGACAGTAGCTTTATTCAAAGAGGAAATTGGCGACATTATTAAAGGAAATGTTACACTTATTCCTCAATCCGAATTGGCCAAGAAGAGAAATTCAGGATTTCATTTAAGAAATGAAATTGATCACCTTAAAAGGATTGATAATCAATGGGCTGCTGAAAAGAAAAAGAGGTATTTTAGAGCAACTTATTTCCCGCCGTTTTCTCCTCCGGTGGAAGTTCATAGTGGCAAGGCATTGGATATGGATTGGTACAATTCAATTTCATGAAGAGAATAATATTAACGGTTACAACCGATCTTGTTTTTGATCAGCGAATGTGCAGGATTTGTACAACACTCTCTGACAACGGTTATGATGTTGTACTTATTGGTCGTCGAAAAAAATCCAGCCCCGAATTAACCCTGGAAAGTTACACTCAAAAGAGGCTGACTTGTTTTTTTGAAAAGGGTCCTCAATTCTACATAGAATACAACATCAGGCTGTTTATTTACCTTCTGTTTAAAAGGGCCGACATCTATTGTGGGATTGACTTGGATGCTGTTTTGCCTCCATTGTGGAAATCTAAACTATTTGGTAAACCATTCGTTTTCGATGCTCACGAGTACTTTACAGGTATGGAGGAGATTGTCGACCGGCCTCAAATTCAGCGAATATGGAAGTGGATTGAAAGGAGGGTGTTTTCAAAACTGAAGTATGGGTACACGGTTTCTGAAGGATATGTCGACTTATTTAAGTCTGAATATAATGTAGAATTAAAGGTTGTCAGAAATGCAACCGTATTGAAGGATTTGCTAAGATCCGAGACCCGAAAAACCACCATCTTATACCAAGGTGCTGTCAATGTCGGAAGAGGGTTGGAGTCGTTAATTATGGCTATGCATAAAATAGAAGCAGAGCTAATAATATGTGGTAAAGGAGATGTTTATGAAGACCTAATCTCTTTGGCCGACAAGGAAAATCTGGGCCATAAGGTTAAATTCATGGGATTTGTTGAACCGGAACGATTGGTTCAGTTTACTCAAAATGCTGGAATAGGAATAACCCTATTTGACGCCAAAGGAAGGAGTAACAAATATTCCATGGCCAATCGGTTTTTCGACTATATGCATGCCGGAGTTCCACAGCTTGCTATGAATTACCCGGAATACAAAAACTTTAACGCTAGGTTTGAAGTTGCGAAGTTGATTGACGACCTTGAGCCTTTTACCATAACCAGTAGCATAAACCACTTGCTTAAGGATGATAACTACTATTCCAGGTTGAAGGAAAATGCACTGAAAGCTCGGGAGGTTTTTAACTGGCAAAATGAGGCTAAAACCCTATTGTCGGTCTATAGTCAGGTGGAAGAAGAAAATTCTTAGTTCAGCTTATTAGTATTTGGTCAACGAATTAACCATTCTTCCTCGATAATCTGTAAGAATGAATGAAGTGATACAGCTTCCACTGATCAAATTTCCTTAAATCGGGATTATCAGAATTAAGATTTTCTACAATTCCTTTAATTCGTTGGTTAAGAATCCATTCGGCAATGAATAGCAATCCAAATCGTTTTAATCTTTCAAAAACGTTTATCAGCTTAAGTCCTTCTCCAGCACTGTTATCTTTATAAAGTTGTACCAGGTTTTGAACCCCCGAGAGCGATTTAGTAAGGAAGTCCTCTGCCGTATCCAGGCCGATGTGCACCACTGCGTTTTCAATGTGTTCAATATCAATGTTGCGTTCCATCAGTTGTAAGCCCAGCCAAGTATCTTCATGGCCATAGCCCTTTATGTTCTTTTGGAGAGGTATTGAAAGAAAAAGTTCCCGGGTGATAAAGAGGTTGCTGGCAAGAAAATGTATGAACCTACCATTTTTCCTTTCCTCAGCACTTCGTTGTTCCCGCTCAGTTCCATACAACCAGCGCAACTTATGTTTTGGATCTTTTGGTGGCTCCCGATAGTAAGCAATTCCACCAACGCACACAGCTGCATCGGCATGATTCAGGTAGTTAGAAATGAAATTTTCATTGGTAATTTCAATGTCACAATCAAGAAAAAGCAAGTTGGAATATTGAGCTTCTTCTGCGAGTAGAGATCTTATTTTCGCTCTTCCTATGTTGTTTTCAAGCTCTGTATAAATTACAGAATCGTATTTTTTAACTTCTTGATTTTTAGACTTAAACTCGTCTAAACTACCATCGTCGATACAAAGAATTTCAAAGTTCTGATCTTGTTGCTGACATTGTTGGAGTAGTTCGGTAACAAGTTTGGTTACATCGAAATTGTAAATTGGAATTAGAACCGAAAGCATGTTTATATGGCCGAATCTTTAATAAAACCGGCTTCGCATTTCAAGGTCCTCTGGTGATACTTTTCCATTAACGAATAATCGTGAGTGGCCATTAGAACAGCCGTTCCCTTTTGACTAATGTTTATTAGCAAGTTTAATATGCGAAGTGAAGTTTCGGGGTCCAGGTTACCAGTTGGCTCATCTGCAAGAATTAAATCAGGATCATTTAGTAACGATCGGGCAATGGCAACCCGCTGTTGCTCTCCACCTGACAGTTGGTGAGTCATTTTAAATCCTTTGGTGTGGAGGCCTACCATTTCAAGTACCTCATCAATTCTGTTTTTAATTTCCTTTTTGTTTTTCCAGCCGGTAGCTTTAAGCACAAATTCCAGGTTCTTCTCCACAGATCGATCTGTCATAAGTTGAAAATCCTGGAAAACAATTCCCAGGCTTCTTCGGAGATAGGGGATTTTACTTCGTTTAAGGTTGTGCAATTCGAAGTCGGCAACAATTCCTTCTCCCTCTTCAAATTTCAATTCGGCATAAAGGGTTTTCAGCAAACTACTTTTTCCACTTCCCGTTTCGCCAATCAGATAAACAAATTCGCCCTTCTGAATTTTTATATTGATATCTGTAAGAACAAGATTTTCTTCCTGATAAACCTTGGCATTTTTTAATTCCAAAATGGTTTCCGCACTCATGAAAAGCAATTTTTCCAAATGTAATTTATTCGATCTGTTAATTACCAGAACATGCGCCTAATTATTAAATAATATACTATGAATAAGTTCCTTTTTTCTTTGACTTTATAGGGTTACAACGGGTAAAAAACCGAATTTGGGTTTAACATATTTGCGTTGAAAACTTTGAACCATTAGAAAGCCTGTCCTTCTGAAGCCTCCTACTTTTATGATTTGTCTATAAGCAGATTTTCATAGCCCATTGTGATTAAACGAAAGCTCTTAATTTCACTTACTTTTTTAATGCTGTTTGGTCAAATAGTGGCTCAGCAAACTGAACTTTTTAGAAATCCAATACGAGTCTATAACCTTGGACTAGAGTATTATGATAAAGAGCTATACAGCAGTGCTCAAAAGCAATTTGCAGAAGTTGTTAAGCAGATTGGCGACGAAAATGCTGAAGTATCTGTCAATGCAGAATACTTTGCCGCATTGTGTGCTCTTAAGTTATTCCATAGAGATGCCTCCTTGCAATTAAGGGAGTTTATTCGAAAGCATCCTGAGAGTTCTAAGGTCAGGCATGCCAAATTTCAATTGGGTGGTTATTATTATCGAAAACGAAAGTGGGATGACGTTATCAAATGGTACAGTCAGGTATCGCCGTATGATTTGGGAAAGGAAGAAAAATACGAGTATAAATTTAAGCTCTCGTATTCGTACCTTATGAAAAAAGAGCACGACCTGGCTTCTCGTGGCTTCTATGAGATTAAGGATGTTAATAACAGCTATGCTTCCCCGGCGCGATATTATTTTGCCCATATTTCTTACCTCAAGGAGAATTATCAAACAGCACTTACCGATTTTAGACGATTGAGCGATCATCCCAAGTTTGGTCCTATTGTTCCTTATTATATCAGTCAAATTCTATACAACCAAAAGAAATACGAGGAGTTACTGGATTACGCTCCACCTTTACTAGATTCTGTTATCTCCAAAAGAAAACCTGAGATGGCCCGGCTAATCGGAGAGGCCCATTATTATGAAAGAGACTATGAAGAAGCCCGACCGTATTTGGAAATGTATCAGAAGGAATCAAGGTCGCTAAACAATGACGATCGTTACCAGCTGGCGTTTACCTACTATAAAACAGAGTACTATGAAGAGGCTATAAAACTCTTTAGCCGATTAACCGGGTTGAAGAATGAAATGGCACAAATATCATCTTATCATTTGGCCGATTGTTATTTAAAGACCGGACAAAAGAATCATTCCCGGTCAGCATTTAAAATTGCCTACGATCTTGGTTTCGATCCCGAGATAACAGAAGAATCTTTATTCAATTACGCACGATTAAGCTACGAGTTGTCACTCAATCCATACCAGAAATCGATTGAGGCTTTCAAGGAATACATAGCCAAATATCCAGAGTCGTCCAAGATTGATGATGCTTATCGGTATTTGATTGCTGTGTATTTGACTACCAAAAATTATGATGCTGCATTGGCCTCTATTCAAAGTGTAAAGAACAAAACACCGCAACTGAAATCGGCCTACCAAAAGATTGCTTATAAAAAGGGGACTTCATTGTATCAAAATCGGGCATATCACGATGCGGTTCGCTATTTCGATAAATCTCACCTGTATAAAAGCGATGAGAAACTTACCGCTCTTGCTTTTTATTGGAAAGGCGAAGCAAGGTACAGGCAGCGAGAATATGACAATGCAATCGAGAATTACAGAGCATTTATATACGAAACCAGTGCCATTCTAACTTCTGTTTTTAATCAGGCAAATTATAATGTTGGGTATTGTTACTTTAAAAAAGGAGATTACCAGGAAGCGAACCTGTGGTTAAGAAAATACATATACAACAAAGAGGATATCGATACCTTTAAGTTGAACGATGCTCTATTAAGAATTGGTGATGGGTATTTCATGCTCAAAGATTATGATCAGGCCATAGACTTCTATACACAAGCAGAAAAAGTCGGGGCATTCGATGCCGACTATGCTTTATTTCAAAGTGCGGTTTGTTATGGAATTAAAAAAGATTTTGGTTCCAAAATTTCAAGTTTAGAAAAACTAATTGCAGAGAATCCAGGGTCTGCGTATTTGGATGCGGCTTATTACGAATTAGGAAGGTCCTATAACATTCAGGGAAATAATGAAAAAGCATTGGCTTCCTTCAAACAGGTGATTGACCAGGGAAATAAAAACGTATACCTTAAAAAATCGTTGAATAGTACCGGGTTGATCCATTACAATTCAAACAATTATGATGGCGCAATTACCGTTTTTACAAGAATTGTAAACGATTATCCAACCTACCAGGATACGAAAGAAGCGTTAGTAGTTCTTAAGAACATTTATATCGAACGCGGACAGGTTGAAAAATACTCAGAGCTAATGGCTGGTTTGTCCTTTGTTGATGTTTCGCAAAATGAGTTAGATTCAGCCGTATTTGAAGCTGCTCAGGATATTTATTTCGAAAACAAGTGCGATAAAGCTAAACCATACCTGATTAGTTACCTCAATAAATTTCAACAGGGAATTCATAAGCTTAAAGCAAACTATTATTTGGCAGACTGTTATTATCGTTCAGAGAGTTATGACTCTTCGATTACTTTTTATGAAAACATTACAGCCCTTCCTTCCAACGAGCATACCGAGGAAGCATTAATTAGAACCGCTAATTATTATTTCGATAAAAAGCGATACAGCGAAGCACATAATCAGTACAAGCGATTGGAAGTTGCTGCAACAAGCGCCCCCACATTAAGGCAGGCTGTAGGAGGGAGGCTGGAAAGTTCGTTTATCATGGATTCCACCGATCGGGCACTGGAGGCTGCTGAAGTCTATTTGGCACATGAATTTAATGAAGCCCATTACCTGGCTATTGCCTACATATTGAAGGCGAGGAAAGCGGTTAACAATAATAAATACGATGATGCATTAACCTATTATTCCATCGTTGCAGACACCAGTAAAACAGAAATCAGTGCTGAAGCAGCTTATGGAATGGCGAGGGTTTATTTTGAAAGAGACAGCCTGTCTAAAAGTGAAAAACTAATTTTTGGTCTTTTAAACACCCCTGACTATGAAGTTTGGGTGGCTAAGTCCTTAATTCTTTTATCCGATGTATACATCAAGAAGGAAGATTATTTCCAGGCTAAGGCAGCGTTGAATAGTGTAATTGACAACTATGATGGCGAAGACATGGTTAAGGTAGCCCGGGCTAAACTTCTGGAAGTTGAAGTCATTGAGCAGAAACAAGATGAAAAGTTGAAAGAGGCACCTGATATGGAATTGAATTTCGATGGTGTCGACATAGACAATGAAGAAATTGACGCATTGTTTGACGAGGAAGAGATTGAGGAAGAAATTATTCCTGAAACCGAAAACAAAGAGGAGGGACAAGATGAAGGTAAATAATCTATTTCTGGCTCTGATAATTCTAATCGCAAGCTCATCGTTACAAGCACAGCGTGGAACGGGGGATTCTCTTAAATCGGGAGATGTATTTATTATTAAAGAATACGAACCACGAATTGCCGATGCATTTAAGCTAAGCGATGTTCCTAAAATGTTGGACACGGTTATTGAAATTGACAATAACCTGCCCTTTGAGATTAAGTCTAAAAAAGCGATGACCTCATTTAGCCCCGAGCCAATTAAACCGGCCAAAATGAAGGGGGAGCCATTGAACAAGTTATACAAAGCTTATGCGCTTGTTGGAATTGGTAATTATCTGTCGACCAGGGCAGAATTGGTTGTCAATAATACCCGATCCAGAAAGTGGGATTACGGTTTTTCAGCATATCACCATGGTAGTGCAGGTAAGGTTAAGGACCGTGGATATTCAGGATTTTCTGACAACAACTTTAATTTGTATGGGAAGAAGTTCTTTTACAATAAAATCGCTTCTGGGCAATTAAAATATGATTTGAATTCGTTGCACAAATACGGATTTGACCCTGTATCAATTTCTAATACTCAGGTACTCAATGACAGTTTGGGGAAAAAGAATACGGCTCAGAATTACCAGAATATTGAGCCTGGTTTGAGGTTCAAAACGTATTTCAAAGATTCAAGTGAATTCAATTACGACATTAAGTTTAATTACTATCACTACTGGGATAAATACAAGTCCAGTGAAGATAACTTAAAGCTAAGTGCAACGGTAGATCGTTATTTTAATACAGAATTTGGGCAAGTCGAAGCCTGGATCGATGTCAATAGTTTTAAATACGATAGAAGTGATGTAGCTCGAAAAGAATCAAGCACCATATTTGGTATTGCACCCAGTGTAATAACGGGTAAGGATGCGTGGAAACTAAAGATAGGGGCTGACGTGGTGTTTAGCAATGGAGGGAGACACAATTTTTATTTTTATCCGAACCTGTACCTTAAATATGATCTCGTTAAAGACATCCTGATTCCTTATGCTGGTGCTAACGGTCAACTTAAGCGGAACAACTTTAAATCACTTACCCAAATAAATCCATTTATAGTTTCTGACCCTACTACCGGAACCGAGAATACCAAGTTTAACATATACGGAGGTATTCGTGGAGAATTGGCTTCAGATGTTTCCTTCAACATTTCAGCAGCTTTTAAAAACGTAGAGGATTTAGCCCTCTTTATCAATAAACCTGATACGGTAGGTGGTTTTGCCATAGACAATGAGTTTAATGTACGCTACGATGATGTAAAAATTACAACGCTCGCTGCCGAAATAGGCTATCAAAGAATTCGAGATTTTAGTTTTTTACTGAAGGGGGAGTATTTTATTTACTCACTAACCAATCAAAAAGCGGCATGGCATCTTCCCGATTTTAAACTGTCTTTTAACGGAAGGTATAACATTGGTGAAAAGATGACCCTGACAGCTGATTTGTTTTTTATTGGAGAAAGAGTTGCAAGAACCACTAATCCGGTTGGTACAGCAAATTTAGGTGGAGGTGTCTATGGTCAAAAATTAGATCCTTTGTTCGATTTAAACATTGGAGTTGAGTACTTTTTCTCACCCCGATGGACAGCCTTTGTTCGTTTTTACAACATGACCAATAGCAGGTATGCCATTTACAACGAATACTACCAGCAAGGATTTACGGTAATGGCCGGAATGACTTACAAGTTTTGGCAAGCGAAGAAAGGAAAAAGGTAGAATCCCCGCTAAATTATTACAGTTAAACCTGGAGTATTTTGCTGTGCGAATATGTTAATTCATTGTTGATAAATTAAGGGAATAAACAAACCAAAAAATAACCTTCGACAAGCATAACAATATCTTTGTGTAAAGTCAGAAATAGCCGTTGTTTTACGGTTATTTTTTTGTAATTAATATTCGTTAATAATCGAACTTAAATGAGCGAGGAAAACAAGGATTATGGTGCCAGTAATATACAGGTACTTGAAGGACTAGAAGCGGTACGAAAAAGACCAGCAATGTACATTGGTGATGTTGGCGTAAGAGGTCTTCACCATTTGGTTTATGAGGTTGTGGATAATTCCATAGATGAGGCGTTGGCGGGATACTGCGATAGCATAGAAGTATTTATTAACGAAGGCAATTCTATAACGGTAAGCGACAACGGTCGTGGAATACCGGTTGGGCACCACGAAAAAGAAAACCGAAGTGCGCTGGAGGTTGTAATGACGGTGCTACATGCCGGAGGTAAATTCGATAAGGATACCTATAAGGTTTCTGGTGGACTCCATGGTGTTGGTGTTAGCTGTGTTAATGCACTTTCAATTGAACTTACAGCGGAAGTTCACAGAGATGGTAAAATCTATAAGCAGACTTACAGCAAAGGAATTCCGCAAACCGGTGTAGATGAAATTGGAACAACGGACAAGAGAGGTACTGAGGTAACCTTTCAGCCGGATATGTCCATTTTCGAAGTAGCCGATTATAACTACGATACACTGGCGCAAAGAATGCGCGAATTGGCCTATTTGAACAAGGGAATTACCATTGTATTGACCGATAAGCGATATAAGGATGAAGATGATAATTACATTTCTGAGAAATTCCATTCTGAATTAGGCCTTCAGGAGTTTGTGCGATTTCTTGATGGAACCCGAACACCGGTAATTAGCGATGTTATTAGTATGGAGGGCGAGAAAAACGGAATTCCCGTTGAAGTAGCCATGATTTACAATGACTCTTACACCGAGAATATTCACTCTTATGTAAATAACATCAATACTCATGAAGGAGGAACACACCTTCAAGGCTTTAGAAGAGGACTGACTTCTACGTTAAAGAAATATGCTGATTCGTCAGGCATGTTGGATAAACTTAAATTCGAGATTTCAGGAGATGACTTCCGGGAAGGGCTTACGGCAATCATTTCAGTGAAGGTGGCAGAGCCTCAATTTGAAGGGCAAACCAAAACCAAATTAGGTAATCGGGACGTTAACGCACCGGTTTCTCAGGCGGTTAGCGAAATGCTGGAAAACTACCTCGAAGAGCATCCCAAAGATGCCAAGGTCATTGTGCAAAAGGTGATTTTAGCTGCCCAGGCTAGAAACGCTGCGAAAAAAGCCCGTGAAATGGTTCAGCGAAAAACCGTTTTGGGATCGAACAGCTTACCAGGAAAACTGGCAGATTGCAGTGAAAAAGATCCTGCTGTTTGCGAAATCTATTTGGTTGAGGGAGATTCTGCAGGTGGAACAGCCAAGCAGGGTAGAGATAGAAATTTCCAGGCGATAATGCCACTTCGAGGTAAAATCCTGAACGTTGAAAAAGCCATGCAGCATAAAATCTTCGAAAACGAAGAGATTAAGAACATCTACACGGCACTTGGTGTTAAGGTTGGAACCGAAGAAGATGAAAGGGAGTTAAACCTCGAAAAATTAAGGTATCATAAGATCATTATTATGTGTGATGCTGATGTCGATGGTTCGCACATTGCTACGTTGATTCTTACCTTCTTCTTCCGTTATATGATGCCTTTGGTTGAAAATGGATATATCTACATTGCAACCCCACCGCTTTATTTGATCAAGAAAGGAACAAAAGAGCAGTACTGCTGGGATGACGATCAGCGAGATCGTGCTATCATGGAATTAAAAGGTTCGGGATCTGAGAGCAGTGTTAAAATTCAGCGTTACAAAGGTCTTGGAGAAATGAATGCCGAGCAGTTGTGGCAAACCACAATGGATCCGGAATTTAGAACTCTACGTCAGGTTACCATTGAGAGTGCTGCTGAAGCAGATCGCATTTTCTCTATGCTAATGGGAGATGAGGTTCCGCCAAGAAGGGAGTTCATTGAGAAAAACGCCGTTTACGCTAATATCGACGTATAAGTTAGCCTATCGAAATACTTTTTGCCAAGCCCTGTCATTGACGGGGTTTGGTGTTTTAGGAGCCTATGTGTTGTCAATCCAGTCCAGGTGATCCTTGGTAAGATCGGACTTAGTATCACCCGTATTTAGGGTGCTCTTTGGTTCAAACAACAACACCTTAACTTCTTCATTGGCTAAGGGCTTATGCTCGACACCCTTTGGAATTACGACAAACTCTCCCGCTTCCAGTACAATGGTTTTATCTCGAAGAAGTATTTCAAGGTGACCTTCTATTACCAGAAACATCTCGTCTTCGTCGTCGTGCTTGTGCCAAACAAACTCACCTTTGAGCTTGGCCAATTTTACATATTGACTGTTTAGTTCTCCAGCAATTTTGGGCGACCAGTATTCCTGAATGGAGTCAAAGCCCTTTTTCAACGCAATTTTCTGAATCATAATAAAGAGTTATCACTCAAATATAGAAATACAGTCTGCCTATTACAATACAATACTGTATTAGCCTGGCAGTCAGTTGCAAATATTCAGGAATAATGAATGATTAGAGTTTCTCTAACCTGTAAGAAAGCGGAGAAAGGTTTGTTATTTGACCTGGATGGCAGGGTTCAAGAATTTACCTTTTTTAGATTCACCCAAAATGGTAACTTCTTTCGTTCTGCGGTATTCATTAACGGCATCGTTCATTTGCTTCTCGCTATCTCTGCGAATTTTAACGCCCGATTTTGTTCCCTTATTTCGGACTTCAATGTAATACCCATCTTTGAGGGCTTTAGGTCTTGTAGGAGGTCTTCCCATAATATATTCTTAATCTTACTTTAGGCAGTATTTTCAGTATTTAAGCCTGCCATCGCGTCAAATGTATCTTTTTTTTTGGACAAGCATAAATTAATTCTTACTAAATGTAATCATTGATAATCTATTTCGTCGAAGAGTTGGGTATGTTTAGGTCAATTCCGGCGTAAAATCCCAGGTCTTTTTCAGTCATTAACTTGGTTAGCAAGGCAATTTGTCCCGTGTGGTAGGAGAGGTGTTCAGCTACATGAATCAGGTTTCCCATTCCGGCCATTTCAAAGCCCTGAACCTTTTCTCGGTTTAGTAACCTCTGCTTATCCGTTTGCTCAATAATACGATTGGCCTTAGTTACACATTCCGTAATTTTTTCCAGGAGTTCCACCTTGGAAATTCCCGATTGTGTAGAAAACTCCAGGTCACGCTGTCGGTTGTCTGGTTCATTACCTATGGAACTATGAATGTATTGGGTAATGTTTCCACGCAAATGCAATACAAGGTTGGCTACCGAGTTGGTTTGCGAATTGGGTTTATGCCACAATTGTTTTTCGTTCAATTGAGAAAAGCATACTTTGATTCGATCTAAGTTTTCACTATTTCTAAGAATAATCTCAGATTTAAAGCCATCAACCCAATTGGTATCATCCATTTCTTAGCGCATTTTGTACCAAATGGGTATCTGTGAATTGCCTAAAATGGGTTATTAGTCCATCTTTTAACGTGTACAAGTGAATGAGTGGTGATTTTAGCTCCTTTCCACTTTCAATGCTTACACCTTTGTAATATCCGATAACAAAAACTTTATCATCAGCACCATAGAACTCCTGAGCCACAGCACCCCATCCTTTCCAGTACATTGGAAAAAGTCCAAATACTTTTTCAAAAACATCATTTGTTCCTACAAATGTTCCCCCATTTGGAAAACCTTCCATTTGCTGCCATTCAATTTGAGGGTGAAAGAGCGAAGCCAGTTTTTTACCATCACCTGTGCTAAAAGCATCGTACAGCTCCCTTACTAATTCTACGTTCGAATTCATTCGATTTTGGTGTTTATTTACTCTCAAAAATACCTAATTCTCAATTCCTGATTTACTCCAACTATTCAAATTAAATTTGTCTTTTTTAAAAATGACTGTTTATGGTTAAAAATCCAGTTTTTATAAGAATGAGGTCGGAAATTGCAGCAGGCACACGAGGCTCCAGTTTTGGCCCTTTAGCGGTCGAATGGGCTGCCATAAAAAGTGGAAATACATTGTTCAATGACTATCCAATCATTGATTTAAAAGATCAAAATCAGTCGTTGTACAACAACGTCGATACACCCAATGCTATTCGAATAGAGGCGTTGTGCGATGTATACAAAGAGCTTTCAGGGGCGGTTCAGGAAACGCTTGAAAAAGGAAAAAACTTTCCTGTTGTTATTTCTGGTGATCATGCAAATGCCGGCGGGACTATTGCAGGTATTAAAACTGCCTTTCCGGATAAACGGATTGGCGTAGTTTGGATTGATGCCCATGGAGACTTACACACTCCGTATACAACACCTTCGGGAAATGTTCACGGAATGCCGGTGGCGCTTTCCCTGGGAATGGATAATCAAAGCAACGGGATCAATAATCTTTCAGAAAAGGAAGCCAGGCTTTGGAATGAATTAAAAGGGTTTGGCGGAATTCAACCTAAAATCCTTCCTCAGGATATTGTGTTCTTTGCCGTAAGAAGTACCGAAGAACCTGAAGATAAATTGGCCCTGGAACATGGGATTAAAAATTATTCGGTTCCTGAATTACGATACAGGGGCCTTGACCTTTGTTTAAAGGAAGCGGAGCAAAAACTCGCTGACTGTGATTTAATCTACATCAGTTTTGATGTAGATAGCATGGATTGTGACCTTATATCCTATGGAACAGGAACCCCAGTTCAAAAGGGGCTTGACCAACAAGAAGCAACGTCCATAATTCAATATTTCATGAATATGGATAAGACCGTTACTTTGGAGTTTGTTGAAATAAACCCGCTTCTAGACGAAAAGGGAAATCGAATGGCAGAAACTGCCTTCGAAGTGCTTGACGAGTTATTGAAATAATCCTTATTTCTTTATTGCCCATTTTGCACCAAGTAGCGCCATGGGAATATAAGCCAGTCCAATGTCCATAATGTCAAACCAGAGCGGTGCGTCAATTTCGAATGCGTTAGAAATCCCACCTAAGAGCCAAAATATACCGGTTGCAATAGCAAATTTCATCTTGTGCGTGGCTGCTATTAATGCGGCTAAGTATCCTGAAAGCAGTGTGCCCAGACCATGGGCTAATAATGGAAATGCATAATTTATTGGTGTAAACCGATGCATATTTTCCGATAGACTTGTTGCATCCATAGGTTCAATTCCTTCCGGCATAAACGGAATACCAGCAAACAGGATAGCCATGTGGAGGATCATGCCGCCTGCAATTGAAGCTACAACGGCTAATATATTTTTTAAAATTGGGTTCATTCTACTTGTTTTTAGTGTTTATTTAGTTCTAATTCCAGGCCTATCTCCAGCCTAGTCCTTCGTATAATGTTACTCCTTTCTGTAACAGTTTTTCCATTTCATCAAATACTTCAGGGTCATCTTTTTTAATATGAAAGCAAGATTTTCCTTTTAAGGTTTTCATAAGATTGGGAAATTCTTCCGCAGTAAACTCTTCCTTGTGCGTATAAATGGGGAAGAAATAAAAACCAACAAAATTCTTGTTCTTCATCGATGAAGCGAAGTAATGTCCTTCGGTGGTTTTTTTACCTATTACTACAGTTGTTGTTCCATAAACATGATATGCCTTATCAGTATCAGTTCTAATGTCCTGGTTTTTCGCATGAGGTTCAATTTTGGCTTTAACTTTTTCAAAAAGCTTGCCTTTCATACTGTCTTCCATAGTATTAATTTTTTCGTCTAAGAATTGCTGCTGAAATCAATGAAATGAGAATTCCAACCGGTAATATTTCCATCAAAGTTAATCCAGCTTTTATAAAAGGGTTTTTATAATATTCGATCCACATGCGCATTTCCGCTGCTTTTTCTTCTATTTCCTCAGCACTCATATCACTGGCCTGAAGTTTTGCAATGGCTGCATCTACATAATTAGTCATAAAATCGGGAGCGATTGTACTTGATATAATCATCCAGGTGACCACGTAGAAGGAAGAAGCCAGCAGCGAAATGTACAACCCAAGCAAGAATGCCTTTCCAAAAGAAATAGTTCCGTCGAGCTCATTGTCCCGATAACTTTTAACACCAACAAAAATGGTGGACAATGCAATTACCATTGATGCATAACCGAATAACTCCGACGCTGGATTGTCCAGGTTATCAACCATAAAGGACCAGGACCCCGCCAGGAAAGCCGCTATTATTACTCCACCAATTGATCCGTATTTTAATACTGTTTTTTTCATAATTCTTGTCTTATTTGTGAGCTACAAATCAAAACAGATTGATGTTTTTCAGACTCATACTAAAGTACCAAAGTTTATAAAATGGGTAAAATAGTACGAAAGTTGTACACTTATTTCTAGCTTGAAATAAGTCCGCTCTTTCTTGCAGTTTGTACCGCTTGTGTACGCCGTTTCACATCTAGTTTTGCGAATAAATTGCTCGTATGCGATTTTACGGTACTCTCAGAAACGAATAATTTTTCAGCGATTTCTTGATTGGTTAACCCTTCGGTAATACCCAACAGAACATCCATTTCTCTCAATGAAATTCCAAGATCTTTCATCACTTCTTCATTGGATTTCGGTTTTTCACCGCCGACCTTTTTGTGATTAACCCACTTAATTCCTGCCCATATTCCTGCCGATGTGAACAGGATGGCTAGTAAACCTATATACAGTTCTAACGAAACATTTTTTACGAAGTAGGAATATTCCAGGTATTTTAATATTCCTACCAACACAGCCAGAAGAAAACCAAAAAGAATTACTTGTTTTTGCACCTTTCAAAAATAGATGTATAGCCAGATTTTCGATGCAAAATCAGAAGCCCTGAGAAGAAAATGCTATTTTAGTGAATCAGTTTTATTAAAGAACCAAGGATATGAAGACGTTTTTTGCTGTTTTGACTCTCTTAGGTTTTTTAAGTACTCTAAATGCTCAAAGCACCTATTTGGTAACGGTATACGGAGATACGGTTGCCTGTGATTCCGTTGACGATGGAGACTGCATAATTGATGGTAAACTGAGTACCAAATTTGAAAAAAGGGAAATAACACTTACCGTGTCGAACGGAGAAACCACTATTTTCAAAAAGGGATTTAATAAGGGCAAGATTATCATGGCAAGTGACTCTGTATTACTGACCTTACAGAGTCTTGAGGTAGTAAAACATGGATTGGTGGTTACCGATAGTCGTATTTATTTTATTGATCGCGCCAGTCTTGATATTTTGCACGAATATTCCAGCTGGTATCTGGATGGTGCAGGAATATTACTCAAATACTTTCCAAAGGATGATACTAAATGCCCCAGGTATTCCTATGCCATTGAAAAATTTGATGTTGCCTGTAAAAAAGCAATTGAAACCCCAACTATTGAAGGGCGAATGGTAGTTCGGGCCTGGAACGATTGCTTTCCAATGAAAAAGCTGGAATAGTTTTATTTTCCTTCCAATAGGAGTTCAATATCCTCAATTAGTCGCTCAGTTTCTAATGCGTTGGTTCCGTTATAGATTCCTCTAATGTGGGCATTTTGGTCTACCAAAATTATATGTTCCGTGTGCAGAAACTGACTAGAATCTTTTGAAAACCCAGGCTCTTCTTCCGCAAAATAGGAATAACGTGCGAGGGAGTATATGTCTTTCTTATCTCCCGTAAGCAGGTGCCAATTGGAAGTATTAATTTTCATGGTTTCGGCATACTCTTTAAGCCTGGGCACTGAATCGATCCAAGGGGTGACCGTATGAGATAAGATTAAAAACTCATTGCTGTTTGCAAACTCCGATTGTACCGTTCGAAGGTTGTTCATCATTTTAGGGCAAACGCTTGGGCATGCTGTAAAAAAGAAGTTCGCTACATATATTTTTCCGTTGGTTTTTGAATCGGTGATATTGGTTCCACCGTTGGATGTAAAACTAAATTCACCTATTTGATGCAGCGTGTCAACATAAGGAGAATTTGTGCTCATCCAAATGGCCTTAAAACTTGGCTCATGGTAATACGGAACTCGTGAGTTCTCTTCTCTACAAGACCACAGAGTCAACACCAGTACGCAAAACACTGTCCACTTCATCCCAAACATTTTCGCAATTTTTGACTCCTACCAGGCCGTATCGGCGTCCATTTTTAATTTCGTAATTGGCCTTAATTCTTCCATCCCTTTTCCACATTTTCTGAATTCCTGTTTCCTGGCCCTTCGAATAATTAAAAACCCGATAAAGCTGACCGGAAGCGTACCATTCTTTTAGTTCGCCTTCAAATTCATCGTCCTTAAAATGATACAAAAATTGCATTTGCCCATTTTTCCACCAACCAGTATGAATCCCTTCTTTAGCCCCCTTTTTATAATAGCGTTTTGATTTTGGCTTGCCGTTGTCGTAATATTCCAAACTCCATCCTTCTTCCTGGCCATTTAAAAATGGGGTGTAAATAATGGTGTCCGTATTATTTGCGATTAAACCGGAATAACCTGAATACGGTAAGTTATTATATAGCAATACTCCTTGTTCAAATCGGAAACTTGAATCCGAATTAGCAATAAATTGGTTTGGGATTTCTACTGCCGGTATTTCAGAATTACAGGATACGAAAAGCCAAATGCTACTGAGTAACAGTGCCAGGCGTACCATAAAAACCATCTCCATTTATATAAGGATCAGTTGAAGTTATATGGTAATGATATATTCCATTGGGATAATCTGCGGTGGCATGAGAATGCCCATGATAATTGTCCAAATCAGCATTGGTAACCGTTTTCCCGTTTTCCACGGGGCCATACACCGGAAACCCATCCAATAAAAAACCGAGTAGTACACTACTTCCTTGAGCACCGGTTAAGTAGGTAGGCTCCAAATGGTAGTGATACATACCTTGTTGTTGAGGATGTCCGGCATATTGATCAAAGGTGTTAATCTCATTCGACAGGTCATCACCTGGAGCTGCGTTTTGATTAAAAAAGGCTACACCGTTAATAGCAACTCCAATAGCTCCCATTGGGGTTGCCGATTTATTCGCGGCCTCTGTAGGAGTGTGTGGGATTTTGAATGTGAAGTTTATTGCGGCAATTTTATTTGGGTTTTGATTGTAAGCCGAGTTATTGCCATTGTACGCTTCGTAGAGTGTGGATTCCCATTCGGTTCCTTTATAATAAGGGCTTTTATGATCCGGCCTTCCGTTTGTTTTAATAACGATAAATTCGCCGTCCTGATATACTTCTGAGGCCGCATAAACTTTCTTATACACGGTTAAATCGACTGATGTAGAAGGGGTTGGACTTGTGTCTTCATCTTTATCTTTTTTACAAGAGGAAAAGGCTAATAATGAAGCAACCAAAGCCAGGCAGAATAAGTTCGCGTTTTTCATAATTGTAAATTTTAAGCAGGTACTTCTTCTACATCAAAATACCTGAGGTACTGTGCAATTAATTCATCTATTTTTTTGATGCTGGCATCTGCATCTTCGTAGGAGGCAGCATTCTGAGCAGCGGTAACATTTTCCAGTATTGGGTGTAATACTGCATGTAACTGCTCATGAGCTTCTCCTTTCATCGTGCAATTCTTAATAATGTAATTGCATTGATATTGAAGTTCACCCGTTAGTTCTGCGTAATTTCTATTGTCTTCATGCGTTTCGTAAAACCCTTTTATGATGACTTGCATCATCAACATACCTTCCGATGTTTCAGGGTTAGCTAACCATTTTTGTCCATCATTAAATTGCAAAAGGTCATCAGGTTGTTTCGTACTCTCTGTTTTTGTAGGAGCTGTTTCCTCTACCGATTCTGCTGCAGGCGCCTCTTTTGCGTCGGTTGCCGATCCTGGATCACCACAGGAACTTATTAAAAGTGAGAAAACAACTAGCTTTAATATGGATTTCATTATTGATAAGATTTAATTGCACCCAAAGTAAATAAAACTAACAGGATGGTAGAAATATTTTATGTTCACCATTAGTTTTTTCTCTGAGCTCTAATTTTTCGTACAACAAGAAAGAGGGTTAAGGTTAAAATAGCTCCAATTAAGACTTGCATCCAGGCACTCAGCAACAAGATTTTATTAAGCATGAAGTTATGAAAGTTTGTATCCACCTTTTGGCCGGAGTATTCCTTCATATGAACCAATAGGCTAACCGCTAAATCTTTGTCTGGAATTTCTTGATGGCAGCCTTGGCAAACGCCTCGTCGATCGAGTTTTCCCCTTTCTTCCTTGTTTAGTGGCCTTGACCCTTTGAAGTGGTGCCCTACGGTTTGCAACTGTTCACTGGTTTCCGTTATAAAACGACTCCAATCGTGATCCAATTCAGGAATAGCACCAATTTGATTTATCGTACAGTCGGCAATTGCATTTCCTTCCGCGTCTTGCAAGTCAATGGTGTATCCTTTACTTGGGTCAGCCAGAAGTTCACCCGATTGAATTCCATACCCCATTGCTTTTGGATTGTTATGACAACTTTCGCAACTTCTACCTTTTTTAGATACTGTGTGGGTATGAGTTACTGCCATATCCAGGGCTTTTTGACCTTCTTCACCGGCTCCTTCCGAATTAGAAATCCGATAGATGTGATTGAGCAACAAGGGCACCGAATCTTTACCAATTATCGTAATGGAAGTCTGGCAACCCGGAATGGATGGAGCAATTCTATTTTCTCCATTTACGGCTAATGGAGGGTCTTCAAATCGCAAATAACTTCTTTCTTCGCTGACCAGACCGTCGATTTGATGTTGATCATTTTCTCCCCTCATTTCAGCGGTTATACCTGCTTCGTCATGAGCCAGGCCCATAGATACCCAATCCTCCTTGGTCATGTTTTTTGAATAATCGATTTTTATGTGACAGCCATAGCATTGAGGTGCCCAATCATCATGGCAGGCATAACATTCCATATTATCAATATGACCATCAACATTAACCATGGCTACAATACCTTCTTCACTAAGCTCGTTATCCTCCAGTAATTTTTTTAAGGGTGAAAATTCAATGTCTTTTCCGCCGGCAGAATGTAGGATAACCTGATCTCCGTTTTTTACCAATTGGGGTAGTGGATTGCCTCTGGCGGAGATTAAATACCCGTCTTTTGGTTCTACCACGGTACCTTGCTTGAAATGTTCCAACAGGTCTTTGGTTACTCCACGGGCTTTGCCTTCGGCTGGAACAACACCATCGATTTCATCGCTATAACCAATTGGTAATTCCCAGGGAAATTTTTGAGGGGTACCATGGCAATCCTGACATTCAATTTCAACCGCTCCCAGGGTGCTTCCTGCTAATATTCCGGAGCTATGAACGTCGCCACTGGTATGACAATCCTGGCACATCATTCCTTTGTCTTTATGAATATCGGCATGCAGTTGAATGTACTTTTTACCAAATGTTTCTTCCTGTTCTTCACCACCTCCCATAAATGGTGCTGAATAGGCGGTTTCGAACAAGCCCATATAAGAAGTTCCTATTCTTCTTCCACGATTGTGGCAGGTAACACAAGTACGCGACGGTATTCCGGAATATTCTTTTCCGTGAACGTTTACTTTACATTCCCGGGTACTTTGAAAACTGTGAACCAATGGATGTCCTGGTTCTGTCCTGGAAATACTCAAGTCATTTCCTTCGTAGTATCCTTGGGTGGAGTATGGAACATGGCAGGATGAACATCCAATACCGCGAAATTCACCTTTTCTCATACTTCCCTGGCCACCGGTATGGCACCGTTGGCATTCTTGTCGTATGTAGGTAAATACTGCTTTTTGTGGATCCTTCATAACCTGGTCGGCATCAGGAGCCAGAGGCAATTGCTTCATTTTTGAGGGGAAAACATTGGGCTCAATTTCCTTTAATTTTTGCATGTAAGCTTTATGAATCTCGGTTCCCAATTGCTCATGAAGAGGAAGCTCTTCCACATCAAAATTCGCCCAATCGTGTTTATATCCATTGGGGGCTCCAAATCCCCATTGAGTTCCCTGAATTTTTCCGGCTTCAGTAAACATAAGAGAAGTAAATTGAGGTTTAACCTGGGCCTCGTGGCAACCTCCACAGGTATTTTGATTGATCCAGGGACTTCCCGGATCGGGATAAAACTCCTTAGGGCCTTGATGGTTGATGAAGTAATCGACCGTTCCCTTGTGCGCTATTTTCTTGTCCTTAGATGTTGGGTTCCCACCATGACAAACAATGCAGTCATTTCCTTTGAAACTGGCTTTTTCCGCCACCTTCAGAATCTCTTTCATCATTTCAGATTCATAAGAACGAATGGGCTCAATTCCACCATGGCAGCTTAAGCATTGGTTTTCGCCGGTAGGTCCTTTTAGCTCATCCAGTTCCTCAGGATTTGGTTCAAAAGTTTTATTTGCTCCCAATAGGGCAAAAAGAACTACTCCCGATAGAACTAGTAAATGTTTTTTCATGAATAGGCAGAGTGGAGACTCTCAGTTTGTTTAGGTTTCAAATGTAATGTTTGGTGTAAGGGGAAAAACTTATGCTCTGCGTTTTTTTCATAATGCGATGAGGTAGGTATCTACCAATGTTTAACATTGAGGGTTATACCCTTTGCTGGGTTAACTAGAGTAGGCAATCTTCTAACTTTCAAATAACTGTAAAGTTATTTCGAAGGATTGAGATAGGTTTATCGTCTAATCAGATATTCGGTATCAAAACAATCTTTAAAACGTAATAATGAAATTAAGTATCCATTTAATAATCGTGCTCACCCTGGGTATTGCCGGGAGAATAATTGGACAGGATTTACCATTAGAATTTAATTATTCTGTAGATAGCCATCGACTAATCGTTGGCAATACAGTTACAACAGGTTTTTACGACGAAACGCAAATAGACACCATTTACCTTCAATTTTCTCAAACCAATTACTGGAACCAGTTGGATCAAAACTATGAGGATAAAATTGAGTTGCCGGCCACCCTCACGCACAATGGGGTTACCTACGATAGTGTAGGTGTTCGGTTTAAGGGACAAACATCGTATAAGCGTTTGGGCAATAAAGACAAAAAATCTTTTGCAATTACCCTTGATGCCTTTATTGATAATCAGGATGTGGAAGGGTATGAGGGATTGAACCTAAATAACGCCTTTGAAGATGAATCTCACATGCGTGAAGTGCTGTACCTGAATGCAATTCGAAAGCATATTTATGCGGCAAAAGGAAACTTTATTCATCTATATATAAATGGGCAGGACTGGGGCATATACCCAAATATTCAAAACCTGAACGCCGAACACGTCGATGAATGGTTTTTGGATCGGGATGCTACTCGTTGGAGATGTGAACGAACAACAACTGGTCGTCCAGGGCCAGGAGGTAATTTTAATACTGGATTCTCTACCCTTAATTATTTAGGAGATAACTCTACTGACTATACTCCGCATTACACGTTGAAAAATGCTGAGAAACAGGACCCCTGGCAAGATTTAATTGTGGCATGTAGTCTAATTGAAAAGACCAATTCTTCTGCAATGGTAGATCTGCTAAACGATCATTTTGACTTAGATCAGGCCTTATGGTTTCTTGCTGCTGAAATAATTTATACCGATGACGATAGCTATGTATATAAAGGTGGTATGGACTATTACGTATATTTTGACGTTGCTACTGATAGACTTGTGCCCATTGAATATGATGGAAATTCTGGGATGGCATTAAATAAAGCCAAGACATGGACACCGTTTTATAATGAAACAGATAACCGATTTCCATTGCTATATGTATTGATGAAGGTTCCGGAAATTCGACAGCGATATTTGGCTCATTTCAGAACAATGATGGAGACATCATTTGATACAACAGCAATGATGTCAAGGATTGATTACTACTCCAATTTGATTGCTCAACGGTATGCCAATGATCCCAAGAAGTTGTACACCGTTCAGGAGTTTAACACTGAAATTGCTAACCTAAAGCAGTTCGTACGTGACCGTGATTCATTTTTACGATCTAATTCTGAGTTTAAAGAACAAGGAGTTGGAATATCTTCAGTGTCTCATTTTGTTAACGGGAAGCAGTGGGGTAGTCCTGAAAATACCGATTCTGTTTTGGTATTGGCAACAGCAGCAAGCACAACATTACTTAAATCAATGAACTTATATTATGGAACCGGCTTGGCCGGGCGATTTAAGAGCACTGCAATGTATGATGATGGAATGCATGGAGACGGAGCAGCTGGTGATGGACAATTTGGAGGATACATTCCGGCGCAAACCGGAGGACAGTATATACGGTATTACATTGAATCGGTTGCCAATAATTCTGCAAATAGTAGGGCCTATGAACCCGTTGGTGCAGAGCATGACGTGTACATTTATCGAGTAAACAGTGGTGTAAAAGTGGCTTCTGATGTTGTGATTAATGAATTGATGTCATCAAATAAATTAGGTTATGCGGATCCATCTGGTGAATATGATGATTGGGTTGAATTGTATAACAATGGAAGCACAACCATGGATCTTACAGGTTATTATTTAACGGACAACAATGCCGAATTTCTACAATGGGAGTTTCCAAAAGGTACCACCATTGATCCCGGGGGTTATTTAATTGTTTGGTGCGATGGAGACGAGGGGCAATCCGGATTGCATGCCAATTTCAAGCTTTCCGCCAATGGCGAGCAGGTATTGCTGATCAATTCTGACGGTAATATTGCAGATGAAGTAACCTTTGACTATTACTTCTCAAATTATGGTTTTGCACGAGTTCCGAATGGAACAGGAAACTTTCAATGGCAGCTAATGACTCCTCTGGCTAACAATGAGACTTCTTCGGTTGACGATTTAATGGCTGCAGCTGCTAGTATTTCTGTTTATCCAAACCCCGCGAATTCAAGTTTTACGCTTAGGAGAAGCGAAGGAACCGGAGCAGAACATGTTGCTATTCTTAATATTCAGGGAGTTGTGGTGTTTGAACTGGAGATGAATGATTATTCGGCCGATGTAGATGTTTCTGATTGGAACAGCGGAGTTTATATCATTAAAACCCAGGACGGAAATACAAAGAGACTGGTGGTTAAGCCATAGTCTTGGTAGTTGGTTAAAGAAGCAGGAAGTACAGAAAAAGACTTCCTTTAATTGCAGGCAATTAACTCAAAACCCAGGAGATCAACATGGGTAGAAAGAAAATCATCTTTTACCGATTCTTCCCGGGCTAAGTCGGTACTTAAGTATTTCTTGTTGCTATCAGAAAAAATGGTAACCACATTGGCTTCCGGGCTTAGCATTTCCTGAGCTTTTATAGCACCCAAAAAGTTAGCTCCCGAAGAAATTCCAACAGCAATACCTAGTCGTCTGGCCAGTAACTGAGCCATTATGATGCTATCCCCATCGTCCACCTCAATAATGGAATCCAGTTCGTCAAGCTTTACAATGGAAGGAATAAATTCATCTGATATTCCCTGAATACGATGTTTCCCCACTTTGTACCCCGTGGATAGGGTAGGAGAGTTGGCAGGTTCCAATGGGTGAACTTTTACAGCAGGATACTTTTCTTTTAAATAGTTGCCGGTTCCCATCACGGTTCCCCCGGTTCCAACACCAGCGACAAATGCATCCGGTTGTATTCCTAACTGACTCATTTGATTTTTGATTTCAGGACCCGTGGTTTGGTAATGAGTTTCGGTGTTATAATCATTATCAAATTGGCAGGGCAAAAACACGTTAGGGTTATTAGCTTTGTGCGTTTTGGTCATTTCAATGCTTCCTAAAAAACCACCTTCTTCTTTAGAAACCAACCGAATATTAGTACCAAAACTTTTGATAAGTTGTTTACGCTCTTCACTCATCCAATCAGGCATGTATATGGTTATATTGTGCCGGTATGCAGCACCTACTGCAGCAAATGAAACTCCCGTATTTCCACTGGTAGCCTCAACAATTTCATCTCCCGGTTTTAACAGACCTTTTCTGTAGGATTCGTCAATAATGTGCATGGCTATTCGGTCCTTGATGCTACCGGTTAGGTTAAAACTTTCCATTTTAGCATATAGAATGCGTTGTTGGCCTTTGTAGGTAAAATAGATTTTAGCCATTGGTGTGTTACCAATAGCAATGCTTAAATCAGGTCTGATTTGAGTTTCCATAACTGTGCCTAATAATAAACCGTTTTATCTGGTTTAATTTGCAATTCAATGCGAAATTAAGCAAGTCAATCTGCTCAAATTATAACATATATCATTTGAGGTAAATGAATCATTCAGTAAAAAGCAATTTGAAATGCTTTGTTCATTTTAGGTTGGTGATTAATAAGAAGTAATTAATTATAGGTTTGCCACGTAACGTTAAAGTAGTTTCTCTTTAAGAATGCAAAATATCCCGCTGGTTTCCATAATAATGGCATTTAAAGATACTGCACCGTATTTGCATGCATGTTTAGATTCTATTTTGACTCAGACTTATGACAATTGGGAGCTTTTGGCTGTTAACGACCATTCCAGCGACTGGAGTGTTACTATACTCGAAGAATACGCTGCGAAGGATTCCCGTATTCGATTATTGCATAGCGACAAACCCAGACTCATTCCGACCTTGCAAGTAGGTTATGCTAATGCAAGAGGTAGCCTAATCAATAGAATGGACTCTGATGATAAAATGCCTGATTATAAACTCCAGGTATTGGTTGACGAATGGCTTAAACATGGAAAGGGTACTGTAATAGCAGGTGGTACTCAGCATTTTGTTGACGAAGGTGAAGTAGGAAACGGGTTTATTAAATATGAGCAATGGTTGAACGAAGTAGCAAGAACCAGCACCCATTACCGGGAGATTTATAAAGAATGTGTCATTCCTTCCCATTGTTGGATCATTCATAAAGAAGACTTTGATGCTATTGGGGCATTTGATCCATTGGTTTACCCGGAGGACTACGACCTGTGTTTTAGGATGTACCGGCATAAATTGAAGGTCATTGGTATAGATTCCATACTACATCATTGGAGGGATCGATCCAACAGAATTTCCAGAACCTGGGAAGAATACAAGGACAACCGCTATTTTGATTTAAAAACCCGATTTTTTTATGAGTTGGATCGCGATCGAAACCGGCCTCTTGTTCTATGGGGAGCAGGTAAAAATGGTAAGGATATGGCCAGGATACTATTGGCTCATAACGATCAGTTCCATTGGGTTTGCGATAATGAGCGAAAAATTGGAAAGGATATTTATGGTGTCCGGCTTCAACATTTTAACGACGTACCGGCGCTTCGCAATCCTCAGATTATGATGGTGGTGTCATCCCCTGAAGGTAAGCAGGAAATTAAAGCATTACTTGGTTCCTGGAACAAAGAACCGGTTAAAGATTATTGGTTTTTTGCGTAATAAAGCTGAATAAAATTGTCTATTTACAGCACCTGGCTTTTTATTACCATTAGTTTTTCTCTTGTCATTTCATGCATACTGTATTGAATTCCACCCATTCCAATTCCTGACGAATCTCTTCCACCAAAAGGCATCCAGTCTACCCGAAATGCCGTATGGTCGTTGACCATTACAGCTGTTGCATTTAACTTCTTAACAACATCTAATGCTACGTCGATATTCTTAGTAAAAACAGAAGCTTGAAATGCATAGGGCAACGAATTGGCGATTTCAATGGCCTCTTGCCTGTCAGAGTATGAATAAACGCATACCACCGGTCCAAAGATTTCCTGGGTGGATACTTTTGAATCTGGTGACGGATTAAGCAATACTGTAGGTTCGTAACAAGTCTCTGACATCCGTTTTCCTCCGCACAATACCTGGGCTCCTTTCTCAACGGCTTCGTCCACCCATTCTCCAACCCGATTTACCTCTCGGGGTAAAATTAATGGGCCAACTTCTGTTTTCGAATTCATGGGATCGCCAACCTTTAATTTTCTTGCAATATCTGCCAATTCGGAAGCAAGTTTTTCGCAGATAGATTCATGAGCAAATACACGTTGCACGGAAACGCATACCTGGCCCGCGTGATAAAATCCTCCCTTGGCCAATGCAGGCATCATTTCGGCAAAATCCGCATCTGCTTCTACAATTACAGGGGCTGCGCCGCCATGTTCCAGAGCAAAACGAGTTCCAGGGGAAAGTTTGGTTTGAAGGTACCAGCCAACTTTGGCTGATCCTATAAATGAGAAATAATTAACCCTCCAATCGGTGATCAACTTTTCAGCAACATCATTGTCACAAATGACCGCCTGACACCATCCATCTGGCAAACCAGCTTCTTTTAGAATTTCTACCAGTGCCATACAGGACATGGGAGTGGTTGGTGCGGGTTTTATTATTACCGGACAACCGGCCGCAATGGCAGTAATGGTTTGATGAACGATTAGGTTTAAGGGATGATTAAAAGCGCTTACCGAAGCAACCACACCTATGGGTTCACGCATGGTAAATGCCATTCTTCCCTCCGAAGCCTTGGTTAAACCCATAGGAACTTCTTCGCCTTTCAACTCTGCAATTTGCTCAGCGGCTATCTCCACACCATTTATGGCACGCAATACTTCTACTTTGGAGTCGGTGTAGGGTTTCCCTCCTTCACGGGCTGCAATGTTGGTTAGTTCATCAATCCTCTCAGACATAATTTCGGCACATCTTTTTAAAATGTCCTTTCGGTGATGGGGTTTAAGCCAACCATCTTGATTAAGAAACAAGGAATGGGCCGTATGGAGAATGCCATCAATTTTTTCCATTTCCACCAAGGGATATTCTCCAATTCTTTCCTGATTGTAAGGGTTAAATACTTCCAACATAAACCTTGATTTAAGAAATTTTACACGATTCTTTTAGTTTAACATTCAGAATAGAATGATTCAATGAATAATCAACTGGTAAATCAATAACATGAACACCATCCGTATTTAAGCAAAACTCAAATATTCGATTAAAATCTGTATCGCTGGTTGGTCGATGTCCGTTAGCACCATAACTATCTGCATATTTTACGAAATCCGGGTTGTTGTAATCCAATCCATAGTTTTCGAATCCAACACCTTCCTGCTTCCATTTTATCATTCCATAGGAACTGTCATTTAGGATAATGACGATCATATTGATTTTGTTTCGAACCGCAGTTTCCAATTCCTGCGAATTCATCATAAAGCCTCCGTCACCGCAAACAGTTACCACTTTGCGATTTGGGAAAATAAGTTTAGATGCCATTCCCGAAGGTAGGCCAGCACCCATGGTAGCCAAGGCATTATCAAGTAATAAGGTGTTTGGCTGGTGGCAGGTGTAGTTTCGGGCAAACCAAATTTTATAAACTCCATTATCCAGAGTGACAATTCCATCGTCCGGTAGTGCTTTTCTTATGTTGTTTACCAGGCGTTGAGGTAACATGGGAAAACGGGTGTCTTCAAAGTACTTGTGCAGGTGATTGTCCACTTCCTTTTTTACACGCATGTAGTAAGAGAAATCCCAGGAATCCATTGGGTCAACTAATTCTGCCAAATGGTTAACAGAATGGGCAATGTCGCCCACCACATTCAGTTGAGGAAAGTACACATCGTCTACCTCTGCCGGGAAGAAATTAATGTGAATGACTTGCTGTTTTCCCTCTCTCATAAAGAAGGGCGGTTTTTCAATGACATCATGCCCGACATTGATGATCAGGTCTGCGTGGTCAATGGCATTGTGCAAAAAGTCATGGTCAGACAATGCTGCGGTACCTAAGAAAAGGGGATGTCTCTCATCAATTACTCCTTTACCCATTTGGGTATTAAAAAATGGAATTCCGGTAGTTTCTACAAAGGCGGAAAGTGCATTACTGGTTCGTTTTCTGTTTGCACCGGCACCAATAAGAAGCAAGGGGCTTTTCGCTTCTTCGATCATTTTGGCCGCCATCATTATACTCTTGTGACTGGCATCGGGACGGCGATGACCCACGACCTTAAAAATTCGATCTCCCGCCTCTTCTTCGGCAACGTCTTCTGGAAGTTCCAAATGCACCGCACCGGGTCGTTCTTCCATAGCCAATCGGAAGGATTCCCTAACCAGGGAAGGAATGTTGTGTCCGTTTACAATCTGTTTAGTCAACTTGGTAAGCGATTGAAACATATCTACAACATCAATGATCTGGAACCGGCCTTGTTTGCTCTTCTTAATTGGTTTTTGTCCGGTAATCATAAGCATGGGCATGGCACCCAATTGTGCATAAGCAGCAGGGGTTACCAAATTGGTTGCTCCCGGTCCAAGGGTAGACAGGCAAACACCTGGCTTACCGGTTAGACGACCATAAGTGGCGGCCATAAATCCAGCTCCCTGTTCATGACGGGTAAGAATTAATTCTATGCTTGAGTTTCTCAAAGAGTCCAGAATGTCAAGATTCTCTTCTCCGGGAATTCCGAATATGTATTCTACTCCCTCATTTTCAAGAGCTTTGATAAACAGATCTGATGCTTTCATAATTCATAGGTGTTTTGAATCATGAAAATTATAAGGAATTTAGAACAAATGAAAGATTTGTAATAGCTTGGCAACGAGGATTACCAAAAGCGTTTATTGGAACGTTTGTTAATCGCTAATCGTTACTTTTTCATCCCCCAGTTGAATCCGGTCTCCGCTTCGAAGTTTTCTTCTTATCCTCAATTCGACTTCGTTATTCACCAAAACCTCTCCTTCGCTGATAATCATTTTAGCAAAACCTCCTGATTCCACCAATCCCAAGGTTTTTAGCAGCTTATTTAGCTCGATGTATTCCTTGCCCTTAAGTTCAAATTTCACAGTATTGTCCTTTCGGCAAAAATAGGTGGTGAGGGAGATTGAATTACTAATACTGCTCTAAATACAGGCTGTACCTTCCAGGAGTTCGAGGCTGTCGATAGAGGTAGAGCAAGTAGCCATTGTGTACTTTAATTTTTTCGGGAAATATGTTTTCAATCTTATGGAACTTGGTAGCCAGACCCGATTTGACGTCTACCTTGTACAAGGTGCTCCAACCGCTTCTTTCCATTATGGTGAAGTAAGATTTCTTTCCTTTGTCTTGAAATACTTGCGGTTCCCAGGCCAGTTTGGTGTGGTATTTTATTTTGGTCTTACTTACCAGTGCTCCCTTATAATTCATGCGTACAATGGCATTGTTTCCATGATCGAAGGCAATTATTTCTTTTTTGTCCAGAAATATGGGACAATAATTGGGTTTGTAAAACATGGACTCCGAAAGGTCTTCTTCCATAACCAGGTTTCTGATTCTGTTTTCTTCGGTATTGTCGAGGTTGGCGTCGAGGTACATCAGATCCTGAATAATGTTTCCATACTTTTCCCTCAAAACCAATAAATCTTCCTGAATAAGCCGAATGGTTTGCCGATCGGCAGAATAGTAATAAAGGGTAGAGTAGCGCTGGTCGAACTTTCTTTTAAGGAACCAGGAAATCAATCGGGCGTAGCCATATTCTTCATAAATAAGAAAGCTATCGGTTAAAACCCGACAAGGGTTTTTTATTCTGTTTTCTAGGTTTTGGCTGCTTCGGGTTACGGTTACATCAATATCATAGTGAATTTTTAAATAGCGATCATACATGATGAGGTACACTTCGTCCCGGCAATCTTTAAACAGCGATACGGGTTTTCCTTTTACAATGGTTTCACCTAGTAAGTTCCCGTAGAAATCGACGATTCTAACCCTGTTTTTTCTTGATCTGTCCAGGTTTTCCAGCAGTACAATTTTGTCCTTGTAAATTTCGTAATCAATTATTTGAGAGAAGTAAGGTGATGCCACCATACGTGGCCCCGAGTATACTTCAACCGCCTGAAGGCTCATAACCTTAGGCACCATTTTAACATCAAGTTTTCGGTTGAAGGAATAGTCAATGGAAGTGCTAAAATCCTGAAAGGAAACGTGTGAAAAATCGAGTTGAACGGGAAAGCTGTCTTTTGGAAGTTTTACTTTTAAACTAAACTCTCCGTTGGCAAGCGAGCTGGTGCCTATGGCTGTGTTTGCAATTTGAATATGTACGCCTTCGATTGCCTTTTGACTCGCAACATCAATGATCTTTCCTTTAATATAGCGGTCTTCGGTTTTCTTCTCCTGTGCGCAAATACCAGAAGAAATCAGGCAAATCAGAAGAAGATATAAGGTTCTTATTTGCATACGAATGGCACGAAAGTGAACTTAAACGGAGCGCTGATGATATAGTTTGATTAAAGGGTTGGAAATACCCAATTATCGGTTTACTTGGTTGTGCCCCCTTGTTCCGCTAATTGTTGGGTAAAGGCATTGTCAATGGGCTCCCAAAGCTCAATTTTATTTCCTTCGTGGTCCATAATGTGCAGGAACTTACCATATTCATATTCTTCGATTTCATCGCAGATGGTAACACCTTGTGCTTCTAGTTCCTTTTTCAACTCGAGCAAATTATCCACCCGAAAATTGATCATAAATTCCTTTTTGGAAGGTTCGAAGTACTTGGTAGATTGCTCAAATGGACTCCATTGCAGGTAGGCCGGATCGGTTGGATCATCAGCCTTTCGAAATTCGAATAACGATCCGTATTCGTTAGTGCTTAACCCTAGATGCTCTTTGTACCATTCCCTTGACTTTTTTGGGTCTTCACTTTTAAAAAAGATTCCTCCAATACCGGTGACTTTTTTTGCCATGACTTTGTTTTTGTGACCCTTCAAATATATTGAAGTCCATCGGATTGTTTCAACAAAAAAGGCGCTATTAAAGAATAATGTGGGTTAGAAATATTACCTAATTAAAAAGAAACGTCATTCCTGCGAAAGCGGGAATCTAGAAATAACACTAGATTAGTTTCACTGAGCTCCTTCGTCGGTTCGTTGTCAAGCAAGGAATGAAGACTATTCACACATTGTTATACAACATGGCATTTTTTTCGTACTCCAGCCTCTTACTCTGTAAGTTATATTCAATACAATGGACCTTGTTTTGAGTTACCACTTGCCATGCATTTTATAAAATCCATGGAGTTGTTGATTCATTTTTTTTACAACGGTTTTTGGTTTTCGTTTAAATGGCAGTGAGTCTAGTTTTCTCACATAATATGGAAATGGCTTTCTAAGTTGAACAAATTGATCACTTTTAATAATCAAGGCACCAAAACCAAAATTGGTCCCACCCTGGTAAGAACTTCTTTGTTCAGGCCCATCTTTACCTGGTACACTTTCATAATAGTCAAAATGTTTAGCTGTATCTTGCTCAATGACTGTGAATTCTGCCGTTAAAAAGGAAGTATTGTTGAATTTTATGGTAGAGTCAACTTTTAAATCATCACCAATAAAATACAAACTGTCAAGTTGTTTATTTATGATAAACCTGGAATCGTCGCTTAGGAAAAAATAGGTGGAGCAGAAATCAAAGTTTTTGGCAAACGCCTTAATTATTTGCAAATTAATTTCATCTTGTTGTTTTTTGACCTTCTCAGCCAATTTCCGTTTTCCGGCTTGATTTAGTGCATCAATTGATTTTTGTTTGGTTTTAAGACGAACAAGGAGTGCTCCGTTGTGCAATAGGGTTATTTGTTGTTTGGCAGCTTCCTGTGCCAGCTTTTTGCGGCTTAGTTTCTCCTTCTGCTGGGCATATCCTGTAGCCCCTATCAGCAGAACAAAAAGGTACAGAACAATTTTTTTTAAGGACATAACAAGAGAAAAGAGAATGATTTGCCCGCAAGATAAAAAAAGAGCTTATCCCTGACCTTAAACTTAAGAATTGCTGTGTTTTAATTGAGCAATCGATAGCAAATGCACAAACACAGCCAACGGCATTAAAAAGGAAGCAACAAGTACGTAGGGGTATTGAAGAAAATCGATGGGGAAAGGTTCTATATCACCATATATTTCAGGAAGGTAGATCGTGGTTTGGAAAACAACAATGATACTTGCGATTACCAAGAGCCCTAAATGATTCCACCAAAGGATTAGGTGCCGGTATTTGTTGAAATTGGAATAGGTAATGATGCCAATGAATAGTATGGAATAGGCATAAATCATGTCAAAATTATAACCTTCTATGGTTGCGTTTACATGCAATATTCCTTTAGCAACACTGAAATAGAACAACGTTTCAATAAAAATCCGCATCGTCTGGAAAAGGAATAACCCTCTTGAAGGAAGGTTTTGAATCCATCCAAACTTCTGGTTTTTATACACGAAGACTCCTGAGAATATGAAAAGAGGGATGATGGTAAATAAGGCAAAACGGGGAGGAAAATCCAGGGTGTACATGGCTTCGGTTTTCGTCAAAACATACAGGTACACATGCCAACCCAATAGGGCACCAAATAAGATGTACTTTCCTTTTTTTCGTGCAGCTTCCTTATTGTAGGTCTGGTTTATCGTCTTGTTCCCAACAAACAGCACAATGCAGGTCATTATAGTAGTTAGGGAGAGGTATCCAAATTCAAGCATACTATCGAATTACAATTTTTTGATGAAGGAGGTTTAGAGCATCAGAACCATCTTCCTGCATTAAATGGCTTATTTCATTCATGGCTTTTTTCCACTCGGGAATAACGTCGTTTACAAATGATTTTCCGATTGAGGTAATTTCTATAATCGGGAATTGATCTTTTTGAATAAACTCCCTATCAAAAAGCCTTTTAAGGTTGCGGTTTAGGGATGATTTTTCAAGTATGGTAATATCAGTCATTTGCCGTTGAGTGAGCCCTCCTTTTTTGGTAAGTACAAAAAGAATACTGAGTTGACTGTCCGTAATGTTGAATGGTTTGAGGTACTTTCTAAAAATGTTGCCCACTGCGCGATTGATTCGCATCACTTTCCCAGATATGCAGGTGGAAGGATCGAAACCCTCCAGATTTTTATATTCCATGAAACAAATGTAACGAATAGTTGTATATACAACTTTAATTATCTGAATATGAAAAATGCCAACCCAACCTGTGGAAGCTCGTCATTTCATTGAATCGGTGATAAGAATATTCATGGGTTCATAGGGTTAGCTCCTATATTTACAAAAAATGAAACACCTTGCTACTTTATTCTTAATTGGGTTAATGCAAGCCATGGCTTATGCTCAAGCTCCGGTTTTCGACTGGGTAAAAGCAACCCAGGGAACTTATAGAAGTTGGGCTAGGTCAGTATTAGTAGATCCGTTTGGTAATCTGGTGATTACAGGTGCTTTCGACGGGACCGTCGATTTCGATCCGGGGCCGTCGGCCTTTAACCTTACATCGAATAACAAATTCGATTGCTATGTGCTGAAACTGGATTCCAATGGAAATTTCCTTTGGGCAAAATCTTTTGGAGGGATCGGAAATGATGCTACTTCATGGGCAGAGGTCGACCGAAATGGTAATGTTTATGTAGTTGGAGAATTTAGAGATACGGTTGATTTTGACCCTGGAACGGGTGTATATAAATTGCATTCAACACTTAATAACTGGGACGATGGATTTCTGGTGAAGCTAGATGCCAATGGAAATTTTCAATGGGCCAATAAAATGGGAGGCCCTCCTGGTGATTATTACCAGTCGATTGAAGTAGATGTTTTCGAGAATGTTTACTTAACCGGTTTCTTCTATGGTCCTGCCGATTTCGATCCAGGGGCAGGTGTGTACAATATAAACTCCAAGGGGAATGGAGACATTTTTATTCAAAAACTGGATAAAAATGGGAATTTCAAATGGGCTAAAGGATTTGGTGGAAAGGAGAAGGATATTGGTTTTAGCATTCTTACGGATGACTTGGGTTTTGTGTATTTAACTGGAATTTATGGTGATACGGTAGACTTTGATCCCGGCTCAGGAACATCAAATTTAGTATCAGCAGGTAAGCAAAATTCCTTTGTACAAAAACTGGATAGTAACGGGAATTTTATTTGGGCCAAATCCTTTGGGGGAAATACTACCCTTAGTGTAAGCCTGGCTATAGATCCCAATCAAAATTTATTACTTACAGGTCATTACTTCACTGGAGGAGATTTTGACCCTGGCCCTGGAGTGTTCAACCTGGCACCTATCGGGGTAATTAATTCCTTTGTTCTCAAACTGGATAATTCGGGTAATTTTCATTGGGCAAATTCGGCCTTTGCGGTTGGTCAATCTATTCAATCTGATAGTCTTGGGAACGTGTACGTCCTTGGTGATTTTTCAGATACCTGTGACTTCGACCCGGATACCTCCACTTTTAATTTAATTTCAAATGGAGTCCGGGATGTGTTTATCCAGAAACTGGATTCTTCAGGAAAACTAACCTGGGCGCTTTCATTTGGTGCAGACAAATACGAAGGAGCGGCTTCTTTGTTTCTCGATCGAAAACTGAACATCTACAGTTGCGGTATATTTTACAGTTCAACTGTAGATTTTGATCCAGGTCCTCGAGTCTACAATTTGACCAATCCATCGCAACAAGAGGCATTTATTCATAAGATTAGTCAATGTAAAACCATAGAAACAGACAGCATTACAGCCTGTGATTCCATTAAATGGACCGATGGAAACACCTATTATTCCAGTAACAACAACGCTAAAGTTGTATTAACTAATTCAGTTGGTTGCGATTCGGTAATTGAATTAAGTCTCGAATTGAACAAGTCTTCTTTGGTTATCGACAACCAGCAGTCTTGTACACCATATACCTGGATTGATGGAATTACCTATTCAGCGAGTAACGATACGGCAAAATACAGGCTTACGAATAGTGTGGGTTGTGATTCCATTATTACACTAAACTTTATTCGAAATTATGCCAGCACAGTGACCGATACCCAAAAGGCCTGTAATAGTTACAGCTGGATTGATGGCAATACCTATACGGAGGATAACCATTCGGCTAAGTACACCTTAATCAATTCACAAGGATGTGACTCGGTAATTACCCTGGACTTAAAGATCAACAAATTGGATAATGGAGTCACTTTTCAAAGCGATTCTGTTTTAACTGCTCATTCATTTAATGCCTCTTACCAATGGCTTAAATGTGATCAGAATTTTGAACCGATTCCATCTGAAATTAAGCAAGTAATGATTGCGAATACCAATGGGCAATATGCGGTTGAAGTTGCTAAGAATGGATGTAAGGATACGTCCAATTGCATATCAGTTACCACTTTTGTTCCTCCGGTTTATCCTGCTTTTACCTGTCGTTCTATCTATCCCAATCCCAGCCAGGGAGAACTTAGTGTGGTGTTGGGAGAGCTAAAAAATACTCGCATTCAATTGTATTCGATTGAGGGTAAGATCATTGGATCCGAGGACAACATTTCAGGTCCCATTTACCAGCTGAATTTGGAATTACCTTCGGCTACTTATATTCTCGAAGTGGAAACTGAATCGGGGACACATCGCTGCAGAATAGAGGTAAATTAGGGTTGATCTTCCCATATCATGGCCACCTTTCCCTGGGTTCTCATGGCTTCAATGTATTCAATGGCTTCCGGAATTTGCTCATAAGGATAGGTTCTTTCAATGTGTACGCGAACTTTTCCAATGGCCATTAAATCTGCAATGGTTTTCAGGTCCGGTGTGCTGGCTTCTGCCGTAAATTGGGCCAGCTTAAATTTACTAAAACCAGCACGAATAAGTACACCCATCATGTGTGACATAGTTGTAAAACCGACCATGACTCCACGCTTACCCATTCTTGTGTAATCGCTGAAAGATAGGTTTCCATTGGTATCTACTACCAGGTCGTATTTTCCCTGGTGATCATGAATATTTTCTTCGTCGTAGGCAATTACCCTATCGGCTCCTAAACCCACTACAAAGTCTCTGTTTTTTGAAGAGCAAACCCCGGTTACCTCTGTACCATAAGCTTTTGCAATTTGAACCGCAAAATGGCCGACTCCTCCGGAAGAACCATTAATAAGAACGGATTCACCTTCCTTTATTTTTCCATGAGTAATCAGTGCTTGTAATGCCGTAACACCTGCGATGGGTACGCTGGCCATCTCCGCGAAGTTGTTTTCTTTTGGCATTAAACCACAAACCTTTGCTGGTACACAGGTATATTCAGCAAAAGCGCCACCAGCTAAATTTTCACCAAAAACCCGATCACCCACGTTAAAATGAGACACATTGTTTCCAACTTCTTCAACAACACCGGCAAAATCGGCTCCCATAATTTTATCCTTGGGTTTGAACAAACCAAAACTAAATCGGGCAAAGAAGGGTGCTCCCCTTAAGATGTGCCAGTCGGCAGGGTTAGCAGAATTGGCCATTACTTTAACCAACAAATGGCCGTCTTTTATTTTGGGTTTTTCAATGTCCTCCAGTTGAAGGACTTCAGGTCCTCCATAAACCGATTTTGTAATGGCTTTCATATAAGCGGTTTTAATTTCGTGGCATCAAATCTAGATTGGAATTAGGAATAATTGATTCTCAAACTACACGAGCCAGGTAATTTCAAGGACTAATGGTATTTATCCAATGTTGCTATTGATTTTCCGTATTATTGAGGAGTAAAACAGACCATTTTGAGTTTACCGTTTATTTTATTTTCCCTTCTTTCTTCAATATCCTTGCTTTTGTATCTGGTAGATGGATATTATCAAAACGACATTAAAAAAGGAGTTTATCATATTGTTGGTTTCCTGTGTTTTGGAATCACCTCTTTGATCCTTATCAGATACTTAAATATAATATTGGTATTCCTTATTCCATTTATTGTACTCCTCTATGTATTGGTGTTCTCTTCTAAAAAACGAAATAGAATGCGTTGAATTAATTGTAGCTTGATTTTACTGTTTCCAAACCATTAAAGTTAAGCGTTTAATTCATTCCTGTTGTTCAAGCATTGGTTGAAACCGCAATTAGCGCCTTCTCATTAAACTCAAGCTTTCTAAGGTTTACAAATGCTGAGCATTCCAAAATTGCCTCATGAATTTCAGGAAGACGCTCTTTAAGATCTCGTCCATTTGATAGTTCAATCACAAGGGTTTCGTTTTTACCAACAAGGACAGAAGTCATACCTGTTCCAGGGTTGTCAATATCCGTCATACAGTCTATCCAGGCATTCATGTTATTACCATAGAATCCCGGAAATCCCATGGTATCGGAGAAGACTTTATGGAAGGAGTTCCAGTCAACAATTTTATTGGTATCAATTTTAACAGTTTTCACTCTTCTTATGTATAGTTCATTCTCATGTGCATTGAAAGGGAATTCATATCGTGTTTAATATCTTCCAGAGTACGTATTCTGTTCCGTTGCTGCCTTAGCATGGCCACATAGGCCCAGGTTCCTACAGTTACAAAAGCCAATAACATATAAACCGCATTTCTCTTAACCTTTTTCCGGGTGTAGTTAAATTCAACTTTGGCGATTTTGCTTTTTAGTTCCTCAGGCAGATCACTTCGTTTAATGTGTTCCTGAAATCGATTAAATTCAATGATCAGTTGAAACAATTCATCATCTTCCACCACGCCGTCGGCCAAATGCCTTTCACATTCTGCATGAACGAATTCCAAGTATTTAAAACAGGTATCAAGTTCCATTTAAAAAGTAAACACCTTCTGGTCGATAAATCCTCGAGCCAATCTTGTTGGCGAAAAGGGGTATTTCCTTTCAAATTTACACTATTAATGGTATTTATCTTTTGGCTTTGTTGAGCCGATTTATTCGTGCGATCAAACACACTTAGTTAAGCATTTAAGAATTATCTATCAACCTGCAATTGGGTTGTGTTTTGACAATAGTTGAGTTTCGAAAGTGAATGGTAATTTTACCTATTGCCAGGGCTTGTGGAAGTCCGGCGAAAAGAGAAGTTTCGGCTTATTTTATATCAGTTTGATTCTTTTGACCTATTAGTTTTCCGACTGCAGCAATGGTGAAAGCAATTACAATTGACATTAAGATTGAACTGATTAAATAGCTGGAAATACGTATTGGATCATCTTGCATATAATCTCGATGCAAGCTGGTAATTATGATAAACCATTTCTCTATAAGAACCCCTATTCTAGAGAATATTGAAACTAAAAAGACAAGTAGAAACGACGACCCGGTTTTCTGAAACAAGAGTATAAAAGGTAAAACCATGGAACAAATACTAAAGAATACATATTGGGTGGTGTAATCTCTATTTAACCAGGAAATGGTTTGATCCTGATTCAAGCCATAGGTTAAAGTTTGAAACCCAAGATCCAGCAGATTCAGCACTCCCAACGAAATTATGATCCATTTTGCAATGAGTAAATTATGCCGAGACCATGATTGATTAATTCTGGAATTCAAAATCCAGAGAAAGAGAATGGCGATTGGTAGGTTACCGTAGATCAGTTCATTGAGGTAAATCATTCTTTATGCATGATTGGAATTCCAATTGCGGTGGAAAGTACCCAGTTGCCTATTTCATTTTTGTGAAATTCATTCATAAACAGATTGTATCCTATATTCAGGCGTACAATATTTTGGATGGATAGCCCTATATATGGGCGAATTGAAGTGTTGGTATTCATTTCTTTGGTATAAAAACAAAGACGAATTCCCGCTCCAGGCCCAATACCATATACGCTAGTTCCAATGTCAGCCGTTGCACTTATTTGATGTAACTGATTCCATGGAGAATATCCATAATTAACTCCTGCGCCGTACCAAGAATAAAAATCGGAATTGGTGAGATCAGTTCCAACGCTAAAAAAGCCATGGTCGAATTGATCATAACCAATATTTACCTGCAACCATGACCAATCAATTTTATTATCCTGTGCCTTCAATTGGTTATAAGAGAACGCGGAAATTAGCAAAAAAGGAATTAAAATATGCAGTTTCATTTGATGTTAATCATAGCTCGATTTAACCATCCTAAGCGCATTGATCAAATCTTTCACGACACTCGAATCCCGAAAGATCATTTTACTGTTTTGAATTGAGTCGATCAAGCCATTTTCACGATAAGCATCGTTCAATGGAGCTGCTATTTCTTGAATAACGTATTGTTTTTGTTCTCGCGCCAGGTTTTCTATGCAGAGGGCAAAGGCAAATTTTTGCGGATGGTTCTGTAGTGCCAACCACAGATACTCATTTAGCATTTGGGTATACTCTACATTGTTTTTACAATAAGGATTGATAGACTTGATCAGGAGGTAGATATCTTTTTCGTTTAATCTTCTGAGGGTCATAAGGGAATCAATCCATAAAAGGGTTTTTATATCACATTTTCGAGATTCATCATAGTTGTATTTAATTAGGGAATCCAAGGTTTCGTCATATTCAAAAACATGACTGGTGGTGTCTGAATAGGTTTTAAAATTGGATACAAAGCGGTCTTCATATTCATGGCCAAAACTGGAAACGGTATATTCTATGCCTGCTTTGGATTCCTTAGAATGGCGAATTTGCCTACCTGTATAATATCGGTTGGTATTTATCAAATACCATTTGTCTATGGAATCAATATTAGAAGAGGAGATGGCAATCATCAAATGGCTGGTAGCAGGTTCCTGATTTACTTTATTAAGAACTGAGGTATTTTCAGAAGAAGTCCCTTCATTGCAGCCTGCAAACGCAATGGTTATGATAAAAAGTACTACTAATTGTATTCGCTTCATATTACTTCATTGAATTCCTTCAATACCCAACCGCTCCTCCATCAGGACTTGAAGAATCGGCTGTTCCTTTATAGACCCTTTGTTCTTCCATGATTTGAATCCCCATCAACCGCCCAAGGTTTTCTACTCCTCGAATTGAATGGCCCATATTCTCCAATGATTTTCGGGTATCGGGAGACAGTAGGTTCGTTTCGTATACAATCTCGTCGGGCATCCATTGGTGATGAATTTTCATTCCTGCTATCGCCTTTTCAACCGGCATATCGTATTCCAATACACATAATATCGTTTGGAAAACTGTATTGATAATGGTCCTGCCTCCGGGACTTCCAATTATTAAGTAGGGTTTTCCGTTTTTAGTAATTATGGTTGGACTCATACTCGAAAGCATACGTTTTTCGGGTTGGATAATGTTGGGAGGTGTACCAATCAGCCAGCCCGAATTGGTATAGCTGGGCTTAGGGTTAAAGTCTCCCATTTCGTTGTTGAACAGGAAGCCAAGTTTCGGAGAACCCAATCCACATCCATACGATTGCTCCAGGGTGTAGGTTAGTGATACCGAATTGCCGACTTTGTCAATAATTGATAGGTGAGTGGTGTTTTGTCCATCATACAGTTGACCAAATTTTGAAGAGTCACTTATCGATGCCCGGTTAAAATCAATGTTCTTGTAACGCATTTGTGCAAATTCTTTGGAAGTCAGTTTCTCAACGGGCATATCCGGGTTAAAATCAGGATCACCCAGATGCTCTGCCCGATCGGCAAAGGCCCTTCGCATGGCTTCTGCAAGCAAATGAACATACTCGATTGAATTGAACTGGATAGAATCAAAATTGGCCAGCTCCATCATATTGAGCATTTCAATCAGGGCAATTCCACCGGAGCTTGGCGGAGGCATAGCAATAATTTCAAACTCTTTGTACTGCCCTTTAACCGGTTTCCGTTCAATGGCCTCATATTTATTAAGATCTTCCAACGTAATTAATCCGCCGTTGGCTTTCATGAATGATACAATCTCTTGGGCCACATGACCTTTATAAAACCCATCTTTACCCTGGTCGCGAATCAACTTCAGAGTATTGGCCAGCTCTTTTTGAACCCAGGTCTCTCCTTGTTTTGTAGGTTTTCCCAATGAATTATTGAAGTAGTTTTTTAAAAAATCGGGATAGTCACCGGCCTTAAAATCTTTTGCATGTTGTTCCAGTGTCCAGGAAAGCGTTACCCCCTTTTCAGCCAGTTCAACTGCGGGCTGAATCAATTCTTTCCAGGGGAGTAACCCGTATTTTTGATGTGCTAAATACAAACCCGCAACAGTTCCCGGAACCCCAACCGATTTAAGCCCTTCGCGATTACTACCTTTGACAAAATTGCCTTCTGCATCCAAAAAGAATGTGGGTGAAGCACTTAAGGGTGCTTTTTCCCTGAAATCAATAGTTGTGGATTTTCCATTCGAATCCAGATAAACCAAAAATCCACCTCCTCCTATATTTCCAGCTTGCGGGTGAGTTACCGCCAATGCAAAAGCCGTTGCAACCGATGCATCAATAGCATTTCCACCTTTTTTTAATATTTCAATGCCAACTTGTGATGCAACCGTATTGTCGCAAACAACCATTCCATTTTTACCGTACGATTGTCCCAGTGCAAGGCTGGATACAGTTAAGAATAAGGAGACGAGTAAACCTGGTTTAAGTTGTTTAATCATGGTACTAAATTAAGAGATTTCACAGTCTCAAATGGTGGCAAGAGATTACCTTCTATTAGTCATCGTTTAATACTTCTATTTTCATTGAATCAAGTTGCTTAGAAGTGTATAATCCTTTTTTAAGGATGGCACTATACACGTAAGGAGGAATGTACGCCGTATCAACAACCAGCGAGATTAAGGAGTAGCTTCTGCGCTTTATCTTCTCAGTCAAATGGGTTTGCAGTTCTTTTTCGATGGAATCTTTTCGAAATATTAAATTGTTCAACTTATAGTCTCCTCCTGCATGTCGGACAAAGGACCTTGCGAGGTAAAAAATTGAGTCTCGCTGAACCTCGGTTAAATTTGAATCCGATGTTACAACATAGTTGACTTTATAACTGCATACCAGTCCGTGTTTTTCGAGAAACCAGAATTGATGGTTAAGCCTGAATGAAGATTGATTTGCTTGCTGACCAATTACAAAACTTGAATAAAGGAATAAACACGCCAGTACAAAGCAGTTTTTTATGAAATTGGAAGGAATCATTCAACAGGCATTTGAATCACCTCATCGGAATTGGTGAATTTCTTTTTTTTGTCAAAGTTTAGTTGAATCCATATAGTTTCCATACTGTCGTTCGACCCTCTCTTTAATCGCAAAATTAGCCAGATGAATACAAGTTTATTCAGTCCCCATCTTCTTCACTCCATGCTTCTGAGATGAATAAACCCGATACTCCAAAATATCCCATAATGGCTGAGGTGTCTTTATTTCCAATAGAAAGCCAACTTCCTCCATTAATGGAAAAGGTGAATTTAGTCTCTAACTGTTGCAATTCTCCTTTAACCTGGCAGGGTAAATGATCATATAAGGCATGCCACTCTGAACCTGAAATGTACCTGGAATTTCTGAAGACAAGTTTGGTATATTCTTCATCAAGCCACCAGCCTTCGCACATTGAGTCATCTTCAGCCGAGGATGGGTAATTGGTATTCGTTTCAAGATTTAAGATTTGAAAAGGCAAGTTGCGGTCGAATAATCGTTTGTCCTTTTCCAGGCATTCTTCTGCATAACAGGTAGCACAGGGTTCAATAACCTCCTTGAAATTGAAATAGTTCTTATCGGAAATGTACAATTCGTCATTATCGAAATCGAATGATGAGAATGATTCCTTCCAGGTTGCTATGCCGCTTTCATCGTCTACAGAACAAAAGACAATAGTATCCAGACTATGGTCCGTTTCAAGTATGAACCTGTAAAAACCTCTTCGGTTAGAATCAATGTTCAGAACTTCAAACACAACTTCCTCTTGTCCATAATCAATAGTAACGGAACCCTCAGTTAGGTTTATTGACTTATTCGCCGCATCACAGGGTTTATAGGCGATATAACCGCTATCGGTTTCAGTAAGTTTATACCAATTTCTATGAAAGCCTTCAGGTAAATTAGTCTTATAAAACTTGTTCAATTGTACTGGTTCCCCACATCCAAAAATTAAAATTGATACAACGACTACTCCACAAAATTTCATCTAATTCTTAATGTTAAAGCCATTGTCAATCAAAAGTTTGTCTAGTGCCTCGCCTCCCCAATCTTTGTTTAGTTCATCGTTCTTCTTTCTGGTGGCTATTATTCGTTCATTAATTTTCGAATCGTCATAGGCTATAAGAGTTTTCACAACTTCTAAATAGACATGAGCATTCCATTCGGTTTCCATCCGGTTAAATAAAGGGTCAATAAATGAGCTGTCTTTTAATTCAGCTGCTTTGGTTGAAAAAGTGAGAAATAGATGAACGTTTGCCTGCTTAATGTTTATTCGAATAATTTCAAGAGCAAATGCTTCATCTTGAGTTAAGGTCAGATCAAGCATTGTTTTTATTAGACTGTCCTTTCCCCAGCCAAATGCATTTATGTTTTCCAGGTTTTTTTTGGAAAGCTCATAGGCTTTTTCAGGATTTTTATCCAATAAGTAAGTGTATACGTCAATGGTAATTCGGTTTTCCTCAGCCCACAACCTCCAGAGTAACTCATCGTAAATGGGCGATTTGTATTGTTGAATTGCATCGTAAACAAAATCAATGTGATACTTTCTAATATCATCGTGCTTTACCTCTGTAAAAGGTACCTGAAGTAATTCCTTTGCTTTGTTATTCTTGTAACAGGCTATAGCCTTATACAGTTCCCTCCATTCATTACTAAAGTGCGTTTTGTTCAGTGTCTTTTTTTGGTTGGTTTCAAGCAGGGGAAAAAAGTCAGGATGTGGGAATTGGCATATTGCCTTATAGGTATATAGGAAGCCGCTCCCTTTATATTGACTCTTGAACTGGTTATTCAGAATTAACTTAACGTCCTGTTCTTTTAGATATTTGGCTAAGGTTACCAAGGCGGGTTGGTGTTTATCTGTTACAACTAATTCCCGAATTACCGGATAAAGCTTTTCGGTTGGCTTGGCCCTATTAATTGCCTTTGTTTTGGCCCATAGGTAGTTGGTAGAATAGATTAGAGTACTGTCAAGGGTTGCAAACTCTGCAGAATCTAGTTTTTTTGAGTTCAAATCAATGTATCTTGGGGTTACTACGCTAATAAAAAAATCGCCAACGGGCTTACTACTTCCAATACATCCAAATTGAGTATCCACCATGGCTGTGTCATCAATATGGTCCAATACAATTGAAAACAAGTCAACTGAATGATCATAGGACAAAGCCCAGAATGCATAGCAGCGAACCGTAGGACTCGCATGATTGGTTAATGCTTTTAATTCATCTGATGTCGCCTTTTCTTTTAAGTGAATAAAGTTGTCGTATTGTTTAGGCCGTATTCCCGCATAGCCAATTCCGCTGTTCATTACTACACCTACTTCTTCGATATCGTCAGCTATTTTGTTGGTTCCCTTTGAAATTTTGGAACTATCAAAGTTTGATTGTCCATAAGAGGTAAGAAGCAAAAACAGAAATAATAGGGTTGTCCAGGTTTTCATCATTATTATTTACACGAAGGTTTATTCACTTGGTTCTCTTATGACTAACGCTCTGCCACTATCTCAAATGTGGAGTTAAGTGTTGAACTTCGTTTTCAAATTTACACTATCGCTAGCATTTTCATTTTAGTGGCTATTGGCATCCGTAGCGTTCATATTTATTTTAAAATTTAGCATTGGGCCAGGTGAACCTTCACGCAGCGTTAGATGTACAGTAGATTCCTTCGAAAGAAACCAAAAACGCCCTTTCCATTGGTCAGTGTTAATCTGTTCTTTTTCCGCTTTACTTAGCGATTCCATATTAAAATCAGATGATCCAAAATGATTAACAATACATTTTACAAGTGTTTCAATTTCTTGCCAAAAAAAGAAGGTTGAGTAATTATCTACTTTTTTATAGAAAGAAGCTGTAATGTACTCATCGTGTCGGGTAATTTGCATTCTATTAAAAAAGTCGAAATATTTTGGGTTTATACTGTAAATCAGCACCGGGTTTTTCTCATCATTTTCACCATTTAAAAGAGGTTCTTCATTTTCGATAGTATTATTGATTAATTCAAACCAATTAGTCCATTTTCTAGGTTGAATCGCAGGATTTCCTTTTACCACGGCGATAAATTCTTCCGGGTTTAGCACCATTGTTTCGATATTCAATTTTTTATAGACTTCTTTAGACTTATGATAGGCTTTTTTGTCCTCAATAACGAAATAATCACAATGAGCGGCGTAAAACGCGTGGGTAGAATCTATAATTAAGTTCCTAGACTTTTTATCTCTTTGAAAACCATATGTATCCAACGTTACGAAGAGGTACATAAAATGATTGTACCTCGTACTATCTTTAGTATTTGATTGAATTTTGAGTTGTTCTTCAAAAACATGATCAAAAGGTTTTCCAACTTCGGTATGTGGTAATTTATTATTTAAATAATCAAATGGGTTACCCCATTTGCCAGAATCCGTTTCTATTTTTAATTGATCAACTACATTGTTTCGAACTTGTCGATATGCTTTGGAGTGTTGCTCCCTGTTTGTCGAAAAATCCAAAATATCTTGAATAGCTGAATAAAAGTTGTTTGATTTGGCCGTCTTCGGAAAAAATGTTGCAAGTCCTTTATTATATCCAGTTGGCCCTTCATTTTTGTCAAAATGCATACCTGAAGGAATCTTTTTTAATGTGTCAGTAAGTTTTTCATATAGCAGTTCAATTCCAGGGTTATTTATGTCTTTAATTAATGTTTCCAATGAAAGTGGAGTATTATCATATTTCGGAATGTTTTCGAAAAAGTACTCTACTGGGTTGATTAATCTAGGCTTAACATGTTTTTGTTCGGAATCAAGGACAAGCCCTTCTCCTCCAGTTAACATTCGCAGAAACTCAAGGTCTAATCGCGTAAGAGCTTGTTGTTTTTCCGAATGAGAATAATTTGAATTTAAGTCGTCAAAGTGAGCCAACGACATTGGTGTTAAAAACCTATGTCTATTTTTATTCATTGAGGAAAGTAGATTGGAATATGGCCCAACTTGGTTGGTTCTCATCTTATTTATAATTCCCCAATCGAAATAGACTCTTTTCATAATTGTAATTGTTGCTGGCTCTTGATGCTAACTTGTATATATACTGACAAAAGGTAAGCATAGCCAACTAATCTGGATGGTTAATCAAACCTTTTGATCGTTAGTTGTTTTAATTGATTGCATTTCCATCAAAGTTAGTACTATTCCATCAATTCTGTTTTCACAACCGCACTCCCTTCCAACGTCCGATGCACCGGACAGCGATCCGCGATATAAAGCATTCGTTTAAGTTGAGTTTCGTCAAGGTTTCCGGAAATATGAATACGCCGTTCGAAAATGTCCTTCTTCTGGCTCGATTTTTCACAATCTTCGCACTCCGCATGGTAGTCCTTGTTGTGGCTTACCTCTACCGATATTTCTCCCAATTCCCAGCCCTTTCTTTTTGCATACATTTTCATGGTAATGAGGGTACAGGCCGCCAGACCTGACGAAACCAACGCATAGGGGTTGGGGCCCCGATTGTCTCCGCCCAATTCTACAGGCTCGTCGGCAATCAACTGGTGGTCATCAGTTTTTAGGTAGGTAGTAAAGTTAGCGTCTTCCTTTAATACAGCTGTTACATTGTTCATAGTTCAATAGTTAAGAAACCAAATTTAGCAGGTTGTGGAATATGGTGAGAGAAGTTGTCAGTCTGAGTGCCCAGGCTAAATTACTATTTAACCGTGTATCGAAGACAGATCAACCTTTCCAGAGATGTGGTTCATTGTCGTTTGTCTACCCTTCGATACAATTCCTGCTACCCGATGTAATCGAGGGCAGGAATCACTCCTTTAGACTTGCAAAGGATGTTATTGATATCTTGAAATTATAATTAAAAAGGAAAA
>PAVO01000022.1 GCA_002713215.1 Crocinitomicaceae bacterium
CGCATCGGTATGCTTATAGGTTATCGTATGGGTTCCTACTCCTGCGGTTACTGGATTAAAAGTCGTGCCACTTACTCCGGTGCCACTATAGGTTCCTGGGGTTGGACTTCCGCCACTCAATGTAACCAAACCATTATCGATACATACATCGGATAGGCTGCTAAAGGTCACCGTTGGACTCGCATTGACTACTATCGTATTGCTCGCTGTATCACTACAACTGTTGCCATCGGTATAGGTATAGTTAATCGTATGGGTACCGGCTCCGGCTGTCAATGGATTGAACTTGCCTGAGCTTACATTGTTTCCAAAGTAAGTTCCACCACTTGGACTTCCACCAGTTAAGGTCAACAATCCTGAGTTACTACAGATTGCACTAAAGCTCGATAAACTTACCATGGGCTGTGCATTTACAACCTGATTTGTACTGTCCTTGTTAGTACACCCGTTACCATCGGTATAACTGTAAACTATATTATGAGTACCTACTCCGGCTGTAGCCGGATTAAAGTTATTGGAACTCACACCGGTGCCACTATAAATTCCGCCAGTTGGACTTCCGCCACTCAATGTAACCAAACCATTATCGATACATACATCGGATAAACTTGAGAATGTTACCGTTGGACTAGAATTTACTACTATGGTTTGACTAGCTGTGTCTTTACAACCCTTACCATCGGTATAAGTATAGTTAATCGTATGACTTCCTCCTCCGGCTGTTGAAGGATTAAAACTTCCTGATGAGGTGTTATTCCCAAAATAGGTTCCTCCACTCGGACTTCCTCCACTCAATGTCAACAATCCCGAATTACTACATACGGCACTGAAACTAGATAGACCTACTGTGGGTTTGGCATTAATTACCAACGAAATGGTGGCGGTGTCGGATCCACATGCATTGGTCGCATAATACCTAATTTCATGTATTCCGACGCCAAGTGTTCCAGGGTTTGCACTTGTCGCAACTGAACCATTTACAAGATAAGTTCCTCCTGTTGGAGAACCTCCATACAATGGAAAGGCCGGTGCATTTATGCATATAGCTGGATAACTGGATAAGCTTGCGGTCAGGTTAGAATCAACTTTAATAGTAAAGGAAGCAGTGTCAGAACAACCCAGACTATCTACTTTGTAGTGAAGAGTGTGCGTTCCTTTTCCAATGATGGTTGGATAAAAACGATTGGAAAAAACCGTAGGACCATAAAAAGTTCCACCTGTATGACTTCCATAACTTGACAAGTTTATCCAAAAAGTTGAAACACATTGATCAGGTACTTGAGAAACAGAGGCTGTTGGGTTTTTAGAAACAATAATCTTAGAAGTATCCGTTCCTGTACAGGAATTCGTATCCGTATAGGTATAGGTGATCACGTGTGAGCCAATGCCTGAAGAATCTGGATCAAATTTTCCGTTTTTAACTCCATTACCGGAGTACATACCACCAAATGGATTTCCACCCGACAAAATCAACTTACCTGATTGGTGGCAAACAGGGCTTAAGCTCGAAAAAGAAACTTTGGGTGCCGAATCGACCCTTAAAGTAATCGTGTCTAAAACCGAACAACCATTAGAATCGTTAGCATCGTAATAAATAGAGTGGGTTCCGACCCCGGCAGAAACTGGGTTAAACTTATTAGAATTAACTCCAACCCCAGAAAAAACACCTCCTGAAGGAGTTCCTGAGAGTGTTAGTAAGCCACTATTTAGGCATTGATTACTATAGGTTCCAGCACTTGCTGAACTCGGGTCCACAACTGTAGCAACAACTGTGTCAATCCATTCGCAATAATTAGAATCTAAAAACCTGTAAATAATATTGTAATTACCCGCAGTCCTTCCAGCTGCGGTAAAAACACTATCAGTCATACCAACTCCTGAAAAAGTTCCACCTTCGGGAAGGGCTGAAAGAGTATCATTGCTTCCATTTGAGCAATAGGTTGTATCAAAACCGACAAAAGAAATAGGGACACTATATGATTTACAGGTATCTTCACAATCCTTCGACTTGTAGAGGTTCATTATCTCACCAGCATTCAACTCACAGTTAAACAGATTTACATCATCAATTTTACCTTTCCATTTTTGTGTGTTATTATACCTGGCGCCAATTTTAGCCACTGGAGATGAAGCATAACCGGCACTCACATTTGACAAAGCGACTGTATCTTTTAATACTCCATCGAGATACAATTTGGCACCTTTATTGGTTCTTGTGAATGAAATATGATACCATTTATTTAAAACTGGCAAAGAACCGGTACAAACATTTGAAGGAGAACCAGATGTGTTGTATGTACTTATACACCAACCAACATGTCCCGCAGAAACGTTATTAAAAATTCCCATCATTTGGTCAGTTGGAGTTGCTCCAACCGATAGAATAACCCTTCCTGACCCTGCACCTGGGTTTTGAGTTGGGTAAACCCAGGCTGAGTAAGTATATTGATCGTGCCCTTTTAAAGGTGCAACAGGCGCTGACATCGAAGCAGTAGTCCCGTTAAAAGAATAAGCCGAATTTGGCTTTCCATATCTATTAGAATCCAACGAGGCCGTATTTGAGGTTACGTTATTTCCATTTCCCGATTCGTCGTTAGCGTTTCCATTAAAACAATATTTCATAACCGGTGCGTTGCAAGAATCACAAGAATTTGAGTTATATAAACTTACAATCTCCGTGCTATTCATTGCACATCCATAAATTCGAACATCGTCAATTTTTCCTTTAAAATGCTGTGTATTATTAAATCGAGAACCAATTTTCATTGCGGAATTTGATCCATAGTTGGCATTCCTGTTATTAATTTTTACTGTATCCGATAAAACACCGTTCACGTATAGTTTGGCAACTTTATTGGTTCTGGTAAAAGCTATATGGTACCATTGATTTACGGTAGGCAAAGTATTGGTATACACATTTTCAAATCCGGAAGTATTATAGGTTCCTATACCAAATCCAACATGATTAAAACTTGATCTATTGCCTAAAGCAATATGCTGATCTCCTCCTGAGCCACCTACCGATAATAGCATATAGTATTTATTTATCCCAGGGTTCTGCGACACATTTACCCACGCAGAATATGTAAATTCATTTTTTCCTGTATATTTTGATCCGGAAACGGCAATATTATCATTGATCCCATCAAACGAATAGGCAGCTTTAGAACGACCCTTTCTATTTGTTGTTAGACTAGCTCCGGATACCGTCCCATTGTTTCCATTGGATGTTCCGTCCTTAGCATTACCATTAAAACAATGGACTGAAAGGGGTGACGTTACACAGGATTGGCGGACCGAATCACAAGATTTTGAATTATAAAGAGCTTTTATTTTAACACTATCTAAAATGCATGAATAAACTACTAATTCATCAATGACCCCATTGAAGTACTGGATAGTTCCAGAAGTGCTTGCTCTTGCTCCCAGTTCAACTAACATTGGGGAAGTAGAATATTTGGCACTACTGTTATTTAAAGAAACAGATTTATTCAAAACTCCGTCTATATATAATTTAAGAACTGTATTACTTCTAGTAACCGCAACATGATACCATTGATTAACCTTAGGAAGAGAATTAGTAAAACTGACCCCGGATCCAGCAGTTGAACTATCGTAGGATGCGGCTCCAAAGCCCGTGTGCTTGGCTGGAGCATATGCGTTGGTCAACAAAATAGATTGATCTGGTCCAGCTCCACCAACATGAAAAATACATTGTGCCTGACCAATTGCTGGATTCTTATTCACTTTAACCCAAGCTGCATAAGTATATTCATTGTGACCGTAGAACGGGCTTGTAGGCAATTGAATCTTTTGATTTAGTCCGTTAAATTTATATGCTGTGTTTAAGTAACCTAACCTTCCTGTTGTAAGTGTTGCATTGTTACTAATTGAGTGATTATTACTTCCAGAATTATCCTTGGAGTCACCGTTAAAACAATAGACAGAAATTGGTGAATTACATGACTGTCCGTTGATTTGAAGAAAAAAAATACTAAGAAAAGATAGGAGTATTATGTTGAAAAAAGTATATCTCAAATTGCTGATTTTTGACTAGATTAATATCCAGCTAAGTTAGCAAAAAACTTAACCTCTATGACCCTAAGTACTTTATGTACTTCTCACTATCAATTAAAAAGGCATACTACCTACCACCTTGTATGTTGGACTTATTTTGTTGCCTCCAAATAAATGGATACGAATTTTCGTGTTTCGCTATCCAAGTCAATTAAAAGCTCTTTTTTAGCTCCTTCCCTGTATGCTTTAACATCAATTTTAGAAAACCCAACTTTGGAAAGATAAAACCTAAGCGTCTCCTCATCCCATGCTGAAATATGCCCATATTCCTGAAGCACAAAACTAACCGCTCCCATTTTCGAATGTAATTTTCGCTTTGCTCGTTCAGGATTTAAACTGTTGGTGAAATACAACTTTTCCCATTCATTAAACCACGCAACGTCATTATTTGCATAAGCATTTAAAAATTTCGAAACATCCGGTAGGATAATTCTTAAAACCCCTCCTGGTTTGAGTATTCTGTAGCATTCACTCATTAACTTTTCGTCATCGGAATAAGATAAATGCTCCATAGTATGTTCACATGTAATACCGTCTACAGATTCATCTTTTATTTTCAAGGGAAACCTTAAATCAGCTCCGTAATCAATTCCTTTTTCAAAAAAGAAATCTATGTTGATCATTCCTTCAGTAATTACAGGGCCACAACCTAAGTTTATAAAATTCGTCTGACCTTCGTCAATACTTAGCCTTTTTTGAAACATCCTTCCAATAAAAGATTTTAACTCAAAATAAAATGGTCCAAAAACGGTTGAAGGCAGAAAGAAAAAAATAGCTTTAAATATACTTTTCATAAAAACAAATCATGATTCATAGATGGTGAGTAATGTATTACTAAAGTTTAATCGAATCAAACGCTCGCAAATGTAGATAAATACATTTTGGGCCAAGCCCGAACTCTGTAAAACAATTGATCTGAACTTTGGCAATTCAAATTGTTATTTACTTAATGGACTCTGCTCCTTTTTAACAGCTAAGTAATTTAATATTGCTTTTTATATGGGTACAAACATCATTCAGAAACAAAGCTTATTCTCTACCATTTTTAACTATTTAGGAGTTGGAATTGCCTATATAAATCTGCTGTTTATTCTTCCCCACTTTCTTACCCTTAAGGAAATAGGGGTCATGCGATTAATTATTGAAATGGCAACATTATTTATGTTGGTGTTTCAGTTTGGGTCTCCGTATTTGGTAATTCGATACTTTCCAACGTATGTTGAATCTGAAGAAAAGCAACGATCGTTTTATACACTTGCCATTACATTCAGTATACTGGGAATTGGAATGATGTCCATTTTTTATTGGATTTTTCGAGATCCTATTCTTAATTATTTTTCAGAAAAATCTTCGCTCATTTCTGACTACGAAAAAGCGTTTCTGGTAATTGCTGCCTCACTTGTTTTGTTCAATGTTTTTGAACGGATATTTAGTAGTAAAAAGATTATTGCTATTCCAACATTTTTTAAGGAATTTGTATACAGAGTAGGTTTAAGCGTAGTTGCAATATTAATCGGCATCAAGCTTGTTTCTTTTTCTCAAGGAATTAATATTTGGATGTTCTTCTATCTACTTGCCCCAATAATTCTCCTTTTCCTTTACAAAAAGAAATTCGGGTTAAAATTCAACTTCAATGGAGCGGTTTGGAACAAGCCAAATCTTAGAAAGTATTTGGGTTATGCCTCAATTGTTTCTCTTGGAGCTATAGGCGGTGGTCTAAGTATAAAAATAGACATGATAATGACTGGCTCTATGCTTGGTCCGGAACAGTTAACAATTTATGCAACTATGGTATATGTGGCAACTGTTATTGAAATCCCTAAAAGAGCATTAGTACAAATAAGCGACCCATTTATTTCGGAGTATTACACAGAAGGTAAAATTGATAAAATTGGAGCGCTCCATAAAAAAAATAGTGTTGTTCTTCTTGTTTTTGGAGTGTTCATATTTCTTGGAATATATTTCAACCTGCCCTACCTGTTTCAAATCATGCCCAAAGGAGAAAGTTTTGCATTGGGAATCAATGTATTTCTAATCATTTCTGGAGTTAAATTCATGAGCTTACTGAGTGGAATTTCCAATCAGATACTTTTAAACTCGGTCGAAGCATGGGTAAGTTCCGTAACCATTGTTATCCTGGCTTTTACTTCAATAGTGCTAAACTATTATCTTATTCCAATTTACGGCCTTGAAGGAGCAGCATTTGCAACTCTAATATCGGTTGGAATAAATCACGCTCTTGTCATGATTTATGTGTACTGGAAATTTAGAATACATCCATTTTGCAAACAAATATTCTTGTTATTTGGATTCGCGGTTTTGCTTTTTTTGGCTCTTATTCAGGTCCCCATGATTTCCAATCCTTACTTAGGTATATTAATAACAACCTCAATTATTAGTATTGTATTTCCATTAGCCATTTGGAAATTAAACATTTCGGAGGACGCGAACCAGCTTTTGATTCAGCTTATCTCTAAAATAAAGGAGAAGGTTATATAGGCTTAGCTTTTCAAAGCTTCGTTTATGTCAATTCGAGGGTAAACATTCAATAGGCCATACTTGCTTGCATTACCTATAAATACATTTTGAGTCCTGGCGTAATTATCTATCATATTCAGTTGACGCCACATTTTCCAAAACTCGAAATACATATTTCCTGATTTAAGCAAATCATCTTCGAATCCTTTTTCTGCCTGATTATTGGTGATTTTTGAATGACCATACCAGCGTATATTATCTCTCCCCTTCCCAAACTGAACGATTTGATCTAAATCCATTCCGAGTAAATAAATCTTCTCAAATCCCAGGTAAACAGCTATCGTTAAACATTGTGTTATTGCAGAGGGAATGTTCATTATTCGGCTAGAAATATCACAATCAGTTTTATTCATAAATAAAGGATTAAGGCCTTTGCTTATATAAAAACTTCTATCTCCAATACCCGTTTTAGAGTCTATTATGTATTTAGTGTCTTTACCAAAAAAATAGAGACAGTCTTTTGGCAATCTTTCTTCCATATCTCCGATCCAATCTATCCAATCATTATCAAAGCTTTTCTGATGATGCTTGGGTACGACCACATGAAACTTAGGACTCAGTAACTCAATATCGTCATGCATGTGAAAATTATTTTGTGTCATCACATGTTGTCCTTTCAAAATACTTAAATCTTCATTGTTGATGGAAGGACCTGAACCAAGAATGAAAAGCTTTTCCCCTTTGTACTTATTTTTAAGTTTTTTATTTCTTGAAAGCACCGAACTTGGAGCAAAACTTAGCACCCTAAACAACGAATGACTTGCATACTTTTTAAATAAATATGGTACAAAATGGGTAATATTATTCATTTCTTAATCTTTTGGCCCCGTTAATTATCGTATAGGGAAAAGAGGCCCATTACTATAGAAAACTACAAGAAAGCCTTAATCTAGTTACTGAATTTTCTGAAAAAGATAGTTTGGGTTCCTATCAACTATTCTATAATTCTTGTTTTTTCTCATTTCCTTCATGAACTCACTGCAACCAAAATTGTAATAGCTTGCTGAATCATCAAAAAGGATAAAACCACCATTAACAAGATATTTGTCACAGTTTTCAAAGTCACGTTTTGTAAATTCGTAAGAATGGTTCCCATCTATAAAAGCAAAACTAATTGGCCCGCCAAGTTGGATTTCTCTATCCAATATATCTGTATGCGTGTCACCTTTTTCCCATAATTTGAAAAAATCATCTGAGAATTCTTCAATTGCATAGGGCAGATTATTTGGGCTAAACACCTTGATATTTCGAATGAAAGACTCCTTAACAAATTTTCTATAAACATCATGCTCCAAATGGGAATCTCCCAAATATTTGGAATCGGAATCCTCAAAAATCCATTTGTCGGAAGTAATGATCTTATTCTTTTTTGAATATTTATTCAAAAAATATGTCATTACATTACTTGATAAACCACAGAAAGATCCTATTTCAATAATTGGTTCATCCCCTTCAATATCTTTTATCGCCAGTTCAAATAAATGATAATTCCCTTCATTCATCATTCCCGCATTGGCAAATTTTAGCCAATTAAGATATTCGTTTTCCACTTTTTTGGTTTTGATACGAGCCAAACCGTACTGAAAAATTTGCTTTACGCTTGCCATAATTTTGCTTTTACCCATTCAACCGTCCACAAACAAAGTCTGATAGGCCGTCCATAAGAATCCAACAATGATCCTTTGAAAATAGGTTAATCTTTAAATCTTAACTAAAGTTTCTATTAAAATAAATTCCAAATAGTCAATTTGTTTGATGTGAGTTTTTTTCTCCTTCTTCATCAGAACTAACTATTTAAAGGTTCGCTTTTATTAATTCATTTCATATTTTTCAAAAGTATTTATTCTGATGAGTTTTATATTAAAAAAATATAGGTGGTAGTTTGATATTTATACTGTATGATTGGCTGCCAATGGTATATACTTTCCTAAAACAAGATTCGAAGTCTTTCGCAAGATGTGATCCATTCATTAATTAGATTACAATGATCAAATTCTACAACGACATAATGACAAGGGTCATCCAATTACATTTTAAATACTTCTTGGCTCTTCCGCAGAAAATTTGAGTCTATTGAACTTATTTTAAGTCGAACTTTATTTGTACAACGTATCAATATAGTAGATTTGACACCCAAAATTAAACAGATGAGTTTTCTCTCAATAAAGCCTCATTTAATTGTGGCTGCAGCGTTTTTAGCTTTAACTTTTTCTTATTTCTCTCAAGCTTTAACTGGTAAAAAAATGAGCCAACATGATGTAGTTCAATCTCATGCCATGGCAAAGGAAGTAATTGACTACCATGAGGAAACCGGTGACTATGCCTTATGGACTGGGCGAATGTTCAGCGGGATGCCGGTTATTCAAATATGGCTTGGAACAAAAACAAATGTTGTTAAACACGTATGGCTAGGGTTTAGGAGTTTGTTTCCCTCACCTATTGAAGTAACCCTAATTTATTTGTTTGGTTTTTACATGTTCCTTGTTGTTATTGGCTTCAAGCCAATTTGGGCCACTCTGGGTGCAATTGGTTACGCTTTTTCGAGCTATAATTTTATTATTATAGAAGCTGGGCATATAGGTAAAGTCATGGCTTTAGGTTTTTCGGCGCCAATTCTTGCTGGAATCTATCTAATACTAAAAAAAGAATATTTCAAAGGGTTTATTGTTACTAGTGTATTTGTTGGGTTTCAAATTATGTCTAACCATGTCCAAATCACGTACTACCTCCTATTTGTAATTTTGATTTGGTTAATCTATGAGCTAATACAGGCGATTAAAAATAATGATATTCGAGATTTTCTGAGATCTTCAGTAATCATGATGTTGGCAGCCATAGTTGGTGTATTACCAAACACCACTCCCCTTCTTACTACCAAAGATTATGTTGAAGAAACCATTCGGGGAGAGCAAGAATTAAGCTCTAAAAAGGTGGATGGAAATGGCTTGGAAAAAGACTATGCATTAAGCTGGAGTTATGGTAAATTAGAAACCTTCACATTGCTGGTACCTAACTTTATGGGAGGAGCTTCTGGTGGAGGACTGGATGAAAATTCTGCAACCTATGAGGAACTTACTAGTAGGGGCGTAGGAAAGAAACAGGCGCAGGGTTTTGTGAAAAGCTTGCCACTTTATTGGGGGGCGCAACCTTTTACAAGTGGACCGGTATACTTTGGGGCTATCATTCTCCTGCTTGCCATAGCCGGGCTCTTTTTGTCAAGGGATAAATCTAAATGGTGGTTGCTCGTAGCAACCCTATTCTGTGTATTCATTTCCTGGGGAAAAAACCTGGATTGGTTCTACAGTATATTCTTCAATTATTTCCCTTTATTCAATAAATTCAGGTCCCCGTCAATGATTTTGGCTGTGGGTAACATTACTACGGTATGGTTGGCCATGCTCGGTCTAAAGGCTATTCTGGAAGAGGGTAAAAACGATTTCAAAAAGGTCCTAAAAATAGGCGGTGGGTTTGCCTCTATCTGCTTAATATTAGTGGTCTTAGGTGGAAGTTTATTTGATTTCGATTCTCAATCCTCAAGCAATGGGGTTTCCGCGGATGAAAAATTTGAACAACAGATGGCGGAAATGACCAAGAGCAAAGATTTTGGGGCAGCCTTAATGGATGGAATCAAGGAAGATCGAGCACGTATGATGAGGAATGATTCCCTCAGGTCTCTTGGTTTTATTCTGGTCGCACTTTTATTGATTTACCTGTATTTAAAGGGTAAGTTGAAAGAATCATACTTGGCTATCGGTCTTACAGCGCTTATTACAATTGACCTTTGGTCTGTAGATAAACGCTACCTCAACGATGATGACTTTAGAAAATTAAAAGACATTTCGAAAAACTACAAATTGACCCCTGCCGAAAGCCAGATGCTTCGTGACAGCGACCCACATTATAGGGTGTTAAACACAACGGTAAGCATATTTAATGATGCAGCTCCCTCTTATTTCTACAAAACGATTGGCGGGTATCATGCTGCCAAACTTAAAAGGTACCAAGACCTTATTGAAAGACAGATTAGTCCTGAATTAAGGAAACTTAATGAAGGGTTTGATAATACTCCAGTGTTGAATATGCTCAATATGAAGTACGTCATTTTTGGTAAAGAAGCCAATGCAATAGCCCAGAATACCTATAGCATGGGAAATGCCTGGTTTGTCAATAAAATTATTGAGGTCAATAATGCAGATGAAGAAATTGAAGCTCTAACAGGGTTTAACCCTGGAAGCGAGGTTGTTATCGATAAAAGATTCAAAGAATTGTATAGTTCATGGAGTCAATCGTTCGATTCCAGTGGTAGTATTACATTAACCTCCTATGAACCTGAACAGCTTGCCTATGATTATAATTCCTCTACCGATCAGTTGGTTGTGTTTTCTGAAATCTATTACCATGGCAACAAGGATTGGATTGCATACATCGACGGAGTAGAGCAGAAACATTTCAGGGTAAACTATGTTCTTCGTGGATTGGTTGTTCCCGCTGGAAAACATAAAATTGAGTTTAAATTCAAACCGCAGGTTTATTACATCGGCGAAAGGATTTCCCTGGCCGGATCCAGTATAATCGTGATTCTATTGTTGGTCTATTTTGGAAAATCCTTTCGTAAACCTAAAGAAGTAGCATAGTGTCAAAACAAACTGCAATAGAAAATAAAGATAGCATAGGAACTCATCCTCTTCCCGAATGCCCACTTTGTGGAAGTACTGGCGAAACTATCCATACTGGACTATTTGATAGGATGTATAGTGCCCCCGGTAAGTGGGACATGAGTAAATGTTCAAATTCTGCCTGTCAAATGTTATGGCTTAACCCAATGCCTAATAATGATGAACTATGGAAAATTTATGTCGAGTACTATACGCATAGAAGTGTGGGCAAATACACATTTGATTTCATTCGAAAAATTGAAAACAAATACTATGAATCGGCATACGGTTACAAGAATTTGGAAAAACTGAATTCCTTGTTACCTGGGTTTGTTGTGAACTTATTTCCTACAGAAAAGGCAGAACTTGACTTTCGAATAATGGGGCTTGATGCATGTGAGAGTGGAAAAATGTTAGATATTGGATGTGGAAATGGACACCTTATTAAGCGCCTGGCAAAAATGGGATGGGAAGTTGAGGGAATGGACTTCGACCCCATGGCAGTTGAGTATTGTAAGTCTCAGGGCCTAAACGCTAAATCAGGTGATTTTTTTGAGTTAAACTACCCAAGCGATTATTATGATGCCGTCACTTTAAGTCATGTAATTGAACATGTACCCGACCCAAAAAAAACCATCAGGGAAGTATTTCGGATCTTGAAACCCGGAGGTAAAATTGTAATGGAAACTCCAAACAGTAAAAGTTGGATGTATACCGATCTGTTTCAATCTGAATGGCTTCATTTGCATCCACCGGCACATATCCATGTGTTTAATCTCAGCAACCTGAAACAAATTGTTCTTGAATCCGGTTTTGAGGTTGAAGTAGCAAACTCCAATGTTAGAAATGATGCCTGGGTTTATGCAATGGGCAAAATGTTTCAAACCAATAAACAGATAACCTATGAAGGTGTTAAGCCTAAAAAAAGCTTACTGATTATGGGGAAAGTCAAGCAATTGTTGGGATGGTTTAAATTAGGAATGGACCCTGAATCGGGTGGTGAATTGTACATAAAAGCTATAAAACCAAAATGAATTGAAAGAGGTAATAGTTGTAATTCCTATCTACCAGCTTGAATTCACGAAAAGTGAATGGCTTTCGTTAAATCAGTGTTTTAAAGAATTAGGCGATTATCCAATTGTTGTAATTCATCCGGAAGGCCTTCCGTTGAATACCCTAAGCGATAAGTTCAGTTATACTTCGGTTTCAGTGGATCAAAAATATTTCGGAAGTCCGAAGGCTTATAATAAACTAATGCTTTCCCGTTTTTTCTACGAGCTATTTGAGGATTATAACTACCTGCTTATTTGTCAGACCGATGTACTGGTAATAAAAGACAACCTACAACTATGGACCAAAAAAGACTACGACTACATAGGAGCACCCTGGCTTGATTCGTATTGGCAAATCTGGCACAATATATTCTTAAAAGATGGAATCGTAAAAGGTTTTAGATGCCTGTTCACGGCCCATTTTTATAATGCTATTGGAAACGGTGGCTTTTCACTTAGAAAAGTTTCAAGTTGTTTGGAAGCATTTGATCGTGAAAAGACAGATCTAATAAAATGGAATTCCAACGAAGATTACTATTGGGGAATTTTTGCTAGAAAAAACACCAGCAATTTTGAAATACCTTCAAAAAAAGAGGCTTCAAAATTTTCAATTGAGACCTCGCCAAGAAAAGCTTTGTATAAATTAAATAAAGGACAACTACCATTCGGACTTCATGCCTGGGAAAAATTTGACGTTTCTCTTTGGAAAGAAAAACTCGGACTTATCACGCATGGGTAGGTAATACCCTTATGGAGGCTTACTCAGTCATTAGTCCGCGCTTTCTCCAGTTTAATATGATTACTCCAAAATTCAGGTTCATATTTTTCCCATGCGTGGCACCCAAATGGTAATTCCGAATTATTCATTTCGAAACATTTGCTCGGGCTTGTTTCAAAGGCAAACTTCAATGCCTCCTTCATTGACGGACGCTTAAAGCTCCAATCAACCAAAGGGACAATCATTCCCCAAAAGGTATCTTCTGTTTTTCGCCAAAGCGGTAAAACTTTAATCAACCATTTGGCATTCCGTTTCATGGCCGAGATTTTTCGTAACGAAAAGCCTCCATTACCCACCTTACCCTGCATTAAAGGCCTGATATCAATAATGGGTTTTGCCTTTCTGGTGGGTTCAGATAAATCGATCCACGGTGCACCCACATAATCATAACCTTTGTTACACCACTTAAGCAGATCATCTCTAAAAATCCAACAGTCAGTCTGGTAAATTAACAAGTATTCGTGTTCGTCAAAACCACTGTAAAAGCTTGGTGAGAGGCATAATTCGTCATAACCCAGATAACTACTAAAGTAGTACGGGTCGTAGAATCGCACCTCTAAATCCTTTACAAGTTCGGTGTAAGCTGACGTGTCTAAACCTTCAGGAACCAATAGGACTTTCCGATACCTTGATAACACTCTATCGCATTGCAACAAACACATTCTTTCATTATCAGAAATTTCTGATTTGTGTGTAGGAATTGTAATTACTACCTTGCTTGCGTCTAATGCCATTTCAACTCAGTTATTAGTAGAATGAAAAAAATGGAAGGGTTAATCCTCCAACCATACGGGAGGTAACTTCTCTAAAATTTCAATGTTCTTGAATTTCTCACTGGAAGTAACCCCTTGGGTTTTAGCCCAATCTGCCATTTTTCGAACACCTTCTTCCAGGGTTGTTAAGCTTCCGGTTCCAAAGACTTTTCTAGCCTTTTCATGACTTGCATAGGCATGCACTACTTCGTTTCTCGCTTCCAGGTACCTTAATTCAGATTCACAACCCATCGCCTTCATAACAACTTTGGCTAATTCGTTAACTGTAAACTCACTGTCCGCTCCTATGTTGAAGATTTGCCCATAGGATTCTTTAATATCTACGCACTTGGCAATATGTGGTGCAACATCACCGATATAGCTAAAAGCCCTTGACTGCTGACCATCTCCAAATACGGTTAAGGCATTACCCTGCATAATTTGATTCATGAAAATTCCAACCACATTTCTGTATTTGTCTCCCAAATTTTGATACTCTCCATAAACATTATGTGGCCTGAATATTACGTAATCAAGGTCAAACATTTCTTTAGTTACCCTAAGTTCTTGTTCTACTGCTAACTTAGCTATACCATATGGATCTTCAGGAATCGGGGTCATATCCTCAGTCATTGGTGGTTCCAGGGCACCGTACGTCGCAATTGATGATGTAAACACAAAACACTTGATTTTATGTTTGACTGATTCGTTAATTAGATTAACACTACCTATTAGATTATTGTTGTAATTGAATCTCTTAATAAAATGGCTCAAGCCCTCTGCTGCATAAGCTGCGAGATGGTATACATAATCAATTTCATTCTCATTGAAAATCTTTTCAAGTAGTTGGTGGTCTAAAATCGATCCTTCGATAAACTCAACCCCCTCAGCCAGGTAATTTCTGTTTCCACCACTCAAGTCATCCAAAACGATGACCGTATGCCCCATCTTAATCAATTCTCTACTTACATGAGCGCCTATAAATCCTGCACCTCCTGTCACTAATGATATCGCCATGATTGTTTTTTTGCGAAAATATGAAAACTTTTAACCCATGATCTATGCCAGTCAAGATTAATTGATTAAGCCCGAAATAATTTGAATTTCACTGTATTACCTTCAATTCCGAGCTCAATATTTAGCAAAAAATAAGAGCGAAAAATCCAAACCAATGAACTGAATTAAGGCCTTAAAAACACATCGAAATTTCCAACTACGAACCAGGTATTCAGGAACCCTATTTGTTAATCCAACCTCTTATTGATCTTGTAAAATTTGAGCCCTCGAATCAATATTTTAAAATGACTCCAAAGGGTAACTAACCATCCATAATGATCAACCATAATCCAAAAACGTTCGGATAAGGCCTTTTTCAATTGTTGTTTTGAAACTCCACCATGAAGAAAAATGGAAACCGGATCTACTAAATTTTTGCTGCTTTTTGCCCTAGCCATACAAGAAAGCATCCAGTCATAATCAGCACTAATTCTGTAACGCATATTAAATGGTTGAACAATATTTCGTTTTACAACAAACGATTGATGGCAGACCCGCTGACCCATGGTGTAACTGTTCAATGTCAGTTCTTGCGGAAGGGATCTCGAAGTAAAGATTGATCTTAGCCCAAGCTCCATTCGATTATCATCAACAAACAGGGCGTCTCCATAGATTATATCAGCATCAGAATTATCAGACAAGATACGTTCTCCCGCATTCTTTACTAATTCATCACCGGCGTTCATAAATATTAAGTACTTGCCAGTCGCCCGGGCAATTCCCTTGTTCATGGCATCATAAATGCCTTTATCCGGCTCCGATACCAATACATCAATTATGTCTTTATTCTTTGCTAAAATGTCAACAGATCCATCAGTCGATTTACCATCGATTACTATATACTCTACCTTGTCCGACTTTACAGCCCTAACACTGTCTAGAGTATACTCAAGAAGATCTTCAGCGTTGAAAACAACAGTTATAATCGATAATTTGATGTCATCCATACAGGATCAATCTTTATCAACTTCTTCGAAGTCAATATACTCTCCCCCGTCAAAATCCTTGGTCGACTTGCCTTGTTTTTCTTGGGGGCGTTTTATGTAAACATCTTCATTGGCTTTTTCGAATCCGGAATGTCCCGCTCCTTGTTGGTTCATTTGGTCCTTCATTTTCCGCTCCACCTTTCTTACAAAGGTTTTAAGAATCCACGGAAAAATGACACGCATAACAATCCTTGCTCCAAAATAAATAAGACCAAGAATTAATATGGTTCGAATAAATCCCACTGTTTTACCTACTTAAGTACAAGTTTCTCTCTGAGTAAACCTTTCTAAAATAATTGTGGCGAAGATCGGGAATAAAATGGATAGCCTCACCGGTAGACTTCATTTCAGGCCCTAATTCTTTGTTAACATTTGGAAATTTATCGAAACTAAATACTGGAATCTTAATGGCGTACCCTTCTTTGTGCGGTTTAAAATCAAAATCTTTAACCTTCTTGGCGCCTAACATGACTTTAGCTGCATAGTTAACATAGGGTTCCCGATATGCCTTAGCAATAAACGGAACGGTCCTGGAAGCCCTGGGATTTGCTTCAATTACGTAAACGGTATCATTTTTTACCGCGAATTGAATATTAATTAAGCCAACCGTATTCAGAGCCACAGCCAGGGTTTTGGTAATATCTTCTATCTGTGCAATTACATAATCACCTAAATTGTATGGAGGAAGTACCGCATAAGAATCTCCCGAATGAATTCCTGCCGGTTCAATGTGCTGCATAATTCCAAGAATATACACATCCTCTCCATCACAAATGGCATCTGCTTCTGCCTCAATGGCTCCATCTAAAAAGTGATCCAGCAGAATTTGATTACCAGGCATCGCTTTTAAAATGTTTACCACATGATGCTCTAAGTCATCATCGTTGATTACAATCTTCATTTTTTGGCCTCCTAGTACGTAACTTGGTCGAACCAACAATGGATAACCCAATTCGCTCGCCAACTCAAGTGCCTGCTCAGCCGACTCAACTATACCAAATTTTGGATAAGGAATTTCTTTCTCTGCCAATAGATTGGAGAACTGTCCCCGATCTTCAGCTAAGTCTAGAGACTCGTATGAGGTACCCATAACTTTAATACCGTATCGGGTAAGTTTTTCGGCCAGTTTCAATGCCGTTTGTCCTCCCAACTGAACAATAACACCTACTGGGTTTTCGTGCCGAATGATGTCGTAAATATGCTCCCAAAACACTGGCTCGAAATAAAGTTTATCGGCCGTATCAAAATCAGTAGATACCGTTTCCGGGTTACAATTAATCATAACGGTTTCGTACCCACATTCTTTGGCAGCAAGAACACCGTGAACACAACTATAATCAAACTCAATTCCCTGACCTATTCGATTGGGTCCTGAACCCAGAACCACAATTTTTTCTCGATCGCTTGAATGAGATTCATTTTCCTCTTCGAAGGTTGAATAATAAAAGGGCGTTTTTGCCGGAAATTCAGCAGCACAGGTATCAACCAGCTTGTAAACTCTTTTTATGTTGTATTCCTCCCGCTTATTATATACCGCACTTTCTAAACAGCCCATGAGATGAGCAATTTGTCTATCGGCATATCCCATTTGTTTAGCGGTGAACAAAACGTCTTTAGGTATGGTATCAACCGTGTACTTTTCTATTTCAGACTCGAAGAATATCATTTCCTCGATCTGCTTCAAAAACCAAAAATCGATCTTGGTTTTATCGTGAATGGTTTTGAACGGAATTCCCATTTTTATAGCATCATAAATATGGAATAACCGGTTCCAACTTGGATGTTGAAGTGATTCCAGAATCTCGTCCTGGTTGTTTATTCCTTTACCATCGGCACCCATTCCGTTTCTTCCAATTTCCAACGACTGACAAGCTTTTTGCAGTGCTTCCTGAAAACTACGCCCTATTCCCATCACCTCACCAACAGACTTCATTTGAAGCCCCAGCTCACGATCAGAGCCTTTAAATTTATCGAAGTTCCAACGTGGGATTTTTACAATAACATAATCCAGGGTTGGCTCGAAAAACGCGGAAGTAGATTTGGTGATCTGGTTATCCAGTTCATCCAGCGTATAGCCTATGGCCAATTTTGCCGCAATTTTTGCAATGGGATAACCTGTGGCTTTAGAAGCCAAGGCAGAAGAACGAGACACCCTTGGGTTAATCTCAATGGCAATTATTTCTTCCTCCTCATCCGGGCTTACGGCAAACTGCACGTTACACCCCCCTGCGAAATCACCTATCCTGCGCATCATGGCAATGGCCATATCACGCATCTTTTGGTAGGTTCTATCCGATAAGGTCATGGCAGGCGCAACGGTAATGCTGTCACCGGTATGAATTCCCATTGGATCAAAGTTCTCAATGGAGCAAATGATAATCACGTTATCATTCTTATCGCGAAGCAATTCCAACTCAAATTCTTTCCAACCCAGCAGGGCCTTATCGATCATTACTTCATGGATTGGTGATTTATGTAGACCTGAGTCCAACAGCTTTTCAAACTTTTCTGGGTCGTAGACCAATGAAGCACCGGTTCCACCTAACGTAAACGATGCCCGAATACAAAGAGGAAAACCAAATTCCTGGGCAATCTCCTTACCTTCTAAGAAGGATTTAGCCGTTTTCTGTGGTGCCATTGGAATTCCCATAGACTCCATAAGGTCACGAAATTGCTGACGATCTTCGGTAATATTAATCGCATCAATATCAACACCAATCATCCTCACGTCATAATCCTTCCAGATTCCCATGTCATCACATTCCATAGCAAGGTTCAGTGCTGTTTGCCCTCCCATGGTAGGCAATACTGCATCGATACCTGCATGTTCATCAAGGATTTCTGCAATACTTTCCGGATTTAACGGCTTTAAATACACATTGTCGGCGGTAACCGGATCCGTCATAATGGTAGCCGGATTGGAGTTTATCAGAGTAACGGTTATTCCTTCTTCTCTTAATGAACGAGAAGCCTGAGATCCAGAATAATCGAATTCACAAGCCTGACCAATAATAATGGGTCCGCTTCCAATAATTAATACATGTTTAATCTTACTATCCTTAGGCATATTTAGTAGTGATAAATGTGCTTGTTAAAATAAAAATTGAAAAGGGGAATATTAAAAAAGGGAGGGGTTTGAAGGAGGTAAAATCAACTGGAATGGCGCCCTTTCTTAACACGGTAATTTTAGGCTGCGAATTTAAAGTAATCCTATGGCTTGTTGACTGAATTTTCTCATTTAGTTTTGAACCATTGTGAACAACTATAAACTGCTAAAGGAGAATGACCTTCAACTCGAATACATGAGTTTTGGCTCTGGCAAAGAAACGCTGTTGTGTTTTCATGGATTTGGCAAAGAGGCTAAAGACTTTTTACCGTTTGAAAAAAAACTGGGAAATAAATTCACAATTCATTCCATACATCTTTTTTATCATGGAAATTCTATATTTCCTGATTACAGGTTAGAAAGAAAACCACTTAAAAAAAGTGAGCTAAAGTCTCTAATAGAACAGATTCAAAAAAACGAAGGATTTTCTAAATTTAGTCTGGCAGGTTATAGCCTAGGTGGAAAAGTAGCATTAATCGTTGCTGAACAATTTAGAACTGATACAGAAAACTTGTTCTTACTTGCACCTGATGGGATTGGATCGAATCCCTGGTATTATTTTGCAAGTCAAACCTATATTGGTCAGCGGGTGAACCAGGCGAATGTAAAAAATCAATGGGTCTTTGATTTTTTATTTTCAATCTCCAAGAATCTGCGCTTGGCCTCTAAAAAACAAATGCGTTTCGCCCGATCAAAAATGCAGAGCGAAAAGCAGCGCAGAAGGGTTTATCAAATTTGGATGTCGCATAGAAAATTAAAATCACCTTTAAAGGTTTTAATAAAGGACTTCAACCAACGAAAACTTCCTGTATATTTCTTTATCGGTAAGCATGAGATTATTATTCCACTTAACCCAATTGAGAAATTTGTTGGCCAATTGAAGTATGGAAAACTATTTTTAATGGATTCTGGCCACACCCTCGATACCGAAGAAATTGGAAAATTAATTTCTACCGAACTGGAATACTAAACGACCGAATTTTAAGTTAATGGTGAAACCTATTGGTTTTGTCTTGGTTTTGTCTTCTTAAAATCTGTACATTTACTTATTAACCAAATAATCCCTGGGTATGTCACGTTCGCTTGTAGTTGTAAGTTGCTTTTTATCTCTTATTGTCGTCCTTATATCTTGTAATAAAAATGAGGACATCACCTCCCAATCCGGAACAGAACTTAGTCTACCGGACGTTGACTATAGGTATGCGCAAAACGATAAAATAACCAAGATCGGTCGTGTTCTTTTCTACGACAAATCCCTATCGGCCAACAATTCCACTAGCTGTGGAAGCTGCCACAAACAACATTTGGCCTTTGCTGATGACAGTAGATTAAGTCCAGGGTTTGATAATAGAATCGGCAACAGAAATACTCCACCAATCCAAAATCTTCGCATCGGCTCTCAATTGCTTTTCTGGGATGGGCGAGAATCAAATCTTTTGAATATGGTAACGCAACCTGTTTTTAACCATGTTGAAATGGGAATTAGAAGCGACCGGTATTTATTGAACAACGTAAAATCCAAACCCTATTATGAGGAATTATTTCGAGAAGCCTACCGGGATGGAGAAATAACGTTGGAAAGAATTAGTGAAAGCCTGGCATTTTTTGTCTCCAGTTTAATATCCATCAACTCAGGATTTGACTTGCCCAATGAAATGAGACCTTCTGATGTAAATGAGGGAGAGAAATTATTCTTTGGTAAATATAACTGTGGAAATTGCCACAACATTCGCAATCCCAAAGGGTATGATGGAGGAGATGTTATTGAGGTGGATTCAATTTCATTAACTGTTATAAATGAACCTCTAAGAACTAATAGTCCGATGATAAATATTGGTTTGGATTTAAACTATAAGGATAAGGGATTGGGAGAGTTGACCTACAACCCCGGAGATAACGGAAAATTTAAAATCCCTAACTTGAGAAACGTTTCGTTAACCAGCCCATATATGCACGATGGCCGGTACAAAACCCTTGATGAAGTTTTGGATTTCTATTCACGTAATATCAATAACCATCCTAATCTGGATTCTAAATTAAAAAGTTTGAAGTCTGCTCCTCAATCCTTCAACATTTCGGCAAAAGAACGGAAACAGTTAATAAGCTTTCTTGAGTCCTTAACCGACCACAGTTTCATCACGGATCCAAAGTTTTCAGACCCTTTTATTAATCGCTAACAATTTACATCATGAAAAAGTTCGTTACCAGCATTGTATTCATTGCAATGATTGTATCCATGTCATACGGTCAGGATACCAGTTCAACAAACAACAAAAAAATCAGCCATTACCTGGGGGTTCAAGCCAATGAGCTAATAAAACAACTCTTCAGTTTTGGGAACCCAATTGAGACTGGAAATCCGTACCTCATAAAGTACGCATTGCGTTTTAATGAATCGAATATGGAAATAATGGCTGGACTTGGTTACCGGTCCAGCTCTTCTAATCAAAATGGTGGTAATTTTAAAACGAGCAATTCAGAATACTTTTTTCGGTTAGGTGTCGCCAAAAAGTTCAATATAGGTCGAAGGTGGGAAGCCGGTGTTGGTATTGACGGAATAACAGGACAATCGAACGATCAAAGTGAGAATATAAATTTTACGTCTGGAACAAATTTCACGGATTCATCATACTCGTCTACCAAAAATGTAGTTCGAAATTTTGGTGTAGGGCCTCAGTTTACCATGGCATATTATATAAGCCCCCGGATTAAATTGGGCACTGAATTGACCACCTACTTTACCTATTCGGAAGATAAGTTTGAAAACAAAACCGAAAGAACCAGCGTACGAAACGGTATTAGAACAACTACCTCATCTGAAGAATCAGGAACAACGTTTTCAAATAACCTTGACCTAAACGTTCCTTTATCAATATTCCTAATCGTGAAATTTTAGTTGGTCCATTTATGCCTGGGGACGAAAAACAATAGTATCAACCCAACTATAAAGAATGCACCCAATACGAAAATGGAATTTCGCATGGAACCGGTGAGCTGTACAATCCAACCAAAAGAGAACATCCCGATAAAGATTCCTAATTTTTCCAGCACATCATAAAAGCTGAAATACGAAGCATGATCCTTGGTCTCGGGGAGCATTTTGGAATAGGTTGAACGAGACAAAGCTTGTACTCCCCCCATTACAAATCCCACAGCTGCAGCAGTAATGTAAAAATCCACAGGAGTGGTAATGGTATAGGCCCAAACACAAACCAAAAACCAAATAACCACGGCAACTTTTAATACCCTAATATTTCCATATCGTTTTGACATTCTACTAAACACACCTGCACCGGCAATTGCAATAAACTGAATAATCAATACTGAGACGATCAAGCCCGTTTTACTCTTCGAATCATCTCCCCAATTAATTTCCTCTGCTGCAAACAACACTGCCATTAGTAAAACGGTTTGCACACCCATGCTGTAGACAAAAAAGGCAAGCAAATACCGCTTTATTACAAGTATGTCCTGAATCTCAATAAACACTTTTTTAAGTTCCTGAATTCCCTTCCACAATGGATGTTTTCCTGCTTCCCTTTGTTTAGAAAAATGCGGTAACACGGTAAACGTATACTGAGCAAAACCTATCCACCACAACATAACCAAAACAAAAGCCCATTTAGCTTTCATTCCTAACACCATTATAGCTACTAAAATGCTTATTAGTAAAAGAGAACTTCCAAAATAGCCCAATGAAAACCCTTTAGCACTAATCTTATCGTGGTCTTGGGGTTCAGCTATTTCAGGAAGATAGGCATTGTAATATACTAAGCTGCCCCAAAACCCAATGCTTGCGAAGAAGATGGAAAGCATACTCAATTCAATTCGATTAACATCGAAAAAATAGATGGTACCACAACTGAGGGCACCCAGGTAGCAGAACAGTTTTAAAAAGAATTTCTTGTTTCCCCAATAATCTGCCAGGCCACCTAAAATTGGAGAAAGAAATGAGACCACCAAAAATGAAGCCCCTACGACGTAAGAATAGACCGCAGGACTTGGAAGGGTATTCCCAAAGAACGAAATAAGGTTTGATGTACCTCCATCGGCCAATTCTCTTGTGGTAACAGTTTGGTAAAACGTGGGAAATATAGCTGTGGTAATAACCAGGGGATAAACGGAGTTGGCCCAATCGTAGAACGCCCATGCATTAATGGTCTTTTTATTTCCTTTCTCAATCATTTTAAACGACGTTTAAGATCAACTGCTATTTTTTAGGTATAACTTTTAGCGTTCAGGTTTTGGATTTGCCAAAGTAATTCAATTTAATTCATGATAAAGCAGGTTGTTAGAAAGTAACCCGCACTGCATTGAAATAAAAAAGCTCAAAACCAGGCTGTGGAACCAGGTTTTGAGCTTTCAATAATGTTACCAGTTAGGAAAGACCTACCAGCAGGATAATCTTATCAACTATTTTGCTTACTGTGCTTTAAATTAAACTCTTCTGTCCTCCGCCTCAGCATGGGCATCGGTAATTGCAGGTCCATCTTCCTCATTTACTTCAGGAACTACACCTTTGTAGTTAATTCTATTTGCCGATACACCTTTAACACTCGTTAGGTATGCAAACACAGCTTTAGCTCTGCCTTCTGCGATTTCCGGAGTTTCAGTAGCTGAAGAATAACCAATTACAGTAATACTCACTGTTGGATCTTCATTCAGCAGGGCCACAACTTCATCAACCTTTGATTTATCTTCATCGCTTAGGTCCGAACTGTTTTTTGAAAAGTGAACCACATAGTGTTCAACCTTTTCAGCCGTTGTACCTTCCATGTTTTCACTCACATTTTTGGTATAAACCACATCCAAGGTAGGCTTATCGGTTTCCACTGGCCTACAATCACATGCCTCTTCCAGGTGCCCCACTGCAATCACAGAAACGTTATCAATGTAATAATAAGCATCACGAGTTTGTGGTACTTTAAACTCTCTCGGGCGTCTCATCTTTTGGGTTTTAACTGCACTCTGAGGAGCAAAGTTTCCAATGGTAATATATCTTTCAGTCCCGTCGGCTTCGAATTCTATACAAATAGGAACCCATTCAAACTGATCACTTACAATAGCATTATTAGTAAAAGTTAGTTGCGGCTCTATATCCCAGGCCTCGATATCCTTAGCCTTAATGGCTTTTGAACCAAGGTGCATTCCAAGGTTATCACACCCATACTTCGAAAGGTCTGACAAGCTCACATGCATTTTAATGCAGTATTTTTTTCCTGCAATCAGTTTTTTAGCCATTTTGGTTTGTATAAAAGTTCTTGGCTTGGCCTCTCTTTCACTGTATGCCAATACTCCTACATATGTTTCTCCATCATGAGTTTCAGATCTTCCCCTAATATTAACCGGCACCTGAACTTCAGCCTTTTTAGTTTTAGTAGTAAATACATCAGCAGGTTTCATTCCTTCAGGAGAATACCATTCCAATACAACTTCTATTTGACCGGGCGCTTTAACCTTACCAATTTCCTCAAAACTTGGATTAGGTACTTTATTCACTTGTCCAATAAGATTAGAAGCAAACAATAACGCTACTAAGCTTGAAAGAATAATCTTTTTCATTTTCTAAAATTTATAATTCTTAATCGTATCAATAAACAGTTTCACTTTTTCGGGATTGGTATCCGGATAAACACCGTGACCCAAATTTGCAATATATTTATGGGTTCCAAAACTAGTCAACATATTCTTTGTGGCGGCAATAATATCCTCATCTGTTGAATATAGCATGCATGGATCCAGGTTTCCCTGCAAAGTTTTACCACTCCCAACCAATTCCCTTGCCAAACTCGGTTTAGTATTCCAATCTACCCCAATGGTATTGCATGACAACTGGGCCAGTTCTTCATACGCATACCAGGCTCCTTTTGCAAATAGCGTAATAGGAACTTGGGTAATTGAATTGCAAATCGCATCGAGGTATTTTAGTCCAAATTCCTTGTATTGATCGGGAGGGAGTATTCCCGCCCAACTATCAAATACCTGCACTATTTCTACACCCGCATCAATTTGTGCTTTTAAATATTCAATGGTTGACTCCGTAATTTTCTCCAACAGTTCGTGGGCCAATTTGGATTCTGTGTATAAAAACTTCCTAGCCTGCGAGAAGGTTTTAGATCCACTTCCCTCTAACATATAACTAAAAATGGTCCAGGGAGCACCGGCAAACCCAATAATAGGTACCCTTCCATTTAACCTCTTTTTAGTGATTTGTATTGCTTCCAACACATAATGCAGGTCTTCCTGTGCGTTGGCAACTCTCAGATTTTTAATATCTGATGGTTCCTCAATCTTTTTAGGAAATACAGGCCCTATTCCCTTTTTCATAACATACGGCAGGCCCATAGCATCTGGAATTACCAGTATATCAGAAAAAATTATTGCGGCATCTACATTTAAAATATCGACCGGCTGAATGGTAACTTCAGCGGCAAGTTCCGGGGTTTCAACCAATTCCTTGAAGGAAGACAAGCTGTTGCGAACTTCTCTATATTCGGGTAATATTCTCCCGGCTTGTCTCATTAGCCAAACAGGAACACGGCTAACTTCTTCTCCCCAAGCGGCCTTTAGTATTAGATCATTTTGGTATTTCATATGGGCCACGAAAATAAAAAAGGCTTTACCTTAAACTAAGGTAAAGCCATCAATTTTCTTTATTTACAAAAAATTATCCCTGCTGAGCCTGTGGAGCTGCAGTCTTACTATAGGCGGGACAACGCTCATGGCTTTTGCAAGAGGAAAGGAAGATTGCTGCTAGAAACAATCCAACGAATATCAGTACAAGCTTTTTCATTATTCAAATAATTGAGGGACAAATCTATTGTTTGATTCTAACCCTTAGCGAGTGTAAAGATATAATTTTACTAACATTTAACCACATATAACTTTTCCATAACACACATTCTCCTTGTTTCTTCGGTCAAAAACCAAGGTTTACTATTCTATTAATTACAGGCTCCAAATATATTGCGTTTGAAAACTTGGGCCATTTTAAGCCTCGAATGATGCTTATATTCGCGTTCAGTTGAGTTAATTAAATCGTATTAATATTCTAATGAATCAATTCAGGCAGGTTAGCATAGTGCTAATGGCATTAATTATTTCAGGCTTTTGCATTTCCTCGTGCAAAAAACAAGAAATGGAGGAACCGGTGGTTTCTTTTGTACAACCAATAACAGGGGCAAAATATGACGTTTCCAGTAGAATTGTATTGGAAGCAAACGTAGCGGATCAAAGCAATTTACTTTCAGTATTCTGGTACCTGGAAGGCCCGGATGGAGATACCGTTTATTTACGCCCTGCCAATGGTGCTACCAACTCGACATACAATGTTGGAGAGCGGTTTCATATTGTACAGAACTTTATCCACGGTACGTCTTACTTTTCAACGGGCACCTTTAAGTGGCATGTAGTTGTTGCCAACAAATTCACAACAATAGACAAAGTTCGAATATTTCAAGTTGGAGATGAAACCAGTATTGTCCCAAGTTTTTCGGTTGCTCAGGTAGTAAACTCGTCGGGTAGAATCAATGTTTCTTTATACAATGGAAACCTGCAACCCATGAAAAACTATCAGGTAAAATCACAGGCTTATCTTAGAGCTGACAAGGTTAGTTCATTAGCTGGCAATATTTATTATTACAACAGTAGCTCAGCGAATGTAGGACTTTGGAACGGATATTCGGGAGAAGAACAGACAACCCTGTTAAGCTCGACACGCAACACGCCTGACTTTTTCTCTGATGACGAGCTTTATTTATCCAATTTTGGCTTTTCACCTTCAATAGCCAGGTATGGTAAACAGGGCAACCACCTTGGAAACATCACTAATCGATATGGAAAAAGCCTTCATATTCTTAAGCTTGGAGAAACCATATTTTCAGTAGAAGAAGAAGCCTTAGGAGGCAAAAGAAGATTGGTAACCTACAACGCAACTACCGGTTCTTATTTAAGCAATAGTGATATCCCTTCAAATCTACCCGTGTACGGTCTGTTTAGCTTTAACGACCCCAATCGGGTATATTTCATGACCCGTGACCCGATATATTCCAGCCGAACTGCGTTTTGGTATACCGATAGATATTTAAACACCATGTCGCAGCTTTCCGTTGTGCTTCAAGGTCGGGTTGTAAATCAGAACCCAGTGATGATTAGTAATTCGGAAGCCTGGATATTTTCCAATGCAGGGTTATACAGTTATAAAACTGGCGATCGCCTACTGCAGCAGTCGATTAACAGCAGTGGAAATTTGAGAAACGTTAACTCTTATGAATACAATGAAAAGGCAAAAACCCTTAGGTATTCAGACAATATAAGGCATTATTTTTATAGCTACAGCTCTAGAAACGAAATTGGGAAGTTGATCGCAAATGGGGCCGTTGTATTCTTAGAAGATTAACTTCCTGAATTATTCTTCAGAGTATCCCATGGCGCAGAATTTATCAATTCGCTGTGTTATTCTTTCTTCCGGTTCAATTCTATCCAATTCTTCCAAATGCTTCATAATTTCCCGCTTTACAATAGCAAACATCTGGTCATAATTGGAATGGGCACCGCCGCTTGGTTCCTGAATTATGCCATCAATTAATTTATTCTTGAGCATCAAGTCCGCAGTTAAATTAAGTGCTGATGCCGCTTTTTCTTTATGCTCCCAACTTCTCCATAAAATGGAAGAACAAGATTCCGGAGAGATAACAGAATACCAAGTATTTTCTAGCATTAATACCCGATCGCCAACACCAATTCCCAAGGCACCACCAGATGCTCCTTCACCGATTACAATACAAATAACCGGCACTTTCAGTTGTGCCATTTCCATCAAGTTTCGAGCAATGGCTTCACCCTGCCCACGTTCCTCTGCTTCTAAACCGGGATAAGCACCCGGTGTGTCTATAAGACAAACAACCGGTTTGTTAAACTTTTCGGCAAGTTTCATCAGCCTTAAGGCCTTTCTATATCCTTCCGGATTTGGCATACCAAAATTTCGAAACTGGCGAAGCTTGGTATTAATTCCTTTTTGTTGTCCGATAAACATAACGCTTCGACCATCAATATCACCAAAACCACCTACCATGGCCTTGTCGTCTTTTACATTTCGATCTCCGTGAAGCTCAATGAAATTATCATTGGTTAAAGCACTAATATATCCTAAGGCATAAGGACGCTCCGGATGACGTGAGGTTTGCACCTTTTGCCAGGGAGTCAAATCTTTATAAACCTCCTTTTGAGTTAATTCTATTTGTTTTTTTAGACCTTCAATGGTTTCGGTCATGTCTACCTTACCCTTACTGGCCGTTTTTTCAGCCTTTTCGAGTTGTTCAAATAAATCGGCAATCGGTTCTTCAAAATCTAGAAATACAGACATACAAACGAATTTTGGACGGCAAATTTAACTAAACCCTTTCACAATGTTATGTTTGTAGCAAACAAGTATTTTGATTTCTTTCCCGGGCTGCAAAATCAATATTGGACTTAATATCGTATCCAAACGAAACGATGGTTTCCACAACCTGGAAAGTGTGTTTTACCCCATAAACTGGACTGACGTAATTGAATTGCAGCCTGCCAATGAAACCTCCGTAATCAATCATGGAAACAACCTTGAAATTGAAAAGGAAGAGAATATAGTCTGGAAAGCTGTTCTAATCCTAAAACAAGATTTTACCATCCCGGAATTTGACATCCACCTTCTTAAAAACGTTCCATCAGGGGCGGGTCTTGGCGGGGGATCGGCCAATGGAAGCGCCACCCTTAAACTTCTTAATCAGGAATTGGGTCTTAACATTTCGAATAATTCGCTGAATGAATATGCGGCCAAGTTGGGGAGCGATTGCCCATTCTTTATTCAAAACAAAGCCAGTTTCGTTACAGGGAGAGGAGAAATAATTGAACCTGCTGCGCTGTCCTTGAAGAACTACTGGATTTATATTATCTACCCTCAAATCCACATATCAACTGCGCTTGCATTTTCCAATCTAAAACCCAAAGAGTCAGACCAGCAACTGGAAAGTTTAGATCGATTGGATATAAGTAATTGGCGGAACTATGTAAAAAATGATTTTGAAGAATCCATTTTCCCCGAATATCCTATCCTGAAACAGCTAAAAAATAAAATGTACAACAGTGGTGCCCTATATGCATCAATGAGTGGAACCGGTAGCAGTATTTATGGAATATTTGATGATCGGCCACAACCATTTCAGCCCGAATTCCCTTATTGGATTGGTGAATTGCAATAAAGTTATTGGTTATTTAGGTGCTAACCTAAAGATGTAAATTCCTAAAATGGCATATACAATGTTGGGAATCCAAGTAGCAATAAAAGGTGGAAGTCCGGCATTGGTAGCATATACTGTTGATACCTTGGCAATAAATACGTAGGAGACTGCAATTAATAGCCCAACGGCTAAATGGGCACCAATCCCTCCCCTGGTTTTGCGACTGGAGATACTTACACCAATGAGCACCATTATAAATGTTGAAAACGGAATGGCGGTTCGTTGATGTTTTTCAATCAGATGAAAGGGAACATTTTCTGACCCGGATTTCATTTCATCTTCAATGTACTCATTGAGTTCAGGCGTTGTCATCATTTGCGTGGTATACTCCAACCGCTGTTCAAATTCACTAGGATGAAGGTTTAAACTGGTATCCATTTCCAAACCCTTTTCAATCCGCTCATCTTCACCATTGATGTACCTTTTCACATAGTTGTGTACGGTCCACATTTGCTTGGAACTATCGAACTGGGCATAGTCGGATCTCAACTTAAAAACCAAATCACCATCTTCCCAGCTTTCCAACGTGAATTTATATCCAATATCGCTCTGGGCATTGTACGACTCAAAATAGGTAAGATCGTTGGGGCCAATTCTTTTATGTATTTCTTTATCGTGATTTCTAAAAGCAATTTTAAAATATGCCTCCTCAAAAGCAATCCTTACTTTATTGGCATGTGGCACTGCGTAGTGGTTAAAGGCCAGAGAAACAAAAACGAGAAAGGAGGCTGCCAGAAAATATGGCCAAAGCAATCGATAAAAGGAAACGCCACTGGAAAGGATGGCTACAATTTCGGTTCGGGAAGCCATTTTTGAGGTAAAGAAAATAACCGCAATAAAAATGAGCAATGGGCTAAACATGTTTCCATAAAAAATGATGAAATTCATGTAGTAGTCAAAGATCAATCCCACCAATGGTGCATTCTTCTCAGTAAAATCATCCATTTTTTCGGTATAGTCAAAGACACTGGCTATTAGCATCAATACCGTCAGGATAAAAAAGAACGTCAGCAGGAAGTTCTTTATAATGTATGCATCAATTTTCTTCAACGAGCTTTCTTAAATTCTTTGGGCTACCTTGATTACCATTTTGGTTTTCCATGCTTTAAAGGTTCCTGCCATAATTTGAGTTCTGGCTTCCTTTACTAACCACAAATAAAAACCCAAATTGTGAATACTCGCAATTTGCGCTCCTAACATTTCTCTCGATACAATTAAATGCCGCAAATAAGCTTTTGAATATTGTTGATCTACATAAGTAGTTCCATTGGGATCGATTGGTGAATGGTCATTTTGCCATTTTTTATTTTTAATGTTTATTATTCCTTCGGAAGTAAACAATTGGCCGTTTCTTGCATTTCGGGTAGGCATTACACAGTCAAACATATCAACCCCCAGGTCTATACATTCCAGAATATTGGCCGGAGTACCAACTCCCATTAAATACCTGGGTTTGTCTTCCGGTAAAATAGCACACACCAAATCGGTCATAGCGTACATATCTTCATGAGGTTCGCCCACGGAAAGTCCGCCAATGGCATTCCCATCAGCTCCTTTATTTGCTATGTATTCAGCCGATTTTTCGCGAAGGTCCTTATAAACGCTCCCTTGTACAATAGGAAATAGGGTTTGGTCGTAACCATATTTCGGAGGAACCACATCCATGTGATTAATGCAACGGTCCAACCAGCGATGGGTCATGTCCAAACTTTTGCTCGCATAGGTATAATCGCATGGGTAAGGAGTACATTCGTCGAAGGCCATGATAATATCCGCTCCAATGCTTCGTTGAATTTCAACCGCCTTTTCGGGTGTGAAAAAATGTCGCGAGCCATCAATGTGAGAGGCAAACTTAACCCCCTCTTCAGATATTTTCCTCGAATCAGAAAGCGAATAAACCTGATATCCTCCACTATCGGTAAGCATTGGTTTGTCCCAGCCAATGAACTTATGCACGCCACCTACGGTTTCCAGAATATCCAAACCCGGCCTAAGGAAAAGGTGATAGGTATTTCCTAAAATAATCTGCGCCTGGATATCGTCTTTAAGCTCACGCTGATGAACGGCTTTAACCGAACCTGCTGTACCAACAGGCATAAATATGGGAGTTTCAACCTTCCCGTGAGCTGTTTCAACAACACCCGCTCTCGCCTTACCTAATGAATCTGTTCCTTCTAATTTAAAATTCATTCTATAGAATTAAAGCGAGCAAAGATAGCTTCACCAGGTTGTTAAAAAGTTAATTATGATTATAAAGCTAAAGCTCTAAAAAAACGAAAATTTGTATCCAATGCAAATTCCGGAAATAACCCCTTTCTTTTTAGGATTAATCATCATTTTATTCCTCAAACTCCTTAATGATTGGTTGGTTACTTCTCTGGTGATCTTTACAAAATCCAAGGAAAAACCTCATCCTAAGGTACCTGTTTCCATTATTATTTGCGCACGAAATGAAAGTGAGAACCTCATCCAGTTTATTCCAAAAATTATGGAGCAGGACTATCCAGAGTTTGAAGTAGTTGTGGTAGATGATCGATCTATTGATGATACGCAGGTGCTTTTAAAAGCTTTTGAAAACAAGTACGACAATCTAAAAATAACACGAGTTCAAAAAAGTGAACTTCACTGGGCAGGAAAGAAATTCGCACTAACCATTGGATTAAAATCCGCCACCCATCAGCACGTCCTATTAACTGATGCCGATTGTTTTCCGGCAAGCGATCAGTGGGTAAAACACATGACAGCGCAATTCTCCAAAACCAGGAAAATTATACTCGGCTATGGTTCCTATCAAAAACTACCGGGTGTATTGAACAAACTCATCAGAAGCGAAACCATATTAATTGCCTTGCAGTACCTTGGACTAGCCAAAATGGGAATACCTTATATGGGAGTAGGAAGAAACCTGGCCTATGACAAGGAGCTGTTTTTTGATAATCGAGGGTTTGCGTCACACCAGTTTATGCCCTCGGGAGACGATGATTTATTTATAAATGAAGTAGCAACACCTAAAAACACCAATATCTGTTTCGATCAAGAATCTTATACTCTTTCCATTCCCGAAAGTAGTTTTTCGGCATGGTCACAACAAAAAAGAAGGCATTTAACCACATCGAATCGCTACAGCTTAAGTTCAAAAGCTGCTCTGATTTATATTACGCTTGTTCGATATATCTTCTATGCCGGGCTAGTTACTTCATTGTTCTTTCACGCAGAATGGCTGGGATTAGCGGTGTTTGGGCTTAACCTTTTTTCCCTTTTAATTCTTCATTACAAGCCATTAAAAATGACTTCATCCTTGGACTTAATGCCATGGATTCCAATAAGCGAGATTTTTTTGCTTTTGTACTACCCTTTTTTGTTTATTTGGAACACCGTTGTTAGTGGTAACCCATGGAAGAACTATTAAACGAAAACCTCTCCGATAAAGCGAAATACGATTATCAGCTCGTGAGGAAAGCCCTTGATAACGATGATCAACAAGCCTATGCCGAAATCCTAAAGCGTTATCGTGAACCCATTTACTTTATGCTTTTAAAAATGGTGCGCAAGCCAATAGAAGCTGAAGATTTGACCATAGAAACCTTTGGTAAGGCTTTTAAGAGACTACACCAGTACGTTCCTACCCATGCGTTTAGCACTTGGTTGTACAAAATTGCCACAAATAATTGCATCGATTTTATTCGGAAAAAGAAGACAACAACCTATTCTTTAGATCAGGAAATTACAGGTTCGGGAGGCGACAATTTTAAAATTGACCCTCCTTCTAACACACTTACCCCTGAAGAAAAAATCATTAAGAAGCAAAAAATTGAGTTGATGCAACAGGTGGTAACCCTGCTTAAACCCAGGTACAAAACATTGATAGAACTCAGGTACTTCAAAGAGTATTCTTATGCAGAGATTTCTGAGGAAGTTGGCATTCCTCTGGGAACAGTAAAAGCTCAACTATTTAGAGCCAAGGAATTGCTTTTTGAAATGCTTAAGAACAGAAAGGGTAAGATTTGATATTTGATTTATTCAGGAATTCAGATTCATGAACATTATTGAACACTATTTCCCTGATTTGAGTCCAACTCAAAAGGAGCAATTCGCTAAGCTCGGCCCTCTATACACTTCATGGAACTCAAAAATTAATGTAATCTCCAGAAAAGATATTGACCTGCTTTACGAAAGGCATGTTCTTCATTCCCTGGCCATAGGCAAATACATAAGTTTTAATAATGGATCAAAAGTTTTGGACGTTGGAACAGGTGGAGGGTTTCCGGGAATACCATTGGCTATTCTATTTCCTAACGTTAGATTTACGCTAATCGATTCTATTGGAAAAAAAATAAAGGTCGTAAACGATGTTGCCAGGCAGTTGGGACTTAAAAATTGCCAGGGGTTACATATGAATGCAAAATTGTATACCAACAAGGTAGATTTTGTTGTGAGTCGTGCAGTTACTAACTTTCCTGATTTTCTAAAACTTGTAGAAAAAAACATTCGGCTGGAGAATAAAAACCCCAAACCCAATGGTATTATTTACCTAAAAGGAGGAGATCTTAGCAAGGAGCTCTCCGGGTTTGAAGATCGAATAGACATTCGTCCAATCAATGATTATTTTAACGAGGATTTCTTCAATCAAAAGCTAATTATTCACTACTATTGAGTAATGTTTAAGACGCTCAAACCACTGTTATTCTTCATTACCTGGCTTATTTCGACTAACCTTTGGTCGCAAAACCAGTACGGATTTAGAATAGCTTATGAGAATATTGGACTTGCTATTGGTGGCACTGATGAGGTCTTTAACGGAATCAAAATTGATCTCATAGACAATGAATCGTACCAGATCAGAGGGTTTAATATCTGTGGAGCATACATGAGTCAGTCCAACAGAAACGACAAACATAACATTGTTTGGGGAGGTAACATTGGTTTACTTGGCTTAAGAGGCAGGACTTTTGGCGTTTCTATATTCCCATTTGGCAATTTCCAGGACGATATTCGCGGAGTCAGCTTTGGGCTCTTAAATTCGGGTTATAACCGCTCGGGAGTTTCCATGAGTATTGCATGGACCAAAGCTGTCGATCAGGGAATATATGGTGCCACCGGATCATTAGGAGTTATTAAAGCTAAGAACATTAAAGGGTTTGCCATAGCCCCAGTAATATTTGGATTGTATCAGGATTATAAATATTACCGTATGGAAATGCGTGGAGTGGCTGTTTCACTGGTTATATATTCGAATTACTTTGATGGGATATCCCTGAGTTTAGTGAACATAAATAAACTGGCTCATGGAACTAACATAGGTCTGCTCAATATTTCTGAAAAAATGACTGGTTTACAAGTTGGTGTATTTAATGCGTCGGACACCTTAATGACCCGGGATCAATACCTGGATCCTGAAAACGTTTATAAAATAGCACGTAAAAAAAGGCCCCTGGTTCAGGTTGGTGTTATAAATAGCAGTCAACAAAGTTTTACAACCCAATTCGGTATTTTTAATCGTTCAGAAAAAAAGTATTGTCTGCAATTCGGCCTTATAAATGTGAACACGGCAAACAAGAAGGGGCTTAGAGTTATTCCCTTTGTTAATTGGCACACCGGAGAAACAGGCTTAAAAGAAGAGAGGAAACTATTAAAAGAAGAAAACAAGAAGGCCAAGGAAATTGAAAAAGAAATTAGAAAAAACACCAAAGCAGAAAGAAAGAAGAAAAGAGAATTGGAAAAATCTATGATTTTCGATAAAAACTAGTTGGTGAAAAAGGCAATTATCATATCTCTTTTCGTTCTTCTAACAAGCACATTTGGTTGTATGTCGCTTGACCCAAGCGCAACCATAATAAAGTCCTTTAGGCAGGGACCCTTCGATGCCATATTTGTTCCCGGATGCCCTTATACCAAACCCGAATATGAAGGGCTGTTACTTGCTCGTGTATACTGGGCAAAATACATTTGGGAACAAGGCATGACAAAACGGGTATTGTTCTCGGGCTCATCAGTATATACTCCTTATGTAGAAGCCAAAATAATGAAGGAAATAGGTATCTGTGCTGGCATCGATTCCAACGTAATTAGGCTCGAAACCGAGGCTGAACATAGTAGTGAAAATTTGTATTACTGCTATAAAATGTCCCAGGATAGTGGCTGGAAAAATGTTGCCCTGGCTACCGATATCTTTCAAATGAAACATCTCAAGCCATACATTGAGGCATTAAATTATGATGTTAAGTTAATTCCAATGGATTGGGATCAACTGGGAATGATAGAGCGATACGACATGGACATTGACGATAGCAGGGCATTTGTTCATAATTTTATTCCAATTACGGATACCTTAACACCGGCCCAGGTAAAAAGTAATTCCAGTGGGAAGCGAGTTTTTGTCGATTTAGACCTTCACAAGAAGAAAACCAAAAAGGTGAAAATTCCTAAGAAAAGCGGCCATCGCTAAACTACCACATCCAGTTTCTCTTTTCTGGATTGTATGGTATGTAATTTAAAATACTCCCCATTCTTTTGGTCTAGTAATTCGTTATGAGTTCCTTGCTCAACAATTTGGCCATCCTTCACAACCAAAATATTGTCGGCCTTCTGAATGGTACTTAGCCGATGGGCAATTACAATACTAGTCCTTCCCTTCATCAGTTTATCCAGTGCATCCTGCACCAATTGTTCACTTTCCGAATCCAATGAAGAAGTAGCTTCATCCAGAATCAGTATTCTTGGGTCTTTCAATACCGCCCTGGCTATTGCAACTCGCTGCCTCTGTCCTCCTGATAGTTGAATGCCTCGCTCCCCTACTATCGTATCGTACTTTTCAGGAAGTTTCTCAATGAATTCAGCGGCATTTGCCTTTACGGCGGCCTCTTTAATTTCATCAATACCCGCATCGGGATTCCCATATCCGATGTTTTCCCTTATGCTTCCACCAAACAGAATTACTTCCTGGGGTACTATGGCCATTTGCTTTCTAAGCGAATGCAAATTGAAATCTGAGCTATCCTTATCGTCTATTCTTACATGACCTGAACTCGGGTCATAAAACCTTAATAACAGCGAGACTATGGTTGATTTTCCAGAACCACTTGGCCCTACCAATGCAACTTCTTTTCCCGATTCAACGCTAAAAGATACTTTTTGCAGAACTGGTATATCGGCCCTCGTAGAATAATTGAAATCTACATTTCTAAATTCAATCTTGCCAACCAGCGCAGCTTTATCGCCTTTATCCGATTGGATGGTTTCAGGTTCTTCATCAAAAATTTCCATTAGGTTTTCCGAGGCACCAATGGCTTGAACCAATTGTGAATATAAATCTGCAATACCACCGATTGAAGCTCCGATAAATACGGTCAGTAGTAGAAAAGAAAACAGGTCACCAGTTTTTAGTAATTCGGCGTCCCTCAAAATTAATCCATACCAAATTACTCCAATGATGGAGCCGAATAAACCAAAAATAATAAATGAAACAAATGCCCCACGGTAAGTTGCAGTCTTAATAGCCAGGTTAATTATATCATTGGTTGCTGCGGTATACCTGCTTATTTCAAATCTTTCGTTAGCATAAGCCTTAACATTAAAAACACCCTGCAAGGTTTCTTCAACAATTGTATTGCTATCGGCTACCTTATCTTGGGTAAGTTTTGACATTTTACGGATGAATTTACCAAAAATGACAACCACAACTATAACCAAAGGCACTACTGCCAACATAAAACCCGTTAATTTGGGAGATATGGAGAGAAGCAAGACGATACCCCCCAAAATAGTAAGAATTTGACGTAAAAACTCCGCTATAGTCGTTGTAAATGTGGATTGTAAAAGTGAAACATCAGCTGAAATTCTACTCCCCAATTCGCCTACCCTTCTTGTGGAAAAGAAAGTCATTGGTAGTGAAATTAAATGAGAGTAAGCATCCTGCCTGATATAGGCTAGGGTTCGTTGAGCCGCATGCTCAAAAAGAACAATTCGGAAAAAGGAAAAAATAGCGTTTACAAAAAACACACCCAGTAACACAAGAGCCAACGTGTTTATATTTTGACTACCCGAAACGTCGAATAATTTACCCAACAGAATAGGAAACGCCAAAGTAGTTAAGCTGCTCAGCAGTAGGAACACAAGCCCCACAAAAAGATATACCTTAAATGGCCAGACATACCGAAGCAGCTTCTTTGCCTTTGCAATTGCACTTTTACTCACTTTTTTAGAAGCTTCCCGGTCAGACTTTTTCTTTCCAAACATGGCCTGCAAAAGTAGGCCCATTAAACTTCATATGACATACCTAAATCTAGTGTTGGGAAGTGTGATAAATTTTTGATTTTACGAAGGTTTTACCGAATTGCTTTCTTTTGTCTATACTATTGAATTGAAAATTTACCAAATGAAAGGTTTGCTAAAAGAGAACTCAAAATTTCTGGCCTTGTTTCTCATATCGGTATTGTCACTGGTGTTGCCTGCTTTTGTATTAAAGGAACACCTTTCCGATCTGATATTTAGTATAATTTTTTCCGTCATGGTTCTGGCAAGTACCTTCACCATAGCTGAAACAAAAAGGCATCATAAAAAAATATTTATTATTGGTGCTACCACGCTGGCATTTTCCTGGCTCTTATTCTTAGATGTGCTTCCCTTAAACCGCCCGTTGAAACTTGGAGGTGTGCCTTTCTTCTTCTTCTTTATATATACCGTCTACCGATTGGTCCATACTATCTTAAAAAGTACTGAAGTTACTCCTGATGTAATTTTTGGCGCAGTAACCGGCTATATATTTCTTGGGTACGCAGGTACCTTTTATTTTGAAATTATTCGGGACATTTTTCCTAATTCTTTTGATGCGGAGGCCATTCAAAATCCAATGTCACTCATTTATTACAGCTTCGTTACAATGACCACCCTCGGATTTGGAGATATTACCCCTTTGAGTAACCCAGCAAGGAGCGGAACCATTGTACTTACAATTTTAGGGCAGTTCTACATCGCCACTGTTGTAGCGATACTGGTGAGTAAATACATAGCAGGATCATCCAATAAATAGATTAAAATACTGATTATCAGATACTTTAAAACCTGAAAAAATATTCTTAAATAAGCATCCAAAAATTGACTTTAAATACATACTTTTGCGCCTCGCTTTTTCGAAGCATAAATAATACAGAAAGATGAAAAGAACGTTTCAGCCCTCAAATAGAAAAAGAAGGAATAAACACGGGTTTATGGAGAGAATGTCTACCAAAAATGGTAGAAAGGTGTTGGCTAGAAGAAGAAGGAAAGGTAGAAAGGAATTATCTGTGTCTGACTCGATCTATAGAAAGTAGGTTGCTGATATATATAACGTTTACAAAAAGGGTGGTTTTTACCACCTTTTTTTGTGCCCAAAATTCAGTCTTGCACCTACATTTGTAATGCAAAAATTAGACGATCATGATGTATGATTTTACCATCGTTGGCGGTGGAATTGTTGGTTTAGCCACCGCATACAAATTGCAAAAACGGTATCCAAATCTCAATTTACTGGTTCTTGAAAAAGAAGATCATTTTGCCCCCCATCAAACCGGAAATAATTCAGGAGTTATTCATTCGGGTATATACTACAAACCGGGATCGTACAAAGCAAAGAACTGTGTTGAAGGCAGAAGAGAGCTGGTGGCTTTTGCCAAGGAACATGGAATCGATCACGACATCTGTGGTAAATTAATTGTTGCAACTGACGAATCTGAATTTCCTTTTCTTGATAAAATCTATGAGCACGGCGTAAAAAACGATGTAGAAGATACAGAATACGTTTCGGCTGAACAGATTAAGGAAATAGAACCCTATTGTGAAGGGATAAAAGGAATTCGGGTGGGATGCACCGGAATTATAGACTTTAGGGGAACCACGGTTAAACTTGCTGAATTGGTTCAAAAAATAAATTCCAACTCGAAAACATTAACCGGCCACGAAGTAACCGGGTTAGAGCACAAAAGCGATCATACCATTATTACAACTCCTAAGGGGACCTTTGAGTCGAAAAGAATGATCTTCTGTTCGGGACTTCAGGCAGACCTTATGGCTAAAATGGATAAAGTAAAGATCAAGGAGAAGGTAGTTGGTTTCAGAGGAGATTACTATGAACTAACTGAACAGGGAAAACATAAAGTTAATCATCTAATATATCCGGTTCCTAATCCTGATTTTCCGTTTCTGGGGGTACATTTTACCCGAATGACCGATGGTGAAATTGAATGTGGCCCTAACGCTGTGTTTACCTTTAAAAGAGAAGGCTACGGCAAAACTGACTTTAGTTGGAAAGACACTATTGATGCTTTGACCTATAGAGGTACCTGGAAGTTTTTCTTTAGCAATATTGGTTTTGGTATCAATGAATATCGACGGGCATTTTCGCAGAAGCTATTTCTAAAAACGCTTCAGCGATTAATTCCTTCACTTACTATGGACGACATTCGACCTGGAAGAGCTGGAGTAAGGGCGATGCTCTTAAGCACCGATGGTGATACCCGTGACGATTTTAGAATCGAGTACAGTAAAAATTCAATTCACATTCTCAATGCACCCTCGCCTGCTGCCACAGCATGTCTAGCTATTGGAAATGAAGTGGTAAAAATGGTTGAAAAGCAATTTGAGATTGCCTAGGAATGTTCGTAGGGCTTACCTCTACTCTATTATTCTATACTTCTGCTGAATTTCCTGCCAATCCCAAATAAAATTCTCCATGATGTCGTCCAGACGTTTCAGAAATATTGGATTCGGACTGTTCATGTTTCGAAAGTATTGCTCTTGGTAATCGTTTAAGTTGTACTTGTGAAATACAGCCTTAGACATACCGTAATGTATGTTCTTAGAAGGCATATTCAAACGATTCATTTTGCTTTGGTATTTGCTTATATGTGCCTTCAATTGCTGATAGTCAAGATTTAATGCTGAAGCAAGATCAGATGTAATAGCATCAATTAGCCGAACATCCTGATAGTCGTTAAAGTATTTCGGTATATACTGCAAATTGCCGGCGATCACAATCATTAAAAACCGATCGGCACTTGAATTTGAAATATTGGGACGTTTTTCAAATTCAGGATCCTCGTTAATCATCCCTGCAACATCTGGAAAACCCTGATCTACCAGATGCAGAATACCGGAGACAAAAAGGTTGGCAAGTTTTTTTTCGGTAATCTTCTTCTTAGTAAGAAATGTAAACATTTAGTACTTCTCCTTTTCTGTTTCACACAAAACTATAGCCTAGGAACAAGGGGATGAATTCTACAAATTCTACAGTTCTCAACAAAGTTATTAACGGTTTTAGCGAATTGTTAATAACTTAATCCACTGAAAATCTACACCTTACAAGCAAAACGTGTTCAAAATAGCCTGAAATTGGCAGTTTAAGGTTTTGACGTTTTTCTGAAATTGTAGCGCCTATTTCTGCACTACCAATCTATCCCCTTTTAGTTCGGGAACAACCTTTGTCTGGTCCATTTGAAGGCAGTATTTAATGTCTTTTTCGAGGTTTAGGTTTTTTAATCTTCGTCGGTGAGAACTATTAATTAGGAAATCATCAATGTCGCTTTTACCCACTTCATAAAAAGTTTGGGTTGCCCTAGCGGAATCTGATAATTCGTTGAACACATCCCCTTCCAGCTGATTCACTACTGCACCTGCAAACAAACTGTCTTCAAGGTTAAACCTTCCCTTCCATCCCGCACAAAGAAGTAATACATCCTTCTTTTCCTGTTTTAAATAATCACAAACGGCAGAGAAATTTAAAAACGATCCAATAATAATTTTATAAGAATTCTTAGCTACAAAAATGGCGCGAGTTCCATTCGTTGTTGTGAGTACAACTTCCTTTCCTGTAATACTTTCATCTATGTAATGAAAGGGAGAATTACCCAAATGGAACCCGTCTACAATTTGACCTTGTCTCTCTGCAGCCGCTATATAACCCTTGTTTTGTAAGGCCTTTGCATCTTCAACCTTTTCAACCGGAATAATAGACTTTACACCATTTTCAAAAGCAGTACAAATGGCTGAAGTAGCTCTAAAAATATCAATTACAACGACAATTGCTTCTTTGTTCTCATAAAACGGATATAAATCCGGACTAAAAGCTACCTCTAATTTGGCCATCCTATGCTTTATAAAACGGAGGCCTAACCACCTTGGCTTTTAAGCTTTTGTTTCTAACCTGAATATAGATTTCGGTATCCACCTTATTGTACGGCAAATTCACATAGCCCATACCAATTGCTTTTTTTAGTGAAGGCGACATAGTTCCAGAAGTAACGATTCCTATTTCGTTTCCATCAGCGTCAACCATAGGGTATCCCTGACGAGGAATTCCGCGATCCAAAAGTTCAAAGCCAACTAATCTCCGTTTAACTCCCTCTTCCTTCTGCTTTACCAAAAAATCCGAATCAATAAAATCTCCTTTTGCCAATTTTGTAATCCAACCCAATCCTGCCTCTAAAGGAGAAGTAGTGTCGTCAATGTCATTACCATAAAGGCAAAATCCCATTTCCAACCTCAAAGTATCACGTGCAGCCAAACCAATGGGCTGAATCCCCTGGCCTTTACCTGCCTCAAAAACCGCATCCCAAACTTTTTCAGCGTCTTGGTTCTTGATATAAATTTCGAATCCTCCAGCTCCCGTATAACCTGTGGCCGAAACTATAACATCCTCCAGCCCTGCAAAAGTTCCTGCATTAAAGGAATAATATTCCATCTCAGATAAGTTAATATCCGTAAGAGATTGTAAAGCTTCATTTGTTTTGGGGCCCTGTACCGCCAGGAGAGAATAATTATCCGATTCGTTAGACATTTTAACCCCCATATCATTATGAGAGCTTATCCAATTCCAATCCTTTTCCATATTGGAGGCATTAACCACTAACATGTATTCCGTTTCACTTATTCGGTAAATCAACAAATCGTCGACAATGCCACCTTTTCCATTTGGCATGCAGCTGTATTGTACCTTCCCATCATACAATTTCGAAACATCGTTAGTGGTAACCTTTTGAATTAAATCAAGTGCTTTTTCACCGGACAAAAAGAACTCGCCCATGTGAGAAACATCAAAAACTCCAACACCATTTCTAACCGTATTGTGTTCTTCATTAATTCCGGCATAGGTAACCGGCATATTGTAACCTGCAAAGGGAACCATTTTGGCTCCTAACGCTTCATGTACATGAGAAAGAGCTGTGTTTTTCATAGGTATCTATAAAATTCTGAGGCCGGCAAAGGTAGTCAAGCGCTTCATATATCAAATCTTTTAATTTTGAGGCCATTCCCAGAGGCTGAGAAATGATATTTGCAAAGGATAATACTCCACGATGGATTATTGTATCTATAGATACCGGGATTTGCCTGTTTTCTATTTTATTGGCGTATCTCGTTCGTTTTAACTTTTCTATTCCCCAGCAGTATATAGAAACCTTCGGATATATTTTTCCACTTATGGTAAGCTTAAGGCTTATTTCATTTTTCCTTTTCGGAACCTACAAGGGAATAATAAGATATACCTCTTCTGTCGACACCCAACGAATTTTCGTTGTTGTTTCAATAGTGTCTCTACTATTTGTATTAATAAATACGGTTAGGTATCTTTTTATCGACGGTTCATTTGTCATTCCATTTTCGGTGATCATTATTGACTACATGGCCACCATCTTTTTAATGATTAGCTTTCGAATTACGGTAAAACTTATCTACTTCGAATTCAAAACGGCCTCGAAGGAAAAAATCAGGGTTGTAATATTTGGTGCGGGTGAAGCAGGTATTATAACAAAGAGAACCCTTGGTCGTGATCAGGACACCAAATACCAGGTTGTAGCCTTTATTGACCATAAGAACTCTATTCAAGGGAAAAAGATCGAAGGAGTAAAAATTTTATCTCCGGATCGTTTGGAGGAAATTTTGGAAAAGCATGAAATTGATCAGGTAATCTTATCGGTTCAGAACATTAGTAAAGCCGTTAAGCAAGAAATTGTGGAAACAAGCTTGCCTTTCAAAGTAAAGGTCCTTCACTTGCCACCAGTTAAATCATGGGTTAAAGGAGAACTAAGCCCCGCGCAACTGCAACAGGTTAAGATTGAAGACTTGCTTGGGAGGGAGCCCATTCACTTGGACACGGTCAATATTAAAAGTCAGCTCACTCAAAAACGAGTATTGGTTACTGGAGCTGCCGGGTCAATTGGTAGTGAAATAGTGCGACAGGTAGCCGATTACTACCCGTCCAATTTAATTTTATTGGACCAAGCAGAATCGCCATTGTATGAAATTGAATTGGAGATTAAAGAAAAATACGGAGACAATTATTGTGAAGCCGTAATAGCTGATGTCTCAAATTTGGCTCGAATGAAAAATGTCTTTCAGACGTTTAAGCCAGAAGTAGTCTACCACGCTGCTGCTTATAAACATGTCCCGCTTATGGAGGACAATCCTTCAGAGGCAACATTAACCAATATTGGCGGCTCCAAAAACCTGATTGATCTCGCTGACGAATATGGTGTTGAATCATTTGTCATGATCTCAACGGATAAGGCTGTTAATCCTACCAACGTAATGGGTGCCTCCAAACGAGTAGCTGAAATTTATGCCCAAAGTAAAAATTCGATTTCCAATACCAACTACATAACGACGCGATTCGGAAACGTATTGGGAAGTAATGGATCAGTTATTCCCCTGTTCAGAAGACAAATAAAAAATGGTGGGCCGGTTACGGTAACACATCCTGAAATTACGCGGTATTTCATGACCATTCCCGAAGCCTGTCAACTGGTGTTGGAGGCCGGTGCCATGGGCAAGGGTGGCGAAATCTATATATTCGACATGGGCAAACCCATTAAGATTATTGATCTGGCTAAAAAAATGATTAAGCTATCCGGATTGGAGCTTGGCAAAGACATCGATATAAAAATGTCTGGCTTAAGAGCTGGAGAAAAACTTTATGAAGAATTACTAAATAATAAAGAAAACACCTTAGCTACCCACCATCCCCAAATTATGATTGCAAAGGTGGAAGCAAAAAAAATGGAGGAAATTATTGACGTGATCAACGATCTCATTTCATCCCCAAGCGACACCGACAATTTCAATCTGGTTAAAGGAATTAAGGTGTTGGTACCCGAATTCAAAAGTCAAAATTCAATTTTCACCCAGTTAGATTAAGTACTGAGTTTACCCGTGAATTTGTTCTGAAACTCCGTAATTGGAAATGACTTTTGCCTCATAATCCAAAAACTCCTGCCACAACTCATCAACGTTGTAAATGCTTTCACCATATTTACGAGCAAATGCCAAAAACATAGTAAAGTGATTTGCTTCGCTTTTCATTAGGTCAAAATAGAATTTCGACAGTTCCTTATCTTTAATGTTTTCAGAAAAAACTTTAAACCTCTCGCAACTTCTAGCCTCTATCAGGGCTGCTAACAGGAGTCGGTACACCAATGCTTTTTTCCGGTCCAATCCTTTTGGAATAAACTTGCGCAGTTGGTTAACGTAATCATCCTTTCTCTCCCTTCCCAGGGTATATCCCCTCTCCTGAATTTTTGCATACACCATTTTAAAATGGGCCATCTCCTCGCGAGAAAGGTCTATCATAGCTTCTACCAGGTCCGAGTGTTCCGGGTAAGTAATGAGTAACGAAATTGCCGTAGAAGCTGCTTTTTGCTCACAGTAGGCGTGGTCGGTTAGAATTTCTTCAATATTATTTTCAGCTATATTGGCCCAACGTGGATCGGTAGGAAGCTTTAAGTGCAGCATCTTTTTTTTGCAAATTTATTGCAATCTATAGATTTCAATGGTGCTAAAAAATTGAAATAAGAGTAGATATTGTACACCTAACATTAACGATTATTAGAATGTATCTGTCCAGATTAGTTTATTTTGCCAGTTGAACAATGACTAAAATAATTGCCCATAGAGGTGCATCGGGCTTAGCTCCAGAGAATACACTTGCCGCTTTTAAAATAGCAGTTGAGTTAGGAGCCGACATGATCGAACTTGACATTAGACCCACCAAAGATCAAAAGGTAATTGTTTTTCATGACAAAAAACTAAACCGAACAACACCATTGAGAGGAAGGGTTCAAAACCATTACCTCAACGAACTAAAAAGAATAGATGCCGGGAGTTGGTTTAGCGAAAAAGAACACCAAACCGAAACCATTCCAACACTGGATGAAACCATCGACTTCTTGAAAGGACATTGTGAAATGCTGGTAGAAATAAAAAGCGAAAGGCATTATGTACAAAACGATTTTCTTCACAACCTCATTCATTTGATCGATAAGCACGATGCACGAGACCAGATAATTATTCAATCGTTCGACAGCAAAATCTTAAAACGATTTTATACCCTTTACCCCGATTATAGATTTCAAAAACTGATTGTCTGGAAAGTGCCATTTATAAAGGTTCAGTTTGATCAGAGGCTCATGCTGGAAAACATTTTGAAGAATCCGTACTACGAATCAATTAATGTGGACCATCGCTATGTTACTCCCAATTTGATTCGCAAAATTCATCGACACAATAAAAAAATATATTGCTGGACTGTAAATCAACGACTAAGAATGTTTAGGCTTATGAATATGGGGGTTGACGGCATAATCACAAATTATCCAAATAAGCTAAAACAGTTGATTAATCAATAGGATTAGGTGGCTATTTATCTACCTTTGCCTCCCTATTTGCGGGTAAATCTATTTACTAAAACACAAGAACATTGAATAAACTCTTAATTGCATGGAATGTGCTTCTAACAGCACTAATTGCCTACCTCATTTTTAGTGGAACATCGAATAAAAGTACAGAACCCATTGACGAGGTTGCCACTGCCATTGAAGTTACTGATTCACTGGATGAAGAAAAACCAAAAGACCTGGCCAAGGTTGTCTTTATTAATAACGACACCCTCTTTAAGCATTTTGAAATGTATAAAGACCTGCAAGATGAATTACTGGCAGAGAAAATAAAACTCGAGGGGCGTTATAAACGTGAGTTGGAAAAGCTTGAAAAAGAATACCTGGACCTACGGGAAAAAGCACCATTTATGACCCAGGCTCAAGGTGAAGCAGCACAAGCCGAATTAATGCAAAAGCAACAAGGCCTGCTAAAAATGGAGCAAGATCTGTCGGTTAAATTTGGTAACAAGGAAAATGAACTGGTCGTTAAAATCAAAAAAGCAATTGAAGATTATTTAACCCGCATGCAGGAAGAATACGACTATGATTTTGTTCTTGGGAAAAGTAACATGGGAGGAATCCACTTTGCCAATCAGGGACGCGATATCACCACCGAAGTTTTAGCCGGCTTAAACGAGGAATACCTGGCAAAAAAAGAAGTGAAAAACGACAAGTAAGGTGATTGTAGCACAACAAAAGAAAAAGGAGAATATCATTGAATACATTCTATACATGTGGAATGTAGAGGATTTATTGCGCTCATTAAACCTTGAAATTGCTTCAGTAGATTCTCGTATCATAAAAGCCTACCCAGTAGATGACGAGGTTAAAAAGACAATTCGGGAGTGGTATGTTGGGCTCATCAAGGAAATGAAAACCTTTGGACTTCTTCAAAAAGGGCACCTACCAGAAGTGAATGAACTAATTGCTGAGCTGGCCATGTTGCATGACAGCTTGCTGCACTTATACCAGGACCCAAGGTATATAGAGCTGGAACGCCATGCCAACGAAAACTTAAAAGAACTTATTCAAAAATCCGGTTCGAAATCCATTACCGCCGTAGAAGCAGGCCTAAATGGGCTTTATGGGGTTTTGCTACTTCGAATGAAGAAAAAAATGATTAGCAAGGAAACCGAGGAAAGCATTAGAACCATTTCTGATCTGTTTGCCTTACTTGCTGTAAAGTATAAGGACATGAAAAATGGAAACCTTAGCTTTCCAAGCGAAAGGAAAAACTAATTCCGAACAGAGTACTTCTTTAAATTTTTTAGAAACAAAAAAGGTTGTCAAATGACAACCTTTTTTGTTTTACGGGTGGAAGATCGGGCTCGAACCGACGACCCTCGGTACCACAAACCGATGCTCTAACCAACTGAGCTACAACCACCATTTTTGGTGGCGCAAAACTATAATAATTTTAGACCAAAACAAGGCTTTAATTAGCACAATAAATTCCGATTGATTAGGTTTGTTCCTATTCTCTCATTAATGGGCAGTAAACTAAATATCCTTGCACTTTCAAGTTGGTACCCTAACGAATTCGATCCGCAGCAAGGCATATTTGTTCAGCATCAATTAGAGGCCATTCAAAAGAACCATAATGTAACTCTATTATTAACCAAATCAGATCGGGAGGTTCGCATTTCAAGTACACAACATGAAAACTTAACTATTACCGTAGTTCATTACAAACCCTTGTACCTGCTTAAACCAATAATGTGGCTGCTGGCCTGGCGAATGGTTATCCCGCTAGTGGCTAAAGAAAAGTACGATTTGATTCATTTACAAATTGTTTTCCCAATGGGAATAGTGGCTTTGTGGCTCAAAAGAAGGCTGAAAATTCCATTAATCGTTACTGAACATTGGTCGGGTTATAGAAGCCCCAAAGAATACACTGGCACGTTTCGAAAATGGATCACCAATAGGGTTATTAATAAGGCCAGTGCAGTAATTGTCCAATCCAGTTTTTTGAGGGAATTAATGGAAAATGTTGGGCTAAAAAGCAAATTTTTCAGAATTCCCAATCTGGTTAAGTTTAGCAACAGCACCGGCAAACTTGAATCAAAACAAGAAGGAGTTAAAATTCTTAATGTGGCTGACCATGTCGATTCGGACAAAAATATTTCAGGCTTGTTGCGGGCATGCAAATTGTGTCAGGATAAAACGTCCAAGTTGGAATTCGCCCAAATAGGTGCAGGCCATGATACCGATAGTTTATTAAAGCTATCTGCTGAATTAGGAATAGGCAACCAATTTAACTGGATAGGCAGGCTTAAAAACGAAGATGTATTAAAGGAAATAGACAAATGCGATTTTGGAATAATCAACAGCAACGTCGAGACTTTTTCAGTAGTTGCATTTGAGTTTTTGGCCGCTGGGAAACCCATTATCATTACCCGATGTGGGGGCCCCGAAGGATACCTTCCGGATAACTTTGGTTTACTTATCGATTCAGGCAATGATAACCAACTGGCCGAAGCGATTTTAAACATGGCTGAGAATTACCCTTCCTATGCTGATAAAACCGTTAGTGAACAGGTTAGAAATGAGTTTTCAGAAAAACAGTTTCTCGAAAGAATAAATCGAGTTTACCACGAGGTTATAGATGATTAAACAAATATTAGGTACAACTTTTTCTCGGATAATAATAACCCTGGGTGGTATTGTTGTCTTGTTTATGAATACTCGTTTCCTGGGTGCTCAAAAGCTCGGAGAACTCAGTCTGATCCTAATTGCCTTAAATTTAATTCTTCAGGTTTCAGAACTCATTGGAGGGCCTTCTTTGGTCTATCTCCAAAAAAAATATCAAGTCAACAAACTATTGTCGCTATCCTACTTATGGTCCATCGTGGTAGCAGGATGTGCCTACCTGATTATGCATCTATTTTTTGGTGAAATTACCCTTGTATTTGTTCTTAGTCTTTGCGCATTTGTTCAATCGATTAATCATACTCACCTTCATCTATTGGTAGGCAAGGAATACATAAAGAATTATAATATATCAACCCTGGTACAGATTATTTTGGTAGTGATTCTAATTCTAGTATTCTACCTCGGGCAAGACTCTGCGTCAGTATCAACCTACTTATGGATTTACTTCATCGGACAATTATTCTCCTTGGTTTTCTCTACCACCTATTTGTCAACTAACATTAGGAATGGTGGACAATTTGGACTTGAAAAAAACTTGATCACTGAAGCATTTAAGTACGGTTATATGATTCAATTGGCCAATATATTTCAGTTTGGAGTTTATCGAATCAACTATATCATCCTTGAATCTTTTACCTCATTGTCAACATTGGGTGTTTTTTCTTTGGGTATACAACTAAGCGAAAAGGCTTTGATTCCATGCAATGCCATTAGCATGGTTCAATACGCTAAAATCTCTAACAGTGATGATAAAAGTAAATCCAATGTTTTAACCATCCATTTAGTATCGCTATCGCTTTCTATAGCAGTACTAACTGCTCTCACCCTGGTTTGTTTGCCAGGTTCATTAATTGTTTGGCTATTCGGGAGTGATTTTATTTTAACCAACACCTTGTTTTACTACCTGGCTCCAGGAATTCTGTTTATGTCGGTTTCTGTAATCTATAGCCACTATTTTGCTGGCTTAGGAAAATATCACTTAAACACCATAACAAGTTTAGTAGGTGTAATTATCATTGCGGTATTAAGTTACCTGCTTATTCCCATTTATGACATGAAGGGCGCAGCTCTGGCAACTTCAGCTGTGTATTTTGTTCAGATGCTTATTCAATCTATTTTCTTTAAAAGGGAATCAAACATGAAATGGTCCGAAATTATCAGCCTGCATAGAAAGAGTTTTGGTATGTTTAATCTTAACCGAATTAAAGACCTGAAAAAATAATGTGTGGAATAGCGGGCATATGGCATAAAAACTCAGTGAATGGACATGACTTGGAAAATAAGATCCAAGCCATTACAAATGCACTAGCACATCGCGGACCCGATGGCACGGGGCATCTTTTCTTCAATGATGAATTGGAGCATGACACTGGATTCGGTTCATCAGTAGATGCAAATAAGGTTAGGGGCTGTCTGGGGCATCGTAGGCTTTCCATTATAGACCTGAGCGACGGAGGTCATCAACCCATGGTTTTGGAAGAGGGGCAATTGGTTATCACTTACAATGGGGAATTGTTTAATTACCTGGAACTTAAGAAGGCCTTAGAAAAAAAGGGACACCAATTTGTTTCAGCATCCGATACCGAGGTATTGCTCCATGCATTTATGGAATGGGGTGAAAACATGTACGAAAAATTGGAGGGTATGTGGGCCTTTGCAATTTTGAATAAAAGAAACAAAACACTCCTACTTAGTCGCGATAGAACCGGTGTTAAACCCCTTTATTACAGATACAAAGAAGGAGTATTTTCATTTGCTTCAGAGATAAAAGGCTTACTGGCTTTTGAAAAAGAGTCTCCCAATAATTCAGCACTGGCCAAACTACTCGTCCACAATGATTTCAACTTAAAAAATGAAACTCTGTTTGAAAACATATTTGAGTTAGAAGCAGGTCGACAGATTCATTTTAACACTCAATCTTTTGATTTAAATCAGTCTAGTTTCAACAATGTAAACGTAAATCGCGATTCATACTCTAGTGTTGGAGAATCCGATCTGCTGGAAAAAAGTGAACATTTTTATTCCTTTCTCAAAGAAACAATAGTTAAACATTCAAGGTCGGATGTTCCAATAGCAAGCTGTTTAAGCGGTGGGCTTGACAGTGGAACCATTGTGGGAATTCTTTCGGAATTGGGCCATTCAAACCTGCAAGTATTCTCGTCATGCTTCCCCGACTACCATCAAAACGAATATCCCTACATAAAAAGCCTGGTGGAAAAGCACAAGTTAAACTGGAAAATCTCCGAGCCTAAGAGCGAAGGGTTGTATGATACTATTGAAGATCTGGTTTATACACAAGAATATCCTCTCCTATCTACAAGTACCTATGCTCAATATGAATTGATGAAACTGGTTTCGAAAAGCGGTGTTAAAGTGGTAATGGATGGACAAGGAGCCGATGAGTTACTGGGTGGGTACAATCGCTACTTTAATCATTTGCAGCAAGAATTATTGGCCCAGGGGAGAATTAAAGAAGCCATGAACCTTCCTATTGAGCTTAAAAGAACCGGGATTGAACTCATTAAAAAATCAATTACAAAATCCGGATTTACTTCATTGGAGGATACTGTATACAAAAGATCATTTTTCGATTTTGAGGCCATCGAATCGGAATGGCTCGAAAAAAATAGATGGAACTCAGAAGGTTCATTCTCTGCCAACACGCTCAACGAAAGGTTGTTTTATGACTACTTCACTGGCGATTTGGGCACACTTCTTCGAGCAGAAGACCGCAACAGTATGCGATTTTCTATCGAATCAAGGGTTCCTTTTGCCGATAGCTATGAATTGGCCAAATGGGTTTTTACATTACAATCGGGGTACAAGCTTGGGACAAACGGAAATAAACTTTTGATGCGTGCGAGCGCAGAAAAACAGGATTATCTAACCAAAAAAATTCTCAACAGAAAAGACAAGCTCGGGTACCAAACCCCCTCTGGCCAATGGATTAAGGAACAGAAGATCAAGCTGTTTGAATACCTGAATTACATTCCCGATGATATCGTCAACCGAACCTTACTGGAAAATAAATTGAACGAAATCATATTAAAAACCAATAACGACACCGATGAAAACCTCAGACTTTTTAAGTGGTTCACACTGGGTGCCTGGTTTAAGGTCTTTCATGCCTCCACTTAATCAATTCTTCCACCTTACAACGATTTAATTTGCTGGATGTTAATGAATCACTAAATTTGGTGACTTTAAAATATCTTAATAACTAGTTAAATTTCTAATATGAAGAAAATATTATCTCTCGCTGCGTTGATGGGTTTGTGGTCAGCTATTGCCTTTTCGCAGTCAAATAATACTGACCCCAAGATGGGCGTTGTCTCGGATGCAAGTGAAGTAATTAGATTGGATCGAATTGGTTCGGATCAGTCTTCAAGCACTGCAACTAGCCAAATGTCTTACGGTAATAGTGGCGGATCCAGAGCAAGCGCCAGCAAAAATGGTCTTGTCCTTGGAAAAAGTAATTACGATCTCCAAAGTAATTCAAGCATTGACGATCGCTTCATCAGAAATAGTGATGGTACCATGTGCGCTGTTTATACCATGGCTCAGAGCAATGACCCATACAATGACAGAGGAACCGGATACCTATATTATTCGGGAAACAAATGGACCATTTCCAATCCTTCTGCAAGGATAGAACCTGAAAGAATTGGATGGCCTTCTATTGGAATTACCAAGTCTAATAAAGAAATAATTATTAGTCACTCGACGGCTTCTGATCAATTGATATTGACCCATCGTGCTGCGAAAGGAGCAGGACCCTGGAAAACAGTATTTGATCCTAATGGTGCGAAAGCAGCCAAAGTAGGTGGTACAGGATATACCTTATGGCCAAGAATGGCGATTGGTGGTAAAAAAGGAGAAACCGTTCATTTAATTGCTATTTCTGAGCCACTTCCTGTAACCGGAAGCTCTTTTAACGGTAGTCTATATAAAGGAATTGATGGAGCTATTTGCTACAGCAGATCGAAAGATGGCGGTGTTACCTGGGACAAGAAAAGTGTTGTTCTAAAAGGACTTGATAGTACCATGTACAGTGATTTTAATGCAGATTCTTATGCTATTCACGCAAAAGGAGATGTAGTAGCAATAGTAGTTTTCCACAGATTTAATCATACCACGGTACTAAAATCAACAGACGATGGAAATACATGGAAAGTAATGTATGCATTAAAAATGCCTTCAGACAAATATACTCTCGGAGATTATCCGATTATGGATACTATTCAAACGGCTGATAACACCGGAGATGTTGTTATTGATGATAATGGTGAAGTTCATGTAATGTTTGGTGCCTGGACCTGGACCGATCCTGACACTTCAGATCGAGCTGCAAGTGGAGGTCATCAATACACTACTTTCCCATTCATGAATGGTCTTAACTACTGGAAAGAATCCTACGGCGATGGAAATTTCAGAAGACTTGTTGATTTTATCGATCAAGATGGTAATACCGGAAACTTTAACATCGTGGGCGGCATTAATGGCCTTACAAATTATGGAGCAAAATCAGTGAATGGTTACCCTTCAATGGGCGTGGATGCAACTGGTGCTATTTATGCAACCTTTATGGGAATCATGGAATCCAGTGGAACGAAGATGTATAACGATGGTACCAATCACTACCGTCACCAATTCGTAATTAAATCGATGGATGGTGGTTGTACCTGGGGTTCACCAATGGACTTAACCGACGAAGGAAATGGATTTGAAGAATGTGTTTATGGCGCAATGCCACCTATGGTTGACGACAGTGTCCGTGTCATTTACATGGAAGACTTAAGTCCAGGTACTGCCGTTGGTCCTATTGCGCACTCTGACGGAGTAAATGAGATGGTATACGTTTCTGTTTCAAAACATGTACTACCTAATGACACCAACAAATGTTTAGTGGTAATAGCTGGAGACCTGAACTTATGTGCAGGTGATTCAATTTGGTTGGATGCAGGTCCTTCTTGCGGTTCCGCCTATAAATGGAATACCGGTGCTACAACGGCAGGAATTTGGGTAAAAACAACCGGCAAATACAGCTGTGAGGTAACTACCTTGTGTGGTAAAATTACCCAGGAAGTTGAGGTTGTTCAGCCTACTTCAGGACAAGGGCCAAAAATTAACTTAACTTCAGATTTAACTGAGTTATGTCCTAGCGGAAGCCAAACTACTTTACGCGTTAGTCACAATTCAATTGGTAGTACTGGTTTCTATCGCTGGAACGGTGGCTCTCAATCATTGGTAGATACGTTTAATATTACTGTTCCAGGTACATACAATGTAGAAGTTTCAAACTGTGCCAATGGAAAATCTACGGCAACTATTGTAATTGCCCCGGTTACAGCTGCAATCGCAACCGTGACAGGAGATCAATTTCTTTGTACAGGTGATACAAGCGC
>PAVO01000023.1 GCA_002713215.1 Crocinitomicaceae bacterium
ACCAAGGACCCTCTGATTAACAGTCAGATGCTCTAACCAACTGAGCTAAGGAGGAATATGTCTTTGATTTTTAAGTCTTCTCTGACTTAGTAATTCCTCATTTAATTGTCTGCCGTGAAGAAGCTCAGTTCTGAGCCCTGCCTACCGGCAGGCAGGTAAGGAGGAAAATTTGAGCGGCAAAAGTAGCATAATTTCAAACTGAGCAAATATTTTTTTCTAAAAAATCATAGGGCACTATTTTGCCGCCTTTTCAGGGGTATATTTGCCGCCGTTTTAAACGGAAAAGAATGAGTAAAAAGTATAACGTTTTCGGAATTGGAAATGCCTTAGTGGATATTGTAACCGAGGTGGATGATCAGTTTTTAATTGATCATAATATAGAAAAAGGGTTGATGACCCTGGTAGATGAAGAGCATCAGACCCGAGTTACAAAAGAGATTGACATGAACAATGGTAATATGAAGTGTGGAGGTTCGGCCGCTAATTCAATCATTGCCGCAGCACAATTCGGGGGTTCATCGTATTATTCTTGTAAAGTTGCCAACGATGAGCTGGGAGACTTTTACAGAAAAGACCTCAAAGCAAATGGCGTCCATTCGAACCTCGATCATCAGGAGCTGGAATCTGGCATAACCGGAAAATGCCTGGTTATGACCACCGAAGATGCTTCAAGAACCATGAATACATTCCTGGGTATTACATCCAATTACTCAAGGTCGGAAATTTCGGAGGAGGCTCTTAAGGATAGTCAGTATTTGTACATAGAAGGTTACCTGGTAACATCAGATAACGGTCAGGATGCTATGAAACACGCGAAGAAATTAGCTGAGGAAAATGGCGTGAAAACCGCTTTAACTTTCTCCGACCCATCCATGGTTAAGTATTTTAAAGAGCCCATGCAATCCGTTGTTGGTGCTAGCGTAGATCTATTATTCTGTAATGAAGAAGAAGCCATGCTTTATACTGGCAAGGACACGCTTCAGGAAGCTCGGGAAGCATTAAAAAGAGATGCCAAACGATTTGTTATCACACTTGGAAAAAATGGCGCAATGATCTACGATGGTGACACCTTTATCGATATTGAGCCTTATAAAGTCAATGCCATTGATACCAATGGTGCCGGCGATATGTTTGCGGGAGCATTTCTTTATGGTATTACCAATGGCAGAAGCTTTGCCGATGCTGGTAAACTTGCTTCATTAGCATCTTCTAAAGTGGTAACCCAATTTGGGCCCCGTTTAGAATGGCATCAGGCTCAGGATATTTTGCATCACCTACAGCGGAATTAGCCCACTATCTGCTTAGAAAAGGAAAGCAACTTTTTTTCTTCAAACTTATTGGCCATAAGCTGTAACCCAAACGGCATTCCATTGCTATGGGTATATAGTGGAAGCGATACTCCAGGAATTCCAGCCAGGTTCGCCTGAACGGTATAAATATCTTCCAGGTACATAGCCACTGGATCGTGAGAGTTTTCTCCAAACTTAAAAGCCGTATGAGGTGATGTAGGGGTTAAGATAAAATCAAAGTCCTGAAGAATCTCATCAGTCTTTTCCTGAATCAATCGACGAACTTTTTGGGCCTTTGAATAGTAGGCATCATAATAACCGGTACTTAAAACAAATGTGCCCAACATAATTCGACGTTTGACTTCTTTTCCAAAACCTTCGGTTCTGCTTTTCGAATAGGTGGTAGGAACATCAACCGCATTTTCACTCCGATATCCGTAGCGCATTCCATCAAATCGAGATAGGTTACTTGATGCCTCAGCATTGGACAGCACATTATAGCACGGAACCAATTCATCCAGGTACGGAAAGGAAACCATCTCAACCGTGTGGCCATCCGCCCTCAGCTTTTCAATTTGGGTATTAATCGCTGTCTTTACCTCTGAATCCAGCCCATCTGAATTAAGACTCTCTTCAATTACCGCAATTCGAGCATTCGAAATTGGAGTGAAGCTAGCATAATCATCTATCACTTTTGTAGAAGCTGTATTATCAAAATTGTCTTTACCGGCGATCACTTCAAGTACCAAAGCAGCATCTTCTACCGAATGGGTGAAGGGCCCTATTTGGTCCATACTTGAAGCGTATGCAATTAAACCATGTCGCGAAACTCTTCCATACGTAGGCTTTAGGCCTACAACACCACAAAAGCTTGCCGGTTGCCTAATAGAACCTCCTGTATCAGAACCGAAAGAAACCAAACACATATCGGCTGCTACTGCTGTTGCCGAACCTCCTGAAGAACCTCCCGACACACACGCTGGGTTATGCGGATTTTTAACCGGCCCAAAAGCGGAATTTTCATTGGATGAACCCATGGCAAACTCATCACAGTTTAGTCTTCCTATAAAAAGGGCATCTTCTGCTTCTAAACGTTCCGTAACAGTAGAAGAATACAAAGATTCAAACCCTTCCAAAATTTTAGAAGATGCCGAAACCTTATGGCCTTTGTAAACAATGTTGTCCTTTAAACCCACAACCATTCCGGCTAAACGCCCTGCCGTTCCTGCATCAATTTTTGATTGTACCTGCTCAGCCTGTTCCAGCACCTCGTCTTTCCAAACTTCCAAAAAGGCATTTAGATCCGACTTTTGTTCAATATTATCCAGGTAAAACCTAACCAAATCGATAAGGTTGTAATCTCCTGCCGTGAGGCTTGACCTAACTTCTTTGAGTGAACGTGGGGCTTTCATTTTTTGGAAAAACAAAAGGCAGGAACATCTGCCTTTCAATTATTGTAAACGTAGAGTTTAACTACTTTTTTTCGTCAAGTTTATTATCGTCTTCTTCTGGTTTTGAAGTTTCCTTAGATGCGTCTTTAAACTCTTTTATTCCACTTCCAAGTCCTTTCATAAGTTCAGGAATTTTTTTACCTCCGAAAAGGAGAAGAATAACGACTACAACTAATACGATTTGCCAAGGACCTATTGCCATAACTTTATATTTACCTATTACTAGTCCGCAAAGGTAGTTATTTCACTATAGCTTTGTTCCGAAATGGACGGCGAAAAAGACAGTAAAAAATCCGAGGGAAATTTTCGACAACGGACTAAGAACTACGCAAAGTTCTCATCACTTGCTTTTCAAATGGCCATTATAATTGGCGGGGGGACTTATCTGGGAAATTACCTGGACGAAAAAGCAGCCAACGAGTTTCCAATATGGACATTGGTTCTGTCACTTACTTCTGTAGCCGCATCATTGTATTATGTTATTAAGGAAATCATTAAGAAATGATTAAATCAATTTTTAAATATTCAACTGCTCTGGTTGTCAGCATGCTCATTGTTGGAGCGACCCAGGCAATGGCACTTAACCACTTTTTTACTGCCCAATTCGAAATGGATCTAATGCCCAGCATATATATCCCATGGTTGGTACTTTCCATCACCGGATTTGTACCGGTTTTTTGGGTGCAAAAAAAGAATGCAAAAAACATGGGATTTGCGTATTTGGTTACCAGCATTATAAAAATGCTTGCAGCACTTATCTATTTGCTCCCCGATCTGCTTAACCAAACCGATCAAACTCGCTTTTATGCACTAAATTTTGTATTGGTGTTTTTCTTTATCCTCTTTTTTGAATTATTGTATTTCATTAACCTAATAAAAAATCAGGACACAAACCCAGCTTAAAGCGCTGTATTTCAGTGTGTTTAAACTTTTTTTGTCAATGCTGTTAAATCCTGCTTTTCGGGTGTGTATTTTCCATACATTTGCGGCAAATTTTGGACGGACCTTTTTAAAGGGATTTTTGCAAAGAAAACATGGAAATTAAAAGAGTATTCTCGACTGTTCTAACCACATTTTTTATCACCGCTGCCAGCTCTTTCGCATTCGCAAGCCCTGAAGTTCACGAAGAGGAAAATAATCATTCTCACGAAGTATCAACTACGGAAGAAAAAGAAGAGTTTAATCCCAATGAAATGATCATGCACCACGTTATGGATGCACACGAATGGCATTTATGGGATGTTACTGGTGACGATGGTGAAGTTCACCCAACTAGTATTCCTCTACCTATTATACTTTGGGACAATGGCCTTCATGTTTTCAGTTCTTCAAAATTTGAGCATGGAACTGCCGTAGTTGAAAGTAACGGTAATTATTACAAGATTCACCACGAAAAAATTTACAAAACTGATGCAGAAGGAACCTTAACTATGGATGCCGAGCATCACCCTACCAATGAAAAACCACTGGACTTTTCAATTACCAAGAACGTGTTTTCCATGTTTCTGTCTGCAGCTTTGTTGTTGTTCTTGTTTCTTTCGGTAGCCGCATCCTATAAAAAGAATCCAAAAGCACCAAAAGGACTTGCCGGGTTTTTAGAGCCACTTGTTGTTTTTGTTAGAGACGATATTGCAATTCCGAACATTGGAGAAAAGAAGTACAGAAAGTTTATGGGCTTCCTGTTAACTGTATTCTTCTTTATCTGGATCAATAACTTATTAGGACTTATTCCTGTATTTCCCGGAGGTGCTAACCTTACCGGAAACATTGCTGTAACCGTGGTTCTTTCACTATTTACCATGTTTATCGTAAACCTATCAGGAAACAGAAACTACTGGGGACACATTTTTGATCCCATGGGAAATTCTATGCCTTGGGCTGGAAAAGGGGTTTTATATGTTATTTTATTACCGATTGAAGTAGCTGGTATCTTCATTAAGATTGCGGCACTTATTATTCGACTTTTTGCCAACATAACTGCGGGACACATTATAGTGCTTTCGCTTATCTCAATCATATTCGTGAAAGAAAGTATTGGTTGGAGTGCCATTTCGGTACCTATGACCTTATTTATATCAATGCTTGAATTGCTGGTAGCAGCACTTCAGGCTTATATTTTTACCATGCTGTCAGCAGTGTTCATTGGACAAGCAACAGCAGAACATCATTAATGAGTAAATAATTTGTTTAATTAAATATATCTGAAAATGACTGGAATATCAATTGCAGCAATAGGAGCAGGATTGGCAGCTATCGGTGCCGGAATCGGAATTGGCCGTATTGGCGGATCCGCTTTGGACGCTATCGCTCGTCAACCTGAGCAATCAGGAACGATTCAAACTAATATGCTAATCGCCGCGGCCCTTGTAGAAGGTGTTGCGCTTTTCGCAGTAGTTGTATCACTACTTGTTGCTAAGTAATTAAATTATTTCAGTAAGCTGCAACGGTTGGTTGCAGCTTACTGATTGTTTTTCAGATAACTTAAGACAAAAAAATGGATATAGTAACTCCCGGTATTGGTTTAATGTTTTGGACGACTTTGGTCTTCCTGTTCCTTATGTTCATCCTTGCTAAATATGCTTGGAAACCAATCCTAAATGCGGTAAAAGATCGCGAAGCATCAATAAATGATGCATTGGAATCTGCTGAAAAAGCGAAAGCAGAAATGGCTGCCATGTCTGCGGATAATGAAGCACTTCTTCGAGAAGCTAAAGCTGAACGTGATGCGCTTATGAAAGAAGCTCGTGACATTCGTGAAAAGATGATAGCTGACTCAAAAGGAGTGGCTAAAGAAGAAGCTGATAAAATTATTTCTGCTGCCCGTGAGACCATTGAAAATGAGAAAGCTGCAGCAATCGCTGACATGAAGAACACCGTATCTGAATTTGCAATTGATATTGCAGAAAAAATCATGCGGTCTGAGTTGTCTTCAGACAGCAAACAAAAGGAACTCGCTAATCAGTTAGTTGAAGATATTAAACTGAACTAGAATGGCATCGAACAAAGTTGCAAGACGGTACGCAAAGTCTCTTTTATTACTCGCTCAGGAAAGAAACGAGCTTGAACAGGTAAAAGATGAAATGCAGGCATTGCATCGGGTAATTGGTGAAAACCAGGACTTGAAAATAATGCTTCGTAGTCCGGTTGTAAAAAAGGATAAAAAAATCAACGTATTGGGTCTGATTTTCAAGGAATCCATTGGCCCTCTTGTTAGTGGTTTTATTAAAATTATAACCAATAACAACAGAGAGTACTTGCTTTATGAAATCTCAATTGCATTTGTTGAACTTTACAATGAGGTAAACAAAGTAATTTCAGCTAAGGTTACTTCTGCGGTTGCACTGGATGACGATCTTCGAAAAAGAATCAAAAGTGTTATTGCTACCATCGAGCACAATGAAATTCAAATCGAAGAGTCAATAAATAAAAACTTAATCGGAGGCTTTGTACTTCGTGTCGATGACAATCAAATCGATGCATCTATTGCAAGGCAATTAAGAATATTGAAAAACGAATTAATAACAGAAGAGTATTCTTCTAAATTATAAGGTATTACCATTAAATAATTACAAAAATGGCGGATTTAAAACCTGCTGAAGTTTCAGCAATATTAAGAGAGCAACTAGCAGGAATCAAAACGGAGGTTGAGCTAGAAGAAGTTGGATCAGTACTTCAAGTTGGTGATGGTATTGCTCGTTTGTATGGTTTGTCTAATGTACAAGCTGGAGAGCTTATCGAATTTGAAACCGGATTAAGAGGGATTGTTCTTAACCTGGAAGAAGACAACATTGGTGTTGTACTTCTTGGAGCATCAACAGGTATTAAAGAAGGTTCTACTGCAAGAAGAACAGGTCAAATTGCTTCTCTTAGTGTAGGAGAGGGAATTGTTGGACGTGTGGTTGATACCCTTGGTAATCCAATTGATGGTAAAGGTGTTATTGAAGGCGAGCTTTATGAAATGCCATTGGAAAGAAAAGCACCTGGTGTAATCTTTCGTCAGCCGGTAAACGAACCGCTTCAAACAGGGATTAAAGCAATCGATGCTATGATACCAGTTGGTCGAGGTCAACGTGAGTTGGTAATTGGTGACCGTCAAACAGGAAAGTCTACCGTTTGTATTGATACCATTATCAATCAAAAAGAATTCTACGATGCTGGAGAGCCTGTTTACTGTATCTATGTTGCTATTGGACAAAAAGCATCTACAGTAGCTCTTACAGTGAAAAAACTGGAAGAAGCTGGCGCAATGGCTTATACTACCATTGTTTCGGCAAGTGCTGCCGATCCTGCTCCAATGCAATTTTATGCTCCGTTTGCCGGTGCTGCAATTGGTGAGTATTTTAGAGATACAGGTCGTCCTGCATTAATCGTATACGATGATTTGTCTAAGCAAGCAGTTGCTTACCGTGAGGTTTCTCTTCTTTTAAGAAGGCCTCCGGGGCGTGAGGCTTACCCTGGTGATGTATTTTACCTTCACTCAAGATTATTAGAGCGTGCGGCTAAGGTGATCGCTGATGACACAATTGCTGCTCAAATGAATGACCTTCCTGAATCATTAAGGCCTATGGTAAAAGGTGGTGGTTCTTTAACAGCACTTCCAATTATTGAAACTCAGGCAGGTGACGTTTCTGCATATATTCCTACGAACGTAATTTCGATTACTGATGGACAGATCTTCCTGGAATCTGATTTATTCCTTTCAGGTGTTCGTCCTGCAATTAACGTAGGTATTTCTGTTTCTCGTGTGGGTGGTTCTGCACAGGTTAAATCCATGAAAAAAGTATCCGGTACGTTGAAATTGGACCAAGCCCAATACCGTGAACTAGAAGCTTTCTCAAAATTTGGTTCTGACCTGGATGCTGCTACAACACGTGTATTGGCAAAAGGGGAAAGAAACGTTGAGATTCTTAAACAAGCAGAAAACAGTCCTATGCCGGTTGAAAAACAGGTAGCTATCATTTACCTGGGTACCAAAGGGTTGTTACAAAATGTTCCTGTAAACCGAGTTAAAGAATTTGAGCAGGAATTCCTTGATTTTATGGATACAAGTCACCGTGACACATTGGATTTACTTAAAGCTGGTAAAATCAATGAAGAAATCACGGATACCTTAATGGATGTGGCTGACGATTTATCAGCAAAATATAAAGAAGACTAAGTTTTACTTGAAGCAAAAAGCTCATGGCTAACTTAAAAGAAATACGAACTCGGATATCATCGGTAAACTCCACGATGCAGATCACTTCTGCTATGAAAATGGTATCTGCAGCTAAACTTAAGCGTGCTCAGGATCGCATTATTCAAATGAGGCCTTACGCGAATAAGTTGAGCGAAGTTCTTCAGAATTTGTCGGGAACAATGGCCGAAATGGAAAATAAGTTCGTCGACAAACGGGAGGTTAAGAAGGTTCTTTTGATCCCTGTTACAAGTAATCGTGGCTTGTGTGGTGGATTTAATGCCAATGTCATTAAACAAACAAACCGTTTAATGAATAACACTTTCATTGACGCTGAGGTAACCGTATTTCCAGTAGGTAAGAAGGTATTTGACTCTTTCAAGAAGTCGGAGAATTTGTATTCTGGTGATCTATTATCTGACCCTTCAATGAGTGGAGAGGTTTTTAATGATCTTTCGTTTGAAAACAGCTCTGACATTTGCGAAGGGGTTATGAAGGCTTTTTGGGACGGACATTACGACAAAGTTATTTTGGTCTATAACCAGTTTAAAAATGCAGCCACTCAATTGATTCAATCAGAGCAATTATTGCCTGTTGAAGCACCTGAGGCTGAGGGTTCAGGTTCTATTGACTACATTTTTCAACCTGGAAAAGAAGAATTGCTAGAATCATTAATTCCTTCTGCACTTAAGACGCAGTTTTATAAAGCGCTGTTGGATTCAAATGCTTCTGAACACGGAGCTAGAATGACTGCAATGCATAAGGCAACTGATAATGCCGGTGAATTGCTTGATGAACTTAAATTGACATACAACAAAGCAAGGCAAGCCGCAATTACCACTGAAATCCTGGAAATTGTCGGTGGAGCTGAAGCTCTGGCAGGATAACGTATTTATATTGATAGTTAAGGAACCCCTTTTTGAGAAATCGGAAAGGGGTTTTTTATTTTAATGGCGCTGCCTTTTTAATATCGGCCAAATCGATTGTGCCTAACAATTGGAACAATTACGCCAAAAATGATTTGAATCCCATTTGCCCTGACCAACTGTAAACCTGGATTTAAATCGCTAACCGTTTCAAAGGAAGTTGATTTCGCCGTATACGATTCTACCCGGTATCGAATGCCTGGATTAATCATAACCTTCTTCCCGAGTCGAATTTGAGCTTCAAATGAGGCCATAAAACCTACACCACTTCCATAATTAATTTCCTGACTAAAATCTCCTTCTTGAAATTTCATTTTAGAGGCTGGTAACACCAATACTCCGATACCGGGGGTTAATGCGAATTTATCTTCCTTAAGTTCTATCGCATATTTAGCTGCAACGCAGGTGCTCATTCGAGAAAAACTGGCAGAGGTCACATAGCCGTTTACATTAGAATATACAAATTGAAGCAAATAAGCAAAACCAACTTCCGCGTTAAGGTTATCGTAAACATTTACACCAACTGCTAACTCCGGGCTTAGGTGTGTTCCTGGGCTTATGGTAAAAGTTGCCAGGCTGTTGTTCCAGTTATTCTGCCCTGCAGCATCAACCAATATGCTATTAAAGCCAAGACCCACTCCTATATTGGCTCTAATAAATACTTTATCACCCTCCAGTTGCGAAAAAGAAAATAGGCTGTAAAATAAAATTGCCGTTGACAGTATGATTTTTTTCATGATTATCGATTTTGGTCAAAAATAAAACTTTTGAAATATCAACTAATCGACCCTCTCAATTCTTAAACCCACATCTGAGATTCCTTCCAATGCCCTGTTTCGCATTCCCTGCTCCATAACAAAGGTGTATTTACCTGCCATTGGAAAGCGAAAGTTCCTTTTAAACAGAATTTGATTATTAACCAGTTCTCCGGCACTTTCACCAATCCAGTGTCCGGAAACTTTAGCCAAAATAAAATGAAGAGTATCTAAATCTTTGGTTCCATTTGGTAAAGTACTTCTATAGTAGACATATAAATTGGCAAAGTCATAGCTCTTTCGATTTCTAAGGTTAAAGTACATGTTATGCAGATTCACCGTGTCCTGAATGTCTACTTCGAACTCAACCACAGAGTCAGTGTTCCATACAAAATCTTCCATGGCAACATTCTTTTCGAAAACAACATTGGTGTCGCAAGACGTAAATAGAATAATTGAGCTTATTGTCAAAAACAGGTACCTCATTCTAAATCTTAATCCTTTTTGTTTCCACCGGATTGTTTTTGTTGATTCCGGTTATTTGAGCGTCGCTTATTACGATTAGTACCTCCCTTTTTTTGATTTGCACCCTGGTTGTTCTTTTTTGCCTGGGGCGAATTTTGTTTTTTATCTTGTTGATTTTGATTTCCTCTATTGTCTCCTTTGTTTGAAGCCCTGTTTTTTGTCCGTCTTTTCTTGTTCCTCTTTCTTTTAGCCTGATCAAACCGATTGAGGTCATCTTGTCCCACAACGTTTTCGTAATCGGGCTCTTTTTCGATAGTTACTGGCTCCAAATTAAAATCCTTAAGATCTTCCGGCTTTCTTTTGTCCAGGTTCATCTCAACGATTTCATTCACCCGGTCCAGTGATAATGGATGAAAAACTGCAGGCTCGTCAATGTAACTAAACCAAAGTATTTTCTTAAAGATGTCGGTCTTTTGTAAAAATGCGCGGCCTTTTTTGGTGTCAAGCTTAATGTTTCCTTTTGGAAACTCCTTTAATGCATCTACATAGCAGTCCAATTCATAATTTAGGCAACACTTTAGCTTACCGCACTGTCCTGCCAATTTAATCGGGTTAATTGCCAATTGCTGGTACCGAGCCGCAGATGTTGAAACCGTCCTGAAATCACTTAACCAGGTAGAGCAACACAGTTCACGTCCACAACTTCCAATTCCTCCTAATCTTCCAGCTTCTTGTCGGGTTCCAATTTGCTTCATTTCGACCCTGATTTTAAACTTTCCGGCCAGGGTTTTTATTAAATCTCTAAAATCAACCCGTCCTTCAGAAGTATAGTAAAAGGTCGCTTTTGTACCGTCACCCTGGTATTCTACATCGGAAATTTTCATTTCTAACCCAAGCTCCTTTGCCGCCTTACGAGCCTGAATCATACAGTTTTCCTCCTTCTCCTGGAACTTTTGCCAACGATCTATGTCTTCCTGGTTTGCAAGGTTCTTGATGCGTAACGATTGGTTACCAGAACTTGTTTTTTTCTTCTTCATCTGTACGGAAACCAATTCTCCTGTAAGAGAAACCGTACCGACATCGTATCCATGAGAAGATTCAACGACAACAATATCCCCAACTACCGGAGACATGTCTTGATCGTATTTATAAAAGTCTTTCCTTGTGTTTTTAAAACGAATCTCAGCTACCGATGGATGTTGAACGGAAGATAATTCCATACCTGACAACCAATCAAAAACATCCAACTTGCCGCAACCACCTGTATTGCAGTTTCCATTGCTTTTGCAACCTGCCGGCGTTGTACTTGTTCCACATGCTCCAGAAGAGCAATTTCCACAGCCCATTTATCTAATACGGTATATGATGAGTTCAACCGAAATACATCGATCGAATCGAAAGTTCTACAATAACACAAAAATAAAAGAAACCGGCAGGTAATTGGACTCAATGAACCTAATTGAACAATCTCTGGTTTAACGCTGTTTTTCAGTTTATTTCAACTGGCTTAACCTTAATCAATTTCATCACCTGGATACTGATGTCAAACAACAAAATTTTTGCATTTGCATTGCGTTGCACATGAATGATTCCAGTCTCAAACTCGCGAACCATTCTTATACAGTTAGCCTGATTAATAAATGGTGCAAATTTTAAGGCGAATTCCTTTTCCGACCCTTCTAACCGAAGTAAACTTTCATCAGAATAATTCAATATCAGGCTTTCGCGGAAAACATGTAATCCGTATTCGAAAAACAACTTTAAATTTTCCCGGTTTTGTTTCCCCATTTTACCAGACCATTTCATTAGCCCATTTACATCCTTGGTAAAACACAACCTCATCCAGGTTATAAACTCACTTCGATTAAAATCGCCGACCTTATTTTGCTGCAACAGTTGAATGGCTTTTTGGTAATTACCCGATGCCAGATGGGTTACTCCACGCGCTTCCTCTCTTGAAATCTGAAACTTGGAAACCAATGCATCGGTAATTTCCTCATCGGTCAAAGGGTCCAGTTTAATTATCTGAGTTCTGGATATGATCGTGGGTAGCAACTGATCCGTATCTTCAGTTACAAGTATAAATAAGGTGTTTTTGGGCGGCTCTTCCAAAATTTTTAAAATCTTATTTGCCGCAGAAATATTCATGCATTCAGGCATCCAAATGATGAGTACCTTGAATTTGCTCTCAAATGGTTTTAAACTGAGTTTATTGAGCAGATTTCCACTTTCAGCAACACTAATTAAGCCCTGACGATTACCCATTCCGATGTAATTGTACCAATCGTTTAAATCCAAATATGGGTTTTCAATTACAGCACTCCTAAACAGGTGTATAAAATCGTCACTAACCGGATGCTTTGGATTTATACTGTCTGTTTTATTAACCGGAAATACATAATGGATATCAGGGTGAACCATTTTTTGAGCCTTTAGCTTAGCGCTCTGGTCTCCTGCTTCATCCCATTCGCCGGTAGCATAATTTGAAACAATGGCCTGTGCATATGCCAGGGCCAGAGCCAGACCGCCAGTTCCCTTCTTTCCGGTAAAAAGTTGGGCATGGGCTATTCTGCCTTTTTTAACTGCATCCATCAGGTGATTTTTTACCTCACCCTGCCCAATAACCTGGTCCATTTCCATAGAACTCAAAAGTAAAAAATATGCACCCGGTAAGTGCTTCAATTTTGCATCGAAGGTCTATTTTTGGGACACTAAAACTTAGGCATGAAAACGATTAAAGATTTTGATATTAACGGTAAGCGGGTATTGGTTCGCGTTGACTTTAATGTCCCATTAAATGACAACCTGGAAATTACCGACGATACTCGTATTCAGGCTGCGCTCCCAACCATAAATCACATTTTGGATCATGGTGGATCTGTTATTTTAATGTCTCATTTAGGCCGTCCCAAATCGGGACCGGAAAAGCGTTTTTCACTGTCTCATTTAAAGCATCACCTTTCACTTTGTTTAGGAAGAGATGTTTTGTTTGCCGATGATTGTATCGGAGACTCTGTTTATCAAATGTCAAGTAAGTTGAGGCCCGGAGATGTACTTCTCATTGAAAACCTTCGTTTTCATTCTGCTGAAAAGAGTGGCGATAAATCCTTTGCCGAAATGCTTTCTCATCTGGGCGATTTTTATGTTAACGATGCCTTTGGAACAGCCCATCGGGCTCATGCAAGTACGGCGGTAATTGCCGACTATTTCCCCGGTAAATGTGCCTATGGTTTATTAATGGCTAAGGAGTTAGAAAACATAAAAACGGTGTTAGAAGACACAAAAAAACCATTTACCGCTGTAATTGGTGGGGCCAAAGTTTCTTCTAAAATCTCCATAATTGAGAACTTACTTCCAAAAATTGATTCAATGATCATAGGGGGTGGAATGTCATATACATTCATTAAAGCAATGGGTGGTAAGGTAGGAAGCTCATTGGTTGAAGATGACTACTTACAAACTGCCAACAAGGTTCTTGAAAAAGCGGAAGAATTAGGCGTAAGAATCTTTTTGCCAGAAGACTCGGTAATTGCCAGTTCATTTGATAACAATGCTGATCGTAAGTCTGCCTTATCGGATGAAATCCCGGAGAGTTGGATGGGATTGGACATTGGCCCCGAAGCGATTGCTCGCTATTCGACCTGTTTACGTGAGAGTAGAACCATCTTGTGGAATGGTCCAATGGGCGTTTTTGAAATGGAGAATTTTGAAACCGGCACACATGAAATTGCAAATGCCATTGTTGAGGCTACGGAACGGGGTGCTTATTCATTAATTGGGGGTGGCGATTCCGTTGCCGCTGTCAATAAATACAATTTAAAAGACCACGTTTCATACGTTAGCACCGGTGGTGGTGCTATGCTCGAATACATTGAGGGTAAAACATTGCCAGGCGTTGCGGCCGTTCAAAACAAATAAGTATTGATTCGTTAAATCGCTTGATCAAGAATTTCTTCCTGCAACTGATCGATATACCATTCCGTATTTTTTATGGCAGGTACCAAAGTGGGTGTAATGGATGCCAATGGAGCATAAAGTTTTGATTCATTTTTTGATTCGGAGGGAATAAAGCCAAATCGCTGATCAATGGAATCAACCACTACAACCAATACGCTAACGATAATTGAAAACTTCAAAATCCCAAACCCAGCCCCAAAGAGTTTATTAACCAGTTTTAATGCTACCAAATTGGCTGCCTTTTCCAACGCTTTACCAATGAGATGTATTCCCATAACTATCACCACAAACGTTGTAATAAATGATGCGAACTGCAAAACGGAAGATCCCAGTTCAAAATACTGAGATATAAAATCAGCTGCGTAGTCGGAAAAATAGATTCCACAATAAATGCCTAAAACAAGCCCGGCAATGGAAGTTATTTCAATTATAAAGCCCCTTGTAAAACCTTTAAAACCCCCATACAACAGGGGAATAATAATGATAATGTCTAAAACATTCATTGCAACAAAAATAAGGGCCCATATTCCGGCATTATTTGCAGCAATTCATAATTATTAAAAGACCTTGGTTAAATACATCCTAATATTGCAACATGGAAAACCTGGAATACCATTGGAACGAGACCATTAAAAAATTAGAGCCCGTGTTTGGTGAAGATATTGACCTTCAGAGCGCTTTATTCATTATTGGTATTCAGGAGTTGGGAAAAGGGCCACAAAAATTCAATAAAAGACAAAAATTAGAAGTGATGCACATTGCCGTTTGTCGCCTTCTGAGTGACTATGGCTTCTACCAATTTAAGGGATATGACGAAGACAATTGGCCGCACTATGAAAGGGTTGAAAAATTACCAAACCTCAACAGTTCTGACCAGGAAAAATTAATGAAAGAAGCGGTTATTAATTACCTTGAAAAACAGGCTATTTAGAATCGGCGTTACACGTTGTAACCACCATTCGTTGCTCAATGATCTCGTTAGTTTCTAAGGTAATGAAACCTTCTGTACACAGGGTGTCTCCAACGTAGGTAATTACAATGTCGGGCCATACTCCGGTTTCTTTTTCAACTACATCAGCCTTCCACACATCGACCTTTAATACCGCTGGATTTTTGAATTCAAAATTAGCCTTGCCAACATCGTCGGTCAGTTGAGTATCCACAATTACACACTCCCGTGTTTCTTCCGGACGTTGCACGCAGTACAATACAACCCTTGCCTTGTCGATAGCTTTTCCAGTACTGTCAACAACAGTAATTTCTGCCCGAGGTGGTTTTTCTTTATCACAGCCGGTTGTTGCTAAAGACAATACGATAACAACAAACAATCCCAACACCACGTTTTCTACCAACTTCTTCATCCAACTTGCCATTGTATATAACTTTGCAATCACAAATATAGTATTTCTACACAGTTTCAATAAAGTTCTGTTTTACAAACGGTTAATGTCAATTCTCTAATGCGCGGTATTCATTTTTTAGCTTTACTTCTCTTTTTTTCGTCTTGTTCCCTGCTTTCTAAGAAGAATACTTCTGGTAAAGAGTTGGTTTTAGTAACAACCAATTACGGCAATTTCAAACTAAAATTTAACGATGAAACTCCACTTCACAAAGCAAATTTTTTGGCCTTAGTTGATTCTGGTTTTTACGATAGCCTGCTCTTTCACAGGGTCATTAAAAACTTTATGGTGCAAGGTGGAGATCCTGACTCAAAAAGTGCAGCTGCGGGAAAAGTTCTTGGAAATGGTGGCCCTGGATATCAGGTTGACGCAGAAATAGTACCCAAGTATTTTCATAAAAAAGGGGTTCTATGTGCTGCTCGCCAGGGGGATGACGGAAACCCAAAAAGAAAGAGTTCAGGCTCACAATTTTACATTGTAACCGGTCGTGTTTTTACAATAGATAACCTTCATAAAATGGAAGAAGGCATTGATTATTCCAAGAAAGTAAAGTGCCTTCAGGCCTTAATGCAAACCGAAGAATATCGTGAAACCAATAAATGGCTTCAATATTATCAAGGCGCCAGAATGAGTTACCAATATGATAGTTTAATTCACACCTTTGACCCGATTCTTGACGCCTATTTGGATTCAGTAGGCCATCATAAATTTAACGAAGAGCAAATACAGGCCTACACAACGGTAGGTGGTGCACCACATTTGGATGGTGCCTACACCGTGTATGGGGAAGTTATAGAAGGAATGGATGTTATTGACCTAATTTCAAACCTGGGTTGTGACCAATATGACAGGCCAAAAAGTGATGTTGTTATTTTAGGGATGAAACGGGTAAAAAAGTAACCTAATAGGTTTTGGTCATGTTGGAAGGCACAACCAAAACATAGTTTGCCCGGTTTTTCCACTCCTTTTTAAATTGCAAGCCATCTCCATTAACGCTGGAAATCACTAATACCTTTTTCTTTTTGTCGAATTTTTTTAAATACCAATAGATCCCTCCATTATCCTTGGAATGAAAATCTCCATTGTAATGAATAAAGCGCTGGCCATCTTCCAAGTTTTGCAGAATATAGTAAGCCATGGCTGCATCTTTTATGGCCTGCGCCTCCACCATATAAGCTGTATTCAAACCATGATTAGCGCCAAAATTTGATTCGATTAACTCCTTATAACCAGGGGCTTTAAAATCTACCGTGATCGGCATAAAGGGGATAAATTGCCTCAAACTGTCATTAAGCTTTGTATTAAACGAGTCTAACCCAATTCGTGCAACTGAACGTGCCAATGTTCTGGGAATATTAGTAGCCACAAATTCCGTTTCGTTTTTAATAGCCAGATCAACTAGGGGCTTGTAATCCGTTTTAAAATTTGGCCATAGTTTTGTTTCTTCTTTAAAGGTTTTGTAATCTGTAACTCCCTGCATATACTCCAGCAGTTGCAATTGTTGATGTCGTTCAAATATTTCACCTCCCAAAACCAATTTTACAGTCGTATCCTGAAAAAGATCCTGGGTCAATTCCAACTGCAACCAATGAACAATTGAATTATTATGTATTTCCCCAAAGAGAATGATGTCAGATTCAAGGCAGGAGGAATACAATTCCTCGTATGTGGTGACCTGCCCTTTATTATTATAAAACTTAAACGCTTCCTTGTTAAAATTAACCTGGGATAGAACCAATTGACCTTTAAATAAAATAAGCGTCATCAGCGTCAATATGTCTTTTGAATTCATGGTATCAAAAGTAGTTTTCATGACACAATCTCTCGTTTCTTTTTTATTTAGTTTTGGATCAAACGGTCGCCTTATAAAAGACGTTATGTCAATTACATACACTAAACATGATTCGTAAAATATTTTGCGCCATTATAGCATTTGCTTTTATTGGCCAGGTTTCAGCCCAATTACCTTATCTAATTATCGAAGAAACGGATACGACTATCGATGCAGATAAGTACAATAAATACATTTTAAATCATCCATATACTACAAGAACTCCTTTGCTAAAGGAGGATTTGAAAAAAATGGATAAAAAGGATCGTCCTGATTTGGCCTATGAACATGACTGGCTTATGACGCATGATCCGACAGATGGGAAAATACATTGGGAGCGATTAATCCCGGTGTTGAAGCAAATGAACACCAAACAGGTTCAAACCGTTGCTCCCGGCGGTAGTGCGGCTAATGCCTGGACCGAAAGAGGCCCTAACAATGTTGGGGGAAGGGTTCGGGCTATGATGTTTGACCCCACGGACAATACCAATAAAAAAGTTTTTGCCGGTGGAGTTGGCGGAGGTCTATGGTACAACAATGACATTACCAGCAATTCTTCGTCATGGGTAGCGGTTAACGACTTCTGGGCCAATCTTGCAGTTTCTGCAATGGATTATGACCCAACAAGCACCAGTACTTTTTATGTTGGGACCGGTGAAGGTTTTGGTAACGCCGATGCAATGCGTGGAGCAGGTGTCTGGAAGTCTACCAACAAAGGGGCATCATGGACTCAGCTTGCATCTACTAATAACTCCAGCTTTAGGTATGTTTTAGACCTAAAAGTTACAAGCACCGGGCGAGTTGTAGTTGCCAGTAGTGGTGGACTTTATACCTCCGATAACGGCGGGACCTCATTTACCAGAAGAATTTCAACTTCTTATGTTGGAGATATTGAAATCGCTTCAAACGGTGATCTTTATGCCTCTACCCGGGCATCCGGACGGGTTTATAAATCAACCAATAATGGTACTAGCTGGTCTACTATAACTCCAAGTGGCACTTCCGCCCGTAGGGTTGAACTGGCCTGTGCGCCATCCGATTCGAATACAATATATGGTATTGGTGGAGCAACTACTTCTTCCAATACCGATATCTCCTGGTTTAAAAAGAGTACAAATGGTGGAGTATCCTGGACCAACCTTACTATTCCTAAATATGCCAGCAACACCTCCTACCACTTTACAAGAAAACAAGCCTGGTACGATTTAATCCTTTGGGTTCACCCCACAAACAAAAACATGGTAGTTGCCGGTGGTATTGACTTACATAGAACTACCAATGGTGGAAGCACATGGTCTCCGGTTTCTTATTGGAATACATCTCAATGGCCACTTCCTGAAGTACATGCTGATCAACACATGATATTGTCACGACCCGGAAACAACAATGAGGTAATAATTGGAAACGATGGCGGAGTCTACTATTCAACCAATTTGGGGAATTCGAGTACTTCAGCTCCAACTTATTCCCATAGGGTTAGAAACTTTAATGTAACCCAGTTTTATAGTGCTGCAATACACCCTACAGCGGGATCGAATGTAATGGTTGCAGGAGCTCAGGATAATGGAACCATTAAACTAAGCAGTGCCGGTGCTGGTTCCGGTACAGAAATTACGGGTGGTGATGGTGCTTTTTGCTTTATTGATCAAAACAACTCCAGTGTGTTTATAACGTCTTACGTTTATAACAACTGGCGAAGAAGCACCAATTCTGGAAGTTCTTTTAACTACCTCCCATCGGACAATACGGGACGGTTTATAAATCCGGCAGACTATGATGACAATTTGAATATTCTGTATGCGGCAAAAACCTCAACCACTATAAAAAGAATAACGAACATGACCGGAAGCTATTCCGCAACCGATGTAACGGTTAGCTCACTGGGAGGAACTCCAACTCACATTCGGGTTTCACCTTATACCACTACATCAACCACCCTGTTTGTTGGTGCAAGCAGTGATGTGTATAAGATCACTAATGCCAACACCACACCTTCAGTTTCTAAAATCACTCCTTCTTCCTTTCCAAACGAATACATCAGCTGTGTTGAAGTAGGGGCCAGTGAAAATGAGTTACTTGTTACGTTTTCAAGTTACGGTGGACAAGAAGTTTACTATACTTCAAACGGAGGAACAAACTGGTCTAACAAATCCGGAAACTTACCGGATATGCCCATTCGCTGGGCGCTATTTAACCCTAAGAACAGAAAGGAAGTTATTGTTGCCACCGAGTTAGGGGTGTGGGCAACTTCCGATATAACGGCATCTTCTCCAACCTGGACTGCTTCTAACAATGGATTGGCCAATACCCGTGTTGACATGCTTCAATACCGTGCATCGGATTCTACAATAATGGCTTCTACACATGGTCGTGGAGTATTTACCGGACGGTTTAAAGCACAAACTTCAACCAAACCGGTAGCATCATTTACCGCAAGCAAGGATACCGTGTGTGTAAGTGAGCTAGTAACTTATACCAGCACGTCTACCAATAGTCCAACTACTACAACCTGGACCTTTTCAGGAGGAAGCCCCGGCTCAGGTAGCGGCACAACAGCAACAACAACTTATTTTACATCTGGATTAAAATCGGTAACCCTATTTGTGTCAAATTCCAGCGGCTCTGATACCAAAGTCCAATCGTTGGTTTATGTCATGAGTAATCCAACAGCTTCTATATCCTCAATTAGTTCCTTATGTGTAACCGATCCGGCTATTGTATTAACTCAGGGGTCTCCCAGTGGCGGTATTTACTCAGGAACCGGTGTAAGTGGTGGCATGTTTAATCCACTAACCGCTGGTGTTGGTACGCATACCATAAAATACAAGCTAACCAATGGTGCTGGCTGTTCAGATAGCGCTACAACAACGGTCACCGTAACCAATCGGCCTGCAGCAAGTGCCAGCTCAATTCCTCCCGTGTGTTCTAATGCACCTTCATTCGCTCTCTCCAATGGAAGCCCGACCGGGGGTACTTATTCAGGCACGGGAGTTTCTGGTGGAGTGTTTAACCCTTCTGCCGCTGGTCCAGGAATACATACTATTAATTATATCTATGGAAGCGCCACATGTCGGGACACGGCAACGTTTTCGATCGTGGTAAATGCTGCTCCAAACGTTACATTAGGCTCCATCGGCCCATTCTGTACAACACAAGGAAATCAAACACTAACTCAAGGTTCTCCTTCAGGCGGTGTATATTCTGGCACAGGAGTCAGTGGAGGTAATTTTAATCCATCCACCGCCGGGGCCGGTAATCATACCATAAAATATGTGGTAACCAATAGCAACGGCTGTAAAGACAGTGCAACAACTACGGTTACTGTTTCAAACGGAATCACTGCATCGGCAAGTAGCGTACCTAATCAATGCTCTAATGCAGCTTCTTTCACCTTGACCAATGGAAGCCCAACCGGAGGAACCTATTCGGGAACTGGAGTAAGTTCCGGTTCATTTAATCCTGCTACAGCTGGACCAGGGACACATAGTATTAAATATGTAGTTGGTGCCGGTTCATGTAAAGATTCCACCACGTTTAATATTGTTGTAAATGCCGCTCCAACTGTAACACTTTCATCAATAGGGCCTTTTTGTACAACGGACCCTGTACAGTCATTAACCCAGGGATCACCATTGGGTGGAACCTATTCCGGAACAGGTGTTACCGGATCCAACTTTTCACCCAGTACAGCTGGAGTTGGAAATCATACGATAAAATATGTGGTAACTAATAGCAACGGTTGCAAAGACTCTGCAACTACAACGGTTAACGTGACAAGCGGAGCAACTGCATCTGCGAGTATTGTACCTAATCAATGCTCCAATTCTGCTTCTTTCACTTTAACCAATGGAAGCCCAACCGGGGGAACCTATTCCGGAACTGGAGTCTTAGCAGGCGCATTTAACCCGTCTGCTGCAGGAGTCGGTACACATACCATTAAGTATGTAATCGGGTCTGGCTCATGTAAAGACTCTACTACTTTCACCATTGTGGTAGATTCAGCTCCTAATGTGACATTTGCTTCGATTGGTCCGTTTTGTTCTTCTGATCCAACCCAAACACTAACCCAGGGTTCTCCCTCCGGTGGTGTATATTCTGGTACAGGAGTTAGCGGAAATACATTTTCACCAAGTACGGCTGGTGTCGGGTCACATACGCTAAAATATGTGGTTACCAATAGTAAAGGATGTAAAGATTCTGCAACAACTACAGCTCAGGTTAGTAATGGCATTACCCCAACACTTGGTTCTTTTTCACCCGTATGTGAAAGTGATGCAGCATTTAATTTAACCGGAGGCTCCCCTTCCGGTGGTACTTATTCAGGTGTCGGGGTCAGTCGTGGTAAGTTTGATCCAGCTGTTGCAGGTGCGGGAACGCATACCATTTCGTATACCCATCCTTTAGCGTGTAGCGGAGTTAAGGCGACCTCAACCATTCTTGTAGATTCGGGTCCCAATATCAGTATCACTGCTGATACTTCCGTTTGCTTAGGTAGCTCGGTTCAGCTGAGTGCTTCTGGTGGGTCTTCTTACGTATGGACGCCTGGATCTTCATTAAATGACTCTACCATAGCCATGCCTTTTGCTTCACCATTAAAAACAACAACATACAGTGTATCCGCATCCAGTTCAAATGGTTGTAAGGCAAGCAAATCGGTCAAAGTTACCGTTGAGCCTCTTCCAAAGGTTGATGCCGGTAAAGACAACACAACCTGCCAGGGTACTCCATATCAGTTAGGTGCCAGTGGTGCTAATTCATACATTTGGTCTCCTTCCACGGGACTCTCAAGTACTATAATAAGTAACCCGGTGGCAACCCTAAGCAACTCTCAATTATATGTTGTTTTAGGAACAGGAGTAAATGGTTGTTCAAATGCCGACTCTGTGCTGATAACGGTTTTGTCAAAACCTAATGCTTCAATGGACTCGTTGGCAGATGTCTGTGTAAAAGCAAGCTCATTTGCACTTACTGGTGGTAAACCGGCTGGTGGAACTTATTCCGGTACAGGGGTAACAGGTGGTTCCTTTAGCCCTGGTACCGCTGGAACAGGAAGCCATACCATTATCTATACTGTATCCAATGGCAAGTGTTCTAGCTCTGTTAGCACGGTGCAAAAAGTAGTTTCAAGTCCTGCAATTGCCTGGACAACCAAGCTCACATACTGCGATAACGAGTCGGCCGTAACCCCAAGTGCCAATCCTGCCGGTGGTGTATTTTCAGGAAGTGCAATAAACAATGGAATGATTGACCCCGTAAAACTAGGTGCGGGTCGCTTCGAAATTCTGTATGACTACAGTGACCCTAATGGCTGTGAGGCAAAAGAGACGAAGGAAGTTGTTGTGCACCCAACCACACCCGTTGATTCCATTCGAGGAATATTCCGTGCAGTTATTAATAAAACCTATAGTTATAACGTGACTGCGGTTAATGGCTCAAGTTATTTGTGGACTGTTAAAGGAGGTAGTGTTCAGTTTAAAAGCGCTAATACAATTACCATTAAATGGGGCTTAGGTCCAAAAGGATTCCTTCATTTAATACAAACCAACCAGTTTGGTTGCGTGGACAGTACTGATGCTGAAGTACTTCTTGGGCCACTTGGTAATGAAGAGGTTTCATTTAACAGTGGTAAATTGACTTTATTCCCAAATCCGGTAAGCGATGTGTTGAACGTTAAATTAACTGATTTGGAAAACCTTGATGAATTGGATTACCAAATTGTAAACCTGGAGGGGAAAGCTGTTGTTTCAGGTAGTCTGGAGGTTACCCGTAAAATGGAGACCTTTAAAATTGACTTGTCGGCGCTATCACCCGGTGTTTATTTCTTCCAAACCGGAGAAGGTGAAAGTCAGGTAATGAAACCTGTTGTAATCAACAAGTAGAACTCAAGGAAAGGTTAAAGGCTTCCGGTTCTACCTCCATCGACCGGAAGATTAACTCCATTGATGTAATTGGCAGCCGGGCTGGCTAAAAATGCAATAGCATTTGCGACCTCCTCAGGCTTACCAACCCTTTTCATGGGAACCTGATTGGCCATAGCCTGGAGTACATTTTCGGTAGAATCTCCTGTTTTTATTGCCTTGTTTTCAACGATGGAACTAAGCCTTGCGGTACTGGTAGCCCCAGGTAAAACATTGTTTACCGTAATATTGTATTGACCCAGTTCATTCGCTAATGTCTTTGACCAGTTCGCAACGGCCCCCCTAATTGTATTGGAAACACCAAGCCCGCTTAATGGAATTTTAACAGAGGTTGAAATAACATTAATAATTCGGCCGTAACCTTCGGACTTCATTCCTGGTACAAGAGCGGTCGTCAGCAATTGGTTGCAAATAAGATGTTGATTAAATGCACGTCGAAATTGATCGATATCTGCGTCAATCGCTAATCCTCCAGCCGGCCCTCCGGTATTATTAACTAAAATGCTATAGGCCATCCCAGTATCGGTCAGATGGCTTTTTAGTACTTCTTCCAGTTTATCGGGATAATTAAAGTCAGCAACCAAATATTGATGATTTCCATGTTTAGGAAGCTTTGAAATTGCTTCTTTTAATTTTTCCTCGTTTCGAGCAACCAAGGTAACATTAGCACCCAATTCCGACAACGCACATGCTGAAGCAAAACCAATGCCTTGTGTGCTTCCACACACCATGGCATTTTTTCCAGAAAGATCGAGGTTCATTATTCTACAACCAGTTTCTTAGAATATGACTTTCCATTAGCCACTAAGTTAACCACATAAATCCCAGCGGTTAATTCGCCTTGGGTAATTGTAACCAAAGAAGTTTCAGAAACCTCAGTGGCCCATACTTTTTGACCCTGAAGGGAATACACGTTTACTTGAATATTCGTATTCAGCTCAGACTCCAACCTGATATTAACCTCACCTTGTGTCGGGTTTGGAAAGATGGCAAAAGTAAAATCCTCATTGGCCTGAATCGTATTATCAATACCTACAGAAGAACCACCATCAATAAATTCTTTACCCTCTCCTGTGCCACTTACAGTAAACGTCCACACTTCACTCCAATTAGTAGATATACTACCTCTATGAGCTCTTACTCTCCAGTAATAAGAAGTGCTGGTATTCAGGTTTTTAGCATAAAATCGAGTGTCATCATTTAAAGGAGAGGCATTGATATAGTTCTTTTTGCCACTGTAAACAATGTTACTAAAATCACTTTTATCCGAAAGTTCATACTCATACTCATCGACAACCGGAACCGCCTTCCAATCAATGAATACACTACTTGCAACACTGTCCAGGTTATTAGTAGGGAATTCCAGTACAGGAACATCATCAAAGCTTCCACTCATATTAATGTTGTCTATAAAGAAATTATTATCCCCAAGGTTTTCCACTTCAAATTTGAACAGCCCATTTTGAACTTTATCCTTACCAATAAAGTTATTTACTGAGATCTTTATCCAATCCGAGTTTCCTTGTGGGAAATACCCCAAATTGGTTTGTTTTCCATTGTTCAAACCAACGCTAACATTGCTGTATTTCAAATCCCAGGTTTCTCCACAATCGCTCGAATACAAAATTCGAAATTTTGTCTGTCCCTTAAATGTTCCGGATGCACTTGAAGCATGGGCGATATACAGTGTCAACACAGGGCTTAGAATATTACTTAAATCAACCGGAGCACTTATTATTCCCTCTACTTGATTAAATATGTTCTTGCTGTTTTCAAGCATTAAATAGTTATTTCCTGTAAAGGCGTTTCCATCGGCAACCTTCCAAAAAATGGTGTCGTTGTCTTCATTTTCCACGGCCCAGTTAAAAGAAACAGATTCTGTGCTTCCTTCAAAACTCTCAATGAAAGGAAGAAAGTCTCCAACACTTTTGTTTACAACAATGTAATCGGAAACCGTTTTTATTTTTTTGTTACCCATTGCATCAGTAACCGTAAGTTTAACATTATAGGTTCCTGGCCTGACATAGCTAACAGAAGGGTCTTTTACATTCGATGTTGATGGCGAACCACCTTCGAACTCCCACTTCCAGGTTACGGCACCATAAGGAGACATATCTTTATATTGAACCACTTCATTAATACAAACGGCTTTTTTATGGCTTGAGAATTCAGCAACATCAAGGTCTAATACACCTGCTTTTCTGTTATTAGTTGTAGAAACCAGTTGGTTTCTCTGTGCTGTTCCTGAATTTAGAGCAGCTCTCATTCTAGACACCTGACCTTGGGTAAACATATTAGTGCAATAAGAGTATTCCATGAAGTTTTGAACGTTATCAAAAGTCCCACATGAAATTCCATTTGTATTACAAGTTCTCCATCCTATTGTAAGTGGTGTGTCACCAACACCATCATCAATGCTACAATTGGAACTTAGCCCAGGTGTATTAGAACCTCCCCATGGGTGTGGTAAGTTTAACCAATGACCTACTTCATGGGTTAGTGCTCGCGACCTTCTGTCGTTTCCGGTTCTTACGGAAGCAAAATAGGTATAGAGCAAAATAATTCCATCCTTGGACGCTCTAAAGTGTGCAGTACTTGGCAAAAAGGTATAACCAGCGGCTCCACTACCAATACTTTTTGCAATCCATACGTTTAAGTATGTGCTTCTTGGCCAAGGATTAAGCTTCGAGTTTTCACCTGCATTATTTGTTCGGCTCGTATAAATTCTGTCAATACCAGTTGTCGGGTTTCCCTGAGGGTCTCGTCTTGCCAGACGAAATTCAATTTTAGCGTCCCCGGTAATGTTCTTGAACCTGGAAACTACTTGATCCAAATCATCATTTATCATTTGAAAGTCCTCATTCAAAATGCGCACAGCATCATGAATCTCTGTGTCTGTAACATTCTCCGGACCACCTTCATGAAGAATATGAAATACCACGGGAATAATATAATCTACATCGGCCCTTGAGGAGTTAAGGTGTTCATTAGCAATATACTCTTTGGTAAAAGCCTCTAGTTTAGCCTCTTCGGCATCAATTTTTGGTGCTAGTTCCGGATACATCTTTTTAATTGTTTCCGTAAGCATTATGTCATCTTCGACAAATGGTTCGTGATGATCGTGCTGAGCAAATCCTACTACAGCCATCAGGCTGAATAAAGCTAATAATTTAATTCTCATATTAATTCTCATATCTTCCCTCTAAAAAATTATGCAAATGTACCATTTTGAAATTAAGGACGTTTGCCATTCTAATGTGGTTGGATAATACCCGTACTTTGTCAAAAAGTTTACCTTCGGGGAGTTAAAAAAACATAATACGATGAGCTTAAGAATGCCCTTTAATTTGCACAAATGGATCGAAGAAAATCGCGATTTATTGAAGCCCCCCGTGAGCAACAAGAATTTATATGTTGAGGCAGGAGACTTTATTGTAATGATTGTTGGAGGGCCAAACGCAAGGAAAGATTACCATTACAATGAAACTGAAGAATGGTTTTTTCAAATTGAAGGAGATATAAATGTTAGGATACAATTGGACGGAAGACCACTTGATATTCCTATAAAGGAAGGTGAAATGTTTTTACTTCCTTCAAAAACACCACACTCTCCTATGAGGGGAGAAGGAACGGTTGGTTTGGTCATTGAACGGGTCCGCTTAGGTACAGATTGCCATGACGGGTTATTGTGGTTTTGTGACAATTGCAATAACAAATTACATGACACTTATTTTCCACTTAAGGATATTGAGGCTGATTTTCTTCCACGTTTTAGGGAGTTTTACGGCTCAGAAGAATTAAGAACCTGCGACCAATGTGGACATGTAATGGAGACCGATCCGCGATTCGTATAGGACGATTACTCAGTTACTATAAATAGATCGGAGGCTATCTTATCGGCAAATAATTTTCCTGCTGATGTAATTAGTAAGTGGTCGTTATTTATCTTTAAATGGTCCTTTTGTATTGGCTCCTTAATTCCATTATAAAGTTCGTCAAGGTATTCCGTTGGAAACCCATTTTGCAGATAGGATAAATCAACCCCCCATTTGGTTCTTAATCGGGTTAATAGATACTCATTGAATCTATCCTGTTTTGACAGGAATTCGGTTGTTAAAACATCACCTGTTTTCATGAGTTCGCAATATTGTTTGGTACTTGCAACATTGATATACCTGTTTTCTCCATCATAAGAATGAGCCGAAGGCCCTAGCCCCAGGTAATGAATCCCTTTCCAATAAGACGTATTGTGTTTGGACTCAAACCCGGGCAACGAAAAATTCGAGATCTCATAATGATCATATTGCCTGTTGGTCAAAGATCGAACAAGCGCTTGAAATTGGTCTATTACCAGCTCTTCTTCCGGGTATTTAACTCTTCCTTTTTTTACCTGATACTCCAATTGGGTACCTGGTTCAATGGTTAAGGAATAAGATGAAATGTGCGTCGGTTCCAGGTCAATAATAGTATTCAGGTTGGCTTCCCACGATTCTATGGTAGAGCCTGGAACTCCATAGATTAGGTCCAGGTTGAAATTCGAAAAGCCGGCTTTTCGAATGGCTTCTACAGCGTTCAATGCTTGCCTTCCATCATGCATTCTGCCCAACAACTTTAGTTCTTTATCGTGAAAAGACTGAATGCCCACGCTCAGGCGATTAATTCCAATTGATTTGTATTCGGCTGCCCTTTCTTTGGTAATATCATCCGGGTTACACTCCAGGGTAATTTCAACATCCGGCTGAACCGGATAATTATCGTAAATGTTTTTTAAAATGCTTTCTAACTCCTTCACTTCTATTTGGGAGGGAGTACCTCCTCCAAAGTAAATGGTGGATATCAATTGACCTTTTAAAAACTCCTTACGCTGTTTAATTTCTGTGGTAAGAGTATCTAAAAAGGTTTCCTTGCGGTTTAAGGTCGTTGTAAAATAAAAATCGCAATAGGTGCAGGCATGACCACAAAAAGGAACGTGTATGTAAATACCAGCCATAACCCCTTTTTAGTCTTATTCTTATTGTGATTTTAAGAGGGTTATTCTAAATGTAGTCCCCTCATTTAGTTTGGTCTGTTTCACTATGATTTTCCCTTTGTGGTAGTCTTCAACAATGCGTTTTGTCAGCGTCAACCCAAGGCCCCAACCACGTTGTTTTGTAGTAAAGCCAGGTTCAAATACATCTTTTTTCTTTTGCTGCGGCATCCCCTTTCCAGTGTCTGAAACATCAAGAAAAACAAACTGTTCATTCTCAGAAACATTGAACTCAATATTACCGTTTCCACCCATTGCATCTATCGCGTTTCTCACCAGGTTTTCAATAACCCAGTGAAAAAGAGGAATGTTTAGCATGGCCTGAATCTTATCACTTGATGACTTGATTCTAAACTCCGTCTTTTTAGGACTTCTGGTTTTCATGTAATCCACAATAGGTTGAAGAGCGGTCTGCACATTTTCCAACTTTAGCTCTGGCCTTGAACCTATTTTTGAAAACCGCTCGGTAATGGTGTTCAATCGGTCGACATCTTTTTCAAGCTCCGAAGCCATGGTGTCATCCAATCCTTTGCTTTTGATGTACTCTACCCAGCCCATTAAAGAAGAAAGCGGAGTGCCAAGTTGGTGCGCGGTTTCCTTCGCCATTCCAACCCATACCTGATTTTGCTCTGCCCTTCTAGACGTACTAAACAAAACATACCCTATTAAAATGAAAATACCGATGACACCAAACTGAATGAACGGGTAGTATTTTAACTGCACCAGAATATCTGAATCCTTGTAATAGATAAAGTTGGTAACACCTGCCTGCAAGCTAATTTCTATGGGTGGGTTTTGATCTGCAATTTTTTGAATCAGTTCTTTGTGTTTTGTCTTATCTAAAAGCAGGTTTGAGTCTAAATTTCCCCAGGCAATTATTTCCGTTTTACTGGAGTCCGTAATAATTACCGGAACACTGGCGCTGTTTCTCACAACCTCTGAAATGAATGATTTTTCCAGGTCAGAGAAAGTATGTTTCAGCTCTGAAAAAATTCTTGAATCATCGTAAAACAAATAATCCGTTTGATCATCCAAATACTGAATTTCAATGGGTTCATATTTCGCACCCATTCTAGCTATTTCTTTTTTTAGTTCCTCTGGGGTATAATCAATTTCAGGATTTAAGTTTCTATTAGATTTATGATGTTTATTTTCATCGGTCCATATTACAGGAACCGTAGTATTGTCTTGTAAGATCTGGGTTAAGAAGGTGATATCGATGTTTTGAGCATTACTGGTCAGTCGCTTGTTGGCCTCAACCCAAAGCTTAACTTTTTTTCTTTCTTCGGTTCTAAGGTCCTCAAATAATTGATCGGTATAACTAACCAGCCTGGCTTTTTTCTTTAATGCTTCTGCCCAAATTTTTACCGAATTCCTCTCTTCTGCTGCAATGTTGTCGACCAGGTTACTGGTATACCAAAACGATGCTAATATGATGGCAACGCCAGCCGCAAGAAGCACTTTTTTCCATAGTTGTTTACGTCTGTATATGTTTGACATAAGAAAACTGAGGCGCTAAAGGTAATACTTGAAACCTTTAGAGCATTATTCCACTGGCTTGGGCAATGAAGCAAGCATTTCCAAAAACTGTTCAACCGTTAACGCCTCGTTTATCGAGAAATTACCGATGTCCGTTCTTCGCAATTCACTTAAAAAGCCACCGCACTCCAATTTTTCTCCCAAATCAAAGGCCACTGAGCGTATGTAAGTGCCTTTTGAACAGCTAATCTTAAATTGACAATCCTGGCCATTTTTTAGTCGTTTGCTCGGTCCAACTTTTACCACCTCAAATTCGTGGATTTTTATTGAGCTTGGTTTTAATTCAACTTCCTTTCCCCTTCGGGCCAGCTCATAAGCTTTTTGACCTTTTACCCGTTTTGCCGAATATATTGGAGGCATCTGATCTATACTTCCCTTAAATGTATTGGCCGCTTTTCTAATTGTTTCAATATCGAATTCTGGTACGGCGACTTCGGTAATTTTGGACTCCAGGTCATAAGTCGGTGTTGTTCCTCCCAAGGTAATGGTGCCAGTGTAAACCTTATCCAGCCCCATAAATTGTTCAATTTTTTTTGTGTTTTTTCCTGTACAAAGAATCACCAGTCCACTAGCCAGTGGATCCAGAGTACCTGCGTGCCCTACCTTTAGTTTTTTGACATCCAGGTGTTTTTTTAAGGCACCTCTAATTTTATTTACTACATCAAATGAAGTCCAGTTAAGAGGCTTGTCGATAAGGAGGGTTTCGCCTTCCTGAAAATTAAACGAATTCAAAACGACTGGTTTTCAAAAGGCGAATACGATAGAGATAACTCCTATTACAAAACAATAGTAGGCGAAGTAATCAAGCTTGCTTTTCTTAACCAGGTTTACCATCCACGTGCAAGCTAACAAACCAGTAATAAAGGCGCTTACAAAACCAACTGCAGCCGGCAGGATACTATCGGATGCGATAACCATTCCACCCTCAGCGTCCATAATCTTTTTGGCCATTGCACCTAAAATTAAAGGAACAACCATCAAAAACGAAAAACGTGCGGCGCGGGTTTTTTCAACCCCTAATAGAAGAGACGTTCCTATTGTAGCTCCGGATCTCGAAATTCCTGGCATTATAGCAATGGCCTGCGACACTCCAATAATAAAAGCATTCAAAAACCCGATTTTTCCTCTTCTCCTTCTAACCCGGGTAGTCATGTACAATAACAGCCCGGTGATAATCAGCATCATTCCCACCAAAAGCAAGTTACCTTCAAAGAGCATTTCAATGTCCTTTTCATAAAACAACCCGACCAGAACCGCCGGAACCATTGATATAATGATGAACAAAATATATTGTCGGCCCGCATTCCACCATGCTTTTTCAAATAACAAACGCAAAAGCATCATTATGTCATCTCTAAAAACCACAATGGTACTAAGTGCTGTTGCTGCATGAACAGATATGGTAAAGAAAAGTGAATCGTCAGAGTTAATTTTAACTCCTAATACTTCTTTCGCAATTTCCAGATGGCCTGAACTGCTTACAGGAAGGAACTCGGTAAGGCCTTGTACAATTCCAAGAATCAGGGCTTCAATTACCGACACAAGCTGTTATTTTTCAGGGTTAGGTTTTTTAAATATTCCAACCATTACTATGGCAAAACCAACTAAAACAACAATTGGTGCAACTGAAATTCGGCGTACGCTAAATACTTCCGGATTAAATATACTTGGATCTTCTGATCCACCACCAGACATTAGTATAAAACCTGCAATTACTGTTACCACTCCGGCAATCAGAAACATATAGTTCGTTTTACCAAAAACCATTTCGTTATTATCTTCTGTACTCATTAGGAATAAAGTTTATCCGTTTTCATTCGTAAAAATCGGCGCACTGCCAAACTTGTACTTATCCACGTAATAATAATTCCGAGCAAAAGTACCATTCCAAACAATGTCGCAACCATTTGTACATCTTGAATTTCAAAAAGTTCAGGAATTTTTTGCCTGGCATAGTATAATACCCCCATTAACAGGGCAATTGCGATTAATGCTCCATATAATCCATTAGCAATTCCGCGCAAAACAAATGGCATTCGAATAAATGCCGGAGTAGCACCAACCAGCTGCATGGTTTTTATGACAAACCGCTTGGAATAAAGGCTTAGTCGAATGCTGTTGTTTATTAGAGCAATTGCAATAATCAAAAGCAGCACACTAAAAACCAATATCACCAATGAAATACGTTTAATGTTTTCGTTGACCAAAACAACCAGGTCGCGTTGATAAAAAACTTCTTTTACCCTGGGGTTTTTTGTCATTTCGGCTTCTATCCAGCTTAAACTATCCGGGTTGGCGTAATCTGCATTCAAGCGAACCTCAATAGAAGAAAGAAGGGGATTGTAACCTAAAAAGTCAACAAAATCTTCACCCAAGTCTTCGGTGAGTTCCTTTGCTGCCCTGTCTTTATCTATGAATTCAGTGGTTTTTACATACCGTGCGGCATCCAATGATTTTTGAAATTTAACCACGTCTACATCCTTAACATCGTCTTTTAGAATCACCGAAAAGCCAATGTTTTCCTTTACATAAGTCGAGAGCCTCTTGGCCTGAAGTATGGCCATACCTAACAGCCCCAACATAAAAAGCACCAACGAGATACTAATTATTACAGTAAAATAGGATGATCTTAGTCTTTTTTTAGTAAAACGTTCTTCGGAAGTCTGCATACCTAAATAGCAACGGCTATGGCCGCTAAAATAAGAAAATAATCAAGGAAGCTTAAGCCTTTGGTTGCTTACTTTTGTACACTTTTTTGAGCAAATAAAACAGATGAAGGATTACGATTTTGAGGCGATTGAAAGCAAGTGGCGAGAACGTTGGAAAGCGAACGGCACATACCGTACCGAAGAAGTTTCTGAAAAAGAAAAACTTTACGTCCTTGACATGTTTCCCTACCCAAGTGGTGCCGGTCTACATGTTGGCCATCCGCTAGGTTATATTGCATCCGATATTTACTCGAGGTATAAAAAACTAAATGGCTACAATGTGCTTCATCCTATGGGTTACGATTCCTTTGGTCTTCCAGCGGAACAGTATGCCATTCAAACAGGACAACATCCTGCCATTACTACAGAACAGAACATTAACCGATATCGTGAACAATTGGACCTCATTGGGTTTTCTTACGACTGGAGTCGGCAAGTAAAAACAAGCGATCCATCTTATTATAAATGGACCCAATGGATCTTCCTTAAACTTTTCGATTCCTGGTATAACAACACAACCGATAAAGCTGAAAAAATTGAAACCCTCGTTGCGGAATTTGAAAAAAATGGCAATCAGGAAGTAGAAGCCGTAAATGCCTGTGAGGAGATTTTCGACGCAAGTACCTGGAAGGGTTTTAATGAGAAAAAACAGCAGGAAATTTTATTGGACTACAGGTTAACTTACATTTCGAATAGTGTGGTAAACTGGTGCCCTGAGTTGGGAACTGTTTTGGCTAATGACGAAGTCAAAGATGGAGTTTCTGAGCGCGGCGGATATCCGGTTGAGCAACGTGAAATGCGCCAGTGGAGTATGCGAATTGGTGCCTATTCTGAACGGTTGCTTCAGGGGCTGGAAACACTCGACTGGACCGATTCATTGAAAGAGATACAACGGAACTGGATTGGAAAAAGCGTTGGTGCATCGGTCCATTTTGATATTGATGGAAATGAAAACCAACTTGAAATTTTTACCACCCGACCCGATACCATTTTTGGTGCCACGTTCATGGTGTTGGCACCAGAGCATGAATTGGTAAATGAGTTGACCTCGACAGATCAAAAAGAGGAGGTTGAGCAATACATTATTCGAACCAAGACCAGGACGGAACGAGATCGGCTATCTGATGTAAAAACAGTGTCCGGGGCATTTACAGGATCTTATGCAATACATCCCTTTACCGGGGAAAAAATCCCAATCTGGATCGCTGATTACGTTTTGGCCGGTTATGGTACAGGAGCTGTTATGGCAGTGCCTTCGGGTGATCAACGTGACTGGGATTTTGCGAATCATTTTGGGCTTGAAATTCCTGCCGTAATTGAAGGGACAGATGTTAGCCAGGGAGCTAATGATGATAAAACCGGAGTATTGATTAACTCTTCTTTTTTGGATGGCTTAAAGGTTAAAGATGCCATAAAACGCATCCTGTTTGAAATTGAGAAAAAAGGAATTGGGGAACGCCAGACCAACTACAAAATGAGGGATGCCGTATTCAGTCGCCAGCGCTATTGGGGGGAGCCTGTACCCATGTATTTTAAAGATGGTGTTCCTTATCCTGTGGCTGAAAAAGATTTACCGGTAATTCTTCCCGAAGTGGATAAATACCTCCCCACAGAAGATGGCGAGCCTCCTTTGGGAAGGGCCGAAAACTGGGCCTACCAGCCGGAAGGAGATTCCAACTCCTATCCACTGGAATTGAATACCATGCCCGGCTGGGCTGGTTCAAGCTGGTATTTTATGCGCTACATGGACCCTGATAATACTGATGAGTTTGTAAGCAAAGACAAACTCAACTATTGGAAGAATGTAGATGTGTACCTTGGTGGAGCAGAGCATGCAACCGGGCATTTGCTTTACTTCCGTTTTTGGACCAAAGTGCTTCACGACCTTGGATATGTTTCTTTTGATGAGCCAGCCAAAAAACTGATCAATCAAGGAATGATCCTGGCAGAAGATGGACAAAAAATGAGTAAGCGTTACGGTAATGTGGTCAACCCGGATGACATCATTAAATCATTTGGTGCGGACTCGTTAAGGCTTCATGAAATGTTCCTGGGACCCATTGAACAACATAAACCCTGGAATACCAAGGGAATTGAAGGGGTTCACCGCTTTCTCAAAAAATACTGGAGAATGGTTCATAATTCCAACAACGAATTCTCGGTTACTGAAGAAACGCCAACTAAAGAGGAATATAAGGCGCTACACAAGGCTATTAAGAAAGTAGGAGAAGACAACAATCGTTTCTCATTCAATACCTCCGTTTCTACCTTTATGGTTGCAGTAAATGAATTAATCGATTTGAAGTGTAACAAGCGCGAAATCATTGAGGGTCTTACCATACTTTTAAACCCTCACTGCCCATATATTACCGAAGAAATTTGGGAAAAGCTAGGACATTCGGACAGTATTGTGAACACACAATGGCCAGAATTCAACGAAGAGTACCTGATAGAATCAAACTTTTCTTATCCGGTTTCTTTTAACGGTAAAATGAGGTTTAAGCTTGAACTTCCTTTGGCCCTATCTAAAGAGGAGGTTGAGAACAAAGTGCTGGGTAATGAACAATCTGCAAAATACCTCGAAGGAAAATCTCCTAAAAAAGTAATCGTGGTACCCGGCAGAATTGTAAATGTGGTTGTTTAATTCTGGCAAGGTTGATACAACGTCTTAAGGATGAATTAAATCAGAGGTCAATAGATGGGTCTCTACGGTCATTGGTAAATTACAATGGACTGGTCGATTTTGCATCCAATGATTATTTGGGCTTTTGCAAATCCAATGTTGTGGCCGAAGAGGCAAACTATATTCATGATAACTCTACGAATGGGCAGAGCCCTCAAAATGGTTCCGGTGGTTCCCGGCTTTTAACCGGAAATTCGGATTTTTATTTGGAAGCTGAAAAAGAAATGGCATTATTCTTTAAATCGGATGGTGCCCTTACCTATACTTCGGGATATGCCGCTAATCTTGGATTGCTCTCGGCCATCTTAAAACGCAATGACAATGTCTTCTATGACGAGTATTCTCATTCTTCAATTAAAGATGGGATACGATTAGGATATGCAAAATCGATCAAGTTTCTTCACAACAACCTGGAAGACCTGGAGAACAAACTCCTTCGAGCTTCAGGAGAAAAATTTGTAGTTGTTGAATCACTTTATTCTATGGATGGTGATTTTGCTCCGCTGCAAGAACTTTGTGAATTGTGCACTAAACAACATGCTCACTTAATCGTGGATGAAGCCCATGCATCAGGGGTTTATGGCCCAAACGGTGAAGGACTCGTGGTTCAACATGGACTAGAAAAATCTGTATTTGCCCGAATTCACACTTTCGGAAAGGGCCTGGGTTCACATGGGGCGCTGGTGGCTGGATCAAATGACCTGGTCGATTACCTGATAAATTTTTCTCGTCCATTTATATATACAACTGCTCTACCCGCATACAACGTTGCTGCAATGCTGGCAGGAATACGATTATCATCGAAGGCAAAAAATGAGCGAGTCAGTTTGTTTTCCAACATTAATCACTTCAGAGAAACCGCCCAAAACTTAGGGTTAAACATCATGAATAGTTCTTCTCAAATTCAGGGTTTGGTTGTTCCCGGAAACAAACAAATTGTGGATTTATCAGAGAGTTTGAGGGAGTTAAACATTGATGTACGTGCAATTAAAAGCCCTACTGTTCCTGCTGGTAAGGAGCGACTTCGAATTTGTTTGCACACGTACAATACAAAAGAAGAAATTGAAATTTTATTAAACGGAATTCACGATCATTTAAATGAGTAAAAAATATTTTGTTTCAGGAATAGGAACTGACGTAGGCAAAACCATTGCCTCTGCAGCACTGGTTGAGGCATTAAAAGCAGACTATTGGAAACCGGTTCAAAGTGGTGAATTGGAGAACAGTGACAGTATGAAAATCGCCAACTTAATTTCCAATGCTCAAACTAAAATTCATCAAGAAACTTATCGCTTTAAGCTCCCAGCCTCTCCTCATCTTTCGGCAAATGAAGAGCAGGTTGAAATTGAAATGGAGAAGTTCAAGATCCCGGAAACTGATAGCAACCTAATTGTTGAGGGTGCGGGTGGATTACTTGTTCCCTTATCGGAAAACAAACTAATTATTGATCTCATTGAAATGCTAAAGCTCCCGGTAATTCTTGTAGCAAGAAGCTACTTAGGGAGTATTAACCATACATTGCTTTCTATCGAAGCCGTTAAAAACAGGGGCATTAAACTCGCAGGAATCGTTTACAGCGGTTCACCAAACGCAGAAACAGAACGGATTATTTCTGTTTTTTCCGATGTAACGATTATTGGTCGGTTACCGGAAATAGAAACTATTGATAAAGAACATATTTTAGAGGCATCCCGCGCCTTAGATTTGGCCGCTTTATGAGCATAGCAAACATCGATAAGAAAAACATCTGGCATCCTTTTTCTCATTACCATGAGACCAGGAAGAATATTGTTATTAGTCAGGCAAAAGATGAGTTTCTATACGATGAAAATGGAAATCAGTATATCGATTCTGTGGCATCCTGGTGGGTGAATTTACATGGGCATTCCAACCCCTATATTGCTGAAAAAATTGCGGAACAAGCTCAAAACCTGGAGCATGTGATTTTTGCCGGATTTACCCACGAACCCGCAGTGACTTTCTCTGAAAAGTTACTGGAACTACTGCCCGATAACCAGGAAAAACTTTTCTTTTCAGACAATGGATCAACCTCCACTGAAATAGCTCTAAAACTAGCACTGCAATCGTTTGTTAACCGGGGTGAGAGAAAAATAAAAGTAATTGCATTAGAAGGGGCCTATCACGGCGATACACTTGGCGCAATGTCAGTAAGCTCCCGCGGATTGTTTACGGAACCCTTTCATCCCTTTTTATACGAAGTCTGCTTTCTTCCATTACCAACCGTGGAAAATGAGCGTGAGTGCATTGCACAACTGGAAAAGGTGTTAGATACTCAAGAAGCTGCGGCCTTCATCTTTGAGCCCCTGCTTCAAGCTGCTGGTGGCATGAGAATGTACGATGCAAACGTACTGTGCAAGCTTGTGGAATTATGTAAGAAACATGGGGTCATTACTATAGCAGACGAAGTAGTAACTGCTTTTTACCGAACAGGTAAGTTTTTGGCAAGCGACCAGTTATCCAGCACGCCCGATATCATTTGTATGGCCAAAGGGGTGACCGGAGGAACCATGGCCATGGGCGTTACTTCCTGTAATCGCTGGATCGTGGAGTCATTCGAAACTAAAGATCGGTCCAAGACTTTTTATCATGGGCACTCCTTTACCGGAAACCCAATTGCGTGTTCAGCGGCTGTCGCTAGTTTAGACCTTTTGGAAACTAGTGCAAGCGAGGCAAATAGAAAAAGAATTAGTTCGTTTTTTGAGTCATTTAAATTGGACTTGGAGCAAAATACAATGGTGCGAAACGCCCGATGCCTTGGCCATATTTTAGCTTTTGAAATTGAGGCTGAGGAATCGAATTATTTAAGTAACCTAAGGGATTGGATTTATGATCGATTTCTTGAGGAAGGCATTTTGATGAGGCCACTTGGAAACACAATTTGTTTTATTCCGTCCTACTGTATCTCACAAGATTCTTTGGAACACATAAGAACAGCGACATTTAATATCATTAAAGACCTGTCAGGGAATCAATAGATGAGAAATAAGCTGGTTATAAGTTCAATGGGTTCAATTTCTCCATTGGGGTCGAGTGAGGAGGAAGTCAGGCAAAACTTGTTTTCTCCCCACACCTTTATTCAGAAAAATAATAGGGGTAATTGGGTTGGCGGGCTTAATAAAGATTCAAAAGAAAAAATCAAGCAGCTGATTAAACAGAATTCCAAATTCAAATTATTAGACCGAAGTGTACTGCTGGCCATCTATGCGTCGACGCAGGCCTGGAATACCAGGAAAGACCTTGGCCAAGTGAAAAATCTGAGCGCCGGAGTAAATATTGGATCTTCACGAGGTGCAACGGACATATTTGAAGACAAGCACAAAAGTTATCTGCAACATCCTGGAGAATTACCTGCTTCCCACACTTCACCAACAACTACATTAGGTGCTGTATCCAGCTGGGTTGGTAAGGAATTAAACATCAATGGCCCGGCTTTTAGCCATTCGGTTACTTGCAGTACTTCACTTTATGCCATTGGCAATGCAATGGCTTGGGTAAAAGCCGGTTTTTCTGATTTGTTTATTGCAGGTGGCGCAGAGGCTCCGCTCACCCCATTTACCATAGATCAAATGAAAGCCCTGAAAATATACTCCGATTTGGATCAGGAGTATCCCAGTTTACCCCTTGGAACAAAGAACAAAAACACCATGGTGTTGGGTGAGGGTGCTGCTTCTTTTGTGATTGAGTCCCAGGAAAGCGCTATTAAATCAGGACTTGAGAACTGGGTTAATATCGACGGTATTGGGTTCGCCAACGAAAAAATGGACTCCCCTACTTCCATAAGTAAAGATGGGGTTGCTTTAAGCAAGTCTATGAAAATTGCACTGGGTCAGGATAAAAGTGACGTTGAAGTAGACCTGATTATAACGCATGCACCGGGTACAAAAAAGGGTGATGACGCTGAATTAAAAGCCATTGAGTCGGTATTTGGGAATAGGAGGCCCAACATTATTTCTACCAAGTGGAAAACAGGGCACCTATTGGGAGCTTCTTCGGCATTGGCCATTGAGCAGGCCATTCATATGCTTAAAGCCAGGGAATATCCTTCTCTTCCCTACCCCAACGGTATTAAGAACGAAATAGAAACAGTAAATAAGATAATGATAAACAGTATTGGCTTTGGTGGGAATTCGGCCAGTATTATTTTATCATTGAACAATTAAATTAAAGGTGGTTTAGGGCCTTAATGTGCTCTACTCCAGTAAAGATTAGAAATGGAAAACTTAAGGTACGACTGGACAATTGAAGAACTAAAAGCCATTTACAATAAACCTTTGTTGGATCTTGTATATGAAGCGGCAACAGTTCATCGCGAAAATTTTAACGCTAGAGAAGTACAGCGAAGCACATTACTTTCTATAAAAACAGGTGGTTGTGTTGAAGATTGCGCCTATTGCCCACAAGCGGCCAGGTATTCTACCGGCGTGAATACACATAAATTGCTTCCTGTGGAAACCGTATTGGAAGCGGCACAAAAAGCCAAGGACGATGGGTCTTCTCGTTTTTGCATGGGTGCTGCCTGGAGAGAGGTTCGGGATAACCGGGACTTTGATAAGGTTATCGACATGGTAAAGGGCGTTAGTGATATGGGACTAGAGGTCTGCAGTACACTAGGAATGATAACTGACGAACAAGCTAAAAAACTAAAAGATGCCGGACTGGATGCATACAACCACAACCTGGATACTTCCGAAGAGTATTACAAAGAAATTATATCGACTCGCGAATACGATAACCGCCTGCAGTCAATTGAAAATACACGCAAGGCAGGAATTACCGTCTGTTCTGGTGGAATAATCGGTATGGGAGAAAGCGTTGAGGACCGAATGGGGCTTATTCAAACACTTTCGTCACTTAACCCTCACCCGGAATCAGTTCCGATTAACATACTGGTCCCGGTAGAAGGAACACCTCTGGAAAACTGTGAGAAAATATCGGTTTGGGAAATGGTAAGAATGGTTGCCACCGCACGAATTGTATTTCAAAAAAGTTTGGTGCGGTTGAGTGCCGGAAGAAAAGATTTAACGGACGTAGAACAAGGATTCTGCTTTTTGGCCGGTGCCAATTCTATTTTTGCGGGTGATGAGTTGCTAACCACACCTAACCCTGCGTTTAATGCTGATAAGGAACTTTTTGAAACCTTAGGACTGGTGAACATGCCATCAAAAAAGATAAAGGAAGTAGCACCTGTTTAAGGTTCTTTCTATTTAGCGGTACCGTTGTAGGTTATGGTCCACGCGAGAGAATCAATTTGCGGATCCCTTCCCGATAGGGTAAAGTTAAACGACCTGGTTCTTTGGCTATAAGAGCCGCTTCCTGAAGTAATCAGCTCAAGCCTCGATGGTTGCAGGTTTGTTACTTCACTAAAAACAAAACCGGTATCCTTATCTCCCACAACCAAGGCTCTAAAAGTACCCCTGGAAAACGCTACTTTAATCTGCTTTGTACTGGTTGGTGCAATAGTAACTGCTCCTGAATACTCTTTATTTAAAACGGTACTATCGGGATAATTTTCCAAATACTCACCGGAATAAATTCCTTCTGATGGTCCGGTCAAATCATTCAAAAAAGTACCAATGGTTCGTTTTAATTCATCCTCTTTCTTTTTATTCTTCACGGTAAGCGAAACCATGTACGTTCCTTCATCTTTATAGGCATGAACCGGGTTTGCCAGCGCAGATGTTTCTCCATCACCAAAATCCCATAGGTATTCCTGGGCATTCACAGAACAATCGTTAAACTTATATAACTCGTTGGTCTCCAAGCGTTCACCAATGGTGAAGCAAGCAACAGGCTCGTTGTTATTGCATGAGCTTAGGAAGAAAATGCACAGCGCAAATAAGAAGGTAGATTGAAGTTTATTCACGGTTCGAATTTACCAATAAAAAAGGGGCTGCCAAATGACGCCCCTTTCAAATCATTTATAGCGAGGTTCTAATAGAACTTGTGGCGGCTATCAACCACTCCACCTTTTTCTTTTAGAGCTTCAAATACTTCATAGTCTACCCGGCTGGCTAAGTTTCTACCTACCTGATCACGGGTAATCTCCAGGGTTGTGTTTTCGTCTGCGGGCATTATTTTGTCTACCCTAACAATGTAAACACCGTTTTCGCCATCCACGACTTCACTTTCCTGTCCTTCTTCCAAGCCGAAAATCATTCCTAAAATTTTAGCCTCCGGACCAATTCCGGGAATTGAAAAGCTACTGAAGTTGATATCGGTAGAGGTTTTAACTCCAGTTCCAATTGCCTGCGCAATTTCTTCAACTCCGGCATCAGCACCCATTTTGCTTCTGATCAATTCAGCTTTCTTTTCCTTTATTACCTTTTCGGTCACTTTGTCTTTCACCTCTTCGAAAGGAAGGGTGCCTTCTTCTTTTACCGAAGAAAGAGCAGCAATTATGAACTGGGTCCCCATTTCATATACATCAGATACTTCACCAATGTTTGCGTCATAAGACCAACGGATCAACTGACGTGGGCTTTCCAAATTACCAAGCACCTTGTCCTGAACCCGAATGTAATCGAACTCCTGGATTTCAACCGCCGGATTTTCCTCAGCTGCTTTTACAAATGCATCGAGCGTACTATTTTGAATGGCAAACTCTGAAGCTAGGTTATATTGTTTTTCAAAGGTCTCTTCACTTGGCTCAATGATTCTCTCTATACTAACTGTTTCGATCTTTTCCTTCTCTTCCGTCTTATTGGTAATTTCAATGAGGTGATAGCCATATTGTGTTTTTACAATCGGTAGATCGCCTACGTTTCCATTAAAACAAGCCCTGTCAAATTCAGGTACCATTTGACCCTGAGTGAACCATTCCAAATCTCCACCATTTCGTGCAGAACCTAAATCCGCACTTAAATCAGTGGCTAATTGTGCAAAATCAGCTCCGTTTTGAATGGCTTCTTTAAGGCTGTCCATTCGTACTCTAATTACAGTAGTATCTTCCGTTTCACTCGGCTGAAGCAAAATATGCCTTGCTCTTACTGAGTCTGGAACCAATACGGTTCCCAATTTTTTGGTCAACTTAAACGTTCCATTAGCGCCATAAGGACCAAAAACGGTTCCGTTTTCTGCCGCAAAAATTAATGAGTCAATATCATCGGGTAGTTCATATCGTTTGAAACGCTGAAAACTATTTCTTGAATCCGAGTTTTGAAGAGCAAACAAAGTATCGTTATCCGCAGCTTCAAACTCAGGCTTCATTTTGCCTACCATTTGTTTTATTCTTTCAAGATCGGCCTCCGTTGGGGTTACATTCCACGAAATCAACTTGATTCCCCTTGTAGTTTCATTTTGAGAAAACTCTTTATCCGATTTATGGGCATTGTAGTAGCTTTGAAGATCGGCATCGTCATACGAAACTTCATCATTGGTTATTTCGTCATAGCTCATTCCAGCATAACTGATGCTTACCCTTTTATTTTCTTCCACTGAACTTTGCTCAGCGTCGAAGTTAGAAACGTAAAGTCCGCGCTTAATAGCGTTGTTGTATTTGTTACTTAAAATGGTTTGTCGAATTGCATCTTCAACCGGATACCAGTTTTCTGGGGTTTCACCACCAAGAATTTGTTTGATGTAGAAAAGAACTTTTTGTGAGTTAAGACCTCCTGTTGCCGGATCTCTCAATTGATCATATACCTGGTTGGTTTGGGGATTCGTGAAGTATTGATTCAGTACCGCATTGTTTGGGTTGTTCTTAATTTCTTCCCAAAGTTCTTCATCGGTTACAGAAATTCCGATTTTAGCATACTCAGTTTCAACCAACTTTTCCTGCAATAACTGGTTCCAAACCCGATTACGCATTTGATCCATCTGTTGCCCGCTTACATCCTGACCGTTGGAAGCTTCTGATAATCGCCGCTCAAATTCCTGAATTGAAATTTTCACTCCGTTTATCTCTCCCACATCAGTATCCGGCTGGCTAAAAATATTGCTGTTTCCACTCAAAAGGTCACTACCAATAAAAGCTACCATAGCAAAGGCCACTACTCCAATCATAAGTCCCGACCTGTTGCGTATCTGTCCTATTACTCCCATTTATCTTAGGTTCAAAATTTGGACCGCGAATATACAATCATTGCCGATTAAATTCAAAAATTGAACATTTCTTAACTTGTTGTTTGTTAGTGGTTTATAAAATTGTGGTTTTGTCCAGTGTAAGTTTTGGCTAATTCGGGGGGCTATTTGTAATTAAAACGCTTTCTATCTTATTATCAGATACTTGCTCAATGGTAAAAATAAAACCTTCAATTTCCAGTACTTCTCCTTGGTCGGGAATACTCTCCTGAAAATGGGTAATTAAACCCCCTAGGGTTTCATAATCAGGGTTTTCTGGTAGTTCAAGTTGATACTCCATATTTAGGTGGTCTACCTCCAGCCGAGCAGAAAAACGATACCTTCCCTCTCCGAGGTCTTCCTCTATCTCATAATCCTTATCGTGTTCGTCTTCTATTTCACCAACAATTTCTTCAATGAGGTCTTCTGTTGTAACTATTCCTGCTGTACCTCCAAATTCATCGAGAACAACGGCTATACTTCTTTTGTTTTTATTCAAAATCTTAAGCGCATCACTGGCGGTCATTGCTTCGGGAATAAGCGAAATTGGTAAAAGAATTTCTTTAATCGACTTGGGTGATTTCAAGAGCTCGAAAGAATGTACGTAGCCAATTATATTATCCATTCCCTCTCTATAAATCAAGACCTTGGATAACCCTGTTTCTATGAACAACTCCCTCACTTTTTCAAGTTCTTCATCTTCAGAAACAGCCTTCACTTCCGTTCTTGGAACCATACACTCCCGGACTTTTACTTCATTAAATTCCAGTGCATTTTGAAGAATCTGAACCTCGTGCTCCAGTTCATCTTTATTGTTTGTTTTCGATGTCGCCTCTCGTAAGTACTGATCCAAATCCACTTTCCCAAACACCACCTGCTTATTACTGAGGTCTTCCTTTATTATGTACTTCAAAATGAAATTAGTAATGCCCATCGTAATAAATACAATAGGAGATAAAACGCTATAAATAATGACCGTAGGAATGGCAAAAACGTTGAGTGTTCTATTGGGGTTAATCCTAAATATTGTTTTGGGTAAAAATTCAGCGGTAACCAAAACCAGGGTTGTAGAAATTACCGTTTGAAGTAAAAAAATGGCGAATTTATTGGGAATCGCCGCTGCTATTAATGGTTCTAAAGCAAGCGCCATAAAATAACCATAGATAACTAAGGCAATGTTGTTGCCTATGAGCATTGTAGAAATAAATTCCCTTTCGTGTTTAACGAAGTAGGAATAGATCGATGCTGCAATTTCACCTCCCTTTTTGTCTAATTCAATTTTTAGTTTGTTGGAACTGATAAAGGCTATTTCCATTCCAGAAAAAAAGGCGGAAAAAAGTAGGGAAAGAAGAATTATCAAAAACGAATTCTCGTCCATAAATTGGATATCGCTATCAAATATAAAGGATGAGTCTTACTTCTCGCCGTTTTCTTGATCCTGTTTTTTCAACTTGCCATCATACCATTTTCTCATTCCAAACAACACAAATGCCAATATGGGCATATAGTAAGTCATGGGTTCAACCTCATCAGAGGTCATTGTTTTGTAAATGGCATATATGGTCGTTAAGATTCCTATGGTTAGCCAGAAGTAGACAATATATATGTTATACTTTTTCATGATTTATCTTTTATTAAGCTAATCCGGAGGGTGAAACCTACTCCTCCAGCTCTTCATTATCCTCTCCTTTTACAGAAATTACCCCCCTAATATTGGTAATCCTGTATTTGGTGAACGAGTCGTTCGACTCGAGTCCATCACCGTAAATAATTTCATCCGGAGTGGTTATTTTAACATACTCTTCGGTAAATATTCTGCTCTCCTCCCGATACCAGGTTAGCATTTCGGTGTTAAGGGTTTCGTCTTTATTGTTCTTTACCTCAACGTTGTTCTTCACCACAATTCTTTTTTCTTCCGGGTAGTTAATTCCGTAATCGGCTTTCAATGTCGATTCCGGTGCTCCGGTAGAGTCAAACATGGTTAAAACCAGGCCTTCAGGAAATTCAACAAATGGATTATCGGCATCGGTAAACCTCAACATTTTTGGGGTGGTTACCTTGATTTTTAGCAGGGCTGAATCACTAAAAAGGATGGTCGTATTTATTGATATTTCCGTTGGTTTTAAGGAGTCCGATTCTAAAACGGGTAATTCGGTGGTGTCATTTCCGCAAGAAAACAAGAGTGCCGCAACCAAGGTTGCGGCACTTACTACTGATAGTATTTTAACAGCGGAGTTTATCAATATGTTTTAGTTAAATCTTGCTGTGGTAGTTTCGTTAATCCAACCTTTTACGGTATAACTATCCCCCTCGTTAATTCCGTAGAAAAAGCAATCTTGCTTTCCCGGAAACCTGCTCTTGGCTTTAGCAATTTTATTTCCAATTTTTTCTTTCAAACTTGGGTCTTTTGCCAAGGCTATTTGATATTTATCTACTGCAGCCCAGTTTCCGGCTCTTTTATCACAATCATTATCCCCACATGAACTGGCTCCTCCAAAATACGCATCACCAATCATCATGTAAGCCTCTCCGTTAGATTTATCTACCGATAAAGCTCGACTGGCCATCAACTTCGCTTTTGCATATTGGCCATTGCTCAAATAGCAATACCCTGCTCTTAATGCGGCTTTAATCTTAAACGGCGCTTTATCGACCTCTGGTAATGAATCAGCCAGTGCAAATGCTTCCAAATAGTAATCTATCGCCTCCGGACATTTTTGTTTTTTCACATACCAATTGGCAATACTCCATGCGGCTAGTGGTGAAGGGGAAAGCTCCTGAAGTCGCTTAGCCACAGCAATATAAAAATCCGAATCCTCGCACTCTTTAGCATTTAACAATTCCAGAACTCCGCGAATCATTTCTGCATCATTCTGGTTTGCTTCAAACCTTGGTTTAAATGCGGTTACAAGATCCTCACAACTTGCCACTTCCTTGAAGAACTGAAGTAAGTTTTCGTTACTGGTTTTGTAATTGTTTATTTTCTTTTCACTCTTACCGTTTTTAATGTTGTAATCGGCAATCGCTTTTAAGATGGCATACAATTCAATAACATCAGTTTTGGTACACTTGCCCTGCTTGTACATAGCATACCGTGCTTTGTACATATAAACAATGGCACCGGCACCCATTTTATTTCCACGAAGTTTTAGTGCTTCTTCAAACATTTCATAGGCTATTTCCGGTTGCTTTGGACGGTATTTAATGTGATCGCTTGCCTTCTTTTCAAGTACAAAACCTCGCTGACCAAAGTGCTCGATTCGCATGTCATAAACCGCCATTAAGGAGTCGACCAACAACTCCTTAAGCTCTGGGTTTCCTTTAGCTGCCTTAATTTTTGCCTTATAGATTTTGGGTACTTTCTGGTACGCACCTTTTCTTGCCTTTGGGCATATTTCAAATAAAATCTTATAGTACTTCAGGGCTTCGTTGTATTGCTTGTTTTTATAGTTCTCATCCCCCAATGAAATACTCTGGATACAGTTTACACTATCCTCAGGCGTTGCGCCAAATTTTTGGGCACTCACACTCATTGCTCCAAACAGAAATAATCCTAACAATAATTTCACTCTCATCTTTTCTTGTTCTAATTGTATTTACTCGGTTTAAACCACGTGTCAAATTTGTGTGGATTAAAGGAAATCCCGAGATAAAAATTTGTAAAATTTTCCTTTATTAATCCATTTTCCTTCGAACCTCTTTGACCAAACTCTATACCAATGTTAATGGAGCTTTTCGTCTTCGTTTTTAGAACGGGAATCCCCAACCCTGCTGATACAGCATATTCAGAAACGTTGTTGGAATTCACAACCAGGCGGGTGTTGGCAAATTTATAGCCTGCCCGGTATCTTATACTTTGTAAGAACTTAGCCAATGCATCGGGGTTTGGAGTGCTTTCTATCCCAATGGAAAACTCTCTTCTTGAGTTTAGGTCGGTGTTATTTCCGAGGATCGTCAACTCCGACCAGTCCTGATACTTATAATCGGCCAATAGGGTCCAGCTTTTTCCCAAATATATTCCAACACCAAAATTCATGGTAGTTGGCATTTTCACCTTACCTTTTATTTCCGTGAAAACCACGGTATCCTTAACATATTCCTGTCCTCCGGAAAGCCGATAGCTGTATGATTCTGAGTTTACCTTGGCATTAATTTCAAGCGACGGAGCATAGGTTGCTCCAAATGACATTTTGAAATCCTTGGTAAACTGATGATCGTAGTATAACCCAACATCAAAAGCAACGTCATTAACACTGGATCGGTTTACAATGTTACTGCTCAGGGCATCGGGTGAATCTAAGAAGTTGGTTGTTCTTCTGTTGGTTTTAACAAAGCCAAAATAGTAAATGAAATTCGCTCCAAAATTCAGAGTCCTTACTGAGTCTTTAAGAATACTATAACCTGCTCCAAACAAAAACTCGTTGATTCCGCCTTGACCATCATATACAAATTGATAATCGCCGAGTATAGGGTCGGTTTGATTGGCCTGAATATTATAACCAACTTTAGTATACTGCCTAAGGCTGGCACTCATTCCACCGCGCCTTCCTAAAGGAAACGCAACAGCAAGGTTATTGAAGTATCCGCGATTTGTTTTTTGTGTTACTGTTGCGGACTGAATGCTTCGGGTATCAAGATTATAATCTACACCAAAGGTAGTGTATTGAATACCGGCATGGGTTGCGGGGTTAAGAATGTTGACCCTTGCTTCTGAGGTAAATGCTGTACCGGTAGAAGCCATACTTCGCTGACTTGCAAATGCTCGAGTATTAATATCTCCCAAACCATAAAACGAGTAGGGCGAATCGGTGGTTGTCTGTGCGAAGGCAACACTGCCCATTAAACAGAAAAAGAAAACTAACGGTTTACTTACTTTCATTAATTTTCAATATGTAATACAATCCTTCAAGGGTTAGATTTGGGCGTGCAAAAATGGGATATTTAAACGCCTTTACAAAACGTTCGTGATCTCCGCCTGTTAAAACAATATATAAGTCGTTATATTGCCTCTTATATTCCTCAATTACTCCTTCCAATTCAAAGCGAATTCCATTCATAACACCACTCAGGATAGACTCCTTGGTATTACCACCAATTACTGCCACATCACCTTCTGGCTCCAACAACGGCAAGCGGCCTGTATTGGTGCTTAAACTCTCCAGGCGCATTTGAAGCCCTGGTGAAATTGCACCTCCCAGGTATTCGCCTGTTGCATTAACGAAGTCGTATTTAATACAGGTTCCCATATCAATAGACAGCACATTCTGATTAGGGTGGTGTGTATGGCAGGCCACAGCATTGGCCAACCGATCCTGGCCCAAGGTTTCGGGTGTTCGGTAATTATTTTTCAATGGGAGATTTGAACTATTGTTCAGGTAAATGGTTTTAAACCGGTTGGTTATTTCTTTCTCAATTTCATTTTCTTCTTCAATTACCGAACTAATAATACAAGGCGTTTCGGGAGAAATTGAGTCCAGATGTTCTTTAAAAAGGTCAAAATCGGTTTCTCGGTTGAGTTTTTTTAATTGCACCATTCCTTTCTGATCGAAAAGCGCGAGTTTTAGTTGAGTATTTCCAAGGTCGGCGACCAGATACATTGCTTAAAAATGGGTGCAAATATATGAATATTAAGAGCTTGCGAATTGGTAAGGACAATTTCAAAGTAGCGTTTTTTCAGAATAAAAATTTATCTACATTTGCCGCCCTATTACTGGTGCCTTAGCTCAGTTGGTAGAGCACAGGACTGAAAATCCTGGTGTCCCTGGTTCGATTCCTGGAGGCACCACCAGAAATAGTTAAAGCCTTGATCTCGTTGAGATTGAGGCTTTTTTTGTTGTGCTTATCCTATGACTAGACATACCCCAAGGGTTCGCCCCCTGCAAATTATAAACATCTCTAAATAGGCCAAACTCTATAATCAATTATAGTGCAGTGTGTGCCATTTGTGCATTTATAAACATCCCTTTTTTGTGAAATTCGGGTTCCAAACCTGACTTATCAGGCTTTGATTTGCAGTTCAAAATGAAATTATTCTTGAACAAGGTCATGAAAAGTAAAACTCAAATTCTTGGAATTCTAATATCTCTTTTGATGGTCTTGGGGTTTATTCTCACTGACCCAATTTCCCAACAACACCGCTACCACCAATTCACATATGATACAATGCTACTCGGAATTCCTAACTTCTGGAATGTAATTACCAACATCCCTTTTATTGTTGTTGGCTTAATCGGGGCACGATGGGTGTGGAAACAACATCGGAATTACAGACTCAGAACCTTAGCGTCCTGGCTTTTTATAGGGTTGATTGGAATTGGGATTGGCTCAACCTATTATCACATCAACCCCGCTATCGATACACTGTTTTGGGACCGCCTGCCAATGGCATTGGTCTTTTCAATTCTTCTGGTTGTGGTTGTACACAATTTTGTTTCAAAAAAGCTCAGCAGACAAATACAGTGGCCTGTCATTATTTGCTCTCTTTTAAGTGTTATTTATTGGCGGGTAACTGAGTCTCTTGGCTACGGCGACCTGCGGCCCTATATTTTGGTTCAGTTTATTCCTATGCTTCTTATCCCCTACTTCCTTTGGTTAAATCGATATGGTAAGGTAAGGGGCTGGATGCTAGCGTCACTGCTGACCTATATTCTTGCTAAAATCTCCGAACATTTTGATGCTGAGCTTTTTGAACTGACCGGTTTTATCGCAGGCCATCCGATCAAACATTTACTAGCCGCAATGGCAATGATTTTTATCTTTAAGCACTTTCAAAAAAACGCCTCATGAGTTTTTCACTTGCAATTTCCGATTTCCGAACTCCTTTTAAAAAGAACAGCCTTTTAATTGGAATGGTTTTAACCTTCGTTCTGTTATGGGCCTCTACCCTGTTTCAAACTACCGACCTTAACAACTGGTTCCTGGAAAACCTTCTGGTTATCTTGTTTCTTTCGGTGCTGTCCTTAACCTATTCCAGATATAAGTTCAGTGACTTATCCTATCTTATGATATTTGTTTACTTGTGCTTACACATTCATGGTGCCATGCACACCTATGCGGAAGCACCCATTGGTTATTGGCTGTCTGATGCGCTTAGTTGGTCCCGGAATAATTACGATCGAATCGTACATTTTTCGTTTGGCTTTTTATTGGCCTATCCCATGCGCGAAGTATTTCTCAATATTCTTAAGGTAAAACGATGGGTGGCCTGGTTGCTTCCCATGGAAATCACACTTTCCTTTAGCGGAATGTATGAGATTATTGAATGGTCAGTGGCCGACTTATTTTTCCCCGAACAGGGAGTTGCCTATCTCGGCACGCAGGGAGACATTTGGGATGCCCAAAAAGACATGGCTCTTGCCTTTCTGGGCTCTATCCTTATTACTATAATCGTATTGGCCATTCGCAAGGCGTGGCGAATAGAAACCTGAAAACTTATTCTGCTGCTACGGGAAACCCTCTATCCCGCATTAATGCGTCAATCTTTGCGTCTCTTCCTCTAAACAATCGATATGCCTCCGCAGGATCGATGGCGTTTCGTGGTGCGAATAAATACTTCACTGCTTTATCAGCTAATTCTTTGTCGTAAAAGCCGTTTGGAGCTTCAGCGAATGCCTCTGCAGCATCGGCGGTTAACACATCGGCCCACATGTATCCATAATAGGCGGTCGCATATCCCTCACCGGAGAACACATGGCCAAAGTGTGGGGTTCTATGCCGCATGGGTAATTCTTTTGGCATCTTCATTTCTGTCAAGGTCTCTCGCTCAAATTTATCGATGTCAATTTCAGCTGGGTCGGCCAGGTGAAGCTTCATGTCCATAATAGCCGAAGCTAGATATTCGGTCGTAGCAAACCCCTGGTTAAAGGTGCTTGCCTTTTTAATTTTTGCAGCTAATTCGGCCGGCATAGGCTCCCCGGTTTGGCTATGCACCAGGTAATTATTAATCACCTCATCGGTAGACAACCAGCGTTCGAGCAGTTGCGATTGAAATTCAGTATAGTCCCTAACTCCACCATTCAAGGTTGGGTATTTTACATTGGCGGAAAAGAAGTGTAATGCATGGCCAAACTCGTGGAAGAAAGTTGTCGCGTCATCCCAGGAAACCAACAACGCTTCTCCGGGCGCAGGTTTTACAAAATTTGAATTGTTGGACGCCAATACGTTTTTATCTCCATCAAAACTAGATTGGCTTCGATATGTCGTTGCCCAGGCACCCGATCGTTTTCCTTTTCTTGCATAGGGGTCAAGGTACCAAAGCCCTACATTTTCACCCGTATTGATGTCGGTTACCTCCCACACTTTTACATCTTCATGAAATACAGGGACGGAACCCTCCGGTACAGGAGTGAATTTGAAATTGAAAAGCTTTCCCGCAACCATATGCATGGCCTCAGTAAGTTTGTTCAATTGCAGGTACTGTTTTACTTCCTCTGAATTTAAATCGTATTTCTCCTTTCGTACTTTTTCGGCATAGAAACGATAATCCCAGGGTTCAATGGTAATGTTATCGCCGTTCTTATTGGTTATGGCTTGCATATCGGCTACTTCTTCCGCAACGCGTGCGATAGCAGCAGGCCATACCGCCTCCATAAGGGCCATGGCATTTTCAGGGGTTTTGGCCATTCGGTCTTGCAAGCGCCACTCAGCATAGTTTTTATACCCAAGAATTTCAACTTTTTTCCTTCGAAGCCTTAGTATTTCAGCAATCAGTTCGTTGTTATCGTATTCATCGCCATTGTCTCCCCGAGAGTAATAGTTGGTCCACACTTGCTTCCGTAAATCCCTTTCGGTGGAGTATGTCAAAAACGGATCCATGGAAGAACGGCTATTGGTAATAGCGTACTTACCTTCCTGGCCTTTATCTGCGGCAATTCTTGCTGCGGATTTAATAAACCCTTCCGACAAACCACCCAACTGGTCTTCGTTGAGGTAGGTTACGTAATTTTCTTCATCGTGTAGTACGTTATTTGAAAACTGGGTGTAGAGGCTTGAAAGCTCTTTGCTCAATTTGGCATATTCTGCCTTTTTCTCTGCATCCAATTCAGCCCCTTTCATGGTAAACCCTAAGTAGGTTAACTCTACTACCCGCTGTTGTTCTGCTGGGAGCGGTGTTTTCTGTGAAGCTTCATAAACGGTTTTTATCCGTTTAAATAGTTTTTCGTTCTGGGTTATTTTGGATTGGAAGTCAGAAAATAATGGCGCAAGTTCCTTTTGAATTTCCCTAAATTCAGGAGAAGACATGTTGGCGCTTAATATTCCGTAATAAGCAAACAGTCGATTAAGTTCTGCACCTGACCGCTCCATCTCCGCTATTGTATTTTCGAAAGTAGGAGCTTCAGAGTTGTTTGCAATGGCATCTATTTCTTTTAGTTTGATTTCCATGCCTAGCATTACGGCCGGCTTTACATCTTCTATTTTAACCTGATCAAAAGCAGGAACACCACCATAAGGCCCTGACCATTCTTTTAGGAGTATATTATCAATCATGTGTTCTTCTTTAGTCTCTTCTTGTTGAGCGCATCCATAGAATAACAGGGTTACACCTGTTAGTGCCAATAGGCTAATTGCTTTAAACGATTTAGTCATCATCTTGTTTTTTAGGGAGAACATAAATACAAAAAAAGGAGAGTACTCTCACTTACCGCTTATGTATTTATAGGCATTTGGCCCGGACGAGACTCGAACCCGCGACCCCATTGGGCTTTGGCTTTTCACACCGGTCAATGTGAGTTTCACTTTGATCGAGATTAGCTGCGCTGATCTCTTGTGGGGGAGGTACAAATAAAAGCTCCTTGCACTTCTCGCAAATACTTTTTTAGTTTGTCACGCCCATCGAAGCCCGCCTGCCTGTCAGACAGGCAAACTTCGTAAGCGTTCTAAACTAAAAAAGCCCCTTCCGTTTCACGAAAGAGGCTTTTACTTGTGGGCGATGAGAGATTCGAACTCCCGACCCCCTGGGTGTAAACCAGGTGCTCTGAACCAACTGAGCTAATCGCCCGAAAAAAAGAACTGGTCCCGAATTTTCGGGCTGCAAATATAGTGCGATTTCTAATTATTGCAAGGTTTTTTATTCTGGTTTTGTTTTGCCCATAAACCTCATGTTCATCAGCTTATTAAGCAGGTCGAAATAGAGGACCAGCATTAAACCAAAGCTAATCAGCCAAAGAATAACCACATTGTACCAATAGGTGGGGTATAGTTTTCCAAATATGGGTTTCTTACTCGCATAAAAATGATTGACTCCTTCCTCGGGAAGTTGGTAAACCAGGTTTTCGTTTCTCAACAACTCGCCCTCGGTTTCAACCAGTTTTTTAATTCCGTTTTTGTTATTTAAAAACTCCCACAACTGCTCATTTTCATGGCTGGTTTTAAATTTAAAAAACGCCTCTTCTCCTCCCAGCTGCTTTTTTAAGGCAAAGGTAATCTCGTCTTTTTCTACCGAATATTTTTGAACCATCCGGTTGTAATAGTTCCTTAAAACCTGAATAAAGGCTCTCATTTGCTCCACATCAACAAGTGATACCTTACTCAAATCATCGTGTTTTTCTCCATTCCAATGAACAATTTCTTTTTCAGGCAATTCACTAAATTCACTATAGATCAGCGATGTTTTATAGACAACTTCTTCCTGCGACTTTGGTTCCTTGAGTTCCTTTTTTAAGTTGTTTTCAATGGCGCTAATGGCCGCTTCAATTTCAGGAACCCAATAGTTTTTCATGAAATTATAATGGTACAACCTGGAGTTGACATCGTAAAAGTTAACCTCATAAGCATTGGTTGTAACCTGCTCCACGGCTAATGCCTCGTACGCCCACCTCGATGCCATAATATTACCTATAAGCGGAACACCTCGTTGGGCTGAGAACCAGGGATTGAGTTCGTTATACTTTACCAACAAGCCACTAAATAGTATTTGGGGAATAATGATAAATGGAATAAGAATGTAAATGGTGACCACTTTCTTAAAACTCGCTGAAATATTTAAACCGGTAACATTGGCAAAACAAGCGGCAGAGAACAATACCATCCAATATTGAAAGGTCATGCCCTCAATTCCTAAAATGGCATTTCCTATGATTACGTAAAGAAAAACCTGAACACTGGAAATGGTAAACTGAATTAGCACTTTGGATGCCAGGTAGCCTCCCACACTTAAATTTAAAAAACGCTCCCTTACCCGAATTTTTTTGTCCTTAATAATCTCTTCGGCACTTACCGACATCCCCAAAAACAGCGCAACAACAACTGAAATAAACAAGTAGGCCAGTACATTACCGTTGTCCCTGAATACGTACTCCGATGTTCCACCAAACTCGTTTCTATACCTTAAAAAACCAGCAATAATGACGGCCAAAACGGGTGCCTCTAACAAGTTAACCACTAAGTATTGCGTGTTCGATATCTTAGAGAGGACGTCGCGCATTACAAAAACCTTAAATTGTTTTAGAAGTTTCGGTATTGCAAACTCAATCTTAGGAATCTTACTCGGTGCTTTAGGAGTAGAAAGGCCCTTACTAATTTGTTCTTTGTATCTGTTTCTCCAGTCTTTCGGACTCTTTTTTCGCTCGTTGGTTAAATCGCCGTATTCGTCAACTACTTTGGCTTCTATGATATCAAAAACCTGCTCGGGGTTAACGTTTCCACAACTTAAACAATCACCATTATCACTACTTAACTGACCACTTGCATCCCTAAAATAGGAGATGCTATCCAGTGGGTCGCCCTGATAAATCAGGTATCCTCCTTTGTCCAATATCAGTAGTTTGTCAAACATTTTAAAAATATCAGAGCTTGGTTGGTGAATTACAACAAAAACAATTTTTCCCTTTAGGGTTAATTCTTTAAGCAGGTCCATAATGTTTTCAGAGTCTCTGGAACTTAGCCCTGAAGTTGGTTCATCAACAAAAAGAATGGATGGTTCACGAATCAACTCCAAAGCAATGTTTAGTCTTTTTCGTTGACCCCCACTAATGGTCTTCTCCAAAACTGAACCTACCTTGAGGTCACTGGTTTCACTTAAGCCCAGTGAGCTTAAAATTTCCAACACCCTGTCCTTGACTTCTCTGTCATGAAGGTTTCCAAAACTGAGAAGGGCATTGAAATAAAGGTTTTGAAAAACGGTTAAATCTTCAATGAGTAAATCATCCTGAGGCACATATCCAATCAACCCTTCAACCAATGGGTTGTTGTCGTGAATGCTAATATCGTTAACACAAACCTTTCCCGCCGATGGTGTATAATTTCCATTGAGCACATTGATCAGTGTTGATTTTCCGGTGCCACTACCACCCATTATACCAACCATTTGACCCGAAGAAGCACTAAACGACATGGGATATAGGCCCCTGTCTTTTTTGTTGAATTTGTATTCCAACTCGTCGGTAGTGAACAATACCGGTGTATCGATTTGTTCGTTCGTATATCGGGCGAGAATATCGCTGTGGTATATCGGCGAAATTCGGGAGCTTCGAATGGACGCGCCCTGCCTAAAAAGATAAACCTTTCCCTTTCTTATCTGATTCCCACCAATGTATAGCTCTTGCTTTTCGAGCATTCTAAAAACAATAACCCGTGAGCTTTTTAGGTGGAGGAACAACAACCGAGAGCTTAACCCTGTATGCGCTTTGATGCGATGTTTTGTGTCATCTTCCGGGCCATAAATGAAAAACTCTTCATCACTTTCTTCCAGCTTATCGGTAATGCAAATAAATTTTTGAAGTAGTTTAAACTCATCGGGGTTTACATTAAATGCTTCTGCAATGGCAGCTAAAAACTCCAGATTTTGATCCGATAAAATGTTTTGCTCGTAGATGTATTCGACCAGTCGAATAAGAACCAGTAGTTTTTGTTGGCGTGTAAGGGTTTGGTTTAATTCGGTTGCAATTCTTAAAATTTTAACTGCATTACGGGCGGTGTGTTTTACTACACCATCCTTCTTCCTTTTTCTAAAGTGGTGCTTTTGTACGTATTCATCGTACAGTTGAAGGTATTCGGCTACTATGGAAGGGCTAAGCTCTTCTTCCAAAAACTGACGTACGGTATCTTTACTTTTATCGTTAAGCCCATCAACATCTGCTACAATTGCAAACAGTTGCATTAACGCTTTCAATACCGATTCACTCATTTAGCAGGCAGGGTTTTAATAATTGTCGCAGCATACATTACGCGAGTGAAGATATAAAGTTCTGTTTATTCTAATTGGAGTTAAAATTACTCTTTACAATCAATTAATTGGTCACCTACTTCGGTAATAGTGACTTGTTTTAGATTCGGGTTAATGTTCTTTGAAATGTAGTTGATTATGTTGTGAATGTCAACATCACTAAGCAAGTGTTGTCCCTCCATTTTACCTTCGAACTTTACTCCATTTACCACTAAGCCACCTTGTGTTCCAAAACGGATCAGACACGCCAATTTATCCTGATTTTGTTCTAAATAATCTGCATTTTTTAGCGGAGGATAAAGTTGTTGAAGTCCATCTCCTTCAATCCCGTGACAGTTGGCACATTTTTCTTCATACATTTCCTTGCCATAATCCCGCCCGGAGGGTATGCACGAGCACACAATTACCGGCCCCAGGATTATATAAAGAAAGGTCCTTGCTAATTTCATTATGAGCTCTCTTTAATAAGTGTTTTAATGTCGGCTCTGAGCTTGTTCATTTCCTTAGACTTGGTGCCATCATAATAAGCCCTGATTCTTCTTTTACCATCGAGCAGTACAAAGGCACCACTGTGAATAACACCTCCTGGTGCATGTGGATCTTCACCCGCACTAACCATGTATTTTTCAGCCAGGCTAAAAATTTTATCCTTTTCACCCGTAACAAAATACCAGTTGTTAGGTGCGTTTAATTTCGTTGCATATTTTTTTAAAACCGGAACTGAATCGTGCCGTGTATCAATGGAGTGGGATAAAAACAAAACCCTTTCATTGTCTTTGAATTCTTCTGCCATTTGCAACATATTCTTGCTCATTTTTGGGCAAATTGTTGGGCAGGATGTGAAGAAAAAATCGGTTACGTAAATTTTATCTTTTACAAGTTGTTCGTCAAAAATATTTCCGTTGTGATCAGTAAAACGAAAATCCGGAAGGGTGTAATAAATGGTGTCCGTTACTAGTTCTCCGTTTTTATATTCGGTATCGAAATCGTGTCGTCCAAGAATAGGAAGTGATTGATCCTTTTCCTCACAGGACGAGAGTAAAACTGAAGCAACTAAAAAAAGCAGGAAAGCCCTCATTCCGTATTATTTAGACAAAGGTGTGGCGCGGTCAATCGCAGCCTTCATTTGTGTACGAACTTCGTTAATATCTTTCTTTTGGCCCTCCAGGTATTCCATTACCTGCCCGAAATCAGCTGTGTCGCTCGGTTCTTTATAGTTTCTCATCCAGGCCATCATGATTTCATCGGCCTGTTCTAAATCTGCTATTGCACCGGTATAAACAGATAACATGGTGTCCTTTTCTTCAGCGGGCATTTTATCTGTCAGTTTCGATTTTAATTGCTGAATTTGATCCATCCATGCCATTGCTTCATCATGAACTTCCATAACTTCTTCAATGGCTTGTTTCTTTTGCTTTAATTGATCCGAAGAATAGTTGCTTTCCTTCTGAGCGGGTTCCGAGGAACAAGAAAACACGATTAATAAAGCCAGAAAATAGAATACCCTTTGCATGGCACAAAGTTAATCTATGGCAGAGATGGGTAATGCATTGTTGCGCAATAATTCGCGCTCATCAGCAACGTTACTTTTTCTTCTTCTTCTTTTTATTTCTGCTCGCCTCTTCAAGTTGGCGAGCTTTTTCAGCCTCTTGTGCTTGTTTTTTGGCAATGTAGAGGTTGGCATCTTCTATGGAAATTTTATGTCCTTCGTTTAGTGCAATAACAAAGGCATCTGGCACTCCCGATTCCTTTACGTTTTGGCACCAGGCACTTGCTATTTCATAGTTTGAAAAAGAGCCCAGGGTGAAGATGGAAAGCTCACCTTGAATTTTTTTCTCAATGTTATCGAACTGCAGAAATATTTTCATGATATCATCCGGAATTTCTTCCTTAAATGCCCCAATTTGAACCTTAAATTCTATTGAACCGGTAATTTCCCTTTTAATTGATTCGTTATTCACCCGAATAACCTCTTCCTGATAGTTTTGTGTTGCATTAATGTCCACAATAAATGCATCCTTGTAGCCTTTTTCCAATACATATTTAAGCAGTTTCTCGGCCTGGCTTCTATACACAAAACTTCCAATAACATATCGAAATACGCCGTTGTTGTCTATGTACACCTCAACGTTTTTCAACCCATTAAAGTCATTTGAAAACCGTGGCCTGATAAACGCTCCTACCTGCACCCCGTATAGCGAGGTTGGTGTTGTATATGTTTTTTCACGAGTCATTACTTCGGGACCACCGGCCTCTCCTACTCTTCTTAACCGTTCGTGGTAGGGCCGTATATTTTTTACCGGCGTGGCAGCCACGGCAATTGCTTTTGGGGTTTCTACCTCTGTTTTTTCTGTTGCAATACCTTCCAAAACGGGCTCTGCAGTTTTTAACGTGTCGGCCGGTTTTTCAGGCATTACTATGTTGGTATCCAATAGTTCTTTTGGGGTTACAATAGAATCTTCATCCTCCTTCCACTTGTGTTTTCCACAATCGCGATACCACTTCTGGCCATCAACCAAATACCACTCATCTTCATAGGAATATATCTTATAAAAACTATTCAGGGTCTCTATGGTTTTGGGGCAGTCGCCTTTTAAAGAGTATGCAATAATCAGGTAGTAGTATACGTATTCCGATACATCACGCTCGGTAAGGGATGTTCTATCATAGCTCCTGGTATAGTTTTCTTTTGCGTCTTCAAGAAGCTTTATAGCCTTGTTTATGTTTTTAAATGACTTTACATAACACAAGCCCAGCAAATAGGCCACGTTGGAGTTTTCATTGTCTCTTGAATACAGCTCTTCTAACACAGGAACCGCTTCTTCTTCCTTGTTGTTTGCTATGAGTAGTTTGGCCGCCTTAAAGTGTTCGGAGTAACTTTTATTTTTAAACTCCTGGGCTTGTGTGGTGCTCAGCCCATACACAATAATTGCAATTAGAAATGTGTATTTCATAAATTTCAATTGTGGATATTTACAAACCTACATGGCGAACATTGGGAATTTATTGTAGCGTTAAACAATTTCTAACAAGCGGGTTGTTAATTGTTCAGCAAATTTTTTGACCGCTAGAAATGATCATTTTAAGTGCGTGGAAATCCTTATGGTTTTGGATTACTTGTCGAAGAATAGCATTTTGACGGCTATACCCAACATCAAAACGGCAAAGCTCTTCTTGAGCATGGCTTCGCCCATACCCAGAGAGAATTTGGACCCGAGGTAGCCCCCTATTACAAAGGCTGCGGCCACCACTAGTCCATAGCGAATATTTAGGTTTCCTTCCTGGTAGTAATTGTATGCGGCTAATATTCCAATGGGTAATAACATAAGCCCAATGCTTGTACCCTGTGCACCATGTTGAGTCATCCCCATAAAGAAAACCAGGGCAGGCACCATTATTACACCTCCTCCAATACCAAATAAACCGCTAAGAATTCCTGCTGATAATCCAATTGCTACCAGAATTAATATGTCTTGTAATCCCATGTTTTAGGTTTTCTTAAAAATCAAAACCCATTGAAATGTGGGTAATTGGGTCCTGTACTATACCATCGTCTACCCCCCAGGCCAGGTCTAATTTGAAAAAGTAGCCCAGTAACTTGGTACGAACGCCGGCTCCAGCACTTCCTATAATCGGATAACGTTTGTTGTCTAGCCTAACCGTAATTGGTCCATCAACAACTGTTATGGTATTAAACTCATTGTCATCGCTAAACGGTGAAGAACCATTCCATGCTGTGCCTATATCGCTGAAAGCTACGATCTGGAAGTTCTCTAAGATGTCTGATTTTTGAGGCAGCGTAGAAAAATATTTAAAGATTGGAAAACGAAACTCGTTGTTAATCACAATAAAAGAATTCCCGTTTCTGGCATTTTGAATAAAACCTCTCATTGGACTTGCCAGGGCCTGGAACTGATAATTTTGATTGGTCGCGATGGGGGTTTGCTGGTTGAACCGTTGCTTGCTTGGGTCAAGAATTATCCAGTTGTCAACAGATCCCAGGTAATAGACCAACTTTCGATTTCCAAAAGATGAACTTCCTGCAAGTCTACCTGCGTATATAAAGTCCCTGCTTATTTTTTGGTAATGTCTTAAATCAATCCCCACAACATTCAAGTCGCTCGACAGGTTATTGGTAAGTTGGTAGCGTTCACCAAATATTTTGAATCGGGTTCCGTAATACAGGTTCAACCCTCTTTTTCTGGTGTTGTCGAAAACCAATTCCAGTTTTAACCCTGCCTGACTCAAGAACTGGTCGGGTTCAACCAATGTCTGGTCACTAATGGATGCGGTTGTTGTTTTATCGTTCCTATAGCTTAATTCTCCTCTTAGTCCAATTGATTCGGTAAACGGATAGCTCAACCCATATTCTGCCTTATATATTTCCACCTTGGAAACTGATGTGTTTGTTGACCGCTCAAAGCTTTGGCGTCGTAAGGTGTATCGTTTATCCAATCGCCTGGATCGATCTTCGAGGCTAAGGAAAAATTCGATGTTTGAATTGCTAAACCCATACCGGAAGCCTCCCTGAAGTTTGTAATCCTGAAACAAATCAAGCATATCCACTTTCATCAAAAGCCCCATGCCCGGATTGGTATATGGTCCACCATTAAAGGGTTGGTAGAGCTGGTTGGCAAAATTGAAGTCGAGTGTTGATGTAATATCCGTATAGGTAAAGTTCAGCTCATAATCTCTTCTTTCGGGCATTTGAAAAGTGGCTTCATAAGCACTGTCCTTAGGTGACTTGCTTCCTTTTTTTACGAGGGCAAACTGACCGGTTGATCGCACAATTTCTTCACTCAACCTGTTTTCTCCCTGGAATGTGTAGTCGTTGATGTTTACCTTGTTATGATCTTTAACTTCTTCTTCCTGAGGATTTTCTACTTCTCGTATTTCCAGCACCAGTTTATCTGACAACTCTTCGGTTTTTGCTTCTTTTTCATGTTTTTCATCCTCTTCTTCTTTAAATGAAGTTGATTTCATTTCCATATTACTTGCTTCTTCCAGTTCTTTTATTCCAAATTGATAAACCTGGTATTTGTTATCCTGAAAAATAAGGTCGGTAGACTTGTCCTTACTGTGATTGACCTGTTGCTCAATTATACTCCTGGAATAATTAGTAAGAGGAGAAGTATTGGTAATGCTTCTGTAGTGAATAACGGTATCGATGTGGCTAATGGCACTATCCATCCTGGCAATCCACCGGTTGTTGATTCCGTTTCGGTCACTCAGGTACAGGTATTCTCCCCTTTGATAGCGTGCGGGGCTGCTTTCGTTGGTGTAGGGCGTTTCGGTGATTCTTCTCAGTTTCTTTTGAGCAATGTTTAAGATAAAAATATCCTTCTTCTCTGCTAAATCGTTAAGAAAACCCCTTTCTGTTTTTAAGGTGTCCGTGGGCCTGTTACTTACAAAAATGACCTCGGTTCCTCCTTCCAGGTATTCGGGGTCGAGGTCGTCATACATGTCATTGGTAAGTTGTTTTACGGTATTTCCCCTTAGGTTATATTCCCATAAATCGGTTTGCCCACGTAACATGGCCGATAAAATCATTTTACTTCCATCGGGCGAAAACTTCGCACTCAATACCTTATCGACACGAAAGACTTCACGTTCGTATTTTTTCTTTTCCTCTATGTCATACAAAATCAATTTTGGCTCGGCCTTTTTTTCATAAAAAACAGCAACTACCTTGTTGTCTTCCCTAATATCGATAAGAGGATAACTGTGATCGGGAAGGCGGTCCATTTTTAATCCTCCTTTTATCAGTTTTTTCTTCTTCTTTTCATCCAAATCGTGCAGCATTACCTTGTATTTTCCCAGCTTATTGGACGCAACGGCAAAGTGCTTCCCGTTTTCACTCAAGGCAATTTGATAGTACTCCCTCTTCTTTTTGGTTTTAGAATAGAGCAGCTTATCATCTGGAAATCGCATGTTTTCTCCATCGAGTTCGTACTTGATTCGGTAGTGCAGCCAGGCATCGGATGCCAGCTGCTTTAAACCAACCCCAAGCACAAACAAAAACCCACTTTCAATGCTCCGGCTTACCCGCGTCATATAAAGCACATTGGGAATCATTTCTGGTCCATATACCTCAGCTATGTAGTTCCACAAGGCATGGCTGGCATAGGTTCTGTCGGGTTGTTCCAAATGATTGAATTTTTTAAATCGATCGGTCATTACACCATCCTTAACCCGATCGTCCAGGGTAACACTCCAGGGTTCGGTTACGTAGGACTGCAGGCCTTCGGTATACCATTCGGGAACATACAGCAGGGTCGCGTTTTTGATAACCTCCTTCCAGTTGTCTCCAAAAACCATTCGATGAATCAACATTTCGGAAACGCCTGCTCTTATCTGGGTTTTAAATTTATTGTAATCTCCTTCGAAGTACAAAAACACATTGGAACTGGCAATTTGAGTCACACCGCCTGTTCCGGTTGTAAGATCTTCGAGCCCAATGTTACTCTGTTCGTATTCGTTCTGTTTGTTATAGACAATGAAGTTAATGGGGTTGCGGGAAGAATAGCCTATTCTCTTTTCTACATCGTTTATTATTTTTTTGGCATTCCTGGCTGTAAACTCGGAGAGCTTTTCCCCTCCCGATGTCTGGTATATCGTGAAGTTATCGAATTTGTAAAAGGTCCAATAAAAGTCTTCGTGCTGTACCCGGTTTTTGCCAAATGGTTGATGCATTCCGGTATAAAACTGACCAAATCCATTGATGGAAAAAATCAACAATCCAAGGAACACAAGTGTTCTATATCGGGGCTTTATGTTGATATTCAACCACATTCTAAAAGGGGCGTAAAAGTACGCATTAAATGTATTTTTGCCGCCGTAGCGCTGAGCTCGTTTATTCTTTGGTAAAATCTTAACAGAAATTATGGGAACTCGAATTAAAACTTTTGTTTTTGGACCCTTTATGGAAAATACGTCGGTGGTTTATGATGACACGAAAGAATGTGTGATTATTGACCCCGGATGTTTCGACGAGTATGAAAATGAAGAGCTTAAGAGCTTTATAGAAAATGAAGGACTAACTCCGGTTATGCTTTTACAAACCCATACCCATCTCGATCATGTATTTGGGGTTCCTTTTGTAAGTAAAACCTGGGGCCTTATTCCACAGGTTCATCCCCTGGATAAACGAGTATACGACAGCTTTGAAATGTCTTGTATGACTTTTGGAATTAAACCTAAATCTACCTTACCGGAACCACACTATGTATTGAAGGCTGGTGAGGACATAATTTTTGGAAACACCACGTTAAAGGTTCATCATATACCTGGCCACTGCCCGGGTCATGTAGTATTTGAATGCGAAGAAGAAAATTTTATTGTTTCGGGAGATGTTCTTTTCGAAAGAAGTATTGGTAGAACGGATTTACCGGGAGGAGACCACCAAACGCTTATTGATTCCATTAAAAACATCTTGTTTAAACTGGATTTAAATCGGGTGGTTTATTCGGGTCATGGACGTACTACGACACTTGGGGAGGAAAAATTGAATAATCCGTTTTTGGTGTAGGACCCTGTTGATATTGGGTTTTTGATATCGAATATTCAACTACTACCGCTGTATCAAAAACCGTCCCTTGGATTCATCAGATAAATCCTTACTAAACAACCGATAGAAATAAATTCCATTGGGTAAATCGGCAACATTTAAAGTAGAGCGTTCTGACGTAATTTCTTGATGTTCTTTGACCAACTCACCGGACAGGTTGTAAATTTTTAGTTGTAACACCTCGTTGCTCTGTTCCTTAAAGGAAAACGAAATTTGGTTTTGAGCGGGGTTGGGCAATATATTTGACGAGAAGGTTCTTTTGGAGTGTTCAAAAACGCCGGAAACATACTCACATAAGTGAATATCGTCAAATACTAAGCCTCCACCAGAATTTGCGGCCGTATCTGACACGAATGTAAATTTGACACGAATTGGAGTATATCTAGATGTCACCTTTGATCTTAGGTCGCCATAATAACATTCAAAATACTCCCATCCTTTCGTTTTTCCCGTTAATACTGGTTTTTTTGTTGTCCACGTAACGTGGTCACTGTTGTGTTCACTTAGTAGGCTCAACCACTCTGTACCTCCATCGGAAGACACTTCAATGTCACCGTAATCTTTTAGAGAATCTGTATCTACCCAATACCAACCAGTAATTAATTGAGCAAATGATGTATAGTCACTTCCAAAATAAAAGTTGGTCTTAATAATAAAAGCTGCTCTGTCGTTGGTTTTATAAGTGGAGTCCGTATCTGTCATAATTAACTTATTACCCGAATAGGCAGTGTCTATTGGCTTATTGTTTGGTGTTCCAATAATCCATTGGTTAGCCTTTCCTTGAATAGAATCAATTATTACAGAAAAGTTTGGCACAGGAGTCTCAAAATCGATTTTTGCCGAATTACTTCCAAAACCAAAACAAAAGTTTTTCTGTGCATAAGTTCTCTGCGCATGAGCGTTTTGGTTAGACTGAACCAGAATAGAAAAAACAACCAACCAAACCCAATACTTCATGTTTCTAATTTTTATTTCAAACCCAGAACATCTATTCGAACATCGAACAAGGAATTTTGAAGTGAACTGATCTTGGATTTTGGATCGATTCGATCAAATATCCAACATCCCCTTCGTTATTCCTTTACCACCCTAAAAACCCGATAACCCAGTTCACTTTCCAGTTGCAACAGATAAACTCCTGTAGAAAGTTGCTTTGTATCAATCACCGATTCATTCGAGTTCAATTTTCCTTGCTTTAATACACGTCCTTTTTGGTCAATAAGCTGGTAGCGCCAGGCAATATTTTGCTGTTCAACAAAATCAACATACAATTGGTCAACGACTGGATTGGGAAAACCTTAATTCTTACATCAAATGCTTTTGTTCGGTCGATACCTAACCGAATGTCATAAACCCGGCTTTTGCATTCGGGAGTCATACAGCCGTTGCTATCTACCTTTAGCACCCAAATATCGTAGGTGTGGAGTGGAGAAGTGGTTCCACAAAATATGAAACCCCCATCTTCCGTTCGTATAAAGTCCCAAAGTTGGCTGAGATCAGAAACATATGAATGAATATATTCATGCATCCATACTGTATCACCATTTGCCGTTAAATGTATCAATGAATAAATGGGCCAACTATCTTTTCTTGTTCCCCCTCCGAGAGCATATAACCCTTTTTTCTTTCCCTCAATTATTTTAGTAAAACCAGCAAATTCTGTTATAGAGTCATACTGTTTATTCCAAATTACGTCTCCATTGCCAGGCTCAATTTTAAGGGCTTGTTTCTTACTATAATCGCTTCCGAATGAACCAAATGCGGTATCTAATCCAATGATTAAATTGGAGTCTCTTAGAACCAAAACATTACTTGCTAATGTGTTTCCATTTGTATTATACTTTTTGTTAAAAACCACTTTGCCAGTATCGTTTATACCAATCAACCAAGCTTTAAATTTTGGGTTCTCACCACTTCCTCCGCTCAAGTAATAATTGCCATTAGGATGCTTTACAATATCCGTGAGGTTGTCTTTTTTATTCGCAGGTATTGTCTTGTGCCAAAGCTCAGCACCATCTTTATCGGTTCGTATTATTTTAATTCCGATACTTTGAAATCCTAATTCCATCTGGTTAACAAGCAAAAAACCCGAATCAGGGGTTTCAATAAATGTGTTAGCACGAAAGATGTTTATTGCAGTGTCGGTATATTTTTTTGTCCAAAGAGTATCACCATGGATGTTAAGCATAATCAACCATGGTTGATTTATTAGAGTTGTATTTGAATCACGAAATTCAAACGTTCTAAAATCTGCCAAATTTCCTGATCTCAAATGAATAAATGTACTGTTTCGTGCTTTTGCACGTCCTAATTTATATTCCTTTATACCAGTTTTATTGCCGGAACTATCAAGAACCAGATAACTGGCAGACTCATTACCTAAACCATCACCACTTGCAACACTAATTATGTATTGGCCTTTCAATGGTAAAATTTTCAAGCCTTCCCCTCCTTTTTTTATATTATACGTTTTGTTAAAATATTGTGCTGTTAGAGTACCGCTAATCAAAACTGCTAAAACAAATATTATTATCCTAAATCTCATCATACAAGCCAATAATATCAGCTATTCCTTTACCACCCGAAAAACCCGATAGCCCAATTCACTTTCTAGTTGTAATAGATATACTCCAGTTGGCAATGGTTTCATATCTACTTGAGAATCGTCGGGATTTAAACTTCCCCGTTTTAATACACGCCCTTTTTGGTCAATAAGCTGGTAGTGCCAGGCAATATTTTGTTTTTCGGTAAACGAAACGTGTAATTCGTCAACGACTGGATTGGGAAAAACCTTGATATTAACATCAAATGCTCGGGTACGGTCGATACCCAATCGAATATCATAAACCCTGCTTTTGCATTCGGGACTCATACAGCCGTTGCTATCTACCTTGAGTACCCAAACATCCTGGTTGCTGTTGTCAGGATTGACATCACCACAAAAAATAAAACCCTTGTCTGAAGTTCGGATAAAATCCCAGAGGTAGTTTTCGGTATCAATCTTCTCGTAAAAATAATTGTGTTTCCAAACCGTATCTCCGGTGGAGGTCATTCGGGTTAAGGTATAGCTTGTCCAACCATCATTATCGTGTCTACCGATAACATATAATTCATTGCTATCTCCTTCAATTACCTTGTTGTAGGCAACCCCTTGCATTACACTATCATGGATCTGTCGCCAGATTACATCTCCACGTTTCGGTTCAACCTTAATGATTTGTTTTTTATAATAGCTATCTCTTTGTTTATATATAAAGGTATCGGTTCCGAATATTAAATTGGAATCTTCTAACACGGATAGTAAGGCTGCGCTACCACCACCAGTCATGTGATACCTTTTTTCAAATTTGACTTTGGCAGAATCGTCAATACGAGCAATCCAACTTCGAAAAGTACCACCGGTATTTCCTCCTCCTCCCAAATAATAATCTCCGTTAGGATGTCGAATTATTGTATAGGCTACTTCTCTTCCTGGGGTATTGATTGCTTTACGCCAAAGTTCATTTCCTTTTTTATCCGTTCGAATAACAATCGGATCATAATCAGGGTTTCGATTACGACTGCAGATCAACATTAATCCAGAGTCTGGTGTTTCAATAAGTGTTCTGGAAAGCAAATTATGCACCGTTGAATCGCTAAAAAACTTCGTCCATAGCGTATCCCCTTTATTATTCAGCTTTATCAACCAACTTTTACTCCTAAATTCCCCTGCACTGTCCCAGTATTGGTAGGTTCTAAAATCCAACAAGTCTTTGTCCTTTAAAAGAATCAAATCTCCATTCCTTACCAAGGCGTTTGGGATAGGATAGAGGGTCTGATAAAGCTTGTTTCCATCTTTGTTTAGAACCAGATAACCTAATTTTTCTGACCCGGAAGTATCAGATCCCCCGGCACTAATCAAATAATTTGAACCAAAGGACCTTATTCTGGAACTATACTCTCTTCCGGTTTCAAAATCAAAGACCTTATTGAAATATTGGGCGTTTAAAGTTGTGGTGAGGCCCAAAACCAAAATCAGTAATATGTATGAAGGGCTTTTATTCACTGACCACTATATTTTCTTGATGGATCATTTTCTTGTTACTAAACACCTGCAATTTATAGATTCCATTGGTTTTTTGGGGAATTTGTAATTGGCGATTTCCCTCATCCGATTGGCTGCTTCCTTCCAATATTACCCTTCCCTGCATATCCACAATGCGGTAACGAATTCCTTGATTACTAGTGTTTATATTCCAGACGAAATGGAAACTTCCCCCGTTGGGGTTGGGGTAGACCGTAAAGCCACTGCTGTTTCCTTCTTCAGGGGTTTCCAACAACGGTGTTTCTTCGGATCGGGAAGCGTCGCCGGGAATTTCTTCGGTATAGCGGTCGAGTACTTCATAGGTGATTAAACTCATAACATTTCGTGCCAGGCCATAGCCAAAATGGGTGGTGTCGGTAGCCAGGCTATCGAAAAGTGTACTGTCTCCATAGAGCACGGGTAGGCTATCACCGTTGGATTCCATGTTGTGGAGTTTTTGTAATACCATTGCTAGTCCCTTGTATTCGTCATCGTCATCCAGCTCATCTATTTTCGCCTGGGCGCTACTAAAGTCACCATCTTGCCAATAGGCCTTAACCAGCATGTTTTTGGTTTGAGCGGCAAAAGGATGGTAGTTGTCGTAGTCTTCCAGGTAAGAAATCATGGAATCGAGCGGGTTGGGGTTTCCGCTACTGGTATCGAAGGCAAACAATCGAAGAATTTCGTTGAGGTAAAGCTCTGTCCGGGTTTGATGATAGATGGTATCCAGTTCCAGGCTATCGCGTAAGGATATTCCTCCTTGCAAATCAATCAGGTCTTCGATTTGGGTGGTACTTAATATATGGCCCAGGTTGGAAAGTTGGTCGGCCTGGCCTACACTTAAAGGAGAGCTTTGTTCCAAAATGTAATACAAATCACTGGCATCTAAGGCCGGGTTTCTGTTGATACAAGCCGTCAATACCGCATCACTCAGGTAGGGAATGTAATTGTCCAACTCGGTTTTTACCTCATCGGAACTGTTTAAGGCATCGTTGACGTAGTTTACCCGGCTAGTGGTATTTCCCCCATCTACGTTGTTGTTCCAGGCCATTATGGCTACGGTTCGGTCCGATTTGCTGTTGCTATACCCATCTGTAGCAATGCCCAGTTTGGTTCCGAAACCACCAGAACCGGTTCCCACGGTGGTTATTCGGGAAGGACAAGAAGTAACAGTATCATAGTCAATAGCACAATCATTCGTTTGGATTTTTTGGGTAGTATAACAATCGGGTTTAAGTCTTACGCCCGAAGTTGTACTATGATGACTGTAAAGCATTTTACCGGGGTAACCCGTATACAAATTATAATCATCCTCACTGGCATTACAGGTTTGGCTAAACTCATTTCCTGCAGGCAATTCATCTGCGTTTAGAGCCGAAACGTTGCATTTTCCCTGCTTCTCATTGATCATCCCCGAAGCCACATAAATATCGCCCTTGTGGAGGTCATCGATAAAGTCGTTGCATTTGTAAGTCAGGCCCCGGTTCGATTTTCCGGTTTTACCGCTGGTATAAACTCCAATATCGTGGTCTTCAAAATCGTTGTTGTATACCTCCGCTCCATGAGCACCCAGGTCGGCGGTTATTACTCCCACCGAACCTGAACCGTAGGTGTTTTCGGTGATTTCCACCCCAGTTGAGGCTTCTAGCCAGGAACCATAGGTACTACTTCCATCGAACTGGTTGTTGCTAATGGAAATTGTAATATCGTGTGCCTTGGTAATGGAACCAATCCAGGTATCCGTAAAGGTATTGTTTCGGATTTTTACATTGGTACCAAATAGTTTGGTTACCTGGCCGGTTACTATTCCCTTGCTCATGTGGTCGAAGGTATTGCCTGAGATTTTAGTATTGGCATCGTGTTCCAGTATAGCTATTCCTCGTTGGTTTCGGTTGAGCATAGGGTAGGCTGAGTTCTTAAAAGTACTGCTGGCAATGTCTACACCGTGAACATCATGAAAGGTGATCATGGGGTTGTATGGGTCGTTGCCTGAAAAGAAATAACTGGAATCGTTTTCAAAGGTACAGCCCAAAACAAGGGAAAGATCGTCGAAATATTGTTGCGTTGAAGGATTTAAATTCCTGAATGCCTTAAATTCCAAGGATTGTTGGTTGTTTAAAAAGTGAGAGGTACGTGCCTCAATAATTCCTCCTGTTTTGGACCAATCGCCCAACTTTCGGTTTACTATTCCCTTTTCAGCATTACTAATGGTAGCATTGAGCAGTTCAACCTTACCACTGAAGGGACGGCTAAAGCTGGGATCGTTTTGATTCTGGTTGATTAACCTTTCTCCCCAAACCTGTATGCCTTTCCACCGGGTTCCACAGCCGTTGGTTACCTTAGAGTTTTCAATGTTCAATTCACCGCTATTTTCTATAATAATGCTTTTTCCCTTAGCCATATAAAGGGTAACACTATCGTTGGGTCCTCCTATATTAAGTGTAGCACCCGGTTTAATGATAATGTCTCCTTTAAAAAACATATCTCCCATAATGTTTGTTGTTCCTGTTATGGGCCATTCGCTGTGTACGGGTTCCATCAGGTCCGCCATCCATATTCCCCGACCAAAGGTCGCAGCAATCAATTTGTTGCGACATTGATCAATATGTAGGTTGTTAATGATGGTGCGTGGTAAACCATTACTAAAACATATCCAATTGGTATCCGACATGGAATTCGTTTTGGTAAATACTCCTCCATCGGTTGCCAGGTAGAAGCGGTTGTTGTCTTGGTCGAAGAGGATTTTATTTATTGGAATTTCCGGTAGGTCAAAACTCATGTTGGTCCAGGTCATAGTACTGGTGTTGGTGTCCCAGGACCCGGCGTAAACTCGTTTTAAGGTATCCCAGTTAGCAAAAGTGACCCATATTTTGTTTTCATTGTCAGGATCTACTTCTATATCCGATACTTGATTGTATCTAACTGCAGTTAACCCAGCAGTAATATCATTCAGCACCTTGGTGATTACGTTGTAACGGAACAGTATTTTTTCAATCGTACCATTCAATAGTCTTCTTTCAATGGCCGTATATATAACGTCCCTGTTTTTGGTGGATGTGGCAATTTCTGCGATGTGAGGTTTTCCGTTACCTGCCATATCCTTATTTAATATTTGAATGTGGGAGTTTTGTTGATCTTTCCATCTCCTACTCATTATGTTATTATTATCATCCGAGAAATAAATGATGGAGTCATTGTAAGGATCGAACTTAAGGACTGCATCCTCACCATAGCCATTATATTTGGCATTATTCAGAGGTACCACTGCGTCGGTTTTTGGATTCCAGTAACTCACCCTATTGTTACGGCTTAAGAAAACCACTTCTTCCATATTGGGAGAAACCTCTACAATTTGCCCATCGTTTGGAGGAGCTGTTCCAATGTGACGCCAACGATCTTCATCAATAGATTTTACGTACGATCCGTTGTCGTGCGATCCATAAACAATATCCCCGTTCAAGTTTAGCGTTCTCACCTGAAATGCCTGGGTTATGTTCATGCCTTTTCCATTAAGCGTGGTCCAACCTGCGGAGGAGGTATCGGTTCCTCCGCTGTTGTACGATATTGAAATTCCTCCATCGTGTCCACATAGAATAATGGCATCGTTACTGTCTGTATGGGTACTCGGTTTTATGATTTTTAGATCCCTAATGTCATCATGAAGATTGAAATCTCTGTCATAGGTATAAATTCGCTTTTTTCGACGCAAATGCACCCCACCTACATATACTTCGGTTTCATCGGTAGGTGAAACGACAAATTCGAGTATCTGCCTATTGACATCAGCGTCGTTTTTACCATCAGTAAAAGGAGTGTCGAAATAGTATGGTGTTATTACAGTTCCCGCACTATCCGTACTCTGTTTTACAATTTGCAGCCGCCCATCACTAAGTTTATACAACGAATAAACATGATTCGGTTTATCTGCGCAAAAATCAATTCCAACGCTAATTGCATTATTCAAAATGCCCGATGGAGTTATTATCGATTGGTCGGAATACTGACCATTGGAAAGCTTTATTCTATAAACCCGGGCGCTCAAAGCACCTTGCCAGGTATGTACTTCGTAGGTGGTTGCATACAACAAATTGGCATCATTGGGATCCATTTTTAAATCCATTAATCGGTAATTCTGTTGGCCGGTTCCCCATATTCTTGACCAGGTAACACCATCATCAAGTGAAACCAGTAAGCTGTCATCAACGGCAGCATAAACCCGACCCGATGTAGTATGATCAAATGCAAATGCTTCTACTACTCCTGTGCCATAACCCGAGGAAACTACTCCGAAATCTAAGTGAGACCACCATTCTCCTTTTGTCGTACTCTTGAGGTAACCATTAGCTTCGCTTGCCCCGTAACGCAAATTTTTACCGGTAAAACCAGCTCCTGCCAGCACAATAGTAGGGTCGAATGGAGAAACTTCGATACAGTTAATTCCTAAACCAAACTCTCCGAGTGCATCAGTGGTATTGGTCCAGTTTACACCACCATCCACAGTTCTAAAAATTCCAGCAGAAGCCGATCCAGCTAAGATAGTATCTATGATACCGTTGTTCTCCCAGGCTGCAACAGCCCCAACCATTCCCATAAACCCTCTGTTCAACATACTGGGGTCATTGCTTTTAAAGGGATTCTCTAAAGGGCCCAATGGTTCCCATTGGTTGCCTTGGGTACAGGACAAATAAGGTATAGCGTCGTCCATCTTCTGCATACCACTGGCTGGTGTACCTTCAGCACCAACCCTGCCTCTCCAAAAACTAACAAAATGCAACTGGTGTTTTAATGCGCCTTCGGGTTCCAGGGTATCTTCTTCGTCCAGGCTGTCCAATTCGTTTTGTAGGTATTCGTCGAATGCGGCAATATCTACATTGGGGTTTAGCATAGAAAGTGAGGTGTCCTGCGCAAATACCGTTACACCAATACTTAAAGCAATACACAATAAAAACTTTGACTTTTTCATAATTATGGACTTTAACATTATTAGTTCACTTATCTAAGTGACTAATAATCAATTAATACAGATACTTTCCAAAGCTTTAAACTATTTGCCATAATTACAATAGGGGAATACCCCTCATTTTTCTAAGTGGTTGTTTATAAAAAAGCATCCGGTAATAAGGTTTTCATCTTAATAATCAAACCCTTACGTTACCTTTCCTAGTTCTAAATTACAACCAACAAGTTCAAGTTTTGGAATATTAAAACAACGAATAAAATCAATGTGGTTTATGCTATTTACGCATAAAGTACCTTAGTTAATTATTTTTATTTGCTTCTACCTATTGCATTAGTATAGAAAACTTTCTACATTTAACTATTATGACTCATTGGGGGATTCAATTGAAAAAATTGAGGAATAAAATGGGATGGAGTCAACGTTATCTAGCTGATTGTTCATCTATGACCCAATCGGCTATTGCCCGGCTAGAATCTGGTAAACACCAATTTACCCAAAAGACCATTTATGCGCTGGCAAAATCCTTCGATATGGATACGTTGAAATTTGTATTCTACCTTATGGGTGTAAGGAAAGAAAAAGAACAATTGCTTATGGAGCATAATATGATTCAGCAATTTGCCATGCTCTATAACTATGCCCGACAGGTAACAGAACTATACGACGACATCATTAAAAACGAACATCAAATTCTAAACAACATAGAAAGAGACCGTGCATACTACATAAAAGAATGGGTACTAATTGGTCATAAGTGTTACAAGCAAGAAAAGGAAATTGAGCTTTTAAAAAGTCAACTTAAACGGGTTTAGGGTTTTGGATATTAGGGCTTAGATATTTATTCCCAATGCAATTACATCCAATATCGACCATCCAGCATCAAATAATGGATTACTTGCTCTGCTTAGAACCATCTTCGTTATATCCTTCGGGTACTCCAATGGCATCTACGGGTGGACAGTTCTTTTGTCGGTAGGGCTGGCAAAGCATAAATCGAAGGGAAAAAGTAAGCGGCCAATAATGACTATTGAAATAAGGCATATCCGCCCGTCCGTTATTCCACGTATATAGATTTAGAATGGGAACTTCTATGGTAGGTATTACAATCAGTTTATTATTTGATCTAATCCCCCACCCTAGTTTGTAATACAAATACCCGTGTATTTTGTCGGATGTTTTTTCCTGAACTCCAGGAACACTGTGCGTATATGATCTTTTACTTATGATGGCATAACTGGCATTTAATCCTAGTGTGTGTTGCAAAAATGTTTTATCGGATAGTTTATTTCGTCCGTTTAGTTCAACGTGCATCCCAAGAAAATGATCGGAAAAAGTGTTTTCTCCAGTGTTATAGGTTGTTGCATTTCCAGCCTGTACAATTTGATCGGTGTAGGTTTCGGTTCCCTGTAACCATCTATACGTTAATCCATAGTTCCAATACCTAAAAAAATAAAAATTGTTGATCATGTGATACCTGCCCAACGCTGCATAAGCGCCCAATTTTCCATTTTGTTTAGGAAGTGTTCGGTACAGTGTATCGGCAACCTGGCTCCCGTCAATTTCCTTTTTATTAACCAGTGGTAAGGTGTAGTTGGCGCCCAAATCAAAATACCAAAACTTCTTTTCGTAACGGGGTTGCTGAGGAAAAGCATCCTTGTTTTTTCGGCCATATCCCTGACCAAACAAGGAGAATGATAGGAAGATTAAGAGAGCAGCAATACCAAATTTCATATTTACAAAATTATCCAGTTGAGCTTCAATAAATGAAATAGGCAAAAGCTTTTTAACTGTTGCATTGTTTATACTACTATACCCAAACTACGCAATAAGAATTGGGTTGCACGCACTCCGTATGACAACTACATTTAAATTTATTTTTGCCGGGTATGATGGAAATCATAAAGAGACCCTTTATTGTTCTTTGGAAAACCTGGTTTTTTCTGATGTTCCTGATTTCAGGACTGGTTTTGTTCCTGATTTTTAAATGGTACCTGCACAAGGGGAAAAACAAACAATCACTTACTCTACTGCGTCGATGGGGAATTTTTGTTCAATACACCACCGGAATTATTCTACGTACCAAGGGCAGGAAAAACTTTCCAAAAGCACCATACATTGTTGTATCCAACCACAGCTCTTACCTTGATATTGTACTTATGTTTAGTGTGGTTCCCGATTATTTTGCTTTTTTAGGTAAGGCAGAATTAGAAAACTGGCCCATTGTAAACATCTTCTTTAAATCGGGAATGCAAATCTCAGTTCCCAGAGGAAGCCGAAAAGGATCTCATGAAGCTTATACCAAATCTAAAAAAGCACTTGAGGAAGGAACATCCCTGGTCATTTTTCCTGAAGCCACCATCCCTACTCATGTTCCCCGCATGAAATCTTTTAAAAATGGTGCGTTTAAATTAGCAATTGAATCCGGTGTCCCTATTGTTCCTATTTGCTTTCCATACAATTACAAGCGAATGATGAATGGTGGATTTTTAAAAGCCATTGCCAGTCCCGGACTTGCCCCCGCACTGGTACATTCACCCATAGAAACAACTGGTATGAGCGAAGAGGATATTGTACCTTTGCGCCAGCAAGTTTTTAAAATAATAGAAAAAGATCTTAACAGCTATGGAAATAAATAACGACCTGATCGATAAACTGTCGGCACTGGCAAAGCTTGAATTTGAAGGTGAAGACAAGGAAGTTATTAAAGCCGATTTAACCAAAATGTTGGGTTTTGTAGAAAAACTGAACAACGTGGATACTGAGGGTGTTGAACCATTGATCTACATGACCGACGAAGAAAGTGTAATGCGTGAAGATGTTGCTCAATCGGTAATTTCGCAGGAAGAGGCACTTAAAAATGCTCCTCAAAAAGACAGCTATTATTTTAAAGTTCCTAAGGTATTGAAGAAAGGATGATTTTGGGTGTTGGATTTTGGATGTTGGATGGTTGATATCCAAAAACGAAAATCAAATATCCATTATCACTTTTCTGGTTTTTTTTCCTTTTTTTCCTTCGGTGCATCTGCTCTAATTCTCACCCCATCAAGTTTTACTTCCTTACCTTCTTTATAGGTAATTCTCAGCATAACCGACTGGTCGTTTCTATAGCGTGTCCATACTCCTTTCTTTTCGCCATATTCATATTTTCCTTCCAACCATTTACTGCCATTGGGATAATAATAAGAGTGTTTTCCTTCCGCTAAACCCGATTCATATTTCCCTTTATACCGAAGGGTTTGATCATCGTTGTAGTAATAATGTTTCCACAAACCTTCGCGCTGCCCATTTACATACTCCCCAACTTCTTTATGGTCATTTAAGTGGTAGGTCCAAATTCCATTTTCCAATCCTTCTACGTATTCCCCTTCTGATATTACCGTTCCGGTATCACTGTATTCAATAAAAGGTCCATTTTCTAAACCGTATACATAATACTCATCCCTCCATAATTGTTCGTTGGGATAATACCATTCCCAATGTCCATCATAAAATTCTCCCTGGGCAAAACTTCCTTTCTGTTCCAGTTTTCCTGTCTCATAATAGAATTTCCATTCACCCAATTTTAGACCCGATTTGTAAGATCCTTCTGCTCTTAAAGTACCAGATTCATAATATTCCTTCCAATGGTCGTTTTTAATTCCATCGGCATCGGCCATTCCCTCACCCATTAAAATTCCATTTTTATATACCTGGGCAATCACAACTCTTCCCGAGTCATCAAATTCACGACAAATTCCTTCTCTTTTTCCTGCTTTGTTGTGGTTGCAAATGGTTCGAATGGTTCCATTGTCGTGGTACGTTTTTCTAATATCTAAAAAATCCAGTTCTTCGGCATTTTCCACCAACTTACCCCCTGAGTATTTATCGGTCGAAATCAATAGTCCTTTTTCATCGTACTCTTTCCAATACCCAACTTTTATGTTGTTGACATACTTACCTTCACTCTTAACGGTTTCATCTTCGTAGAAATCTTTCCATATTCCTTGTTTTAACCCGGCCGTATCCTTCCTGTTTATGGATTCCCGTTGATAGACTATACCATTTTTATATTCAACTATTCCAATTATTTTTCCCTTATTATCATAGCTTTTCATCTCGCCATGAATTTTTCCTTTTACGTATGGAATTTTTTGGTAGACTCTTCCATTATCGTGATAGGTATAAGCAATACCATGAAGGGTGTCATTAACAAAAGGATATTCTGACATTAAAAAACCTTCAGGGCTATATTCCTTAGTTAATCCATGTTTTTTCTCTGCTCGATAATTGATGACTTTCTGGAGAATTTCGTCGGTAGAATAAAATTTCCATTCGCCTTCCAACAAATGATTTTTTCTTGGCCCCTCCGATTTCAAAACACCATTTTGAAAATAGTTTTTCCAAAATCCTTCGGGTTTACCATTCACCAAATACCCTTCACTGGAGAGCGCTCCATCAGCATAAGTGAATTTTCTATATTCTCCATTCTTAATAGGAGGAATAGTATCTTGCCCGTAAGCAATAAACGCAAAACAGAAAAGGAAAAATACAATCCCGCTCTTTTTCAAATTCTTCTTCATTTCTGTTTTGAACATCAATAAATAATAAATAAAAGATTTTTAAATAAAATTTACTATTACTATTATGGTGTTAATACTGTTAGAAAGTAATCGGTAAAAATATTGTTTTTGAAGCTTATCAATAGTTTATAACAACCAACCAACAATATTAATTTGTTAATGGTTTGAAAAATAGAATCATCCGTTTTCAATTAACATTGTTGGTAACCAAACTAACATCAATAATGTTAATTGCTTTTTTCGAATTAAATGGACTAACTCAAATTATTTGGTTGATAAGAAAACGAGAAATACTTGCAATTTTTTGTTGCATTTCTAATTAAAATCATCATCCAAAATAGTATTGAATAATTGAGTAAAAATGTTTGAGTAGTTGTACACAGAAATAAACAGTTCAAATGATCCAAAAGTGAACAACTTGTTAAGTTTCGATCAATCAGATTTTTACATTATTTGTGTTGAATAATAGCTAACTATTTTAATGAGCAAACGAAAAATTAAAGGATTAATTTTGGAACAAAATTTAGGCAATGGTATTGGGTTTAGGTAGCGATCATGCTGGATATGATTTAAAGGTAGAATTGATAAAGTATTTAAAATCCAAAGGGTTTGAAATAAATGATTTTGGCCCCTATTCAGATGATCGGGCCGATTATCCGGATTTTGCTCACCCTGTGGCTCTTGCAGTTGAAAACAAAGAAGTTGACCTTGGAATAATAATGTGTGGAAGTGGCAATGGAATTAACATGGCTGCCAACAAACACCAGGGTATTCGAAGTGCTTTGTGCTGGGAACCGGAAATAGCAGCCCTTGCCCGCCAACATAACGATGCCAATATTTGTGCTTTGCCCGCCCGGTTTATAACCGTTCAAAAAGCAAAGGATATTGTTGATGCTTACCTAGAAAATGAATTTGAAGGTGGTAGACATGCAGCCCGGGTAGATAAAATTGCATGTTAGGAATCACTTTTAATTTCAAATGAAATATTCCTTGTTTCTTTTTCTTCTTGGGTTAATTTTCTTAGCTGAAGCTCAACAATTCAATGATTTTGAAAGAGGAAAAAATGAGGCACGCTTTGTTTTTTACAATACCGAGAATTTATTCGACATAGTAGACGATTCCATTAAAAGGGATGAGGATTTTACACCTGATGGAGCCAAGCACTGGACGGAAGGCAAGTATTATAAAAAGCAGAATAATTTGGGAAAGGTGTTGGTTTCGGTTGGTGGCTGGAACCTGCCGGAATTGGTTGCCCTTGGTGAAATAGAAAATAAAAAAGTACTCTATGACCTTACGAATAATACCATCTTAGAAGGAAAGGGCTATCAGATTGTACATTATGAGTCTCCGGATAGAAGAGGAATTGACGTAGGCTTTATTTACTTGAAAGAAAAAATAAAGGTACTAAACTCTCAGGCTATACAGGTAAATTTTCCCTGGGATAAGAGCTATAAAACCCGGGATATTCTTTATTCCAGGTTGTTGTTGTTTGAAACCGATACACTCCATTTTTTTGTATGCCATTGGCCTAGTAAATGGGGTGGACATTTGGAAACAGATAAATCAAGGTTTTTTGTAGGAAATCTTTTAAAGGAAAAAGTTGATGAAATAGTTGGCACCAATAAAAATGCAAACATTCTAATAATGGGAGATTTAAACGACACTCCCCTGGATGAAAGTGTAAAAGACGGATTGGGAGCTAAAAACGATACTACAGGAATAAAGGATGCAGAGTTATACAATCTCTCTTCGGATTGGGTAAAACTCAAAAGAGGCACGCACAAATACCAAGATGAATGGAGTGTAATTGATCATGTTATAGTAAGCTATGGTATGGTTCAGGAAAAAAGGACGTTGCAGGTTAAAGATGGACAAGCCTATATCTATGACCCAGACTTTTTATTGGAAAAGGACGCCAAATATTTTGATTCAAAACCTTACCGATCTTATGTTGGAATGAAGTATAACGGTGGATATTCCGACCATCTCCCGGTTTATGTTGACCTTAAACTGAATAATTAACAGAAGGTGAAAGAAGGGCTAAAAAATCAATTCAAATCCGTTTGGTTTCATGCCGTACTTTCATTGGCTATTTCATTTGGCTTGCTGGTTATAATAGATCCGGGCCAACAAATAAAACATCGCATTTCCAATACTAATATTTCCTGGGATGTTGAAAATGTAAACCCAGGCAATGCAAGGAGTGAGTTTAGCCTTTTTGATACTTCCTATTTTGTAATTCATCCGGGTGCGCAAAAACCGGTAATAGTAAATTATAACTTCCACTTTGATGGAAGAATACGGGTAGTACTTGGAATAACGGGCTGGGCAACAATTGAAAAGGAAGGAGATGGAATTGTTGATTATGTTGTTTTAAAGAATAGCGATACCATATATAATGAAAAGATAACCCACATTGAAGATCAGGAGTTTTATTTTGATGTACTTCAACAAGATTCAATAACGGTAATTATTGATAAGGGAGAAAACATTTCAGGTGATCTTGGATGCATAACCTTTGAAAAAAGCAAAAAGAAAAACCTCTTTTGGATCATTCCATTGTGTTGTTTAGTGGGTATCTGGTTCTTTTTTCTTTTACGTCAGGGTTATTTTTTCATCTTTTTGTTTCCGGGAACAGTCTCCTATTTGTTGTTGTCCGTTTGTCTATCCAAGCTCAATTTGTTCGAGTTTGAAGACTTTTTAGTTTCTGTTGTACTCTTTGGTTTATTCACCGGAGCTCAAACATTGATATATCAATCAAAGAGTAAAATATTCAGGCTACTTACCTCTTCGTTTTTGCATATAATGTGGATAATCCTCGCCATTTTACCACTCTCTTTTATATCTTATGAATCGGTCTATGGGGAAGAAATATCGCGTGATCAGTACATGGCCTTTTTTCAGACCAATACTGCCGAGGCCATAGAATATATGGAGACAGGAACCCCTGTAAATATTGTTATCGTTTTCGTGGTTTTGATTGTGTTATCCATCGTTTCTGTTCTAAAATCACGAGTTCAAAAAAGGATACCACAAAAACACCTTATTCTTATTTCGATACTCGTATTTATTCAGCTGATTTTGCTGGTACAAAACTGGAATCAATTAAACTTTTTGCAGAGTGCGGTGGGTTATTATAAGGAGTACAAGACTGAATTGGTTGAGTATAAAAAAAGTGTTGAGCGATTTAAAAACATGGACACTAAGGTTGAAGCAACCAAAAATCAAAAAGGAGAAACGTATGTAGTTGTTATTGGGGAGTCGCTTAACAAAAACCACATGTCTCTATATGGATATCACAGAAAAACCACTCCTTTTTTAGATAGTTTAAACGAAACAGGTGAATTAAGTGTTTTTGAAAATGCAATAGCCAATCATACTCATACCATGTCGGTGTTGGGGCTTTCCTTTACACAAGCCAACCAACTAAATGGATACAAACCAAGCGAAGCGGCGCCACTTATTCCCATGCTAAAAAGTGCTGGATTTAAGACCTTTTGGTTGAGCAACCAAATGAGGTATGGAATTTATGATAACCTGGTTTCTGTGATTGCCCAGTCTTGCGATGAAACTTATTTTATCAATAAGAATATAGGTGAAATGGTAGTAACCAATGATTTTGATGGGGCTATAATAAGTAGGCTAAGTTCTATATTGAGTAAGAGTACCGATGAGAATCGAGTAATATTTGTGCACCTCATGGGAAGTCATGGTGCTTATGATGAGCGATACCCTGAAGAGTTTGAAGCGTTTAAAGGAGATTTAAATAGAAGTGTATTTGGGAATCAACACCCGCGATATATAAACTACTACGACAACAGTGTTTTATACAACGATTGGGTAATTTCTAAGGTATTTGATGAATTAAAGTCCGTTTCAGGCCAGCCTGCAAGCATGGTTTATTTTTCTGATCATAGTGAAGATGTAAAGCGAGGGCTAGGCCATAATTCGGGCGCATTTACTTTCGAAATGGTAGAAATTCCGTTTTTAGTTTGGTTCAATGACAGCTACGTGTCTCGTTATCCTGAGAAAGTAAAAACGGTTAAAAAGAACCTGCCTCGATACTTCTCCAACGATTTATTCTATGAAATGGCCCTGGGTTTAATGGAGGTTAAAACAAAGGCGAATTACCTTCCTTTAGACATTACCGATACGAGTTTCAATTTGACCGAAAAAGATGTTTATACCTATCACGGAAAGAAAAAAATAATAGACCCGGAATATAGGCGGTATCATATTCAGCGGCATCAAAGTGCGTTGTTACAACAAAACCAAGGACTTAAATACATTCCGCACAGGGTAAACACAAAAGGGATGCTGTTTGAGGTTATAGAGCATGGCTTTAAAGGCATGGAGTTAGATTTAGTGACAGAAGAGACGGAAAACGAGAATGCGGTTTTTAAAATTGGACATTTCGAGGAAAAATTTATGACCAACAATACCCTCGAAGATGTGCTTCAATGGGATACAAAACAACAACTTCAGAAAATTTGGCTGGACGTAAAAAACCTGGATGACGCCAATATGGGTATGTTTTTAAGCCGATTAAATCAGCTGGACAAAAAGTACAACCTAAAAAACCGAATTATTGTGGAAAGTTCGACGCCGTCACCAGAATTTAAAAAAATATCAGATGGTGGGTTTCATACAAGCTATTACCTCCCCTACTCGCTTTTTGATCTTAGCGATCCAAAATCAAAAAGAAATCGTGCGCAACAGATTATCAATCAAATTAAATCGCAAAAGGTAGCAGCCATATCGTTTGACAATGGATTATATGGTTTTGTTGTTGAATACCTGGAACCAGGATTAAACAAGGAAATAATTTACCATACCTGGGATACATCAAAAGAATTCAACGACCCGGATTTATTACAACAACTCCAAACCGCAGACTATTGGGAAAATGAACGGGTTAAAACAGTATTATTAAGGTTTAAATCACCTTATTACTTATAAAAAAAGCCCCTGAAAATCAGGAGCTTTTTTTGAGGTTCCGAGCGGATTCGAACCGCTGTAGGAGCTTTTGCAGAGCCCAGCCTAGCCACTCGGCCACGGAACCAGCTTAATTGGCCGCAAATGTATAAAAAAGCTTTACGCGGGTGTTTATCTTTTTAGCGTTACCTCCACTCCTTTAAGATCGAAGCCCAACGGAGGTTTTTCCTTTTTTACGGTAACTTCCAGCGATTCTATTTGCGGAATTTCTTTTTTAAGTCGTTCGGCAATACGATGGGCCACATTTTCAATAAGATCTGAAGGAATATTCATCTCTTCCGTTATCAGGTTCATAACGGCAACGTAATCCACGGTATCTTCCAGCTTGTCGCTTTTACCGGCCAAATTAAGGTCTACATTTATCAATAGATCAACGATAAAAGTATTGCCCGTTTTTCGTTCAACAGGCAAATGACCGTGCAGCGCGTGAAAGCGCAGGTTATTTATTTTGATGCTGTCTGTCACGAAGCCAGTTGTTCAATTACAGCTAATCCAGTATCGATTCTTTTTAGTACCTCTTCTTTTCCCAGAATGGAGGCAATTGCAGACATGCTTGGACCCATACCTTTTCCAGTAACCAACAACCGGAAACCAGGCATTACCTTACCAAAACCATAACCATTGTCTTCGAGAAACTTTTTGAAGGTGACATCTATGTTTTCCTCGCTAAAGTCAGAAATACCTTCAAGTTTACCTCTTAGGTTTTTTACAATTTCGGGAGTATCCTCTTTCCATTTCTTCCGAACCGTTTTTTCATCATAAGAGGTGGGAGCTTCGAAGTAAAAACGATCATTCAACATGTCAGGAATAAAAGAAGCGCGTTCTTTCATAAGCCCGCAAACCCGGGAGGTAAAACCCTTACTGGATTGAATCCCTTCAGCTTCTAAATATGGCCTTAGCAACTCTTCCAGTTCTTCATTCGACCTGGAACGCAGGTATTGTTGGTTATACCATTTTGCCTTATCTGCATCGAATTTAGCACCGGCCTTCCCTACCCTTTCCAGAGAAAACTCTGATATCAATTCTTCCAAAGAAAAGATTTCGCGATCATCTCCGGGGTTCCATCCTAAGAAAGCCAGCATGTTCACAAAACCATCTGCAAAATATCCCGATTCCCGGTATCCACTTGATACCTCATGTGTTTTAGGGTCTTTCCACTCCAGGGGAAAGACAGGAAACCCTAAACGATCACCATCACGCTTGCTTAACTTTCCATTTCCATCAGGCTTAAGAATAAGTGGTAAATGAGCAAAATCGGGCTGGTTCCACCCTAAGTATTGATACAGCAATACATGAGTTGGCGCAGACGGAAGCCATTCTTCACCCCGGATAACATGTGTAATATCCATTAGATGATCATCGACAATATTGGCCAAATGATAAGTTGGCATTTTGTCTGCCTTCATCAATACTTTGTCATCAATATTGTTCGAGTTTACAACAACCCACCCGCGAATCAAATCATTCAAACGAATTTCTTCATTTCTTGGGGCTTTCAGTCGAATTACATACGGATCACCGTTGTTAATTCTTGCCTCAACCTCTTCTTTAGTTAAGGTAAGTGAGTTCTTCATACCCGTACGGGTAATTTGGTTGTATTGCCAGTTAGGAGCCTTCATTTTTTTTGCCATCTCCCTTACGTTTTCAAGTTCTTCGGGAGTGTCAAAAGCATAATAGGCGTAACCGTCGTTAATTAGCTGTTCAGCATATTGGTAGTACAAGTCTTTTCTTTCGCTCTGACGATAAGGGCCACAGTTTCCTGGGTTTTGAGGCCCTTCATCTGGAGTGATTCCACACCAACTCAACGATTGTTGGATGTACTCTTCAGCACCGGGGACAAACCGAGTTTGATCCGTATCTTCAATCCGAAGTAAAAAATCACCACCGTGATGCTTGGCAAACAGGTAGTTATAAAGTGCAGTACGAACACCACCAATGTGTAGTGGCCCGGTTGGGCTAGGCGCAAACCTTACTCGAACTTTTTGACTCATTTCATTCCATTTTTAAGGGCGGCAAAGATAATTTTTTGAATTGGCAGAGGGTTAAAAAGACTTAATTCAAAACGGAAGAAAATCACGGCTAACAATTGTCGCTATCTTCGTACGTTACAAATGACCATGAATTCGGGCAATTATAACGATCTATTACTTAAGCTGGATGGCTTTATTCGTAAGTACTACACGAATAGACTTATCCGCGGAGGGCTGTATTCTACGGCTCTAATTACAGGTTTTTATGTAATCATTGTTTTATTGGAGGCGGCTGGCAGGTTTGGTTCTGGTACCAGGACCATTATGTTTTTTTCGTTTATCGTTTTTCTCCTTGGGGTTGTTTACCGGTACATAATTACTCCTCTTTTGAAACTGTATCAAATTGGTGATCGAATTTCGCCGGAACAGGCTGCAACAATTGTTGGCAAACATTTTCCTGCGGTAAACGACAAGTTGTTAAATACCATTGAGCTTAAGAAACTATCAGACATCAGTCCAAATCAAAGTAGTCTGATTCTCGCCAGTATTGAACAGCGTTCGGAAAAACTAAGACCCATACCTTTCTCATCGGCCATCGATTTAAGTGAAAACCGAAAATACCTGAAGTATGCCCTACCCCCTATTGCGCTTATTTTGATTGTATTGTTTACGGCGCCGTCTCTAATTACGGCTCCAACGGAACGACTACTGGATTATGATGAACACTTTGAGCAGCCCAGGCCCTTTGATTTTGTCGTATTAAACGATGACCTTAGGGCGATTAAAAACGAGGATTTTGTTTTGGAAATTAGCATGGAGGGTGAGGAAATTCCACAGGAAGTTTTTATCGATGTTGATGGAGTTCAGTATCGAATGGATAAACTTTCCGGGACTAAATACAAATACACGGCGCGCAACATTCAGAAAAGTACCGATTTCAAATTTTATGCTTCAGGGTTTTATTCTGCACCCTATACTCTACAAGTATTTCCCCGACCAGTGGTTAACCAAAGTGTTTTTGAAGTAAAATACCCAAGTTACATTGGAAAACAAGACGAACAGTTTACCGGTGTTAACGATGTTTATCTTCCGGAAGGCACACAAATAAAATGGACGATCAAGACGGAACACACCCAGGAGGTTAGAATAGAGGAACGGGATACGGTATTTAATGCGAAGCAGGTCAGTGAGGATAAATTCACTATTGAAACAGGTGTGAAGCAATCAAAAACCATTAGGGCTTTTTTGATGAACAACCAGATAGAGACCTACGATTCTTTGCAGGTGTCGGTTAATGCAATAAAAGACCTTTACCCTGAAATACAGACGCAGGAACTAGGAGATTCCCTTTCCTATTCCAACATTTATTTTACAGGTAAGTATCGTGACGATTATGGGTTTACCGGGTTGTGGTTTGTTTATCAGAAGAACAATGGAGAAGAAAACAGGGTTGCAATTTCCATTAATAACACCCAGGCAATGGGAGAGTTTTATCACCTGTGGAACCTGAAGGAAATAGGCGTTGAGCCGGATGATAACCTGAGGTATTATTTCGAGATATGGGATAATGATGGTGTAAACGGACCCAAAAAGGCTCGTTCGCAAATGAGAACCCTTAACATTCCGTCCACCAGGGACATTCAGGAAAAAGCCGAAAAGCAGTCTGAAGAAACAAAAAAGGATATGGAAGAAAGCCTTAATGAAGCAAAAGACCTTCGTAAAGAACTCGAAAAACTAAACAAGAAGTTGTTGGAGAAAAAAACGGTTTCCTGGGAAGAGAAGAAACGCTTAAAGGAGTTGATGAATCAACAAAAAGAGCTTCAGAATAAGTTCGAGAAAATTCAGCGGGAAAACGAACTAAACAACAAGCGAAGAAACGAAATGGACCCGCTTAGTGAAGAGCTAAGAGAAAAACAAAAGCAACTGGAAGAGTTGATGGAAAAGGTGATGGACGAAGACATGAAGAAAATGATGGACGACATCGAAAAAATGATGGAGGAAATGAATAAAGAAAAGCTCCAGAAACAAGTCGATCAGCTGAAGTTGGATAACAAGGATTTGGAAAAAGAACTCGATCGAAGTTTAGAGTTGTTCAAGCAACTTGAGTTTGAGCAGAAATTGGAGTCTGTTATAAAAAACCTTCAGGAGCTAAAGAAAGAGGAAAGAAAATTAGCAGAGAAATCCCTTGAAAAGAATTCAGACCCAGAGCAGCTCAACAAGAAGCAAGAGGAAATAGAGAAGGAGTTCGATAAAATTAAAAAGGACATGGAGGATCTTGAAAAGAAAAACAACGAGCTTCAGGATAAAAACAAGCTTCCAGACACAAAACCAGAGCAGCAAGGGGCTAAAAAGAGCATGGAAGATGCTAAAAAGCAGAATAAGGAAGGGGATAAAAAGGGAGCAAACAAAAGCCAAAACAAAGCTGCAGATCAAATGGAGCAAATGGAACAGAAGCTAAGCCAGATGCAAAGTGAAATGCAGGAACAACAGCAAGCCGAAGATATTGAGGCGCTTAGAAGGCTGAGACAAAACCTACTTCAACTTTCGTTTGATCAGGAGGAATTGATTGAGGCAGTAAAAGTCACACAGCCGAACGACCCCAGGTTTGTCGAGCTCACCAGGACGCAAAAAAGGCTGGAAGATGATAGCAAAATGATAGAAGACTCGTTGTTTGCTCTTTCGAAACGAAACGTACAGATCCAGTCAATGGTGAACAAGGAAATCGCGTCCATCAATGATAACATGGGCAAGTCCATTAAGTTTATGGCCGACCGTAAGGTCCCGGAATCCTTAAATCGACAGCAATATGTAATGACATCGATGAATAACCTTGCTTTGATGCTGGACGAAAGCATTCAGCAATCGCAGAAAAAGCAAAGCAGTAAAAAGTTTGGTAAGAAGAGTTGCTCAAAGCCCGGAGGGGGCAAGCCTTCAATCGGAGAGGTAAAAAAAGCACAAAAGAAACTTTCTCAGCAGTTGAAAAAACTCCAACAACAAATGCAGGAAGGGGGTAAAAAACCAGGGAAAGGCGGACCTGGAGGCAGAGGCTCAAAAATGAGTGAACAGGCGGCTAAATTGGCCGCAGAGCAGTCAGCTATAAGAAATGAGCTTAGAAGGCTCATGGAAGGCTCTCAAAATAAGCCAGGGGGCAAAAACGGAGGAAATGAATTGAGCAGGCTTCAGGAGTTAATGGAACAGAATGAGGAAGATCTTGTAAACATGAGAATTTCACGAGAAACAATTAGACGGCAGGAAGAAATAATGACTCGTTTACTCGAGAGTGAAAAAGCGGAAAGAGAGCGGGAATTTGACAACAAAAGAGAATCTAAAACCGCAGAAGAAAAGTTTTTAGAAAATCAGGCACTTGACGAATATAAGCGCCAGAAAGATCAGCAGATAGAATTATTGGAAACTATACCGTTAAATTTGAAACCTTTTTACAGAAATAAGGTAAATGAGTACTTTAATAAGTTCTAGTCTCATGAAGAAGTCTATCAGCTTTTCTTCAAAATTTGAAAATATAGACCTTGCAGAAAAATTCATAACCACTATATGTGAGTATGAAGATATTGACGAGAGGTACTTTGGTAATATTATTATTGCTGTTACCGAAAGTGTTAATAATGCTATAGTACACGGCAATAAAGAAAACCCGGAAAAGGATGTCAACTTGCACTATTTCTTAAACGGGAAAGAACTCGGGTTTGTAGTTGAGGATCAGGGAGAGGGTTTTAATTTTGATATCATTCCTGACCCAACATTACCAGAAAACATTGAAAAACTATCCGGAAGAGGAATATTTCTGATGAAAAGCCTGGCCGACGAGGTGTGTTTCACTAAAGATGGCCGATCGGTTGAGATGAAGTTTGATATAACTAATGGATAATCAAGAGGTTAACTTCTTTTTTGAAGATGTAGACCAAAATAGTTTAGACCGACCGCCGAACAATAAGTGGCTGAAAAACAGCCTATTATCGTTTTCTCAAGAACAATTTAGCATTAGTTACATCTTTTGTTCTGATGATTACCTGTTAAAGATCAATCGTGACTTTTTGGATCATGATTATTACACCGACATAATTACCTTCAATAATTCGGAAGAAAACGATGATTTACTAGAATCCGATATTTTTATTAGCGTAGACCGGGTGCGTGAAAATGCCAAAGAAAATAGCATGCAGTTTTCTGACGAAATGGACCGCGTAATGATTCATGGAATATTGCATTTGGTAGGGTACAATGACAAGACCAATGAAGAGCAAGAAATCATGACCCAGATGGAAGATAAATATCTAGCTTTGCGGCCCTAAATAAAACCCCGAACTTTAAATTGTTCCACGTGGAACACGATTGATATGCTCCCTGAATATGATGTGATAGTAGTTGGCGGTGGCCATGCGGGCGCCGAAGCGGCCGCGGCCGCAGCAAACCTAGAGTCTTCCGTTTTGTTGATTTCAATGGACCTGGGTCGAATCGCTCAAATGAGTTGTAACCCGGCAATGGGAGGAATTGCAAAGGGGCAAATCGTAAGGGAAATTGATGCCCTGGGGGGATATTCGGGAATTGTATCCGATAAGTCAGCGATTCAATTCAGAATGCTGAATCGATCAAAAGGACCGGCTATGTGGAGCCCAAGAACCCAGAACGACCGTGTGCTGTTTTCATTGGAGTGGAGAAAGATATTGGAGTCAATTCAAAACATTGACTTCTGGCAGGATACAGCAACATCGTTAATTGTAAAAGACGGAAAAGCCACAGGGGTAAAAACAGGCCTTGGTGTTGAGATAAAATCGAAGTCAGTAATCCTTACATCCGGGACTTTTTTGAATGGAAAAATCCACATTGGAGATAAGAATTTCGGAGGAGGAAGGGTAGGAGAAAGCGCGGTCTATGGATTAACCGAAAACTTAAAAGAGTATGGGTTTTCGTCTGGAAGAATGAAGACCGGAACCCCACCTCGAGTGGATGGAAGAAGTCTGGATTATTCTAAAATGATAGAGCAACAAGGGGATAAAAAGCCCGGAAAGTTTAGCTACTTACCCGGGAATGAAATCACCAAACAACGTTCCTGTTTCATCACTTATACCAATAGCACGGTTCATGATTTATTAAAAGAAGGGTTTGATAAATCGCCTATGTTTAACGGTAGTATCCAGTCTGTTGGGCCCCGTTATTGTCCATCAATAGAGGACAAAATCAACCGTTTTGCTGAGCGAGACAGGCATCAATTGTTTGTAGAGCCCGAGGGGTGGGATACCGTAGAAATCTATGTAAACGGGTTTAGCACATCATTGCCAGAGGACGTTCAGTTTAAAGCCATGAAGCAAATAAAGGGCTTTGAAAACGTTCGAGTGTTTCGTCCTGGATATGCCATCGAATACGACTATTTCCCACCACTTCAATTGAAGAATACGCTCGAAACGAAGCCTATTGAGGACCTGTATTTTGCAGGTCAAATTAATGGAACTACAGGTTATGAAGAAGCAGCCTGCCAAGGTTTAGTGGCAGGAATAAATGCGAGTTTAAAGATTAAGGAAGAGGCTCCTTTTGTATTATCAAGGGATGAAGCATACATTGGCGTATTGATTGATGACTTGATTACAAAAGGGACCGAAGAGCCCTATAGGATGTTTACGTCCAGAGCGGAATATAGGATTCTGCTCAGGCAGGATAATGCCGATATTAGACTTACGGAAATGTCCAATAAAATTGGTTTGGCATCAGATGAGAGGTTGAAGAGGGTAGAGTTAAAGCTTAAAGGAAAAGATGTTGGAGTAAAGTATTTATCTAAGAATAGTGCTGAGCCGGACAGGTTTAATACGCTACTGGAAAATAAAAACTCGAGCGCTTTAAAGCAAAAATCTAGATTAAATACCCTGTTAGCAAGGCCACAATTGGACATTCGCGATATTGCTGAAATTGAAAAGCCTTTCGTAGAAGAGCTCGAATTCGTTCGGGATTTAAAAGATGAGGTTTTGGATCAAATTGAGATCACTGTAAAATACCAGGGATATATTGAAAAGGAAAAAAGCCTGGCGGACCGGTTAACAAAATTGGACCACATAAAAATTGACAGTGATATTGATTATCACAAATTTTCTTCTCTTTCTATGGAGGCACGATTAAAGTTAACCGAGGCAAAACCAACCAATCTTGGGCAAGCGAGCAGGATATCCGGGGTGTCTCCCTCTGATCTATCTGTATTATTGGTTTATTTAACCAAATAGTTCCACGTGGAACACTATTAATACGCGCAAATGTCTAATAAACAGCTTGTTATGTTGGCTTCTGGTTTTCGTATTTAGGATTTTGCAGTGCATAGAGGCTTACTTTTTCCCTATCCTCTATAATTTCCCTTTCAAATCTAAAAAAGAGCTTTTCAAGAATCCGAACCGAGGGTTTGTTTTGGGGTAGAGCCAGGCCTATAATTCTATCCAGTTCCAGTGTCTTAAACCCAAAATTGATGGATGCAACTGCCGATTCAGTTGCAATACCTTGTCCCCAATATTCCCTCATAAAACGATAACCCAGGTCTACTTCATCCATATCGGGTAAGTACTTTAACCCGGTAAACCCTATGAACTTGTTCTCTCCCTTAATTTCCACGGCAAGTCGGCCAAAACCATATTTGTTGTAATTCCCAAAAACATTCTCAACAATTCTTTTCTCAATCTCTTCAAGGCTGACAACACCACCATCTCCCGTGTATCGACTCACTTCAGCATCCAGGTTCATTTCATAAGATGCCTGGATATCACGCTTTTCAAAAGGTCGAATAAGCAGCCTTTCCGTTTCTATTTTTAGATCAAGTAGCGACAATTGTTCGTTGTCATTATTAAAATGGCCCATTCAAGGACCAGTTAATACGCAAGGCTAAATTAGTTCTTTGGGTGGTTTTCATTCTATCCAATCTTTTCCATAAGCGGAGACAGTTTTATTTTAAGTTCATAATGAACCTTTTTATTGTTTTAGTTTTATTCTCTTTTTTAGGCAAAAGAAAGGATAGTTAAGAATCGAATAAATAAACAGCTATGATCAAAGGTATTGTAAGTCTATTGGTAATTACCCTAAGTGTAGTGTTACCAACTAATTCAACGGCTCAAAAAACAGCAGAAGAGAACAATTCAGAGAAAGGGTGGCAATCTCCGCCGCAAGATATTTTAGATGTATTAAATGCTCCGAAATTGCCTTGGGTGTGGACTTCTCCAACCGGTGAATACTTATTGTTAATGGACCCCCAGCATTACCCGCCTCTGGCGGACTTGGCAGCACCCATGCATAAACTTGCGGGCATACGTGTAAACCCAAAGGTTAATGGATACCACGGGAATTCCGGCGGCACTTCACCTCGATTGGTTAAAATTTCCGATGGAAGCACAAAAGAATTGGGCCTACCAAAAGACAAAGAGATTGTTGGCGTAACCTGGACAGCCGATGGTCAGCGTTTTGCATTAAATGTTAAACACTCGGATCATATTGGCTTGTGGGTCGGATCGGTAAATGGTGATCTCAAGGAAATAAAGGATGTAGCTCTAAACCCCTTAATGGGACGGGCCGCTACCTGGTTACCGGACCAAAAAAGACTGTTGATAAGGCGTATCCCTAAACGTGGTGTGGCGCCACAAGAACCGGTTATCCCGATAGGGCCTATGATCATGGAAGGGGAGGGGGCTTCAGCCAGATCAACTTATGAAGCAAGGAACCTGCTTGAAACCGCTTATGATGACGCCTTATTCGATTATTACATGACTTCTGAGTTGGTTGTTTTAGACCCAACCAGCAATAAAACAAATGTTCTTGGAAAACCAGGGGTCTATAGAACCGCATCTTTTTCACCGGATGGAAAGTACTTTCTTGTTCAGCGCCTGGTTGGACCGTGGTCACATGAAGTCGCATGGTGGAGGTTTGGCAGCGAAATTGAAGTATGGGACAGTAAGGGAGAGTTGGTAAGCAGTATCGCTTCATTACCCTTAGCCGATGCGGTTCCTGTTCACGGAGTCACATTGGGTCCAAGATCTGTATCCTGGAGAGCCACAGCGCCACATACACTATATTGGGTAGAAGCACTTGATGGAGGAGACCCAGCAAGTAAAGCGAAGTATCGCGATAAACTAATGCGCTCAGAAGCTCCTTTTAACTCAGATCCGGAAGAGGTTTTCAAGGCCGAGCATCGCATTCAAACCTGGAGTCTGGCCTGGTTTGAAGGGAATAACACACTGCTGCTTTCGCAACGCCAAAGAATTAAAAGGAGACGATATACATGGCTGATTGACGTCGATAAAAAGTCTTCACGGCTCTGGTATGAGTATGACGAAGGTGATCGATATGGAGCCCCTGGCTATCCGGTTTATAAGCAAATGCCCAATGGTAAATATGTGCTGTATGAAAAAAATGGTGGTGTTTATTTTAGTGGTAGCGGGGGAACCGATAAGGGGGACAGGCCTTTTCTGGACCACAGGCAACTGGAGTCGGGTGTAACAGAAAGGCTGTTCCGGTGCAACCCCGACAGGTACGAATTTTTTGTAGACTTCGCTGGTGACGAAGAGCATTTTGTACTTCGTTCGGAGTCTGCTACAGACGTCCCCAATTATCACCTTGCAACGATTGGTAACCAGGTCGCAACATCAAAAGGTGAGGCGAGTAGGGAGATAACAACAAAGCCGATAACCAACTTTAAGGATCCAACTCCTCAACTGCGAGAAATAGAGAAACGAATTGTAAGGTACCAGCGAGAAGACAGTGTTCCTCTTAGCTTCCACTTGCATCTTCCTCCAGGGTATAAAGAGGGAACAGCACTCCCCACGGTGGTTTACGCTTATCCCTTGGAGTATTCCGGAGCGAGTACTGCAGGACAGGTGAGGGGGTCGGCGCAGCGGTTTATGCGTATTGGAGGCCCTTCTCATCTTTACTTTTTACTTCGTGGATATGCAGTACTTGAAAGAACCGCTATGCCCATGATCGGTGACCCAGAAACGACGTACAATACCTTTGTTTCCCAATTGGTGGCCGATGCAGAAGCCGCGGTGGCAAAAGCAGTTGACATGGGTGTAACCGACCCAGACAGAATAGGAGTGATAGGGCATAGCCACGGTGGATTAATGGTTGCCAATCTGCTAGCACACACGGATTTATTTCGAGCGGGAATTGCACGAAGTGGCTCATACAACAAAACCAATCAACCCTTCGGTTTTCAATCCGAGCGTCGATCCTTATTTGATGCACAAGATGTTTACATTCAGCTATCACCAACATTCTTTGCAGATAAGGTGAATGAACCGGTACTAATCATACATGGTAATGACGATTCCAATCCGGGAACCCTGACCTTCCAATCGGAAGTTTTTTATGAAGCTGTAAGAGGCTCCGGAGGAACAGCGCGGCTTGTATTATTGCCCTATGAAGACCACGGGTACCGTGCTCGTGAGAGCGTGGAACATGTACTTTGGGAGCAGCTAAGGTGGTTTGATAAGTACGTAAAAAATGCAAAGCCCAAAGAATAGTTGAATTTATAGTCCAGGCTGGGGGGTTAATCTTTCTGATATGGATCAAGAGATAATCAAATCAAAGAGCCTAGCAGTAATAGATTCATTGCAGCAATAAAAATGAGTGTTCGCTGCAATTCAATTTTTCTTTTCCGATAAACGAACAGAGCTATTAAGGCTGGGACAGTGAAAAGAAATATGGGAAATAAATATGGGTTTCCCAGGTTGAGGAAAATGAAGATTAATCCCATTAAGACAAACCCCACCCATAGAATAAAATATTTGATAAACAACAAAAGAACCCGTCTCATTGATGCCATATTCCGTCGTATTGAAACAAAATACATGACCCCGAATAAGAGTAAAAAGGAAACAATTGCACGAGAGAAAATGTATTTTAAAGGACTAGATATTAAAGTACCAATGCTAAGTTTTGGCTCAAAGTCCTTCAGCGTTTCTTCAAAATAGTTGTTATCCAGTTTAGCCGAGATTAGCTGGTTTACTTGTTCTTCCGACAACCCTTCTATGTTTTTAAGTTGTTTTAAATCAGTATATTACCCAGGAACAGTTCGGTACTTTACAATTTTTTCGGCTGCCTCAGGGGTGATCCCCTTTATGGTTTGCAAATCCTCCACTTCTGCCGCATTGAGGTCGAAGGTGTATAGGGGAACTGAAATTGCATCAAAAGGATCAAATACAACTAACCGATGCGTATGGTTTTTTATCAATAGCCATATGGGAGGTGGTATTTCATTGGAGTACTCCGTACCAAGTGACCGCTTGAAGATCTTTCTTACAGAACTTGCCTCCGTAGGAAAGGATTGTATGTAGCCATCAATAAAATCTGCTAATTGCGATTTCGATGAATTATTAAAAACCACATAATTGTGTAATACAAAAAAGTACTTTATAAATTGATTCTGAAAGGGTGTGAAAACATCCCTGGGTGATTTAAGCACAGTGGTATCACTTCCATTATAAAAGGGCACATAGAAGGCCGAATCCAAATAGTGATTTTGTAGCTCGCTAGTCGTTAAATGGGTGAAAAAGGAACTTATTGCCCCTTCAGTAGAGTGTAGTTGAACAAGGTTTCTTTTTTGGGTTGTATCAAGCCCAACCCCTGAATTCCTGAAGGTCAATTGATCTTCTATTTTGGACGTATTCAAGGTCTTATTTTTATAGCGAATAGCTCCGTTGAAGGCGTACCTGTGTCTTTTGTAGTCCTCGTATTTTTGATACCGGTTGAGCATTGAAGCCTTGTAGTACCCCATCCGAAAGGGATAGGTAAAATCACGTTCAAAACCATTGATGGATTGTACCGACGAATTTTCAATTTTATCAAGGTCTGCCAATACCCCAGCCTTGATGTCTTCATTTTTCTCGTAGGTTCGGGAAACATTCTCAATGTGCTCGGCAAACCCTTCGTTGAATGCAGTAGAGTAGTCAGTTATTAATGAAAAGAAATGCATGTTCACATTCTTAGTATTGTTTGAAACGCTGTCCTCAGGGCTTAACAAATGAAAAAACACATGTCCCATTTCATGCGGGTAAAGCTGTGTAAACGACATGAGTTTATTCGGGGGGCCTGTAGCCTGCCCCACAGTAATATCAACGTAAGGGGTCTTGGGCATAAGGGTGGTATTTCCTTCTTCTAAAAGGGAAAACCCGAATTTAGCAAAACCACCCTGGTTTTCTGTAAGGGCTAGATAGGCCGGTTCTATGATATCAGATTTATTGTTGTTTTTTAGGTAGACCTGAACGATAAAGTACAGGTCTAAAAACTCGTTTACAAATGAATTCTTAATGGTTAGCATGGTCTTCCGGTATAGTTCCGAAGTGTCGGGCAAAACCCTCATTTCAGGTAAGCTATCCGCTGTTTTACCCGTGGGTTGTAACAACACGACTTCGACCACATCACTATACAGGGTTATGTCCGAAGGTTTGTCCTGGCCATAGGTGATACAGGTACACCAAATAAAGAACTGGATGATCAGTATTTTTTTCATTTTTGTTATAGTCCCTTGGCATTAAAGTTGTTTGTAAATCTATCTCAAATCTGACAGGATGAAAAAGACAATTACACTAACGGTTATACTACTTGGCCTATTCTCATTGGACGGTGTGGCTCAGGATCTAATGTTTGATCATTATCTGAAAACACAACCGGAATACAGCAAACTAGCATCGAATAGTATTACTAAAATGGAGAGCATTTTGGTCAAGGTTGAAAACGCCAAAAATGTTCAGGAGGCAAACCATTACGGAGCGAAACTGCGAGATGAAAGTAATAAATTAAGGGAAGAGATTAACCGGTTGAGAAGCCAAAATGCAACTACGAGCAACTCTTATTTACCAATATATGGAGTATCTGCCACAGGGCAGTTAACCTATACTTACTCGTTATTCAATCACCATAAGGTTAAACCTAAAACCAATTACCTGCTACCACTGGATAATATTTGTTACTATGCCTGGCGAATTAAAAGGACGAAGGATATGAGCAAAGCACTAAAAAAAGCCAGCCAGCTTAAACTTGAACTTATCGAACTCAGGGCCGTTCATTACTCGTAAATAAAAGCACGGCACTAAGACCAACGTTACCTATTCTTCTTTACTAAAAGAAACCTGAAGGTTATTTCCTACAATGGAGAAACTTGATTTAACACCATCTAAGTTGTTCCAAACGAACTGATTTTCCTGAAAGTTTGAAAGATTTGGACATGTAAGAATGGTATAGGGTTTATCATATTCAAAGGTTCCACCATCAGTTGGGAACGAAAAAGCAACCAGACCTGAATTAAGAGTTAAATCCCCGGACAAGGTGAGACCTGTTGGATTATCACCAAGTTGTACAACAATAGTCCCACCTGACATCTCAAGACTACCTATTGTCAATTCATTCTCATGATAACTGATATCCAATTCTCCATTTCCATAAAGAAAAACAGTTGCTTCACCGCCTAGGGATGAATCGCTAAACACAATTCGTCCACCGGCCCCACCATTGGTGCCGCCAAAAGAAACCAAAGTTGAGTTTGCCGCATCAGAAGAGCCTGAGAATGTAGTGTAACCCCCAACTGCTCCTGAAACTTTTCCGCCAAGGTTGTAAAAAGTAGCCTCACCTGCAGTAGGAACATTAGTTCCGGAACCTGTTCCATAAACTGAAAATTCTGTATAACCGGCGGTTCCATCCTTTACCATAGAGGGATGGTTCCAAAATGTACCGTTGCCCGCAGTGGGAAAATAATCGGTTGGCAGGTTAATTGAAAAAATGGTATGACCCGCGCTACTATTATCGCTAATCATACTACCATAATTGTTGAATGCACCATTTCCTGCTGTTGGGCAGCCATGTACTGCACCAAACTCAATATGGCCCCCACCTCCTAGTTCCTTAACCGTTGCACCATAATTATGAAAACAACCTTCTCCGGCTGAAGAGCCACCAGTTTGCACATTTGGTGGATTATTATTGAAGCTAATTACCCCACCATAGGCTCCAGCTGCTTCAGCAGCGTAATTATAAAAATGACCGTGCCCGCCATTCGAATTGCCGTCGAAAACAGCATCACCACCGTTTGCTTGATCGATGGTACCACCATAGTTAATGTAGACCCCGTGGGCCGCATTTGCATTATCATAGAACTGTGTATTGCCTCCGTCACCCCCGTTAACTGTACCCCCAACACTTATAAATGTGCCGTGATCTGCGTTTGAATCATCATGGAATACCACATTTCCGAAGGTGTCACCATCGGTTCCCAAGGTGCCATAGGATTTAAAGTGACCTCGGCCAGCTGACGAATTATCGCAGAAACTGACTTCAGCACCTACGGTACTTCCTTTTTTTGGAGGAATACCAGCGCCCGTTTTTACAATAAATGAGGCAGACCCCGCCGTAGCGTTATCACTGAACCCAATAATTCCACCACCGAAACCACCCTCAAGGGAACTAGGACCTGCATAATAGTGCACATTTTCTCCGCCGGCTGTTGCAGAATTCGTAAACTTCAGTTGTGGTTCTTTGTAGGTAACCCCATTGGATGCAACAATAAATTGTTGGTTGTGTTCAGAGTTATTCACTACACCCTCACCAATAGTTAATGCTGGATCAGTCGCGGCAACCCCAATTTTGAAGGTAAACGGTGACGCGTCTTTGGTGAACTCAATGGTATTAACCTGGGCTTTACTCGTAGGAGAAAAAGTGATATTGTTTTCTGAAGACTCAGAAAACACAGCCTCGTCAGTTGGCACTACTTCAGGTTCCCAATTACTTTCAGTGTTCCATTCATCTGTTTTCGGTTGCGTACTCCATTTCGATTTGCTCATAAGTTTTATTTGTCTCGTAGTTTATTAGATGTGCTTACTGTTTGTCTATAGCTATAATAAAGGCGCATTGTAATATTACCCTCTGTCGAGGAACACAACAATCCAAAATTTTTTATAAAACTAATTGCGGGCAAATTGCCATACAATAGGGGGAAACCCTAGTTTTTTAGCTTCCTTGAAACTGTTTAATCACCAAACCCTCTCAGATGTTCTTATAAGAGATTATAAGTCGTAAGTCTCAAAAGAAAAGTGTTTAAGCAGAAAATCGTTCAACGTTGAGATGATCTTGGACCTAGTCTTTTCATCATAGCTATGCTTTTCTTTAACCTCTAGAAAAGAGCTCTTATTGACTGTTGAATCCAAATAATTTTTATTTGCCGAGACTTTAACTGGCTTTGCTTTTCCAATCATGCTTTTATCAATAAGTGTTTTGATGTAACTATCAATATCCTCTTCTTTCAAAAGCTCCTGCTTTTCTTCCATTTCAGTGGAGCCAAATATCTCCTTAGAAATTTCTATCCTTTTTGACAAAAAAAACTGCTCTAAAGAAGGAAGTTTTCCATGTTTTTTATGATAATCCATCAAATTGGACAAGCCTTCTGCCTTTCCAACAGCTTTTTCTTTTAATTCCTCATTATTTTTAGGTGCATTAATTTTCATCTGTTGAAATCCTATTTCATTCAAATGCAAAATGAGCCGGCCCAGAACACTTAATGTTGTGGAAGCCTCCATATCCCCGCTATCAATTCTGGCAGCCCTCAAATCCACAACAGGATAATTATTTATCAACCCCACCCATTTTGAAGAATCAGGGTTCCATGCATCAATAATTACTGCGTTATCATCCTCAAAGTTTGCCGGTGTGTTATCGCCCTTTTTTATCTTATCTTCTTTTACTTTTCCCAATGGGTTTCGAATAACCAAGAAGACATGTCTACCCTTTGTAATACCGACTACCTGATCTTCCTTGGGGTTAAACTGTGAGTGAGCATAAACTAGAGCTTTGGCGATAGCGCGAAAGTTTGAACAAACACCTATTTGATAGTAAATTGCAGGAAATATTTTAGCGGCATCCGTGCTTTCAAGTGCCTTTTGAATTAAATCCTCTCCATTTTTTATTTTGTCAAACTGCTCCGATTGTAGACTTAAACCCTGTTTAAATTCCTTTTGAATGACATCTCTAATCTTGCTATGAATAATTTTCTGGTGACCAGTATCGTAGGATAATTCTTTTTTATGGAGTAGATTTTTAATTTTCTCCATTTCCATTTTCTGAAAGTCCTTAATATGATTGGATGTCTGGATATTAAGGGTGTTTCTGATAAACTTGGCAACTTTATTTGCGACTGACAAACGACGACTTTTGGTTTGATCCGCTCTTGCCATTAAGAAATTTTCATGAAAAGTGCCATCCATTATAGTATGATCTTGGAGCTGGGCATCTTCACCCTCCTTTTCCTTTTTTAGTGTGGAAATATTATTCGATTTATTATCATTTTCACCCCCTAACTGTAAGACTAATCCATTTATCATTCGTTGGACTGTAGGGTTTGAGGATTTACCCCCCACCATTTGCAAAGCCTTTTGCCCCATCACATCAGCTTCCTGCTCCAACCCCTTATCGTCATTGATGTTTACTTTTTTCTTGAGTTGAGTAGTTGGTTGTACGCGCCCCTGTTTTTGCTGTACCACATGCCATGCCTCATGAGGTAAGTATTTTTCCTGCCCAGGCCCTAAATGAATCTGATTGCCCCGTGCATAGGCACTGGCTTGTAACTGAGCCGGTTTGTCAGAATTGTAATGCACCTTCACATCATGCATGGAGTAACCCGAAAGGTTTTCAATTCCATCTTTTAGGTTATTCGGAAGGCCCATTTTATTTTCTTTTTTCTGAACGGGAAATGATTGCTTAGACGAGGCCTCATTTGCTAACTTCTGAAGTTGTGTAACCTGTTTTGTTGGCGTTCTGTTATCTTTAAAATGTACCATTGGTTTAGCAGAAATAGGCTCTACCCGAATGTTAGCCGCCTTTACCTTTTTTCCCTCCTTCATACTAAAACTTTGGATAAAGAAAAGGCGATATGGTTTGACAATCAATAGGGGGAAACCCGCAATTTCCTAGTTTGTGGCAAGATTTTCATTGAATAGGTTATTTAATACTACCTCAAAGCCTTTATCCTGGCTGTTTCGGTAGTTATA
>PAVO01000024.1 GCA_002713215.1 Crocinitomicaceae bacterium
CGTCATTCCTGCGTCCCGATAACTATCGGGAGCAGGAATCTAGAAATAACACTAGATTAGTTTCACTGAGCTCCTTCGTCGGTTCCTTGTCAAACATAGAATGAAGGCTATTCCCACATTATCCTTGAACCGTGCAATTATAAATACCCAAACGCGAATATCCAGGTTGCAAAAAAGCCAATCTGAACAGATAAAACAGTATTATTATTGGACGATTGACACGCCCCATTACAAATTAGTTTTATTTCTTTGGGTTCTAAACAAAACCCAAACCCAAATGCAGGATCCCTTTGCTAAAATGGACTATAACAAAAAGAGCTTACTGGCTTTATTTGTGCAACTTGCTAAGTCCGACAATGATGTTGATGACAACGAAATTCAGTTTATAGAAGACATTAGGGAAAAGTTGGGAGTGTCACCGGAAGATCTGACCAATATTTGGGAAAATGAAAATGACTACCCCTTGGATTCTCCTGAATCGGAACGGCACAGAATGACCATTTTGTATCAATTACTCTACCTTACCAAAATAGATGGCGTTGTTACCAGGGAAGAAGAAGTGTTTGTGCATAAGGTGGCACTTAAACTGGGCATCAACGGACAACTAACATCGGAATTGATAGAAGTTGTTAAGCAACACATTGGTACTGAAATTAAACCAAATGATTTGCTTGATGTGATTAAGAAATACATGAATTAATTGAAAGCTCTCATTCTCTTTGGTTTCCTTTTAGCGTTTACCTCATGTCACAAAAATGAGGCTTCTACCCCCACGCCAACCCCTGTCTGTATAGCCAAACAAATTGATGACTGTATATGCACCTATGAATACGACCCGGTTTGCGGTTGCGACAATAAAACCTATGGCAATGCCTGTGCCGCTGAATGCAATAGTATTCGGGAGTTCACAAAGGGTGAATGTAAGTAGTTGATATCGGGCTACTAGTATCCAATCATTTCCTATTTTTAGCCCCATGCTAAAACGCCTAAAAGCCAGTTTTAATATTCAGTTGTTGCTCATTGCTATATTGTGTTTCATCGCCTTTGGCAATACCTTTAAACACGACTTTGTATTGGATGACCGATCGGCAATACTTGAAAATCTTTTAGTTAAAAAAGGAATTGCCGGCATACCTGAGATTTGGCAGCATTCGTACATGTATGGTTACAGCAGGCAAAACGACGAAACCTATCGACCCGTTCCGTCTACCCTATTCGCCATAACTTACAGCGCGTTTGAATTAAACTCAACCCCTTATCATCTCATCCAGATTCTCATATATACCCTTTTGTGTGTACTGGTATTGTTCTATCTCAAAAGATTGCTACGGGAATATCACCCTCTTTATCCGTTTTTAATTACGGCTTTGTTTTGTGTCCATCCAATTCACACCGAAGTGGTGGCTAACATTAAGAGTGCGGATGAAATACTGGCCCTGCTTTTCAGTATTGGAGCTTTGCATCTTTCCCTGGTCGCTTTGGACAAAAACAAAACCACTTTGATTGGCCTGTCTATCGTATCGTACTTTTTGGCCGTTTGTAGTAAAGAATCGGCGATTACCCTTGTTGTATTATTTCCATTGCAATTCTGGTTTTTCCGGAATTACTCCATCAGAAAAATGGCATTGCCTGCCGCAGCCCTGCTACTTCCGTTGGCCGTTTACTTTATAATTCGGGGTAGTCTATTGGAGAGCATGACCTTTGTTGAGGGCAGTTCCAAGCTTAGCGTCTACAACAATTCACTTTTGGGAGCCAATTCCATATCAGAGTCCATTGGCACTGCTTTTACAGTCCTGGGTTACTACATCAAACTATTGTTTCTTCCCACCAATTTAAGCTACGATTACAGTTTCAATGCTTTTCCGATTGTTGAACTCCATAATCTAAAATCATTGATTTCCGTAGGCATTTATTTGTTGTTGGGAGCATTAGCATTAATAGGGATTATACGAAAATGGGGGCTTGCTTTCGGAATAATCCTGTTTTTGGCTGTGTTAAGCATTTACAGTAACCTATTCGTGAAAATTGCTTCTTCCGGAGGAGAACGCTTTTTGTTTGCTCCCCTTCTCGGCTTTCTCCTGTTTGTGGTATTAGGAATAGATCAAATTCAAAAGGAAAAAACAATTCGCTGGATCAATCAATCCAGTGTCTCAATCCTATCCATTGGAGTCATCATTCTATTCACCTCCATGACCATTTCCAGAAATTCGGACTGGAACAATGAGGGGAATTTGTTTTTAATTGATGTAGAAAAAGTTCCTGAATCGTTCCGAACCAACCTGTTTGCTGCAAATGTCTATGAACAAAATGCCATTTATGCTTCTAATCCTACAGTTAAATCCAATTTGTATAAAAGTGCCCTGGAACATCTGAAAACAGCCTACAAAATTTATCCGGAATACGACGAAACCTACATCCAGATGGCAGATATATACAAACAACAAGGCGATTGGGCTAAAATGAAAAAAGTATGTAAGGCCGGTTTAAAACATCATGAAGATAATTTGGACTTAACCTTTATGCTGGGGGATGCTCATATGAATTTAAACGAGTTTTCGGCTTCCCGAAAAAATTTCTTAAAGTTGATCAGTTCTAAAGATACTTCTCAGCGAAACTCAGCCATGTTTAACATGGGAGCCACTTATCTAAATGAGCAGCGCTTCGATTCCTCCATCCATTGGTTTGAGCGGATAAAGGAATACAGGCCAGATGACATTAATATTAGTTACTATTTAGCTATTGCCTATTTCCAGGTTGAAAACAGCGATAAGGCTGTTCAATTATTCTCACGTATACCTAACGACCATCCTACCTATGCACATAGTCAATCGTCTATAGGAACCATCTATTTGCTCGAGGAACAATACGAAAAGGCTATCGAGCATTTTAACCTGGCGCTGTTGGTTGTGCCAGGCGATGAAAATATCCTAAATAATATGGTTGTTGCTTATCAGGCCCTGGGAGATTTTGAAAAAGCAGAGGAGTGTATTGCAATGATTAACTCACCAAACGCCTTACCTGGTCTTCAGTAATTTCAATTTGTTCGGTTTCTTCGAGCCATTCGAGTGCCTGAATAATAAGATCTTCTCTTGAATGCACCATTTCAAATACTTCATCAACCATTAGTTCTGATTTGTCCAGAAGGGCCAATATTTTAATTCCAACTTCATCGACCGATGCTTGTTTGGGGTTTTCTACCCGGCAATAATCACAAATACCGCAGCTTGGTGCATCTATTTGCCCAAAGTAATCCAACAGATAAGCAGAGCGGCAATGACCGCCAAGAACGTAGTCTACCATTCGATTCATTTTTTCAAATGCCCGTTCCTTTCTCCATTCGTAGTTTTCTTTTGAAATAATTAGGTTTTGAATGGGTATTTTCTCTTGCGTAAAGGTTAATAGAGGCTCATCGGATGCGGGGATATAATCGATAATGCTCTTATTGGCATAAGAACTCAATAGCTTAACCAATTCGCTACGTTTAATACCAAGCCTTTTGGCAATTACAAATTCGTCAATTCTCACATACCCGCTGAGCAGTCCTGAATATGAACGTAACAGGGTTTGCAAAACGCTTGAAGTCTTACTATCCTTAACTTCCAATTGATAGAATGACTTTTTATCCAATAAAAACATGACGCGAGCAGGATGTTTTATCGCATCGCTAAGTGCAATTAGCCCTTCCTGCTCCAAAATCTTCAATGCGTTAAAAGCCTCCAGCGGATTGAGGTTGTAGCGCTTGCAAAAGGATTTCAAAGCAAAAGGAAAAACCTCCTCCTTCCCTGCTCCATCGGCAAGCCTCAAATAATTACCTAATGCCTTGTATACTCTTTTTATAAAAGCCTTTTCCGGAAACGATACCTTGTGTTTTTGTTTTAGGTCTTCAATGTCCTTGTCTTCGAACAGAATTATGGCAAACGCGTCCTTTTCATCTCGCCCTGCCCTACCTGCTTCCTGAAAGTAAGCTTCCAATGTATCAGGCAAATCGAAATGAACCACCCAGCGAACATCCGGCTTGTCTATGCCCATTCCAAATGCATTGGTAGCTGCTATCACCTGAATTTGTCCCTTTACCCAGGCGGCTTGTCTAATATCTCTAATTTCACCAGACAAGCCTGCGTGGTAGGCATCGGCAACAATGTTCCTGGCCTGTAATTCCCTGGCGATGTATTCTGTCCCCTTTCTGCTTCTAACGTATACAATTCCACTTCCACCCGTTTTTTGAATCAAGCGAACCAGGCGCCCTAACTTATCTTCTTCTTTTCGTACGAAATAGGCCAGGTTTTTTCGCTCAAAGCTTTTAGCAAATACCTGCTTCTTTTTGAATCTTAGTTTGTCCTGAATATCTTCTACTACTTCTGGTGTTGCCGTGGCTGTTAGCGCCATTACCGGAACCCTAAGTAAAGTATTTCTCAATTCGGCAATATTGAGGTAAGCGGGCCTAAAGTCGTAGCCCCATTGCGAGATACAATGCGATTCGTCAATGGCCAGTAAATTAATATTCATTTTATGGACTCTTGCCATAAACATATCGGTTTGCAATCGTTCAGGAGAGACATACAAAAACTTGTATTTACCTACAACACAATTATCCAGGGCAATGTCAATCTCACGCTGTCTCATAGCCGAAGTAATGGCAATTGCAGCAATGTTTCGTTCCTGCAAATTGGCCACCTGGTCTTTCATTAAAGCAATGAGGGGAGAAACTACAATGCACATTCCATCTTGTGCAATAGCCGGTACCTGAAAGCAAATTGATTTTCCTCCACCAGTAGGTAACAATGCCAAGCAATCCTTTTGATCTAATGCAGATTGGATAATTTCTTCCTGTAGAGGACGAAAGGAAGAGTATCCCCAGTATTTTTTAAGAATGGAGTGAATTTGAGAAGGCATTGAATGCAAAACTAAACACAAATGAAGGGCTCATTGCCATTCACTAGTCCCCTTCAAATTCATAAGTGACTACGGTTTGACTACTGGATTCTTCAACGCTAACCAATTTTAATCTAGTACCCGGAAGGGTAACGATTTGGTCCTCCTTGGTTCCCATAGCATTAGATTCATCATAATCATTGTTAGTATGTGCATCGGTAAATACATATGCCTGGAGGTTATTAACTACCATTTTAAACTTTCCTTTGCCCACATAACCCTCTCCATAAAATCGAATGATAGGATCTACATATATTTCTTCTTTATCCAAATCGTCAATATCTGTCTCCGATTCCATTCCTGGCACTCGCGATGCATGTGAAGATAAAGATTTGAAAGTTTTAAGCGGACATTTTTTGACAGCCCTTGCAAAAGATTCATACTCGTCATCAAGCTCTTCATTTTTTTCTTTCTCATTCTTGTCTTTGCCTAAATAGGTGTTCATTTTTCTACTGCTATCCACCATTGCATTCAATGCCTTTCCCTCCTTTTTCTCATTAAGCTCTTCCTCGTCTAAATACTTATCTGCTTCTTTACTTATTAATTTGTAGTTTTTATCTATGTATTGTTGATCTGTACCACCTGCCCAAAAATAACTTCTTACTGCATCTTTCCATTCGTCCAACCCTTTCTTTGTAGGATCATTGTAGTAATCCTCTTTGGCAGTCTCTACCGCTTTTTTCTGGCTGCCTCCTTTCTCTTTATTTCCTAATTGAATTACAGGTTTTCGTTGAATGTAATTGGCCAATTTAGCCCCCGCTTTTTTCTTCAGCTGAGCACTGGCAACAGAAGCTACTTCACGACTTGCCAACTTGGAAGGAAGTTTTAACGATCCTGCATCCAGCAGGCCTACCCGTACACTCTCCTGAAGTTTCTGTTTGGCCTCTTTTACTATTATTCCAATAAACTCCTCAACACCGGTTGCTTTTTTGGTTAATGGTGCAAACTTGTAAATAGCCGATTCAATATGCAAAGCGCTTTGGCTCCCATAATATTGAAACCAATAGGCTATGTAAGGACAGTCTTTTGGAGTCTGATTAACCTGCTTTAAAATTACTGTTGCTTCTTTGGTTATTTTGGAATGAAGTTGTTCCAGAAACTGTTCTTTACCCAGTTTTTCTTTGTTGCCTTTTTGATTGGTAATAAAACGAGTTTCACTTGTACCTGCGTCTTTTTCCGCTTGCTGAATGATACTCTTGTTTTGAATCACTTGCGAATGAACATTGTTTTCTACTCCAAGCTTCACCGCACCTACCGAAACTTCCCTCAACGCCTTTTCTCCCATAATGGTTGCTTCAGTTTCTAAGCCTTCATCATCATTTATATTAACGTTTCCCTTCAACTGGGTAGTTGGTTGTACTCTACCCTGCTTTTGCTGTACAACATGCCAAGCCTCGTGCGGCAAATGTCTTTCCTGGCCCGAAGCCAAATGAATATCAGTTCCCTGAGCATAGGCATGTGCCTGCAATTGATTTGGTTTATCAGAGTTGTAATGAACTTTAACGTCATCCATTGAATAACCAGAAAGGTTTTCAATTCCTGATTTTAACTGATCGGGCAAACCTGTATTGTTCTTCTTTTTTTGAATTGGGAAATTCTGGCGTGAAGAAAAACTGTTGGCTAAATCTTGAATTTTCTTTAACTGTAAAGGCTCTGATCGATTATCCTTAAATTGCAGAACGCCCTTACTGGATGACTGTTTTTGTGCACCTTCGTTAGCATGTATATGATTTTTGTTTTTGTGAGAATTGTTGCTGTGCGTTTGCATAATCCTCTCAAATCTATGACTTTTTGAAAAGAGAAATTGAACCAAAAAGTATTAAATAAACAAAATGGAGAAACACTATAAGAAACTAAGGGAGTTACTCGCCCCTAAAGAAATCCAAAGCAGAAAGATGGATCAAATGAGTATCCTGGTAGTAATAGTGTAGGATTTTGTTATAGGGCATTCCCGATTCGGCCATGCGCATGGCTCCTTCCTGGCTTAACCCTACTCCATGTCCAAAGCCCTTGCCTTCGATATATACCTTATCTTCTTCTTGTTTAATGGAGAAGTATGTAGACCGTAACCCCCAATCCTTTCGAATGGTTTTGAGTAATATATTGGTATCTATAGGTGAAATGTATCGCTGCCTCTCAGAAGGACAATAGGAAAGAATCATTTCCCTGGCGATGCTGTCTTCCACCGGGTAGTTGTGCTTGTTCTTAAAGTACGAAAGCCACTTTTCAGTAGAAATGAAAGTATTCCACTCGTAATGAGGCATTCCATTGCTAAACGTATCGGGAACTGATCGCAAATAAGAAAGCGGTTTCGACCAGGCATCTTCCGAATTTACCGTTTGCCCTCCTGAATTGGAATGAAAAACAGCCTGAATTAAATTGATATCGCTATCAACCAACACCAGGCCCTTGGTGGCATTTACACCTCGCACAATGTCAGGGTTTTTTGTGCTCATACCTTTATAAACCTGACTGTTTACCCGATCACAAACATTAAATCCATATTGCGAGTATTTATTAATGTTGGTCAACACATAGGTTCTGGCTATAATCGCCTGTACCTTGTAATACTCAAAAGTTTCTTTCGAACCAGACTCAGCCTCAACCACACCGGCTATGTAATGCTCTATGTATACGTCATTTATCAGTTTTAATCGGTTCCGATAAGTGCTCACATGCAGGTTATCGTTATAGGTTCGTTTACCAATCTTTGGAGAAAGACCTTTTATACTAAATGCAGAACCCCAAACCTTTCTTTTAATTCCAACATTCTTAAAACTTCCCAATGTGTTTCCCCCACTGGCTAGAACCACTCTTCCATCACTGGTACGGATTACGAGTGTTTGGTTGGCAGATAGGTCTTTAATTACCTTACCATCGGCAATCACTTGGTAAGAGCCATTGTGAACAGAAAGTAAGGTTGAACTCGGTCGATTACCCCAAAATATCCCCACTTTTATTACCTCTCGAATAGCCAATGCAGGTAGGGTTATTAGAAAAGTTAATAGTATGAGTACCAATTTTCGCATACAGCACAAAAATATTGGTGAGTCTACTTGGCTTAGTGTATGGACTGTAGAGTTTTCAACATTGAGTTTTCAATAGAACTCTCAATTAAAATACGCGGACTATGGATTAAGGTCCTCGGTAATTAAACGCGCCGCATTTGAAGAGGCTCCTTTTCCTCCTAACTTTTGAATCAAGGTGTCATAATTCCCCATCAATTCCTCTCGGCGATTATTGTCTTTTAAAATAGCTTGAAGCTCCTTCTTCAATCTTTTACTGTTAAAATCACCCTGAATAAGTTCTGTAACTATCTCCCGGTTCACAATAAGATTAACTAGAGAAATAAAACGAACCTTTATAAGCATTCGTGCCAAGTAATAACTAATCCAACCGCCCTTGTAACAAACCACCTCCGGAACCCTGAACAATGCTGTTTCCAGGGTAGCTGTACCACTGCTCACCAACGCAGCACTGCTGTGCATGAGCAGATTATAGGTTTTTCCAAAGATCAGTCTAACTTTACTTTCCTTACTTACATCTCTATAATATTCTGGTGTCTGGGCAGGTGCACCTGCAATTACAAATTGATAATCGGGAAATTGAGGAACCATTTCTAAAAATTGAGGGAGCATAACCTCTATCTCCTGTTTTCTTGATCCTGGTAACAAAGCAATAATTGGCTTTTCGTCCAGCTTATTTTGTTCGGTGAACCTTTGAAAGGAAAGTTTTTCTGACTGAAACTGTTCTACGGCATCCAACAATGGATGACCTACAAAATCCACATCCATGTCGAATTTCTTATAAAACTCTTTTTCAAAGGGGAGAATAACGAACATTTTGTCAACGTACTTTTTAATCTTATGTCCCCTATTCTGTTTCCAGGCCCATATCTGCGGCGAAATGTAATAATGAACCTTAATTCCTTTTTTGTGCGCCCATTCGGCAATTCTTAAATTAAATCCGGGGTAATCAATGAGAATAAGTACATCGGGTTGAAAAGCCAAAACGTCTTTTTTGCAAAAGGTAATGTTTTTGAAAATGGTACCCAGGTTAAGCAGAACTTCCAAAAAGCCCATAAATGCTAAATCGCGAATGTGCTTAACCAAGGTAGCTCCCACCGACTGCATAAGGTCACCGCCCCAGGCCCTAACCTCCGCATTCTGATCAAGCTTATTGAGCTCTTTAATCAGGTTTGAACCATGTAAATCACCAGACGCTTCTCCAGCTATTATGTAATATTTCATAGACAAGAATCCTACATGTAGAAGTAGGCTACAAAGGCAATTACGTATGCGAAATTGGCTAACAGGATTCCGCGACCCATTTTATCCATTTTTGCTTTGTTTAATACTAACCACATTACCCCCGCATTTAAGCCAATTGCTAACAGACATACATTTTCGAAGTAAGTATCGGAATAATTAAGTAAATCCTCATCGGTAGTCATTAACAAGGTCTTAACTACGGCCGGAGGAATTATTCCCCCTACCACCAATCCAGCAAGCAAGTTATTTAGGTTTCTTTTCACAGGTTCCAGTCTTTTAATTTGTTTAATGCATTGTGCGCGGTTAAATCATGCTGTATAGGCACAACACTAACGTAATTATTTTCAAGCGCCCAAATATCCGTATCTGTTCCGGAGTCGTAATTTTTGAACGTTCCTGTCAGCCAAAAGTATTCTTTTCCGGTAGGATCAGTTCTGGCCTCAAACTCTTCCTCCCAGTTGCCCTCAGCTTGTCGGCAAATCTTTATTCCCATAATTTCAGAGTGGTCGAGTTTGGGAACATTTACATTGAGACAAATTCCATTGGGAAGTCCACTTTGAAGTACCTGTTGAGTAATCTTTCTTGCTATAATAGCTGACGCTGAAAAATCGGCATTGATGTCAAAATCCAATAAGGAAAAACCAATGCTTGGAACACCTTCAAGGCTCCCTTCTACTGCGGCAGACATGGTCCCACTGTATATCACATTAATCGATGCATTGCTTCCGTGGTTGATTCCTGAAATTACAATGTCCGGTTTCTTGGGGAGCAACTTAAAAATTGCCAGTTTAATGCAATCTACCGGAGTTCCCGAGCAGCTATACACTTCTAAATTTTCAGCCTCTTCCAATTTGTTCAACCGAAGGGTAGAATTAATGGTAATACCATGCCCTGTACCCGACTGAGGTTTATCGGGTGCCACAACCAACAACTTCCCCAGATCTCTTGTTGCTTCTATTAAAGCCCTGATTCCGGGAGCATTCACACCGTCATCATTACATACCAATATGAGTGGTTTATCCATACCTACTGTCTTTTAAATTCTGAGCACAGAATAGCCGTGGCAATTCCCACATTCAGTGATTCTCCGGAACCAAACCGTGGAATTAATATCTCCTTTGTAAGCAGTTCTTTTGACTTAGGACTAATTCCATGGGCTTCGTTACCAACCACCAAAATAGCATCTTGTGGAAGAGACATGTTGTAAACGTTCTCTCCGTCCAATGTGGCTCCATAGACCGGTTTAAGGGGATGGTGTTTCCTTATTTTAGAAATAGCCACTTCCAGATCATAATAAAGTACATTGATTCGAAACAATGAGCCCATGGTTGCCTGGACAACTTTGGAGTTGAAAGCATCTACACAATCCGCACTGCATATTAACTCCTTAATACCAAACCAATCGGCAGTTCGCATAATGGTACCCATATTGCCAGGGTCTCTAACCCCATCGAGTACCAATACCAGATCATCGTCGTAACGTGGAATTTTCTTCTGAGGTATTTTTACCAGCGCCAATACCTGATTAGAAGTCTTTAGCTGAGAAACCTTTTGCAACTCCGATTCAGTAACTTCGGTTGATGTTACATTTAATTCCTCCAGGTCTTCCAAATGCTTTTGCTTCCAGCTGAGCGTATAAAATAACTCCGCAATTTCAAAGGGTTTCTCCCCAACCACAAACTGACTATGAATAAGCTCGTTACACAATTTCTCACCTTCTACAACAAACAAATTGTGTTCTGTTCTATACTTTTTTTGATCCAGCGATTTTATAAGTTTTATCTTATTTTTTGAAAGCATTTAGTCTAATTGCCTACTCAAATTGAGTAATATTGTGGTGTACAAAAATAGCCTACAAACTAGAATTGGAGCGGAAATTACATAAATTACTTTTAGGCTTTTTTTTGTCTCTGGCTATCGTTTCGTGCAAGCCCTACAAAGATTTACAAGAAGGTGAATACCTGGTCAATAAAGTTAACATTGAATTTGAGAAAAATAAGGCTGAAAAGAAAGACATGCGCCAGGATAATGTTAAGATCGAGGACCTGGAAAGCATAATAAAACAAAAACCAAACAAAAGATTGTTTGGCGTTTTTAATCTGAGTACCAACCTATATGCCTACGGCTCAAGAAAAGACAATTGGTTTAGAAGATGGATGAAAAAAATGGGAGACGAACCGGTTATTCTAGACTCCACAAAAACAGCTGCATCAACCGATCAGTTACGATTATTTCTAGTTAAAAAAGGCTATTTTCTCAATCAAACTTCCGACAGCACGGTAATTGTAGATTCAACGAAAAGAAAAGCTGAAGTCACCTATCAATTGACGTTAAATCAACCCTATACAGTTAAAAAGTTGGGGATGAGTATGGAAGATTTAACAATTAAGGAAACAGTCGATAAGTACTGGGGAGAGTCTAAAATCGAAATTGGTAAAAACTATGATGAATATGTACTAACCGAAGAAAGGGGGCGAATTGAAAACACCATGAAATCGGATGGGTATTACAACTTCGACAAAAGGTTTGTAAGCTTCACGGTAGATTCCAATAACCTGGAAAACGGAGTTAATATAGATGTCAACATTGAAAACCCGCGAATTAACAGACTAACAGAAGACAATAGAGATACGCTTGTAACTTATTCGCACAGAAAATACACCATTGAAGAAGTTTTTATTCAGGTAAGAAGTGATGACAAGCGTTACACGACTATAGATACCGCCCAAATGAACGGTTACGTCTTTGTAAACAGCTCTAAAAATAGCATTAGGCCTACGGTAATTCTTAGAACCTTGTACTTTAAACCGGGTGATCAGTATAACATTCAGAACATTCAATACACCTATAATCGCCTGGCCACATTAAAGGCTTTCAAATCGATAAACATAAACGTTTATCCAAGGACGAACGATCCGAATGACACTACTCTGGTTGCTTTTGTTGAACTGGCATTAAATTCCAGGCATTCCTTTGCTATTGAAACGGAAGGCACGAACCGAGGTGGTAACCTTGGAGTTAACGGAAGTGTCCGATTAAACAACCGCAACGTATTTAAAGGTGCTGAGTTGTTTCAGGTAAAGTTTACCGGTGGGCTGGAAGCTCAGGGAACCAGCTTTGAGCAGGATGAAAGTGTGGCTGAAGATCAGTTCGGAAATTCCATTTTCAATACCATTGAATATGGGATTGAGTTTGGTCTGAGACTTCCTGAATTACTAATTCCAAAAAATAAATCCAAGATTCCAAGTTATACAAAACCTTCTACCGAGTTCACCTTTGGATACAACCATCAGTTTCGATCAGCCTATAACCGGGATATATTTAAAACCGGCTTGTATTATAACTGGATCATGAACAGAAAGAACATTTTTCGAGTTGGAATAATCGATCTATCCCTGGTTAGAATTGACAAGGCCCAATGGTTTCAGGAAAAATTGGATGCATCAAACAATTCACTACTGATCAATAGTTACAACAACCATCTTATTTCGGCGACCAAGTTTCAATATGAGTTTAATAACTCGATGATAAAAGAAAATAACATCCGGTTTAAAACAACAGTTGAAACAGCAGGTAATCTGCTCCGGGGGATTAATGAACTGTCAGGTAAACCCAGAGATTCAACCAATACTTATTACGAATTGTTGGGCATTCGGTATGCGCAGTACATTATGGTTGATGGATTTATTCGATACGGAACAAGACTTACCAGGCACAGCTCCGCAGCCTATAGACTTTATGGTGGAATTGGCGTACCCCTGGCCAACCTTAACGTATTGCCGTTTGAAAAATCTTACTATGGTGGTGGTGCTAACTCTAACCGTGCCTGGGTTTCAAGAACCATGGGGCCTGGTGGTATGGCAGATACAGGATCACTTGCCGGAATTGACCGGATTGGTGATATTAAATTAGAAGCCAATTTCGAATACCGCTTCGACATAATGGGATCATTTGAAGGTGCTTATTTTATTGATGCCGGGAACATTTGGATTCGTGAACATGACCCTCAGCGTCCATTGGCCGAATTTGATGTTAATCGGTTTTATAAAGAACTAGCTATCGGCTCAGGTCTGGGGCTGCGATACAAAACCGGATTCTTTATTGTTCGGTTCGATGTGGGGGTCAAAATTCATGACCCGAAACTCATTGTAGGCGAGCGTTGGCTCTGGCAAACAAAACAACAATACGAATCCCTTAAACTCAAAAGTTATTATCGAGAAATTGTCAACTGGAACCTGGCAATTGATTATCCATTCTAAGTAGTATGAACGATTTTGGTACCCCATTCTATGATTTTTTAATTCAACACGGCTTCAGTGAATTTTGGACATCCATTATTCGATCGACCGTATTTATTATTATCCTCTTCTTATTCTCTTCACTTTTCAATTTCTTGGGAAGAAGGATTTTTCTAAATCTCATTGTTCGGTTCACAGAAAAAACCAAATCCAACTACGATGATATATTCCTGGAAAACCGGGTCTTTTATAAAATAACACTGTTGTTTCCGGCAATAGGAATCTACTTGTTTGACGACATAATTCTTATTCATGCTTCCTATTTACGTCCCTACATTATAGGAGCCACCAACGTTTATAGCATTATCATAATCGCCGTGATATTGAGCGCCGTGTTCAAATCACTTGAAGATATTATGGCGCAAAGCAAACCGTTCAAGGATAAGCCACTAACCTCGTACCGACAATTGTTAGACATATTGAACTATGGAGTCGCAATCATTTTAGTTATATCCATACTAATCGATAAATCTCCTATGTATTTGTTAAGTGCTATGGGAGCTGCAACCGCTATTCTGTTGTTGGTTTTTAGAGACAGTATCCTGGGACTAACAGCCAGTATTCAACTAGCGAGTAATGATATGATTCGCGTTGGTGACTGGGTTACCGTGTCGTCTTACGGTGCTGATGGGGATGTAATGGAAATTACACTCAATACCGTTAAAGTACGGAATTTCGATAAGACCATAACTACTGTTCCTACTTATGCATTCATTTCCAATTCCTTTAAAAACTGGAGGGGCATGGAGGAATCGAAAGGCAGAAGAATAAAACGAGCCATTCACATAAAAATTGATTCCATTTGTTTTGCAGACAACGACCTGATAGATCGCCTGGAAAAAGTTGATATCATTCAGGGTTTGATACAGACTAAAAAAGAAGAAATAGACCGTTACAATATTGAAAACAAGGTTAACACCAATTCGTTAATCAACGGAAGAAGACAGACCAATGTTGGACTTTTTAGATCCTACCTGGTATCCTATTTAAAAAACAATCCCAATGTTAATACGGACCTCACCTACATGGTTAGGCAATTGGACGAAACCAATTACGGGTTGCCATTGGAAATCTATTGTTTTAGCAGGGAAAAAGATTGGGTTATATACGAAGGAATTATGTCGGATATTTTTGACCACATCTACGCCTCTGCCCCCTACTTTAACCTGGAAATCTTCCAGAGCCCATCAGGTAAAGATTTTAGGCAACTGAAACGGGAAGTGTAGAGTTTTGATATTCGGTGTTGGATGTTGGGTAAAATCAATACATTACGAATTATTGAAAGTAACGATCAAAAGTCAAATATCCTAAAAACGTCTCAACTGGTATGATCGAATACAATAACCCATTTACCATTCTTTTTTTCCCAGATTAGATTAAAGCTCCCTCCAAGCGTATCGGAACTTCGATAAACATTCCACTTGCCGACCAAAAAATGGCTGTTGGGTCCAAAAGGCTTTGATCGAAGTATTTCAAAATCCAGCCTTCCCATTTTATCCTTATTCGAATAACTCCTTTTGTAATTATCATAAATAACCTGCCAACCACAATTCATTCCATTTTTACTCAAAAAGCAAAGAGAATCGCTGTTCCAGTAATATTGCATAAAACCTTCTAAATCGCCGTTGTTCCAGTTTTTCTGCTGTTCCATCAATAAGCTTTTTATTTCGATGCTGTGGTCGTCTACCTTTGAATGATTTTCACAACCATATGTGATTAAAAAAAGTGAAATAAATAGTGCAGGAATAAACTTCATAGTAATCTTGTTCAAGTTACAGCCGAAAGATAACAATTGGAAAAGAAACAGGTAAATATCCTTGTTGTAGAAGATGAACCCGGAATGGCGTTACTATTGACGCGATTACTGGAGCAATTGGGTTATGCTGTTTTACCCATTGAAAAAACCGGAGAGGGAGCGATTAATTCAACCGAAGAAAACAATCCCGATCTCATATTAATGGACATTTATCTAGAAGGTGAAATGACTGGAATTCAGGCAGCTGAAAAGATTTTGGCAGCGAATAACATACCGGTTATTTATGCTACATCCGATAGTGATGAAAACACCATTAAAACAGCGCGCTCTACTTACCCATTGGGTTATATAGTAAAACCTTACAACAAAAATGTTCTTAAATCAACAATAGAAGTTGCTCTTTCCATCAGGGAGGTGGATTCTAGAAAAAATGAAGAATTACAACTAGCTTATGAAACCATAAGCAACCAAACGCATGAAATTCTGGAAAGCTTTAAAAGCGCCAAGGACATTCAATATGCTATCCTTCCCTCTGAAAAAGACTTTTTAAAAGAACATCCCAATTGTTTCATATTTAACAAGCCAAAGGAACGATTAGGCGGAGATTTTTTTTGGTATAAGAAACTAACCAAGAACAGGGTCCTTTTTGCAGTTGTTGACTGCACCGGTCATGGAGTTCCGGGAGCTTTGATGTCCATTTTGGTAAACTACCAGTTAAATAAAGCCCTTGCCCAGCTAAACGACAATGATACGTTGGGAACAATGCTGGGAATAGTTGACCGTGTACTAAGTGATACCTACGAGGGAACTAAAAATGAATTGGACGCCAGCCAAATTAGTAACCTCAACGCGGGATTTGATGCTGCCGTTTGTCTCTGGGATCCCGATCATGGCAAACTAACTTTTTGTGGTGCCAAAAGGCCTCTGCTTCTTGTTCGAAACAATGAATTAAAAGAAATCAAGGGAAACAGATCTTCCGTAGGACTGTTTGCGCTAACCGATAAAGGGTATGATTCAATAGATATTAATATTCAGGAAGGAGACACTATTTATGTCTACTCTGACGGATATGCTGACCAAATTGGAGATAAAAGTGGGCGCCGCTTAAAATCAGCACCATTCAGAAATCTTATTCTAAAATATTCAGTCAATGAACTGGCTGAACAACATAGGAACCTGGAAGATGCCTTCGAAGTATGGAAAGGCGGTGAAGAACAAATGGACGATGTGCTTGTATTGGGCATGAAGTTTTAGTAGTCGATACCGTTTCCTATAATCAACCCATTTACACACAGTATAATTAAAGCCGAAAACTGGCTTGTTGCCCTTCCGTGAGATTCTCATAAATTTGAGAACACACTAAACGGTTTCTCATGAGAAGACTCTTTTTTATTACTTCTTCTATTACCTTAATAATTACGGCCTACCTCGTATTCTACGTACATGACTATTTCCAAGTATTCCTTTACTTCCTGGTCCCTTTAATTATTTTAGGGTATTATGATGCCTTCCAAAGAAAGCATGCGATTTTGCGTAACTTTCCTGTTCTTGGCCATCTCAGGTACATATTCGAGGGGATTTCTCCTGAAATACAGCAATATTTTATTGAGAGAAGAACCGATGGAACTCCCTTATCTCGAAACCAAAGAAGCTTAATTTACCAGCGATCAAAAGGAGTAAAAGACACTCACCCCTTCGGAACAGAATTTAACTTAATGGAACCTGGATTTGAGTTTCTGGCACATTCCATGTTTCCCAAAAAACATGTTGAAGCTCCCAGAATTACCATTGGTGGTCCGCATTGTAAGTACCCTTACCAGGCTTCTATTCTAAATATATCAGCCATGAGTTATGGGTCGCTCAGTTGCCGGGCAATAGAAGCCTTGAACATAGGTGCGCGGGAAGGAGGCTTTTATCATAACACAGGGGAAGGAAGTATTTCAAAATTTCACCTTAACGGAGGAGATTTAGTGTGGCAAATTGGAACTGGCTATTTCGGATGTCGCACCAAGGACGGGAGGTTCGATCCTGAAAAATTCAAGCAAAAGGCTGCTACACCGGAAGTTAAAATGATTGAGATCAAAATTTCTCAAGGGGCAAAACCTGGTCACGGTGGTATCCTTCCAGCAGAAAAAAACACAAAAGAAATTGCCATGGTTCGAGGTGTTGAACCCCACACCACCATTTTTTCTCCTCCAGGGCATAGTGCCTTCATCGATTTAAAAGGCCTACTCCATTTCATTCAGGAATTGAGGGAATTGTCTGACGGCAAACCCGTTGGATTTAAAATATGTGTGGGTAGAAAAGATGAATTTGAAGCCTTATGCGATGAAATGCTTGCTACCGGAATAAAACCAGATTTTATCACGGTTGATGGTGCCGAAGGAGGCACCGGTGCTGCGCCACCCGAATTTGCTGACCATATGGGCGTTCCACTCGAGCGCGGGTTGGTTTTTGTTGTGGACACCTTGTTTCTAAAGGGCTTAAGACAGGACATAAAAATTATATGCAGTGGAAAAGTTATCAGTGGAGCTTCCATGGTTCGATACCTTGCATTGGGCGCTGATATTTGCAACAGCGCACGAGCTATGATGCTAGCCATTGGATGTATTCAGGCACAGCGCTGTAACAACAACACCTGCCCTACCGGTGTGGCCACCCAGGACAAAGAATTAATTGCCGGGTTAAGTGTTAAGAACAAATCGAAACGTGTAACCCAATACCAGAGGAATACGGTAAATGCTGCTATGGAAATTGTTGGGGCCATCGGCCTTGATCATCCCGATGACCTCAAAAGGCATCATGTAATTAAAAATGTGGACTCCATTACCAGCCAATTGTTTAGTGAGATTTATCCTTATCCCGAATGTGCTGTTTAATTTGACTATTCGTGGAAGAATTTCCCAGTAACCGGGCAATTCTGTTATTGAGTGAGTTTTCGTTTTATCTGAGGAGCAATTTCCCTGGAAAATTTGGTCTTAAACGATTCAATTGCCTTAACCCTGGCGCGGTCGTAGCTTAAATCAACTCCCTTTAAATCAATTAGTTTTTTAGAATACAGGCGCTCACCTGCTTTGGTCTCTATAGTGGTCTCAACATCCACAAAAGTGGTAAACAGTCCGTTATACTCACCTCCTTCTCTTGCAACCATTTTAATTGTGCAATACAAATCGGCATTGGATTTTTTACTTTCATACAATAATGAAAAGTTGCTTAATGAAGTCTGTAACGAAGGAAGAATCGAGATTCCAATTCCAGAAATATCAATGTTAATTTTTGGTGTTTCCACATAAAGAATTCCAGAAGCTTCCGGCAATCTAATTCCCGAACCAAGGGCTTTTTCAACTTCCCTGGAAATAGAAGCTATTTTTTTAATGTTGGGAACAACCCTTAAATTAACCTCCATTGGTTTACTTCCTTTCATTCCCGATAACGAAGCAATACCATTAATATCGGTTACAAATTGATTAGAGCTAATGGTTAATCCACTATTCTGCAATTCAAGGGGTAATCCACTTACAATTTTTCCATTCGACGTGCAATTAACGTAAAGTGCCCCATCTGGTAATGCAATGCCATATGGCAACCGGTAACTTAACCTGTTCATACTAACCGATAACTTATCAAAGCTACTCTGCAACTCAGAAAAAAGATAGTTTCCATAAAAAACTTCCTTCCCCTCTATTACGGTCTTTAAAGGCTCGCTCCAATACTCCTTAATTGCTTCTACGGCCATCAACTTGTATTTGATTTCCTTAGCTACGTCAACATTTTCAGACTCCCTGGCCTTCACCAACCACGATTTGGAAATTTCAATTTGCTTGTTTTCCAGGCTTTTCTTCCATTCCAGGTATTGTGCCTTATTTAATCGATAGTACAAAGCATATTCATCTTTGGTTTCGTAAGAATCAACCAACTCATAGTTTTCCAATTCTACATTCGACTCCAATTTAATGCTTTGTACAAAATCCTCTTTATAAGAGTCATTTACCTCGAAAGAATACAAAATGGAATTTGCCTTTACTTTAACCTCAATCTCAGAAGCCAGATCATCCAGTGCCTTTTTTTTAGCTTGTTCGGCATAATCAGCAGGAAACATTGATTTCGAAATTCGGGAGATACCGATATAATAACTCGAATTACGCGGTCTGGACATGAGCCAGGTTGGTACGTTTGAAGTTACACCCTGGTCAACTTCCTGAACGGCTTTCTTGGATGAGCCACACCCCAACAGAAGCGGTATTAATAAGAGAACAAAGAAGTATTTCATTCCAATGCTTTTTCATACTTGCGGACTTTCCACGCCCAATTTTGAGCAACCTTACGGGCGATTTCCATCTGCAAATCCTCTTCACTTCTCAACTCCCTGTCTTTTTCATTTAGCAGTCGATCCAGTTTCTGCTTATCTACTAAGCTTCTATTTACTTTATCCTCAGGTGAGTTATATTTCGTTGATTTATAATATCCCGGATACAGGTTTTTGCTATCCTTTCCATATACCCCGTATTCCAGGTTATGAATTTCCTTAAACGGATAAGTATGCGATAAAACCACTTCTCCTGTTTCAGCAGATATCATGGTAAGCTCTATGCTGCATTCAATAACCCTTTCCATAGAATACACGGTGTAGGTTGTTTTTTGATACGACTTCTGGTTATAATAATATCCCTTTTCCTTGTTGTATTGACGTTGCATACTTTCATGAAATGCCTTTTCAGTACGTTTCGTTAATCCCGTTGATGTGTGTTTATAGTCCAGTATTTTACCCCGAATTAGCATTTTAGCCCCTAGCAATTTGCCCGTTTCAGCTACGGTTTTTTCATCCAGTAATCCCGAGAGGCCTAATTTCTGTTCATCAAGTACAGCCTGCGTACTTTCACGATCTATGTACACCAGGAAGGGATTCTTTTTTACGCTTCCCGATTGAAGAATTAATCGGTTAATCATAGCAGACATGTCATTCAGGCTTTCTTCGCTTTCAATATCCAATACGGCAATGGTTAGCCTTCCTTTTTTAAGCGATTCATTCTTGTAGTAGGAAGCCTCTTTAAAATTCTCATTCATTTTTATTACCCGAGAAAACAACTTATAAGCTTCGCGGTACCTTCCTGCTTCATAATCGCCTACCGCATCAACGTATAAAGGCTCCACATCCGAATAGTTCTTTAAAGAAGCTACATCTTTATATGCCGGATCAATTTCAAGTATTTCCTTTAAGTAAATATTAGCCGATTCAAACTTGCTTTCGTCAATCAACTTACTTGCTTTTTGGTATCTGTCTTCCAAAAACACCTTTTTCGACTCCTCGAAATAATCCCGGTAATAGGGAGCCATTTCCAATTTTACATAAGGTCTTAAAAGTCTAATGTAGTCTTGTGCTTCCATGTATTTTCTGGTAGCACCTATATAGTCCTCAGCGGTATATAGCTTATAGAACTTCTCCAACTTAGCATCCAGCAAATTCTGTCCTTCCGACTTCAGCGCAATTCGTGCTTCAATGTTGTTCACATTCTTCTGCACGGCCAAAAGAAAATACTCTACAGCCTCTTCGGTCATACCAGCCTGCTTTAGCTGATCTCCTTTTTTATAATAGGACTTTGATGAGTTGCACGATACCTGAACTAAGATCAGCGTTAATCCAACCAGAGAAATCAATTTTAATTTTCGATTCATTGGGCGTAAAAGTAAAACATGCGCTTAACAATTATTTTGCCAGAATGCTAAGATTTGCATTCCATAAATTAGTTGTCCTAAAATCTCGTCAAAGTATTGTTATTCAATAAATAGTTCATCCAACTCCTTAGTGGGTATCCAGCACTCCTTGTATTTTCCATACCAACGGTATCTGTTTCTTGCAACATAATCGTATACCGGATCTCTTAAAAAGGTCGGAACCAGCAAAAATATTTCAGCAATTCCCCACAATCCACCCATTGCCTTTAAAATTCTTAAAACTGCGGTAGACTTAATGTAAACCTGGCCATTATCAACAAACACTATAGAGTCTATTTCACCTGAATTAAGATTGCTTTGCCATAAGATTTTTTGAGCCATATTGCTTTGTAAACTCGCGTATCGAAACTTACGTTTCTTGTCCCTCTTAATGATAAACTTCACCGAGTTTTCACACAGGTGGCAAACGCCATCGAACAAAACTAAGTAGCGTGGAGTGTTCATTGGTCCAAAAGTAAGCTTCCAGCGTCTTACTATATGATTAATTATTGCAAATAAACAGGTCCATTTCTGGTTGTAATATTCAACAATTTGACCTTCAAAATCTATTTTAAATTCACCTTGTTTATGTAAGGAAAATAATACGATATTTGCAGCCCGAAATTGTCAACGTGGTTTAGTACCACACGGACTTATTAAAATTTATATGGCAACAAAAATTAGATTACAAAGACACGGAAAGAAGCGCTACGCTTATTATCACATTGTGGTGGCTGACGCTCGTGCAAAGCGAGATGGACGAAACATTGAGCGTTTAGGTTTTTACAACCCTAACACAAACCCTGCAACTATCGACTTCGATTTCGATCGGGCTTTACACTGGGTTAAAGTTGGAGCTCAACCTACGGATACAGCTCGTGCGATTTTATCTTACAAAGGTGTAATGCACAAAAATCACCTGGACAAAGGAGTGCTTAAAGGTGCTTTTTCTCAAGAAGAAGCTGACAAGCGTTTCGAGAAATGGATGAATGAAAAACAAGGAATCATTCAAACTAAAACGGACAAAATTTCTAAAGCTAGCGCTGATGCTGCTGCAAAAGCATTAGCCGAAGAAAAAGCAAAATCTGACGCTAAAATTGCTGCTACGGAAGCAAAAATAGCTGAAGCACTTGCTGCTGAAGAAGCTGCTAAAGCTGAGGCTGAAGCAGAAGCAACTGCTAGCGAAGAAGGCGCTGAAGCTACGGAAGAGGCAGCTCCTGCTGCGGAAGCAACAGAAGAAACGCCAGTTGCTGAAGTTGTAGAAGAACCTGCGGCTGAAGAAGCTCCTAAGGCAGAAGCTGAAGAGGAAACTAAAGAAGAAGCCCCTGCTGTAGAGGCTAGCGCCTCTGCTGAAGCTACAGGCGACACGCAGAAAGAAAAGGAAACTCCTGTTGCAGAAGCTAAAGAAGAAACACCCGCTGAAGAAGAAACTAAAGCGGCTGAATAGCAACAATGAATACAGACGAATGTTACTACCTGGGTTACATCGTCAAAGCACATGGTCTTAAAGGTGCGTTCCAGGTAAAATTGGACGTTACAGACCCTCAGGAATATAAAGAACTGGAATCGGTGTTTGTTGAAATTGACAAACAACTGATTCCTTTTTTTTTGGAAAACATTTCCATTCAGCAAAAAGGACAAGCCAAGGTTCAGTTTGAAGACATAAACTCACAGGAAGAAGCAAGACAATTGGTTGGTAAGCAATTGTTTCTTCCCCTGGATTTACTTCCGGAATTAACTGGTAACCATTTTTATTACCACGATATACCCGGGTATTTGGTAAAGGACAAGGAGTTTGGCGAAATAGGAAAAATCATTGAAGTTATGGAAGCTCCCTCTCAGGATCTGCTCGTGATTGATTGTAAAGGAAAAGAAGTGCTTGTACCTATTACCGATGATTCAATTCTAAAGGTGGACCGGACATCCAAAGTCATTGAGGTGACTACTCCGGATGGCTTAATTGCCATGTATTTAGAAGATTAAAACCTCACCATGTCTGAGGCATTCAAATTCAAGCAATTTTCAATAGATCAAACCGATGCTCCCTTTAAAGTTGGTACCGACGGAGTTTTACTGGGTTCCTGGTGTGCAAAAAACTCCATTCCCAGGGAAAGGGTATTAGACATTGGAACCGGTACCGGCCTAATTTCGTTAATGCTGGCTCAACGTTTTTCAGGTGCCAAAATAGATGCTGTCGAAATTGACACCAATGCTGCCAATGTTGCAAAAAGGAATATAAATTCAAGCCAATGGGCACAACGAATTTCCCTCGACCCTATTGGGCTTCAAAATTTCCAACCCAAGGACCAATACGACCTAATCACATGTAATCCTCCCTATTTTATAGACGCGGAATTATCCGACAACCGATCCAAAAACCTGGCCCGGCACGAAATTCAACTTACTCTAAACGAAGTTTTACAGTTTGCGTCAGGATACCTTACTAAAAATGGACTGTTGTCTATAATTCTTCCTTATGAAAGAATCTCGCAGATAATAGAAGAATCTGGTAAAGTTGGGCTCTATCCAAGCCGAATTTGTAAGGTTTTACCTACTCCTACCTCCAAGCCTAAAAGAGTTATGATTGAATTAGGGAAAAGAATGCCCACCTGCTCAGAAGAACAACTAATTATTGAAAAGTACGGAAGGCATCAGTATTCGGAAGAATACAAAGCCCTGACTGGTGAGTTCTATCTGGACTTAAAATGAGATTACACCGATGTTCGATGTTCGATGTTCGATGTTCAAGAATACCAATCATACCTGAGTTTGGCTGTTAATCAAATCCACTTTCCTTTAATGTAGACAATGCCATGTACTCAACGGGGTTGTTCTAATTTTGACTGGTGAGAAAAAAACAGCTCTATATTGCCAGTCAGCTGATCGGATGGTCGGTTTACTTTCTCATTGCTCTCTTTTTAAATCAAAGTGCGGGAGTTCCAATCGATGGAATTATCATAGTTGCACATCTTACTCCATTCTTTCTTGGAATTCTTCTCTCCCATGCCTATCGGGAAATTATTATAAGAAACAACTGGCTACAGCTAAGTATTATTAAACTAATACCGCGATTTGTTATTGGAAGTTTAATAATGGCTTCCGTATTTGAGTTGCTGTTTGTAGGAGTAATGCAACTTATCCAGATGATTATTGGTAGCGATATTCTTGTTATTGATATAATTCAGGACATGGTTAGTTGGACCATTCTTTTCATTCTATGGTCAGTCATTTACTTTTTTTATCACTTCTTTAAGAATTATAAGGCGGAAGAAATTAAAAACCTGAGATGGGAGGCTACCAAGAATGAAACCGAATTAAACAAGCTTAAGTCGCAACTAAACCCCCATTTTATGTTCAATTCCATGAATACGATTCGGGCGCTAATTGATGAAAACCCGAAAAAGGCGAAACTTGCGGTGACTCAGCTTTCCAATATTTTAAGGAGTAACTTATTAATGGGCCAACAAAAACTGATTCCACTTGAAAAGGAAATAAAACTGGTTCGGGACTATCTGGCTGTAGAAAGCTACCGTTATGAAGAACGTTTGAGCTACAACATTGATGTTCACCCGGAATCCAAAGGAATAATGGTTCCTCCACTTATGATTCAAACGTTGGTTGAAAATGGAATTAAGCACGGAATATCCAAACTACCTCTCGGTGGCGAAATAAACTTGTCTACGTCGGTAACGGATAACGAGTTAGAGATAAAAATCATGAACAGTGGGCAATACAACAGCAACGCTGTATCTAAGAGCGGATTTGGTATTGCCAATACCAGAGAACGACTAAAAATCCTATACGGTTCCAACGCCGAAATGTCCATTAAAAATTACAATGGCAATCAAGTACTAACTGAAGTATATCTTCCAAAATCTCAAGAAAATGAAGTTAAAGACAATAATCGTTGATGACGAAAGACTTGCAAGGCAAGAACTAAAATCACTACTGGCTAATCATAGTCAAATAGAAATAATAGCGGAGTTTGGAGATCCGGAAGAAGCAATCAAAGGCATTACGGAACTAAACCCTGATTTGCTTTTCCTTGACATTCAAATGCCAGGAAAAACAGGCTTTGAACTATTAGAAGAGCTAGAGCATTCTCCACATGTCATTTTTGTTACCGCATATGACGAATTTGCAATTAAAGCATTTGAAGTTAACGCTATGGATTATATCCTCAAACCAGTGGAGGAAGAGCGATTGACGCTGGCATTAAACAACAGCATTAAGTTTATCGAGGATGAAAAAGAATCAGAAGCCAAACATCAGGACAGCGTTCAATTAACTGGAGACGATCAGGTTTTCATTAAAGATGGAGAAAAGTGCTGGTTTGTTCACCTGAGGGACGTTCGCTACTTTGAATCGATAGGTAACTATGTAAGGGTATTCTTCAACGGAAATAAGCCACTTATATTGAGGTCTCTTAACAACCTGGATAAGCGATTGGACGACAAAGAATTCTTCCGTGCCAATCGAAAACACATCATTAATTTGAAGTGGATCGCGAAAATTGAAACCTGGTTTAACGGAGGTTTACAAGTAGAATTAAAAGACGGTGAAAAAATTGAAATTTCCCGTCGCCAGGCGGCCAAACTAAAAGATAGAATGAGCTTATAGGGTGTAGATCGAAATGCTACTTTTGGCAAAAAGTAAAACACCCTGTTTTGGCAAGCAAACGATTTGCAAACGACATAAGAATCAAAAATAAAAGGGCTCGGTTCGAGTACCAGTTATTTGATCAATATATAGCTGGTATTCAACTAGAAGGTACCGAGATTAAGTCTATTCGAGAGGGTAAGGCAAACATCAATGATTCGTTTGTATCGGAGAGGAATGGTGAAATGTTTGTTAGAAACATGTACATCGCCGAATACGATCAGGGAACCCATAACAACCATGAACCAAGAAGAGATCGCCGATTGTTGTTGAATAAAAGGGAAATCAAAAAAATAACCAAACATCTAATTCTTAAAGGTCAGTCTGCTATACCAACTTTGTTATTCATCAATGAAAAAGGATTGGCAAAACTTGAATTTTATACGGCGCAAGGAAAAAAATTGCACGACAAAAGAGAAGACATTAAGAAACGAGATGTAGAGCGAAACCTCAGCCGGAACAACGATTACTAGCATTTCTTTTCACTCCATCAACTGCTAAAATTAAGCTGTTATTAAACTTTCTCGTGCTTTCTTTGCCCGAGTAGTTCACTTGTTTATATTTGATTGCGCTAAAAAAAGTGGCCACCCCGACTTAAAAGAATGAGTGAAGAACTTCTGAAGGCATTGATGAAATTGTTTGCGTTAGCTTCTGACGTAGACGATTTAAACCATCAGAGTCGTGTAATTGTAGAAAACTATTTAAAGCAGGAACTAAACGCTCAGCTTGTTCCAACATACGTTGAGTTATACGACAAATACATTCAGGAAATTCATCATGGAAACCAATCCAGCGAAGAAGCTTTAAGTACAGAAAACGTTAAGGAAGTTTGTACCAAGATCAATACGGTTCTTGAGCAAAGACAAAAGATTGTAATTCTCATTCGCTTGCTTGAATACATTCTCGCAGATGAAAATGTATCGGAACACGAATTTCAATTTCTGTTAACTTCCGCCAAGGTCTTTAACATTCCAGTCGATGAATTTGAGAATTGCCTGAAATTCATTGAAGCCGATTCCAGTAACATTCCTGACCTGGAAACGGTTTTGGTCATTGATTCCAAGGAAGCAACATCCCTGAAGAAGGTTAAACATCTTCAAAAAGAAGGAGTTGAAGGGGTTATTACCGTTCTGAAGTTTCCAAGCGTAGACATGTTCTTGCTACGCCATTTTGGTGAAGGTAACTTAATTCTAAACGGACAAATCATTTTTAAGGAACGAGCTTACATATTAACTGGTGGAAGTTCGCTAAGAGGGAACAACTTAAATCCAATATTCTATAGTGATATAGTTTCTTCATTCCTGGTAAGAGAAGAAAAAGAAAAGATCGTTTTTAAGGCCAGCGATATAGAATACCGATTCAGAACAGGTAACATTGGAATGCAACCTTTCAAAATGTGCGAGGAAAATGGTCGCCTTATTGGAATAATGGGTGGTAGTGGTGCCGGTAAATCTACATTACTAAATATTCTTAATGGTAATTATGTTCCTAATAAAGGACAGGTAACCATTAACGGCATAAACATATACACTGACAAGGATAAAATTGAAGGAGTAATTGGTTATGTATCGCAGGACGATCTATTAATTGAAGAATTAACCGTTTTTCAAAACCTGTACTACAACTCCAAATTAATCTTTGGCAAAAAATCCAATGAAGAAATAACCACGCTGGTTATGGATTTATTGGAGAGTCTTGGACTTAAGGATACCGCTGGCTTAAAAGTGGGTAGTCCCATGGATAAGTACATTAGTGGTGGTCAGCGAAAAAGGCTCAATATTGCGCTTGAATTAATTCGTGAACCTTCGCTTCTTTTTGTTGATGAGCCTACGAGCGGACTGTCTTCCAGAGATTCTCAAAACATAATGGACCTCCTTAAAGAGCTTTCTCTTAAAGGTAAACTTATTTATGTTGTTATTCACCAGCCAAGTTCAGACATATTTAAAATGTTTGACAAACTCATCATTTTGGATGTTGGTGGTTATGTGGTTTATAACGGTAATCCGGTTGAAGGTATCAAATACTTTAAAAGGGCTGCCAAATATGCCAATGCGGACAATGATGATCCCTCCGGCAATGTTAACCCCGAGGTCATTTTTAACATCATTGATCAAAAGGTTATCGACGAATACGGTAACCTTACTCATAACCGAAAAGTTTCGCCGGAGCAATGGTTCCAGCTTTATAACGAGAACATTGATAGCAAGGTAAAGATGGTTGAGGACCCTCCGCAGGCTCCTGAAGTTGATTTTAACCTAGCCAATGTTTTTTCTCAGTTTAAAACTTTTGTTACCCGGGATATTCTTTCCAAGCTTACAAACCGCCAGTACCTTTTAATTAACTTACTTGAAGCTCCGGTTTTAGCCTTAATTCTTTCGTATTTCGTTAGGTATTACCCATTTGCACATACCGATCAGGAGTATATTTTCCTCGAGAACGAGAACATTCCGGTTTATCTGTTTATGGCAGTGGTAGTCTCCCTGTTTATCGGGTTAACGGTAGCGGCTGAAGAAATTATTCGGGACCAGAAAATCCGTAAAAGAGAACAATTTTTGAATCTTAACAGAGGGGCCTACCTGATTAGCAAGATTCTAATCATGTTCCTTATTTCAGCCATTCAAACTACTTCATTTCTCTTGGTAGGTAATAGCATACTCCATGTAGACGGTATGTTTGGCTCCTATTTTATAGTATTGTTTACGTCGGCCTGTTTTGCCAATGTTCTGGGATTAAACATCTCAGCAAGTTTCAATTCGGCGGTGACCATTTACATACTTATTCCGTTCATTATTATTCCACAACTTATTTTTAGTGGAGTACTCGTTAAGTTTGATAAATTAAACCCATCCATTTCTTCTAAAACAGTAGTTCCAATGATTGGAGAGGTTATGGCGTCGAGATGGGCGTTTGAAGCCCTGGCTGTCAATCAGTTTATCAATAACAAATTCGAAAGACACCTGTATGCTCATGAGAAGACGCTTTCCATGGCTAACTATAAAAAGGTGTATTGGATCCCTGAGTTGGAGTCAAAAGTTAGTCTTCTTGAAAACTCATACAAAGACCCTGAACGAACGGAAGAGGTTCAAACCACACTGGATTTGGTTAGAAATGAAGTTACCAAACAGAACAAAACTTATCCAAAACTGGCCTACCAGAATATGGAAGAACTAAGTTCAATTGGCAGCTTAAGTGCACAGGTATTTGGCAACCTAAGAGATTTTCTTCGTCTTCAGCGTACCTTCTACAACAAGCTATACAATAAGACCCTAGACGATAAGGATGAAGTGATAAGCCATTTGCGTAAGAGTGACGAGTTTGACTTTGGTGAGCTTAAAATGAAGTATAGAAACAACTCGCTGGCTGACCTGGTAACGAATAAAAATGAACTTTCCAAGATCGAAACAATTAAGAACAACTTTGTTCAACTTGAAGATCCTATTTATAGGGACAGTCAGAGTTTAAGGGGCCATTTTTATGCACCAAGGAAAAGAGTTTTTGGTAAGTATTTCGATACCCTATGGGTTAATGTATGTGTCATTTGGTTTATGACAATACTACTGGTGATTACCCTGTTTTTAGACGCTTTCAGGAAGTTTATTAACTTGTTTGACAAGAAATAGGCTCCCTTACTTCTAAACTTCTTATTTAAATTCCAGTTTTTTACGTTGAACAGAATTGTTAAGTTGTTTCAGAAATTCACTTCTGGAAATCAATTCGGCGCCTAACGATTCCAAGTGTTTTGTGTATACCTGGCAGTCGATAAGTCGTACTTCTAGTCCAAGCAGTCTCTTACACAGGTAATAAAGGGCTATTTTACTGGCATTGGAAACAGTCGAAAACATGGATTCACCAAAAAACACCTGCCCCATTCCAACACCATACAATCCACCAACCAACTTACTTTGATCATCCCATACTTCAACCGAATGACACCAACCCATTTTATGTAATTCTAAATAGGCGGCTTTCATGTTTGATGTAATCCAGGTCCCCTCCTGCCCTTCCCTACTAATCGTTCCACAGCAGTCAACTACTTTCTCGAATGCCTGGTTAAAGGTAACGGAGTACTTGTTTTGGTTAAGCACATTTCTAAAGCTCTTAGAGCGCTTAAAGTTGGCTGGATACAATACCATTCGAGGGTTTGGACACCACCATAGTATTGGATCACCTTGATTAAACCACGGAAAAATCCCCTTCTGGTAGGCCGCCAACAACCAATCGGATTTTAAACTACCCCCAACAGCCAGCAATCCTTCATCATCTGCTTCTTCCGGATTTGGAAATTCTGCTTTATTCTCTAAATAATAAATTGGCAAAACATCAATTTAAGCCTGATCGGCTTGTTTCTGCTCCTGTTTTCGCTTGAAATTTTCTACTTGTTCAATCAGAACCGGATCGTCGTAGTAGCCCTTTTTAAGCGAACGGTTGATTTTCATGACCATCTCATCCAGCTCTTTTGTCGAGGTATCTAAGAACTTGATTATATCCATTTGATCTTCATCAAAATCATATTTTTTCAGTAGGTCAATCAATCCCAAAATGTTGCAAACCGGTGCACGTAGCAGATGGGCATTTATAAAAGCGTACTCCATCAATTGTTTGTTTTGCTTTTCTAACTGACCCGTTCTTTCTTCCACCCTGGATTCCAGCGAATTGTTTATTCGAATAATCTCCTTTTTACTATCCTTTAATTTGACGTTCTGCTCCTCGATATGCTTTTGCTGATTTTTGACCGTAGATATATCGTGCGCCATTGCCAATAAACGATATACCTCATCATTTTCGTTGCGAATGGGTAAAAAGGTTGCAGCTACCCAAATCTTGGTGCTCGGAAGAACAATTTGCAATTCATATTTACGGCTCACTCCCCGCAACAGACTCGACCAGAAATTATCGTACTCCAGATGTGTAAAGTGGTTGCTCCTCAACAACAACGATTTAATGGAATAACGATAGGAGCCTTCCAAATCCTTTTTAGAAATTCCGGTGAGTTCCATGGTTCGCTCATTCATCCAGGTTATCTCCCCTTTCAAGTCATACTCAACAACCAAGTTGTGGTCGTTTATAGCATCAAGAACACTTCTCGATTCAGCTTGCTTTTTAGCCAAATCGACCTGCGTTGAGTTAAGATCGGCCAGGCTTTTCTCCAATTCCAATCGGCTTTTTTCAAGCGATTCGTTTTTCAACAATATCTGCTCCTTCTGAGATTCTATAAAATCATTCTTTTGAACGATTTGAAGATGCTGCTTCCTAATTATTTCTGTTTCTGTTCTTAAGCGATTGGATGAGTACGATATAGTTAATATATCTGCCGATACCTTCGCCAGGTTAATATCCTCCGGCGACCATTCTTTTTCAATTTCGGCTTGCTCACACATTACCACCCCATGCAATTGACCATCAACAAAATAAGGTGCACACAAAACCGATTTAATCTCCTCAGAAAAAACCGCCTTTGAATAAAACTTTCTGATTTTCAGGCTATCCATTCCCTGGTTAGCTACTATAATTTCATCGTTTTCCAGTGCTTCAGTGAAATATTCAAATTCACCTAAATCCAGTTTGTAACCATCGAAGTAGTTGTTTTTGATCCGGCTATAGAGTTTAACGCACTCCATTTCCCCATCTTCAATTTTCCATATACTGGTTCTGCTTACATCGAGGGTTAAGGAGATTGTTCTGGCAATTTCTTCCAACGCACCGGTAATAATTCCCTTCTGCACAAATTCACTCTTTGCCAATTGCAGCATAATATACCCGTGCTCGGCCAGTGTCTTGTTCCTCGCCTGCATGGCAACCGACTGGTCTTCAATTACCGATTTTTGTTCTTCGAGTACCTGTTGGGTTTGGTTTAGATCCTCGTTTCGTTGATGAATTTCCTCGTTTTTCCGTTGCAGGGCTTCATTGGCTACAATCAATTCGTCCTGAAACTTGCGGGTCATTCGCTGATAAAACACAAATGCACCTATAATAATAAGGAGCAGGTATACCTGGGGAATCTTGCTATGAAAAAACTCGGACTGGGTACCAAGAACTTCCGAACTTGCTACATAGGTTTGAAGAAACACGTCGTAGGTAGCAACCACCAACACATTCATTAGCAGGCTAAAGACAAACCAGCCCTTTTCGTTGTGGTAGTTAAACAGCATAAGCGGTAATACGCTTAATGATACGGTGGTAAAAGCAAGTCCCTGAAAATTTCCCAAATCAATGTTGCCATACAAGATGGGCGGCAATATCAAAAGCATATTGGGCAAAACACTCAACAACAATCGACTGAAATTGATCAGGTTGAAATGATTGAAAATAGGAATGGAAATCAGGAGAAAGAAGAGAACCGAAAGGCTCGCAACTATAGAATGGTTCTGGTTTACATAATTGAGGTAGAATACTCCAATGGTTATTGGAATTAGGATAACACTGATCTGATTACTCAGTATTACTTCCTTCCGGGTTAAACCAGCCAAATGCCCTTCTATACCCGAATAGGAGACATTTTTCCATATGTTTTTAAGTGTAGTCAAAGCAAATGACAGACACCTGCAAATTAATAATGTTGTTTTCCTGAGATGTTGGCCAGCTAAAAAGTTATTAGCAATGAAATGTGATTATAATGGAAAGTAAAAATCCTGCTTTTCGTCGGTAAATTTAAAGTCCATAACCCGCGGCCAACGCCGATCTTCGCATTCCGATTCCCATTGGTCTAATTCTAGCATAAGTTCTTCTACCACCTTGGGCTTTTGATCAAAAAGATTATCCGATTCATAGTTGTTTCTACTGAGATTGTATAAAACACGTGCTCCTCCCAATCGGTCTTCAATCAGCTTCCAGTCTCCTTTTCGGATTGACCTCAAATAGTCAGATCGCCAGCATATTTTATCGTGAGCTTGCTGTTTTCGATCACCCTTGAGAATTGGAAGTAGATTTACCCCATCGTATTTTCTGTCTTGCATTAAGGGGATATCCAATAAACCCAACATGGTAGAATATATGTCGGTTGAAACCACCGGATGATTATAATCTATACTGTCCTCAAGCTTTCCCTCCCACTTCATTGAAAACGGAACATTTAACCCTCCTTCGAAATGGGTGAGTTTGCCTCCTTTAAGCGGAGCATTATCGGTTGCTGTTGTGTAGGTAGCCCCTCCATTATCACTCAAAAAGACGATTAAAGTGTTTTCCTCAATTCCCTGATCTTTTACCTTTTGGTTGATTCTACCTACAGCGTCATCCAGGTTTTTTATCATGGCGTAGTAAATTCTCTTGTGAGGGTCTTCTATATGTGAATACATATTGTAGTACTTCTTCTGAGCCTGAAACGGTGTATGAGGAGCATTGAACGAAACGTAAAGAAAAAATGAGGTATCCCTGTTGGTTTCAATAAAGGCTTCTGCCTCTTCAGCAATGCGATCCGTCAAATAGCCTTCTTCATCGTACGGCATATCGTTCTTACGAATAGCACAGGTTCCACTTCTACCCTTTTCCCAAATAAACGGATCAGAGAAATCAGGACAGCTTTGATTCACAATCTCTTCTGATTCCAGGTCTTCATGGTACAAACTGAAAGCTTCGTAAAACCCATATTGATAATCAAATCCACGGTTGATTGGAATGCTGGTTTCGCTGTACCCCAAATGCCATTTTCCCAATACGCCTGTTCGGTATCCTACCTTATGCAGAACTTCACTTAGCATTACTTCTTCTACCGGAATTCCCTGTTTTTCCATGTCTTCTTCGTAAGGTACAGAAGCTTCGTCAGCCACCAACCACGAATCGGTTGCCAGGAAATACTTAAAGAACGATTTTTCGAGCCAGTTTCTGGGATATCGCTCATGAATGTTGTTTTCGTATCCAAATCGCGATTGATTTCTACCGGTTAACAATCCGGCTCGGGAAGGGCTGCAAATGGGATTGGTAACATATCCCTCTGTAAACCGAATTCCTTCCATAGCCAGTTTGTCAATCTCGGGAGTTTGCATGGTTGTTCCTCCATAGGTAGATACATCCATTTTCCCTAGGTCATCTGCCATAATGATTATTAAGTTGGGTCGGTTTACAGAATCTGGTAGTTGAAGTTTCTTTAGGTATTCATGTTTTGCTTGAAGCTTTTCGGGATAAGACACCATACTCCATTCGGAGGAGGTTAAAGGTTTAAGTGAAAAAAAAGCAAAAATCAAGAATAGACCTACCGGCACCAAGAACTTCCATTTCTTTCTCAAAAGCATAATGCAAATAAAGTGATTGCATGATTATGAGTATAAAATATATGGGCAAGTTTGACCAACAGGTGATTAATACCGGTTTTAAAACCGGTAGCCTACACTAACCGATAGATTTAAGGCTGCCGAGTATTCCTGGTCCAATTCAAATGTTCTTCTTCCACCTACTCCACCAAGGAAGGAAAACGCAATTTTATGTACAGGAGACAATACCAATCCATTGTAGATGTAAAATGAATTGAAAGTATAGTCTCTAGAATTTGATTGAACAAGCGAATTGTTTCCAGTGATGGTTGTTACCAGATTCTCGGTAATAAATTTTAGTTCGCCAACCTCATAACCTAGTCCAAAAACATAAGATGCTCTTTTTTGGCCTTTGGGATAAATAAGAATACCTAATTCGGTAGACCAAATTACCTTTCTTCCAGAATATGTAGAGGCAACGTATTCCTTTCCATTTTCATTGTCAAATCCTATTTTCACTGGAATTCTAAGCGAAAAATGCCCAGACCTAGTCATACGTTCCAGGGAAAAGTTAACGTTTCCATGAACCAAGTTAACAAGATTGATTCCTATGATATTTTTGAATTTCACCTGCTTGTCTTGATCCGCAGCCAGTGGTTGTTGTTCTTTTATTGCAGAAACCTCTGCTGCATCTAAACTGTAGAATGCATGTTTACCATTTTTAAACGTGATATATGAAATATCCCTTTTGTAAAGAACAAATATTGAACTATCAAATTCATTCATATATAGGTATTTGACCGCACTGGATGTTATCTCAACCACATCACAAGGAATTATTCTTCCGTTAACCGTGTATATTGTATCTTTTGACGCAAATGCGTTACTGTGCACACCCAACTGAATGGTTATCAGACATAGGATAAGTCTAAACGGCAACTTTATTTCTAGCATAATTCACTATAATTTATAACTCAAAAATGAAGCCTTTTCAGGAAGGTCTATTCTTGAAAACTGCAACTAAAAAAAACACCATTGCATTTTTTGCGTTTTCTAAAACAAAATGCTTAACTCAATTGAATCAGGTTTTCCTTGTGGGTATTTTGAAATAATTTAGTCGTGAAATATTCCAATTGTAAGGTTACATATCCTAGAACTTGCTTTTAACAATATTAAAAACACCAGCAAAAGGTTGAATCAGGTTCTGCCAGAGATTGCCTAACTTTTTGTCTTCTACCTCTCCTAAGCCATATTCAATTTTATCCACGTTCTCTGATCGGACCAATGTGCCAAACATCCAATCCCAAATGGCCAGCTTGGCTCCTATGTTTTTATCGTAATGTTCGGGCTTATTGCTGTGATGGATTTGATGCTGAAATGGACTAATGAATATATATTCCAAAAAATTGAAATATTTCAGCTTAACACTGGAGTGACGCAGGTTGGCTCCCCAAAACATAAAGACGAAGCTGAAAACGTTGGCCCCCAGGAATAAGATTTTTTCTATCTGATGATTCGACAGGTAATCGAATACGCCGGTAGTTATTCCAAAAACAAGAATCCCCTTTATGTTGTTCAGTATTAGCTCAACGGGATGAATTCGATACTGAGTAATGGGGTTCAATGTGGTAGCCGAATGATGTACTTTATGGAACTCCCACAGCACAGGTACTTTATGCATGGTCCAATGAACTAGGTAGGTAGCAAAATCTCCTATAATGGTTATAGCGATGGTAAATAAAATCAGCGTTTGCGTTTTCGAGAGACTAAACGTTGGGTATGAAAATAAGTCGATCAGGAATTCATTGACCCAAAAGGATAAGTACAAACCAAATATGAGATAGGGTGCCAGTAGGAATACCTTAACCAGTCCATTAAAAAACACTAGGCCATAATCTACCCAGGCTGACCTACTCAACCAGGTTCTTTTATCAAACAAATACTTAAAAAAAGAATAGTCCTTTTTCGAGTTCCGGTACACGTAATAGGCCAACGCAACGGAGGAAATCAGGTATACGTAAAAAATTCGTTTTTCCGAATTAAGTATATACGAGACGGGCATTTTTAGTCCTTCAATTACCAACTCTAATATTTGATTTAATTCGGACAACTAACTTTTTTATGTAATTAAAAGAAGATCTTAATTTTTGATACGCGAAGGTACTACTGTTACCTGATATTCAGCCCGTATAAATTGATCATAATCAGCATTATTAAGGGCATTCATTGTAAGAATTGATATCAAACATATTTCTAATTGTTAATTTATGCTACTTTTACCGCTATTAACGGTAACTAAAATTCTATGAAAAGTCGTTTATTATCAATTAGTTGTATTGTTTTGATCGTGTTTATGAGCCTGACTACTATGGCACAAGAGCCCGCTCAACTTACCCACGAAAATGTGGTTTACCTTAATAATGGTAATACTTATGTGCAAAAAAGCCTGCCACTTTACTTGATGTTTAGTACCACTCCAGGTGGTCAGACCTATGATTTAAAAAGTAAGGCTACTGCCAAGTATGCCGACCCCATGTACCTTGATACGGAAGGTGTAAATTACATCAGAAGTAAATGGGCGGTTGATAAAGAATCAAAAAAAACAGCTTCTCCGCAACAGGAAATCTTGTATGAAATATACGCTGATGGTCTTCCACCTTATACCTACCACAAATTTAGTGGAGCACCAAAGTACACTTCAAGCAAGGTTTATTTTGGAAAGGGGCTTACCTATAGCCTTACTTCAAGGGATGCAGTTTCCGGTGTTCAAAAAGTTCATCATACAACCGGTTCCAGTTGGAGCGATTACTCTTCCGACGTTAGTATGGATACGGAAGGTGAATATACATTGTACTACTACTCACACGATAATGTAGGAAATGCGGAAAAAACAAGAAGTTCTACCTTCACGGTTGATTTAACTGCACCTACTTCCAGCCACGCCATTCAGGGGATTGTTTACAACTCAAACATTTTAGCGCCAAGCACCAAGTTTAGCTTAAGTAAATCTGATGCTTTGTCTGGCGTTCGGGTTACCCGTTATTCGTTTGACAGTGGAAGCGATCGGGTTCACGGTGGAAATATTTCTATGAGTGGATTAGCCGATGGCGATCACGTGTTGTACTACTACTCTATTGACAGAGTAAAAAATACGGAAGAGAAAAAATCATTTGCATTCTATTTGGATCGTATTCCTCCGGTGGTTGAAAACCAGGTTAATGGAGATCAATACAAAGGAAAGTACCTGTTTGTATCTAATAGAACAACCATTTCTTTCTCAGCTACAGACAACAAGGCTGGTGTAAATAAAATCTACTATCGAATTGATGGTAAAGAGAGATATGATTACTCGTCAAACATTGCTGTACCTGATGTAAAAGGGTTACATACTTTTAAGTATGACGCTACGGATAACGTTCAAAACCTGTCTCCAAACAAATACCTAACGGTGTATGTGGATAACAAGGCTCCTACTACTGGAATTCGATACGGTCGTCCTCAATTCTTCTCCAGGGACACCCTCTTTATTAATAAGGATACCAAGGTGACCTTGTTTGCTAAGGACTATGAGTCTGGTGTTCAAAAAGTAAGTTATCAAATTGATGGTGGTGGATACAACGAGTACAGCCAGTTTACCATTCCTAATGATGGATACCACACCATCAACTTCAAGACAACAGACCGGGTAAACAATGAAGAGCAGGAAAAAACTTCAAATGTTTTTGTTGACAACAATGCTCCTACCATATACTACAACTTTAGTATTGAGCCCATTGGTGAAAAAAATGGTGATAAGATTTACCCGAATTACACCCGACTTTATTTAGGTGCTACTGATGATCACGTGGGTACACAAACCATTGAGTACAGCATTAACGATGGTGCATGGACCCTCTACTCTTCAGCAACTACACTGGATATTTCGGAAAGAAACCGTTTCTTGAAAAAGAAAATTAAATATGTGGTGAAAGTTCGAAGTAAGGACAAATTAGGAAATACCTCTGAGGAGACCATTAACTTCTACGTTGGCCTGGCTAGCGATTAAGGTTTAGTTTCACAATCTAGATATTGAAATCCCGTCTCGGCTAAGCTGATACGGGATTTTTTGTTTGGATATCTGAAATTCACTATCTTTATAGACCTTGACCAAACACATAGAATGCGAGTAAGATTTTTTATTGGTTTAATTGGTTTGTTCTTAGTGACTAGTTCCTATTCCCAACTGATTAATAATTCAGAATCTAAACTGGGAAGTGGAGTTTACATTTCTTTATCTCAACTTATTTTTCCTGAAATTGCAATAACTTATGAAAAACTAAACCATTCTAACCTGGGGTATTCTTTTTCACTGGGTTATAAAATCCCTGTGGGTAAAGGAAATGAGGTAGAAGCGAAGGGAAAAGGCTTGGGATCTTTAAACGAAAATCAATTGCTAATTAATCCATTCAATAGTGCTGTATATGCCTCCGTAGCACCAGTATATTATTTTCCAATAAAGCATAGATATTTCTTCGGTCTGCAAACCGAATTGTTTTATCGGTTCTATTGGATCAATAAGAAACAACTGACAAGAGGAATCCAGGGAGAATCGCTTGGGTATTACAGCGCCATTCGCACCGAACAGATACACGCACCAGGGATAAAAGTGTTGGCTACCCTAGATTTAAAGCTATTGTCAGGCAGAAAATATCAACTCAATACCAAACTCTTTGCTGGTCCTGGTGTTACCTACAAATCCTATTTATATATCAATGAAAACAGCCAGAAGATTGATGAGGCTGGAAATTCTTATGTCGTTACTTATGAGGAAGGTAGAGGGCAGCAAATACTTCCTTCTTTTCATGCAGGGATAAAGCTGGGAATAGCTAAAAACCTATTCAAAAAATAGATTTCAAATTTCTTCAAACTATTCATTATCAATTTATTGGGAATAAACTATTTTTGAGGGGTTACTTGGTTCTGTTGCATAAAATTCAGCTTGTATCTAAGTAGTTTAAAAATCATCATTCTATGAACCATGTTACTTGCGATAATTGTCACAAGGAAAATATTCCTCAAAATAACAGCATAAAGATTGACAAGCGCGTTTATTGCGAGGATTGTCTTAAGACTACATTTCCAAACGAAGATGAACTGAAGAACAGGGAAGTTCAATATGAACAAGACCCTACCATCTGCGTTTCGTGTGGAAAGGACAACGGAAGAAGACCCTGGCCCAAGCACGTAAATTTACCTATGTGCACGGAATGCAAGACCAGTTTAAAGGAACGAATCATTCCAATCTGGGTAAAAGGCTTTATGTATGGAATTGCTGCCTTGGTTATTTTCTCAATCACCTGGAATTGGAAATATTTCGAATCCTACCAGAAAATCAATGATGCTTATGCCGCGGTTGATAGTGGGCAAATAAAATTGGCTTCCGATTTAATGATGGAAGCAAGTAGCCTAACTCCTGAAATTCCGGATTTGGAGATTCTAGGTAGTTATTATTTAGGGCTTGAGTATTTAAATCAGGATAAGTCGCAATTGGCCCTGGATCAATTTATAAAATGCCGCTACAAGTTACCTGAAGAATATGGTGTCGACATGCTTATAGATCGTGCCAGCAGTGGTGCAGCTTTCGATACAAAGGACTACCCCCTGTTTTTAAGCCTAAATAAAGCCTGGCTCAATACGCATGAAGAAGATCCGTATGCCTGGGCTTCTGTAGCCTCGGCCTATGCCTGTTTATATGCAGAAAACAAACAGGACACATCAAAAGAAAAAAGTTTGGAGTACCTGGAAAAAGCCAAGTCTTTTAAAAGTTTGGATGAAGGTCTGCTTACCTATTTCAATAGAATAGAATATCGATTGTTTTCAAAAGAGATTATTACTAAAGAAGAATACGATAAACGATATCCCGAGGGATGGAAAAATAACTAAACCATGTTTATACCAGGTGAAATAATATCAATAGCAACGTTTCCGGGAACAATCGTTCACGAATTTGCCCATGTTGTTTTCTGCAAGCTTAGAAAAGTAGAGATTTTGGAAGTCGTCTATTTCCAGGTGGGAAATCCAAGCGGGTATGTTATTCATGAAGAAACCAAGGACTTCAACACTACTTTTTTGATCTCCATGGGGCCGTTTTTTGTAAACACATTATTATGCCTGCTTATTTGCCTGCCTGCATACATGCCGATAAGTTACTTTGATCTTTCGCAACCCCTATCCTACTTCCTGATGTGGTTGGGAGTCTCCATTGGTATGAGTGCTATTCCTTCCAACCAGGATGCCAATCAAATCTATGCTCAAGCCAAAGAAGAAGTCAAGAAAACGAACCTGTTGGCCATTGTAAGTTTTCCAATTATCGGAATCATCTACATATTTAACTTCCTTCGATTCTTCTGGGCTGATTTATTCTACGGTGTTGCAATTGGCGTTGGAATTCCCAGCTTAATTTTTAGTTAATCTTTCGGGAAAGAAATTGAAAGGTTCTTTAGCCCTAATGAATGACTAGATAATCACTTCTTCTCTATTAACTCAACTAGTTTGTATTCCTTTTTCTTTGTTGAGAAATATACCAAATTACCATTAGCATTAACGGCACCTGTATTGAAAAGAACATTAAAAACCTCCTTATTATTCCATACATCCAATAGCTGAGTGGTCATTTGATCTTCGTCGGTTAAGCTAATTTTATAATACCCTAAATTATCACTAATGGAAGGTACAAGGTGCCTTCTTGCTAATTTCGATACTGGCATAAGATAATTAGCTCTATGATTTAGCATATATAAGCTAATACCTGAATCAGTTTGAACGAGGGAGTGATCACGGGGTATTCTCGTACTATATATTCTGCCACAATGAAAGTTGGAACATTCAATTGTAGATAAGAATGGAATTTGATACATCTGCTTTAATTGAAAGTCGTGATCTAGCGAAAAAATTACAAAATCAGCATTTTTTCTTAGTGATTTTTGTATCCCAGTGGCTCCGTTGTATGAAAATGTATAATGCTGAAATTGCGTGATTAAGAAAATCGACTCTTTGGTTTCTATTGGCTTCATAAGATCCATCTTATGCATGGTTGGGGTTTTATCCTGCCCTGCAATGGAAACTAAATCTAACCCCCTTACTTTTATTTGCTTTAATCGATCAATTATTTGCTGATCGTAGTCGATTTTTTCTAAAAATTCAATCTTTTTTTGTTTTGGTAAAAGTTCCGAAACAAGAACACCCTTTGTCTCATTCCTATGGTCATCGGAATACATCGAAATCAATTGTATTCCTCCCTGGTAATTGGTAACGTGGATTGATATTATGGACTTCAATTGAGGCAACTTATTGTGCAAGGATCCAAAAAAGTCAAGGTTGGATATACTTTCTTCAAAGGAATGACTAAAATAAAACTGATCAAATTTTCTGGTCGCCCAGTAAAGGTTACCCGCGTTATCCAGTATGAAATGCCTTCTGGGCATGGCTTTTCTTGTTTTCTTTAAATCAATTGAAGCACTTCGTATGACATTGCCAACAGAATCATATACATAGGCCTCGTACATGTAAATTCGAGTATCAGCTTCCTGTCCACTTTCAGGACTAAGGTTATGATGTCCTAAAGCAAACTTCTTTTTATCGGGTGAGATTGTTAAATCTAACTTTTCACAGGTTCTGCAATCCAGGTGAGGGATCGTCCATAAATCAATTAATTCAAAGTCAAGAGAGGGGTTAACGCAATCAATTTTAAAGTACTTATAGCTCAACTTGGTTTCCGTGTCCTTATTTCGAACAATGAAGTAATAAGAATCATTGAAGAAAAAATACTTATAATGTGCCAATCCATTATCATCACAGTACTTTTCCCAATCAAAAACAAAGGAATTGACAATTCCTAATTGATCGTTGTGATGCCTCATTTCAAAGCTGATACCATCAATAAACATGACCAAAAGCTCACCATTGGTCAAGTAGTTTATTTCTACGATTCCCTTTGGAGAATACGATGTGCGCCCATATTTAAATTCTCCTTTTTCCAGAGAGTAAGTTTGGGCATTAAGTACCGTGAAGAAAAAATTAGAAATTAATAAAAGAATGATTGCTGCATTGGACATGGTCTGATAAAAATACAATTCTTTGGTTTCGCCGTGCGCTACTTCAAAATCTTTTTAATCAGCCTCAGCTTGTGCGAGTAGCGTTTGGTATCCACATTAAAGATTCCCTGATGGTCAATTTTATCGATTCGTACTTTGCCGCTGGCATGAATAATTTCATTGTCCTGCAAAAGAATACCTACATGTACTATGCTTCCTTCTTCGTTATCAAAAAAAGCTAAATCTCCACTTTGAGCTTCTTCTACGAATGATAGGGTCTGCCCTATTTCCGCCTGCTGGTAGGCGTCGCGCGGTAGTTTCTTACCTGCAATTTTGTACACCAACTGGGTAAATCCGGAACAATCAATTCCAAATGGAGAACGCCCTCCCCACAAATAAGGAGCGTTGATGTACATCATAGCATTTTCCACGATTCGCTCCCTGGAAATTCCAGCATCGCTGTTTACGGTCATTCCGGAAAACTCAAAAACATCTTCTCCCCAACGAGCCCGACTTCCTTCGAAATGTGGCAAGCTGCTTCCCATTAATAAGGGATAAAGTGAACCGGTATTAATGTGTGTGGCTATAGCGGCCAAATCGATCGAAGTAGTCCATTGCTTGCTGGTTTCAATGGCATCATAAACATCCTTACTTACCTCATACGATTGCTTGCGATCGATCCAGCATTCGTATTTGTCGTAGGCCATTCTAATTTTAACCCACTTGCTACGTTCTTCAATGATTTTATAGTGTTCACCAAAGAGCAATTGCGTTACCATTTCCGACTTATCGGAAGGCTCTTCCCTTGCAGGAACAACGCTTAATTGGGATACACCGTATTTCATGAATCGCTCTTATGAACCAGACAAATAAAAGGAATAATGATGTCTCTAACCAACAACTTATTCAATTAGTTATCAATAAATAAATCTCAATAAACACAAACAAAAAACCCGCTACCAGAGCGGGTTTTCCAATTCTATTTAAATTACTTGTTATACGTTTTCAATAACCATTGCAGAAGCTCCACCCCCACCGTTACAAATTCCGGCAGCACCATATTTACCACCGTTCTGTTTAAGCACATTGATGAGTGTAACCACAATTCTTGAACCTGAGTTTCCAAGGGGGTGACCCAGTGAAACTGCTCCACCGTTAACATCAACTTTAGAAGCATCCAGTCCCAGTTCTTTGGCATTGGCCAACCCAACCACGGAGAAAGCCTGATTCAATTCCCAATAATCAATATCGGAAACACTCAAATTAGCTTTACCCAATGCAATTGGAATTGCTTTGGCAGGAGCGGTAGTAAACCATTCCGGAGCCTGAGAAGCATCAGCATAAGAAGTAATCTTTGCTAAAGGCGTATATCCATATTTTTCAACCGCTTCAGCACTGGCCAATATCAAGGCAGAGGCTCCATCGTTCAAAGTGGAAGCATTAGCAGCAGTTACCGTACCTTCTTTTTGAAAGGCTGGACGCAAAGCCGGAATTTTTTCCATTTTTACGTTTTTGTACTCTTCGTCTTCTGAGAAAACTATTGGTTCTCCCCTTCTTTGTGGAATTTCAACAGGAACAATTTCATCGTTGAATTTTCCGGCAGCCCACGCTGCAGCTGAACGGTTATACGACTCAATGGCGAACTCATCCTGGTCTTCTCTGCTAAACCCATTTTCTTTCGCACACAATTCAGCACAATTACCCATGTGGGTGTCGTTATAAACGTCGGTAAGGCCATCCTTAACCATTCCGTCGATCATATTAACATTACCAAGTTTTACCGCGTTACGAGCAACCATGTAGTGAGGAACAGAACTCATGTTTTCCATACCTCCGGCAACTACTACTTCGTTGTCACCAGCGATAATCGATTGAGCAGCTAAACTTATGGCCTTCATTCCTGAAGCACAAACCTTATTTACCGTAGTACAAGGAACCTGATCGCCAATGCCTGCAAACATGGAGGCCTGACGTGCTGGTGCCTGACCTAAATTAGCTGACATAACGTTGCCCATAAATACCTCATTTACGTGTTGAGGATCTACATTACCCTTATTTAATGCACCTTTTATAGCGGCTGCTCCCAGCTTGGTAGCCGGAACTGAAGCAAGACTCCCCAAGAAACTTCCAATGGGTGTTCTTACTGCTGATACTATATATACTTCTTTCATTTTTTGAATGATTTTATTTCAATTTTTGACTCGATGTAAATCGGGTGCAAAAGTAAGCCATTCAAGGGTTTTGAAAAAGCAGGAATTACCCTACTTTAGTCACCTGCGGTATGAATGAGTTCTTAAATAAATTGCGCCACAGCCAGGACCTGTTTTTTAAAGCGTCCGTGCTTCTTATGGCTTCGGTTGTTATTGTCTTTTTAATGCCCAAGGAGGCTAAGTTCAAGTATGAATTTCAGAAAGGCAAACCCTGGCTCCACGAAAATCTGTACGCTCCCTATGATTTTGCTGTTCTAAAATCGGAAGATGAACTAAAGCAGGAAGAAAAAGCAATTCGCGAAAAGGCAAGCCAATATTACGTGCAGGATGAGGCCGTAACGGAAAAGGCGTTGTACAATTTCAACAACAACGTACTTAACCAACTGGATACGCTTAAGGTAAAAGAGCACAAGAAGTACCTCGAAATAGTACCGCTTGGAATTGAGTTATTGAAAAAAATCTACAAACAGGGAATCATTCAACCAACGGAAAGTGAGAATAACTCAGAGCTTATTACCCTATTGGTTGATAATGAAACCGTAGAAAGGGAACGAAGCGACTTTCATACCATTGGAACGGCTACCAGCTTTCTTTCCAGTGAGTCTCAAAAGCTAAAAAGGAACGATGGGGAACTCTTGCTCAATCTTATACTGGACAATGTATACCACAACGTACTCTTCGATGAGGAGACCACACGCAAAGTATTGCAAAGCCGATTGGACAAACTGTCGAAAACTAAAGGGAAGGTTGAAAAGAAACAATTAATCATCAGCAAGGGACAGGTAGTCAATGAAGAACTCTGGCTTCAATTGCAATCGCTTAAAAAGGAATACGAGTTAAAGCAGGGAGGAGAAAAGAACTTCTTGCTCATACTTGCCGGGCAGGTGCTTATTGTGGGTATGATCTTCCTGGTTATGGTCTTGTTTTTAAGCCTGTTCCGCCAAAATATAATTAACGTAAACAATCGGGTACTTTTTATCGTGGTAAGCTTTACCATAACCGTGTTAATGGGAATGATCCCCTTGTATTTTGAGCAGGTTCCTATCTATGCTCTCCCCTTTTGTATCCTGCCTATTCTTATAAAATCTTTCTACGACGAATTACTGGCTTCTTACGTGTACTTCCTGGCTGTTATTCTCATTGGATTTTACGCACCCAATGGGTTCGAATTTGTGTTCTTACAATGCATTGCCGGGCTTATTGCCGTTTTTTCTTTGGTGAGCTTAAGAAAGCGATCTCAGCTGCTTACCACGGTACTAATCATTTTCCTTACCTATGCTCTATGTGACCTGGCCATTTTAATTGTACAGGAAGGCAATTGGCAAAACATTAAGATCGAAAATTTCTATTGGTTTGGTGCCAGTGCCATTCTTACCTTGTTGGTATACCCCTTAATCTATATCTACGAAAAGATTTTTGGATTCCTTTCAGACGTAACCCTAATGGAAATTGCTGATACCAACTCTCCCCTGCTGCGCCAGCTTTCAACGGAGGCACCAGGTACTTTTCAGCATAGCATGCAGGTAGCCAACTTAGCCGAAAAGGCCATCCTAAAAATTGGTGGTAATCCGTTGCTGGTTCGTACGGGTGCCCTCTACCACGACATTGGTAAAATGGAAGCACCTCATTATTTTATTGAAAACCAGGTGGGCGGAATAAACCCCCACGACGACATTGAGCCGGAAGAAAGTGCCAGTATCATAATCAATCATGTGATTAAAGGAATTGAAATGGCCAAGAAGCATAACCTTCCCGAGGTAATCATAGACTTTATTCGAACCCATCACGGTACCAGTACGGTTAAATACTTCTTGTACCAATACAAGGAGCAACATCCGGATAAGGAATTGGACCTCTCCAATTTTACCTATCCCGGTCCCATTCCATTTAGTAAAGAAACTGCCGTTTTAATGATGGCAGATGCCTGCGAAGCGGCTTCCCGCAGTTTAAATGAATACAGCCAGAAATCCCTGACAAATCTGGTAACCAACATCATTGATGGACAAGCGAATGAAGGACAATTTGCCAATGCCAATATCACTTACAAGGATATTTCAACCATTAAAAACATATTTATCAATATGTTACAAAATATCTATCACGTTAGAATTGCCTACCCAAAATCCGCTTAAAAAAGCTGCGTTAAACACGCAATAATTTCTTGCATGGGTAGCAATTAATTTTACTTTTGCGCACGTATTGGAGAGGTGCCTGAGTGGCCGAAAGGACTTGTTTGCTAAACAAGCGTACCTTAACGGGTACCCGGGGTTCGAATCCCCGTCTCTCCGCAAACCCAAAAGCCTTGTTCTTGAAAAGAATAAGGCTTTTTTTATTTCTTGGAATCGAGCATTTAAAAGAAGATTAAGGAAATAATGAAGCTAATAATTGAACATAAGGCGATATTGGTAAGAGATTTACAATGGAAGGTTAAAGACTTGGTGAAATTTGCAGAACGATTTGGGAAAATTCAAAATTATCCGTTTTCCAAAGGACATACGGAAAACCCTGGTGTATTAAAAATCATCAACAATCCTTTTGAAAAAAGAAAGTTTTCCAGTATTTGGCACTCTGACAGTACATATTTAGAGAACCCACCGGAATTTACATTTCTATATGCGATTGACATCCCAGAAATTGGTGGAGATACAGTTATATCTAATACAGAGATGGCATATGAAAGTCTATCCTCAAAATTTCAAGAGTTTCTTAAAAACTTAGAAGGTGTTTATGTCTCCAATCTAAATAAAATTAAACGTTCGAAATATTTTAAAGGTGAAAATAAATTTCAAATTTTTAAAACCTGCCATCCAATTATTCTACTGAACAAAGACTCAAAAAAGTACTCAATTTATGCTAACAGAGAACATACGTCACATATTAAAGACTTAAATGATAATAAAAGTAATGCAGTACTTAAACTTTTGCAAACGGTTGTTTCAAAACATGAATTTAGCTACAGAATAAATTGGAAGCCTGGTACGCTTGTAGTTTTCGATAACCGATCGACACAACATAGAGCCTTAGTCGATTATGACACCGAACCACGAACTTTGTATAGAATAACAATAAGGTTAAACAATTGATCAAATAATAACGTCTACAATAAGTGGTTCAATTTAATATTCATAAAAGTCGGGATACACATTCTAATAGGCAACTTGCAGCAGAGGTTAAAATAATGTTAGAATAAATACTATTTAATATGGGAATCATAAATAACTTTATGCTTTATTTTCAAGCTGCCTATTAATCTGATTAACTAGTAAATGATGAGAATAAAGATTTTAATGATTCGGATAGCTGAGGTTAGCTCTTTTTATAAAGACTAAAAATACACTCAAGTGCATTTTATAATTACATAAACTCATTTACTGGAATCTATAATATTAACAATCAGTATTTTGTTATCAGTTACTTCTTAATTCACAACTTTGAACAACGCAAAAACAAAACTCTATGAAATCCCAAATAAAAACACTCCACCTCCCTACTGTAATCCAAAACCACTCTCAGGAAATGTCTAACAAAGTAGTTGCCGTAACCGGTACTACAAGCGGAACAGGATTCATACTGGCACGGGAAGCTGCTAAAAAAGGAGCTACCGTAATACTACTCAATCGAGAGAGTGAACGCTCTACAAATGCCTTAACACAACTTCAGGAATTGGTTCCCGATGGAAAATTCGATGCTATTGCCTGCGACCTGCAAAACTTTGAAAGCGTTCGCCAGGCTGCCCAGGCAATTCGTAATAAATACGAAGTTCTGGATGTCTTGGTAAACAATGCTGGTGTAATGGCTTTTAAAGACATCGCTACGGTTGACGGCTATGACGTACAAATGCAAACCAACGTTATCTCTCACTTTTTACTGACCAAAGAATTGTTTCCTCTATTAAAGAAAAGCTCACAGGCAAGAATTGTAAACCATACTTCTATGGCCAGGCTGGGCAGCCCGTTAAACCCGGAGTACTTTATGAAAAAAGGCGGAGATTTAGGTGGTGATGGGACTGATGAAGAAAACACGAGTTTTAGTGGTCCTCGTTGGGAACGATACCATCAAACCAAACTGGCCAATTGTGCCTTTACTTACGGTTTAAAATCAAAATTGGATCAAGCGGGCATTACGAATGTAATTCCCCTGTTAGCTCATCCCGGTTTTGCGTTAACCAACCTACAAGCCACCACAGCCACAGATGGAGGAATGGAAAAAAACTCAGACATGATGTCCCAGGCCCAAAGTGCTGAAGACGGTGCTTGTGGAATTATTAGAGCAGCCTTGGACCCCGATGCAAAATCAGGTAATTTCTACGGTCCTTCCGGAAGAGGCTGGAAAGGATTTCCTGAATTGCTGGAACCAGAAGATTATATCCAAAGCGACTACACCGTTCAAACCAACTGGGAAGAATGTGAAAATGCGGTAGGAGCATTTACCATGTGACCAAAAAACAATTCTCATTCCCATGTCAATAAGGTTGTCAACACTTCAGCAAATTGCGTTTGAATTTGAAATATCATTTTATAAGTTAAACCAAATTGATTCTATTCGATTTTTAAAAAGAAAATTCCTGCCACGCAGTAGGTGCTTAGTGAGTAGGGACGTTGAGGGCTTCGTCCCGCCTGTCCGAACTTAGCACATACAAGAGCAAGGGGTTTGAGTTTTAATATCGTGGCTTTTTGTTGCTTTTGTGCCATACAAAAGCAAAGCCTCCACGGCATCGCCTTCGCGTAGCTTCAGCGGAGCAAGGCTTGAGTGGCAAGATTGTTATAGTTGGTATAGATTAAGGCATTTAAGAATTCTAAAAGCATTCATTTGGAGCAGTATACTATATTCGCTCCATGTTCCAACGGTACTACCGTATTCTAAACATTGACCAAAATGCTGGCCCGGAAGAGGTAAAAAGAGCCTATCGGCAAATCGCTAAAGAATGCCATCCGGATAGAAACCCGGACCCGGCTGCAACCCAGCGATTTATTGACGCAACTCAAGCGTATGAAAGAATCATTGAAAAACTTAAGCGCCCCCACCTCTACAAATACGCTTATTCAAAAGCTGCTTATCATAGGGCCAAAAAGAACGAGGTAAAAAGAAGAAAAAGCGGATACGAAGAACACCCTGCCGATCGTGGAAGAAGGTATTCCAAAATGAACTACAAGAAGTACAAGCAAAAAAGTAGCGCCTTTACCGATACTCACAACTTTTGGATCTATAGATTATTTTACTACAGTACGATTTTTTTCATTTGGACACTTTTATTAACGATAATAATAGTTTGCACAATTGCATTCATCGACTCTTTAGATCCAATAATTTTATTTTTTTTAATCCCAATTATTTACGTTGCTACAAAATCTAACAAGTTCTTTCAAAACTGGAAAAAAGACTTTAAGAATGTTTTTAAGGACCAGGATTAGCGAAATTGGTATGCACCGGTAGAATTTACCGTAACCCTGGGAAGTACTTTATTCTCTTCAAAATAGCGAAACCCGGGTTCCAGGTTTTTCCAAAACTCTATCAATCCCGCATTCGTTCGGTTAGCAAGGTACTTGACCTGCTTATTTCGATCATTCATTACAAACGGAAACAAGTGAACCGGTATTTTTAATTGACCATTGTTTCTCGCTTCCACGGCCAATAAGTACAGCAGTTCTATTTTGTCATCGGTGAGTGGAATACAACCCACCGTTACACAATCTCCATGAATAAATATGTCACCACCCAAGTTGGCTTTGTAACCCAATATTCGATCCGATGAATTGGGATAATTTATTCCAAGAGAAAGATGAAAGCTGCTCCAGGGGTTAAAACGATCAATGTGATAGAATCCCTCCGGAGTTTGCAGGTCTCCCTGCTTTCGCTTGGGGCCTAATTCACCCGAAAACGAACAGAAATCAAACTTTTCAATTAGCTTATACTTCTCCTCGTTAGCGTCTTTTGCCCACAGCTCCAATACCCTTTCCGCTTTAAATACCCGGATAAAAATTTGAATGGTGCTGACATCCAGTTGATGCCTTTTTAAAATAGAATCAATCGTTGATTGCTTGTTGGCATATGCCTGTTTCACTCGCTGGTTTTTAAGTTGGTTGGTCTTGAATCCGGAATTTGGCGCAAACGCCAACAATATTACCAATAGACCTATAGATAGGAATTTCATAGTTTAATGAACGAAGTTCATTTGAGGTCTAGTATGATTCCGTGCAATCAATTTTCCTCTAGCGGCAAACCAGGTACTAGCCTACCTCCCACTCCTTAGAGCTACGATAAACCGTTCCACGAAATTCAGCTACTTTTTCACCGCTGGCTTTTTTTACCTCTACTGAATAGACAGCAATTTTATGAGAACGACTAACTTCACTCGCCCTGGCAATAATTTCATCTCCGGTAGTACATGAGCCAGTGTAATGAATTGAATTCTCAACGGAAAGGCATTTGCGACCGTGTGAGTTAGCTGCAAAAGCAAGCGCAGAATCAGCCAGCGAAAAAGCAATTCCACCGTGGAGGATTCCAAACCCATTCAACATTTCTTCCCGTACCTTCATTTTTAGTGTATTGGTTCCAACACCGTCCTCCACCCGCTCAATTCCCATCCATTTAGAAAATGGATCATTGTTGAACATTTGGTCGGTAATTAGTTTCGGCAATTCATTGTTCATTACACGTAATTTTAAATCAAATGTAGCTCATTGAACCTATTATTTTTGCTCCGTTGGCTTATCGAATGAGGATAATAAAGTTTGTATTACTTCTTCCTTTCCTGTTTTCACTGGTAACAAGTGGATCCGGACAACACTTAGGTGCTGCGACGGACAACTATGTGACCACCCAGAAAGTAATCTACAATCCCGCGTCCATTGCAGATCCCAAACCGTTCGCAGACTTTCGAATATTTGGTGTGTCACAGCTATTGCAAAATACTTATGTCTATTTTCCAAGAGCCGATTTTAGCAGCGATCCGTTGGACAACTACGATCCAAATAAAAAATACAACCTTTACAGCGAAACCGATGTTTATGCGCTTGCATTTACACGAGCAATAAAAAATAGGGCCTTTGGAATTAATATTCGAATACGGAACCATATCATTGGACGTAGGGTTCCCGCAAGTGTTGCCAAATTTGGTTTTGAAGGGTTGAGCTATGAGCCTCTTCGGGATCAACAATTCGATGAAAAAAGGTTCATGGTTAAAACCATGGGCTGGGGTGAGTTGGGCTTGTCCTATGCTCAAATTGTACAAAAAAGAGGAAATGCAATATTTACAGCTGGTGGAACACTAAAAATATTGAACGGCTTTTCCAACGTAGCTTTTATCGGCAGAGATTTTAACTATTCTACCGACACCAGTGACCTGGAGATGGCAAAATACACCGGTAAATTAGTACTTACCGTGCCCGGTGCCAATAAGGGATGGGGAACCGGGTTGGACCTGGGTGTGGAATACAAACGCATGCTGAGGGACGATAACGCCTACCACATTCCCCACCACATAAAAGGACATTGCCTGGTAAAGGATTATAAATACAAGATTGGGGTTTCCATGATTGACCTTGGATTTATCAACTTCAAAAAGACCACGGCCAATTACAAGTTTGATGGTGACTCAATCAATTTAATCGATTATGTCTCTTCTCCTCCCAGTGGGATTTCTGATATTGAACGAAAACTTGATGATGCAATTGCTAACTCAGGAGCAGATGTAGAAAAGAAGGATAGATCATTTTCCACTCTTCCCTTAAGCTTTATTTTTCAGGGAGACTACAATTTCGAAAATCATTTTTACTTAAATGCTCAACTGCTGCTGGGAATTCAGCAGTACAATTTTGCTGGAGCTGAGCGCATGACCACTTTTACACTAACTCCACGTTACGAATTGAAAAAGCTAACATTTGCTATGCCCATTTCAGTTTATCGATACGGTAAACCAGGAGTTGGGTTTTACGCTCGTTTATGGTGGTTAAGTGTCGGTATGAACAATTTTATTCCGCTGGCATTTAAAAGGGATCTGTATAATGTAGACGTATATGCAAGCATCAACATTCCGCTATTTCATTCCAGGCCGTGCAAGGGATATGAATCGCACAAAGGAGATTATTGCCCCAAACCAAAACTCAAAATCTTTAATTTTGGGCATAAGAAAGGCTCAAAAAGTAAGGGTAAGACTAAGAAAAGTCAGGACCGAAAGAAGATTATTCGAGTCAGGAGAAAACACAATAAGCGGTAAATATGTTCGATAAAGACTACCTCGATTTTTTTAAGGAATTAGCGGCTAACAACAAGAAGGAATGGTTTGATGAAAACCGTAAACGCTATGAAAAAAGTGTAAAGAAACCTTTTAACCTGTTTGTGACAGAATTGCTCAGCAAGGTTCGCGAACTTGACGATGAAGTTCAAATCCAGGCTAAAGATTCCATATTTAGGATTAATAGGGACATTCGTTTTAGTGCCGATAAAACTCCATACAAATTGCATATGGCAGCTATTTTATCTCCCGGAGGAAGAAAAAATAAGGAGGTTCCCGGTTTGTACATTCAATCAAGTCCGGAGGAGATTAAAATTTATGGGGGTATACATATGGCTGGTAAAGACAACCTGTATGAATTAAGAAATTACATTGCTACAAATGGCAAGGAATTTACCAAGCTGATTAGCGACAAAAAGTTCACTTCTACCTTCGGGGAAATATTAGGGGATAAATCAAAACGGATTCCGCCCGAACTAAAAGAGGCGGCAGAGAAGCAACCTATGATTTACAATAAAGCTTTCTACTTTGTTCATACTTTACCTGCTGAAGCCATACTTGAAGACAACATTGTTGATACCATCATTGATCTATACAAAACCGCCCTTGACTTCAATCAATTTGTTCGAAAGGCCATTCATTATTAAACTAATTGGAATTCTTCTTCTGGGATTCTCATTTTCATTGAACGCCCAGGAAAGATTCTACGACCCTCTTTTTGCTGTTGGAGTAAAATACAACGTTAAATACGGTGTTAACTCCAATCCTGACAAAAAGCAGCCCCCCTTACTTATGGATGTCTATTTCCCCCTGGGAGATACTATGAAAAATCGCCCTTTAATTATTCTGGAGCATGGGGGTGGTTTTATTATGGGCAATAAAAACAACTATCCTATGGAAACCTTGTGCTCCCGTTTTGCTCAATTTGGGTATGTGTGCGCTTCCATAAACTACAGTTTGGGCTTCGATAAAAAAGGCAGCGTTGACGATATAACCGGAAAGACCGTACTCAACTCCGTGCAAGACATGAAGGCTGCCATACGCTACTTTAGAGCAAATACTGACCAGGACAATCATTTCCAAATCGATCCAAATCAGATTTGGGTGGGTGGAAGTTCATCCGGTGCTATTACTGCCTTGCATACGGCTTTTTGGAAGGAGAAGGATTTTAGTGTTTTTTCCTGGAAACTGGAAGAGAATGGAGGCATAGAAGGAAATGGTGGAAACCTTGGCTACTCCTCAAAGGTACAAGGGGTCATAAGTCTTTCGGGTGCCATTGGCGATACTTCTTTTATCAATGAATCAATTCCGGTAGTGAGTGTACACGGAGAATACGATCCCATTGTACCTTACAACACCGATAAGATTAATTTCAACTACCCCATAATTGGTAAAGTTCCACCTGTTCAGGTTATGGGAAGTAGCGTGCTTCATCAAGCTTTAGACAACAGAGGAATTCCGAATGCACTATTAAGCATGGAAAATCAAGGGCATTGCCCTTTTGATAAAATGCTGGATTGGAAACGTTATCCGGTCTACATGGATATGACCATAAACCACATTCGCAATTTCATGTATAACCAACTGTGGAATGACGGTACCGAAAAAACGGATATGACTACCCGACATACCTCTACCATAACTTATGAAAGAGATTCTACCGGTTGGTACTTCTACCCGGTAGACAAAAACGTTAAGAAAATTAAGCTGTACTTATTTGACGAAAATGGTAACCGAATTCGAAAGGATAAAGTGAAGAAAAAACGAAAATCCTTTTACTGGAAAGGAAAGAAGCTTCCCGAAAAACTTGAGTTGAGAGCGGTCTATAATTTGTATCGGACTGATTGGTTTTTTGGAATGGATTAATGATCCCATTGAATTCATCTTAACCCCCACCTTTCATGGAATACTATTTGCGGTAACACTAATATATCTTTGAAGGAAAATCTAAGCCGAAATTTCAAAAAATATGAAGAGCGTTTTTATAATAAGCACACTGTTGTTTCTAACAAGTTCTGTCAAGCTGTTCTCCCAGGTGCAACCACCTCAAACACAGGAATCCCAAACTCCAACTACCAAAGTTGAGTTTGAAGAATCTGAATATGATTTTGGGCGTATAGAATCCGGTGAAAAAGTAGTTCACATATTTAAATTTACCAATACCGGAGACGTTCCTATGGTTATAACCTCTGCAAGAGGGAGCTGCGGGTGTACTGTTCCATTTTATCCAAAGGTCCCCATATTGTCTGGTGAATCCAGCGAAATTGAAGTTGAATTTGATTCCAGGGGAAAAATGGGATTACAACATAAAAAGGTTTACCTAATTGCAAACACGGTACCCTCTATGATTGAACTTATTATTAAAGGGGAAGTTATGCGGGTGGAAGACTCACCTAGTATTGAAACTAAGGATGGCGCTAAAGCTTTAAAGCGTGAAAACGATGAAAAACTGACTAATAAAGATCCCAGTTGTTTTATCATTTATCCAAACCCAAGCAGTGATCTGGTACAAATTGAATTAAAGGAACACATTGGTGAAAACGCAATGATATATATACACAATGAAACCGGAATACAAGTATTGGAACAAAAAGTAGAACGTATTTCACGTGAATCCACGCAAGTTGATGTGAGTGAGTTTACGCCAGGTATGTATATGATCACCATTGTAATCGATAATATCAAACTTAAAACACAGTGTTTTATGGTTACTAGATAGGATCTTTTTGGAAACCAAACAAGGTTAGACTGGTCCAATAATTGAGTAAGCCAACTTTTAATACTTCTCAATTTATGAAATCCAAAACTGCGATTACTCTTATGCTCTATCTGGTTGGAGCACTAACCCTATTTCACATTCTAATATTACTTAAGGTTATACCTTACGATATTACCTGGGGTGGACGATTGAACAATGATTCCGAAATGTATGCCTTTGAATCAGCGTCACTTTTAATTAATCTTCTACTGGGGTTGGTTCTTCTTATCAAGGGGAAACTGATTAAACCCATTTTCTCAATCAGGATTGCAAATGTCATTTTATGGTTGTTCTTTATCCTTTTTGGTTTGAACACGGTTGGAAACCTTTTGGCTAAAACCAATTTCGAAAAATTCTTTACCATACCAACGTTATTGGCGGGTGTTCTCATTTGGGTAATTCTAAGAAGCAAAAAGTAATCCTGTTTCGCTAGTGCGAAATGCATTTTTTATGCGCTACAACTCAAGAGCAAGCTCTTGATTTTGCTTTACAGGGGATTGGCCTCTTTTATCGGCCATCCCTTAAGGGGGAAGGCTTCAAAGTAAAACCCTATTTCGCTAATGCGAAATGCTTTTTTTTATGCGCTACAATTCAAGAGCAAGCTCTTGATTTTGCGCATAAAAAAAGCCCGCTTCCTCAAGCGGGCTTTACTTTGGCGGAGAAAGAGGGATTCGAACCCCCGGAGGTGTTACCCTCGCTGGTTTTCAAGACCAGTGCATTCGACCACTCTGCCATTTCTCCGCTGCGAAAGTATAAATAATGACAAGTAGAGCAATCGAATTCTAAAAATTATTTTTCCTAAGTCAAAAACTTGAAATCAGGTGCCTAAATCCGGATGAAATAAAGGGTTATAAAAGGGAGCTTTTAATTCTATTCAAATCACTTGGAAGGCTTCTCATGCTCAAAGTCTTCTTCCTTTAATTCGTCCCGTTCCAACATTTTTTCGTGACGAACCGCTAATATTTCTTCGGTAGTACTGGATTTGCCCTTACCGGTAGAAATGAACATGAGGATCATACCTCCTGCCAAAATCGGAAGTAACAATAAAAAAATGCCTACAATCCAGGTAGCGTCCATGGAGCTTCAAGTGAAAGCCTAAAATAACGCTTTTACGGGAAACTGAAAATGAAGGCCTTAGGATCCCTGGTTCTTTTCTTCAAACATGCGGATGAGTTCCTCGTCGGTTTTAGTTAGGTTTTCTATCGCGGCTCTTGACTGGAGGGCCAAATCGTGCCTCGGAAACTTCTCAATAACCAACTTATATGCATCTTCTGCCGCACCCTTTTGGTTTAAGTAATTTTCATAGATAAACGCAGTTAAAAAATAAGCCTCCACTGCTCGCTTATCATCTCCATAGTTTTTGGTAACGTTCTCTAATAAGCGAATGGCCCGCTTATAATCTCCCTTTCCCACGCACAAGCTACCTGCCTGAAACATAAATTCGGAGGCATCTTTATCATCGGTGTTGTTTTGCACAAAGGTGATGTACATATCAATTATCGTATTGGCCTGATTCGTGTCTAATTCACCAGTAGAATTCAGGAGTTTGCTTCGCTCAAGAAGAATGGCTTCCCTTGCCTCTTCCTTGATTTGGTCCGGAGTTTTAGCCTCTTCCGTTCCGCATGAGAATAAAACCAATGTTAATAGTCCAACAGTCAGATAGTTCATTGTTTTGATCATTTTGCAAACTTCATTTTATACTTTAAATCAATATTACCCTTCAGAATGTTATTGAGCTTTCTTTTTAGCAAGCGTTTTCTAACCGGATTAATTTTATCGGTGAACAGTACTCCTTCAATGTGATCATATTCGTGCTGTATGATACGGGCAGCCATTCCATCATATTCTTCCTCAACAAGTTCCCAGTTCTCATTGTAATATTCTATCAATACGGTATCCTGCCTTTTCACTTCAGCGCGAATGTCCGGAATGCTTAAGCAACCTTCTTCAAATGCCCAGTCTTTTCCAGTTTCTTCAATAATTATTGGATTAATAAAGGCCTTTTTAAAATCTTTCAGGGTTGCGTATTCTTTCTGATCCTCAGGATCCTTTGAGTCCTTATAATCTTCAGCATAAGCTACTGCATCAACCAAAAACAATCGAAGGTTTTTACCTACCTGAGGTGCTGCCAAACCAATACCATTAGCTGAATACATGGTTTCATACATGTCATCAATAAGTTGTTTAAGATTGGGATCGTTCTCCTCAATCTCTTCACATTCTGCCCTTAACACCGGGTGACCATAGGCATATATAGGTAAAACCATAACTACTGAATTGATTCTAAATACGATTGCAAAATTATAGTAGCACTTACTTCATCCAGCAATTCTTTTTTTCTTCTTTGTTTCTTTTTTACCCCACCATCGATTAAGCTTTGCATAGCCAGGGATGATGTAAATCGTTCGTCGACCCTGTAAACTGGCATTTTGGGTGACCACTTTTTAATGCGATTTACAAATTGACCAATTTGAAGTTCCAACTCAGCCGGTTTATTATCCAGAGTTTTTGGTTCTCCTATTACAATTGATTCAACCCTCTCTTCTTCGCAATATTTTTTAATAAAATCAAACGCCTCTGTTGATTTAACTGTGGTTAATCCACTGGCAATCATTTGCATGGGATCAGTAACGGCAAGCCCTACCCTTTTTGTTCCGTAATCTATTGCTAAAATCCTTGCCATAATTTGAACCGCAAAAATATAAAAGGGTTTGCAGTAAATTCGTTGACAATTCCTTATCGCTAAACCATAAGGGATTCTTAAAAAATAACTTTCTAATACCCCTATGTCCTTATGAGCAGATTATTTTTGCAAAAATTTTTTTGAGATGAGAGAGCTTATAGAAAAAGCATGGGAGAATAGGGATTTATTAAGTGATACTGAAACTCAAAATGCGATTAGAGTTGTAATTGCTCAATTGGACAGTGGAGAATTGCGTGTTGCCGAGCCTACAGACAATGGTTGGCAGGTAAACGAATGGGTTAAAAAGGCGGTTGTTCTGTACTTTCCTATCCAAAAAATGGAGACCATTGAGGTTGGACCTTTTGAGTTTCACGATAAAATGGCTCTCAAATCAGGTTACAAGGAAAAAGGAGTACGGGTGGTTCCTCATGCAATTGCCCGATACGGAGCACATGTTGCCTCTGGGGTAATTATGATGCCTTCTTATGTTAATATAGGTGCTTTCGTAGATAGCGGGAGTATGGTAGATACCTGGGCAACCGTTGGTTCTTGTGCACAGATCGGTAAAAACGTACACTTAAGCGGTGGGGTTGGAATCGGTGGGGTTCTGGAGCCACTTCAGGCCGCACCGGTAATTATCGAGGATAACGCATTCATTGGCTCGCGTTGCATTGTAGTAGAAGGTGTTCGGGTTGAATCAGAAGCAGTACTTGGTGCCAATGTAGTTCTAACAGCGAGTACCAAAATTATTGATGTGTCAGGATCTGAGTCGGTTGAGCATAGAGGAGTTGTACCGGCAAAATCGGTAGTTATTCCAGGCACCCTGCCAAAAGAATTTGCAGCTGGAATTTACCAGGTACCTTGTGCTCTTATTATTGGAAAAAGAAAAGACAGTACAGACAAAAAGACTTCGCTTAACGATGCACTTCGTGAATATGATGTAGCTGTTTAATAGTATTCTGTTTGAATAAAATTCTTGTAATACAAACTGCCTTTATTGGAGATGTGGTTCTTGCTACAGCTGTACTGGAAAAACTTCATCAGTTTTATCCACAAGCAAAAATTGATTTTCTCATAAGAAAAGGCAATGAAGGATTGGTAAGTGGACACCCCTTTATTCATAGCCTGTTGGTTTGGGATAAAAAGAAGGATAAATACAAACATCTCCTTCAAATAACGAAGCAAGTTCGAGGCGCTAAATATGATGCCGTTGTTAACCTGCAGCGTTTTGCAGCCTCTGGGTTGGTAACAGCGCTTTCTGGAAGTAAGATAAAACTGGGTTTCGATAAAAACCCTTTTTCGTTTACCTATTCCGGCAAAAGCAAACATGAAATTGGTAATGGATTGCACGAAGTTGAGCGAAATCAAAAAGTAATTTCGAGCATAACCACCAATACCAAAGCGTTACCCAGGTTGTACCCTAGTGATGCCGATTTTGAAAGAACCAAAACTTATAAAACCGGTGACTACGTAGTTCTGGCACCAGCCTCTGTGTGGTATACCAAGCAGGTTCCTGTACACAAGTGGATTGAATTAATCAATGCCTTAAATTCCGATTTAAGTGTTTTTCTGATTGGTGCCCCCGGTGATCATGAATATTGTGAATCTATCGTTCAGGGATCGAGAAAAAATAGAGTTAAAAGCCTCGCTGGGAAATTGAGCTTTTTAGAATCGGCTGCACTGATGAAGGATGCTAAAATGAACTACGTTAATGATAGTGCACCGCTTCACATTGCAGGAGCGGTTAAAGCACCCGTTACTGCTTTCTTTTGTTCTACTGTTCCGGAATTTGGGTTTGGCCCCTTCCAAAACAACGGACAAATTGCTCAAACAGAAGAAAAGCTAGATTGTAGGCCATGTGGATTACACGGGTTAAAAAGTTGTCCCAAGGAACATTTCAATTGTTCGGAAACACTCTTAATGAATAAATACGCAGTTTGATAACAGATGATATAAATACCATTGTAAAAGCGCTAAAAAATGGTGATGTAATTCTCTACCCTACCGATACCATTTGGGGGCTTGGGTGTGATGCTACTAACAAGGAGGCGGTTGAGCGACTCCTTTCAATTAAGAAGCGAGGCAATTCCAAAAGCCAGGTTTGTCTGGTATCTGATGATGCCATGCTAAACAGAACAGTTAAGGACGTTCCTGAAATCGCCTGGGAATTGATTGATGAAACTGACAAGCCTTTAACATTAGTACTACCGAATGCCCAAGGCTTAGCCGATAATGTTACTGCCGATGACAATTCTGTGGGATTGAGAATGATAAAAGCCGGTACCCTACACCGAGTTGTCTACAACTTTAGAAAGCCGATTGTAAGTACCTCGGCAAATATCTCAGGAGAAAGTAGCCCAACTTCGTTTGAAAGTATTTCGGAGGAAATAAAAGATCAGGTGGATTTAATTGCGAACCTCGATACCTCTCACATGACCAGTAAGGCTTCAAGTATTATTAAAGTTGAAATGAATGGTGAAATAACCATTTTAAGGAAATAATGAACCTGGCAGACAAAATATCCGATCCCATATTCAAGAAGGTTGCTGAAATTGCTCAATCTGAGCAAGTAGAGACTTTTGTTATTGGGGGGTTCGTTCGGGATTTATTGCTCGATAGAATTCATAAAAAGGACATTGATTTTGTTGTGCTAGGCGATGGAATTGCGTTTGCTAAAACAGTTGCCGATAAACTAAATAAGAAAAAGTACCTGAGCGTGTTTAAGAATTTTGGTACCGCCATGATTCGATTGAACGATCAGGACCTGGAATTAGAATTCGTTGGGGCCAGAAAAGAATCTTACCGAAGAGATAGTAGAAAGCCCATTGTGGAAAATGGTAGTCTGCAAGACGATCAAAATCGAAGGGATTTTACCATCAATGCCATGAGTATCTCCTTAAACTCTACAAACTATGGAGAGTTAATTGATCCTTTTAATGGATTAGACGACCTGGAGAATAAAGTAATCAGGACTCCATTGGAACCAGACCAGACCTACTCAGACGATCCACTTCGAATGATGCGCGCCATTCGATTTGCCACACAATTGAACTTTAAAATAAGCCAGGAGTCTTTCGAAGCTATCAGCAGAAACAAAGATCGAATTCGAATAATTTCTGCGGAAAGAATAACTGCCGAGTTAAACCAAATCATGAAATGTCCAAAACCATCCATTGGATTCGATTTGCTCTACCGTAGTGGGCTATTGGAGATTATTCTTCCTGAGATTCATGCCTTGCAAGGTGTTGAAGAAGTTGATGGACAGACGCACAAAGACAATTTTTATCACACCATTGAAGTAGTTGATAACATAAGTAGAACAACCGATAATCTGTGGTCACGCTGGGCGGCATTGTTGCACGATATAGGAAAACCAAAAAGTAAACGCTTCGATAAAAACAGCGGATGGACCTTTCACGGACATGAGTTTCTGGGTTCTAAAATGATCCCCCGAATTTTTAAACGGTTGAAGTTACCTATGAACGACAAAATGAGGTACGTTCAGAAATTGGTAAAACTCAGTTCCAGGCCTGCCGGATTGGCCAAGGAAAATGTTACGGACAGTGCGGTGCGCCGTTTGGTACATGACGCCGGTAATGATATTGAAGAACTCATGCTCCTTGTGGAAGCGGATATAACTTCCAAAAATAAAAAGCTGGTTAAGAAATACCTGAACAATTTCAAGTTGGTTAGGGAAAAGCTGATCGAAATTGAAGAAAAGGATCAGGTTCGGAATTTCCAACCACCGGTTAGTGGTATTGAGATCATTGAGGCCTTTGACCTAAAACCGTGTAAGGAAATTGGAATTATTAAACACGCCATTAAAGAAGCTATATTGGAAGGAACGATCCCTAATGAGCGAGAAGCGGCTCAACAATTTATGATAGAAAAGGGAAAGGAGTTAGGATTAACCTACCGATCAAAATAAGCTCATTTTAGTTGAGATTAACCGCAGTTATTGATACAAGCTTTATAATTTTGCATTTACAATTATTCCCATGGTTATTCATATTCGTGCGCTAATCGATACCGAAGAGGACATTTTTAGAGACATCGAGATTCAGGATTCAGCTACTTTCGAGGAATTACACTATGCAATTCTCGATTCATTTGAATGGGAACCCAATCAAATGGCTTCGTTTTACAAAAGCAATGAAGATTGGGACAAAGGTGAGGAAATTCCTCTGATGGATATTGCCGAAGAATTTGGGCCAACCAAGAAAAAAGTAATGAGTGAAGTTACTTTAGCGGAAATGATGAAGGAACCGGGACAAAAAATGCTTTACATCTTTGATTTTATGTTGATGTGGTGTTTTTATATCGACATTATTTCCATCAAAGAAGAAAAGGAAGGAGTCGCCTATCCTCAACTAACCATGGCAGTAGGTGATTCCATTTCTCAATACGAAAAGGAAGAAGTGAACTTTTCCGGTCAGGACAAGAACGAAGATGAGGAGGATGAAGAGTCGAACTTTGATGATCTGATATCTTATTGACTAAAAAGCCACACCTTGTTGTAATTGCCGGACCTACAGCTGTAGGTAAGACATCAGTGGCCATTGAAGTTGCCAACCATTTTAAGACTGAAATCGTTAATGCAGACTCCCGACAGCTCTACCGTGAAATGGAAATTGGAACTGCAGTTCCTTCCAATAAGGAGTTAGAAAAGGTTAAACACCATTTTATACAGTCCCACTCGGTCGAATCACCCATTAGCGCAGGTGACTATGAAGAAATGATTATTCCTCTACTCGATCAATTATTCTCCAAACATGAAGTTGTAGTACTCTCAGGAGGGTCTGGTTTGTATATAGATGCAGTATTAAATGGCTTTGACACAGGTTTACCTAAGTCGAATCCGGAACTGAGAACTGAGTTGCAACAACTACTCGATGAAAAGGGAATTGAATCGTTGCAAATGCGATTAAATAAACTTGATCCCGAGTACTATAAGCAGGTAGACTTAAACAACTCTCACAGACTAATAAGGGCCATTGAAGTTTCCGAAACACTGGGAATACCCTACTCTCAGGCCAGAACAAACCAACAAAAGGAAAGAAGATTCGATTGTATTAAAATTTGTTTGAACAGAAATCGACGTGAATTATATGACCGGATTAATCTCCGGGTAGACCAAATGATAGAAAATGGATTGGTAAATGAGGCAAAGTTGCTTTTCCCAAAACGTGAATTAAGCAGCTTAAATACGGTAGGTTATTCCGAGCTTTTTGATCACTTCGAGCAGAAACACAATTTGAGTGAGGCGGTCGAATTGATAAAACGAAATAGCAGGAGATATGCCAAACGCCAAATTACCTGGTTTAAACGAGATCCTGATTATCAATGGTTTAATCCTAACGAACTCGATGGCATTCTTCATTACGTTAACAAACAAAAAAAAGTCTGATTTTGTACAATGAAACCCAAATAGAAACCAAGTGAAAATCTATTTTTGTCGGGTAACACAAAACCGTTGAATTATGTCGCATGCGGATGCATTTTTAGGAGGAGATCACGCCAAGGCTAAAAGCCATATTCGAAATTTAATTCGAATCGCTAATGCTGATGGCAACATGGATGAGAAGGAGTATAAATTATTGATTCGAATTGCCAGAAAATTTGAATTAAGTGAAGAGGATGTAAAAGATGTTATGGAACACATTGACAGCTATACTTTTTCTCCACCAGCAAATAAAGAAGATAGAAACCTTCAGCTTTATAACCTGGGAAGAATGGTTATGGCCGATGGAGTTCAGGACGATGCGGAAATATCCAAAATCAATCGCTTTGCAATTGGACTTGGATATTCATCGGGCTATGCCTCTGAATTGGTAGAAAAGGTAATAAGTATGATTAATGAGGGGTTTGCTTCGGATGATGCAATTGATGCTATTCAGCAATTTGTAGATTCTAAAAGTTAAAATCTTTACCTAATAGACAAAACCCTCCTTCGGATGCTCATCGGAAGGAGGGTTTTTTATTTATATAACTCGAAACAAATTGCATCTAAATTCTAAAGGAGAACTATTTTTATGGCATGTTAATTCTTACCATAGACATTCTCAATTTAGTTGTAGTGGATCAATAATTCCAGGAAGAACAAATGCGAACCTTTTTTAGCAAGAATCTTTCTATTCTCATCTTTGCTTCGGCCACTGGCATTTTATTCCTCATCATGATGTTGGTAGAGCAAGCCCAACATCGTTTTTGGCTCAACGACTTTAAGGTTTTTTATTGGGCTGCAAAAGCACTGATTCAGGGAGAACAGGTATACGGTGTTGCCTTTGGCCTCGAAACCGGATTCTACAAGTATTCACCGGTTACCTTGTTGTTCTTTACGCCTTATACACTACTCCCCTATTCCACGGCTTCGGTAATTCATTTTTGGATCATTGTAAGTGCCACAATTGGCCTGGTTGTTTTGCTGAATTCGTTGGTGAGTCAGTATTTAACGGAAAGCAAGGGGATTCCACTACTTACCTATCTTGTTGGCCTGGTATGTATTCTCAACCACCTCATTCGTGAATTACACCTGGGGAATACCAACATCATTTTGCTTCTTCTTCTTACACAAGCAGCTCATTCTACCCTTCATAGAAAGTCGTTATTAGCCGGAGTATTGCTTGCCATAGCCATTCTTACTAAACCATATTTTTTAATTCTGGGACTTCCCTTCTTAATTCTCTGGGATTGGAAAACCATGACCACCACTGTGGCATCCCTCCTTATTTTCATAGGCAGTTCCCTATTGATTTTTGGATTGGACCGGGGGCTGGAGCTGTATACCCTCTGGATTGAGTCCATGTCTCAACATTCGGGATACTTGTCCAGTAACCATACCATTAGCTCGTTAATTGAAACTTACCTTTCCATCTCGTTACCCGGCTATGCTGGCTACATCCTTTTCGCTGTTAGCAGTTTGACTCTCTGTTTCTACTTTTTTAGATCGAAAATGCAACGCGAAAAGGCCTTTTTACTGTTCTTTTTTATGCTTATCGCCTTAGTACCCAATTTTCTGGTCACCGACACCGAGCACTTTCTTTTTGCCTTGCCCCTTATCTTATTTATGATTAAAACCCTGGTGGAAAAGCAGAACTTTCTCGGAATGCTATTATTTGGGGTTGTTATTGCAGGCTACGCAGGAAATTCGAGTGATCTTTTAGGAAATGAACTATCAAACCGGGTAGACCAATTGGGAATACTCGGGATTAGTAACCTGATTGTTATTTCAGCAGTGTTTTATTATTCTGCAGCTAAATCCAAAATTTCATCTTAAGCATATTGATTCGCTTTTAGCGATTAACTTTATGCACTGTAAATTCTGAACTCCTTAGAAAACGAAATGAAAATAAACGGACACGGGCATATACTTCCGGAACCTTCTCAGATTCCCCAATTCATGAAAGACAAAAAGCTTTTTTGGATTGACGAAGACAAGAAGTTTATGAGACAAGGAGATTGGTCAAGGCCCATTACCGACCCTAGTTTTTTTGTCAAAGAAAAACTAGACTGGATGGCTCAATACGATATCGATCATGGGGTAATTCTTTGTCTTTCGCAATTGTATTGCAACGGTTGGGAAAGACAAGATTGCCAGGACGCCATTCGTTTCCAGAATGATTTCAATGCGTCTATTCAATCCAAATATCCAGACAAGTTTACCTGTGGTTTTGTAGTTCAGCCACTATATATCGATCAGGCTCTTGAGGAAATCCAACGATGCGTGAACGATCTCAATATGAGAATGCTTTGTTTACCAACTCATTTCCTAAATAAGAACGGAGAATGGCTTTCTACGGCCGAAGCCGATGTTGACCCTATTTATGAATTGGCTAACAAATACAAATTGGCCATTCAAATTCATCCTTATGATGGCGAAAAGATGATTGCCTTAAAAAACCAATATTGGAGGTTTCATTTGGTTTGGATGATGGCTCAATGCGCCGATACGTTACACCTTTTTACTTTACGCGACTTGCCCAATAAATACCCGGAAATGCGAACCAGTTTCGCACACGGAGGAATGCTGGGAATAGCTAACTATGGAAGAAGAATTCAAGGCTTTGACGGACGACCTGATATCTTTGAAGGATTACAGGACCCTCGAAAGTCATTGGGCCACAAGAATCTATATTTTGACACCCTGGTGCACGATGCGTACACGTTGGAGCTACTTAAGAAACGAGTAGGAAGTAGTCAAATCATAATGGGATTAGATGACCCCTATCCTTTGGGAGAAATGGAAGGTGTTGGATCATCCTATCCGGGAAGAGTTGTAGACTACGCGGTTCAATCAGGCATCCTTACTCAACAAGAGGGAAAAGATATCTGGTGTAAAAATGTTTTAGATTGGTTGGGCCTGGAATTAAACAATGGGGTAATCAAACATGGTGTTGTAGAATGATGTGTGTTAATAATACTACCATATAAAAAGACACGTTATTCCTGCGAAAGCAGGAATCTAGATATAGAGACTAGATTCCTTGTCAAGCAAGGAATGACGACAATTCCCACACTATTCTACAACACTGCGTAATTAAACTTTCTGCAACAAATAGTAAATAGACATGTCTATCCTACGGAATAGTTAAGGTGCCGTGCATTGCTTAAGGCAAATCGATTTAGTTTATTTTCGTAACCACATTTTATTAAAACTCATTTTATGAAAACAGGAATTTCACTATTACTTACAATCGCATCCTTTATTTCAATTGCTCAAACCAGAATTGGTACCATTGGTGCATTTCAGGTTGTGGATAAAGAAATTCAAGTTGGAGATTTGGTTTTATATTACCCTGTTGAGCCTGTTCGTGTTGAAGGTGCTTTATGGTTAACATTGGAATTGGGTAACCAGCCCCTGGCTACCTTCATTGAGTTGACAAAAGAGAATAGAATGAAGTTGATTTCCATTCTGGAATCGTACAATAAATTGAAAAATGTAATTGAAACTCCTGAAAAGTTACCTAACAGTCAAAACCTGGGTCAAATAACAGTGAGGGCTGCTTTTGGAAAACAAGGGGCTTACAATCTTGATCCCGCTCAAAACGTGTTATTCTACGTTAAGTTCGATAAAAACGGGAAGAAAACCCTGGCAATGGCAGTAGGGAAGCTAGAAAGTAAAAATAACGCCGGCACCACTCATGGTGTCCCATTACTATGGTTTGACGATAAAATGGTTAACGATTTCTTAAGTGAAGTATCCGAGGAAAACATTGCTGCTTTTCTTAGAAACAAAGGGAAAACCATTAGCCCGGATGCATTGAAATTAATGCACGAGAATTAATTATTGGATTACCTGGTTCGCTTGAATTAGCTCAAGCAACACTTCATAATTACCCCTTTTCTGAATTTTAGATTTTAGCCAGGCGTAAAATGCAATAGCCTGAATATCCTCTGTTTCAAAAGGTATCCACTCAAAAGAATCTTCAACTTCTTCTTCGAGCGATAATTCGTTAATGGTCAAGGTTGAGTTAGCAATTTTTCGTAAAAACTTAATGTAAGTTGCAACACGGCGATATTTATCTAAATGAAGAATATCCCTGAAACTTCGGTGCAGGTATCGAATTCGGGAATCAACCAACGAAAACTCCTCCAGTTCAATATAGAGAATGACTTCCATTATGTTCTTCTTCATCACCCATTCCCTACCCATTATTTTTTCGCACCATTTATCAGAATGGTTTATGTCATTAAGCACCTTGCGTGTTTGACGAAAATCTCCCTTGTAATAATGAAACACGCCGAGATTGACAATTGCATTTAACCGATCCTTCTGAGACACAATAACCGACTTGGCTTTGAGTAAATCGGACAACAACCTAATGCTTTCATCAATGTTAGAATTAAAGAGTAACAAATTGGCTCTCAATAAAATAACACGGGAAAAAAATTCATTTTTTTGGCTTTTGGCTGCATGCTTCAACTCTGTTTCCAATTGAGCCAGGTATTCTAAAGAAAGGTCAAACTTTTTGTTCCTATACAATGTGTGGCTAATCATATAAAGGAACCCAAGCTTATAGTAATTGTGCTTTTTTTGAAAACCCACCTGGCCGTTGATCAGTTCGAATTGTTTGATTATGAAGGGCTCCAGATTGAAGTAGTCCTTATCCAACAACATTCTCCTCCGGTTCATGGAAGCAACATTGTAAACAAAACGCGGTTGTAGTAAGTAATTCTCGTTGAGGTTTAAGTCCTTCAGCGCATTCTTAATTAATTTGTCTATGTCTTCAAACTCCCCTGATTGTTGAGCCTGCTTAATCTTATCAGTTACCAGGCTCAGTGCAATTTCACCTTGTTCGTTAATTTCAAGTCGTTTTTTATTCGCTTTCCATTTTTTTATAAGCGTTTCATAGCTTGTTCCCGATTCAGCTTGCAGATACTGAATTTGTAATACATAGATAGAATTTAGAATTTCAAAAAGATCATTCTTCAGCGCCGCTTTTTCTGCTTTTAACAGGTACTTCCATCCCAACGATGACAAATTGTGACTAAACAGGTAGCGGGCCATGTTCACCAAGCTCAACACCATGGACGCCTCCGAAGAATCGTTGTCAAGTAATTTTAACGCGATAAACCGAGTTAATAATTTGGTCAATCGCTTTCTTACCGCCTGGTAGGAAGCATTATTTCCTTCCGGATACAATAGAGCAGAAAATTCTTTGGAAGATTCTTCACCCTTAGCAATAAAGAGATTGAATAACTGCAGATCTTTTCTATCCTCGTTTCCCTTGGTACGCTTCAAAAACCGACGAAAACTAACAACATCTTCTTCGTCAAATGTGGAAATTATTTGATGTATTGTATCCATTAATATATATCCTAATTGCAATCAAAAATATCTATAAATTAAGGTTATAATTAACAAAATTGAGTTTTTTAAACATCCCTTTTTGTTGGATTTTGGCTTTCTGAGGGTTGCATTAAGTGAGTTATTTGTGTCGTCAAAAAATTTAATCGTATTAAAATGGAAACGAAAAAAACATTCAAAAAAATTGAAGGCGCAAATCTTCTTAGAGGATTTGCAAGGTATGGGCTTCTGGCTATAGGACTGGTCACATTCTTATTTTCCCTGGTATCCGGTTCTGAAGCCTATGGAGGAGGAATAAGTGGAATAGTTCAAAACAGCCCCAATGCAATTCCCTGGATTGCACTGCTAATTGCATTATTTGTGGCCTGGAAAAATGAACTATTGGGTGGTTCTATTATCCTGTTGTTGGGAATTACCCTGGTTGCCCGATCCAACTTTGGAGGGCCTAATTTCTTTGTGGTCACTTTTATTCTCACTTCCCTGATTAGTTTGCTGGGTGCATTCTTTTTGGGCAGTTGGTACTTAAGAAAAAATCAATTGGTAAAATGAAGTACTTAATAATGGTGATGGTAGCCTTACTGGCGTCGTCATGTAATGGACAAGACATGAAAAATTCAAAGATTTTGAAATCCAATTCCTTTCTTATTGGAACATGGTCAGGAGAAGGAAGCATGCTCAACAACCAACTACACAAAGAATTGGGAACCCTTGGCATTGAGGTTAAATTCAATAAAGATGGTACCATTTCCGGATCAATCGGAGATGCTCAATTCAAAAACGCAAAATTGTCCCAATCCAACTATGGCTTCGAATTAAAAACGGAGCTGAACAACTGGGTGAAAGAAAGCTATAGACTCGATAAAGATCGGTTGGTGGTATTATTTGTTTTTCCAGAAAAAAGCGATAGTACTCTCAAACAAAGTGATGCTAACTTTCACCTAAAGAGTAACTTCTTTTTCGATTTTACCATGAAAGTAGGAGGAGTTAAGCTTATCAAGGTAGCCTAACCTCTAAGCAACAAAAAGGCCGGCAATTGCCGGCCTTTTTGTTCTATTTAATTAATACCCTATACAGTGGCAGGCCGTTTAAACTCGCCCTTACTCTTACGAATATCAACTGATACCACTTTATACTCCGGACACATGGCCTCAGAATCATGGATATCTGAAGTTAAGTTGTTTAACATGATTTCCGGGAAATGGAAAGTGGAACTCAATATTCCAGGTTTTACGTCCGTTGAAACCTTGGCCCTAACATCAGCCTTTCCTCGCTCCGACATAATACAAACCATATCACCGTGTTTAATGCCTTTTGCTTCCGCATCAGATGGGTTAATGACTAAGTAATCTTCACCCAGGATTTCCACATTCCCTGTACGACGAGTCATAGCTCCACAATTATAATGCTCCAACTCACGTACAGTAGTTAAAATAAAAGGATACTCTTTTCCGTTGGCTTCAACTTCAGCCGATTCTTGCCAATCGAAGGCCGCAAAAACTCCTTTTCCAATCTTAAATTCTTCAGTGTGCAGGATTTGTGTATCTGTACCGTCTTCCTTAACTGGCCACTGTTTTCCTTGCTCACCTAGTTCTTCCCATTTTACTCCTCTAAAGAAAGGAACAATTTGAGAGATTTCTTCCAGCATGGTTTTCGCATCGTAATCGGCTTGCTTGTAGCCCATACGATTCATTACGTCAATAATAATTTGGCCATCAACTTTGGAGTTTCCAATTGGTTCAACTACTTGCTGTACCCGCTGAATCCTTCTTTCTCCATTGGTAAATGTTCCATCTTTTTCCAAAAAGCTGGCTCCGGGAAGAACTACATCTGCCAGCAATGCAGTCTCAGTCATAAACAATTCCTGTACTATAAGAATGTCCAAATTGGATAGGGCCGCAACCACCTTTTTCGTATTTGGATCGGTCTGAGCAACATCTTCTCCAATTATCCAGGCAGCTTTCAGCCTTCCTTCAATAGCAGCATCAAACATCTGCGGAATCTTTAAACCTTCTCCCAAAGGAACATCCACTCCATAGAAATCAGAGTAAGTATTGATAATCTCTTCGTTATTCACATCCATGTATCCAGCACCCTGGTGAGGCTGAACTCCCATATCCGCTGAGCCTTGTACGTTGTTCTGTCCTCGCAATGGGTTTACTCCTACTCCTCTCCTACCAATATTTCCGGTAATCATGGCCAATTGAGCAATAAGCATCACCGTAAAAGTGCCTTGAGAATGCTCAGTCACACCCAAACCGTGGAAGGACATCGCATTTGGAGCATCAGCGTAGGCCAAAGCAGCTGCCTTGGCTAAGTTACGATCAACACCCGATACTTCTTCTAGTTTATCGATATCAAGTTTGTGAATGCTTTGAACAAAATCTTCGTAGCCAATGGTTCGTGCCTTAATAAAATCGTTTTGAGCCCTACCTTCCATAACAATGTAGTACAACATCATATTAAGTACGGCTACGTTAGTACCTGGTCGTAATTGCAAATGATAATCCGCGTACTTTGCAATTTCAGTGCGGTAAGGATCAATTACAATCAATTTGGCCCCTTTCATGGCGCGTTGTTTGATTTTTGCACCGGTAACCGGATGTGCTTTGGTTGGATTAGCTCCAATAACCATCATTAAATCGGTATCGTTGATATCGTCAACCGAATTAGTAGCTGCACCTGTACCGTATACCCGTTGCATACCTAGCGCAGTTGGAGAGTGACAAACCCGTGCACAACCGTCAATATTATTGGTTCCAACTACTGCACGAATGAATTTTTGCATCAAGTAGTTTTCTTCGTTGGTACATCGGGAAGACGAGATCCCGGCAATGGCATCGGGCCCGTTTTCTTCTTTTATTTTCTCTAGTTTAGAAACAATATAATCGTAGGTCTCTTCCCAAGTTGCTTTTTCAAATTTTCCGTTTCTTTTAATTAAGGGATCTCGTAACCTCTCCGGATGATCATAGAATTTGAAGGCATACCTTCCTTTCAAACAAGTATGCCCCTGATTAACCTCAGCATCGTAGGGAGCCTGAATGCTTAAGATTTCTCCACTTTTAGTGGCTACCTCCAGGTTACAACCTACTCCGCAATAGGTGCATACCGTTCGGGTGGTTTCTGTAGCCTTTATGGCCTTCGATTGGAAAACATCAGATATAGCCGAAGTTGGACAGGCCTGAGAACACGCTCCACAACTTACACAAGCTGAATCATCGAACGTAGTATCTGCTCCCTTAATGATGCGGTTGTCGAAACCCCGACCGGCCATACTCAATACAAATTGCCCCTGAACCTCATCACAAGCCCGAACACAACGATAACAATTAATGCATTTGGATAAATCACTGGTCATATAAGGATGACTTAAGTCCTTTTCCCTATGCAGATGAGTTTCTCCTTCAGGATAACGAACATCCCGAATTCCAACCTGTGCAGCAACAGTCTGCAACTCACAATTGCCATTCACTTCACAAGTCAAACAATCCAATGGATGATCCGTCAGCACCAATTCAACAATGTTCTTTCTTAACCGCTGCATTTTAGGCGAGCTGGTATAGATGTAATATCCTTCGCTCAATGGAGTATGACAAGAAGCTACCGTTTTGGTCTTTCCCCCTTTTTCCAGGGCCACCTCAACACTACACACCCTGCAAGACCCAAAGGGATCTAAATTGGGAGCATCGCACAGAGTAGGTACTTCTTCCTGACCATAATGTCGGCGAACAAATGACAAGATGGTCTCGCCTTGCTTCATTTGAAAAGCTTCGTCGTTGATAAAGGCGGTTTTAATTGCAGCTTCACCATTCAATTGCCCGTTCTCATTAACCGACATTTTTGTGTTTGTAGTTTGTGTACTCATAATATTAAGTTCTAATATTCAGAATGTTATACATTCACCAACATTTCTTTTCATTCAGTTTTTAAGCGAAGTATTCGTTTAATTCTTCCTCAAAATACTGCATTGCATTTTTAATTCCTAGCGGCAATCCACCTCCCAAAGCGCAGAGCGAACCATCTTCCATGGTTTCCAATAAGTCGTCCATGAGTTGCCGTTCAATTTTATATCCGTCTTTTTGAGCTTTTTCCAACATTTCCCAACCTCGTTTTGCACCAAGTCTACACGGAAAACATTTGCCACAGGATTCAACAGAAGTAAACTCGAACAAATGCTCGAGGTACTTTACCATTGGAAAACTCTCGGGAACGCTTAACACTCCTGCATGCCCCAAAAGGAATCCATTTTCTGCAAAAGACTCAAAATCTACTGTCAATTTATCAAAATGCGAAGCCGGAACAATTCCTCCGAGTGGTCCTCCAACATGTAAGGCTTTAACTGGTGATTTAAACCCTTGCCCCAAATCATTAATTACTTCACTAAGGGGCGTTCCCATTTCAACTTCGTACATACCAGGACGATTGAAAAAACTATCCAGGCAAACCAACTTGGTTCCGGTAGACCTTCCACGACCCCTTCTTCCATATGCTTCTCCACCCTCGGTAACGATATAGTGTACCGAGGCAAAGGTCTCTACGTTGTTTACGAGAGTAGGACAATTAAAAAGTCCCTGCTGTGCTGGAAATGGTGGGCGTACTCTCACTTCAGGTCGCTGTCCTTCAATAGAAGATAATAATGCGGTTTCTTCACCGCAAACATAGGCTCCGGCAGCCTTTATAACCTTAAAATCAAAATTGAACCCGCTTCCCTGAATGTTTTCTCCCAGGTAGCCTCTTTCTCTTAAATCCTGAACAGCTACTTCAGTTATTCTAACGGATTCGGGGTATTCGGCCCTAATGTACAATACTCCCTTATCTGCACCTCCAATATAGCCGGCCAGTATCATTCCAAAAAGCACCGAATGAGGTCTCTCTTCCAACAACCACCGATCAGAATAAGCTCCCGGATCACCTTCATCTGCATTGCACACGATAAATTTTTGATCTCCTTTGGCATTTTTAACGGCTTCCAGCTTGTAACTTTTAGGAAATCCGGCTCCTCCTCTTCCCCTCAACCCAGACGATTTATAGTCTTCCAGCAACTCATCAGGAGATTTTTTAAGCGCCTCCCATAAGGATTGGTAATATTGCTCCACTCCAACAAACTCACTAGTAAGAATAGGTTCATCGCAATTGCTTCCAACATAATAATTATCAACAGCCGCAGTCTTATTCTTAATTATAGAATCAATTTCTTCACTGGTTTTCGCAGAATAGTTATTGCCTTCATAATTGAAAGCACCATTTTCATGGCACCTCCCCAGGCAACACATCTCTCCTATTTCTTCGGGTTTAAAATGAGTCGAAAGATTTTCGACCAGTTTTTTCTGGGTACCTGCACACAAACATGCTGAACCGTTGCAGACATATACTTTTTTACCCTTGTTCTCTTCTTTTAGGAAATCGTAAAATGAAGTTGCGCCAAATGTATTGGCATCACCAATTAAAAAGTCATTGGCTAATTCGGACAATTTCTCTCTTTCAACCGTTCCTGTTTCTTCCGCTTCTGCAACGTAATTTTCAAACAGGTTGTCACTCAATCCCTTTCTACCTGAGAGGTAACTTAAATTATCTGACATGTGCGTACATATTTTGTGCTAAGAAAACTTAAAAATAGCACTTTTCAAAGCGGTTTTTACCCGTTTGTCATAACCTCCTTGTTAATGACCCTTATCTTACTACAAATCAGTGACATGTTGATCCAGTAATTAATTAATCGTAAGAAATTTTAGAACCTAATGGCTGTGATTTACTTTCGTTGTATGAAAAACATTGTGATTAAATCAACGATTTTAGCTCTAATTATAGCTCTTATTGCGCTATCTCATGCCTGTAGTGATACTGAAAAGAAGTCCGAAAATACCACACCGAATCCAACTCCTGAAATAGACAATACCGCTGATGAAAGTCGATTCCCGAACGAACGCAGTGAACTGGCCATTTACATGAGAAATTTCTACAATGACTTAAAAGCCAACAAGGCCAATGTCACTGAAAAAGGAGCTTTTTTGGATGTTGACTGGTCAAATAAATACGCCAACTTAAAATCAGCTAAGCCAACTGACCCCAAGGATTCAGGTCCGCTTTTTAATTCATTTGCCGATCAGTTTTTAATTGATCTTCAGAACTTTCAACATGCTGATGATTCCAATAGGATTACCTTGTACAATGGACTGATAGAAAGCTGCCTGGCTTGTCACAGCGAGCATTGTGGTGGCCCCATGCCGGCTATTCGAAAGCTGAAGTTAAAGTCTATAGCTAATTAAATTTGGTTAGACTCTATTGCGATTATTATTTCTTCAATGTACTTGTCTTCATCCTGGGCATTGTATTCGGACTTTAAATTGTGCCCAAACATTCTAGCCATTCCCTGAAACACAAAGGCGGTAAATCCACTGCGCATTTCCTTAACCAACTCGTAACTGGTTCTGTCTGTTTCCCGATCAACTAGTTTAATTAGAATTCTGCCCTGTGAAACGGTCATGTTTTTAAGGTCATCACCATATTTGGCCCAAAGTTCATCTTCAACCTTTTTATAATAACTCTTCCTAATCTTTCGGTCGGTTATGGTGTCAAATTCAGCTTCGTATTTAGCAAGTAGTTCATTGGCCATTTTAGCATAGGGATAAACTACCATTACGTTCTTCATGAGCCTGGTGTATTTCTTCTCCTCCTTTTTATTGGGAAAAGTACGCCTTGCCCATACATACTGTTGTCCTAAATAAACTCGGGGAATGGTATCTCCGTTTTCGTCGATTGTACCATGAAGCATACGCCCCTTAATCGTATCCTGAGCTACTTCCTGAGCATTAACATTCCCAAGAAAAAGAATAAAACCAACGAGCGTTACTATTTTAATTATTGTCTTCAACATCCATTATTTACATGGTGCCATGAAGTTACAATAATTATTCCTATTCTCTTAATTTGGCCAGTAAGCGGAGAAATTCAATGTATAACCACACCAGGGTTACCATTAAACCAAAGGCTCCAAACCATTCCATATACTTGGGAGAGCCATGAAGAGCACTTTTTTCTATAAAATCGAAATCGAGCAATAGATTGAAAGCTGCAATACCAATTACCAATACGCTAAATCCAATCCCCACCATTCCACCTTCGTGGATCATTGGAACACTTGTACCAAAAAAGCTTAGGATAAAACTCACCAGGTATACCAAGAAGATTGCTCCTGTTGCAGCCATAATGCCTGCCCGAAGTTTTTCCGTAACCTTAATCATTCCTGTTTTGTACATAAACAACATACTAAACATGGTCCCTAATGTTAATGCAATTGCCTGCATTGCAATTCCCGGATACATCATCTCAAAAAACACGGAAATACCTCCAAGGAACATACCTTCCAATGCCGCATAAATTGGCGCTGCTATCGGAGCCGTAGTTGGCCTGAAAATAATTACGAGTGAAGTGATAAGTCCGCCAATAGCACCAACCCACGTTAATGGAGAAACTGCCGGATTTGCCGGATCAAACTGTCCCCACACCCAATATGCAGGTATGAGAAGACATACAAAAAGAATCAATGATTTGTTAACCGTTCCCTGAACGGTCATTGCATTACCCTGCGATGCGAATCCTTGATTCGCAAATATTTTTTCGCTAAATGCGGGATTAGAAGTTCTTTGAATTACTGCCATAATCTATTTTTTTAAAGTCTATTTAATTTCCATTTTGATATAGCCTCACCATTGTTGGCATAGGTATTTTCTCCCTTGTATTCATCAAGAATTTTACCAACCAAAATAGCTGCCATTTTTTCTTCTTCGCTGTCATGTCCGTCCAGAATTTCCGGGCTAAAGTACTTCTGAACAAAGTGGGTATCGAAGTTGCCGGAAACAAATGCATCGTGGTTAATGGCATATTTGCAAAACGGCATTGTTGTTTTAACTCCTTCAATTTTATATCCATCAATGGCATCGGTCATTCTCGCGATAGCCTCATTCCTCGTTGAACCGTAGGTAATCAACTTAGAAATCATGGGATCATAATAAATGGGTATCTCCATTCCTTCTTCAAAACCATCGTCCACCCGAACACCTTCACCCGTAGGTTGAACATACTTTTCAAGTGTTCCGATATCCGGTAAGAAGTTATTCATTGGATCTTCCGCATATACACGAACCTCAATGCTATGGCCGGTAATCCTAAGATCTTCCTGAGAAAAGGAGATCGCTTCGCCCCGAGCTATTTTTATCTGCTCCTTAACCAGGTCAACACCGGTTATCATCTCAGTGACTGGATGTTCCACCTGAAGCCTGGTATTCATTTCCAGGAAATAAAAGTTGGTGTTGTTCTCTAGTATAAACTCAACCGTACCGGCTCCCAAATAATCACAACTTCTCGCCACATCACAGGCACATTTTCCCATTACCTCTCTAAGCTCAGGTGTCAATACTGCCGAAGGAGCTTCTTCTACCACCTTCTGGTGCCGTCTTTGAATGGAGCATTCCCTTTCAAATAAATGAACCACATTTCCATGGCTGTCTGCCAGCACCTGAAATTCAATGTGTCGTGGGTCGGTAATATACCTTTCAATGAATACGGAACCATCACCAAAAGCCGATTTGGCCTCATTCATGGCCATAGTCAACTGCTCTTCAAGATCTTCTTCTCTTTCAACCGTTCGCATTCCCTTACCTCCACCGCCAGCTGAGGCCTTAATCAATATAGGAAATCCTATTCCTTTGGCAACTTCAAGAGCTTCAGAAACATCAACTATTGCCTTATCTGTGCCTGGAACCAGTGGAATATCATATTTACTTACTGCTTCTTTTGCTGCCAGCTTGTTCCCCATGGTGTTGATGGCATCGGGCATTGGACCAATAAACGTAATTCCCGCATTGGTGACTAATTTGGCAAATTCAGCATTTTCACTCAAAAAACCATAACCAGGATGAATTCCATCAACATCAAGGTTTTTTGAGACTTCAATAAGTGTGTCCATTTTTAAATAAGACTCTGAACTTGCAGGTGGTCCAATGCAAACCGCTTCATCGGCAAATTTTACAAAAGGGGCATTGCGATCTGCCTCAGAAAAAACAGCAACTGTTTTAATTCCAGCATCTTTACATGAACGTAACACTCGCATTGCAATTTCACCCCTATTGGCAACTAATATCTTCTTCATTAATTATTCTTATTTCAATTTTACAGCCTAACAAAATAATAGTTAAGGTGCAACAATTGAATTCTTCAAAACAGGATTTATTAATAAATTCGTAGACCGAATTGGATTTCAAAACTAAAACAAATTTGCTGGGAAAACTTTCATATCCGTTGTTAAAAATACTAATGTTTATAGGCTTCTTCGGACTTGCCCATCACGGTCTTTCACAGGAAATTGAGGAAGGACAGGAGCACATTCAATTCACTATTTCAGGCGCGGAAAAGTTCAAGAATGGAGATTCTGAAGGAGGAATGAACGATTTTAGAAAATCGGTTGAATTAGCTCCAGCTTATGTTAAAGGACATTTTAATTTAGGAATAGCTGCATATAAACTTGGATTGTACGAAGAAGCAAGCAGTGCCTTTATGACCGTTTTGCAACTGGACTCCGGAATTATGGAGGCTTATTACTACTTGCCGTATTGCTTTCACGAAAGTGGTGAGGACGAAAAGGCAAAGGAAGCCTTTGTTATTGCTATTGAAATGTTTCCGGGGAACCGTGATCTCTTTTACTACCTGGCTCTTATTTACGCCCAGGATGACAACAAACAAGGTGAAATTAAAGTCTACAGCGATTTATTGGAAAACTTTCCTGATGAATATAAAGCACTTATGAATCGGGCTATGTTGTATAACGAGCTTCAGGATTTTGATAAGGCATTGGTTGATTTAAGTAACGCAATAAAAATTGATCCTGAAGATCCTGAACCCCTGGTATTACGAGGTGTGATATATATAAACAAAGGTATGACTGATGAAGGTTGTACCGATCTGTTCAAAGCCAAGGAACTGGGTGACCGATCGGCCGCGGTAATAGAATTAATACCTAGCAACTGCCAATAGATTAGCCGATTATCTTTTTTACAGTAAGTAGTATTACGGTAAAATAACTGGCCAGGTCAGGGTTGGAAATAAACTTTTGATTCAACTCTAGTTTTTCAACCATAACCTTTTCTATGTATAGCTTTTCAGGATCATCAGCACCTCCCAATATCTCATTTTCATCCGAATATTCGATGGATGCATAATCAGTTACTCCAGGCTTTACAGACAATACTTTTCGTTGGTCTTTGGAATACAGGCTTACATATTTTCTCACTTCCGGTCGTGGACCGACAAGGCTCATATGCCCCAAAAAGACATTAATGAGTTGTGGGAGCTCGTCCAGCTTGTATTTCCTTAATACGTATCCTATTTCTGTAATTCGAGGGTCCTTTCCTCCTACTGTTAACTGTCCCAATTTCTCAGCATTGGGTCTCATGGTTCTAAACTTGAACAAATAGAAATCAGCATTCCATCTTCCCACCCTCAATTGCGTAAAAAATATCGGACCAGAAGAATCCAACTTGATGATACTGGCAATAATTAAGAAAAATGGAAGCAGAATTAACAAGCCAAAAAAGCTTAGTAATATGTCAAATAGCCTGATCATAAATTTAAAGATTCGTAGGCCATTACAATAGCATCTATCACCGTTTGTATCTGTTCATCGCTTATGTCATAGAAAACCGGTAAGGTTATTTCACGACTATATTGATCATAAGCACTTGGATAATCCATAATATCATGACCAAGGTTTTTATACGCAGTCAGCAACGGAAGAGGTTGAAAATGAACATTCACCGCTACCTCTTGTTCCGCAATTTTAATCATCATTGTGTCACGCTGTTCTTCTGAAATACCTCTTATTCGAAGCATATACACATGAAAAGAACTCACTTTATTATCAGTTTCAAACACCGGACATTGGGCCCAGGAATATTGACTTAATCCAGCTTCATAGCTTTTAAATATGTGATGTCTTTTGACCAACATATCATCGTCGTACCGAGCCAATTCTACTAGTCCAATTGCTGCTTGCAAATCGGTCATATTACATTTATAACCTGGATATAGTACGTCATATTTCCAACCACCTGCTTTGGTTTTAGCAAGTGCATCTTTGCTTTGTCCATGCAGAGAGCTGCATTTAAGGCCTTTACCAATACTTTCATTGTTAAACGGCTCTGGAAGATTTAAACAAACCGCTCCACCCTCCGCTGTAATCAGATTTTTTACCGCATGAAACGACAATGTGGATACATCTGCAAGGCATGCACTCATTTTACCTCCATACCTTGCCCCTACAGAATGAGCCGCATCTGCAAGCACTAAAATCCTGCCTAAGGATTTTTGTTCAGGCGAAGTGGCATTAAACTTAGCCATGACATGATTTTGATTAACCAAAGACATTATTTGACTGTAATCGCAAGGCAGCCCACCTATATCAACTGGCATTATCACTTTGGTATTATTGGTTATTAGAGATTCAATTATACTCACATCAATATTGAAATCATCGGCAACATCACAAAACACCACCTTTGCACCGCAATGAAGCACCACATTTCCAGTGGCACAATAGGTATAAACCGGCACAATTACTTCATCTCCTGGCCCTATTCCAAACCAGCGTAAAACCAACTCCATACCTGCTGTTGCAGATCCGAGGCATGTTACTTCTTTTGCACCGGTGTACTCTGACAACTTCTCTTCCAATAAACTTGTGCGTGGACCTGTAGTGATCCATCCGGAATTTAAAGTGGCAACCACTTCATCAATTATTTTCTGATCCATTCTGGGAGGTGCAAAGGGAACCTTAGTCATATTACAAATTATTGAAGTCTATTTATGTTTTGAAACTTAACTTACGACTCTCTGAGGCATTTAAAATTGGAGCAAATAGAACCGAGAAAAATACAAAAAACACAACTCCAGCCTGCACTTCTAATATGCTTTCAGTTAAACACGAAACAGCTACATTGATGATAAACATTAAATACAAATAGTTAGTTTTTTGCAGTGCCACAAAAGCCGGATATGCAAACATGGATAACAACAGTAGTAGTCCAATTATACCTAACGCAGCAAAAGACTGTAGGTATTGATTGTGTGAATTGTAATTTTTTCGATACGGCTCCGAATATTGACTCAATTTATAATCGTCCATGAGACCATCTTTAATGTCTCCTGTTCCAACTCCCAATATGGGGTTTTCTTTAATTAAATTCCAGGTTGATGTCCAAATTAGCACCCTTACGGCAGTGCTTTCTCCTTCATCTTTATCTACTTCTTCCCGATTCATCACTTTCCCGATTTGATCCAGTCCGTGAAATGAAGCCTTTCCAGAGTTTATATCTTTTAAAAAAGAGGATGCAACAATCCACATAATAAGTACAATGGAAATCCCCAATAACCATTTTCGATATCGAATTATGGCATAAGCAGAAACAATGAGCAGAATAAATATCAAAGCCAAAAAACCATTTCTAGAAGTACTCAAAAAGGTGGCTAAGGCGAATACAAAAGAAAGAACTATCAAGCTTATGTTTCTCCAACTATAAAAATTGGTTTCGTTTCGAATAATCAAGTAGAAACAAATTACCAAACCAAGGTTCAGGTACATTGCAAAATAGCTAATATGTAAGATCGGGGTAATGTTGTGGTCGTAAAAATCGAGAAATTGACCTTCTCCAAACTTGTAAGACCATATGGAATTAATGACACCAACAAATATGGCAGTTCCACAACCCAATAAATATACTTTCAAAACCCTTTCAAACCGACGAACCTTAAACCTTCCAAAGGCAGCAAACACCATTGGTAATAAAAGGAAGGAAGATTTAATTTCAAGATCAAAAAGGCCGAAATCCAGATTATTACTCCAAAGTAATCCCAATACATGCCACAAGTAAAAAGCCAGAAGTAATTGTAAGGTAATATTCGATTTTAAATCAGATAAATGAAGAGCTTTTCTTCCAAGGCTAATCCAATTTACAAGGAGTAAAACAATAATTATTGGGACCCCTTTTTGGTATACAGGCAAAAGAAATGCAAGAAGAATCGTCAGTATATAATGCCTTGTTTTGGGATTTTTCATAGAGTGCTATCTGGAAATTTTGCGATGCGAATCCCTAGGGGTGCGATTTAAAATATAAAAATCCAAAATTCCGTTGGCATAGCCTAATCCATAAGAAAAGTGAAGAATAAAGAAGGTATAAACAACATGAGGAAGATTATACAATTTACTGGTAGCCTTGATTCCAAAATAGCATGCACCCAAAAAATACAGTAACAATACCCCTAAATAAACGAATGATAATCCAAAAATCGGCCACAGGAAAAATGAGAAAATAAAGGCAACAAAAAGAAAGGGCACCAACTGCCTGACGTTAGTGACGGTGTTATGTTTTTTATTTACAAACACTTTCCAGTATCCATATTGCCAATATTGCTTAAAAAGCTTATTCATTTGAGCGCGAACCACGTAGCTAATCTTAATTTCAGTATACAAAAGAATTTTTCCACCAGCCCTGGTAACCCGAAAGTTAAACTCATCATCCTGATTTCTAACCAGAGATTCATCAAAGTATCCAATCCGATCAAATACCCATGCCGGATACATAGGGGTACCTACAGTATCAACAAAGGTTGACTTTTTAGCAATCCTAAAATTACCGGTTCCTACTCCAAATGAAGAATTCATTGCTTCGGATATAATTAACGAAGTATCGTCTTCAAAAAGATTCTCTACCATACCACCAATACACCAAATTTCCGAAGAAGACTCAAATTTTTTAATGGCCTTTTCAAAATAGTCATGGGAAACGAATTGACGAGCTCCAACAATTTGAATGTAACTTCCTTTAGAATGCTTAATTCCCAAATTAAACGCAATTGGCGTTACCCTTAATTGATTATTTACGACTTTTAAAGAAGGATATACTTTTTGAAGTTCTTCTAATACTTTTAATGTGCCATCATCACTTTCACCATCTACAACGATTACTTCAATAGGCTCAACCTTGCAGATGGAATTGGAATATATGTTATCGACACATTTTTTGATATGCCCTACTTCATTTCGGCAAGGAACAACAACCGAAAGTTTCACTTTGAGCGAAGGGGTTTTGCAGGGTTTCCAACAACAATTGAGGAGGGATCTACATCCTTAAGTACCGTACTCCCCATGCCTATTAACGAATTGTTTCCAATTTCAGCCTTTTGAATTATAGAACTTGAAGGCGCAACCCAAACGTTTTCTCCAATTTGAACACTACCAGCAACCATAGCATTGGCAATTATTAAACTGTTTCGACCAATGCTCACGCCATGTGCTATATGAACCAAATTGTCAACCTTCACGTTTTCACCAATTAGCGTATGGCCAATAACTGCACGGTCAATGCACACGTTATTTCCAATCTCAACATTAGCTTCTATTAAAACATGTCCAATATGAGGCATTAAAACATATTCACCATTTTTATCTCTTTCGTAACCAAAGCCAACTCCTCCGATAGTACAATTGCAACCAATTTTCACATTTTCATTTATGGTTGTACCCTCTAAGATGGTGGAGTTATGTAAAATGACCACATTTTCACCAATGCTACAGTCATCCTCAACAACAACATTATGGCCTATGTATGCCGAAGAATGAACTGAAGATTTTTCACTAACCCTAGCGGTTTCCTCAATCCTAGCTGCAGGTAGTGTTTTAGCAAAAAACAATTCCAAAATTTTGGCGAACGTCCTTCTAGGGTTTTCTACAACAATCCAACCTACATTCTTGTAGTGAAGACATTCCCTTTTTGCAAACTCATGCCCATTTTGGCTTAGAATAACGTTACCGACTTCAATTGACTTCAGATTATCCAAGTATTTATCGCCACACCAAACCAATGAATGCGGAGATAACTTATCCCCTAGTTGGCCTACGGTGCTTATTTCTATATCCGCACCATAACAGCTTGCTTCATTAACAGCCTCAATAATATCCTTGCTATAAACTTTTGCCATTACCTTACAACGTATCTGAGCAACTCAAAACTTTCAGCATATTTAGACCCAATCTGAACGCCACGGGTAGTTGCCAGAGACCTTATGAAATTTTCATTGGCATAGGTCCTGTGTGCTTGAGAATTATATTGTTTTAAGGCGTCAACCTTAACTGCCACATGCTCCTCACTCAAAACAAAAAATGCCGAAGTAGTAAATGTTATGTTATTCCAGGGCATCTCATAACAAAATATAGTAGAGAATTTGAATGCTCTAAGGCTTTCATCGGCAATGGTTTTATGATCTTGGTGCAAATCATTTAACGAAGGCATGAAAACAATATCCGGCTGTATTTCAGTTCGAAGTTTGATTAGATCATCTAAAATATTCTGCCTTTTATAGTTGAAGGTCCTAACATCATAATCGAACAGAAATAGCTTTTCTGGCTCAATGCCCAGGACCAGTGTTGCAGCCTTTACTTCGGTAATTAATATATCGGAAGGAAATTGTGGAAGAACTGATTGCTGGCAAGCTGAAAATGCAGCATAATAAACATCATGACCTTCTTTTATCAATTTATTGATTGTGCCTCCGCAACCAAATTCACCATCGTCGGTATGAGGGGCAAGTACCAAAATCCTTTTCTTTTTATCCAATACCATTTAATCCTAATATAAATTATGATGTACAAAGATGGAAAGAAATGGTAGATTGATTCTGAATATAAAATGATTATTCATTAATGGGTTGTTAAGAACATTGACTCGTGTGTATTTCAGAATCCAATAATGTACATAGATTTGGGCATTCAATTGGAAATTGATATGAGCGAAGAAAGAAAAGTCAGCCTTACGGATTTAACGGTTACGGTGATTAGAACCATAAAACGTAATTTCCGTCTGTTTGTATCGGTAATATTATTCTTTACCCTTTTGGGAGTTATCTATAGCCTGGTTAAACAAAAGGAATATAAAACGCATTTTACGGCCTATTCTTCAATTTTAAAAAATGAACATCCCAGCCATATTTATGAGGCTCTCAATGTTTATGTAAAAGAAGGACAGGCAGAAAAGCTTTCAGAACTGTTGCAAATTGACGTTGAAACGGCTAGGGCAATCAGAAAAATAAAGGCCAATAAAACAGAAGGTATTACTGAAAAGGACCGGATACCGATTGGAATGCCAAGATTTGAAGTAAATCTTTTTACGGTTGAAATTAGGACTTCGAACCCTGTAGATTATGTAGCATTGCAAAAGGGGTGCTATTATTATTTAGCGAATACTTCGTTTGTTAAATCTAAGATCAAATACCAAAAAGAAAGGATTAAAAATTCCCTGGCCCTTGTGGACAGCCAATTGGTCCATTTGAATAATGCTCAAAAGGAAATGGTACTTAACCTGGAAAGCAACCGACAAAGACCAGACAAATCACTTACAGTAATTGGTTCTGAAGTGGCTTATCCTAATGGAATGATAGAATTGATTAAATACCGTGAAGGACTGGAAAAATCTCTTGAAACGTCAGTTCCAATGGTTGTGGTTCAGGATATTATTCAAACCAATAAACCCATAAGTGAAAAATTACTGATTTGGGCTGTTTCATTAGGAATTGGACTTGTTTTATCTTTATTGGCTCTCTTCTTCAGGGAGATTCTTAACAAAGCGTAATCGTTCTGGGTCGCCGGTTTTCAACAGGAAGACGAAATAAATCACATCAATTATTGATACGCCCCAGAATATGGCGAATTGAAATAGAGCATAGATGAGTATGGTTAATACATATATGAAGTTTTTTCCATTTAAGTAAATAGCGAGAATTAGAAAATAAAAAAGCGAAATGGCTGTACCGTGCGTAGCTATTAATTGCAAAAACGAATTGTGTGCATGGTACTCCCCATACCAAACTTTATGAGAACCATTCCCGAACCAAGGATTCTCTTTAATGAAGTTTAGGTAGAATTCCCAAATTTTCTCTCTTCCAGAAAGATCCACTTTTTTAGTATTTCTAGTTAACTGATCCAGAATTACTTCAGAATAATCTAGTATTACCTGGGAGGATACAACCAGGAACAGTACTAATGCCACAATTGTGTAAAACCAATCGACAACGGGTTTGTCAGCCCTAAACCACATGTATCCTTTAATTGCAAAAAAGGCAAACAGGGCTACAAAAACAGTTCTTCCAAAAGTTAGATAACAACCAACAAGAATAAGAACCCATAATAACTTATTGATGATCCCCTCATAAAGTCGATAAAAATCGATGAGAAGTATTACCAACAAACACTTTATTGCAAGCACACTCGAATTGTTACTTAAACCCAATGGACGGGTATTGTACAACAACCCACTCTCTTCAAATACATCATAGTGTTCTAGTCCGGTGAAAAAAGTTGACACTCCCAGAAAGTATTCTGCCATGGCAACAATTACCTCAATAGCTACAAGATAGGCCAATATTTTTACGTCCTTTTTTCTAAACTCACTGGCAATAAATACCGAGAGAGGCATTAATACGAATTGAGGAAACAGGCTTGGGGTATATTCAGGGTCATATTCATTTAGAATAAAATTTAAACCCGACAAGAAGATGATCACCGTCAATAGAATAAGGATAGGGGTTACCCGAATTTTCTTATCTGTTAAATCGGTGAAATTCTTAACAAATTTGTTCGGGTTCCTATATAAGGCATACGCAGCAGCCAGAATAAACAAAGCTTGCGGCATATAAACGAGTGTAGGAAGAAATGAAAGTAGACCTAACATACTATTTAGTTAACTTCCAGTTCATTGGGTAAAACCTGGCGCTGAAATACCAAATGATTACAAACTGAAGAAAGAAAGACAATGCTGTTGACTGAGCGGCACCAATTGCCCCATTTTCTTTTATCAGTAGGTAATTGAACACTACATTAAGAATGGCAACAAAAAAAGTAACCCTGGCAATTAATTTAGACAGCTTTAAGTAAATCAAGTAATTAACGACCATTTTATACATCCCATTCAATGCAAAACCAAAAGCAATCCACCCAACAAAATCCTGCGCAACAATATACCGATCATCAATAAACAATGAAAACAGAAATGGAGCAATGCCATATAGTCCCCCAGCTAATAACAACAAAACTGCAAAATACATGTAAGTCATTTTAACCAACCTAGTATTCCATTCGGTAGTAAGATTATTTAACTTAGCGTAAAACCAGGGAACCCATGCCTGATTGAATGAATTCTGTACAAGGCCGATTATCAACCCCACTTGATAACCAACTGAATACAAACCAGTAGCTTCTTCACTAATCATATTTCTGATGAAGAGCAAATCGGAATAGTTAATGATAATGCCTCCTAATACATGTGGAATAAACGGAATGCCAAATTTTATAATCTCCTGCATTTCGATTTTATGCATGAAAAGAGCCCCCTTATTCTGTTTCAGAATAATGACGATTGAGGCCAAGCCAACGATAGCTCCAGAAATTACAATTCCCTCAACCCTTCCAGTCCACGAAGAATTGAAATACATAACAATACCAATGGATAGGGAAAGTTCAAAAACAACCCTAAGCAAGCGCCAGATCGCAAAAAACCACGCCTTGTTTAAGAGTCGCCAGTAGGTAAGTAAAAACTCATTTACCTGTTCAAAACAAATGAAGACAACCATCACAGATAGCCACTTCAAGCTTAGTCCAGTGTAACTAAAAATAATAGAATTAAACGGAAGTACCACCAACAGCACTAGAAGACCAGTAATTAGAATTAACCAGATAACCGCACTTCTGTGCCTGTTGAACTGGTCATCTGTCTTGGAATAGAATACTACATTGGTGAGCGATGTACCATTGACTCCAATAAAGGGTTGCAAGAAATTGTAAAACAGTTGAAACATGGCAATCATGGCCATGTCCTGAGGCTGTAAATAATTGGTTAAAAACGGAAGCAACAACAAGGGCAATCCAGAAGCCATTGCATTGGTAGCTCCATAGATTATGAAGTTTTTAGATACCTGACTATTTAAATACTTCTTCAATATTTTTCTCTAAAATAGGAACTCAAATTCTTAAAAAATGAAGGATAAAACAAATGTGAATTTAATTCAACAACTCGATCCACATCCAAAGACAATTTTTTTTCTACTTCCTGAACAAATTCCTCCGGTGAAGTGCAAAATGCGTTGGATTCCTTATTGGTTAAAATTGCCCCGAAGTAATTGGTTGCTCTGTTATCGTGATCATACATTACGTTGGGAATTCCTATCGCTACTGATTCAATGGCACAGGTAGAATATATGGTAGTATGAATGTCACTCAATTTCATTTTTTCATAGACGTTTAAATTATCTGCGAAAAAAATCGCGGGATTAAGTTCAAAGTTTTCACGATAGTAATCCTCCTTATCAACTCTCGGGATGTATACGCATGCCCAAGATGGTCTTAACGTAAGCACTTGGTTAAGAAATGCTATCAATAAGTCATCACAATCGGTTTGGCCAGTGGCCGAAATAATTACCTGATGATTCTCCCTTATTTTTTCAAAAACTTCTGATTTTATGGAGCTTTCTTTGATATGTTCCAAATAAAACGATCCCAACGGAAAAACCCTTTCACTATCGATATATTCACTGGATTTAAACAGACTTTGCTCCTGTGTTCCAAAACTCAAAAAGTCATCGGGTTGAAGCAGCGGATCAAATGCATTGTATATCATATAACCGTGATGGTCGCTATTTATAATGCCATGCTGCAGTTCAATAACTTTTGTTCCAAGTTTTTTTAATGCCATAACTCGAGGCATGTCCACATAAGCTGCATTGATTATCGCCGTTTTAAATCGCTTTAGTTTTCCCAATTGCCTTGTAATCCAATATCTGGAAACAAATTGTTTGTAAACCACCCCCATATTTGAGGACATTTTAAATCGTTGATCTACTTCATTTTGAATCTCATAGATATGTTTTGGGACTACAACCAGTTTTGCGAATAACTTTTCAATCAAGAGTAAAACCAATTTACTCGATACTTCAGGGTTTGGTAATTGATCTCCTGGATAATGTCCTTTAATAGGAAGTTCTATAAACCAGGTTCTTCCAATATACTCAGGTAAAAAATCTGTTTTTTCAGTCCACTTTCCCTTGTATAACAAACGATTTCCTGATCCCATAAAAACCACAGCATCAAAGCTTTTAAACCAGAACCTAAAACCATATAATAGAAACTTAAGAAAGGTAAACGCCTTTTTGGAGTCAACTTTTACCATGGTATCTGTTCCAAAATGAAGTTTGTCCAATGAGTATAACCTAAGGTAAGGCCAAATGTTTACTCCTTGAAATTCGACCTCATATTTGGAAGTAAATTCATCGAATTCCCTTATGGTTTTATTAAATTTCAAAAACCAAAAATTATACTCCGATTAGACATTATTTCACCATTTCATTTTAAGGCTAAAACTCCAAATATAAATAGGGAATTTTAGCAATATTATTTTGAGAAAGTAAAAAACAAATTACTACTACAAATAAAATTGTGAGTGCAATAATTAGGAATACCCTATTTATTTTGTACATAATAACCTTTAATTTGAAGTGCGGTTAAATAAGCCCCATATTCCGATATATGCTGAACATCCATAAACGTACCCGATAAATCTGACAACTCAGTTCCATCAATGTATGGAACTTTGTTTTGATCTAATAAAAGTTTTATCCTGTCCACCACTCTTTCGTATTCCACTAATACTTCAGGATTCTTTTGCGAACCATAAATTCGGTTATAAGGTCCTAAATAGAACACGCAATTAATGTCATACTCTTTAGTTAAACTAATAAATACCTTCAACAGGTTGTCCTGATAATTCGATGTCGTATCAATCATTGGGAATGGCGTTTTTGACTCCAAAAAATTATCCAAACAGTTGTAAATTGGATTTATTTTTCCCTTCAAGGCAATTACAGCCAGGGAATCATATATTGGAGAATATTCTTGAGATTTATTTGGTTGTTGGAGAAAGGGAACTAAACATTGCTCTTTGGGAAATGCCTTTTCATGCTTTTCAATATTTTCGATCAGATTTAATAGATCATAGTAGTAAAAGCTTCTAAAATCATCGACCAAACTATTGGCCTTTATCTTCAATGTGCCTTTTTGAAAATTGGCGTGGTACATAAACTCTTTATAAACTCCAAGTTGTATAGCTCGGTCCTTTATTCTATAAACAACCGATGAGTCGATGTATCGATTGAAATAATCTTCGTTAAAATTGTTTAGCCAAAACCTCCAATAGGTTGGGTTTATGTAGTACAATACGTTAAGGTCCTTAAACGCATCTGGATTATCGATAATAAGTGGAAAATATACATTGGCTAATCTACCTGCACCTCCCAGTGCGTAGACGGGTCTATTAATTTCTGCATCCCGATTTAATAAATCGAAGTAATTATTTCCATTTAGTTCATTACCTGTTTCGGAGGTACCAAGAACAAGAATTCCGTTTTCGCTCTTTATTCTATTTAAAAAATTTACAAAAATCCGATTCCCTGACTTTACATATACCCCCTCAATAATTTCGTCTGAAACAGGATTTAAAACAACCAACAATAGAGGAATAGCCACAAAGCAGAGCACAATAGCACTAACCGAAGAGATCCAAAGTTTTTCTTTTATTATTTTATTTACCTCCAGCATAATCAGGGATTGTCACAAATTGGGTAAAACTTGTACCTATAGCTAAATCATCAAAGTATGTAATTTTTACTTCATAATTTCCAGAGGCCAGGTTTCTTGGAGTATTCTGATAATCCAATGTCCCATGGATATGAGTAAAACTATAGATTCCACTTCTATTTGGGTCGTCCAATATCCACTCTTCGCCTACTCTTCTATATTCTATGATTAAATTGGTTTTGCTTAAAGCCTTATACTTAATTCTAATTGCCCAACCGTAACCATCAACAAACTCGGGAATTGCTATAATCTTCTGGTTGAGTATTTCGGCAGGAAGGTCCAGTTTGTACTCAACAACACCTTCAGGAACGTAATCTAGGGTTGAGAGGTAAACATTTTCACCAAAGAGCAGCTTCTGAATACTGGTATGCTCTATGTCATTAAAGCTAAAATAGGAAACAACTGTATTCCAGTTTTCCTTTTTTAAATCCGATATACTCCTAACCTTTAACTTATAAATTCTTTTTCCCTCGGTAAGTGGTTTCAAATAGTAAGTATGAGATGCATTAATCTCAACACTATCAATTCTTTTTCTGAATAGTTCTTTATTATAAGTTTCGTATTCTATCTCAATAAAGCTCGTTGTGGAACTCGTGGGTTTATAAACCAACCTAAGATGAGGCTCATCTTTTATTTTAACCATATTAACTTCAACTTTTTCTGAATTCGGATTTACGATGCTATCCAGAATAGAGGACACTTCATAGGTATTGTAGTTGAAAAAAAACCACCCAAAAGTTACAAAGCTAAAGGTTACCAATACGGCACCTGTTTTATATAAGGCAGAAAACACCTGATTGTCCAATTTAGTAATGCGCTTCCTATAAACGTATATATCATAAAGCTTAAACAGCATTAACCCTACTCCATGCCATAAACCCCAATAAAGAAAATTGAGTGTGTTTCCATGCCAAATACCACAAATTATAAACGTGAGCAAATAGCCAATGAATGTAACAACAAGTCGTGGTGATTTTTTGAAGCTGTTTGAAAGGAAGGTAACCAACGGCTTAAAAATGTACTTGAACAAGAAGTTGGAAAATGTCATATGCCACTTTTTCCAAAATACTGATAAACTAGCAGACGAATATGGATTGTTAAAGTTCTCAGGTGTTTTCACTCCAAGTAAATATGCCGACCCAATGGCTATGTCAGAATACCCGGAGAAATCAAACAATATATAAAAGGAGTAGAAAATTAAGCTGAGAAACAAGCTTATCTGCCAGGAATAAGTCGCATCAAATGAAGCAAAGTCCAACGCATAACTGGCAATGATAGGCACAATGAAAAACTTTTTTATTATTCCTACTAGTAATCTGAATGTACCAGCCTTAAAAAGGGCTACCCGATAGTTATTTCTTTTTTGTTTTATCCAATAATTAAAATTATTGAACTCATCAATTGGCCCTGCTATAAAGCTTGGAAAGTATATGATGTAATTCAGAAAGCTTAATAAATTGTAATCAACGATATTTTTTTTTGAGCTTTCAACTAAAAAATGTATAAGCCTAAACAGAATATAGGAAAGCCCAATTCGATGGAGTAACTCAAAAGAAGCCAGGTTGTAATTTTTTAGAACAAAAAGGAAAACTAAAATCCCAATAAAAAGCAAGAGAAAAAAATCACTCCGCTCCTCCCTTTTACTCAAGTACTTGCCACAAAAGAACACCAGAGCTGAAACACACAGGACAATGCCTATAGATGCAATTGAAGATATAGTGGAAAGGATGATTATGCTACCGCCAACCAAAAGAATGTTTAAAGCATATTGATTTCTATAGAAAAAAGCAAAAGCATTGTATACTACAATGAATGCAATTACCAGTAAGAAGCTGTAATTATCATTAAAAATCATAGTATAATCAGCAAGATCTAAACAACCACCATTACCCCTGCTATTCTAAATATCAAACATGCTGTATTTAAGAACCGTATCTTCCTCAATATCGATGAGTGCTTCTTTACCCACAACCAGGGATATATCTGCAGGGTTTATACCATGAGCCGGTCGTTTCCATGTCAAATCTTCTGCAACAATGGTTTTTCCATTGGCAATATTTCGTGCTGCAACCAAACTCCTTCTGGCATTGTTTCTCGATTTTGCTTCACTTGGCAGAGGCTGCTTGTTTGGATTACCCAAAAGCGTTTTGGTTCTTTTTAATCGTTCAAAATAATGAATTAGATCTTCCTTATCCATGGCATGATAGTGATCGTTTCCTGGCAGACTTTTATCATGTGTGAAATGTTTCTCAATGATTTCTGCACCCAGGCATGTGGCAATCATGGACACCTCCATATCTTCGGGTAAAGTATGGTCGGAATACCCCACGGTGAGCTCGGGAAATTTATTGATATGATCTAAAATCATAGCCAGGTTTGCATTTTCGTTTGGTGTGGGGTAATTCAGCACGCAATGCATTATGGAAATGGCATTTCCCTTGGATTGAACTAACTCAACCGTACGCTCTACCTCCCAATTGAATGAAGACCCCGTTGAAAGCAAAATTGGCTTACCATAATCGCAAAGTTTTTCAATGAATGGAAGGTTGTTAAGATCGGAAGAGGATACCTTGAATACATCCATGAGTTCGTTTAAGAAATCAGCGGAGTGAACATCAAACGGGGTACTAAAAAATTCGATTCCTGCCTTATCACAAAGCACTTTGAGTTTCTCGTATTCATCTTTCCAAAAACTATCGTACTTTTTGAACAACTCAAATTGAGAGGTGGTAGGCTCTTTCTTTAAATCCCAATAAGAAGGGCTATCCTTTGACGCAATATAACCAGCTTTATAGGTTTGGAACTTTATTCCATGTGCTCCACCTTCTGCTGCCTCATTAATTAGTCTTTCAGCCAGTTCCATACTACCTTCATGATTAACACCGGCTTCTGCCAACATGTAGGGACTAAAGCTAGGGAACTTACTTCTCCCCTTTTTAATGATTTCAGCTAATTTCATTTACTTGAAGTTTTTGCTTTTACCAAGATATAGAACAGTATTCCTATGAAGTTCAACAAAATCTTTGGTTTCAAAGTGATTCTTCAATTCATCTTGCAAACCATCAATGGATTTCACAAACCCAATTGGATTTTCAGGAATGAACAATGAAACATACAGATACTGCGTAGTGGTAGAAACCTTTTCTAGAAAGTTCTTCCAATTTTCGAGGTAAGATAACGTTTCCATGCATACCAACAGCTCACAACCTTGTGTCCTATTCAAAAATGAATCAGCATCCATAGATTCAAAATCAATGTCTGGGTACCGTTGCTTAGCCTTAGCAACAGCAGTTTCGGAAATGTCTATCCCCAATACCGAATTGTTATTCTTTTTGAGCTGGTTTGTAAAATGTCCTTTACCGCATCCAAAATCAATGATAGACTTAAAATTGTACTGATTAATAATAGCTACAGCAAACTTATTTTTTAGAAAATTAATGTTACTCTGATGCCAGCTGTCATAACCCTCAGCCTCTTCATTCTTGTACATGGTTTCAAAATCTCCAACAAACTCGCGTTTGTCCAAGTCAAAAACATATTTGTGGTATCCTTCCATTCTATATCTGAGTATTAAATTATTTAACTGAACCGGTCAACAAGTGTTTTGTCTTCAATATCCATGTCTATTTCTGAACGTTGAAGTTTGTAATAGTCGTCAAAAGTGTCTACATCAAACTTAAGCTCAGGCCTTTTAAGCCATGTTTCCTTCGGGTCAAATGTAGAAATATTGAACTCTTCAGGGCGATTTACGATGTAATTGAAGCAATGTTCACGTTCCTCTTTTTGCTTGGCCAATTGATGAATGGTTTGTAGTATTTCCACAGAAATCATTTCTGCCCCCAGACCATCAGGGAATTGATTGTTTCGAGGAATATGGTTATAGGCATAATCACATGGTTGATTCTTGAAGTAGAATTCTATAAGCTGGTCAATAGCAGCCGGACTCACCAAGGGGTTATCCGCACATATTCGAACAATATGGCTGGCTTCATGGGTCAACGCAGCCTCATAAAAGCGTTTTAGTACATCATCTTCATCGCCCCGGTAGACCGGACACTCCAGTTCATTGGCCAAATCACATATAAGATCATTTTCCTCGTTGGTTGATGTGGCCAATACTACTTCGTCAATTCCAGTTGATTTTTTGAGTCGGTGAAGTACCCATTGTAATATAGGCGTACCCTTTAGGCTTAACATCATTTTATTGGGTAACCTAGTAGAACCCAACCTCGCCTGCACCAAGGCAACAACTTTATTTCTATTCTTCTTCAAGTAGGTTGTTTATTATGTTCACCACCTTTTGCTTGTTCGATACAAAGGAAAGTGGTTCCATTTTTCTAAATTGCGCCAATCGATAATCTTTATCCTCAACCAGCTGCTTAAAACTATCTCGAAAACGATTAGGTTGAGGGTTCTCCTTGTAAATTCCCATATGCAGAAATCCATTTTCAAACGACGCAAATTTGTGCGTGTTTTCACGTTCGTGATGAGACATGACCATAGAAACTATATTCATATGCGCCAGTTCGTATGTTGTCCTTCCATTCGAGGAAATACCTATTTGCACATTTTCCATTATGCTCGAAATTATTCCGGTTGCACTGGTGTGTTCTATGTTGTGATAACCACATTGTGCAATATAATCCTTAAGGGCATCCTTGTGAGAATATCCATTGCCCGTTACAATATATATTTTAATACCATGATCAACGCAGACTGGTAGAATCAACTTAAGGGCTTCAAGGGTATAGTTACTCGGATCCGTGCCACCAAATGAAATTAAGATCGAATCCACCTGTTCTGAAAATTCGTTCGGTCTTGCTCCGATAAACTCGTCCCTCAAAAACAAATAGTCCTTGCCCCACAGGATGTTGTCCGCATCAATAATCGGTGTATCGTAAAGTTCATTAACCGTAATATCAGTATAGGCAGCACCTTCACCGATATCTTCAAAATTGATCACTTTAATACCATATTCCTTAAGCCCTTGAACGTAGTCCTTATCGGTGTTCAATATATCGTTGATAACCAAATCGGGTTTTATCTGAAGTACCTCAGACAACAAGTCTTTATTTTGAATAACTGAGTAATATTCACCACTCGTAATTTTCTGAACTGCCAATTCACTTTCCTTGGTACATAGAAAGGTTACCTTGTGATCAAGAATTTCGTGCGCAATGGTTAGTACACGAAATACATGCCCGAGTCCAATAGCAGGATAACCTGCAACCACAAACAAAACCCGTTTTCTAGCCAATAGCTTTTCACCTATCCACCAATTTTGAAAGGTATTTACTTCAAAGGCCTCTTCTTTTAAAATAACTGGATATACACTGTTATTCTTACCAACTGCTGCACTCTTCAATACCATAAAAGCATTGGATTCAACAAATATTTTTTCTGTATTCTTTTCCTGAAGTATTTCCTGGAAACCGGTAGTTGAATTTTGCTTCCATATACTATGATTCTCTTCTTTTAACGTAATCAATACATCCTCATCACGTGTCTGGAAATCTTTACAGGCCGATTTAATTTGTGCTGCTGTTAACATAGGCGTATCTGGTCGCAGAAGAATAATGTGCTTGTACTCAGATTTTCTTTTTAGAAAGAAAAATTGGAATTCTTCAAAGATCTTGTCAAAAGGAATTTTCGAAATCGGTTTTACAGTGCAGTTAACTTTTGAACGTTCTGCCAGCAATGCAATATCTTCATTGTTGGTAATAATGAAAACATTGGAAATATCCTCAATACCAATAGCCAAATCAATGGCTCGTTGAACCAATGGCTTTCCGTTTAGCTTTTTTGTCAGATAGTTAGGGATTCGGGAATTGCCTGATATAGCAGGTATAATTACGCAGTAATCCTTCATTAACCCCTTAATTCTTGCAATATTTCCAATGTACTTTTAGTCATGTACTCCAACTCTTCATCACTCATCCAATGCTGGAATGGAAATGAGATCATGTTGTCGTAAAAGCGATCGGTATTAGGCACATCCGCTTCCCCAAGGCCTAATTTTTTGTAATAATCATAGCGATGCAATGGATAATACTGAACAACGCACTTCACTCCTTTTTGCTCGTACATTCTTCGAATAAACTCGTCCCGGTTTCCATTTTCCATGGTTGCCACCAAAAGATGATAATTGTGTCTAATGGAATCAATACGCTGAAATTGTAATTCCGGAAAACCCTGCAAGATGTCAATAAAATTAATAGCCCTTGCCCTTTTTTCATCATTAATTTGATCCAGGCGATCCAACAATTTAGCTCCTAATGCACATTCAACCTCTCCCAAGCAATAATTATTTACTTCTACAGGTGTTCCGTTTAATTCAACAATATCAACATTACCCATAGCTGGTATCCAATAATTATCACGGTTATAGTCAAATCCGCAATGACCGTTATGCCTTAACATTGGAATCAACTCGCAAAACTTATTATCCTTAACCGTGAGCATCCCACCTTCACCTAAGGTTGTGATGTTTTTATGGGAATGAAAAGAGAAAATTCCAAAATCCCCCCATGAGCCTGCCTTTTTACCATTGATTTCGGTACCAATGGCCTGAGCCGTGTCCTCAATTAACAATAAATTATAACGATCTGCCAAAGCACGAATTGCGGGCATATCTGCCAGATAACCATACAAGTGCACTACTAATATAGCTTTAGTCTTCTCGGTTATTTTTTCTTCAATGAGGTCAGCTGTTACAACCCTAGACTCAAAATCAATATCGACCCATACTACCTTAGCACCTTGTTTCACAAAAGGATAAACGCTTGCTGTAAAAGTATGTGAGGGAGCAATCAATTCCTCTTCCCCATTAAACTGACAAAGTTGTGCCGTTAGCTCCAAAGCAGCCGTAGCATTCATAGTGGTATACGCATGTGAAACACTTTGATATGCTGCAAACTTCCTCTCAAATTTATCTCTATATATGCCCTGGGTCAAGCCATTGCTAGAATCCATTACTTCTAAAACAACTGCTTTCTCCTCATCAGTATAGAAATGCGACCTTCCGCTAAAATCAACTTTTAACTCCATGGCTTATAAACTTTTAAAAATAGAGGTTACTTTTTCCAGGTTAAGGATATTCTTAAAATCTTCTCCAAGAGCATTGTTTAATGGTTTTTCATGAATAATGGTAGATGCATACAGGTTATTGAATTCCTTGTTGGTAGCTTTGTAAGCTATACCTTTTGGAATATCGACTCCTTGTTTATCAACCATAGACCAAAACAACTGATATTCTTCGGGATAGAATTCTTCCATTCCTCTCATTGTAATGCAATTAGCCAAACAATGAGGTGTTCCATAAACAACACTCAATCCAGCTGAAAATGGGTGAACAACACCTACAAAGCTATTGGCAATTCCTGCACCTCCGAGGTAGGAAGCTACCATAAGTTTTTCTCGATTTTCATCACTCATCATATCATCGCTCAGAAACACTTCCTTGCACAAACGTATCGATTCACGAGTAAAAGCATCTGATAACGCATGCCTGTGTGATCCTCCCAAGGTTTCAATACCGTGCACATATGTATCCATACCAGTATAAAAATATTGGTTTCGATCCACAGTTCGTGTCAGCTCAGAATCCAATAACAAGGCATCATATATAGTAAAATCAGAATTCATTCCCAGTTTTAAACCGGTCTGGTGATTCACCATAACACAGGTTCTGCTGGCTTCCGCTCCAGTGCCTGAAAGTGTGGGAATTCCGATTTTATATATTCCCTTATTCTTGACCAAATCCCATCCCTGGTAATTCTCTGCTTTTCCAGGGTTAGTATACAAATTAGCAATTGCCTTGGTGGCATCAAGTGTGGTTCCTCCACCAATGCCAATAACCGCGGCTGGCAATTGTGAGTTTAAATCAAGCAGTTCTTCCTTTTTTAAGTCGACATAGTTAGTAGTAAGTTCTTGATCCGTACTGACAAAACTGACAATATCTTTTGGGCGAAGGGGAAGACGGTCAATTAGTTCTTTATCCTTAAAAAATTCATCAATCAAATAGACATAAAAACCATCCTTATCTTTGAGTAAATCTCTCAATTGATTTAGAGCACCTTTACCAATAATGTAATGAAGTACATTCTTTGAAACATTATACATTTACAGTAGTTCTAATATAAAACGCAAACCTACAACTTAAGCTCAAAACAGCCTACATGGTAACTGCCATCCTCCAATTTTTCCTTCTGTGTAAACAACAAATCCTGTTTTGGTCTAATACATTACTTTCGGAGCATCAAAAATTAGTATATGAAATTCAAACTTATTGCACTCCTTATAGGAGTATCAACCTTAGGTCAATCACAATCCATAACCTTAGAAGATATATGGGCAAGCGGAAAGTTTCGTCCTCAATATGTATATGGTCTTCGGTCTATGAATGACGGGTTAAACTATACCGAATTAATCAATGACCGGGGTGGCGAACAAACCATTATTAAAACAGCATACGCCGACGCAACTCAACAAGCCCCAATCTTGAGTTCCGGAGATTTAGCAGGCACGCCCAACCCCAAGAACGGGGCACTTAGAATTGAAGGATATACTTTCAGTGGTGACGAGAAAAAAATTATGATTCGAACCGGAACGGAGTCCATTTACAGACACAGTACCCGAGAATGGAATTACGTAGTGGACGTTGAAACCAAAGGCATTAAACTGGTTTCTGAACAAAAGATTCGATATGCTTCATTCAATCCCTCTGGTAATCAGGTCGCCTTTGTTCGGGATAACAATGTTTATGTTTCGAACCTGGAAAATGGTTCCGAGATTCAGGTTACTAGTGACGGAGAAAACAACCAAATCATCAATGGTGCTACAGACTGGGTATACGAGGAGGAATTTGCTTTTGATAAAGCCTTTTTCTGGTCTCCCAACGGAAAAAAAATAGCCTATTACAGATTTATGGAAGGCGGTGTAAGGGAATTCAACATGCCATACTACAAAGGCGGTTTATACCCCGAAGATTACAAGTTTAAGTACCCCAAAGCAGGTGAAGATAATTCCAGGGTTTCCATATTTATATACGATTTGGAATCAAAGAAAACCAGCATGGTGGAAATCAAAGACTACTACATTCCTCGAATAAAGTGGTCCAAATCAGACGATTACTTAACCATAACGGGAATGAATCGACACCAAAACAATTTAAAACTTTACTGGGTTAATGCCAACACAATGGAAACGAAAGTAATTCTTGAAGAACAGAACGATACTTACATTGATATCCACGACAACCTAACTTTTCTTTCCGACAACAAAAGTTTTGTATGGACCAGTGAAATTGGAGGATACAACCACCTCTACCTCTACTCCAACCTGGGGCAAAAAAAGAGTCAAATTACCAAAGGAGATTGGGAAGTAACCAAGGTATATGGACTTAACGAAAAATCTGGTGTAGTTTATTTTGAAGCTGCCAAAGAATCTCCCATGCAACGAGAGGTATATTCGGTTAAAGTAAGTGGCTCATCACTAAACAAATTATCTCCAAACACAGGTACAAATAGCGCTTCATTTAGTAAAGGTTTTAAGTACTTTATAAACTACCATTCAACAGCAAAAACACCCTATTACATCTCTGTTCATGACGCTAAGGGGAAGGAAATTCGAGTAATGAAGGATAACCAAACACTTAAAGAGTTAATTGGTCAGTATGCGACAGCCAGTCATGAGTTTTTGCAGGTTCCCGGAGCCGATGGCACCTTACTAAATTCATGGATGATAAAGCCCAAAAACTTTGATGCTGACAAGAAATATCCGGTACTTATGTTCGTCTATGGGGGTCCCGGTTCTCAAACCGTAAAAGACAGCTGGGGAAGTTCTAACTATTTATGGTATCAGATGCTTGCCGACAAGGGATACATTGTTGTTTCCGTTGACAATAGAGGAACCGGAGCCAGGGGCGAACAGTTTAAGAAAATGACTTACCTGCAACTGGGCAAATACGAAACCGAAGATCAAATAGCCGCTGCTCAATGGCTGGGCAAGCAAGGATATGTTGATGCCTCGCGAATTGGAATCTGGGGATGGAGTTACGGTGGATATATGAGTTCTTTGTGTCTGTTCAAGGGAGCTGATGTTTTTAAAATGGCTATGGCAGTGGCGCCCGTAACGAACTGGAAATTCTACGATACGATTTATACAGAGCGTTACATGCAAACGCCTGAAGAAAACTCCGGATATGAAGAAAACAGCCCGATCAATCATGTTGAAAAGCTAAAAGGGAAATACCTTCTTATTCATGGTACCGGTGACGATAATGTTCATTTTCAGAATTCAGTGGAAATGGTTGCTGCATTGCAAAAAGCAAACAAACAATTCGATCTAATGATATATCCGGATCGCAATCATGGTATTTATGGAGGCAATACCCGCCTACACCTGTACAACATGATGACGGATTACGTAATGGAGAATCTTTAAGCCTAATCCAATTTTAAATCCAGCTGTCGGAATAAATTATTTTATATTCGTCGGCTTCATACATTAAATTCAAAAATATATGTCAGATACAGCAACTAAAAAGGGGCACCCAACAGGATTATACACCCTTTTCGCAACAGAAATGTGGGAAAGGTTTAGTTATTATGGAATGCGAGCCCTACTCACTCTCTACCTTACCGCAGAACTTGTAAACGGTGGATTCGGACTCGAACGGCAGGCAGCTCTCGAAATTTATGCCATATTTACCGGTTTGGTATACCTCACGCCAATTTTAGGAGGATGGGTTGCAGATAAATTTTTAGGAAAGCGAAAAACCGTTTATATCGGTGGATTTGTAATGGCTGTTGGTCAATTTTTGTTGGCGGCAAGTGCATTTATGTCTCAAACCCTTGATCCTGATACTCGACTTTTCCTTTTCAACTTTGGACTAGGAACACTCATTATTGGTAACGGCTTCTTCAAACCAAATATCTCCACAATTGTAGGAGATTTCTACGATGACAACGATCCAAGAAAAGATTCTGCATTCAACATTTTTTATATGGGAATAAACCTGGGAGCTATTCTGGGTCCTTTCTTAGCAGGTTGGCTTGGTGAAAACGTGGATTGGGGCTGGGGATATTTCTCCGCCGGAATTGGCTTAATTGTAAGCGTGTTTTGGATGCGGGCTAAAGAAACAACGCTAGAACAGCATGGTTTACCTCCTAACTCGCCTCAAGACAAATTTGTTCTTGATGTAAAAGATTGGAGACAAATTATCATGTATTCTATAGGACTGGTTGTAAGCACTTTACTAATCATTTTCCTTTGGGGGTTTATTCCTCCAGACCTTGCCAGCACCTTAATTACCATTGGATTTGTTGTTCTGTTGGGTGGCTTAGCCTTTATTATTTTTAAAGGAACTGAAAGTGCAGAAGAGTGGAGCAGAATGTCTGTTATTGTAGTTCTTGCCTTCTTCAATATTGTTTTCTGGGCTGGCTTTGAACAGGCTGGAGGAACCATGAACTTATTCGCCATGGAAAACACGAATAGAATGTTAGGTTCCTGGGAAATTCCAGCAACATGGTTTCAAAATATAAACCCAATTGCCATTCTAATATTTGCACCTATATTTTCTATCTTATGGTTGAGAGCAGATTCCAAAAATTTAAACCCCAGAACGCCAATTAAATTCGCCTTGGGGATGTTTTTGGGTGCTATCGCATTTTGGATAATGTCACAAGCGGGCAACCTCGCAAGTAGTGGTGAACTGGTTTCTCCAATGTGGCTGGTTGTAGTTTATGTAATTCTAACATTAGGCGAACTCATGCTTTCTCCCATCGGACTTTCTATGATTACAAAATTGGCTCCACCTAAACTGGTATCAGTTGTGATGGGGCTTTGGATGGCAAGTTTTGCTGCCGGTAACTATTTTGCAGGTATAATGGAAAGTGTTCTTCACAAATACGATCTTCCACTTTATCCCTTTATCTCAGGTATTATGTTAGGTACCGGGGTAATTATCCTGGCCATTACCCCTCTGTTGAATAAAGCCATGAAAGGGATTCACTAAAAGGAAAAAATAGAGTTTTGATATTGGGCGTTCTCCTTTTTCGAGAAACGCCCATTTTGTTTCCATCGTTCGTTACCAACATCCTTTAATGCCAAGCTCTTCAGTATATTTGCTTCACCTCAAAAAAAGACACCTATGGCTACCGTTAATAACAACCTCTCCGATTATGATGCTTCGCTCGTTCCGGATGCAAGCAACATGAAATTTGCCATTGTGGCTTCTGAATGGAATGAGGAAATAACCAATGGATTGCTCAACGGAGCCTACTCTACCCTACTTAAGCATAGAGCCATAGAATCCAACATTGTTGTACATAGGGTTCCGGGAAGCTTTGAATTGCCACTGGGAGCACAATTGTTCCTGGAAAAAGGAAATGTTGATTCGGTTATTTGTATTGGTAGTGTTATCCGGGGCGAAACAGCTCATTTTGATTACGTATGTGAAGCAGTATCACAGGGAGTTAAAGATGTTTCTTTGAAGTATGGTAAACCGGTAATTTTTGGTGTATTGACTGATGATAACATTCAACAATCGAGGGACCGATCAGGTGGCAAGCATGGCAACAAAGGCGACGAGGCAGCGGTAACCGCAATAAAAATGGTAGCCCTAAGTAATTCATTGTAGGGTGGAAAAGCTTATTGCCCATTTCTACGAATCCTTTGCAAATCTCCATGCAGAAGAAATGGCCAAGTGTTATCACAATGAAGTGGTTTTTGAAGATCCTGCATTTGGAGTTTTAAAAGGTGAACGCGCACGTAATATGTGGCGAATGCTTTGTGAGAGCCAGCAGGATAAGGGAATGAAAATTACCTATTCGGGTATTAAGGCCAATGAAACACAGGGAGAAGCCCAATGGACCGCTTTATACACTTTTAGTAAGACCGGACGCTTTGTAAAAAATAAGATTCACGCTCGATTCGAATTTAAAGATGGTTTGATCATTAAGCACACAGATCATTTCAATCTCTATTCATGGTCCGGGCAGGCTTTGGGAATCCCGGGCTACTTCATAGGTTGGACAGACTACTTCAAGAAAAAACTTCAGGCTCAAACCAACAACATGTTGAATAAGTATGAGCAGAAAAGATTAAGCGAAAAATGATAATTAGAACGGCAGTTGTTGAGGATGTTACCAATATTGTAAGACTGCTGGCCAATGATAAATTGGGCATGCAACGAGAAGATTTCCAGGAACCCATACCAACCAAGTACATTGATGCTTTTAATAAAATAGATACTGACCCCAATCAGGAATTGATTGTGGCCGAAAGCAGTGATTTGGGAGAGGTCATTGGGACGCTCCAACTAACATTTATTCCCTACCTCACCTACCAGGGAGGTGTAAGGGCTCAAATAGAAGCCGTACGAATTCGCGAAGATCAACGCGGTAAGGGAATTGGAGAACAATTATTTCTTTGGGCCATTAACCGGGCAAAAGAAAGGGGGGCTCACCTGCTCCAGTTAACTACCGATAAAAAGAGACCTGACGCCCTGCGGTTTTATGAGAAACTAGGATTTGTAGCAAGCCACGAAGGGATGAAAATTCATTTTAAATAGGGCAACTTTTTGTAACCACTATGTCGGGCGTTTAGCAATTGCAAAAGTTTTACGAAAGTTGAATAGCGTTAATTTTACCGGGTGTTGAATTTCCAAAAACCTGTCATCCTATTAGTCGCTCTCTTGGTTGGAACAGTTAGTTTCCAAGCAACCGCCCAGCAGGCCAATAACATTGAATGGCACTGGCAGGACGAATTTTCCAAAGACGAAAAAGACAAACTGAAAACCTGGATTACTTTAACCCATCAGGCGGTAGAAAAGAGAATTGGAGTATATCCCTTTACCGTTCACTATTATTTCTATCGAAAGGTAAATGCCAGCGAACCAGTTCCCTGGGCACATACCAAACGCTGGGAGGGGCAGCAGGTTCACTTCCACGTTGATACACAATACGAACTTCAGGAATTTTTAAACGACTGGACAGCACCACATGAAATAAGCCACCTGGCACTCCCCTTTCTTGGAAAAAGCTATTCCTGGTTCGCCGAAGGGTTTGCATCGTATATGCAATACCAGGTGATGGAAGAAATGGGAACTTGTACGAGTAAAGAAAAGGAAAAACGGTTTGAACAAAAGTTCAGTGCCAATTTGCCCAAATACAAAAACAATAACAGCGTAGTTGAACAAGCCAAAAAACTTCGAAAGCAATACGACTTTCCAGGCATGTACTGGGGAGGTGCTTCCCTGTTTTATGCTTGGAACAGGCAGCTGATTCGGGAGAAGGACAAAAACTTATGCTCCTTATTCAGTTCCTATTTACAATGCTGCAGAATGAAAAATATCAATGCTTCTGAAATTGTCCTTTCCCTTGATAGTATCGCTGATGTTAAGTTCGGTAAAACCCTGTTGGATAACTATGAATCGGAAAACGGCGTTAATACCATCAAATCTCTAAAGCAGAATAACTTCCTTCCAAACTAAATAAAAGCCTGTTCCTGCAATTAATAATTCCACACCAACAACCAATTCAATCGGTTGAAAAACCTTACTTTCGCGCCGCCTAAATGGGCACTAAATCGTATTGATTAGAAGGTTATGATTGAAGCTAAAAACGTCTCGTTGCAATATGGAAAACGAGTTCTTTTTGACGAGGTAAATATCAAGTTTTTCGGAGACAGCTGCTACGGTGTTATTGGAGCTAACGGAGCAGGAAAATCAACTTTTCTTAAAATACTTACCGGAGAAATACCGCCGAATACAGGTGAAGTAATTCTTGAACCCGGGAAACGAATGGCGGTTTTAAAACAGAACCACTCTGAGTTTAACGAAGTAAGTGCCTTAAATACCGTAATGATGGGCCACAAGGCGTTGTGGGATATCATTCAGGAAAAAGATGCCTTGTATGCCAAACCCGATTTTTCGGAAGCCGATGGAATGCGAACGGCTGAATTGGAATCTGAATTTGCAGAAATGGATGGCTGGAATGCTGAGAGCGATGCAGCTACCCTGCTATCGGGCTTGGGTATTGATGAAGCAGATCATTATACTCTGCTAAAGGGCTTAAGCGGAAACCAAAAAGTTAGAATTTTGCTTGCCCAGGCCTTATTTGGTAACCCAGATGTGTTGATTTTGGATGAGCCAACCAACGACCTTGACCTTAAAACCGTTGCCTGGCTGGAGGATTTCTTACTGGAATTTAGAAATACGGTAATTGTTGTTTCTCACGATAGGCACTTTTTGGATACTGTTTGTACCAACATCGTAGATATTGATTTTAGCAAATTGAATAGCTATACCGGTAACTATTCCTTCTGGTACGAGTCGAGCCAGCTGGCACTGCGACAACGTTCTGCTGCAAACAAAAAAGCGGAAGCCAAAAAGAAGGAATTGCAGGAGTTTATTCAACGTTTTAGCGCCAATGCTTCTAAAAGCAAGCAGGCTACGAGTAGAAAAAAGTTATTGGAAAAAATTAATGTTGACGAAATTCAGGCGAGTAGCCGACGATATCCTGCGGTAATATTCACGCAATTGCGTGAAGCGGGTAATCAAGTGCTGGAAGTAAACAACTTAAGTGCCAGCAATGCTGGACAGCAATTATTTAAGAAACTCTCGTTTCAGTTAAATAAGGGAGATAAAATAGCGGTACTTTCTAAAAACAGCCTGGCCATAACTACCCTGTTCAAAATTCTAATGGGTGAAGAAAAACCTGAAACGGGTGATTTTAAATTCGGCCAAACGATTACCACAACCTACCTGCCCAATGAAAATGAACACTTCTTTGATACCAACGACAACCTGATTGACTGGCTTCGCCCCCACTCACCTGGAGAAAAGGACGATGTTTATATCCGTGGGTTCCTCGGGAAAATGCTATTTACGGGAGAAGAATCACTAAAAAGTGCACGAGTACTTTCCGGAGGCGAAAAGGTACGTTGTATGCTTTCCCGAATGATGTTGAACCAGGGAAACCTTTTAATACTGGACGAGCCTACCAACCACCTTGACCTTGAATCGATTCAAGCCTTAAACAATGCCTTAAAGGATTTTCCGGGGACAGTAATATTTACTTCGCACGATCACACCTTTACCCAAACCGTTGCAAGCCGGATTATTGAAATTGGCCCTAACGGAAATATTGATAAGGAAATGACTTATGATGAGTATGTGGCTGATGAACGATTTGTAGATCAACGGGCGGCGTTGACTACTTAAATTTTCTATACCTTTGGGTTAAACTTCAACCATGAATCTGAACTACAACAGGTTATGCTTAACCCTCCTCGTAGTGGCTTGTACCACGATTGGTTCTTTTGCCCAATCATTAGTCACCGTATCAAGTTACAAAACTACCACACCTGCTGATTGCAACACAAGAAATGGGGCTGTTTTAGAGGTTACCTTTACTGGAGCACTTCATCCAAATGCGGCTTTGTCTTTGTGGGCCTATACCCCTTCTTCCATAGTTATTTCAAGTGGGCGTACGAAGGCAACCTTTTATGGCCTTGATAATGTTCATCCGTTTTATGGCGGAAACTCTACTGTATTGGTAGACACAACGGGATATGGAATTGGTGGATATAATGCGGGAACCGTAAATATTGGTACAGCAGCAGTCTGGGCTCCAAAATCAGTTACAGTTAAATCCTGCGATGCTCGTGAGTTACTGCAGTATGGAGTTGATTCCACGGTTTATTGGAATTACAGTAAATGGTCAAATACATTTTCCACTAGTATACCGGGGAAAATTTTACCCGGTACCTATGAAAATACGATGTGGGACACTAACGGTTGTGTTCTTCATCGCCAACGCTTAGGTGGTCAAGTTCGAACTTATGGCGATCTTGTGGTAACATCGCTTAACCAACCCACTAAAGATACTACGATTGGAATTTGTTCTGGAGATAGCATTATGATTGATTCGGTTTATTATCATATTAATGATACTGCTTTTGTTTATATCCCTACCCCATTGCCCTTATGTGATACCTTAAAAAGCATTCGAATAGTCAAGAAAAAACTAGAAACACATGTAAATATTGGAATATGTAAGGGCAACACGTATCAGTTTCCAGATGGAGATACTTCTTCTATAAGCTCAGTCGACACCAGTATTCTTTCTTCTTCATTGGGTTGTGACAGCATTGTGTTTACCAACCTAATTGTGGATTCAGTGACATTTTATACTGAGAAGAAATTTGCATGTCAAGGAACTATTTTCAAGTTTCCGGACGGGGATACAACTTTGGTCTCCAAAATTGATACTTCAATTATTTATTCCGGTGCATGTGATACTATGGTAATAACGGATGTAGAGTTTGTGAAACCATCTTATGACTCCTCTATAGTTTACATCTGTCAAGGAAGTTATCATATTTTCATGGATGGTGATACTGGTAGAACCGGCATAAAAGATACGTCTCGGTTTTATACGAATAATGCTCAATGTGATAGTTTTTTTATTGTTGATTTAAGGGTTTTACCTACGAAAGTTGTTTATGATACTATAAAAATCTGTGGTGAGAAATACTATGTTTTCCCTAATGGAGATTCTTCCAACACATCTAAGATTGACACGAGCCTACTAGTTACATCAAGTGGATGTGATAGTATTGTCATTACCAATTTGGTTATAGAACCCTTGTTTATACCTGAAAAACAATATTGTTATAGTAACCATAGTTTATCTTATTCAAATACCGGAGCAGCTGCAAACCCAAATTCTCTATCCGTTGATTCTCAAGATTTGGTGTATGTGGCCGGAGAATTTTACACCGCGTCATACAATCTTTCTCAATCTATTAAATTTACTAAAAGTGTAAATACAAATTCTGAAGGATTTATTTCATGTTACAACCCTTCTGGAAATTTAGTATGGGCAAAACATATAACTAATAGCAACGTCACCAAGAACTCGGGAATCTTTGGATTAAGATTAACTAATTCTGCTAATGGAGATTTTATAATTACCGGTACTTTTAATGGTAATTTTGATCTTGACTTTGGCTCAGGGGTTGCTGAGATTAAATCGTTTACTTCTGGTCGTCGTTGGTTTATAGCTAAATACAATAAGAATGCACAATTACTATGGCATACTCAAATGCAAGATACCGCAGTCAACTCAACAATTAATTTCAGTATACAAGATTTAAAGGTAGACAATCAAGGAAACATCCTTATCTGTGGAGATATGGGCAGCAGCGTTGATTTTGATACAGGTCCAAAAACTAACCCATATAAAATCGCTGGGAAAAGTGATGTATTTGTAACTAAGTATTCAGCTGCTGGAAAATTCATCTGGACCATTGGACTTGGTGGAAATAATGATGATCATCTGAAGGAATTGACAACAGATGGCAACAATAACATCTATATTTCCGGCTTTACAAAGGAATTTATTGATCTGGATCCAAGTGCTGGAGCAAAAATTATTGGAAACAGTAAATACCATACTCCTTTTTTCGCAAAATACAATACCAACGGAAACTTATTATGGGAACATAATTTGCAAAATACTGTTGATAGAATATCAATTGAAAGCTCACCGTCAGGTGAATTGATGGTTGCAAGCCTATTTAGTAATAGTGTTAACCTAGATTCTGTAACAACGGTCAGTGCAATAAAAAATAATATTAATAGCTTTTTCATTGCTAAATATACTGCTTTGGGCAAAGTTGATTGGGTGAAAACAATTGGTAGAGTACCTAATGTTAAAAACCAAGGATATATGATGCATACGGACATTACTGCTGACAACGATCAAAACATAGTATTCTCCGGTATCTGTTCCACCCCCGGTTTAATTGACTTTGACCCGGATAGTGGCATTTCTAAACACAACCCCCATATTAATGGAGTCTATGGCCCGCCTGGGAACGCAGTCGAATTTGTTTTACAATTAAACTCAAATGGGAAATTCCAAAGAAAGGCGATCATTGATGGGTCGGGGGGACAAATTAAGACAAACTCAAAAGGAGATGTATTTTTATTGTCTCCTAGGGTAGACTTTAGAAAAGGTATTAGTATAAATCCACAAGACACTGCAAGGATTTACCATCCGATACTACAAAATATGCTTTTGAAATTAGAAAATTGCAATTCAAAGGATTATCTTAAAATAATTAAATGTAGCCCCGGTGCTTATACTTTTCCTGATGGTGATACGTCATCCGTTAATGTAATTGACACTAGTACTTTCAAATCTAAATTGGGTTGTGATAGTATCGTTATTACAGAACTAATAGTTAGCACTCCTTCTTCAATCGTGGTGTTTGATACTGCCTGTGGAAGCTATCACTGGAAAATAAATAATAAAATTTACTACAAAAGTGGTAGATACTCCGATACTTTATTAGGAGTGAATGGTTGTGATACATTGGCAACCCTAAATCTGGTTATTAATAATCCAGTTTTCAATGTATTGTACGATACAATTTGTCAAGGAAACACCTACTATTTTCCTGGTGGTGATTCCAGCAAAATTTCAGTTATTGATACCGGTTTGTTTTCAGGAAGTAATGGATGTGATAGTCTTTTTATAACAAATTTAACCGTCAACATAAAGGACTCAACTTTAGATACAATTACCACCTGCAACTCCTACAAATGGATCAACGGTATTACCTACACTTCAAATAACAATTCTGCAACACACAAACTAACCAACTCGAAAGGCTGTGATAGTATTGTAACCCTAAACCTTACCATTAACAAAAGCAATTTCGTAAGCAAATACGATTCAATTTGCCAGGGCAATACCTACTATTTCCCCGATGGTGACTCATCCAAGGTTTCCTCTGTTGACACCAGCATACTTACCAACCTTGCCGGCTGTGATAGCACCATAATTACCTACTTAACCGTAAATCAAATTTCTTCCATAAGTGCCAGTAATGACGATACTATTTGCGCCGGTGATACCTTTCAATTGAATGCCACGGGAGGAGTTACCTATTCCTGGTCCCCTTCTACCGGGTTGTTTTCCACCAACATTGTTAATCCAAAAGGAGTTTTAAGCAATAACCAGACGTACACCGTTCTGGCCACAGACGTCAATGGCTGTATTGGAAGCGATCAGGTTAGCTTGTTTCTTAAATCACCGGTACAAGTATCCCTGGCGCCTTTAAACGATCTATGTGTTTCTGATACTGCAATTACCCTAACCGGTGGTACTCCATTGGGTGGAGTGTACAGTGGAAAAGGAGTAAACAATCGTTCCGTTTTTGATCCTGCCATTGCTGGTGTAGGTACTCATACCATTACCTACTCCAGTGCACTTACAGGCAAATGCATTACCCGAGACAGCCAAAACATTGTGGTTAAAAATACGCCAACCATCTCCTGGACCAGCATAGGTACTTCATGCACCGGAGACGAACCGCTATCGCTTAACGCTTCTCCAGGTGGTGGAACATACTCCGGAAATGGAATTGTAGGGGGTAATTTCAATCCGGGAGTTGCCGGAAAAGGAAATCATTTGATTGAGTATTCCATTACCGGTGCAAACGGTTGTAAATCGGTTAAAACCCAAAACGTTAAGGTAGGGCAATCTACTCCGGTTAGTCCCATACAAGGACAGGATAAAGTGGCAAAGAATAGAATCTATAGCTACAACCTTAAACCTATAAATGGTTCGGGCTACGTATGGAGTGTGGTTGGGGGTAAGTTTATTACCCAAACCAATAATTCTTCCTCGGTACTCTGGGGGTCGGGCAACAACGGTTGGTTATCGGTGGTTCAAACCAATGCAGACGGTTGTGTGGATTCAACCAAACTGAAAATACTAATCAGTCCATTGAGTCAGCAGGATTTAACCCTGGAAGGAAATAAAATTCAATTGTTCCCCAATCCGGTAGATCAGGAATTGACCATCAGCTTTGGACAGCTCACAGGAAAGGTGACCCTTACCCTACTCGATGGGAATGGAAAACTGGTGAAGGAAAAAAATCTGGAGATAATTGCCAATAAAAATGAAACCCTAAATGTGGAGGATTTAAGTATTGGAACCTACTACCTCCTGATTCAACACCAAAACAAAATGGTGACCCATTCGGTGGTGGTGAGTAGGTAATTAAGCCTTGTAAAGGCTTCAATATTTATGTTTATTTTAGCTAAATAATTGATTTAACCTAACCGTTTTGGCTCGACTTACAGTTTTCTTTTTTTCTTTAATCTTATACCTAAATAGCCATTCGCAGTCGGTTGATTGGATGCGAAACTTTGAAGGCGGGTTAGTTAACATATATGATTTACAAGCAACAAATGATGACGGTTTTATCATTGTTGGTTCTTTTACAGATACGGTTGATTTTGACCTCGACACGTCTTCGTATAAGCTAGTTGGCGATAAGAAGGGAGAATTGTTTCTTGCTCGATATAAATCTGATGCTTCACTGGTATGGGTAAAGCCAATTGGAAAAGCAACAGATTCAATTTGGATTACCGACCTCCTGATAGATGAACATTTGAATATTTATCTGTTGGGTGGATTTGTAGACTCAGTTGATTTTGATCTCTCAACAAGTGTCATAACCAAACACGCAGGAACCGTTGCAGATGGATTTTTGGTTAAGTATAACCATAATGCGGCCTATCAAAACCTGGTTCAGTTTATTGATTTACCACCCAACTTTATTAAACAAAAAAAATCCAAACTACACATAGCTGCCTCAGGTATTGATACCGTGAAAGTTGGTTCTACCACCTACACTAATCCAAACAAACTTCTTAACAAAGGAATGATCATAGACAGCCTATTTAGTAACCTAAGTTTTATATCATTAGTAAACCGGCTGGAATTGAGTGATGGCACGCCGGTTATTGTTTCAAGAACTTCAAAGCAAATTTCAATCACTGTTCAGGGACATTGGAGTTTCATCATTCGTGATACTTTCTCAATGGGGTTGCCGTATTTAGACCCTGTTTTTATTTCTGCAGATGACCTGGTATATATCTCGGGATCTGGTAGAAATTATAATGTAAAAACACCGTTGAGCAATAAATTCACTTATGTCCGTGGAAGTATTCATTTAGGATCTCATTTTGCCGTGGTATATGATAAAAATGGAGTGGCGCAACCTCGCGCTCATTCAAGTAGTGGAAACCACTCTGCAAGAGTAAAACATTCCCAATACAACAATTGTCCTGTAAGCACTGTAGTTAACTGGAGTTCTATTTCTAATTTCAACAATTCAAGCTATTATGTTACAGGAAAAATGCTTTGGGCAAACCATCCAGGTTTTTCTTTATGGAGTAAGGTGTACAGTGGTCCTTCAAGTGTCTACGTTGTTAATCAGTATGGCGAGCCATATCAACATGTAATTGGAAAAGACACTTTAAAGTTTAAAAACCACAACTTTCACAGTTCTTTTTTGGTAAAGTTTAAAACTGGCTGCAAGGTATCAACGGAAAAATTTAAAGTTCAGGTCAATGGAAAAATTATTAGTTCTTCTTCCCCTGGATGTGGGACTGGCATTGATACTGAATTCAGAGCATGCCTTGGAGACACCTTGTCGTTCGAATTAGATAGTACTTCTACTTATCAGTGGGATAGCCTGGGAAGTAAAAAGAAAACCATAATTGCAACAAATGGTCAAATCGTAACGGGCTTCAACAAATTAGGTGCGTGCAGCTATTCCGATAATGGCATAAAAATTAAAATTATAACTGACCCGATAATTACCCATGATACCCTATTTATTTGCCCTGGTGACAGCATTCTGATACTTGGTTATTTTCAAAAAAACACTGGGGTTTATTTAGATACCACTCGCTTTACTACAGGCAACAAATGTGATAGTATAATTGAAATTGTGAATCTGGTCGTTATTTACCCAAAACCGGATGCACTAAATCAGGATACAGTGTATGTGTGCGATACCAATAACACTGGTAAAATTGGAATAGGCTATCACTGGGGGGAACCTCGGATCTATAACAAATCAGGATGGACTGTAGATACTTTAAAATCCAGTTTAGGCTGTGATAGTATAATTGACACCTTATTTATTCAAATGACAATTCCGGACTCAACCAAAGATACGATTCATACTTGTGGACCACATAATCTTTTAAATACTTATACAACAAAGAGCGTTATTCCATTCACGAATCAGCATGGGTGTGATTCCATTGTTGAATTATTAAAGGTAACGCATAAGACGAGTTTTAGCTATACCTACAATTATTATGGATCAGGAGTAGTTAATTATTGTGGAACATCATTTGGTTTAGGAGGAAATATACATACGTCAAATGGTATTTACAGTGATAAGCTCAAATCAATTCACGGTTGTGATTCTATATTAAATTATCAGTTATTTCTTCATTCCAATTACAGTTTAACTCTTCCTTCAATAAATGCTTGCGATAGCTTTGTTTGGGCATTCTCCGGTAAAACCTATTATTCCAGTGGATGGTATTCCCATACTAAACAAATGGCTCCAACCTTTTGGGGGCCTAACGGCTGTGATTCTACGATTCGCGTATACGTAAATATATCAAAGTCATTTTACACCCCTGTAACCGATACAATTTCAGCTTGCTATGGCTACGTTTGGCCTACAAATAGAAAAAGATATACAACATCCGGATATTATATTGATACAGTAAAAGTCAAAAGTGGTTTATGTGACTCGGTTGTTGCTCTGCAATTAACGATTTCTCCACCAAACCAACCAGTACCAGACACAGTTTATACCTGTCCCCCTCATTACTATTGGAATATTAATAAAACCAATTACGCAAAAAGTGGTTTATATGTTGACACGATAAGATCCAACGGATGTGATTCAATAATCTCTTTGCAGTTATTTATCAATCCGTTACAACTCCCAAAAACAGATACAGTTGTAGCCTGTTCACCTTTTTATTGGAACAAAACGCGAAAGAATTACACCAAGTCGGGCATATATCGCGACACTATTCGGATTGGGGGTTGCGACAGTATTGTTGAATTGAATTATACTACTGGTGAAAGTGTTAATCAACCGGTTAAAATTACCAGCTGTAATCAATATACTTGGCTGGCAACAGGTAAATCGTATAATAAAACTGGAACGTATCAAGCTAAATTTAAGAATAGCATGGGCTGTGATTCAATTCGAACACTAGATCTAATTATCAATAGATCAACAACGACTCAGCTATTCGAGAATCATTGCAATTCATACACATGGCCTTTAACAGGAATAACCTACACCAAAACAGGGCAATATTGGGATACCTTAATCGACCAAAATGGCTGCGATAGTATTTTATCTCTACACCTTTCACTTGACAGAACCCCTGATACAATTAGCAACGTTCAATCCTGTAACTCGTTTTACTGGAAGGTAAACAAGAAGTTTTATTACCAATCCGGAACATATGCAGACACTGCTTTAAACAGCAAAGGCTGTTATGCCATAAACCTATTAAACCTAAGTATTTTACCAACTTATAACGATACCACCATAGTAGGAACCTGTAAAAAATATTACGACTGGCCTGTAACCCTTCAAAGGATCTTTAAAAGCGGTTTTTATCATAGAAAATTAACCAGTTCAAAGGGATGTGATTCCTTAGTAGTACTTCACCTTAAATTAAATCAAGCTGTTGTTGATACACAAAATATACGCTCTTGCTGGAGTTATAGCTGGCCACAAACCGGTATAACCTATACCACTAGCGGAGTATATTCGGATTCAATTATTAATACAAACGGGTGCGACTCTGTACTTAATATCCAGCTGACTATTGATTCTGTAAATGCAGGCGTAAAACAGTTGAATGATACACTTAAGGCTATGTCACGATTGGCATCCTATCAATGGCTTAAATGTGATACAAACTCCTATACGGTAATCTCCGGAGCAACTTCTCAGAGCTTTGTTGCAAAAACTAATGGAGATTATGCAGTCGAAGTGACGGAAAGCCATTGCATAGACACCTCAACATGCCATAACATAACTGGAATAGGTATTAAATACAACGATTTTGGAAATTCCCTGAAAGTCTACCCCAACCCTACCTCCGGAAAAGTAAACCTTGTACTGGGCAACGATTATCACGATGTACGTTTAACTATTAGAAACACGCTTGGACAAATCGTATTGACCAAATCCTTTGAAGTTGCTTCATCATTAGAAGCTGAAATTCTTGGCGAAAACGGTGTTTATTTTATTGAGTTGACTACCCAGAAAGGAAAAACGGCAACCATAAGAATCGTTAAGGAGTAAATTAAAACTCCTTCCTCCTCCACTGCCCTTAAGATTACAAATATCTACCAACCACTTAAAAATTAAATTGTAAATAACCTTGTAATCTGGCTGCATGTTTAATTAATTCATCAATTTTGTAAATACAATCAATTTATCCAATGAAGACCAAAATGACCTTTTATTCATTTTCACGTTTCAGTTTTTTAGGTTTACTTTTTTTCTGTCTGTTTTCTTTTTACGGGCATGCTCAAAATGAAACGAATTGGTGGTACTTTGGAAATAATGCAGGCATGCACTTTTCTTCCGGGTCCCCAACAGCTGTCTCCAATGGGCTAATCAGAACATTAGAAGGTTGTGCCACCGTATCGGACCCTGCAGGTAGCCTTTTGTTCTATACCGATGGGAGAACGGTTTATAATAGAAATCATGTGCTAATGGCCAATGGTAGTGGATTGCTGGGACATAGTTCGGCAACATCTTCTGCCGTGGTGGTAACCAAACCAGGGTCAACAACTCACTATTACATTTTTACGGTTCCGATTGGAGGTAATGCCAATGGATTTAGATACTCTGAGGTTGATATGACTCAAAGTGGTGGGTTGGGAGCAGTAGTTTCAAGTTCAAAGAACACGTTGCTGCGAACGCCTGTAAGTGAAAACCTAACAGCCGTTTCACATGCCAACGGTGTAGATGTTTGGGTAATTGTTGTGGGACACAATACAAACACCTACTATTCTTTTTTAGTTACTCCTACAGGTGTATCTACCACTCCGGTTACTACTACAATAGGACCGAATACGGTTATTTGGGGATACTTGAGGACTTCAGCTTCAGGAAAAAAAATTGCCATTGCCAATGCCGGAACTCCAAGTACTTCACAGGTAGTAATTTTTGATTTTGACAATAGTACAGGAACACTATCCAATCCGATTACAATTAGCACACGTACTGGTCGGCCTTATGGAATTGAATTCTCTCCTGATGAAAGATATATGTACTACACCAAGTGGTATAGACCCAGTTCCCTGCACCAGGTGAATTTAAAAGCAGGTACATCCGCGCAGATTATTGCCAGCGACACAATCATTCATCAACCAACCGGAGTAAATAATTATGGCGCCCTGCAATTGGCTTCTGATGGTAAAATATATATGGCCAATAGCGGGCACGCTTTTCTTGGGGTTATAAACAACCCTAATGCAAGAGGTACAGCCTGTAATTTTGTCCTGCAAGGGTTTCAGTTAAGCCCCGGAAAGGTGTCTCAAATAGGCTTACCTACCTTCAATCAATCCTTTCTATTTCCCTCCGGGTTGTTAGTAAGCGATGGCTGTAAGAATGATTACATCCCCGTGGGGTATGGAGATACTTCGAGCCTGGATTCAGTAATTTACAACTATGGTGACCCGGCTAGCGGATCTTTCAACATAAGCAGAAACAAACTTGATTCACACAAGTTCTCCTCTACCGGAAAATATGTGGTAACCGCATACATATATCGTACACATGGTACCAAGGTACTATTAGATACCCTGGTAGATACAGTAAATATTTATCAAAAACCCGTAGTTGAACTGGGTAATGATACCACCGTTTGTGCGTTTGATTCAGTGCTTTTACAAACTGCCTCTTCGTACAATTGGTACCAATGGAATACCGATAAAAATACCCGATCCATAATGGCTTCAAAGCAAGGACAGTACTGGGTAAGAGCAGGAGAACCCGCCTGCTATGGCACAGACACCATAAATGTAAACTGGATTGAGGTTCAACAACCGAATTTAGGAAACGACACGACAGTTTGTGGTTTAGATTCATTTGAACTCAGGCTTGACAAAACTTATGATGCCTATTATTGGAACAACGGACTGAATACACCATCAATCCATGTAAGAAGCGACGGACGATACAGTGTTGCCGTCGATTCCATAGGTTGTAGAGTTTCCGACACCATTGATGTAAAGATGATAAACCCTACCGGGTTTTCCTTAGGCGAAGATCAGTTTCTGTGTAAAGGAAAAACCATTGAGCTTAAATCGTTAGTGAATTACGGAATACTAAACTGGTCTACCGGTCAGAACTCAGAATCCATTATGGTTTCAGAAGAAGGAGAGTATTCAGCAAATTTTTCCCAAGAAGGCTGTAATTTCAACGACCAAATAACTATTACCGCCCTTGATAGTCCAAAAGTTGTTTTGATCAGCGATTCTGTTTTTTGCAAACACTCTGAACTCGAACTCAGGCCCGAAGTGACTAATCACGATAAGCTAATATGGAATGATGGTAGCACAGAAACCAATAAATGGATTAATCAACCAGGTTCCTATCAGGTAAGCGCCAGTAACTTTTGTGGAACCTCTTCAAAATCTGTTACACTTGATTGGAAAGATTGCGAGTGTATCATGACCATTCCGAATGTATTTACTCCCAATGGTGATGGCTATAACGAAACCTTCTACCCCACTTTCAATTGCCCGTTTATCTCTTACAACATGAAGATTTATAACCGTTGGGGAAGATTGTTGTTCGAGTCAAGTGACGACAAGGTACATTGGGACGGAACCCGAAAAGGAGAAGCCGTCGCACAAGGGGTGTATATCTTTATTTTAAACTACCAATTTGATAGTGATGAAGCTGTTGAAGAAACCGGGCATGTTACCCTGATTCGTTAGGTTTAGCTCTTTAACTTCCCGGCAATATAGCCGGTGGTCCAGGCATTTTGAAAATTAAAACCTCCGGTTACGCCATCAACATCCAATACCTCACCAGCAAAATACAAATGAGCCACTACCCTACTCTGCATCGTGTTCGGGTTAACATCTGCCAGGGAAATTCCACCGCATGTTACAAACTCTTCCTTAAAGGTAGTTTTACCACTTACCTGGTATTCATCGTTCAATAGGACATTAATGATTCTATTAATTTTCTTTTTACTCAATTCGCCGCATACCTGATTGGGATTGAGCTCCAGCTTATCCAATAAAAAAGCCCATAATCGTTTGGGAATACCCTCCATTTTCAGGTTAGTCAATTTGGTATTTCGGTTGCCTTCCAATATAGAACTAAGGTTCCGTCGTAAGAATTCCTCGGAAGCAGCATTCATCCAGTTGACCTGAATTCGAAAGTTGTAATTCTTTTCTGCTAATTCTTTTGCTCCAAAAGCAGATAACTTCAAAACCGCAGGTCCACTCATCCCCCAGTGGGTAATTAGCAGTGGCCCTTCAGCCAATAATTTACTTCCCTGAATCTTTACCCTAACTTGCGGTGCAACCGTTCCCATTAGCTTCTTTACGGGCTCTTGTGGCATATTGAAGGTAAACAGCGATGGAACGGGTGGCTCGATATGGTGCCCCAATTGTTTTAACCAATTGAAGCCCTCCAGTTTTGGCGCCCCACCTGTTGCAACAATCAGTTTATCTACTACGATTGTGTTTCCCAGTCCAAAATCGAGCTGAAAACCATTTTCCAATAGAACGATGCCGGCGATTGACGATTGTTTCTTTATGGCAATTCCCAGTCTTTCCGTTTCTCCAATGAGGCAATCTATAATGGTTTGCGAAGAATCCGATTGAGGAAACATACGGCCATCTTTCTCCGTTTTAAGGGCTATTCCCCTTTCCTCAAACCAATTAACCGTATGCTGCGTGTTAAATTGAGAAAAGGCCTTCTTTAGAAACCGACTACCCCTTGGATAAAACTTAACCAATTCACCGATTTGAAAACAAGCATGAGTAACATTACATCTTCCACCCCCACTTACTTTTACTTTGGAAAGGACTTTGGTAGATTTTTCGTAAATTATTACCCGGGCATCAGGAAAGTTTTCTTTAGCAGCAATGGCCGCAAAAAAACCAGCTGCTCCTGCTCCAATTACAGCAACCTTCATTATCGTAATTCAAGAATTTCTACATGCTGCCCATTAAAAAGGAAGTGCTCACCCTGGTTTTTCCCTTTCATAGCCTGGCCCAAAGGAGATGCCATTGAAATAGCGAATATGGAATGTCCCTTCACTTTTATTTCTCCCAATGACACACCAATAAATACAAGCATGGAATTGGTTCTTACCAGGCACCCCAACTCTACCTGCTTAGATGTTAATTGTGGATTTATGGAATCGATGGCCTGCTGTAATTTATTTAATTGGTGAATTTGCTTGCTCAGATTTTCCTGAGCCAGTTGAGCCATAGCTCTACCCGTTTCGTGTTTATCTCCCACCGAGCTTTTAGATGCTTCATTGCCCGAATCCAAAGCCGATTTCATTTCAGCTTCCAACACCCCTTTTTTATCAAGAATAACCTGACAACAGGTATTGTAAACCTGTTTTTTAAAATCGGCAGAAAGGGAAAAAGACATTACTTCTTTTTCTTCTTAGGCTTCTTTGTTTTTAGCGCTATTTCCCAGGCCTTTATTGCCCATTCCTTTAGCGTGGCCGGATCATCCATAATTTCCTGAGGAACTTCGTAATAAGGCATTTTCATTTTCTTACCCGGAATTTCATGTTCCTTTTTGCCGTATTTAGCGTAATCGGGTGCCGTGGTTTCATCACCTTTCAAGCGAAAAGCACCGTGCATGATTGCTCCAAACATAACGCCATCCCGAAAGAAACCTAACCCTCCAAACATGCTTTTTGCCTGATATTCACCAAAAGGTTCTAATTGCTGTTCGATATAAGCTTGATATTCTGCATCTACTGCCATAACTCTATTTTGTATTAATCTATGAAACCAGGGCCATACTCAGGGCCTTAAATAGCTTTCCATCAGAAACCAGACAACCTTGCCGGGTCATCAAAAAAAGCTCCTCTTCCCTAACTCCTTCGTATTCTTTTTCAGAAGTAAACACCTGTAAACCCTTAGGCGGATTGGTCATCGCCTGCATAAGTCCCTCCTGGCTAGTAAAATCAATATCTAAATCCGGATCAGCCTGCATGGCAACCAATATCATTTTCTTATCCAGACACTGATAACATCTAACTTCCCTGGTTTTTCTCAATTCAAGGAATTTAATTTTACGCATACTTCCTTCGAAAATCACATCGCTAAAAGATGCAATAACCTTAACTGCTTCTTTAGGTTTTTCTTCCTTTAGTGCTTGCCAGTCAGGCGCAGTAATTCCGTTTACAACCAAAAAATCAATGAATTCCTTTTCAAATTCCATCAATTCTTCATGGGTAAGCAATCTGTATTTGGGCATTCTTTGAATTGTTTCTACTAGGGGTAAAAAGAAAACAAAAATGCGGAGAAATTCTCAGTTAGCTCCTAGAATTTTGCCCAGTTTGGTCAAAGTACTTCTGTTCACTTCAATAATTCACTCCTTTAGACTTGCAAAGGAAGTTATTGATATCTTGAAATTATAATTAAAAAGGAAAAGGTACACTACCAGGTCACTCCAAGCTTCA
>PAVO01000025.1 GCA_002713215.1 Crocinitomicaceae bacterium
CCATTAGTTCCTGTTTGAGTTACTTCTACTCCACACCATTGTCCAGGGCCGCCATTACCTCCATTATTAGCACCTGACCCTCCTGTTCTTGTTCCTGAAGTTGTGGTTCCTGCGCCACCGCCGCCGCCGCCAATAGAAGCTCCAGCATTACCATTAGCCCCCCAGCCACCGCCAGTGCCACCGCTTCCTGAGAAACCACCGCCACCGCCGCCGCCGCCGGCATTGCTCGTAGTCCAACCCCCGGCACCACCAGAACCATAGATTCCACCACCGCCACCGCCACCGGTGTAATAAGATGATCCTGCAGTTCCTGCACCTCCGGTGCCACCATTTACAGCATTAGAGTTAAACGTGACATTCGATGCGGTTAAATTTCCCTTATTGAAAATGGCACCACCCATACCGGCACCACCACCGCCACCGGCACTGGTTTGAATTCCGGTTCCACCAGTACCTCCAATGATTGCCCCATTTTTCAGAGTCAGGTCATCTAAGATTAAAGTACCATTTGTGTCAACAAAAAAGAATCGGAATTTAGTGGTTGTATTTCGGTATAAAGTTGCTCCATTACCCTGAATGGTAATTTTGGATTTTATCTCCGGAAGAGCATTCGGACCATATACATAGTTATTTATAGCCGTGAAATTGTATGTACAGGAAGAAGCGAGTATAATGGTATCATCGGTGCCATTTCCATTGGCAGTATTGATGGCACTAATAAGACCGGAGACATTATTGCACGTAATGGTATACGAAGTACCGTAAACAAAGACAGAAGAAAATTGGGCAATTATTAAAACTAGGGTTGGAATGCCTGTCTTGAGATGAAAGTTTTGCGCCCCCCCTTTGAAAACTTGGTTCAACCCTTCAATGCACCTTCGAAATAATGTCGAAAAAACGCTCAAAACCAGCATAAAGCCTATGAAAACCAATTGTTTCAAGTCCTTTAGTAATTAGGTTAATTTGTTAAGTATCAACAATCAAAGTGATACTTTTCAATATCACATTGTTAATAATACCAACATGCTAAAATAGCAAAAATTAACATCCGCGAATACAATAAATTACAACTACATGCTGCTATAGTTTGGAAGTGCGGCGGAATCAAGCAAATTAATCGTTGTTGCGTAAGTATTTTGGTTGAAAACCTTCATTATTTGATCCTTATCCATCCATTTAACCTCGGTAATCCCTTCCTCCAGTTGTGGGGCCATGTTGCCTGACCTTGCTTTCATAAAAAACCAAACCGTTTTTTTCAATATTATCCTCTCTTTAAGGATATATACGTGGAATGTTTTCCAGCTTAAATCAATAATAACCTCATCAACTTTTACCCCGGTCTCTTCTTCCACTTCTCGCTTTGCAGCTTCAACGAGTTCCTCTCCTTCTTCCACCTTTCCTTTAGGCAGGTCCCACATGGAATTCCGAAATATGGTTAACAACTCGTTATTGTCATTGGTCACCAACCCGCCAGCCGCAACAACAATTCTGAACTTTGACTTAAATTCCTTCCAGGTTTTTTTTACGGATGAAACCGGTAATACGTATGAAATTTCCCTGTCTTCTTTCAACCAACTTCTCAAGGTTTCTTCAGTTGGTAACCGACTAATTCTTATGAGTTTCACATAATAGGGATTAAAGCGCATAAACTCTTGCTCATCTATGATTTGAAACTCCGTTCTATTGAAGAAAACTTTATACATTCGCCTGCTCACTTATCTCTATGTATTCTATTAACGATACGGCACTCAATGTAAGCGAATACCTGCTACAAATTAAGGCAATTGTTCTACAGCCCGCTAACCCTTTTACCTGGGCAAGTGGAATTAAAAGCCCGATTTATTGCGATAATCGTAAAATCCTTTCCTATCCAATTGTTCGAACTTTTATTCGGCAAGAAATGGTAAAGGCTCTAGAAGAGAATTACGGAACCCCCGATGTTATAGCAGGTGTTGCAACAGGAGGAATTGCAATTGGTGCACTGGTTGCCCAGGAGTTAGGACTCCCGTTTGTGTATATCAGAAGTAAGCCAAAAGGTCACGGATTGAGCAATCAAATTGAAGGGGTAATTGAAAAAGGACAAAGCGTAATCGTTATTGAAGATTTAATCTCCACCGGTAAAAGTTCATTGCAAGCCGTAGATGTATTAAGGGATAAAGGATGTTCCATAAAAGGCATGATTGCTATTTTTTCCTATGGTTTGGATGTTGCTGAAAAGAATTTCAAAAAAGCAATTTGCCCCCTGGTTACGCTGAGTAGTTATGATGCAATGCTTCAAAAGGCGGTTGACTCCAATTACGTTTCCCACGGCGATTTAAAGACCTTAAAGGCCTGGAAAACAGACCCTGAAAATTGGGCTAAATAAGATACAATGGCAGAGATTAAAAGCGACGAATTCAAAGTACAGGCTGGAGCAAATCAGGTTCAGGAATTCCTGAGCGACATGAACAACCTGAAAGAGTTGATGGCCAGTGATAAAATTCAAAATTGGGAGAGTGATACAGATACGTGCTCTTTTACTATCAAAGGCCTTTCCGGTATTGGAATGAGGAGAGACAATGTTGTTCCCGGTGAACAAATTAACATCGTATCTCACGGAAAAAATCCATTTGACTTTACCCTAAATATTGACCTTAATGATGAAGGTGAATCTTCATCCGTTCAGCTCACTTTTGATGGAAACATGAATTTTATGATTCAAACCATGGCAAGTGGACCATTGAAGAACCTGTTTAACATGATGGGTGAACAACTGGTGAAAAAATTTAGCTAGTTAAGCCCTGCCATTCAATCTCCTTGAAATCAAAATCAAGGATTTCACCATTCTTTTCAATTTGAATTTTTCCCGAAGGTTGAATATTGATAACCCTTCCATTCCATTCTGAATCAGCATCCCTCAAAGGAACCAAATTCTTGTAACCATAAAGCTTTTTAAGGTACAACTCGCTTAGCACCTGCTTCCGTTTTTCAAAAATTAATGAATCGTTACTTAGCTGATTAACAAGATTTTTCAGTATATCTTTAACTTCAATCGAATCTCCGAGCTCGTTTTTTAAAGACGTGGAATTTAAATCTTTGGGAAAATCGTTCGCATTAATTCCAATACCAATAATGGTTTCTGAGATGCGCCCACCTGCTACGGTATTTTCCACCAAAATTCCACAAACCTTCTTTCGGCCAATGAGGATATCATTGGGCCATTTTATCAAAACATCTTTTATTCCAAATGACTCCAACATGTGGGCAACAGAAAAAGAAACCCATTCATTGATAAAAAAAGCCTGATTGGCGTTTAGTGAGATTGGGCGATAATAGACCGAGCACAACAAGTTTTTTCCGGAAACAGACCGCCAGGTATTGCCCCTTTGTCCTTTACCATTGGTTTGATAATCAGCATAAACCGCTGTCCAATTATTTAACTGCCTGGATTTGGATAATTCACGCAAAAATCGGTTGGTAGAATCAACTGAATTCAGATGGATGAATTCGCCCAAATCGGCTTTATTGCTCATAGATTCCTATAAATTGTGTTAAATACTTCGAGACGATCGATTGTCCGTTTCATTTTGAAAAGGCAGCCTTCAATTTTCCTTACTTTTGCAAACCTAAAATTAACAATGTCTGATAGTACCGAAACAATAAGTTCAGAATTACTGTGCGACGTAATTGTCAAAGGTATAGAAGAACTAAAAGGCGAAAGAATTACCATTCTTGATCTCAGAGAAGTTGAAAGTGCTGTCTGTGATTTTTTTGTCATTTGTGAAGGTAGTTCTGACACACAAATCAAATCAATTGCGAACTCGATCGTTAAGGAGACAAGAAACAACATTTCTGAACGCCCATGGCATATTGAAGGAATGGAAAATTGCGAATGGGTTCTTATTGATTATGCCAATGTAGTAGTTCATATTTTTATCAAAGAAAAAAGAGAATTCTTCAGCCTGGAAGACCTTTGGGCTGATGCGAAAATAACTCAATTAGATTCTGCTCAATAATTATTGATTCCATAGCATGAGTGAAAACAAACAAAAAGCCCCTGGCAATAAAAGACCGCCTCTGAAGAAGCCCAAGAAAACAGGGAATAATTTCAATTTTTATTGGATTTATGCCATTATCGGGGTTTTTCTGATCGGTAACATCCTGTTTAGTTATGGTCCTTCACAACCAACTATCAACCCCATTGAATTACAACGTATGGTTGATAACAATGATGTTAGAAAAATCATCATTATCAATAAGGAGACAGCAAAGATTTATTTGAGTCCGGAAGCCCTGCAAAAAGAAGAATACAAGCAGAAAATAAAAGACGGGCTACTGGGCAAATCGGGCCAAACCGGACCGCACTTTGAAATGTACATTGGTACACCTGAACAATTTGGAGAATTACTTGCTAAATGGAGCCAGGAGAAAGACCTGACCTATGAATACCGCACCGAAAAAAATTGGGGCGAAGGTATTTTAGGCTGGCTTCTCCCTATTGCAATTATGGTTGGTATCTGGCTTTTCATTCTTCGAAGAATGGGAGGTGGCGGTGGCCCCGGGGGGCAAATTTTTAACATTGGAAAATCGAAAGCAAAACTCTTTGACGAAAACGACAGTGTAAAAATTACCTTCGACGATGTTGCCGGACAAGAAGAAGCTAAAGAGGAAGTAAAAGAAATTGTAGACTTTCTTCAAAACCCAAAACGGTATACTAATCTGGGTGCAAGAATTCCCAAAGGGGCACTTCTGGTAGGCGCTCCCGGTACGGGTAAAACACTTTTGGCTAAAGCCGTTGCTGGTGAAGCACAGGTTCCCTTCTTCTCATTATCGGGTTCCGATTTTGTTGAAATGTTTGTAGGTGTTGGTGCTTCCAGGGTGCGTGACCTGTTTAAACAAGCGAAGGAAAAATCTCCTTCCATTATTTTCATTGACGAAATTGATGCAATTGGTAGAGCCAGGGGTAAAAACCCAATGCAAGGTTCAAACGATGAACGAGAAAACACGCTGAATCAATTGCTTACCGAAATGGATGGTTTTGGAAGCAACACCGGTGTAATTATTCTGGCTGCTACCAACCGGGCCGATGTATTGGATAAGGCTTTGTTAAGACCGGGTCGATTCGATCGACAAATTATTGTGGACATGCCCGATTTACATGGAAGAAAAGCCATTTTCGAGGTACACTTAAAACCAATTAAGATTGATGATTCTATCAACGTAGATCTGTTGGCAAGGCAAACCCCTGGATTCTCTGGCGCTGACATTGCCAACGTTTGTAATGAAGCCGCCCTTATTGCAGCCAGAAAAAACAATAAAAATGTTGGTAAGCAAGATTTTATTGATGCAGTAGATCGGGTTATTGCCGGTCTGGAGAAAAAGAATAAAATCATTACTCCAAGGGAAAAGAAAACCATTGCTTTTCACGAAGCAGGACACGCTACGGTCAGCTGGTTATTGGAGCATGCTTCTCCGTTGGTAAAAGTGACTATCGTTCCTCGTGGAAGATCACTGGGTGCTGCCTGGTACCTACCCGATGAAAGGCAAATTACTACGGAAGAACAAATGCGCGACGAAGTGATGGCGGCACTTGGTGGTAGGGCTTCTGAGCAAATCACTTTCAATAAAATAAGTACTGGTGCATTGAGCGACCTGGAGAAGGTTACCAAACAGGTGTATAGCATGGTGGTGTACTATGGACTTAACAAAAAAATCGGAAACATTTCTTACTACGATTCTTCCGGTCAGAGCGAATACTCCTTTCAAAAACCATATTCGGATAAAACGGCCGAACTGATTGACATGGAGGTAAGTAACTATGTTGAAAAGGCTTATGTTGATACGGTTAACCTTCTTTCCAAACACAAGGATAAGCTCGAACAGGTAGCAAACCTGTTGCTGGAAAAAGAGGTGATTTTCAAAGAGGACATGGAGACCATTTTTGGTAAACGAACTTTTGAACGAGACCTGGAAAGAGAACAAGAAGAAAAGGACGTTCAGGAAAAGAGAAACAACGACAAAATCAAAGCCAAGGCTGCTAAAGAAAAGGCTAAAAAGGAATTGGAAGAAAAACAAAAAGCCACACTTAACGGCCAGGTCAAGCCCGCTGATCCAAAAAATGATTCGACTGTGGACAACAAACCGGAAGAATCTGCTCCTGAGAAAAAGGAATAATTATTTTTGAACTCCTTGCTTATGGAGTTGGATTGGGTAAAAGTATGTGAAGTTCCAAGCTTATTGGAAGCCAAAATTGTACGGAATAAGTTGTTGGAAAATGAAATCCCTTCAACTGAAATCAACAAACAGGACTCCATGCACATCCACCTCAACCACTCAGGTTCCATTGAAATCTACGTGGCCAAGGACAATGCGTTTAAGGCTGTTCAACTTCTAAATTCAGGAGACCATTAGCATGATGAGTGATTTTTCACAAAGGCTTGCTACCGGCATTCTTTTTTTCATAGTAATCATTGGAGGTTCTATCTACTCTCCCCTTTCGTTTGGTGCTATTTGGTTACTTGCGGCTTTACTTGGTCAAATCGAGTTCTATCGGTTAATTAAAAAATCAGGGGGAAATCCACAGTTCTTTGGAGGCGTTATTATTGGTTTCACCCTATTCGTCACCAACTTTGTGTACGTTCAATCCGAATTCGAAAAATGGTATTGGTTGTTGCTGAATATTCCACTGATTTACCTGGTGTTCTTGTTCGAGGTATATCGAAAAAACAGCAATCCCTTTTATAATATTTCATATACCCTGGTTGGCGTTATATACATTGCACTGCCCTTTACCTTGCTCAATTACATAGTAGTTGACATCCAGAATTTACCTGCCTATGAATTCAGGCCCTGGGTGCTTATAGGAATGATTATGACCCTATGGGCCAACGACAGCTGGGCCTATATTTGGGGTTCCTGGCTTGGAAAGAATAAACTGTTTCCTTCCATATCTCCGGGAAAATCGTGGGAAGGGTTTATTGGTGGTTACATCAGTTGCTTGCTCTGGTCATGGCTAATGAGTGTATTTATTGAAGATATTACGCTGATAGACTGGCTGGTTATCGCAAGTATTCTTTCATTGGTTGGAACATTGGGCGATCTTGTAGAATCTAAACTTAAGAGAAGTTTGGGCATTAAGGATTCAGGTAATCTATTGCCTGGCCACGGAGGAATTCTCGATCGTTTTGATGCATTAATAATGTCTATTCCATTTGTACTGGTTTACCTGTATATAAAATACTGGGCATTCGTTTAAAAAATTACTGAATAATATACTTTTGGCCCATGACAATTCATAAAGAAGGAACTGCTTCTATCGTTATTTCGATCTTCTCCTTGTTTATTTTCAACTTGCTTATTCAGCCATTTGTAAAACCCTATCCTTCCCTGGTTATTTTCTTTTGGATTGTTTCCTTCCTGCTGGTTCTTATTGTCATTCAGTTTTTTAGACTCCCCAGTCGAACAGTAAATCCGGATGACAACATTGTTCTGTCACCGGCAGACGGAACCGTTGTGGTTATTGAAGAAGTTGAGGAAACGGAATACTACAACGACAAACGAATCCAGGTTTCCATTTTTATGTCTCCGTTAAATGTTCACTGCAATTGGTCGCCCATTTCAGGGGTTACCAAATATGTAAAGTACCATCCCGGTAAATTTCTATTGGCCTGGAATCCAAAGTCATCAACGGACAATGAACGAACAACCTTTGTTTTTGAAAATTCTAAGGCATCGGTTTTGGTCCGCCAAATTGCCGGTTTTTTAGCCAGAAGAATTTGTTATTACCCTGAACAGGATGATAAGATAGAACAAGGAGATCAAATTGGTTTTATCAAATTTGGATCGAGGGTAGATTTGCTCCTTCCACTTAACGCTAACATTAATGTTTCTTTGAACCAAAAAGTGACCGGACAACAGACCACAATTGCCACTTTCAGCTAAGTAAAGCAAGCCAATAATTTGAAAGTTTTTTAGATTGCTTAACAGTTTTGAGCTGTTAATGACTTGTTAAGGCAGACTACAAAACAGAATTGAACCCGCATCTTTGGTTGACATTTTTTAAATAATAACGAGGGGCTATTTTTATACATTTACCGCCGTTTTAAAGACCGTTTTCTTATGCGAATTTTTCGATTAATCACGATTATAACTATAACTCTAAGTACTCTTACCGGCTTTGCTGCAAAGGAAAAAAAGAAAACCAATGACGATGGTTATCGCCTTGAATTTAGGGTAAAAGGAGTGGACGACTCCATGTTGGTTGTAGCCAATTACTTTGGCTTAAAACAATACTACTACGATACTGCTTTTGCGGTAGGCAAGGAAACTTTCGTAATGGAAAAGGACTCCATTCCCGGAGGAATTTATTTGGTCGTAATGCCTGATAAAGGAAGCTATTTCGAAGTAATGGTTAGCGGTGAAGAAAAAAGCATTGTTATGGAAACCAATTTTGGTTCCCTGGTTGAAGACATGAAGGTGTTGGAATCGGAAGAGAACAAGTTGTTTTACAGCTTCCAAAAGGAGATGGGTAAAAAAGGAATCCTTGCAAAACCCATTCACGAAAAAATGGCGAAACTAAGAGCGGATAGTACTGGAAGTAAAAAGGATTCTATTAAGCTCCTAAGTGAAAAAATCAACAAACTCAATGAAGAAGTAATTGCATACAAATTGGATTTTATTAAAACCAACGAGAACTCTTTCGTGGCAAAAGTCTTTAGAACTAGCCAGGAGCCTGAGGTTCCTGAAAACGATTCTCTGAAAGGTGATGAACTCAATGAGTGGAAATACAACTACTTCAAAAACCATTATTTAGACGAAGTTGATTTCACTGATGCCAGGCTTCTTAGAACTCCAATTCTCGGTAAAAAAATTGAATATTACATCGAGAAACTGACGCTTCAAATTCCAGATTCAATCAACAAAGCTGCCGACATGATAGTTAGTAAATCAAAGCCCAGTCCAGTGGTTTACCGATACGTTGTGCATTGGATTACCAACCACTACGAAAAGTCTAAAATAATGGGAATGGACGGTGTATTTGTGCACATGGCAGAAGAATACTACTGTACTCCTGAAGGTGCTTCGTGGCTTGATTCTGCCACCACCGCCAAAATTTGCGAAAGAGCAGAAACCCTTAAACCTTTGCTGATTGGTAAAGTAGCTGAAAACATAATTCTACCAGATACCACTGAAACCAAATGGTACAACCTACATAAAATTGAATCAGAGCTTACCATTCTGGTATTCTGGAGTCCTACCTGTGGACATTGTAAGAAGGCTATTCCTCAGTTAAACAATGAGGTTCATAAAGTGTATAAAGACAGTGGCGTATTTGTTTTTGGAGTATGTACTGAACTTGAAAACGTTCAAATGAAATCCTTTATAAAATCGCATAAACTGGAATTTCTAAACGTATCCGATTCCAAAGAAATTAATGGCAATGCCTACGATTATTTGGCTAAAGGACTAACTACACTTAACAGCCTCAATTTCAGAACGATTTATGATATTTTTTCTACCCCTCAGGTCTACGTGTTGGATAAGGATAAAAAGATCATTGCAAAGAAATTGGGAATTGAACAACTTCCTGACTTCATTAAAGACTACAAAAAAGTTCAAAAAGAAGAGCAAAGCATTAAGAACTGATACATTCCCTTTTGTTCAGAACCAAATATTAACAATTGAGAACAAAAGCATATTGGATTTTCCAAAATAAACCTTTCTTTGCTATAATATGAAGGATAAGCTGTCTTGCATAATCGTTGAAGATGAACTAATCTACCAGAAAATCCTCACGAGTTTTGTTCAAGATGTTGATTCACTGAAACTTGTTGGAGTTTTTACGTCTCCCATAGAAGCCAGGGAACACATTAAAATGAACGACATTGACATTGCGTTTCTGGATATTATTATGCCCGGGGAAAACGGACTTGAGTTTGCCCAATCGCTATCGGGGTCAAACTGTCAAATCATTTTCATAACCTCTAAGGCTGAATTTGCTGTTCATGCCTACGATATTGAAGCTTGTGATTATCTCCTAAAGCCGCTGGATTTAGGTCGTTTTCGAAAAGCGGTAAATAAGGCTAGTGAACAGGTTAAACTTTCTGTTGAAAATAACTTAACCAGATTCGCCGAATTGAAACCAGAGAACATACTCTATTTTAGTAAAGAGAACAGTCAAATAGCTGTACACCATACCAACGGAGTATTCCTCATAAAAAAGTCGTTGAAAAAGCTTATGGAAGAATTGAATGACAAACGGTTTGTTCGTATTCATAAGTCCTATGGTGTTAATATTGAGGTTGTTACGAAAGTATTAAAGGATAAACTCCATGTCGATGACGTGGTACTTCCATTAAGCAGGCAGGGAAAATTGCTTTTAATGAAAAATATGGACGTATTTTAAATGGCTAAAACTCCGAAAATACTGGTAGTAGAAGATGAAACCATGTTGCTTAAAACGATTCGTTTTAGGTTGGTGAAAGAGGGTTATGAAGTAGAAACTGCAGCCAATGGCAAGGAGGCTATTGATATTCTTCCACAGGTAATGCCCGATCTCATTATTTCTGATATAATGATGCCCTATGTAAACGGATTGGAACTGGTGAAACACGTAAAGGAGTTTACCGTGAAAAAAATTCCGGTTATTCTGCTTACCACATTAAGACAGGAACAAAACGTGATGAAGGCTTTCGAGCTGGGTGCCGAAGAATTTATGACTAAACCATTTAGTCCAAGTGAATTAATTGTGCGGGTAAAGCGGGTGATTATGCGTACTGGCATTGGAAAAGATTAATACTTAAAGGAATGAAACTTATTGCAGAAAGTGGGTCGACTAAAACAGATTGGGTGGCTTTCTCCAATAATTCAGGCACGGACATTCAATTTAGAACAGCAGGATTAAACCCTCATGTTCTCTCTACCTCAGCAATTACTAAACAACTTTTTGAGAGCGATCAATTGAAATCGCTGGTTACTGCAACAAAACATATTTATTTTTATGGTGCCGGTTGCTCTTCCCTTTCCATGAAAAAGTCAGTTAAAGATGCTCTAAGAGCTGTTTTCCCCACCACCAAAATCGATGTTCACCACGATTTGGATGCGGCGGTACGCTCGACCTGGACCGGCGAAAAGGCCATTACTTCCATTTTGGGAACAGGCTCCAATTGCTGTCTCTTTGATGGTAAGGAAATAGTTCAACACAAACCCAGTTTGGGTCATTTATTGGGTGATGAGGGTTCCGGAAATCACATGGGAGGAAATCTCTACAGAGCCATCGCATACAAGGAGGCTCCCAAAGAAATTATAGATTCATTTTATAATGAATTCGAATTCCAGCCATCCGAACTGGTTACCCTGCTCTATGCTCAAAATAAACCCAATGAATTCCTGGCCTCGTTTCTACCGTTCGTTAAGACTAAGCGGGACCATCTATTTATAAAATCACTGATTATAGAGAGCTTTGACTCGTTTGTCAATACCCACATAAAATCCTTTGATGATCACCAACATGTCCCCTGTCATTTTGTAGGCTCTATAGCTCACCATTTTCAGCCGGAATTGAAAGAAGTGCTGGAATCGAATGGGTTGATCATGGGCACAGTTCTCCAAAGTCCACTAGAGGGGTTGGTTAACTATCATAAAAGGTAAATATCTTTTCTGATTTATGATGTAAAATCAGGCAAAAAAGCTCTGCTGAAGTTGTCGAGTGCTTGTGCGATCTCGACCGTTTCAGTGAAAAGGATAAAGCTAAATACAGGGTCTGGCTAGATCAATCGTTTATTCATAAAAGCTCTGCCAGAACCAGACTTTAAATACTTTTCAAATTGGTAGGCCTTATACTTATCATTAAAGGTTATGTAAGTAATTAATTCAACAGGAAGTCTGGACTTGGTAAAATGGACTTGGCCTTTACGGTGTCGAGCCAATCGGTTGCTTAGATTATTCGTGCAACCAGTATAACTCTTGCCATCAGAACACTTTAAAATATATACGTGGTGGAGATTCTCCGCCGTAGCTCGCTCGTTATTGGGCATAATTGTTAGTCTTTTTAAAAAGCTCGCCTTCGCTCCTTCACTGCGTTCAGGAGCTTCGGCGAGCGAAGGTGGAGTTGGCGAGATTCGAACTCGCGTCCAGTCATGGAACAACTATGACTTCTACATGCTTAGCTTATTATTGGTTTTCGATTTAAGCCCGGTAATAAGCAACCTGAATTAAACTTAGCTCCTTAAGTTTCGCAAATCAATCGAAGCGCTTGACTCACTAGCCCTACTTATGACCTCTCAGATTCCACGGATGTAAGGCAAACCCATGGTGAAAGGACTCGTCGATACACCTTGTGTACCGATTAAGCCATCCTACTAAACTTCAGATTAAGCTGCGAGTGCATAGTTGTTATCGCCAACTAAAACGTTGCAACACTTATTACGGATAGTCTTGCAAAACCCGACATGCTTACATAACTCTTACGCATGCTGTCAAAACCAGTCAACCCCATAATTCAATGAACTTATCCACGATAAGTGGAACATGCAAAAGTAAAGGAACTCTTCTATTTTTGGCGCACAGAATTACAGCATGGAAAGAATTAGAATTGGGATCCTAAAAGAAGGAAAAACACCACCAGACAAACGAGTACCATTTGCACCTGACCAAATCCGGGAAATTCTTGATACTTATCCCAACATCGAATTTCGGGTTCAAAAGAGCAACATCCGTTGTTTTAATGATGACGAATACCAAGCGCTGGGAATTCCAGTTGTTGATTCAGTAGAAGATTGTGACATTCTTATGGGAGTTAAAGAAGTGCCCATCGATCAATTGATTGCCGACAAAACCTACTTTTTCTTTTCACATACTTTTAAAAAGCAACCGTACAACCGTAATTTATTGATCGAAATGATCAACAAAAATATTGAATTGCTCGATTATGAGGGGCTGGCAAAAAACGGCCTTCGTATTCTGGGATTTGGACGCTACGCGGGCATTGTGGGATGTTACAATGCATTCCTTACTTACGGTAAACGAAATAAGTTATACGATCTAAAACCAGCCCACCAATGTGCCGATCGAAAAGAAATGGAAGCGGAGCTATCTAAAGTTAAAGTAAACCCTGAAGTTCCACTTAGAATTGTACTAACCGGAAACGGAAGAGTAGCTCATGGAGCCATGGAAGTGCTTAATTATATGAGTGTTCCTAAGCTTAGGGTAGAAGACTATCTATCCAACAAGCACGAAGGCATAGTCTATTGCCAATTAAGAGTAACTGATTACAACAAACGAAAAGATGGCTCAGCAGGTTCTATTGGAGAATTTTATAAAACACCTGAGATTTATGATGGTGACTTTCTGCGATTTGCAGCAGTTACGGATCTCTATATCCCCTGCCACTTTTGGAAAAAAGGTTCACCCTATATCTTCTCTCGTAAAGATGCAAAAAGGGATGATTTCAACATCCAGGTCGTAGCCGATATCAGTTGTGATATTGATGGGCCCGTGGCAAGTACACTCCGTCCCAGTACCATAGCCGATCCTGTCTATGGATATGATCCCACTTCAGAATCTGAAACTGCATTTAATAACCCAAACGCTATATCCGTGATGGCTGTAGATAATCTACCCTGCGAATTACCCAAAGATGCCAGCCGCGATTTTGGAAATGAGTTTATCAAAAACGTATTACCTGCATTGTTCGATAATGACAAGGATGAAATTCTAAAAAATGCCACCATTTGTAAGAACGGTCGTTTAACGGACAAGTACCTATACCTAACTGATTACGTTAACCAGGGATAATCCAAAGCATGGCCGTTTCCATTCTAATTACAGGCCCCGAGTGTTCAGGAAAGAGCAGCATTACACAACTTTTGTCCAGCCAACTTTCTTCCACTGTAGTGGATGAGTATGCACGCTCCTACCTCAACAACCTGGCTAACGAATACCAGCAGACCGACCTGGAAAAAATCATTCAAGGCCAGTACAAATTGGAGCGAGAGGCACTTCAATCCGGCTCCGATTATGTGATTCTAGATACAGGCCCCGTAGTCTTATGCATTTGGAGCCTCGTTAAATACAGCGCAGTTTCTCCATTCCTGATGAATTGGCTTAACCAAGCACAATATGATCACGTTTTTCTTTGTAAACCTGATTTTCCCTGGAAGTACGATCCGCTTCGTGAACATTCCCAACAGCGCGAAGAACTATTTCAACGCTATGAGCAGAAATTGCAGGAATTGAACTGGAAATACACAGTCCTGGAAGATGGCCCAGAAAAAAGGAAGGAAACCGTTTTAAAAACCATAAAATTCATTCCTTAACCACACCAACAATTATATATTTGCTCTATCAAACGGGGTGCCTTTAAGGCTGAGAATAAACCCGTTTCCCTCCAAGTGTTTTGGAGTAGGAAGGAACCTGATCCGGATAATGCCGGCGTAGGAAATATGAATAATAAAAAATAAAATAGATGCCCTCCCCGGGTTAAATGTCAGTAACTATGATTAGAGTAGGATTAATTGTCAGTACCTTATTGTATACCATTGGTGCGTTCGCACAATCTTCAATTTCAGGAACCATTACCAATGAGGATGGAGAAAAACTAATTGGTGCCACCGTTTCCATTTTCAACAGCTATCAAGGTGCTGTAAGTAACTTAGAAGGGTTTTATCAGATTGATAATATTGAAGAAGGAAAGGGAATCATTCAGGTTTACTACATGGGATATGAAACCATATCGGACACCGTGGAACTAAAATCAGGAACCACTACCCTCGATTTTAAAATGACAAAAAAGGCCTTCATTGCTGACGAGTTTGTGGTAAGTGCTACCAGAAGCAACGACCAAACTCCAATGGCGGAAACTACACTTTCTAAAGAGCAAATTGAAGAAAACAACCAGGGACAGGATTTGCCTTACGTGATTAGGCTAACACCTAGTGTGGTGACCACCAGTGATGCTGGTGCAGGAGTTGGTTATACCGGAGTTAGAATCCGGGGAAGCGATGCCACCCGAATTAATGTAACCATCAATGGCATTCCACTAAATGACCCTGAAAGCCAGGGAGTATGGTGGGTAAACATGCCCGATTTTGCCAGCAGTATCAATTCCATGCAAATACAACGTGGCGTAGGTACAAGCACCAATGGGGCCGGAGCATTTGGAGGAAGTATAAACATGCAAACAAACGAGCAAATTCCTGATCCTTATGGAGAACTCAATTTAAGCGGTGGTTCTTATGGCACCGTTAGAGCCAACGTTCAGTTTGGTACGGGAACCATTGGAAAGGGATTTTCAATCGATGGTCGACTTTCTAAAATTCAATCGGATGGATATATCGATCGGGCTTCCTCCGATTTGGAATCGTATTACTTTTCGGCCGCCCATCACGGTAAAAAATCAAGTGTCCGTTTTATCACTTTTGGAGGCCACGAAACCACCTACCAGGCCTGGAACGGGGTGCCCAAACGATACCTCGACACCAACCGAACCTTTAATCCATACGACTACCACAACGAAGTAGACGACTACAGACAAACCCACTACCAACTACTTACCAACTTTGAACTGACCAAAAAATGGAATGCTACCATAAACTTCCATTACACCAAAGGGGGCGGCTACTTCGAGCAATACAAAGGCGATGAACACAATGCATTACTCAACAAAGGATCAAAAGAGGACCTGGCAGACTATAAATTAGATCCGGTAATTACCGATAAAGGAGATACCATAACTGAGACCAACCTCATCCGCCAGCGATGGTTGGACAATGATTTTTACGGCGCCGTATTTAGTTTCAATTACGATGCAAATGGTAAGTTAAAGGCGGTAATTGGTGGTGCAATAAACCAATACATTGGAAAACACTTTGGTAAGGTAATTTGGAGCGAATACACCAGTAACGGATTAAACAACCATGAATATTACAGGAATGATGCTACCAAAAACGACTTCAATATTTACGGTAAGGCCAATTACCAGGCAGCAGACGGAATAAACATTTTTGCCGACCTCCAGTACCGAATGGTGAATTACGAATACGCAGGAATTGATGACAACGGAGCGGATTTGAGGCAGGTGACCAACCTTGATTTTTGGAATCCAAAATTGGGCATGAACATGCGCCTCAATTCTTCCAACGAAGTTTATCTCTCAGGAGCCATGGCCCATCGCGAGCCTAACCGTAAGGATTACATCAACAATTCTTCTAAAAACCAACCCAGCCCGGAGCAACTTTATGACTACGAACTGGGCTACAATTACCGCTCTAAGAAGTTAGGAGTTAACTTGAATTTATTCTATATGGACTATTTCAATCAATTGGTTGTAACCGGGGAATACGACGATGTAGGAAGTGCCAAAAGAATCAATGTTCCCAACAGCTACCGTGCTGGAGTTGAATTAATCGTAGGGTATAAACCGGTAAAAAGGGTTGAATTCAATGCTAACATAACCCTAAGCCAAAACAAAATTGAAGCCTTTACGGAATTCAAGGACGATTGGGATACCGGAGGGCAAAACAAAATCAAACACAGCAATACCGATATTGCCTTTTCACCCAATGCAATATCAGGGCAGGAATTGAAATTCTGGATTTTTCAAAGCAACGGGAAAGAGAAAAGACACGACCTTAGCGCATCCTTGCTTGGAAAGTACGTAGGTGCTCAATACATAGACAATACGCAAAACGACAACCGCAAACTCGATGCATACTATACCAACGATTTACGTTTCGATTATAAAATCCATCAAGCTATTTTCAACGAGGTTGGAGTGTATGCTTCCATCAATAATCTGTTTGATCAGAAATACATTAGCAATGCCTGGAGTTATGCTTTTTCTTCTCCTGGTTACGATCCAACGCCCGATGATCCGTACGTGAACTCTGAGGGTGGAGACAACTACAACATGATTGGCTATTTCCCGAATGCCACGCGTTACTTTATGGTTGGATTACGAATAAAACTGTAGAACTATTTTTTAAGAAGATGGTTGTTGTAGAATAGATATTCATTGTTTTCTATTCGATAAACATCAATCCCTTCGTCAACAATCAGCAAGTTATCGGCATGTAGTGAAGGTAAGGCCATAACTTTACCTCCTTCAGTAATTATTCTAACCGGGTTTTGGTCTTCCTTGATCTGGAAGTTTAGTTCTACTAGTGACCAGTCCCCCTGAATCACCTCAGTCTGTTCCGGAAATATTATGGCGTTGGTATTCCACTTTTCTTCGTCCTTGAAGTATTCCTGAACCTGTACATTGAAATGCAGGTTAATGGCGTCTGGCTCTCCATTAAACAACCACAACTTTAAGCTATAGGTCTGCCCGGTTTTGAAACTCCCCGGAGCAAACTCAGCCAAAGCGTTTATGCCTCCCTTAATGCCTTTGTAAGCCCCATTTCCATAATAAGTGGTATCGGACATTATGCTCTCAAAGTCATTGAAATAAAAGAAGGCGGCTGTATCAGACAATAAAAAGTTATCCTGTTGAACGAGTTGTTCTTTTCGTTTATTAAAGGAATCCACTACTGACCTGCTTTGATCCTCAAAAAGCTCTTCGAGCGAAATTTCGTACAACCCTGCCTTCCCTTCTTTTCCACTCAATATTGGACTTGCCCTTTCCAGTAGGTTCTTCTCATAGATTGTTAGTTCTTCATCCGACAGAACCAATAAAAAGGGGCGCTCGGTATCCATTTCTTTTTCAATGGGTTTTGGATAATAATTAGGACTGAGCAATTGAATGATGTTTTTACTCTCTGGTATGGAAGTGCGAATCAAATTGGCACAAACGGTTGGAATTCCGGTATGATAGGATAATGTTATGGTATTAAACATGGCCAACTCAGAGCGTGGTCTTTCATAACTCTCGGAACCGTGGTGATAAAAAGGCAACGAAATAATAGCCTGGTATTTCCCCGGTTCAATATGCTTGAGAAGCTCCCGGAATTCTTCGCCCAGTTGTTCGTCGTTAAACAGGTTGTGCCGGCTACTAATGTTGTTAGCAATGAATTTCTGCTGTTTACGAACTTCATAGAAAGGAAAGGCGATAACCAAGCCGATAAAAACAATCCCAATCATTTTCCATTTCCCTTCAAGTAGGGGTTGCAAATGTCTTTGTAGGTGGTAAGCAGCAAAAACCGTAAACGCAAAATAAAAGGCCCAGGTAAATCGACCTATGGCCCTAAATTGTTTCAAAATAGGTACATATTCCAGCAAGTCTGGAAACTGAACAAATGGAATTCCCATTGCAAGAAGCAACACCACAAAAGATGCGAGCAAAGAAATGTTGAGTGATCGATTTTGAAAATAGGTCTTCAACAAGAGCCTTGAGCGCTTTATAAAAATGGCCAATAAAGCAAGAATTACCAGGTAGGCTAAGAAAATGAAGTTCACAAAACCGATATAAGCATTTGCCTCACCTTCCAGGTTAACAGCGCCTGCGGTAAGGTAATCCCACACGGGACGCAGTGGGCCATGGGATGGAATGATAATGTTATCGAACTCGCCATAGTAAAGAAAAAAGCCGGAGGGGTTGTCCGTTCGATCGGGATGAATATCGGTAGTTTTTGCAAAAACATAAAAGGCAATGATTGGGAGTGCGAACAAAACAAAAGCTTTGATGAACTCTTTTAGAGTCCTTTTGTGCTTTTCTGCCAGAAACTGAATCAATGCAACAACCGATAGAAAGGCTATCACGATCATGCCCAAATAGGCATGGATAAGTAACCAAAAGAGGTTATTTAGGAACAAAAGTACGGTGTATCGATTACCAGAATGTTTTTCGCTCCTTAAGTAAAGCAACCACGATAAAGGTATCGCACAGCCATAAGATAAGGCGAAATGTCCACTTATTCGAGGAGCCTGCGGCAGCAGCAAAAAAATCCCAATAGAAAAAATGAGAGCCATCCAACGGCTTATTCCCCATTGAACAAGGAGTAAGTAAATAACCCACAGCGTAAAAAATATGGAGGCTATTAGAATGAAGTTGAGAATTCCTACCGAATAATCTGAAATGCCAGGATAGACCCGTGCTATTGATTGAAAAACGTAGGTAAACACAGGTTGACTATCGGTATACAGTGTATGCTCTCCATAGGGATAATTCAACCCTTCAAAATTGGTTAATGACTGAGAGTGCTTAATGTGGTAAGCGTAGGTATAATAGTTCCTTAGCCCATCACCGTGATGATCGAACATGTAATCATTGGGGCTCCGTAAAATGTCACCATACAGGACCATTATAAAACCCAACCCCGTACATAACAGTAACAAATCAGGAAGGATTTTGCCCTTAATATTCATCAAATATTTCAATGGTTTATCCAGTAAAGAAAGGAACCAAAGTATAGGATTTGGTACAATATCCTGCAAGCTTCTTTCTGCGTAGCCGTAATTAATAGCACTAAAGGATAATGTGGGAATAGCCGTCATTCTATGTTTGACAAGGAACCGACGAAGGAGCTCAGTGAAACTAATCTAGTGTTATTTCTAGATTCCTGCTTTCGCAGGAATGACGTTTCTTTTTAATTAAATGATATTTCTAACCCGCATTATCTTTAAACAAATCGTAATTAATTGATCAATCTATAATCCGTGACCAATACATCCAATCGTAAATGGCCTAGTATACATCTCTGACGTTTAATAGTTGGTTGATTTTATTTAGTGACTTATCCAGGCGGGTAGCGGCTTTTTTAACGTACTTCACAAACTCCTTATGATCCATGCCCTCTATTTGATCCCATTCAAGCATACTCAATATATTGCTTAGTGGTCCTCTCAGATCATGGGAGTTCATACGAACGAATTCAGCCAGCGCCTTGTTGCTTTTATTGAGTCGTTTGTTCTTTAGTTCCAAATCGTTTTGGTATTTCACCAAGTCCGTTACTTCAAAATTCACCCCTTTCACCTCCATCAATTCTCCATTGACGTACCAGGGTCTAACCCGGGTAAAAAAGAAACGATAAGGTTCATTTTCATTAAGCCGCATTCTAAATTTAAGTTTCGTCGGTTTCCCGGTAATGCCCACACGTTTGATGCTATTGTAAACCTTTAAAGAATCTTCAGGAAGTAATTTACTCAATACCCAGTCTACGGAAGGAGCTTTCTTAGCAGGATCAACACCCCAAATTCGGTAGTTTCCTTCACTCCAGTGATTTTCCATGGTTTTGGGATTTACCCACCAACTTCCCATTTTACCAATAATCTCTGAATCCCTGAGCGCTTCTTCGTTTTCAATAATTTTCAACCTTTCCTGTTCAAGTGGTTTTATATATTCACCTATCCCCAATAACAGTTGTTCAGCGTTATAATCAATGCGTTGCCAATTGAACGAAAGCCATTCCTGTTTTTCCGAATTACGAGACCTAAAATCGGTCTTACCTGAAATACCTGTGCTCCTTACCCGAATCAGGTAATTGTTTATCCTTTTTTTATCCTTGTCCGAAACCAGGTCAAGGAAGGAGGTCGACGCCACACCATTTTCATTTTTCCGTCGAATTTTGGTTAAGCTCACCGAAGTTTTAAGCACAGAAAGATCAAACGAAAGCAGCACCATTGGGTTTTCGGAGTGCTCAAAAATCAAATCTTCAAATGCCTTTGAACTTAGCATAACCAAATTTAACGAAAGGAAAGGTTGCCGATGATCTTGCAAACCCATCTGCAATGCAAATGACCAATTTTAACCCGGAACCTTATTCTTATATTCGACATTAAGCACCTGGGTTTAAGATCTTAACAAGAAATTATATAAGTTTGATTTATTTCAGCGCAGTAACATGCGGATCAATAACCGAATATGAATTTTGCCAGGCTCACATTTATTATCGTATTCATTAACCTGACTCCGGACATTTGTTTGGCACAGTCCAACTCAAATAATTCCAAGAATTATTTTGTTTTTGTAAACGAATCAAAACCCGTTATGATTCAAAAAATAAAACTAACCAGCTCAGACACGGTTACATTTTTATTTCATGAATATCGATTTAAGGAAATCGACGGAGTACAATATGTAATTAGCACGCTGAAAGACGGGCAAAAAAGACTTGTTTCATTGATGGAGGATGAAATAACCGAAAAGGGGTTAAAGCATATTTCGGGGAGAACCTACGAATATGATAATGAAGGAAATCAAAGCGTTTACGAAGTAAAAGGTCCAAAAAAAATAATGCTACCATTTATACCCCTGAGCGAAATGAAAGGCTGGAAGACTAAGTTTAAACATTCGTACAGCAACAAGGCAACCGTTAAATCCAAAATGGAATGTTTAGGATATGAAACCATTTCAACCACAAAAGGAAAAATCAAAATATTGCAATTTAAACGCACTGCAATGTATAAATACGAAAAGGAATACTTTGAGGACGAATTTAAAATAGAGTATGTAATGTCTTTCGCCAAAGGACAAGGGCTTATTGCTTATGAGCAGATAGGTGATGGAACTAAACTAAAAGGCGAAGTAATCAAATACAGCCGAAGCTATTGATCGTGTTTTAAACGTTCAACCACAATATCAGTTTAAAAACAAGGGTTCTATTTCTGGTTTTATTGAGCTGTAAATCATAGTTATCAGTGTACACAACATAAAAATCACTCATGGGTCTAAATCGCCATTGGAAACGGGAGTTGATATTAAAATTATCGATCTGTGTATTGTATTGTAAGAAACTGGTCCAATAGATATTTCTGGTAAACGTAATTTCAACCTTTCCCTGTATCAGGTCGAAATAGGCATTTTTATATTCCTGCGGCATACGCAATTCCGTTCGGGTATAATCGACCGTTAAATTCACAAAAGGCTGAATTCGATAGGACAATCCGGTTGACAATTCGAAACGGGTTCCGGTAAAATAGCTCCCGTAATTACTGGATACGCTTCCGCTCAGTTTTTTTCTCAGGTCTGTTATGTACCAACCTTTTATAAACCGGTAGCGGTAATCTCCTGCTGGATGTTCCGGGTTTCCTGAAAAGGTAATGTCCCGGTCAAAAAGAAGTTTAGCAAAACTCTCAGTATACTTCACTCCCCAGCGCGATGTATTCATACGTTCCTGGACGAAGGTAAATTCGGCATCGGCATCGGTGGTTACAAAATTGACGTCCATGTACTGGTTCCAATAAACGGAAACTTCGTTTCTGAATATCTTGCTATTCTTTGGGTACATTTTGTAGGCCACCTTTGGCTCCAACCTCCAATATCCTTTCCTGATTAAGCTATCCCCTACTCCATCGTAACGCCTGTTTCGCGGTACAAATCCAGTTTGAGCATCGTAGTTTTTACCCACGTATTCGTGGTTCCACATAACAAACCAATCACGGGTATTGCGCATTAACCAACTCGCATGTGCATCGCTAAACTTTAGGTTGTCCGGGCTGAATGATTTATGATAGAATACCTTACCCCTCCAGGTATTGTCTTTTGAGAAAATGTTGTAATCGATTCCGGCTACCCGGTTGTATTTATTCGAGGTAAAGCTTCCCTGTGAATAATCCTGTCGATTAACAAAGATCATCCCTATGTTGCTTCTGGCAAATACCTGCTGTTGAAACGCGGCTACCGTATAATTCTGAGAATTGAAGCTGGTATCGCCATCTCGGTAATCAGCAGTTTGAATACTCATCAACCCTACTCTCAGTGTTTTGGTAAGCTTTCCACTTACCCGGGCACCCCCAATAATGGGAATAATTTTCCCATTCTGCAAGCCAATTCTTCTACTGAAGAAGGGCCGAATCTGACGAAATCCAAACTGGGCAAACAAATCCGAGTTCTCAATAAAAAAGGTTCGTTGTTCTGGAAAAAACAGTTCAAACCGGCTTAGGTTAGTCACCTGACGATCTACCTCAACCTGTGAAAAATCTGAGTTTACGGTTAAGTCCAAATTCAAACTTGGGGTAAGCACAATTTTGGCATCTCCACCCACATTGTATTTCGATTTGAAATCCTCGTTGCTGCTAAAATCTTTGGAACAAGAAGCAATTCCATAGGGAATAATGGAAATGTTTCGGGCAGGTTTTTCAACGGGTTCGTCCCAGGTAACCTCAGTTGTATTGGACAATACCCAGGGATCGAAATTTACCGGCACACGAGCCAGGGTAGAGATTTCATTCTTCGATAAATTCATTCGACTGAAATTGACGTTCCAGTGCTCCAGGCCTTTTTTGTATCGAATGGACTTAAACGGAATAGCCATTTCAAGAGTCCAATACTCACCGTAATCTTTTACTTCGGTAAACCAAATATGATCCCAAACCAAATCAACATTAGTTCCATTTTGAATGGTTCCTTCACGCTGCACTCCTTTGGGATTAACTGCAAAATAAAAACCATTAACTGCATCGTTAAACGGATCGATATGAATTGCGAAATGATCACTCCCTTCCGCTTCAAAATCCCGCTTCAACGATTGAATGACATAGTCCTCTTTGGACTGATCACTACAAATTGCACCTACATAGATATTCTTGTCATCGTAAGTAAGAAAAACCTGGGTTTTGGTTAAGGCTTTGATGGAGTCAACCGGAAACTGCTGATTAAAATCCTGAATGGTATCAAACGAAGCCCATTCTTCCACTCCCAGAATGCCATCTACTTTAATGGGAGAGGTGGCTTTTTTTAACTTTAAGCCACCTGCCGTCTGTGCCATTACCCAACAGGAAGTTAAGATCAATAAAAGGGTGAATAATGGTTTCATTTCGGGGCAAATGTAGATTGTTCGTAGCGATAATAAATATGAATATTTACCATTGGTAAGCCCTATTACTAGCCCATCAAAAATTACATTTGCGTTGTGTCGCAGTTGAGTTCGAAAATTCTTTATTACCTGGTACTTCAGCCATTGAGTCGATTGCCTTTCTCGATAATTTACCTCATGAGCGACTTTGCCTATTTCCTTGTATATCGAATTGCAGGATATAGAAAAGAATCTGTGCGGTTAAACCTTAGAAATTCCTTTCCTGAATTACCAGCAAAAGAATTGAAAGCGATAGAAAAGAAGTTTTACAAGCAATTCTGCAACAACATTCTGGAAGGCTTAAAAGGCCTTACAATTTCCAAGGCAGAAATAAAGAAGCGAATGGTTTGTAAAAACCCGGAATTGCTCGATAAATATTTCGATCAGGGCAAGTCGGTTATTATAACTACCGGACACTACTACAGCTGGGAGTGGTGGTTTTTAGCGATTGACATGCCAACAAAACACAAAATTGTACTGATTTACAAAACATTGAGTAATGCTTTTTTTGAGGACAAACTCTTTTCCATTCGGGAGTCCTTTGGTTCAGTACCGGTAAAATTTGAGGATACCAAGTCATTCTTCGTTAATAAAGACAATGGTACCTATGGCTATATTTTTGGAAGTGACCAGGCACCGCACAATGCCAGCAGAGCCTACTGGGTAAATTTTTTAAACCAGGAAACACCGGTGGCTTTCGGAGCTGAAAAGTTTGCCGTTGAACTGGACATTCCGGTGGTTTTTTGTAGAATAAAACCCGTTAAGAAAGGACACTACGAATTTGAGTTTATCGACATTGAATCCACGCCAAAAGAGACCCAATACGGCGACATAACCAAGGCTTATACGCTGGCATTAGAAAACACCATTAAGGAAGACCCGGCAGGGTGGCTCTGGAGCCATAAACGCTGGAAGCGGGAAAAGCCGGAAGGGATGGAAGTTTTTGATTTGAAGTAAAGTGGATTTTAGATCTTGGATCGAAAAATCTAACATCCAACATCCAATATCAAACTATTTATTCTGTGCAGCTGTTTTTCCGGGATCAATTTCAAAATCGGCACTTGCCCCTTCAATTACAGTTGGCTCCGATTCACTAAAGGTTTCGTTCCAAACCACGTAAAACGTGGCGAATTGCATATCAATAATTTTGGTGCTGATTCTAAACTCCACCGGTACTTTCTTTTTATCCCCTTTTTGCATTACGCCCGGACCCATCATGGAAGACAAACCTCCTCCTGTTTTAGCCACATTGGGAAATGATTTTCCGCTTTCTATCACTGCTGTAATACTCAACGGATTTACCACCATATACTTATCTCCCAAATACTTGCAAGAAAATGTTGTGGAAGTAATTCTACTCTCTTTTTTAAGTTTCCCCATAGCACAAGATACCGGACCGGTCATAAACTCTTTGGAATTTGGGGGTAGGCGGAAATTATTGATGGGTATGGGCTCCCCGGTTAGTGGCAGCGTGGCAATATACTCAAATGCAATTGAGAACTTCTCTACATGAAAACCGCCTTCACCTTTAACCTCCAGCACCTTTGACTTACTCTTTATCGGCTCAATGATCAGGGTCTTTCCTTTAGGACTATATTCACCATGATCAAATCGGAATACCACCTTGGACAAATCGACCAGTAAATACTGCTTAGTTTTATTCGTGATTTTCACTTTTAGCTTAGCGAAGTTATTTTCCGCCATCACATCCTCAAACTCAATTTTGTACTGATCAGTTTCAACTGCGTCAGGGTTTTTAAAATGGTTTTCATGGCCTTCTGCCGCTTGCTGTGAAAAGAGGTTTAAAGTACTAACAACCAGGAGAGTATTTAGAATAAAACGTTTCATTATTTGCATTTAAGATTGGACTCAAATATAATAATGAAATGGATTGCCGAATGGCTTTGCTGGTAATAAGAATTGGATAAATTTGCAGCCGCATTTTGCCGAAGTGGCGGAACTGGTAGACGCGCTGGATTCAAAATCCAGTTCCTTCTGGGAGTGCGGGTTCGATTCCCGCCTTCGGTACTCAAAAGCCCTCTTGATTTCTCAAGAGGGCTTTTTTATTTCTTAAAATGAGAGTTTCCCCCTATTGAATCTCCGTCTCTTGTTCACTTATTTTGGATAAGCCCTGAGTTGTGCAATATGCACCTTAAACAAGAGTAATAACGAGCCTAATTAGCTATACCCCTACTTCACCGGTTCTGTAAAAATGAAGTTTACCGAAAAGAAAATACTTGATATTCAAGGGAAAATACTGCTTAAAGCAGAAAAAATACTGATTGACAAGATAAAAGCGAAATCTGGCTTGAAAGCATACAGAAATAGTAAAGATTTGCAACATTTAAAATGGGTTTGGGTCGAAAAACCAACAACCCAGGATATTGAAATTGAATTACAAATTGCCCCTCCTTTAACCGTAAACGAATTGGGAGAACAGTACCTCCACCCAACAAGTTTAAAAATGCTAACGCACGAGTTGATGAATACATTAAACGATTCAGAAGGCACTTCAAAAGGCATTTTTCAATTTATGCGCCCAGAAGTAAACCTGGATTACAATTGGTTCTACATCACATATTCATTTTCATCCAAGCTCAACTCAATCCTTGCAATTTCAACGCGGGTAAACGAGTTCGAAATAGATACACATGAAAAAGTAATAGGAGATTATGTTTTTTTGAGTAGAAACTATTTCAAATTTGTACAGTTGACACCGGTTCAGCTAAAAATTTTGGGTATGCTTGCGGCGGGAAAAACCAACAAGGAAATTGCTGCCCATATTTCCATTTCCCCGAATACAGTAAGAACCCATAGAAACAACATTCATAAGACCCTTGGCATGTGCTGGAAACCAGTTCACCCATTAATTACCTACTTACGTTATGCCCAAGTATTCGGGCTTATCTAGAATCAACTAGGAATATCATTTTCGAGTTCCACAAATCCATTAATTAGGGTAAGGTTAATACTTCCGCTTTAGTGGTTGTATTGGAGTTGTGGCTCTAAAAACATGCTCTTTTGATATAAATATTTCATACGCTTTGTAGCGTATTGATTAAAGTTGATGATAGAGGTAATATTGGTTCGTGTGTATTTTCTTTTTAAAGTAAAACTTAGTAGTACACACAAAATAGGCGTAAACCGAAAAGCCTTTAAATAGAGTAGGTATCTTTAAATTAAGTATTTATGAAAACACTAAAGTATTTATTGTTATTAGGCGCAGTGATTATTTTCACTGACGTATTTGCCATTAAGGTGGTAAGAAAGGGCAAGGGTCCAAATGGATATGACTACGTAAGCCAAGGTTCAACCATTTTCGGCGAAGACAAACTAGTCTGTAAAAATCCAGGACGAGTTACGTGTGGCTGGGTATCTGGCCCTGCAATGGTTCAAGGAAATTCAGGTTTAATTGACGTACACGACATTATGAACTATGTACAAAATCAAGTTGACATAGGAAATACTTCGGGTCAAACTATATATGACGGAATTACCGTTATCTGGATTGACATTAGTGACGAAAATGGAGATGGTCATGAATTGACAATTGATGCAGAATTTGTTGAATAACTTCAATAGAACAATTAAAATCCTCGCAATATTAATATTATTGGGAGGATTTTTTTTAGCTAAAAGCTCAGCACAATCATTAGAACATAAAAAATACTGGCAATTTGAAATTGAAGGTAACCAGTTTATCGAAGGCTCCAAATTATTCTCTTCTTATGAGGACACTTTATTTTACCTGTCCTCGATAGTTAAAAACAGAGTTACCATACAAAAGGTACCGCTAGGTCATAATAAAAATACTGAAACGCATTCAATCAATATCAGTTCGGAAGTAAAAGCGATTCTACGTTCTTACGAATTGTACACTTCGTCATATAAAAGTACCCTTGCAATATATTGCAAGTCTAGGACACGTTCAAATGACAAATTGCTGATCATAGATATTTCAAAAAACTTAGTAGACACTTTTGAAATTGAGCGAATAAATGGCTTTGAGCAATGTGATTTGATTAATGACTCTTTGGTACTTTTCTCTCACATCTATAATTACATGCCTGGGGACGCCGCATCAAAAACCTCACTTGCGCTATTTCATTTAAAAAAACGATATTTTATCAATCGGCGGTATCCCCTATTTAATGATATCGGTTTTTCTCATTTGGAAAGTTTCTGGATAGATTACAACAGAAACACATTAATATTTTCACAAAGCACAAGCTACCATATCGATACTTACAATCCAATTACACTTACAATAAAGGACTCCATTACCCGAAAGTACCCTGGCTGGTCAAACAAAAAAATCAACTATAAGTATGACGTCAATACACAATACAAAAAAAACTACATACAAGAAATCGTCTCCATTAGCAATCGCATTTACAGAATTGATAAAGTTTATGCACTTGACAGTAACTTGTTAATGGTCGTTGTACGTCCGCCTAAAAGAGAGGATAATGCCCGATACATTGATCTATGGAAAAAAGAAGAATCTAGTTGGGAATTAATATTGGACCGGTACGAAGTTACTCCAGCTCCATTTTTTTTTCTTTCAAGAAAGGAAATTCAACCGTTTTCTTCTTCGTTTTATTTTGAAGGCAGTGGCTCGTATTTTATCTATCAAAGTTTTCTATTACCACCTCCTATACTTGTTGCAATTAAACCATTCTACACCTTTCGAACCACTAATAAGAACATTAATCAACCTTTAAAAACCAGGATCAACGTTACCTCTCTGAAAACAAAACATGCTTGGTAATGAAACTACTTGTATTGATTATTAGTCTTTGTTTTTATTGTTCATGCTATTCTCAACATTTTAAGGTAAAAACCAGTCTTGGTTTTCCTAAAACTCTAAACATGGAAAAATTAGAATCTAAACTACTTGTATTGCTCAACTACAGGCATTGCGATCATTGTGTCAAATCAATAAATAAGTTTATTTCCGAGGATAAGCGCATTTCTTCAAATAGCATTTTAATTGTGGAGTTACGTGAGCAAGGCATCAAGAAATTCTTCGAGAAAAAGAGAATAAAAATGCAAAACGAGTATGGTAAATTCTATTTCATCAATTCAAGAGAAAACAATAAGGAGAACATTTTTTCTTTTTATAAATGCTCTTCTTCCCCTGAAATAATTTTAATATCCAAGAATGGAGAGCATACTCACTTTTCTAATTTTGAACTGTTCAATAATTCCAATCAACTATCCGCCAGCGCAAAAAACGTAATTCAACGAACAATTGTGGTTGATACTAACTAACCGAATAGCTCTTTTTTTCTACCCTTCGTCAACCTCCTTACCAAACAACCTTTGCAAACCAGTTAAACTTGTTCCAAATTACATCCCATGAAAACAATTTTATCTACCCTGTTTATACTCGCATCTTTTACTCTGTTTGCCCAAACCAAGGTTGACACTACATTTAATTTCCAAACCGACCCCGCAAAAAAGCTTTCCATTTATGTTCCTTCTACCTATTCGAATAGTGCAGCCAATGGCCTTATGCTGGCTTTGCACCCCTTTAATACAAGTCGTTGGAATGCTAAAAGTTGGCGAGATACACTTACGGCATTTGCAGAAACAAACAAACTCATTTTATTATGTCCTGATGGTGGAAGTGACGGTCGGGTGGATGATCCTATTGATATTGCATTTACAACGGCCATGCTCGATTCCATTAAAGACTGGTACAACATCGATGCTGGAAGAACTTATTGTATGGGCTTTTCATGGGGAGGCAAAACAACCTACACCTATGGATTGACAAACCATAAGAAATTTTGTGGCCTCATTCCAATTGGAGCTGCAATTAGCGTAAGAGAAGTGGCTGGAATTTCTGCCAACGCAAAAGACAAGCCCATATATATTGTTCACGGCCAGAGTGATGCCTTAAGCACTCGATTTACCCCCCTTAAAAAAGCAATGGAAGACAATGGAGGTATTGTAAATTCTTTTGTTCATTCCTTAGGGCATACCATTGATTTCCCAAATAGAAATCAGGAATTAACCAAAGCCTATACGTGGGTGGATTCGGTATGCGTGAATATGCCGGTTGATACAACAGACACCACCAAACCAAACTCAATTCAACCCTTTGATGACGAATCTGGTTTTTTGATTTATCCTAATCCGACAAAAACCAATTCTGAAGTCCAGTTGAAACTTGATCATGAAAAATACAATACCATTGAGTTGCTGGATATGAAAGGAAAACAAATTTTCTCCGCTTCTTTAAATTCTGCAAATACAAGTTTTTCCAGCCCGTTAAAATCGGGATCTTATATCGTAGAATTGAAGGGAGAAAAGGTTGTCAAAAGAAAAATATTGGTTGTAGAATAAACCTAGGTCTTCTGTTTCTTCTTTCTGGCAGCCGGAAACAATACGTTGTTAAGGATCAATCGATAGCCCGGAGAATTGGGATGTAAATCCAAATCTGTTGGTGGATCACCTACAAAATGCTGGTAATCTTCCGGATCGTGTCCTCCATAAAAAGTCCACTGCCCTTTACCAAACTTGCCGTGGATGTATTTAGCGGAGTTTAATGATTTATTCTCTCCCAGAATAAGAACCTCTGGTTTTATAAACTTCTTGTGGAAAGCAGTTGTTTGCCCCATAAATCCCTTAATTCTGGTCTCATGGTTTTGGGTTAGCATAGTAGGTACAGGATCCCACTTAGCTGAATAATCGAACAAGGTGAAGTAATCAATGTTTTCAGGAGTTCTAACGTGAATGGGAGTGGCATCTATGTTGCTAAACTCATATTCCATGGGATTCCTTGACAGGGTAAAATTCCGAAAAGCAAAGGTTCTTGCAAAATCAATTTTTTGCTGTGCCTGCGGGTCCGCTGGATCTCCATCAAACATGGTTTCACAAATATCAACTTCTTCAGCTGATAGTGCAATGTCGTAACTATCAGTGCCGGAACACATGGTAAACACAAATCCTCCTCCGGCCACGTAGTCCTTAATCTTTAAAGCAACGCCCAACTTCAATTCAGAAACCTTGCTAAAGCCTAACCGACTCGCGGTTTCTTCAAACTCCTCTACCTGCTTTCTATACCAGGGTGCATTTCGATAGGCTCCAAAAAACTTTCCGTATTGTCCGGTAAAATCCTCGTGGTGCAAATGCAACCAATCATAGAGATGGAGGTCTCCCCGAATTATTTCGTCATCATAAATGGTGGTATAAGGTATTTCGGAATAGGTCAATACCAAAGTTACGGCATCATCCCAGGGTTGTTTTCCCTTCGGCGAATACACAGCAATTTTGGGTGCTTTTTCAAGTTTCACCACTTCCATATTTATTTCAGGATTGGATATTTCAACCCGAATAGCAGTAGCTTGTGCTTCCGGAATAACAATAAAACTTACCCCCCGAATTACACATTCGTTTTCAATGTCTTTGGAATAAGGAGTCATAAAACTCCCTCCTTTGTAGTTTAGGAGCCATTCCACATCTACTTCGTGTTCCAACACCCAGTAGGCAATGCCATAAGATTTCATATGGTTTTTCTGCGATTCGTCCATTGGAATAAGAATGCGCGTAGCAAATCCAGTGGAAGCCATTAAAACTAGGAAAACAAACAGGAGTTTTTTCATGTGATGGCCAAAGTTAAGGATTGGAAGAAAACGGATTCGTTAAAATATATTACTTGTTAATCGGCAGAAACAGATTAAAACGGTGCATCACCGTCTTCTTCTTCGTTCAGTTTTGAGCCCATGATCATGCTTCCGGGGTTATCAAAATCGGAATTCATAGGAGACAATGCTCCTAAACCTGTATCTCCGTATTCCTCTCGATTGGAGAACTTGGCCAAATGAGGGGTAAACTTCAACTTAACCGTATCCAGACTACCGTTTCTGTGCTTGGCTATAATTACTTCACCTAAATCGTCTGTTGGTGCACCATCCTCATCTTCCATAATACCGTAATAGGCCGGACGATAAATAAACATAACCATATCGGCATCTTGCTCAATGGCACCAGACTCCCTCAAATCGGACAACATCGGGCGCTTTTCACCTCCCCTGGTTTCCACCGCCCTACTCAATTGAGATAAAGCGATAATGGGCACATTCAATTCCTTTGCAATACTCTTTATCGACCTTGAAATCGTTGAGATTTCCTGCTCCCGATTGCCATCATTGGCTCCAGTTGTCATAAGCTGCAGGTAATCAATAATTACCATTTGTATGTCGTGTTGGTTTTTTAATCTTCTGCATTTGGCCCGAAGTTCAAAGACTGAAAGCGCTGGTGTGTCATCGATAAACAATGGAGCTTCGGAAAGCTTACTAATCTTGGCATTAAGCTGCTCCCACTCATGCTGTTCCAGATTACCCTTTTTTAGCTTTTCAGCACTTAAACTGGTTTCGCTGGCAATAAGCCGGTTTATCAATTGAACGGCTGACATTTCCAAAGAAAATACGGCTACTCCTTTACCAAATTCAACCGCAGTATTTCGAGCCATTGAAAGAACAAAGGCTGTTTTTCCCATACCGGGTCTGGCTGCCAACACCACCATATCAGAAGGTTGAAAGCCCGCCGTAATTTGATCCAAATCGCGAAAGCCGGTTTCTACTCCTGAAACACCTCCTTCCTTTTTACCTGCCTCCTCAATTTGTTGAATGGCCTGGTAAATCAAATCGTGCATTTTTTCGGAAGATCGCTTCAGGTGACCTTCTGCTAAACCAAAGAGTTGCGTTTCTGTAAAATCAAGTAGCTCGAATACATCCGAAGTATCGTCATAAGCACCCTTAATGGTGGAATTACTAATTCTGATGAGCTCTCTAAGCAAATGCTTTTGAGATACGATCCTGGCGTGGTATTCAACGTTGGCTGTAGAAGCAACGCGGTTGGTTAATTGCGAAATGTAGTAAGCTCCTCCAACGGAAGTTAAGTTGTCGTCTTTTTTGAGTTGCTGAGTAACCGTTAGTATGTCAATTGGCTCATTGTTCTGAAATAATTTAGTAATGGCTTCAAATATTTTTTGGTGGGCTTCCTTATAAAAACTTTCAGCTTTAACAATATCAATAACATCGTCAACAGCACCTTTTTCAAGCATCATTGCACCTAAAACAGCCTCTTCCAAGTCCAGTGCCTGAGGGGGTAATTTACCCATGTCCAGGCCCGAAGACGTTAGGCTAGCAGCCAATTTAGATTTCTGATTTTTATTACTAAAGTTTTTGACGTTGTCCATGCGGCAAATTAATGCTTAAAGATCGGGATAATGATTTTTATTGTAAACTTTAGTGTAAACATTTTATCACAGTCTGTTCTTAACAATTGTTCATATGCTAAATTGCCCTTTGCAGTTCTGTGGTTCACTTAATTTTGCTACAATATTTTGACCGAAATTCGTTTCCGTTAGTCTAAGAAAAAATCTTGAAGCAGTATTTCCTTTTCTTACTTGTTATTTTCTCCGTTGAACTCTTTTCACAAGGGGATCAACGAAACGATTCGCTGAAGTATCTGGTCCAGGTAAACTTCGAAAATGCTCCAAAAAAGTTCGACTCCAAGAAGTTATCCCTGCCGAAACAACCGGTTGAAGGATACAACCTCGAACGCGAAAAAAGCAAAATTCTAAATCAGGTTTACGCCTCTGGATTTATTGAAGCTGAGCTTACCGAATCGAATGAGAAAAACACCATCCGTTATTCCATCGACCTAGGAAAACCTTATAAATGGAAAAATCTCAATCCCGGAAATGTTGATGAAGGAGTTTTGAGTAAAATTGGATATCGGGATAAACTCTACTTAAACCAACCGCTTTCTTTTGGAGAAGTTCGTAAGCTGTTCAAAAATGTAATTACACATTACGAAAACAATGGCTATCCATTTGCCAGTATCCGGCTGGATAGTGTTGAATTGACCAACAATGAGGTAAGCGCCAACTTATACATCGAAAAAAACAAGAAGGTTACCATAGACACCATTAAAATTCTGGGAAGTGTAAAACTCTCTCGTAAATACATCCTCAACTACATTGGAATTAAACAAAAGGACCTGTACAACGAAAAACAAATTCGGGAAATCGAAACCCGAATGAAAGAACTTCCATTTGTAACCTCTATTCGACCATCAGAAGTAGATTTTTATGCCGATCGAACTTCATTAACCATATACATCAATCACAAAAAGGCGAATTACTTTGATGGAATCATTGGGTTTCTTCCCGACGACAATACAGGTGAGCTTTTAATTACCGGAGATCTAAAGATTCAATTGAAAAATGCACTTGGAAAGGGCGAGGATATTGAACTGAACTGGAAGCGACTACGAACACAAACCCAGGAAATATATGGACGTTTGCGGGTACCCTTTCTATTCAACACTCCTTTTGGTGCAGAAGGAAGTATTAAGATTTACCGAAGAGACACTACCTTCAACACGGTTACTACCAACCTAAGCTTACAATATATTTTTAGAGGAGGAGATTATGTGGAGGTATTCTGGGAACAAGATCAGTCCAATTTAATATCAACATACAACCTCGATATTGCAACAGAATTACCAGAGCATGCCGATGTACGAAACAACTCGTTTGGACTTGGAGGAAAAGTAAATGAGCTGGACTACCGACTCAACCCAAGAAGTGGTTTTGATTTTGAGGCACGTGCAGGTTTTGGAAACCGGGAAATAAGACAAAACCCTGCCATTAATCCTGAAGTTTATGACTCACTGGTATTAAAAAGCAATAGTTATAAGGGTACCGGTAAGCTGCGTTTCTTCATTCCTTTGTTAAGCCGCCAGACGGTTTTAATCGGCGCTAAATCTGGATTTATTATTAATAATGAACTATTTACCAATGAGCTCTTTCGAATAGGTGGGCTTCATACCCTACGTGGATTTGATGAAGAGTCAATATTTGCATCCTCCTACGTCATAGGAACCTTTGAATACCGCTTCCTGTTAGAACAAAATTCCTTTCTCAGTGTCTTTTATGAGCAGGCCTGGTACGAAAACCAGGTTGGAAATACACTAATTACCGATACCCCATTTGGTTTTGGTGCCGGAATCAGTTTTGAAACCAATATTGGAATCTTCTCTTTGAATTATGCGCTTGGAAAACAATTCAATAATCCCATACTATTTAGGGCTTCTAAAATCCATTTTGGTTTCGTCAATTACTTTTAGAAATGCGTTTACAAAATGAAGAAATAGCAATGATGAGAACCACCTCGAAAACACTAAATTCGCGACAGTGAAACGAAATCCAATAGATAAGTTAATTGATCCTCTTCAATTGGGACGAATACCACGCCGGACCAATTTTAATTTGAAGCGTCGATTGAAGTATGTCAATCTGCTTCAGTTGATTTGGATATTGCTGATTGGATACGGATGTACCTCTACCCAACAGATTAGTAATTCGAATTTAGCTGATCTATACCGGGAAACAGAAAAAACCATTAAGCCGAAATACCAGGTTTACCATTTAGACGATGATCTTACGCAAATCAGTTTTATTCTGCAAAGCACCAATTTGCTTTATACCAAGAACAGTGAAGAACGACCATTTACAGCAAAGGTGAAGGTTACCTACATGCTTTTTGAGTCCTACTCTTCTAACCTGATTGTAGACAGTGCTTCGTTTGTAATTAACGACGAGAATAATTCCATGGTCAGGAAGGAAATCTCCGGAAGGTTTAACATGAAGGCCAAATATCCAAACAAGTATGTGCTAAAAATGGTGGTTTTAGACCTAAATAAGGGGGCCTCTGAAAGTCAGTTTATTACCATAGATAAAACCACCAGGAATGGAAGACAAAATTTTGAGATCAAACAAATTGATGAAGATGTCATTGAGATGGAAAGGAAATTTGGGGACGACAAAGAATTAAAGGTTTTCTATAACGACCCCATGGTTAAAAAAATCGCCGTTAAGTATTACAATCGGGATTTTCCTTTAACCCCGCCTCCTTTTGCAGTTTATTCTCCCAAGCGCTTCGATTTTACACCCGACAGCATGTACTACATCTTGTTGGATAAGGAAAATTCATTCGTACTTCCTTTGAATAAAAAAGGCATGTATCACATTCAAACAGATAGCGCCAGCAAGGAAGGATTAACCTTGATTCGAAACGAAGACGATTTTCCCAAAGTAAGTAATGCCTCTCAAATGGTTGAACCGCTACGTTTTATTACTACCAATCGGGAATACAACGCCATTAAAGAATCTGAGTTTCCTCGAGATGGTGTCGAAGAATATTGGTTAACCGTTGCTAACAGTCCCGATAGAGCACGTGAACTAATTCGAACTTTTTATAATCGGGTCGAGGATGCTAATCAATACTTCAGTACTCATTTACAGGGTTGGAGGACCGACAGGGGTATTATCTACGTAATTTTCGGTCCCCCGGATGTGATTTATAAAAATGCGCAGGGTGAAAGTTGGATCTATGGCAATGGTAAAACACAACCGTCCATTACCTACAATTTTAATGCGACCTACAATCCGTTTAGCACCAACGATATGCGATTGGAGAGAAACCCCGAGTACAAGACTTATTGGTATAAAGCCGTTGATACCTGGAGACAGGGAAGGATTTATAAATATTGAATTTCAACCCATTACATGGTAGAAAGAAACAGTGATTTTATTTTTGGATTGCACCCTGTGCAGGAGGCATTAAAAGCCAATAAGACCATAGATAAGATTTTAATTAGCCGGGACTTAAAAGGCGAGTCGGTTAGAATGATTCGTGGGCTTAGTAAGTCAAATCAGGTCCAGGTAAAACAAGTACCGGAGGAAAAGCTGAATCGAATTACCAGAAAAAACCATCAGGGAATTATCGCTTTTATTTCACCGGTCGATTTTCATTCCATTGAAGACTTATTACCTACCCTTTTCTCCAGCAATAAGGATCCGTTGTTACTAATCCTTGATGGGGTTACCGATGTAAGAAATTTCGGAAGCATGCTGCGAACAGCGGAATGTATGGGAGTTGATGCGGTAATTATGCCTGCCCGTAATTCGGTTGCGATAAACGCTGATGTGGTAAAAACTTCTACCGGAGCTATCTACAACATTCCCATTTGCAAGGAAATTCATTTTGGAAGTGTACTTCAATACATCAGCGAAAGTGGTTGTAAACTGATAGCCTGTAGCGAAAAAGCAAAAAAGGAATTAAAAGAAAGCGATTTAACGGGACCTATTGCCATTATTATGGGAGACGAAGGGTCGGGAATTGATGATAAAACATTAGGCCGGTGCAACGATCACATAAAAATTCCAATGTCTGGAAAAACGGGTTCGTTAAATGTGGCGGTTTCCACAGGAATGGTGTTGTATGAGGTCGTCAGGCAAAAAGGATAAAATATATTTGTCAAAACTTTAGAATATGGGAGCACGAGTTGGAATTATAATGGGGAGCAAAAGTGACCTACCCGTCATGCAACAAGCAGCAGATGTTTTAGACGAGCTGGGCGTTGATTTCGAAATGACCATTGTATCGGCGCATCGCACTCCTGAAAGAATGATGGACTATGCTCAATCGGCTGTTTCCAGGGGTATGAAGGTTATAATTGCCGGAGCCGGAGGCGCTGCCCATCTTCCCGGAATGACTGCATCGGCTACCCCACTTCCGGTAATTGGTGTACCTATAAAAAGTTCAAATTCCATAGATGGCTGGGACAGTGTACTATCCATTCTTCAAATGCCTAACGGAGTTCCTGTGGCTACGGTGGCTCTTAACGCTGCAAAAAATGCAGGTCTACTTGCGGCACAAATTCTGGGAACCAGCGACGCTGACCTACTCCGGAAAAATGCGGATTACAAGGAGTCGATGAAGAAGAAAGTGCTGGACACTGCTACTGAATTGGAAAATAATCAGCAATAATCCACTATCTTGTCGCACAATGCGCAAGTTCAGTTCCCTAATAAGCCTAACACTCTTACTTGTTGTAAATCACGTTTTTGCATCAAACAATAATTATCCGGTTGGAGCTCGAGCCGCTGCATTAGGCAACGCTTCGGTAACTTTTACCAGCGTTTATTCAGGTTTTCACAATCAGGCCGGGTTAGCGTATCTGGAAAACATTGAATTTGGTTTTTCTTACCGCAACAACTTCCTGCTAAAACAAACCGGATTGAAATCAGGTGTATTGGCCATACCTATTAAAAAGATAGGAGTAGTAGGCCTAAGCGTAAATTCATTCGGATACAATTCCTATGGAGAACACAAGTTTGGTTTAGCATTCGCCAAACAATTTGGCGATGTATTCTCATTTGGCTTGCAACTAGACTATCTTCAAACTCAATTTAACGATCCCTATGGAAGCAAAGGAGTCGTTTTGGGCGAGTTCGGAGTAATGGGAAAACTTACCAAAGAACTTACAATTGCAGCTCACATATTTAATCCTACCCGAACCTACATGGATAAGGAAACCTCGGACCGGGTTCCAACCATAATTAAAGCAGGTTTGGGGTATGAATTCTCCGAAAAACTACTCACTTCCATTGAACTGGAAAAAGATTTGGATTTACCTAAACCCAATTTTAAGGCGGGAATTGAATACAAACCCTACAAAGCTATTGCGCTTCGTGTAGGTGCCAATTCGTACCCTGTAAAAGCCAGTTTTGGAGTTGGTGTCTACCTCAATAAGCTTGCATTAGACGTCGCTTCCGAATACCATCAAACTCTTGGTTTTATTCCTCAATTTTCGTTGCGATACAGCATAATCAGGAAAAAGAATAATGCAGATGACACTGCGAATTAGCCTTATCGGTTTTGCTTGCCTTTTTTCCATTGGCTTAAGTGCTCAAAGGGAGCGCGAACAGCAAGCCCTTGATCTAATTGAAAAACGAATTGAGTACCTCATGCAGTCGTTTGAGGAATCTGACCTTGATTTCACTACACTTTTTGATGACCTTTATTTTCTGTACGAAAATCCGTTAAACCTGAATGCTGCCACCCGGGAAGAACTGGAAAACACCTACTTGCTTAACGACTACCAAACTACCCAGCTTTTGCTTTATCGGGATAAATACGGATTAATTCAAACTCAATATGAATTGATTCATATTCCCGGATTTGATAAAACAACCATTGATCTGCTGTTGCCCTTTGTAAAAGTAGGACCGGTGGAGAAGAAAAGTAAATTCCCTATTAAAAGTGCATTCAAGTATGGTCGAAGTGAATTGATCTTACGGCATACGCGCATTTTTCCTGAATCAGTTGGTTATGCTTCGGTTTCAGATTCTGTTTTGGCTGAAAATCCCAATGCACGATATTTAGGTAGTCCCGATCGTTTGTACGTGCGTTATCGATTCACATACGGAAAGAAACTAAGTATTGGAATAACTGGTGAAAAGGACCCGGGAGAAGAGTTTTTTAGAGGTAGCCAGAAAAATGGGTTCGACTTCTATTCCGGCCATATTTTTTTACGCGATCTCGGGCCCATTAAGCAACTTGCCCTCGGAGATTATCATTTGCAAGTGGGACAGGGACTGACCTTTTGGTCGGGTTTTGGTTTTCGAAAATCCCCTTCACAGACCGTGGCAACCAAACGTTTTGCGCAAGTACTGCGCCCCTACACCAGTACCGATGAAAACAACTTTATGCGAGGTGCTGCAGCTACCCTAAACTATCAATTTGTAGACCTTACCCTCTTCTACTCCAACAAGGGAATCGATGGTAACCTACAGTATATACCCGACACCACGGACCGGGAACAGATAGGAAGTTTTAGCTCCATTCAATCCACCGGATTACACCGTACTCCTTCAGAATTGGAAGACAAAAATGCCATTAAGGAAGTTATATATGGTGCCGCACTTGATTTTAACCTGAAAGATGGTAAAATAGGACTTCTTGCTGTGCAATCCAGTTTTGACCCGGAACTGGATAGAAACTTACAGCATTACCAGCGATTCGAATTTGAAGGCAAGGAAAATTTTAATGCGGGGTTGAACTACCAATTCAACCTCAATAAATTCAACTTCTTTGGAGAGGGAGCTATTAGTAAAAACACCAACTATCCGTTAATATATGGAGACTCCAGCTTTACCCCCTACTCCAACCAATTTCCGGAAGGTTACCAGCCCAATAACGTACTCAAAAACACGGAAGGCGTGGCCATGCTTAATGGTGTAATCATGAACCTCGACCCCCGGTTTAAGGCGACCATACTCCACCGGTATTACGGCCCGGATTATCAATCGCTTTATGCAGATGCCTTTGGAGAACGAAGCGGAGTAAAAAATGAATCGGGATTTTATTTTGGTGCCGAATTCCTGCCTATAAAGTTCGTAAGCGTATCGGCTTTTTACGACATGTATAAGTTTCCCTGGTTGAGCAATGGTATTGATAAGCCCGGAAAAGGAAATGAGTTTTCGGGACAGATCATTATTAACCCCATGCGGAAATTGGAATTCTTATTTCTGTATAGAAACGAATCGAAGGATAAAAACTACAATCCGTTGAATGAGGCCATAAACCCTGTTGAAGTGGAACGTAGACAACGGTATCGTTTTCAAATAACCGCTAAAGTGAATCGCTTTGTTACCATGAGAACGCGATTCGAAACCAGTAAATACCACCTGGCAAACAATGCCAATGACCTGGGATACCTCCTATATCAGGATTTGTATATCGATGGGTTTAGTTCCAAATTAGCATTGAAATTTCGTTATGCGCTCTTTGATACTAAAGATTACAATACCAGAATCTACGCTTATGAAAATGACCTCAGGTATCAGTTTTATGTTCCTGCCTACTACTTAAAAGGGTCAAGAGTGTATATGGTGGTTCGTTGGAAGTTGGCCAAATTCACAACCTTTAATTTTAAAATTTCTCAAACCTTCCTCGCTAATGAAGATCATTTTGGAAGTGGCAAAGACCTGATTAACAGCGACACCCGAACTGAAATTAAGAGTCAGTTGATTTTTAAATTCTGATATACCGATAAACGCCTACCTCCTGGCATCTTTAATATCGCTATTCAGCGTTTTATGAAGTATCCCCATCTCATTGTAGGATAAATCACCCCCGGTCCATTGACGAATAACCTGCCCATCTTGTACATAAAAAACCGTTGGAAAGGTTCCGTTGGTAATTTTATGGATCGCCTGATTATTAAACAATACATAGTCAAAGCTTGCATTCGACTCCTTAAAAAAACCGGCAACCTCGCGATGGCTCCCAATAAAAAAGACTTTAACGGGAGGAATTTTATACTTCCTGGATACAATTCCCAATTTTTGAGCTGCTACTTTACAATGAGAACAACCGGTGCTGAAAAAGGCCAGTAAATACTCCCCTTCTGCTAAAGAAACATCCACACTATCCTGGTAGGATTGAGCCAAATGATGCTCTGGAAAAGCGAATGGATATTCGTTGCTATCGGGGTTTCTTCTTTCAAATTCAACCACGTTAAGCACAAATGGAACTACCAGAGTAATAATCGCAACAACAGGATGAATCCAGTTATACTTCTTTTCAAAATGGGGTTTTGTTTTTAAAGCAGCTGCTATCAGCACCATAAGAACCGCGTTCTTCATTAGGGACTCTGCCGGGCTCATGGAAATAACGGTCCCAAAACAACCGCAATTGACATCGTTTCCCCGAAAGGCCCACAACAGTAACAGGTAAAATGAAAAGAAGCCAGTAACAATGAGCGTTGCATTGAGGTATTGCCTTAAATACGTGGTATTGATAAGAATGCTAAATCCTAAGAACAACTCTGCCCCAACCAACATTCGGGCAAGAATGGGTGAAAATGACCAACCCGATATACCCATATCGATGAGGGTAAGCTCGAAGGGCTCAATGGGATATAATTTAGTTATGCCCGAGAAGAAAAAAGTAGCGGCAATTAGTAGTCTTAAGATGTAGTTGACGATGTTCATCCATACAAAGAAAGAGCAAAGCGAGCTAACCTCAATGGGTATTAACCATTCATTATAAACGAAGATCGAGTTAATGTGTACAACATCATTTTGTCCAAATACTAAGATTCCAATGTGCTAACTTTGAAACCTAAGACGAACTTCGATATCTTATATGAAACATTGCCTTACGCTTATCCTTTCAAGCTTGCTAATACTTGGCTTAAAAGCTCAAAATTCTGAAGACTTTTTTAAGGCCATTCCACCAATTGATGACAAAACCCCTGAATGGGCAAAACTTATGTATTCAGCTAATCCAAATGTTCCGCAGGTAGAAGGTTTGTATAGAGATTACTATAAAAAAAATGCTTTTATAAAAAACCTACATACCCAAAACCACAAATACTGGATTCAGCGAGTAGAGCCTCTCTTAAACGAACAAGGTTATATTGTTCAACCTACGCAAGCTGAACAAGATGCCAGATTCAAGCAACTTAAAGCAAATTATTCGGCTGCTCCGGCAAGTATACCAGGGTCGAACCAGGGCTGGGTTTCAATGGGGCCATTTGAGACCTTTAAGCGCAATACTACCAAACCGGTTTCCTGGCACAAAAATGTCTATTCCATAGATCAATCGCTCTCTGATACTAACCTGCTTATCTGCGGTACCGAAGCTGGCGGAGTTTATAAAACCACAAACAAAGGTGCTAGTTGGTCATTGATTTCCAAGGGAGAAGTTTTTTCGGGAGGAAACTCAGCGGTAAAAATTCACCCAACTAACCCCAATCGTTTTTTACTTGCCTCTAACGAAAGAATTTATCAATCGAATGATGGTGGGAAAACCTGGGCGAACAGACACTTTACTGCAGGAACCGGAAATGAATTTCAATACTCTCCTTCAGATACCAACCTGATCTTTCACACCAGTACATCGGGTTTGTTTAAGTCGACCAATGGGGGAACAACCTGGACCCAGGTCTATACTGATAAATGCTGGGATATTGACTTTCATCCAACCGATTCGTCCATTGCCTATTTGCTGAAGTCGAACTTTACCGCTAAAAAAACAGAATTCTACCGCAGCGTTAATGGAGGTACAACCTGGTCGCTTATGACCAATGGCTGGTACAGCCCTGCCATTATAGCCCAAGCTTATGAGAGTGGAGGAAAAATAGCGGTTACACCATCGGCTCCTGACCTGGTTTATGTGTGCTTAATTGGTGCATCCAAACAATATGACGATGGTTGGATTGGAATTTATAAAAGTTCGAATAAGGGGGTTAACTGGAGCAATCCTTCGGGACAAGATGGCGGTCCCTACTCTACCATTAATGATACACTCGAATGGAATGTTGCAGCATACACCGGAGGATATCACCAGGGGTTTTTCAATTTCGACCTGGAAGTCTCACCCTACGATTCCAATAAGATTTGGGTAGCTACCATCCGGCTTTCTGAATCGAAGGATGGTGGTAAAACCTTTAAGTCGATTGGGGCCGATAAATCAACCCGGTTAAAAGATTTCCATGCCGATGTGCAGGATATTGAAGTGCATGGAGATCATATTTGGGTAGCCACCGATGGAGGAGTAAATTATTCGAGGGATACATTGAATACGCACGTTGCACTTAACAAAGGGATTCAGGCAGGACATTTTTGGGGGTTCAATACCGGTTGGAATGATGACAGCTATACCGGAGGAAAATACCACGATGGTACCAGTGGCTGGTATGAAGGATATGGCCTGGGTAATGCCTATAACATTGGTGGTGTGGAAGAAGCTTCTGGTTATGTACATCCCATTGAAAGTCGTAAAATGATTTTCAGAACGCATTACTCCAGTTCCAATTCTCAAGTGCGAACCATTCCTAAAACTTTTGGAGGTCAGGTCAATGTTAGTCCTGTATTTCCTATTCGACCCAATGAACATTATCGGGTAGCAGAGCGGAGTGGGTTCTACTTTGATCCACGCTATGCCAATCACATCTATGTTGCACTTAACAACGTGGTTTTTAAAACAACTAATGGAGGGCAACAATTCGATACGTTGTATTCGTTTCCGGGCGCTAACGGCCTTGTGTACGAAATGGAGATCTCCAGAAGCAATCCCGATGTATTGTACGCAGTATACAATCCGAAAGGAGGGTATTGGGATCCTTGCGAAATTTGGAAATCAACAAACGAAGGAAAGTCCTGGACCAAAACAGCCAGTCCTACTGGAAATAATAGAAGGTTTAGAATATCCATTCAGCCAGACAGTGCCAATAAAATATGGATATGCGTACCCCGGGGAAGCAATGGGCAGAAGGTTTTTTATTCTGGAAACGGCGGAACTACCTGGACCAATAAAACGACCACCGTATTAAACAACGAAGACTTGACTGACATATATTATCAAAGTGGAAAAAATGATATGGTATACGTCACCTCTCAGAATGGTGTTTTTCATTGGGATAAGAGTACCAGCAACTGGGTGAAGTATTCCACCGGACTTCCCTTAATTGCAAAAACCTTACAAATTAATCCGTTCTACAAGGAAGGGGAATTGAGGCTGGCCTCAACCGGAAGAGGAATTTGGGCCCGCAAAATGAAAGATACCGCTTTTGCTCCGGTCGCTCAACCCATTACCTATTCAGATTCTGTTTTCTGTTCCAGAGATACAGTATTGTTCGACTGCTATTCCATACTCAAGCATCAAGGTGCTTCGTGGAACTGGACCTTCTCTCCAGCTCCTAACTACATTAGCGATAGTACGGCACGAAATCCCATGGTTGTATTCGGCAATGCCGGCAGCTATGATGTAACCCTGGCGATAAAAGATGGAAACAACCGAAAAAGCAGTAAGACCATTAAAAACATGGTAACTGTTTCTGATCATTGCCAACCGGATAGCATTCCAGGATATGCACTTGATTGCAAAACCAAATCGGGCTATGCCAGCACTCCTGACTTAAATCTAAATCAAGTTGATAGTTTTACCATTTCTGCCTGGATTATGCCACGAACCTTACAAAATAACTGGGCTGCCGTTGTTATGAATGATGGTGATGCTGCCGGCCTCAACTTTTATCACAGCAGCCGAAAACCAAACTTACAATTGGGTTATCATTGGAAAGGGGGACAATGGTGGTGGTCGAGTGGATTAACGGTAGATACCCTCAAGTGGTCTCATGTTGCACTGGTGGCCACACCAGGTGGAATTACCATTTACGTAAACGGAGAATCGTCGCACCACGCTAAATCCCTATCAAAGCTCGACATTACTTCTATCAAAATAGGAAGTTACAAAGCCTGGGGAAGTAGAAACTTTGATGGCCTAATCGACGAAGTATGCCTTTGGGACCGTGCTCTTTCTAAGGAGGAAATTCGTGAAATCAGGCACCTTACCAGAACTGGTGTACAGGCCAATACCAATGGCTTACAAGCTTACTATCAATTCAATTTAGTAGATCAATCTGTTGTCATGGATAAAGTGGGAAGCAAACACGCAAGCCTGACCGGAGCAGCAACCAAAGTACTTTCTACGGCACCCGTTGGAGGAGGCAGAAGTGATCGATTAACCATCGGTACCAGCACTAATTACCACTTACCCAACACAGGCTCAGAAGTTCAATTTGGACCTACCACTCCAGGAAAAGAAATCGTACTTACCAGAATTAACGTGGCCCCGGACAGTCTTCCAAATGCAAATCCTCATTCCAACGCCTATTGGATTTTGAACAACTATGGAACTAAAAATTTTAGCCCGGTTGTTTCATTAAAGCTCAAGCCTCATTCCGGCACACCTTTTAAAGACCCAAATAATGCAAGGCTCTATTTACGGAACGAAAACGAACACCTAAACACCTGGACGAATTCCTGCGGGTCAAGTGGTTATGGGGGAGCAAAATTTAATTTTCCAGGTTCGTGTTCCATCCGAAACGCACAGCAGTTTTTCATTCAATCCCTAGACACCACTGCCATTGTGGGACAATACGTTCGATCCCAGGTAAGTCTGAGTGCCTGCAAAAAAGACAGCATTTATCTCGAAGGGCAATACCGTTTCGTTTCAGGAACCTATCGAGATACTTTTTCCCTCTCAAGAACAAAGGATAGTTTAGTAACCACGATATTAACCATTAAAAAAGATACCCGGGTTACCGATGTCCGCGCAAGTTGTGATTCCCTTGAATGGATAGATGGTAAGGTCTATTATTCCAGTAATAATTCGGCCCAATACATTCTTACCAATTCGGTCGGCTGTGATTCAGTAATTGCCTTAGACCTCATCATCGGTAGGGATGAAATTACCGATACGGTTAACTCCTGTACTTCCTACACCTGGATAAATGGCGTTACCTATACAAAGAGCAATGACACAGCTAAACATTACTTCACCAACCAGATAGGTTGCGATTCCATTATTAAACTGGATTTACGCATTAATTCGGATTTCCTGGTAGATTCGGTTACCGCCTGTTCTTCCCATACCTGGATCAACGGAGTTATCTATGTTCAAAATAACGATACAGCTCAGGTTAGTTTTACTAATTCGAAGGGTTGTGATTCGACCATAACCCTGGCCCTTACCATAAACAACGTGGATAATTCGGTTACCCAAAATGACCTGGAATTAACGTCAAATCAATCGGCAGCCAGGTACCAGTGGCTGGATTGTGAAAACAATTATGCGGAGTTGAACGGAGATACAAATCAGGTATATACGGCAACCCAAAACGGGCGTTATGCGGTTAAAGTTGAATACAACGGTTGTTTGGATACTTCCGTCTGCATGGACGTACAAACAGTAGGAATAAGTACAACTTTAAATTCAAATGGAATGGTTTTGTACCCTAACCCAACCAATGGTAAAATAACCTTGAAGCTTGGATCGATTCATTCAAAAGTTGAATTGAAACAGTGGGATGCCGCCGGTAAATTAGTTGCTTCAAAAGTGTTTGAGCAAAGTGACATTGTTGAATTTGAAATGGTTGGTTCTTCAGGGAATTACATATTGGAGGTCATTACCAACAACAGGGATAAGACTCGGTTTAACGTGGTAAAGAATTAAGCCGTTGATTGAGTTTGTTTCGCTGCATATACCCATTAAAAGTCAGTTGCATTAGATCTTAAAAATGAAGTATCTCTTATTGGCCTTTACATTCCTGTCCGTTTTCTTGTGTACTTCGACGGTCTACAAGAGTGAAGGGTTTAAAGTTGAATATAAAGGAGCATTAAAAAATATCATGCACAAGGGGGATCTATCTGCGAAGGTCAACTTGCAAGATCTTGAAACCCTTGAACATTTGTACGCCCTTGGAGCGGTAGAGAACCTTAAAGGAGAAATTTTAATTCTGGATGGAAAACCATTTATTTCATCGGTGCAAGACCAAGAACTGGCAACAAGTAATTCATTTACCTATAAAGCGACTTTAATTGTTTATACAAGCATAGAAAAATGGAAGTCATTTGAAATTCCGGATTCTATTTCAACCTATAAAGATTTGGAAGACTATGTTTACAAGATGGCTAAGGACAATAAAATTGACGTAGAAGAACCATTTCCATTCCTACTAAGTGGGGTAGCCAGGTCAATCGACTGGCATGTAATCGATTGGAAGCTGGGAGATAATGAACATACGCACGAGAAACACATTAATTCCGGGATGCACGGAACATTGGAAAATCAAAACGTTGAAATTCTTGGATTCTATTCCAACAGTCACCATACCATATTCACACACCACAGTACCAATATGCACCTTCATGTTAAAACCAGTGACGAAAAAATTGCAGGACACCTGGATGGATTTACTTTGGGACCGCAAATGATATTGCAACTACCGGAGATAAATAAACAAGGCACTAAAAAATCAGAATGACCTTAAGCAAAAGGATTTTATTGGCATTTGAAGAGTTTGTTTTTAGGCTAATCACAAAAACAAAGGGTAATCTTTATTGCCGTTTGTTCAACTTCTTTAGCCGCTTGCACGGACACAATGCTTCCATAATTCACGATAAAGGAATCTACTTTGTCAAGGAAAAGAATTGGAGGTTTATTCATCGCAGGCAAGGCCTAATGGCTTATCATAAGGGACTAAAGGAACGCGCTGCCATTCTAAAAAAAGTATACCTGGTAGATACTATTTCGTTTGCCGACGGTGATGTAATTCTCGATTGTGGGGCCAACAATGGAGATTTTAGATTGTGCTTTGGTGATAATATCCAATACTATGGAATTGAACCTTCACCGGTGGTGTTTTCCAACCTCAAACACAATGTTCGAAATGGGGAGGTATTGAATAAGGGATTGTGGTTTGAGAATTCAAGCCTTGATTTTTATCTTAGTGATGCTTATGGAGATAGTTCCATTATTGAACCTCCTACTTACACCGAAAAAGTATCGATTGAAACCATAACCCTGGATGCCTTAATAGAGGAAATAGGAAAACCAATTAAGTTACTTAAACTGGAGGCGGAAGGTGCAGAACCGGAGATATTGAAGGGATTAAAAAAACATTTACGTTCGGTTGAATACGTCAGTATTGATGTTGGTTTTGAACGAGGATTAAAGCAAGAGTCAACCCTGGTTCCTTGTGCCAATTATTTATTGAAGCATGGGTTTGAGTTGGTGGATTTTAGAACAGAACGATTGGTTGTTCTCTATAGGAACAAGCAAGAAAAAACCTAACAAGTACGAGGCAAAACCAAATGAAAATTTCAATTCTTATACTTTTATTTCTAATCACACTTCAGGCCTATTCCCAATTTCAACCCGAAAAGTATCCAAGCCGGGTTAAAGAGATACTAAGTTCTTCCAAGCCCAGAGAAAACAAGGTTTGGGTCGAGCGAAACTCAAACGGAGATACCATAGTCCTGGCCAATTTAAAAAACGGAATGTTGCACGGTGAATTCATGCTGGTGTATTTCGATAGTATTCATTCAACTTATAACGAAACTGGTCGATTAGAAGGATATTCAAAGTGGGTTCCTGACACGTTTAAAGAAATTGGAGCTTTTAAAAACAACCTGCTCCATGGAAAACACCAAATACTGTTTTCCAACAGATCACCCTATTTGGTTGATAATTACTCTAATGGGATAAGAACAGATAACCTTTATGAATACTTTGAGAATGGACAGTTGGCATTGCAAGAAACTTATGAAAAGGGTAAAAGACATGGAAACTGGACCCAGTATTACAAAAACGGACTCGAAAGAGAAAAGCGAAAATATCGTGATGGAGTTCTGGAACATTCGGTAATTATGAAATGGTATTATAATGGAAATATGATCTACGAAAATTCCTTTATTCATATCAGCGATCAAAAAAAACCTCATGGAACCTGGCGTCAATACTACGAAAACGGCAAAATAAAATCAGTTGGAGTTTACGAAAAAGGTGAGCCCGATGGAGAATGGCTTGGGTATCATGAAAACGGGAAGCTTAAGTACAAAATGATTTACAAAAACCAGGTAATGATCGAATATTTGCAGTACAATAAGGATGGGTCAATCCAAAAATAGATTCCCACCCAAACTGGCACAAATCCAAAATCTTCGATAGACAACTTGATTTATACAACTTTAACAGCCACCAGATGACGTTTTTTCGATAACACTTTACCATTCAATCATTCGATATTAACTTTAACATTTCTTGTACAATAGAAATAAAAATACAAGGTTAATGAATGCTTTATGGCACGATTTATCATCCTGTTTGGAATACTTGCGTTTATCTTTACGCTTGACACTTTTGGTCAGAAAGCTACGGTTAAAGGAAAGGTTGAATCCTTTAGTGAAAAATCGACTTTGCCTTATGCAACTATTTTAATTGAGGGTTCTAACAGAGGAGCATACTCCAATGAAAAGGGAGAGTTTGCCTTTGATATTGACCTATCCAAATTTCAGGATTCCATAACGGTAATAGCTTCTTTTTCAGGCTATGAACCCGTCAAATGGAAGGTAAGTACGAGTTCCCCTCTTCCCTATTTTAATTTCATATTAAAACCAAAAGCTTTTCAGGAAGTTCAAATTATCGCACAAAAGAACAAGGACTCTTTGGATGTACATCGAACTCAAATGAGTACCGTCAGGCTCGAAATGAAAGACATTAGATACCTCCCTGCCATTGGTGGAGAAGTTGATATTATAAAAGCCGTACAACTCCTTCCCGGTATTTCAGGTGGCGTGGAAGGAACCGTGGGAATGTTTGTAAGAGGTGGTAATGCCGATCAAAATTTGGTTCTAATGGACCAGGCTCCCATTTACGAGTTCGGTCATTTATTTGGCTTTTACAGCGTATTTAATATTGATGCCGTCGACGAAATTGAAATGATCAAAGGTGGTTTCCCTGCGAAATATGGAGGCCGGTTATCTTCCATTCTCGACATTAAAATGAGAAGCGCTGATGACAATAAGGTTCATGCGCGTGGTGGAATTGGCCTGCTATCCAGTAGACTCACAATCGATGCACCCATTGTAAAAGACAAAGTGTTTTTAACGGTTTCAGGACGAAGAACCTATATTGACCAGGTTGCAAAAATTGCTAACATTCAAATTCCATACTATTTCTATGACTTGAATGCCAAAATAAAAGCGAAGGTAGGAAGAAAGGACAACTTGTATTATACAACCTATTACGGTAGAGATATAATGAGGCAACCGGCAACCCGAGGAGGACCAGGCGGAAATTTTGGCTTTGATAAAACCAATTGGGTAAATAGCCTTCGCTGGCAGCACCTGTTCAACACAAAGTCGTCACTAAACACCTACGTCTACAATACCAATTTCGATTACAACGTAAGTGGTAGCTTTGAATCTGACGGACTCAAAGTAAATTCTTCTATTAAGGACTATGGTCTAAAAACGGAATATAAATACTTCCTGAATCGGAATACCTTTTGGAATTCAGGTGTTGAAATTATTCATCATGAATTTAAACCAAACGTTATCAATTCTAAGGGGCAGGTAACGGATTTTGTAAAAAGTGGGAGCGGTGAAGCACTCGCCTTTCAGGAGGCGGCACTTTATGGAGGAATGGAATATCAACTGTTTAACTCACTTTTGACGGTAAAGCCAGGACTTAGAATTTCCAGCGCCTTTGTTAAAAATAAAACCTACTGGGGGCTTGAACCTCGACTGAGTGCCAAATACACCTTATCTACTGAATCAAGCGTAAAGTTGAGCTATTCGCGAATGAATCAGTATTTGCACCGGGTTTCAAGCTCTGCTATTGCCTTACCTACGGACATGTGGTATCCGGTTACTAACCGCGTTGTACCTCAGAAATCCGATCAAATTGCTTTGGGTTACGAACAATATGCCCCGGGCTTAAAGACCACCTTTACGCTGGAAGGTTACTACAAATGGATGGACAACGTGATCGAATACCGCGAAGGAGCCAATCTGTTTCTCAACAATGAATTTGAAAATGAGCTTGTTCAAGGTAAAGGAAACTCCTATGGGTTGGAGTTTTTGGCGAAACGGAAGGCTAAAAAACTCAGTGGCTGGCTGGCCTATACCCTGTCCTGGTCGACACGACAGTTCGACGAACTTAACAACGGCCAAAAATTTTATGCCCGTTACGACCGACGACACGATCTCTCACTAACTCTGAACTATGCACTTACCAAACGAATTTCGTTTTCTGCCATATGGGTCTATTCCACGGGAAGTCGTTTCACTCCCCAAACCGGAAACTATGTCCTGCCTAACGCCTCGAATAGTGGCGTTCAAATTATCCCCATTTACGGTGGACGAAATTCTGTTGCCTTAAGTCCTACTCACCGACTAGACGTAAACCTGGTCATTAAATCAAAACCTAAATTCAACGGTAAATGGAATGGTGAATGGCACATTGGTGCTTATAATGTATACAATCAAGCTCAACCGAATTCTATAATTATTCAAGAAGGCCCCAATGGGCTTCAGTATACACAACCGGGACTTTTTGGGTTTTTACCTTCCGTGTCCTATAACTTTAATTTCAATTGAGAGTAGTCGTTTTCATAGTAGTCTTTTTGTCCGTAGTTTCCTGTTTACCGGATCCCATACCTATATCCGTTGAACCAGCTCCGCAAAAGTTGGTAATATCTTCCCAATACATTCCCGGAGTTGGCATTTCTGTGTTAATTACCAAAAGTTTTAGTGCGTTAGAAAACCGCCAAATCAGCAGTGAGCAGGGTGCACAATCACTAGCGGTTCTTCAGGATTTGTTGGTTGCAAATGCCGAAGTTCATCTCAAGTATCTGGATCAATCCAAAAGGCTTAACGAAATAACACCAGGAGTTTATATGATTGAGTTGGAAACCCTGCCTAAGGAAACTGAATTGACGCTAGAAGTATACGATTCCGAAACAGGTCTAAGTGCCAATGCCGTTACTCATGTGAAACCTCAGGTAAGTCTCGGTGGAATTGCCTATCAAATTACGCAACGAAATGAAGAACGAGATCTTACCATTGATTATTCAATTAATGATCCGATTGGTGAAGATAATTGGTATGTCCTAAACTTTTATTCTCAAGTGAGTGATGAAGGCGGATTTAACGGGTTTACCGAATTAGAGTTCTTGAATTCGCAATCGGTTCTGATTTCTAACAATGAGCCCACCAACGGTGAGGTAACGCTACGCAATTGGTCACGGGACACACTGGCTATAGCTTTATCCAATATTTCCATGGAACATTATCAGTATTTGAACCAACTGAAAAAAAGTGCTCAGGCAGTACCTTTTATAACGGAACCCGCGAATGTATCTGGTAATGTAAAAGGGGGATATGGCTTCTTTAGTGCCCAATTTCCGGATGTTAAGGTTTTAACCTTGAATTAGGTAAGTCTCACTTTTTTGTGTTGGTGGTTGTTTTTTCCGAATTTAGAAATTTGCCAGAAGTACTATTATAATTGAAATCCAAAGAAATAATATTCTCTTTATGCGCGTTTTAAAGATATCACCTCTCTGGATTACTTAGACCACAATATTTCATTTAATTTGGAGTTGAAGAGTAAACACTACCTAAAACGAAACAATAGAATAACAGAAACGATTAATCATTGATACTTTAATACGGTTAGGGTCATTAAAATCAACGTACCAAATTCCATTCATTCCCTCAACTGGTTTAAAAAAAAGCTCATTACTTTTAGTATTTGAGGCAATTGACTCAGAAACAAGGTCAAGGTTTTTTTGAAAATACATTTCCGTACATTTCCCAGCAAATTGATCAAGCTCATTAAAGTCGTCCAAATCCGTTTCTGATAGAATCGGCTCCATTTCCAAGACATCTCGAAACAATAGATTAATAAACTGTTGTAATTTTTCTGTTGATTTCAATTCTGGACATCTTCTTAACACGTAATTGAGATTATATTCGATACTGGAATAAGCAGGAAAATATTGTTCCCCAAAAGAAATAAAATCGCAACCACCGTTTTTCAACGAATCTCCTCTAGAACAATAATTTGTATTATGAATATAATTCTCATCGACAAAGGGAAAAGTATATTTAAAGTCATTACTAGTGTTAATGTATATCAATTTAGCCGGATAAAAATGCTCTGGGTCAGATGACCAACGATGGTAATTAACTTTAATATGCAAGTCGCTATTTACTATAGATTTATACGGAGTAACTATCTTACCGAAATATGTGGAATCTCCTTTTGAAGACAATTTCATTTCATTTATTTCATTGTCTATGAACGGATAAGCAAGCGCAACACTCAGAATCATGTTCTTATAATTATCCTGACTAACCTCAAGTTTTGACTTCTTACTCCCACATCCAGTGAGAATGAAGATCATAAAAATCACTAACAGTCTTATTGACATCATAACTTACATTTTATTCACCTCTTTTGGTAGTTGAATTACCCTGCTTATCACCAGTGGTTTTACTATATTTCCTATCCATATACGTGGACCTTGTTTCAAGCTGATTGCAATTTGTATTACACGTTGCTTCACTTTTCCTTTCCGAAGCATTGTCCTTAGGAGCACCAGGTTCTACCACCTCATTAATTGCATTCATCCGTGCAGGTGTTAAATTATAAAATCCATCATCTATTAATTCATCGGTCGACTTATCTTCAATGTAATTATTGAACCTACCACTAATCATATTGTTTCGGTTTATACTTCCATCTTCTTTAATGTTCTCATGACTAAGCTCTCCATCCTTGCCAGCATTTTGTGTTAATCGATGAATTACCTCATGAAGTAGTGTCCAAGCAATTGTAGCTGCGTCATTTTCTTTGCTAGCTTGTGAAGTATTCTCTACAGAAACTCCGGCAGGTGAACTTTCTTCTGTTGGAGTACTACCCCACCCAGTCGCATTATAACGACCTGGAAATTTCTCTCTTAGGTCTACTAAATCCGAAATAGAAGCCGAAGCGTCTGATGGATCTAGATATTCCTTCTCCATTATTTCTTCAACAAAAACAATCCCATGAGTCATACCTAAAGGACTACATTCAAATATCGCCTCGCGAATCTCATTCTTAATATCTTCCACTTTCACTCCATATTTCTTCGCAATATCTTTATCGATGTGGATATAAATTACATTTTTCATCCCATCTGGATCAACATACAGAATCGGATTATTTGCCATCGAATGATAAGGTGAAAGGTAGGGGTATTTCATTGCTAAAGGATCAACTTTCATCCATCTTCCTAACCGACTATTATACAACCTTGCCCCAAAATTATAGGTGTTTCCTGTGCCCTGAGTTTCATTATCTTTTTCCATTCCATTAAACCCAAACTTGTAATCTGTTGGGTTCAATTGTCTTCCTGGTTTGTTCATTCCATAGGGGTAGTAATCAGTCCAGGAAATTTCTTTTTTCCTGAAACTTTCCAAAGACCTGATATAGTTATAATTCAACGAAATAACGAATCCAATTTATCGGAATTAAAAGTACTATTCCTTAGGATTACTTAGACCTGAAATCAAACATTTTATTTCAAAGAACTTGATTTGTTCTTGATTCAGAACAATCTTTCTCAGTTTCATTCACATCAATTTGCGATTGGTAAAAGTAAGTTTCAATATGCAGATAAAACTACGTGTTAGCACGTAGAAAAAATTCAGAAAAGGGGTTTCTTTTTGTTCAGTGCAATCAATACCCATTAGAAAAAGCTACGATACTTCGGTAAAACACCTTTATCGATTAGGCCTGGATAAATTAATTGATTCTCAATTATCGGCTGGTATTCATAGAAGTAACATTCGACGGTGGAAGGAGGAATCGGCAGAGAAATATGAAGGATTTGAGTTGAATAAAGTTGCTAACCAACAACTTGAATTGTTACAGCAATACGCCAACAACATAGAACAACAGAAAAACTTTAAAGCCTACTTGAAAATCATTGGAGTTTGCCGGAAAATAATCCATAGTCATAAAACCTTAAAGAAGGTATTTCTGGAATCGAAAGAAGAATTATTGGATGTTGTCCAAAAAGTAAGTCCAGCAATTGGAATTAAAAAGGCTATAAAGATGATAGGTATTTCTTCCACTACCTATTACCATTGGTTAATTCAAACCAAAGTAAAGTGCGAATTCAGTTTTTTTGAATTGTGTAACAAAGTATATCCCAACCAACTTAGTAAACCGGAGATTCTTAAGATAAAAAAACTCCTTACTTGTGAAGAGTTTAAATTCTGGCCCATAAAAAGCATTGCTTATTACGCTGCCAGAACCAATCAGGTAAATATTCACTTATCAACTTTTTATAGGTATGTCCACTTATTAGGAATCAAAAGACCTCTATTCAAAAAACCTCCACAAAAAGTTGGTATTCGAGCCAATCAGGTTCATGAAATTTGGCATACCGATGTTACTGAAATTCCATTGAACGGAAACAAATACTATCTGCATTTGTTAATGGATAATTATTCGAGGTACATTTTAGGTTGGAAACTGGAAAACAAGAAAAGAGGATCAACCCTCAAAAAAATACTTGCCAATGCATTGAGTCAATATCAGCCAAATAGAATGATTCTCTTGGTAGACGGTGGCCGAGAAAATATTAACCACGATGTGAATAACCTAGTTGGAAAACACGCAGATAGAATAAAACGATTGATTGCAGGTAAAGACATTGATTTTTCAAATTCAATGGTTGAGGCATTAAACAAGATCGTAAAGAATCGGTATCTCTATCTGCTGGAAAGTCCAAATCTTAATGCACTTAAAGATAACATTGCTTTTTCGATAAACAATTACAACACCATCCGTCCCCATGGAAGTTTAGAAGGAAATACCCCTGAAGAAATATTGACCAATCAACCAATAAATCAGAACCAACTTAGAGAAAGTAGATTGGAAGCTAGAAAAGTAAGAATAGCTTATAACCGAATAAACACTTGCAAAAAGTGCAACTAGAAATACTTAACCTGAATAAAAGAAGGAAAACGAAAGTTTTCATCTTACAACTGAACTTTGAAATAGTTGAAATCTGGATAAAACAAAACCCGATCAAAAAATGAATCGGGTTTTTAATTCAAATCTATAAATTACTGAAAACCAAGCTTGTGCTTATAAGGTACGTTTTAATAAACCTTCTTCATAGGTTGTGCGACTCAATTACATACTTGTTAGTCATAAGAGTGAATTCGATAAACCTAATTTGTTGCCCCTAGGTTGCCCCATTTTTCTGGAAATAAAAAAGACAAGCTCAAAGTCTTGTCTTTTCTAGTTGCGGGGACAGGACTCGAACCTGCGACCTTCGGGTTATGAGCCCGACGAGCTACCAACTGCTCCACCCCGCGATATGTCTTTTGGTTATTGGGGCTGCAAATATAGATCATTCCTTACTTTTGTGCCTTAAAAATTCTAAATAAATTCAATGGCGCATCGGGCAGGTTTTGTAAATATCATTGGCAATCCAAACGTAGGGAAGTCAACCCTTATGAATCAACTGGTTGGAGAAAAACTGTCGATCATTACCTCCAAAGCTCAAACCACCCGTCATAGAATTCAGGGTATTGTTTCGGGTGAAGATTTTCAAATTGTTTACTCTGATACACCTGGAATATTGAATCCGGCCTACAAAATGCATGAAGGAATGATGCAGTTTGTAGAACGATCGCTGAGCGATGCCGACGTTCTCCTACTGGTGATGGAGGTTGGAGAAAAATCGTTGAAAGACGATGCCATTTTTGAGAAGATTCAACAAATGCATGTTCCAATTATTCTGGTTCTCAACAAAATTGACCTCTCGGACCAGGATACCGTGGAAGAAAAAATAACTTTCTGGCAGGAAAAGTTTCCCATGGCAGAAATTATCCCAATATCCGCATTGCATGGAGCAAACGTAGCTTCGGTATTGGATAGCATTAAATCGAACTTGCCTGAATCACCTGAGTATTTTCCCAAAGAAGAAATGACGGACAAGCCCATGCGGTTTTTTATGTCAGAAATAATCCGGGAAAAAATATTTATCCATTACAAAAAGGAAATCCCCTACTCCTGCGAAGTAGAAATTACAGAGTTTAAAGACGAAGAAGATATTACCCGAATTCGGGCCGAAATCTATGTGGAACGGGAAAGCCAAAAAGGAATACTAATTGGTCACAAAGGACTGGGATTGAAACGAGTAGGTTCGGAAGCAAGAAAAGACATGGAATCCTTTTTGGGTAAGAAAGTCTTCTTAAAACTTTATATCAAAGTGAATAAAGACTGGAGAAATAAACCCGATCAATTGAAGCGATTTGGATACCTGAACTAATCTGGTGCCCGGGAGTTTAAATCCACTTTCTTTGCAAAATCAAAAATTAAGGATTTCATGAGTGTTGTAGTCGCAATTGTTGGTCGTCCGAATGTTGGAAAATCAACTTTCTTTAATCGCCTGGTTGGCTCCCGCGATGCTATTGTTGACGAGTTTAGCGGGGTTACCCGCGACCGGCACTATGGCAAAACCGAATGGAACGGAACTGAGTTTAACCTGATCGATACTGGGGGATATGTTGGCGACTCGGACGAAATGTTCGACGTGGAAATCCGAAAGCAGGTTGAAATTGCTATTGATGAAGCCCATGCCATTGTATTTGTGGTAGATGTTACCACCGGAATTATTGATTTGGACAACGACGTAGCCAATCTGCTTCGAAAATCCAAAAAACCGGTTTTTCTCGTGGTAAATAAGGTTGACAATAACGAACGAATTGCAGATGCGGTGGAATTCTATTCGCTGGGACTGGGAGACTACTATTGTATTTCTTCCATTAATGGGTCGGGAACTGGTGAAATATTGGATGCCCTGGTGGAATCACTTCCAACTGAAGAATTTGTGGACCACCTGGATGGACTCCCTCGCTTTGCCGTGGTAGGCAGACCTAATGCCGGTAAATCTTCTTTTATCAATACCATATTGGGAGAAGAAAGGAACATTGTTACCCCTATTGCAGGGACCACGAGAGATACCAATGACATTCGATTTAAATCATTTGGATTTGATTTTGCCCTGGTGGATACGGCTGGGATTAGAAAGAAAAAGAAGGTAAACGAAGACCTGGAGTTTTACTCCGTACTACGAGCCATACGAGCACTTGAGAAATGTGATGTTGCCTATATAATGATCGATGCCAAAGAAGGCATTGGCTCTCAGGACCTAAACATCATTCACCTGGCCCACAAAAACAACAAAGGAATTGTAATCCTGATTAACAAATGGGACCTTATCGAAGAAAAACAAACCAATACTGCCAGGGACTTTGAACGACACATCAAAGAAAAACTGGAGCCTTTTACCGATGTTGATGTGCTGTTTATTTCCGTAAAGGACAAACAGCGGATCCATAAAGCGCTGGAGTGTGGGGTTGCAGTGCATAAACGTAGAACTCAAAAAATAAAAACGAGCGAGCTCAACGACTTCTTTTTACCCATTATGGAGTTTCAACCGCCACCTGCAATTAAAGGGAAGTATATCAAGGTAAAATACGTTACCCAGCTACCGACCCACTACCCTACTTTTGCTTTTTACTGCAACCTTCCACAGTACATTAAAGAACCTTACAAGCGTTTTCTGGAAAATAAGCTGAGGGACAAATACGAGTTTACAGGAGTTCCGGTGACGATCTATTTTAGGAAAAAGTAGACTTACCTATACCGTTTTCGCTTCTTCCCAAATTTTATCCATTTCCACTAAGGACATATCGTGTAAATCACGGCCCATTTCTTTTGCTTTTGTCTCTAGATATTGAAATCGCTTGATAAACTTTTTGTTGGTACGTTCCAGCGCAAGCTCCGGGTCTATATCAATAAAACGAGCATAGTTAATTACAGAAAACAGAACATCGCCTAATTCGTTTTCAATCTTCTCTACAGGAGCTTCAGTTTGTACTTCGGTTTTTAATTCTTCCAACTCTTCGTGAACCTTGTCCCAAACCTGGTTGCTGTTTTCCCAGTCGAAACCAACTCCCCGAACTTTTTCCTGAATCCGATTGGCTTTAACCATTGCCGGTAAAGACGCAGGAACTCCTTCGAGTACACTCTTCTTTCCTTCCTTGAGTTTTAGTTTTTCCCAATTACTCTTTACTTCTTCTTCTCCGCTTACTTCAACATCGGAATATATATGCGGATGCCGATGAATCAATTTATCGCAAATGGAATTGAGTACATCGGCCATGTCAAATTGATTGGTTTCGCTTGCTATTTTGGAGTAGAAAACCATGTGCAACATAATGTCACCAATTTCCTTCTTCAACTCTTCCATGTCGTTTTCGAGAATAGCATCAGCTAACTCATAGGTCTCCTCAATGGTCAATTTTCGCAACGATTCCATGGTTTGTTTTTGATCCCAGGGGCATTTTTCCCTGAGGTCGTCCATAATATTCAATAGCCTTTCGAAAGCAAGTAATCTAGAATCCATAAGCAAAAACAAAAAGGGGACAAAATGAATACTTTTGCGCCCGATTTTTTATCTGAAGTTGTTGCAAAAGTATTGGAATTATACCGCCTTCGTTCTGCTTTTTAGTAGCATTAGTTTTATGGGATTTTCTTGGTCAGGAAGCGATTCCAGCACTAATAAATTACCTCCGATAAACATTAAGGCATCGTATAACCTGGGGTTTATGCTGGCCCACAGAACCAAAATGCAACACATTCCCAAAGAGCTCACTCAAGGATTCGAAATATCTGTTGAAAAGCAGGGAAACAATGAAAAAGATTGGCAAAAAGTCTATAACAATCCAACGGTTGGGGTGTCCTTTTTGGCAACCGGAACCGGGAACTACGATGTAATGGGAACGGCTTATGGCCTCAATGCTTATATCTTAATTCCAATAATTAAATCAAACCGAATTAATGTACTCACTTCATGGGGTTGGGGAATGGGTTGGATAAGCAACAAATTTCATCCGGTTACCAACTACAAGAACAACACCATTGGGTCTAACCTCAATTTGTTTGCAGGCATAAAGCTAATTGGTGAATTCTACGTAACTCCTCAACTGGGGGTAACCCTGGGAGCAAGTTTTCATCATTGGAGCAATGCAGCATTTAAGTATCCCAACCTGGGGCTAAATATTGCTTCGGCAAATCTTGGGATCAAATACAAATTGCAAAAGGAAGCCAAGTACGCAAAACTCAACAGGTCTGAAAAGAAATTGCTTCGACCAAAAGAAAAAAATGAAGTGTCCATCATTCCAAGTGTTGGATTTAAAGCGTACAATATCCATGACAACAGCAGTTACCCTGCCTATACATTAGAATTTAATTATGCACGGCTATGGAGTGCCAAATGGAAGTTAAGTGCGGGGGTCGATCTCATATACAACAAAGCTTATGAACGTGAAATAGAAATTGACCCCGACCCCGAGGTAAAGGGAAACAGCGCTTTCCAAACCGGTGTAAATGTAACCTACCATCAAACCATGGGCACCTTTTCTATTTTACTGGGCATGGGTGCCTATGTCTATGACCAGACCCTTCAAAACGAACCGGTATACCATCGATTTGGAACCCGCTTCGTAGTAAAAGACAATATCATTATTAGCACCGTATTACATACCCATTGGGCACGTGCTGATCATTTTAAAATTGGAATTGGCTATAAGTTTAGGAAATGAGAAGGCTAAACACATACATTCTTTTTTTAGGAGCACTCTCTCTGGCCCTGTCTTTTGGTTCCTGTAATAAATGCGCCAAGAAGATTGGTGGTGTTACAGAAAAAAACATCCAACTGGGGCAATTTCATAGCATCAATATCGATGGTGCCTTTGTAGTTCAAATAAAACAAGATAGTTCGTTTACACTGAGGCTTAAAGGTGGTGAGGGAATCCTGGAGAACGTCAGGCATGAAATAGTAAGTGATACTTTAAGGGTATTTAATGAAAACACCTGCAATTTTTTAAGCGATTACAGTAAGAATATTGTACTGGAAATTGGATGCGGTTCACTTCAAAAAATCGCACTTCGAAACCCGAAAGAAGTTAAAGACTGTAAAGGGCTATCTTCTGACCAATTGCTTTTGGAAATTCGAAATTGTGGTGTCAATGCCACTTTTGAAGGGGACTTTAAAAAATTGATGCTTCAAACTTTTACAGGAACTCCAACCATTAATTTAAAAGGCAACGCCGATGAATTTGTTGTAGACGAAAATACCTTTGGTCATATTTACGCCTTTGATTTAATAACATCGAAAACCTGGGTTAAAACACAGGGTACTGGATACATTCATGTAAATGCAACCGATGAGTTACACGCCTTACACACTGGAAGTGGAATAATTCGATACCGGGGAAACCCAAAAAAAGTAGTGACGGAAATTGCACCCCATTCGTCGGCGCAAATTATTGCTGATTAAATTTGATCTGATCAATCAAACCTCATCAACCAACTGAATTCCGGTATAGTTGGAAGGAGTAATACGCTTTAACTCTGCTTTAATTTCGTCAGTAACATCCAAACCTTCAATAAATACGGCAATTGACTCAGCTGTTACTTTTTCGTTCTTTCGGGTAAGTTCTTTTAAAGCTTCATACGGTTTAGGAAATCGCTCTCTTCGAAGTACCGTTTGAATGGCTTCGGCTACTACCGCCCAGTTGTCTTCCAACTCCTGAGCAATGGCTTCTTCATTGAGTAACAACTTACCTAATCCTTTATCCAGCGATTTGTACGCAATTAAACTGTTTCCAAATGGAACGCCTACGTTTCTAAGCACGGTGCTATCCGTTAAATCCCGCTGCAAACGACTAATTGGTAGTTTAGCACTTAGGTGCTCAAACAATGCATTGGCAACCCCTAAATTACCCTCCGCATTTTCAAAATCAATAGGATTCACTTTGTGCGGCATAGCCGAAGAACCTATTTCACCTTTCTTGATTTTTTGTTTGAAATAATCGTTGGACACGTAGGTCCAGATATCGCGACTCAAATCAATAAAAATAGTATTGACTCTCTTGAACCAATCGCACAACGCTGCAAAATGATCGTAATGCTCAATTTGGGTAGTGGTTTGAGATCGATCCAATCCCAGGTAATTCTCCAAGAACTGGTTTCCAAAATCCACCCAATCAATTTCAGGATAGGCTACGTAATGTGCATTAAAATTTCCGGTAGCGCCACCAAATTTTGCGGCAATTGGAATCTGTTCCAAATACACTAGTTGCTGATCTATTCTTTCGCAAAAAACCTGGATTTCCTTACCCAAACGGGTTGGTGAAGCTGGCTGACCATGAGTACGAGCCAACATAGGCACATCTTTCCAATCCTGAGAATAAGCCCTAAGAACAGCTCCAATGCGATGCAACTCGGGAAGCATTACTTCTTCTACCGCATCTCTAATTAGCATAGGGTTAGCCGTATTATTAATATCCTGCGAAGTCAACCCAAAATGAATAAACTCCTGAGATTCTCCCAAGCCCAGTGCTTCAAATTTTTCCTTGATAAAATACTCTACGGCCTTTACATCGTGATTAGTTACTTTCTCAATTTCTTTAATAGCAATGGCATCCTCGGGAGTGAAATCCTTGTAGATTTTTCTTAGGTCTTCAAACTTGCCAGCATCAAATTCACTCAGTTGCGGAAGCGGTAATTCGCACAAGGCAATGAAGTACTCCACTTCTACCAGGGTTCGGTACTTAAAAAGTGCATATTCCGAAAAGTATTCTTGTAAATCTTCGGTTTTTGAGGAATATCTGCCGTCAATTGGCGAAACTGCTTTAATAGGATGCATACTACTATTTTTGAAGCGTGCAAAAGTACGTATTTCGTTTTCCTTTTCCTTCAAATAACAAGAGTATATAAATGGGAAAATCGATGTTAAACATATCGAAGTTCACCAATGTGTTCACTTCTTATTTCAATGGATTGGCCAGGCACTCAAAGGCACTCCGATTTATCCTGGCCAATGGACTTACCTGGTACTTCTTATTCCCTATTCTCCTCAATGTATTATTCTTCATTGGTGGATTTAGCCTGGTAAGTGATTTATCGAATAGCATGCTTGAAGGACTAAACGAAGCATTGCAACAAATCAACTGGGGACTTGATCCGGAAGGATGGCTTTACAGAATTATTTATGGCATCGTGTGGCTTTCGTTGCGGATACTCTACTTCCTTCTGTTTGCTTACCTTGGGGGATATTTGGTTCTCATTTTCCTGTCCCCTGCGTTGGCACTACTCTCTGAAAGGGTTGAACAATTAATCACAGGTCAGAAGGTTGCGTTTTCAAGCCTGAGATACCTCAATAATATCATGCGAGGAATTGCAATAGCCATTCGAAATTTTGTAATTGAAATAATCCTAATCATAGCCTTTTTATTGCTCAGCTTAATACCACCTCTTGGTCTGATTGTCCCATTTGCCTTATTTTTTATATCGGCCTATTTCTATGGATTCTCCATGATGGATTATCCATTGGAAGGAAGGAAATATGGTGTAACCAATAGTGCCCGATTTATGTTTGGAAACAAAGGTTCAGCTACTTCTATTGGTACCCCGTTGGCCATTGTGCTATTGGTACCTTTTGTTGGTTCATTGCTGGCTGGATTCTTCGCAATAATTTCTGTGGTTGCTGGTACAATGGAGACTTTGGAGTTATTGGATCAGAAAAAGCCTGAAAAATACTGATAGATATATACCAGTTTATCTTCCTTGAGCGTATAGTGTAGCAACAGCCCGGGATATATAACACAGGTTGCCAGATAGAGCAGGTAAAAACGCACTTCGTTTTCCTGATAAAAAAACAGGAAGGCCGGGAGGATAAAAAGCAAAGGAATTACCGGGTAGAACTCAAATAAATTGAATTTGGCATCAATAAAAATGGTTCCTTTTCCCTGTCTCCAAATCTTATTCCCCAAGAATTCGTGCATAATCGGAGAATATTCAAAACTCATCGAATCACCATCATTTATAGCCAGAAAAATTTCCTCGGTAACATCCTGCTGGGATCCGTCAGCAAAGAATACCGTTTTCTTTTCAAAAAGACTGTAGTAGACTTTGTGCTTAATTCCCATCATCTCACCTTCTTGCGGTAAAAAGAAATCTATAAAAAGAATAAACCCAAAAAGAATGGAACAGACCGCTAAAAAGCGAACTACCATCCAGAGCTTCTTACTGGTAAGCATATTAAACACTCCCATTTCAACTTCCTTAGCCTCTTTTTGTGCTGCCCTTGAAAATTGCCTGGCTCGTTCCCTCATTTCAGCCCTTTTTTCCTCGGGAGACATTTCAAATTCCGGTGATGTTGATTGTTTACTCTGTTTGTAGCTGTTATACAGGGTGTCCATCTGCTTATCCTCATTGGTAAGGTATTCATAAGCTTTCTGAACTAACCTAAATTGTTCTTCTGCATTTGAGGAATCGTTCACATCAGGGTGTAGCTTCAATACCAACTCGCGATAACGCTTTTTGATATCTTCTTCTGACGCGCTTCGAGGTAGTCCAAATAAGTCAAGGAAAGCATCTCTCATGAAATGATCTGTTTAAGGGCAGGTTTCAATGCCAGTAACTACAACGTCCGTAAAAGTCCAATCATAGTCCTTTTTATCTACCCAGTTCTCAAGATGAACCTTTATTTTTTTCTTCTTTCCCGGTTGAAAACAATTCGACAATTCTCCGGTACTCGAATGAAGCATTCCATTCAAGTATTCAGATACTTGAAAAGAAACCGAATTTGAAGAGGTATCGACATTCCGAACCTTTAGAATTAGAATTTTACCACTGTCTACTTTGGCAAAAAGGCCAGGCGATTTGATCTTCCAAACCACATTGATATTTTGTTCGTTAAATGCTTTTGTTTTGCCTTCCTGAGCAAAAAGAACAAAGGAAATAAAGCTCAGAAAGAGAGCAATGAACACTTTCATAGTTCTTCAACCGAAACAAAGTTGAAAGGGATCGAAATGATAATATCATAATCTTCTCCCGCCTCTAACATATCTTCATCGTCTTCCTCGTAGTACCAGTTAACGGTTACATCGCCCAGGCTGTTTTTAGTTAAATACTCCACTTTTTTAAACACATCCAACAGGCACTTGGAAGAACTTGTATTGAAGTACTCCAGTTTTATGTTTAGTTCGGTGGCTTTCACAGGCGATTTAACGTATTCATCCAACCAATTGTAGATTGGCCTATAAAAATCAACTGCATTTTCAGGAATACTTCTCCCCCCTATTTCAAACTTACCCTCATTCGGGTCAAAATTTATAATTGGAGTCTTTGAACTTCCATCTATCTCCAAATTTTCCATCTATGAGATTTTTATGTTTAAGGTGAAATAACACTCCTGACCATCAACGTCATCGAAGATATATTCCATTTTGTTTCCACTTTTACGAGCAATATCCATCAAGCCCAGACCGCTACCACCTACATCAGACTGTTCACCATCCATAAGCTTCTCCATGTACTTCGATTTTAATTCTGCTTCCGACAATCCTTCAATCATTTTTAGTTTGGACTCCAGGGTCATTCTATTTTCATGAGAAAGGAAATTGCCCAGGATAAGTTCAAAACCTACATCAGTCTTAACCAAAGCCACCGTAGCCCGTCTTGTATATTCACTAGTAGTATGCCCGTGTTTATGAGAATTCTGAAGGCTTTCCAACATAATCATAAACACTTTTTTTCGAAGTGGTTTACTGATCTTATGTTCTACCATTCTATGCTCGGTAAAGTCCAAAAGATCGGAAATTGTCTGCGCCTCAAGCAAACCTTGATAGGTAAGTATAATGTCATTCCCAGACATTTTTAGCGCTATTTCTTTTAGATTTATCATTGAGGCCGCCAAATATAATAAATGAGCGATGAAGAACTCTTTTTCCACCTTAGACTTAGCGGATACATTTCCACCAATATTCAGTAATAAAACAGATAATCTAAAGCGACAAGTTCTTCATTGATTAAAATTAATCCATTCTAAGTCTTCTCCAAATCCTTTTGTATGCAAATCGAAACATTTCGACCATATAGTTCTGCATTTAGACGAAAATCTGACTACCACTCCTAATTCAATATATCCAATCCTACCTAAGTCATTTTAACAGGAAGCATATTTATATATGTTTGCCGCCCTAAGTGGAAAAACAAATAATTTAATTATGATTAATAAGATTACTCTAGTATTACTAGCAGGGTTACTCGCTTTTGCACCTAATGCAAAAGCCGATGAGGGAATGTGGTTGCCTATGTTCATCAAACGATTGAACTATGTTGACATGCAGAAAGCAGGATTGAAACTTACTCCTGAAGAAATTTACAGCGTAAACAACTCAAGTCTTAAAGACGCCATTCTTGGTTTGGGTTCTCCCGGAAGAAACTTTTGTACGGGTGAAATCATCTCTAAAGAAGGATTATTTCTTACTAACCACCATTGTGGATATGGAACCATTCAAGAAAACTCGACCATTGAGCACAACTACTTAAAAGATGGTTTTTGGGCCATGAAAAGATCTGAAGAAATTCCAGCCGGGTTTAGTGTTTCTATACTCGATCACATGGAAGATGTAACCAAAATTGTATTGGCCAATGTAACGGATGAAATGAGTTTTGAAGAGCGACAAAAAGCAGTTCGTCCAATTTTAGATAGCCTTAAAAAAGTGAACTCTGACAAGGAAAAAAGCCTTTCTGCAGTTGTAAAAAGCTTTTACAAAGGAAACGAATACTACATGTTTGTGTATAAAGTATACAGTGATGTTCGTTTAGTTGGTGCACCTCCTTCTTCTGTTGGTAAGTTTGGTGGCGATACCGATAACTGGATGTGGCCTCGTCACACCGGTGACTTCTGTATGTTCAGAATCTACGCTGACAAGGATAACAACCCGGCAAAATATGCTGAAGGAAATGTGCCGCTTAAACCTAAGCATCACCTTCCGGTTAACATCAAAGGTTCTGAAAAAGGGGATTACGCCATGATTATGGGGTTCCCTGGAAGTACTGAGCGTTACTTATCTTCTTATGGTATTGAGCATAAAATTGACGTTGAGTACCCAACACGAATCAAGGTAAGAAGAAAGAAATTAGACATGTACGAGCAAGGCATGAATAAAGATGAAGCTGTTCGTATTAAATATGCCAGCAAACATGCCCGTGTAAGCAATTACTGGAAAAACTTTATTGGAATGACTCAAAGTCTTAAAGCGTTGGACGTTGCCGGAAAAAAACGTGCCGATGAAGATAAATTTAAAGCTTGGGCAAACGAAGATGCGGATCGTAAGAAAAAATATGGAAATGTAATTTCTGACTATGAGTCAGCTTACAAAGAGCTATACTCTACTCAGGTTAACCGTGACTATTTGGTTGAAGGGATTTTCGGAATGGAAATCTTAACCCAGGCAGGAGGTATGCAAGCCTTACTTCCATTGTTGCAGCAGGAAGAGGTTGACAAAAAAGCGGTAGATGCTGTGATTCAAAAACTTAAAGCAGGTGGAGCGGCATTTTATAAAAACTACGATACCGAAATTGATCAAAACGTAATGGCAGAAGTGCTGGCTATGTATTCAGCTGATGTTCCTGAGGATCAACAACCTCAATTCTTCAAAGACATGGTTAAGAAAAACAAAGGTGACTTTAATAAATTGGCGGCAGGAGTATTTGCTAAAAGTAATTTCACTTCAGAAGAAAAAATGAATGCCTTCTTGGAAAAAGCAACTGCAAAAAGCATTGCAAAGGATCCGGCATTTACCATGTTTAACGGATTTTATGGAGAGTATATGAAAACTACTGCTCCGAAGAGAAAGGCTGCCGGCATTAGAATAAATACGGCTGAGCGTTTGTTCATTGATGGAATTAGAAAAATGAATCCTGACAAGGCATACTATCCTGATGCTAACTCTACGCTAAGGCTTACCTATGGTAACATTGGAGGATACGTACCTAAGGATGCTACTTACTTTAAATATTATACCACCGCACAGGGAATATTGGAAAAATATGTTCCCGGAGATTTGGAGTTTGATATGCCTCAGAAACTAATTGAGCTTATTAAAAACAAAGACTTCGGTAAGTATGGAAAGGACGGTGAACTTAGAGTTTGTTTCCTATCTAGTAACGACATTACCGGTGGTAACTCTGGAAGTCCTGTTATTAATGCAGAAGGTCACCTTATTGGAACCGCTTTCGACGGCAACTGGGAGGCCATGAGTGGTGATGTAGCTTTTGAAACCAATCTGCAACGTACCATTTCGGTAGACGTTCGATACACCCTATTCATTATCGACAAATTTGCCGGTGCTGGTCACTTGGTTGATGAGATGACGGTTATTGAATAATAATAATTCAACTTGTAAGAGTAAAAAAGCCCTGCAAATGCAGGGCTTTTTTATTTTCTCGCAATAGTTTGTTGAGATGATAATTATGGAATAAAGGGTATTAAAAACACTTTAGCTTTTGAATGATTCTAACCTTTCTGAAAAGCCAATTCAAGGTTTTCCATTATTTTGTCAGAAGTTGCATCAGTGGAAAGCGATGAAGGGTTCGAGTTCATATCTATCCCGGCTAAAAAGTATGGCCAATTCATATTAATGTCGAAAATTACCGATCCATTATTTATTATTTGAAACTCTGAATCATATTCTGTTATCATTTTGGCATATTTATCCGCTCCTACATGATATTTAAAGTCCTTGTCCGGCACCTCATCTCCATCACTGTCAAATTTACCCTCTAACAATAGAAAAGTATACTTATCGGTACCTCCTCTATACATAGATGGAGTTTGAGCCCCCATAGCAGATCCAGCTGCGTAATCTGATGGGTTTTTGGAATTGTTTAATGATGGATCAATTCCAAATTGGAATTTAAAATCAGTATAATATCCGTTTGAAGCAGCGCTTGCTGTGTAATCCTTAACCTCCGGCGTAACCAGTAGTACGTTTTCAGGATAAGCAAACTTTCCGGTTTCAGCATGTACACCTTGTGGATTTCCGATATAAAGTTGACACTTGGTAAACAATAGATAATTACCATCAATATTCTGAAAAGCTTTATTATAACTAAAGGCATCATGAGCCATTACCGATGTAATTCGATATTTAATTCCCTGCACTTGTGGAGCTGCGTAGATACAAGAGCCATCGTCTTTTTTTGCACTACTTGAATAATTGGTGGCTTTACTGTCCGTGCATCCTTTATTAGAACAATTTGTAAAAAATGATAATAATAGAATGGCAAGAATTCCTGATTTAATTGGTCTCATAGGTTAAAATTTTTCCAAAGTTAATTAATAAATGTAATCTCGATGTATTATCACGCGCTTAACGGATATGCTATTTTTGAAATCACATTACTAGGCATTAACGGCTCCTAATGATCAAAAAAGAAAACTGGTTCGAAAATTGGTTCGATACCCCGTGGTATCACCAGCTTTATTGTAATCATGATTTTGATGAAGCCAACCGATTTATCGAAAATCTTATCGCCTATTTAAACCCACCAAACCAATCGAAAATTTTAGATCTAGCCTGTGGCAAAGGTCGGCATGCCATGCATATTAATCGGCTAGGTTATTCTGTCTGGGGTGTCGATTTATCGGAAAGAAGCATTAGTTCTGCCAGCAAGTCTGAAAATGAACACTTAAAGTTTTCGGTACATGACATGCGAATGGTGTTCAAACCCAGTCACTTCGATTACATTTTCAATCTATTTACCAGTTTTGGATATTTCAATGCCCCTGAAGATAACCACCGTGTTATGCAGTCGGTTTGCGATGGTTTAAAATCGGAAGGTATTTTTGTATTGGATTTTTTAAACGCCAGCAAGGTTAAAAACACCCTGGTTTCAAAGGAACGAATTACCAAAGAAGACATCGAATTCTCCATTCATCGGCAAATCAGGGACAACGTAATCCTAAAAGAAATTGATTTTGACGCCGATGGGAAACATCATCATTTTGAAGAACGAGTAACCGCATTCGAACTAAAGGATTTAGAAGCGTTGTTTAAGCCTGTTAGACTTAGTATAATAGATACGTTTGGAAATTACTCCCTGGATAAGTTTAATGAAGAAGATAGTGACCGTCTGATACTAGTAGCCCAAAAAAAAACCGACCAATAAAATGATTGTAATTCTACCCATAATTAGCCTAACCCTTATTACATTTTTGGGGTTGTGGGTTTATGATTTGAAAGAAGCTTATCAGCAGCAAGATTCAATTCCTTTTCAAAAGAAGGCCATTTTTAAATACACCATTTATTCCCTTGCCTTAATTATTGGTTCTATTCTGTTTGTTAACTACGATATTACGGAAGGATACTTGTCATTCACAGAATACGGTCTCTATTTTTTTAGTGGGTTAATTTCACTGTTAATTTCCGGGTTATGGTTCCAGCATATCAACAAGCTGGACATGTACGAACCGGAAAAGCCCGTCATCCTGTTTCTTGTATTTGCTTCAGGTGCAGCAGCTTCATTTCTCGTCTTTCCCATTAGCTACATTTTTAAGACGTTTATCAATACGGGTTTTGATGGCAACTTCATAAATGACCTGTTCTATTCCATTGCCGGAATCGGGATCGTTGAAGAATTTGTCAAGATCTTACCCATTTTGCTTTTGGCCAGGTTCACCAAATTATTGAATGAACCTTTCGACTATTTGCTGTTTGGTACTCTGTCGGCCCTGGGGTTTGCCTTCATTGAAAACTCCATGTACCTCTACAGAAGCGAGCTAAATGCTATTGACGGCCGTGCGCTATACGCAAGCCCTGCACACATGATTCTAACTTCCTATATCTGTTACCAATGGGCCATGGCAAAATTCATTGATGAAAAGTATCGATTTTCAAAAGTGGCTACGGCATTTTTAGTTTCAGCAACGGCTCATGGGCTTTACGATTTCTGGCTCATAAGTGAATCTGCAACGGGTTTTTGGTTCATTTCAATCCTTATTTTATTGCTTGGAATGAAAATATGGGTGCGCCTGGCCAATAACCTGGTTAATATTTCCAATTTCTTTGATCCAAAGGTTCGGTTTGATGCCATTGGAAATAAGTATCACCTATCGCTCTATTTAATCGCCATTCTTTCTTTTACCTACGTATGTAAATCATTTCTTTACAGTAGCCACGATGCTAACGATCTTTTGTTGCATGCAGTATTCGATTATTCTTTTCTGTTGGCTTTTCTTGGAATTAATTTTGCCAACATTACCATTATTCATGGATACCTTGCCCCTGTTATTGAAAGACGCAGTTTTTCAATTGCCCACTTTTTCCCGCTCGGAATAAATAAGAAAAACTGTACCGGAATACGACTAAAGCTGTTTATATCGGAAAAACAAAAAAAGTATCACCAATCGGAGAGGCTTTACAGTCAACTACCTGTATACGGAACATTGGTTCGACAGGTGGTCTTTAACGGCGACATTAGCTTTTACTTTTTTGTTCCCGAAAAGCAAATCATGCTTAACGATGTTTGGTCCGATTGCTTTCTGATAACCAACCTGGATGCCGATAGGCCCCTTTCTTCCAAACGCTCGGTAATGGCTGAATTGTATGGATTAAATTCAAGTGCCGATTTGACTTCAAGCGTATTTACCAGTAAGATGGCTAAACGAATCAATCTGGTTGGTTCCAAGCGTGCGATTAGCTCAAATAACAAAGAATAGCGAGTGATTAATTAGCTTCTCGAATAAGAATAATAGCTTTTATTAGAATTACTGACTACCTTTGTCGCTTCTTAGCATTTAAAAGCTAGGTCGGCAACCCAAGAAAAGGTTGCGTTTACTTGCCAGACGATCTAAACAAAAATCTAACAGTCAATTACCGCAAGTAAACTATGGGACTTTCAATAGCCAAGCGCAGTTAGCGATTTCATTTCCATTTTAATTTCAAAAATCTTAGGTATTGGCACAGCGCTAAGTCAAAACCAAATTAATAAGCGATAATTCTATTGTCGCGTAAATACAACTATGAATAACACATCAATTAACAAAGACAAAAAAAGAAAATCAAACTGGCGAAAGAAAAAAGCCAAATTGGGTAATCCCCACAGACCAGGATCAGAATCCAATGCTCCTAGCAGGAGCACAAGAAACAAACGAAATAATAAACCAAATCGGCAAGGAAGGCCAAAACAGGGACCTTCTAAGTTGAACCCGGAATTACTAATTCATAAGGCAGTTCAATTAGAGGTAAAAGACTTTAGGGCCAATCGTCAATTCGATGATTTGCCTTTAAATACTAGGCTAAAGCAAAACCTTAAGCACAAAGGTTATGAGAGGCCATCGGAGATTCAGGACAAAACTTTAGATATACTATTGAAAGGCCAAGACATTTTGGGAATTGCTCAAACCGGAACCGGAAAAACAGGAGCTTTTTTAATCCCAATTATTGAGCAACTAATCGATCAAAAAAGAAACAATCATGCAATTGTGGTTGTACCCACTCGCGAATTAGCAGTGCAAGTGGAGGAGGAATTCAAAACCATGACAAAGGGATTGGGGCTTTACAGCCAGGTTTTTATTGGGGGAACCAATGTAAATAAGGACATTAAAGCACTGAGAAGAAGCATTAACGTAGTTATTGGTACTCCGGGAAGGTTATTAGATTTAGCGGACCGAAGGGCGCTGGATTTAAGAAAAATAAATACCCTGGTACTGGACGAATTCGATCGAATGTTAGACATGGGATTCATACATGACGTAAAGCGAATAATTGCAGAAATGAAACAACGCAAACAGACCATGCTATTTTCTGCCACGCTTGACAAAAAACAACAATCACTTATCGATTTAATTCTTAATAACCCTGAAGTAGTAAAAGTAAGCTCTGGTGAAGCAACTAGTGATCATATTGATCAGGACATCATTCGACTGAATCCCGGAGAAAACAAACTCAAGCTTTTACAGACCATGCTAGCACATGAAGACTATCAGAAAGTCTTGATTTTCGATGAAGCGAAACACCGGGTAAACCGATTATGCGATAAACTTAAAAAAGCAGGATTCAAAGCCGATTGCATTCATGGTAATAAAACGCAAAATGCCAGGCAAAATGCTCTCGAAGCTTTTAAACGAGGTAAGGTAAATGTTTTAGTTGCTACAGATGTAGCCGCCCGGGGCATTGATGTGTCAGATGTTACTCACGTTATTAACTATGTTATTCCAATGACCTTTGACAGTTACATACATAGAATCGGACGTACCGGTAGGGCCGGTAAAATTGGAAAGGCCTTTACTTTTGTAGATTAACGAAATGTACAAACAGCGGTTTAGCCTAATAATCAGGATCCAGATTCAGTCTTTTTCTTAGCTCTGCTAATTTAGGATTAAGTTCTGCCATGCGTTCAAAGCGTTCTTTGTTGGTATAGTATTTTTTCTTTTGTTCTTCAACTCGTACTTCGGTTTCAATTTGGATTCCCCAATTGTTTAGCGATTCCCTAAGAAACCCAAGCAATTCTGTTTTGTGATGATTGAATTCACTTTCCTGAACTTTGTTATCGAAAACCATGTTCAATAGAAAATTTTCTCCAATCTCCGGTCTGCAACTCAGCATGGTACTGGTTAAACTGGCTCGCTTATCCTTCTTTAAAACGCCGATATACTGATTCCATTTCGCCTTGAAATCCTCCTCGTTAAATGGTGTTCTTGGACGATCCGAGAAATCTTCAATTTCCTCTTCTTCCGATTTAGGACCGGAATCATTCAGCATTGCATTTATGGAAACCGTTCCCGACTTAAACCCCTTGCCAAGCATTCCCTTTTTAATCTTTTTGACGGGTGTAGGGTTTGCTGATATGGTTTGGATTACCGGCCTTTCCTCTTCTTCGGGAGAAACATAGACTACTTGTTGAGTTGGAGCCGGAACCGCTTTGGGTTTTTTCGCAAGTTTATCGCCCTGGATGATAATCGGAAAGTCTTCCTCCTCTTCGAACCAATTAATTAACTGGACTTTTTTTTTCGACCGCTTCGGTTATTGAGCAAAGCTGCATGAGGGTAATTTCAACCAGCAATCGCTGATTTTTACTGGCCTTGAATTGGATGTCGCACTTTGAAGTAATGCGCAAAGCAAATAACAACTCTTCACCGGTGAGCAATTCAGCTTGTTGGCGATACTTGTCTTTAATGTTTTCTCCAACGAGGAGTAATTCCAGGGTTTCAGGATTCTTACACACCAGTAAGTTCCTGAAGTGTTCGGACAGTCCACTGATAAAATTGTGCCCGTCAAAACCTTTGTCCAATACTTCATTGAAAATTAAAAGTGACTGGGGAATATCATTCTTATGAATGGCGTCGGTAATTCTAAAATAGTAATCGTAATCCAGAACATTTAAGTTCTCAATAACATCCTGGTATTTGATATCATTACCACAAAAACTTACAATTTGATCGTAAATGGAAAGGGCATCGCGCATGGCCCCATCCGCTTTTTGGGCGATAATGTGAAGGGCATCGTGCTCCGCTTTTACCTTCTCTTGTTTTCCTATTTCTTCCAATTGCTGAATAATGTCGGGAATTTCAATTCGTTTAAAATCGAAAATCTGACATCTGGATAAAATGGTAGGAAGAATTTTATGTTTCTCCGTAGTGGCTAAAATAAATATAGCATGAGGAGGAGGTTCTTCCAATGTTTTCAAAAAGGCATTAAACGCCGAAGCGGATAACATGTGAACCTCGTCAATAATATACACGCGATAATTTCCAACCTGAGGAGGAATTCTAACCTGGTCGATTAGGTGCCGAATATCGTCAACGGAATTGTTTGATGCAGCATCCAACTCAAAAATGTTGAACGAAAAATCATCATCGCCTTCATGATCTTCGGAAGTATTAATTTTTTTTGCCAGTATTCTGGCACATGTAGTTTTACCTACTCCCCTGGGACCTGTAAATAAAAAAGCCTGGGCCAAATGGTTACTGGATATCGCATTGTCCAGCGTTTTGGTTATGGAAGCTTGTCCAACGACATCCTCAAAGGTTTGAGGGCGATACTTTCTTGCCGAAACAACATAATTTTCCATTGGAGCAAATATATTAACCCCGCTCAGAAATGGTCCATGTAATTACCCTGTAGTTGTCAACAATTTTCCACCTCAACCGGCTTATTTTTGACTCGACGAATTGTTCCAATAAGCGCTACTAAACCTAGAGTTTGAACCAAAAAAATAGAGTGAATTCAAGGTTTGGTAAAAAGCAAAAAAAGCGTACTTTTGCCGACCCATTTCAAAAATGGTAAATAACATAAAATCAAATTTTTAAGAATAATGGTTAATTCGTACGAAACTGTTTTCATTTTAACTCCCGTTTTATCTGAAGATCAGGTAAAGGAAGCAGTAAAAAAAGTTGAAGCCACTTTAAAGGGTCAAAAGGCTAAAATTATTCATCGTGAAAATTGGGGGCTGAAGAAGTTGGCTTACCCAATTCAAAAGAAATCTACTGGATTCTACAATCTACTTCAGTTTGAAGCAGAAGGATCTTGCATAGAGCGATTGGAAATTGAAATGAAACGTGACGAGCGTATCATGAGATTTTTAACTGTAAAAATGGACAAACACGCTTTGGCATTTGCAGAGAGTAGAAGAATGAAAAACAAAAACGCTGAAAAAGCAGCTCCGGAAGCTGAAGCATAAACCTATTAAAGCAAAAGAAAATGGCTGCAAATAACGATATCAGATACCTTACTCCTATTAATATTGAAATTAAAACGGAGAAATACTGTCGCTTTAGAAAAAGCGGAATTAAATACATCGATTATAAAGATCCTGAGTTTTTGGTGAAATTCGTAAACGATCAGGGTAAAATGTTACCTCGAAGAATTACTGGAACTTCATTGAAATTTCAAAGAAAGGTTGGCGTTGCGGTAAAACGTGCTCGTCACTTAGCAATTATGCCTTATTCAGGTGATCTTATCAAATAGTTAAGGAGGGTTTTTAAGATGGATATTATTTTAAAGAAAAACGTTGACGGACTAGGTGAGGTTGACGATTTAATCACGGTTAAGAATGGATATGCACGTAATTACCTGATCCCTCGAGGTGATGCAATTATTGCTACCGATTCTACTAAAAAAGTTCGTGAAGAGAACTTAAGACAACGTGCTCACAAAATCCAGAAAGTAAAAGACGAAGCTGAAAAAGTAGCTAAGAAACTTACTGAAGCAACACTGCAGGTAGGTGCTAAAGTTGGTGAAAATGGTAAAATTTTCGGTTCGGTTACTAATTTACAATTGGCTGATGCCATTCAAAAATTAGGATTTGAGGTTGAGCGTAAAAACATCACAATCAAAAATGAGCCGATTAAAGAAATCGGAACATTTGATGCCGTTGTTAAATTACACAGAGATATTACAGCTGAAATTAAATTTGAAGTTGTAGGAGAGTAATAAAGATACTCACTTAAAATATTGAAAGCCGTTGTATGTTACATGCAACGGTTTTTTTTTGAGTGTTGTAGGATAATGTGGGTTAACCAAGCTACCATATAAAAGTTATGTCATTCCGTAAGAATAGATGAGCCTATTGAGGAACGAAATAGATGCGAACCGACGAAGGAGTTCAGCGAAGCTAATCTTCTTTACGGAATCTCATAGACAATTGAGGAGATTCCGTATAATTATCTCACACAACTCACATCGTGACTTGGTTCGATTACGTTTACGGAATTACTGTACTAAATTATGTACCACTCATACCATTCCGCTAAATAGCCTTTTTTATGCTCTATTGGATACCTATGAAATATTACTTAACCACCCAACAGCCATTTCAAGACAGGAAACTTATTAAAGAAATAAAATCTGGAAAGCTTGCTTAGAGAATTCAACTGCCAACATGATAAATGTAAAAAGGGTTCTAAAAGAACCCTTTTTACATCAACCAACCAACCTTAAACTAAACTATAATGAATCAAGCGATTCGCTTTTTATTAAGCGAACTCCATACCATGAATCTGAATTCGATGCCAAAACCCATAAGACACTGATTACATGCGTATTGAGATTTTAGGATAAATATCTCTATAAGAAATTTTGTCCCAATTTGGGAATTAAGTGTTCAGAATGGTTCATTTCCCCTTTAATACGTCGTTGTCTGCATCCAGGATTACCTTAGTTACATTGGCCATATCCAGTTCTATTTTTGAATCCCAAACTGGCTCAATCATTTTTAAATCATAAAACCTATCTTCTCCCTGCTTGGACTTCAACGTCAACCGAACTTTCACCGGGTAAAAGTATTTTCCTACTTGCTCAACTTTTATGGATCCATTTTTCTTCCAACTCAATTGAAACTCGGGAACTCCAGGCTGGTACAGCCAGGCATTAAAGAATGGGGTAAGTGACTCACCGGATGCCTGTTCCAAGTGTTTCATGAATTCCGAAGTGAGCGAATTGCCAAATTCATTGGTTTTATAATAGGATCGAACACTCTCCCAAAAAGCCTCATCACCAACGTAGTTTCTTAGCATATGAAGGAACCAGGCTGCTTTTTGGTATGTGCATGGATTCAATAGCCTGTTGAGGTTGGTTATGGTTGTATCAATTATGCTTGAATTGGGAAACTTGGACATATACCCCAAAACTCTTTTCCTGTTCCTTTCCATGCCCTCCCGAAACGCAGCATCAGAATGGACTTCCTGTTTATACACCTCTGTTAAGTAGGTTGCAAAACCCTCGCTTAGCCATACGTGATGCCAATCTGCTTCACTTGCAGAATTACCAAACCATTGATGTGCAATTTCATGAGCAAATAACCCCTCTGAACCATTTTTCCCATCAATGGAATTCTCGTGGTAGAAAATACAACCGGCATTTTCCATACCACCATAGCGGGTTTTCGACTGTACGTTAGCCAATTGATAATATGGATAGGGGCCTATTTTCTTGACAAACCAGCTTAAAATTTCAGTGGTAGAGCAATAATCACTAAAACCTTCTTGCTCTTCTTGTGGATATACCCAGGCTGAAACAGGTGTGAAGTCGCTTGCATTGCAATGTCGAACAGCAAACCTGGCTGCACCAAAAACCATAACCTTAGTAGGCAACTGTTGGTAAGAGCGATAGGCCGTCCTTCGCATTCCATTAACCAGGTCTACAACCTCTACCTGAACTCCATTTGAAATTACCTGGTACTTAACGGGTGCGGTTACAATAAACTCGGATGTAGCCTTTTCATAGGGATGGTCTATAACAGGAAGGTATTGATGTGCCCGGTTTGGCCAATTGTCGCAAAAGAACGTTCGGTCTCCGTGCTTGTTCTCCGAAATTATTAATCCGTCCTTGGGAACCCCTTTATAGCTTAACCCAATCTGATATTCACCAGGATCAGCACTTAAATCGATCACTAATTTTTCGCCTTTATGATTGAACGTCAAACTTCCTTCTTTTCCTTCCACCCCCAAAACCAACATTCCCTGGCCATTTTCGGTCACATTTTGAAAATCCAGGGTTAATTGGCTAATTGACTGCTTAATTTTCAGAGATATAGTCGTTTTCCCAAATAGGGAATCGTTATTATCGCTAATCTTTAACTCAAATTTATAGTGCGTAATATCGACTGACGGATTCCTTGGATAACCATCTTGCGAGGCCAGGTTTCCAGTTTGAAAAAAGAGAAAGAATAAAACTATGGAAAGGTATTTCCGCATAATTAATCCTGTCCGTTCTTAATGAACCGACCGGTGAATTTACCTTGATCGCTGTTCAGCACATAGAGGTAAACTCCGTTGGTGTATTCTTTTAAATTCAACTCGAACCTACCTTCCAAATACCCTTTTTGAATTTCCTCAACTTGTCTGCCGGAGAAGTCCAGAATATGAAGCGATACATTCGTTAGCTTTCTGGTTATATCAAAGTTTATCATGTTTCCTGCCGGATTAGGATAAAGCTTTAACTGGCTTTCGTCTTCTGGTACCGGCGCATTGGAAAGCAAGCTTTCGTTTATGGTTGAATCCCGTTCAGCCAATACATACTCTCCCAGTTTCATGTTGTTAATTTGTACTGCACCACGTTTATCGGTTGGTGACCCAACAACAATTGTATAGTCGTCATAGATTTCCCATTCTCCCCCAATTTCCCTATGCAGTAGAATTAAACTGTCTTCGTGATATTCAACCAATCCACTATCAATCTTATTGAACCCTCCATCGTAAAAGGTGGTTCCTGTTAACGAAACCGTTCCTCCATTAAATCCATGCAAATACCAATAACGGGTTTTGCTCACCCGTGCGCCCAACCGAACCATGTTTTCGACGGAAATTGAGGGGTTAGTCCAGTGAGTTTCTAATCTTAATTTTGATGTGTCCGTGATGGAATTAACGGCAATATTAAAGTCCGTGTTTGCTGTATTCATGGCACCAACAGAGTACAATGTATCGCGGCTGGAAGTTGTAGCATAACTAATCTCGTAGTTTGGATTAAGTTCAACATGAACTACGTTAACCGGAAATTGATACTTGTAAGTGTTTACCTGACCATTAAATCGGATTACCCTTTCCCAATGATTCTGATTGGCATCGTAAAACCTAATGGTAATAGGCATATCAGTAAATAAAATCTGAGACCCGGCCATTTTCTGAAGAACAGTAACCTCAACATCATACAATCCCGGAGTTGCCTTTGAGCTCCAGCTTCTCAATTGATAGTCTGGCAATCCAATTCCAAAAATCCACTGATCGAAAAAATTATTTAAATCTACACCAGTTTCAAATTTCAGTTTATCTCTAAATTCAAAAGCATCCATGTAATTGAATTTAAATCCTTCGAGTGTACTTTTCAGTCCAGCAAAGAACAACGAATCTCCCATAAATCGTCGCAGGTTATGAGCCGCGATAGAACCCTTTCTATACGAATGAATACCATAGGTATGAACCCTGGGGATTCCTGATAACGGCTGGGACCCATCTTCGTTTAAATGGGCATGGCGAACCACCTGGTATAAGTTTGATTCTTTCTCCCTGTTCATGGCATCCAGCCCATATAGATCTTCTAAAAAAAGGTATTCACTAAAAACAGCCATTCCTTCATTGATCCACATATCGCGGTCCGACTCACACGTGACTAGATCTCCCCACCAATGATGGGCCAGTTCGTGGGCCATGATCTTTTCATTGGAAATTGAATTTTCCGGAAAGGCAATGTTGGTAGCATGTTCCATAGCTCCAATGTTGGTAATTGAATATCCGACTTTGTCCCAACGGTATGGACCGAAACGTCTTTCGAATGTGGTATAAGCTGAATCTAAATTCCTAAATCCCACCTTGAGCCTGTTTACGTCCCTTGCTTTTGAATATAGTTCTACAGGCATACTACCATAAACTCCGTTGATGGTATCCCTTGTAAGTACATAATCCGATATGGCAATTCCGTACAAATAGGTTGGAATCTCCTGCTTTAAATTCCAGGTGGTCGTTTTAACGGCTCCATTTATAACCTCACTCTCTAAAATTCCACTCCCTGTAGCTGTAACATTAGTATCTGTTTTTACAGATACCCGATAGGTTGCTTTTTCAATAAAATTATCAAAGCAAGGATGCCAGACCTTGCCCAGATTATGCGGTATAGATTCGAATCCAACACCTAAATTAAACGAGTATGAACTGTTTCTGTGCCATCCACCCCAGTTTTCATTAAAGGGGGTTCCATGGTAATACACTTTTATTTCAGTACTATCTCCTTTTCTAAGCCTGGTAATTGGTACATATAAAATTGAATCATCATGAGAGAAAGGAATTATTGTTCCATTAATGTCTTTAACACTATCAACCTTTAACCGAATTAAGTCCAGGCTAATATTGTCAACGCTATCCAATATAGCTTTAAACTGAATAAGACAGCTCCCTTTTAATTCGGTGCCAGTCCAATCCAGGGATACCTCATAATGTTTGATATCTATGGTATCGGATTTAAATGTTTCACCAACGGGCCATGAACTTCCAACATGCGCCGAAACCAGTTGAGAAAAAAACAACAATACAGAAACCAGAAATATTCTCATCTAACCAATTGAATTTGAACTACGAATACAATTACTCATTACTATTGGTTTAACAATTCAGCCAGTTTAGCATCAAGTTCTGCCCCTCTTAGATTTTTGGCTACGATTTTCATTTCACCATCAATCAGAAAGTTAGCAGGTATACTTCTAATGTTATACTGCAGAGCCGAAGGCGAGTTCCAAAACAACAAGTCACTTACCTGAGCCCATTCTAACCTGTCGGTAGCAATTGCCTGCTTCCAGCTTTCCGCTTCCTTATCCAGGGAAACTCCATAAATCTCAAATCCCTTGGAATTGTGATTTTTATAGGCTTGAACTACAGCTGGATTTTCAGCTCGGCAAGGTTTACACCAGGAAGCCCAAAAATCGACCAATGTATATTTCTCACCCAGGGCATCAGACAATCTTAAGTCTTCACCTTTTGGAGTTTTAGAAACCATATCCGGAAAAACAGAACCTGGCATAAGCCTTTTCGCCATCTGAACCCGATTATCAAATTCTTTATAAAGGTCAGTCTCCCCGATCTTACTCTTTAGTCCAGCCAGCACTTCTTCGTACAATTCAATCTCTTGTTCGGGATCAAAACGTTGAATTGCAGAGAGGCTAGCCAATTTATCCGGGTTCTCTTCAATAAATTTCCTGGTCCTACTCATGGCATCATCGTTCATTATCATTTGTGCCTGGTAAACTGCTTGTGCTTTTTGAATGTCCTGGCTCGCCTGAGCATTCTTCATTTCCATTTGAAGTGAGTCCATTTGAGCGATGTAATCGTTCATGAGTTCATTCAACTCCTTTAGTTTATCCGATTCCATAGACCCTGTAACATCGTAGGTTCCTTCCAGATCGTTCACATCGGCTGATACCGTTAATGTTTCAGCTGGGGCAATAATGAAATTAAAAAAGTTGTTGTTCGAAATAAAGATTCTGTAAAAACCAAGGCGTTCTATTTCAGGGGCTAACTCAAAGTTACCATCCATATCGGGCAATATGGTATCGATGGTGGCTATGTCACGGCTTGTTAACTTTTGCAATAGAATTTTCTCACCACCGGCAATGTTCTCTAACTTACCGGAAATATAATTGGCCGATGCGCTTGGTTCAATTTTTGGGTCGCAACTGAATAGAATGAGCGAGCCAGCAAATAGAGTAATAATCAAAGTGTTAGAAAGTTTCATTGTCTGCAATTAAACTGTTTTTTATTCTTTTGGATAAATGTATTTATTAAAAGGCATCACACTGGATTACCCTTCCAATTCTTTTCTTAATAATTGACTAGTCAATTTGGGGTCAGCTTTACCTTTCGATAATTTCATTACTTCTCCCATGAAAAGACCCATAAGTCCTTTTTTACCGTTTCTATATTCCTCAACCTTGTCCGGATATTTGCCAATAGCAGCCGATATAAATTCACCCAAAGCAGCCGTGTTACTTTCCTGAATCCAATTATTCTCCTGTGCAATATCCAATGGAGATTTATCAGGGTTTTTCAACAGCAGTGGATAAATCTTTTGATTCGCAACTGAATTACTCACCTTATCATCATCGACCAGGGCAATAAGTTCAGCTATCTTTTGTGCGGAAATTGGAAATTCAGAAATGTGTATTCCTAATTCATTTAAATAACCTTTAACAGGCCCCATAAGCCAGTTCGCCGCACCTTTATAATTTTTTGTGTGACTTATAAGCTCCTCAAAGTAAAGCGCTATTGATTTGGAGTCCACAATTATTTTGGCATCATATTCCGACAACCCTAACTCGTTCAGGTATTTATCCAAAAGCTCAGCAGGTAACTTCGGCATGGTTTTCCTTATGGAAGCAATGTCATTTTCCCGAATAATTACTGGTTGCAAATCAGGTTCCGGAAAGAATCGATAATCGTTAGCATCTTCCTTGCTTCTCATGCTAAAGGTTGTGCCATTGGCCGCATCGAAACTCCTTGTTTCATGCACAATTTCTTCTCCGCTTTCCGTACACTCAATTTGACGAGCTATTTCATATTCAATGGCTCGCTGAACGTTACGAATGGAATTCATGTTCTTAACCTCAACCTTGGTTCCAAGCTTCTTATCACCTTTAAGCTTAATGGAAATATTGGCGTCACAACGAAGACTCCCTTCTTCCATATTTCCATCGCAGATATCTAAATAACGAACCAGCTTACGAACCTCAGACAAATAGTTGTAGGCTTCGGTACCATTAATCATATCCGGTTCACTCACGATTTCCAGTAAGGGCACTCCAGCCCTGTTCAGGTCAATTAGAGTATTAAAAGGGTCCTGATCGTGAATACTCTTTCCGGAATCCTCTTCCATGTGGATCCTGGTGAGTGCAATCTCTTTAGGATTGCCATCAATATCTTCAATTACAATTTTACCTCCTGTGCAAATTGGTGTGGTGTCCTGAGTAATTTGATATCCCTTGGGTAAGTCACCGTAGAAGTAGTTCTTTCGGGCAAACTCATTCACTTCCCGGATATCGCAGTCACAAGCTATGCCTAATTTAATTGCAAAATCAAGCAACTGTCGGTTAAATACCGGAAGTGTTCCGGGATGAGCCAAAGTAACTGGACTTACCTGTGTATTTGGTATGGCTCCGTATTCGTTTTTATCACTACTGTACGCCTTGCTCCTGGTTAACATTTGGGCATGAATCTCAAGCCCAATAACTGCTTCGTACTTCTCGTGTTCTTTACTCATTCTTATGAAACGTGGCGCAAATTTATGGATAATAAAAGGTCAATTTTAGTTCAGTTGACCAAGTATCTGTGTTATTATATCAGTCATTATTGGTTCAGTCTTAGCGGCGGCGGCCTGAACATCTTCGTGAGTCACCTTTACTATTTTTCCAGGTACCCCTAAATCGGTAATTACACTCATTGCAAAACATGGAATTCCCATGTGCCTCGCAGCAATTACCTCGGGTACAGTAGACATACCAACCGCATCGGCTCCAATGTTTCTCACATATTGATATTCTGCCGGAGTTTCTAAACAAGGACCACTAACACCCGCATAAGAACCAACCTGCAATTTATACCCCTGGTTTTCAGCAATTTCAAACGCCATTTTAATAAGTCGGTGGGAATAGGGTTCACTCATATCCGGAAATCGCGGTCCTAATTCATCAATGTTTGGGCCCATAAGTGGGTTATCCCCAAACAGATTAATGTGATCGTTTTGAACCATGATATCACCAATGGAAAAATCGGGATTTACACCGCCACTGGCATTGGACAGAAAAAGGGTTTCTATTCCCAGGAATTTCATAACACGAATTGGGAATACCACCTGATTCATGCTGTAGCCTTCATAGTAATGAAACCGGCCTGCCATGGCCATAACATCAACACCACCCAACTTGCCGATAAGCAGCTTTCCGGCATGCCCTTCAACGGTAGAAACTGCAAAATGAGGGATATCATCATAGTCGAAACTACACTCAATATCAATTTTATCGGACAGCCCACCTAGCCCCGATCCCATAATAATTCCCACTTTGGGAATTGTTATGGTTTGGGCCTTAATGTAATCAATAGCCTCCTGTATATCTTTTAACATAGGTTAGAATGTTTTCATCAAATTCTTTCTTGTCGTTTCCGTGAAATTCGACTTCCACCGGAACGTAATATATTGGTAAGCCACCCAGCTCCTCTTCAATACCAGGAACCAGTAATCGCATGGCGTCTTTTTCGGTAGTAAGTATGATTTTATTATCGGCTTTTAAATCCCTATAGGCTTTTGTAACCCTATTAATATCGGACATGGTAAAAACATGGTGATCGGGAAAATTGAGATGTTCGATGCTCTTCACCTTGTCTTTAATAGCGAAATACATATTCTTCGCACGGGCAATCCCAGTCAGCAAAATCACGTTCAACTTTTGATTCATTTCAGGAACATCTTCCTTTTGCTTATCATAAACATGTACCAGGTTCCTATATTTGAAATAGCTGAAATATACTGTTTGATACTCCTTTAAATTGAGTTTAGTCCTTATAGCCCGTGCATCAACGGGTGAAAAAATAGAAGGACACTTGGTAACAATAATAAAATCGGCTCGTTTTGCACCAAGTTGTGGTTCTCTCAAGTAACCCGACGGTAAAAGCAGATCATTGATGTATAACCTTGAATATTCGGTTAAGAGAATATTCAGACCCGCGGAAACCGAACGATGTTGAAATGCATCGTCCAAAATGATACACTTAATCTTTGGATATAGCTCCTTTAATCGCTCAATACCTCGCTTGCGATTGGCATCTACCGCAACCTTTACATTGGGATATTTGCTGTAAAACATTCGGGGTTCATCACCAACATCAAAGAATGTAGAATTCTCATTTACTTCTACAAAGCCCGATGTTTTACGGCCATAGCCACGACTTAGCGTAGCAACCTCAAATTTGCTTTGAATCAATTTTACCAAATATTCAACATGGGGTGATTTACCTGTTCCTCCGGCTGCCAGATTACCAACATTAATGACAGGATACGGAAATGACTTTACCGGTAAAATTCCCATATCGAAAAGAAAATTTCGAATGAGGACCACCATTCCGTACATAAGGGCGAACGGATAAAGTAAAAGTCTAAGTACTCGCATAATAGGGGCGGCAAATTTATAAGTATTTATTTGCTATTAGCCCTAACACAATACCTTTGAACTTCATTTTAATCTTTATATGTTAATAGCAGAAATTATTGATAAACTGGAAGAATGGGCTCCGCCATCTTATCAGGAGAATTATGACAACGCCGGGCTAATCTGTGGCAATCCAAAAGAGGTGGTTTCTGGTGTTTTGGTTTGCCTGGATTCTATTGAGGATACCATTGACGAGGCCATAAAACTGGGTTGTAATCTAATCATAGCCCACCACCCGATCGTGTTTAAGGGGTTAAAAAAAATAACTAGCCATACCTATGTGGAGCGAACCTTGATTAAGGCAATAAAAAATGACGTTGCCATTTATGCTATGCATACCAACCTGGATAGTGTAACCACCGGTGTCAATTATAAGATTGGAAATTTACTAGGGGTTAAAGAACCGAAAATATTGGCACCACAAAAAGGAACGCTGGAAAAACTGGTTACTTATTGTCCAAATGATAAGGTGGAAGAACTACGAAATAAACTTTTTGAAGCTGGTGCGGGTAAACTTGGTGATTACGATTCCTGCTCGTTTAACCAGGAAGGTATTGGGACATTTCGGGGCCTGGAGAATTCTAACGCTTACGTTGGAGAAAAACTAAAACTACATTCAGAAAGTGAAACCAAAATTGAGGTGGTACTACCAACTTATTTAAGGCAAAAGGTTATAAAAAACCTCCTTCAATTCCATCCTTACGAAGAAGTTGCTTATGAAATCTATTCTATAGAAAATGAAAATACCTACGTTGGATCAGGAATGGTTGGTGAGTTGGCTGATGAAATAACGCTATCGGATTTCTTCGATATCCTTAAAAAAACCTTTCACCTCAAAGTAATCAGGCACACGGGAAACCCGGACAGCAAAGTTAGGCGAATAGCCTGGTGTGGCGGGGCTGGAAGCTTTTTACTCAAAAAGGCAATTGGAGCTAAAGCTGATATTTTTATTACTGGGGATTTCAAATATCACGAATTTTTTGACCACGAAAACAAGGTTGTAATTGCGGACATTGGACACTACGAAAGTGAGCAGTTTACAGCACATTTAATTGTCGATTTTTTAAAGGAAAATTTTAATAAATTTGCCGTCCATTTATCGGGGGTTAATACTAACCCTGTAAACTATTACTAAGGAAGCGAATATGGCTAAAAAGAAAGGTACTTTATCAATTGAAGAAAAACTAAGATCACTTTATGATTTACAGTTAATCGATTCTCAAATTGATAAAATACGATCTACTCGCGGAGAATTACCTAAAGAGGTTGTTAACCTTGAGGAAGAGATTAAGGAAATTGAAGCTCGTGTGGACAAACTAAACGAGGAAAAAGTGCATTTGGATGCTGAAATAGGAAAAAAGAAAATCGCTATTAAAGAATCTGAAACTCAAATCGCCCGGTTTAAAACTCAATTGAACGACGTTAAAAACAACAGGGAGTACGAAGCTCTTTCTAAGGAAGTTGAATACCAAACCCTGGAAATTGAATTGGCAAACAAAAGAATTAACGAATATGGCGCTAAGATTGCCAATAAGGATGAGATTCTGGAAATTGCCGTTGATAAGCTAAACGAAAGAAAAGAAGACCTTCGAGTTAAACAAGACGAACTTGGAAACATTGTAGCTGCTAATGAAAAAGCAGAAAGCTCCTTAACCAAGCTATCTGAGAAGTATGAAAAAGACATTGAAGAGCGTCTTCTTGTTGCCTATAAAAGAATTAGAGATAATTCTAAAAATGGATTGGCGGTAGTACCGGTAATTGACGGAGCAACTTACGGTTCATTCTTTAAGGTTCCGCCTCAAAGAGAAATTGATCTTAGAGCGCGTAAGAAAATTATCGTAAGCGAGCATTGCGGACGCATTTTGGTTGACAATGAAATGGCAACTGAAGAACAAGAAAAAATGGGAAAAGTTTTTGCATCTGCATAGACGACTTCAACATTCATAATATTTAAGAAAGCCTCTCCATTTGGAGGGGCTTTTTTTATACTTCAATTCGTATCTGAAATTCTAAACATCAAAATGAGGGGTTTCCCCTATTGATAGCTATTCATTTACTTTCGACCTTAGTAGAATTCATTTTTATTAATTCAAGTCGTACCAAATTGTACGATTTACTAAACTTAAATTATTATGAAAAAATCAAGATTACTTTCTGCACTGGTGCTTATAGGTGTTCTTATGCTATCCAGCAAAATTTATTCTCAAACTACCGATGTAGTTACCATGCAAAATTTATCTACTAAGTCGACCGGATGTGACGTAGAAATGAGAATTCGATATGCCGATGAATATTCAGGATGTGCTCAATCTTGGAGCGGTTGGCACTTTGTTGCCTGGACGGGAACCGGTGGCGGTGGACACTACGTAACCTGGAATTTACCTGCTGGAGCTAAGCCTACTGAATTTGAAATTCGCTCCTTTGCAATCCCAGCAAACGTAAGGCACGTACAAATTGATAACGATGTTATGACTCCTACTCAAAATTGCCCTAGCGGACCATATGTAGATGATAGCGGAACTGATAACGGAGCCGCGTTAGACGGCTCATGTCAAGGAGCAAACACCTATACACCTACTTATCAGGATGACATTATTTGGAGCTATAATGCCGCCAATAACACTCTAAGCATACGCTGGTTACCATAGGACATCTTCGGTTCTCTACACCCAATAAGCCTCACGAGAAATTAGTACTTACTCGTGAGGCTTTCTGTTTTATATGACCAAATAAACCTGCAAGGATATTTTATACTTTAGGCACACCTAAAAAATCTACTATGAAAAAAATAATATTCCTGGTGTGCATGACCTTAAGTGCAGGGTTAACTGCCCAACAACTTGAAAATCCTGGTTTCGAGGATTGGGAAGGCAGTGGTAACAAGGCAGAACCTGTAAATTGGAGTTCATTAAAAACTGCTACCCCATCTACCTTGGCCAACTTTGCACCAACAGTTCTATCGGAAGCAGGAAACGCTCATTCCGGGTCCAAATGTGTTGAACTGGAGAATAAAAAAGTATTTGGAACAGTAGCGACTGGTATTTTAACTAACGTATTGGTTCATGCAAATGCTGATGTAACGAAGTCTTACGTTGCAACTGATGTGGCTGACGACAAATGGAATACCCCATTAAAGTACAAGCCCGACAGCCTGGTAGGCTGGTACAAATATGATCCGGCAGGTACTGACTATGGTTCGGCACTCGCAGTGATCCATAAAGGAACAGCTAAAGCTCCCGATGCTGCCAAAACCAATTATATTGCAACGGCCAATTTTGACATACCAAGTAAAAAAGCTGATACCTGGACTCGCTTTTCCGTTCCTTTCGATTATTTAACCTCGGAGACACCTGAATATATTATCCTGGTTCTATCCTCGGGTAACGGCACCAATGGGGTTGAAAAAAGCATCGCCCACTTTGATGATCTGGAATTGATTTACAATAACCCGGTTCAGGTTGAGGAAATCAATGCTATTGAAAAAATATCCATTTATAGCTCAAGGGAAAAAATCCACTTCGACCTAAGGAATTATGAAGCAAGCAAAGAAGTTGAGCTTTCGGTTTACAACCTAATGGGGAAAGAACAGGCTAACCTTAAGACCCAGGAAATGGATTTGGTGGAACTGGATAATATTACCCCCGGTATATATGTCTGTGTTGTAAAGGCAAACAACCAATATTTTAGGAAGAAAATTATTGTTCAATAGAGCGATGACATTCAAGCCTAAGTTTCCGGATTTTAAAACTAAGGTTAAGGAGAGTTTCGATCGCCAAAAGTTTATGGAACTTATCCGGGCCAGGTTGATTGATGTAAAACCTGGTTTTTGTGAAATTCACGTACCCTATGATAAAAGCTTAACTCAGCAACATGGATTTTTCCACGCCGGCATAATTAGTACGGTTGCGGATAACGCTTCGGGATATGCAAGTTTCTCTTTAATGGATGAAAACTCATCGGTTCTTACGGTAGAATTCAAGCTCAACTTAATGTCTCCAGGAGATGGTGAATTGCTTATAGGAAGGTCTAACGTATTGAAACACGGCAAAACACTTACAGTCTGTAAGGCTGAAGTTTATGCGGTAAAAAATGGGGAAGAAAAGCTTTGTGCAGTTTCGCAAGCTACCCTCATAGAATTAAAGGATAAGTCCGATTCAGCCGCAACTTCTACTCCAACTTAATAAACTTAAACCCGGCGGTTAAAATAAGTTGATGGGCATGTAACTGTGCCGTTGATGGTTGAAGTCGAATGTTTTTAGCGTAATGAATATTTGTTTCGTAGGTAGTTGAACCCAGATAAGAATAGGCGACATCAAAAGTTGCTCGTTTTATACGATAACCAATTCCCCCGGAAATAGAATAACGGTTAAAAAATTCTTTATGCTTTACCGGGTTGCCATATACGGCTCCTCCACCCCTTAACAAAAAAGAACCCAATAGGAGCTCACCACCCACTCTAAGGTTAAGTGCCGGACCCACGTTATCATTTATCTCTCCATTGACCTCAGTAAAATCTACGGGAAAGCCAGCTACCCTGTCAAATTTCATTCTTCCATAAGTAACCCATTCCGCATCCAAATCAATACTCCCTATATACTTATCGACCAATGCATAGGATAGTGTAATGTTATAGGGAGAAATGTAACGATACTCATTAAATCCATCAGGAGAATTGGCAAAGGTTTGATCTCGATCTTTCCAATTGGCTTCCATGTTTTTTACGTATCGTTCGTTGATGAGAAATGAAGTTCCGCTAGCATAGGACAATCCTATTCTCATTTTTTCCTGAATCCAATAGATCAAACCCAATTTAATATTTAATCCACGACCAGAAATATCCAGGGTCGATTTTTCGGACCAACTGGTTAAAAACGTTTTGGTATTAGATGCGGTGGGTGTTTCAGTATAAGTAGATTCCAATGTGTAGTTAAGAGCAGATATTCCCAAGGTGGCACCTATGTATAATTTATCATTGTAATTGGCTCCTATTCCAACAAAATAATCACCAATGCCTCCTGTAGTTTTTCCATGAAGCCGCTGCTCATGTCCATAAGATTCAAGGTGATGAAAATAGTTTCCGTCGAGCGTATCAATTAATTCACTCCCCCAAGCTAATCCGGCACCAAATGGAAATTGCTCGTACAACTCTTCTATAAAAACATGTCTTTCTAAAATGTCAAACAGGTAGCGATCCAATTTAGAACTCTCCTGATTTACTCCCTCATAGGTATACTGACTATCAAAGTTGTTCCTTCGATTGTAAGAGAACATAACGTTGAATTTTTTCCAATCACTTTCATACAAAGGATTGCTAAAGACCAACGTGAAGTTTGTCAATTTGCTCGCGTTAAGCATATCATTGGAAGTTGACCCGTAATGGGAAGTGCTTAGTCCCTGGGAAGAGATACCATAGGAAAGACCCAACTCGCCTCTGCGATAAACACCTATACCTGCTGGATTTATAATGGCCGAAGACGAATTTCCCCCCAATGTGCCAAATGCTCCACTCATTGACATAAATCGGGCGGTGCCCAATTTTTGGTCTTGCCCAAACAATAGTGCATCGCTAATTGTTTGCCCCTGAGAAGCAAAACAACAAATCAATAAAACAAATGAAACTACAGAACGCACTACCTTCTTTGATAGCCCCTTACTGTTCCTGATGGAGTATAACTTCCACCTCCTGATCTAGAATTATTAAATCCTCCACTTGAACCAGATCCATTGGAGCGATACTGCCTGTTGTTCCCATTGAACGTATTACTCTGATTGGTATTATACCCTGGATTTGGGTTGATGTATGGTTTTGTAGTGCGCTTGGGAGCCGAGGTCGGGGTAACAACTCTTGAATTAGCCCCGGGACTATACCGGGTTAACCTTGGTTCGTAACTACTGGGAGCCTGAACCTGGTTTCTTTGACTAACGTAAGAACGATTATAGTAATTGGAAGAAGTATAATAGTTGGGTTGGTAACCACCGTAATAGGCATTGTAACCGTAGTACGTTCCAACTCCTACTCCAACACCCACATTAGAAACCCAATTTGAATTTCTGTTGCTTGAATTGTAGGGATCGTATTCGCGCTCGTTATCCACTAAGTAATATTCGGAAGAATCTGAAGAATCAAACTTCTCAAGTTGCCTGGCATACGATGGGCGAATAGAGTTTGCATAACTTTCATCAAAATATTCCCAGGTAGAATCGGGCATGGCTACATTCTCATTCATGAGAAGTGCCTGCTTGTTTAATCGGTGCTGAAAATCGTTGGTATAATAGATGTCGTCTTCCTCGAATTTAAGGGATTGATTTAGTGATGCGCAGGACGAAAATCCAATGGATAACACTACTAAAGGAAGAAAACTAAATCTCATATTACCATATAAAGCAAATATCATTCCTTAAATTTAAAAAGGATCGATTCGCCATTAGAATTTCATTTTCTGTTCCACCTGATCCATCATATCATCGGTTATATCAAGATGTGTCACCAGACGAATTCTACCCGGGCTCAACTGCAATGCTTTTATCCCATTTGACTCCCAATGACCTAACAGTGCGTCGACATCAACATCCGAATTGGTGTCGAACATAACAATATTGGTGTCAATAGGTTCAACAGAGGCCACATAGCTCTGCTTGTTCAATAAATCGCCCAGGTATTTAGCATTATCATTATCCTTTTTGAGTCGGCTTACGTTGTTTTCTAAAGCATAAATACCTGCTGCTGCCAAATATCCTGCCTGACGCATTCCACCGCCAAATCGTTTTCGAACCCTTCTGGCCTGATGAATAAACTTTTTATTTCCCAGTAAAATACTACCAACCGGTGCGCCCAATCCTTTACTTAAACAAACACTTATGGAATCAAAGGTTTTACCTAAATCAGTTGGTGTATAATCACGTTCCACCAACGCATTAAAAACCCTCGCTCCATCCAAATGAAAGTTTAAATCATGATTCTTACAAATGCTTTTGATTTGCAGAATGGTTTCCATTTCGTAAATGCTTCCTCCTCCTTTGTTGGAAGTATTCTCCAAAGCGACCAGTCGTGTAGCAGGAAAATGGACATCATCAACTTTAATAGCTCCTTCTACTTGAGTGGGTGTTATCAAGCCCCGGTTACCAGCAATTAAAGAAACGGTAGCTGCTGAATTTGCTGCTATTCCTCCTCCTTCATAATAGTGAATGTGGGCATATTGGTCACAAATAATATCATCACCTGGTTTGGTATGTACATTTATGGCAACCTGATTCGTTTGTGTTCCACTAGAACAGAACAAGCCCGCTTCCATTCCGAATAAGGAAGCTGCAAACGATTCCAGCCGATTTATGGTCGGATCTTCCTCAAAAACATCGTCTCCCACTTCGGCCTGAAACATAACTTCAAGCATTTCGGGAGTTGGTTTCGTAAACGTATCACTTCGAAAATCGATAACCATTTTATTGTCTTAAGTAAAAAACTACTCTAACCTGCTCGGACAATTTTAAATCACCCGGATTTACCGAAATATTTGCTTCATTGCGCTGCACATCCATCGAAGGACTTATGGCCATATTCCTGGAAGCGTATGACCTTGATTGCTGCACAAAACTTATCTTTTTAATTCCATCCAATTCCACGCCAGCGGCTAGAGCAAGCGTTTGTGCCTTTTGTTTAGCATCATTAACCGCTAAAACCATCAACTCGCTTTTATACTCATAGGTATTTGAAATAGTAAAACTCATATTCATTTGAACTTCAACTCCGGATTCACGAATTGCGTTGTAAACGGCTTTCATACGTTCGTCAGTCATCTCAGATTTCACTTGCATGCTATGTATTGCTTTATGACCATTTAACTTTCGTTGCCCGCCTTCATAGTTATACTCCTCGTGTATGTTATAGCTCAATGTTTTTACATCGTTATCCATAATTCCAGCCTTAACCAAAGCTTCCTTTAGTTTATTAACCTGAACATTCAAGTTGTCCAGCGTCTTTGAAAATTCCGCATCCTTGGAAACAACCGTAATATTAAAAACAACCTGGTTGGGTGCAATGCTCATTTCAGAGGTTCCCATTACCTCAATCACTCCTTTCCTTTCACTTTCCTGAGCACTGGTTGTTAACGCAATTGCGAACGCAAACCAGGCAATAAAGAATATTCTTGATTTCATAAAATTTAGATTTAGTTATTTTTTTCTGGCAATCATAAGTCCGTCACGAATTGGAAATAAAACGTTTTGAACCCGCTCATCGTTTTGAATTTTGGCATTGTATTCAATCAGCATTTTTGTCTCCAAATCTTTAGGGTCGATCGCTTCAATTACTTTGCCGCTCCATAGAACATTATCGGCAATTATATATCCCCCTGAAGGTACACGATCGATGACCATATCGAAATAGTTGGAGTAATTTTCTTTATCGGCATCGATATAAACCAGGTCAAATTCTCCCGAAATGGTTGGAATGACCTGAAGCGCATCTCCAACATATCGTTTGATACGATCTCCATACTTGCTATTCTCAAAATAGCGGGATTGTATTGATTCCAATTCTTCATTGTGATCGATGGTATGAATTATTCCTCCTTCTTTTAGTCCTTCTGCAAAGCACAAAGCGGAATAACCCGTATAGGTTCCAATTTCCAACACATTTTTTGGATTAATCATGTGGCTTAACATGCTTAATACACGACCCTGATAATGGCCAGCAATCATCCGAGGAATAAGAACCTTTAAATGGGTCTCCCGGTTTAATTCTTCCAATAATTCAGATTCAGGCTCTGAATGTTGAATCACATATTCGTCCAGTTTAGGATCAAAAAATTCCATTCAATTATTATTCTGTTGGCATGCTGCCTGTTAATATTTTCGTTTTCCCTTCCCTTAATATGGTCACCTTAAACGATGCCCCTGGAGAAAGTGTTCCTAGCAAATCACCTATTTTCTCCATGTTTTCCTGGGAAGTTAGGGGAATGTCATTTACGGCTAAAATTACATCACCACCAATCATTATTTCCTGGCCCTCGATATTTGCCCGGTAGTTACCACCAATTAATCCCATTCTTCCACCCAATGAAACCGGAACTACTTTTTGGACCAGCAATCCTCCGTTTTGAGGAATATTGAGTGCCTTGGCTATGGCATCATTTACATAAATGTTTTCCAATCCTGACCAAAAATGGCTTTGCTCCAATAGCAGGCGTTTAGCAATGTTGGAGGTAGCAGCAAAACCAATCCCTTCGAATCCTCCACTTTGAGTAAGTATAGAACTTGCAAGTCCAATTACTTCACCATTCATATTAAACATGGGTCCACCTGAATTACCGGTATTAATAGCGGCATCGGTTTGAAAGAACTCCAGTTTTTTTCCCTTTCCGGAAACTCGATCCATATGATGCCTGCCGCTAATTATTCCGCGAGATAATGAATGTTCTAATCCCATTGGAGCACCAATTACAAATACATCATCACCAATTTTCACATTATCGCTGTTCCCAATTTCAACTGCCTTAACGTTAGTTTGCAGGGGTTTCCAATCCAGCTTTATCATAGCTACATCTGCGTTGGGTATGCTGGAAACAATGGTTGCAGATACATCTTCCCCGGAAGGAAAAACAACCTTAACTTTTTCTGCACCCTGAATAACATGGGCGGCCGTCATTATATACCATTTCTCATCATCAATTAAAACACCTGAACCCAGACCATCTGCTGAGACCGTATTTAACCGATTTCCCCCACCAACTACTTCTGTCCCATGCGTATATATTACTACCACACTGGGATTAACCTTTTCATATAAATCACTCAATGATTGTGCGTTAGCAACAAATGCCATGGAAATAATCCCTACTAATACTGCAATCTTTCTCATTCTTATTTTTTACTTTTTAATCTTAATACAACCGGTAAATGGTCGGAATAGCCACCATAATATTTAGGTCCAGCATGTGTTCTGGAAGGCAGCCATTCCCCTTTCTTATTTTTATAACACATGAAGTTCTTTTTAAACACATAAACCGAATCTACAAATGGAACAACAGAATTGGAAACGACTATTTGATCCAGCATTCCCCAATGTCCTTTGTAGTTATGACTACCAATACTTTCATTCTTGTGTGCTGGCCAGGTAGCATTGTAAAGCGCCCCAGTTTCCAATGAATCGGCTTTTAATATCTTAAGCATGCTTTCGTTATTGGGGTAATCGTTAAAATCACCCATAATTACAAGGTGATTATTACGTTCTTCCTCTTTCATCGCATCAATATTGTTCCTAAGTGCTTGCGATGCGGCAATTCTTTTTGTATTTGTCTTTTCCTTGCCTCCCCAGCGCGATGGCCAATGGTTTATGTAGAAAGTTATCTCTTCATTCTTCCAGGTTACATCAGCTCTAAGTATATCTCGGGTTGTTCTTCCCGAATCTTGCAAATCAACGTTAATCCACTGACTGTTATTGACCTTAATCTGCTTCGAATTGTACAGAAAAGCAACATCAATTCCCCTGAAATCAGGACTTTCTTGGTGAACAATTTTGTAGTTTCTATCTTTTAAAAAACCAGTATTTACCAAATCCTTAAGTACCTTAATATTTTCTATTTCTGCAACTCCGAAGGCCACCAACTCTCCAGCTGAATCGATGGATGCCAATACTTGATTAAGATGGTCCAGTTTTTCATAATACCTACTGGTGTTCCACGCTTTTTTACCGCCTGGAGTGTACTCGCCATCATTTTTACCTGCTTCGTTGATGGTATCAAACAAATTCTCAACATTGTAGAATGCTATCTGAACAATTTGATTCTCTAAAGGTTCATTGGATGGCTTACCCGAATCAGAAGAAGTACACCCTGACTTGGCAAAAAGAGTAATAACTGAGATCCAAAGGAAAAATTTCATATTACAAATGTGGGTTATTTTAGGCGATGTCAGTGGATAAAAACTTAACCAACTTCCTAACTGCAAGTCCTCGATGGCTTATCTGGTTTTTTTCTTCCAAACTCATTTCAGCAAAGCACTTTTCATACCCATCGGGTAGAAAAATAGAATCATATCCGAAACCGTCTTCTCCTCTTCCTTCTTCCAGGATTTTTCCATTAACCAGCCCTTCAAATTGGTGCTCATTTCCATCAATGATCAGGGAAATCACCGTTTTGAACCTTGAGTTTCGGTTTTGTTCTCCTTTTAGGTTATTCAACACCTTATTACAGTTATCCTGAAATGAACAATTTGACCCGGCGTATCGGGCAGAATAAACTCCCGGTTCTCCATTTAATGCATCAATTTCCAATCCGGTATCATCGGCGAAGACAGGCATATTGTATCGTTCATAGATGTAATGAGATTTTTGCGAAGCGTTGCCTTCAATGGTTTTTTGAGTCTCCGGAATTTCTTCTTTAAACCCAAGTTCGTTCAATGATATTATTTGAAACTGTTCACTCAACAACGACTGAACTTCTTCTAATTTATGCTGATTATTGGTTGCGAATACTATTTGTTTCATTCTATTTCGTTAAGCTCAATTAATGACAATTACTTTGCAGATCAAACTATAATTTTGCCGGATGCAATTCCCTGTATATCGCAAGTATTTTAGTGGTTTATCCTATTACAAAATTAACTCAAACAATGAGTTTGAGGAGCTTCAACTTGTTGGTTCCGAAATTCACATTCATGCGGTAAAGGCTCATCAATATCCTGAAAAACTTCGAATTCAGGACATGATTAAATGCAAGGACGATATCTGGTCAGAAATGTCGAAAGAAGAATTTGAAGAAATAAGAATGCGCCACTCCTCAACTACCTAAGGTTAACTCCATGGCTATATGCGGAAGGTCATCCTCGAGGTATTCTTCTCCTCGGGTTTCAAATCCAAATTCAGAATAAAACTTGATCAGATAAGTTTGGGCTGACATGGTGACCCGTTTTGCATGCAATACCTCCCTAGTGTATTCCAGGCACGATTTCATCAGCCTTTTTCCAATGCCTTCCATTCGGTTTTTCTTCTTAATTACAATTCTTCCAAGTGCTACCCGGTCTCCTTCCTTTGGGATAATTCGTGCTGTACCGATGAGTTCTTCATTCTGTTGAATCAATAGATGAAAAGCTACCCGGTCTGTTCCATCGCACTCCTGATAGGGGCAATCTTGTTCTATAACAAAAACCTCAATTCTAAGCTGAATGATGTCGTAAAGCTCATCTTTTGAAAGTTCGTCCCAATGCTTTATTTCAAAGGTCATACAACTTGAATTAATTCAATATTTTCAGCATAGACCAGGTAGGCATTAATCGGTTCATTATAAACGGAAGAAATTATTGCATGATAATCCTGCAACCGCGCCTTATGATCTTCCGAAGGTTCTCCAGTCTCGTATTCAATAACAATACGTTGACCATTCAACGTAACCAACCTATCTGGCCGAATCACTGTTCCGTTGGCGCCAATAAACTCAACCTCTGTTTTTGCATCTTCGGCTTCAAAAAACGATCGAATGGTAGGATTACTTATCAGTTCATTAATTTTTCCGGAAAGTAATTCGCTTGTTGTGGAGTCAAGTTGAAACTTAAACACCGACCTCTCAATGGCTGATTCTATATCTTTTATTCCAATAATATTTGCCAGTGTATAGCGCACACAATCTCCTAAAATTCCTGGGCTTTCTCCGTTGAGTGCTCCTTCGTTTTGAGGGTAGAGGTAGTTGAACCTACCTAACTCCGGAAAACTAAACATACCTGGCAAATTGTTTTCCTGTCTTAATCCCTTACTATTCGTCTTTTTTATTACGGCCTCTTTATTCCCCAGTTTAAAAGTATCATCAGTAGTCCATCCTTCCATATTTCGCAATGTAGGAAGAAAAAGCCTGCTAAAATTCTTGCGCCCTCCACTGCTGGTAAAAATGTGCAACTGGTCTATCGCACGGGTACATACAACGTATAAAATGTTTAGTTCATCAAGCATTACATGCTCGTCCTCTTCTCTGGCCTGGTCTGCAAAGCGGGTAGAATTAATCTCTTTGTTTTTGTTGACCAGAAAGCTGGGAAGTCCTTCTATATCACCGTCCAATTTCAACCACATGCTTTGCCTAAATCCATACATGTAATTGGCAAATGGGAATATCACCACCGGAAACTCCAGGCCCTTGGCCTTGTGAATAGTAAGCAGTTTTACCGCATCTATTCCATCAGGCAAATCCAAACTAAACTTCCTCCGATTTTCTTCGAAATGGACAAGAAACCCGGAAAGTGAAACCGTATTTTTTTGGAAATATTCATGTGCAATATTCAGATAAGCCAGTAGGTACTCATCGGACTTACTATTCATTTTTAATTGTACAATTCCTTGCTCAATTAACTCATAGGCATCATTTCCCAGAAAGTTGAAAGAAATGGAATACCCAAGTGATGATGTTATTAGTTCCAGGTTTTCCCGACTCGGATTTTTCATTACCGATTGTGCCAACGGAAACGGATCTCCATCGATTCCACGGACTCTTTTCAATAAGAATAAAAAACGTAATTGTTCGTGCTTGTCGTTTGGATCCAGGATCAACTTCAGGTAAGTATTTAACAACCGAACACCGGGACTTTTATCAATCAACAACGCTTCTGAACTCACTATCGGAATTCCCTCTTCTGCCAGTTTATCGGCCAAATAAATTAGGCTGGGATTTCGACGACAGAGTATGGCTATATCACCAAAATTATAACCTTGTTCTCTGGCTCCATAAATCGCCTGAATAGTCTCCTTTAGGTTAAATTCATCAAAGGTCTCATCATCCTTTATTGACTCATCTTTAACCCTTACTTCAACATAACCACCCGTATTATTCGATAAAAACTCTTGCTCTATTCCTTTGTATATAAACTGAATAAGCTCTCCTTTTTCGCTTGCAATAGTGGAAAATAACCGGTTATTGAATTGAACAATGTTTCTCTTGCTTCGATAATTAACGGTTAAGAATTGCTCTTGTACAAACTCCTTTATAAAACTTATCCGTTGCTGAAGAATTTCGTTGTCTGCTGCACCTCGTACAAATGGAAGTTTAACAAACTGCTCAACTTCACCTCCCCTCCACCTGTATATGGCTTGTTTTCCATCACCAACCACCAGGTTATTTTGATTGGTAGCCAGGCTGTTTTCAGCCAATGGCATAAGGTTCTTCCACTGCAATCGAGAAGTATCCTGAAATTCATCAATCAAGAAATTGGTGTAGTGATTTCCAATTCGTTCATAAATGAATGGTGCTTCCTGGTCGTTTACAATGTCTCCAATAAGTTTATTAAAATCAGATATGGGGAGTATATTTCGTTCAACCTTCAAACGTTCAAACTCCCGGTAAACCTCGTTGATTAAAGCAGTAGCATAAAAATTCTTCAACACGGCTTTTTCCAAAACATAACCTGGATAATCAGTTTCGAATACTCCTTTGGTTTGCGTATAGATATTGAGCAACTGATCTTTAATCGAGTCAATTTTTGTTTTGATCGAGTCTTCTGCCTTATCCGTATACCATACGTCTTCCTCTACTGTTTTTAATAACCTTGCTCCTTCCAGTTTTGAATACGAAACCTTATTCAGTTTGCTAAAGTAAGAGGGTAAACCACCGGTACTTCCAAAGTAAAAATCCTTAACCTGCAGGTTATTGGCAGAAATAAGATCTAATCCTTGTTGCCCCAGTTCAAGAAGCGTTTTCTCAAAATGCCTAACCTTTTTTCGTAGTTGCTTTTGAATCTGGCTTAATTCTGTCAGACTAAGTTTGGAAAGTGGTTCTAGGTATTCATCGGCATTTTCATAGGCAATAAACCTGCTCGAATTAAAAATTTCGTCCTCAATTCTCCAGGATTGATCGTTCTCAATACGATCCAGCGAGAAACGGGTTAAAAAATCGGTCAATTCCGAATCATGGCCCGCCCTACCTATCAGGTTTTCAATGGCATCGCGAAGCAATTCTTCTACTTCAAGGTCAATCTCAAAATCATTGGTAAGACCCAGCTCGTTGGAAAAAGTACGAATTATTCCATGGCTAAATCGATCTATGGTGCTTACCGAAAACAAAGAGTACTGATGAAGCAATTGATGCAAAAGTTGTTTGGCCCTATCAATCAATTCAGTATGGTCGTACCCCAACTCTTTATCGTGAAGCAACAACTCATACATATTGCTTTCCTGCCGAAGGTTTTCGTCGCAGAGTTCGTAGAGGTACTTTACGATTCTTTTCCTCATTTCCAGAGCTGCCTTGTTGGTAAAGGTTAGTGCCAGTATAGATTTAATGCCAGAACCCCTGGCCTGTTTGAGAGCAATTTTTAGATACTCCTTAACCAGGGTAAACGTTTTACCAGATCCTGCCGATGATTTATAAACCGTTAAACCCACTCGTGTTACCTAATTCATTGTTTAGTATAATAATAAACCCGGTTATGCGTCATCCATTAAATGCATCCAATTACACAAACAAATGTACAGCTAGAGTTCAATTATATAATTTAGCCGCCCAGACAATGAATCTTATTTATAAACACGTACTTGTCTTACTTCTTCTCGCTGCAACCTATAGTTGCCTGGCACAGAAAAACCTGACTTCCTTTGGTATTACCTATAAACCCATGATTGCCGGAAGTTTAATTAACGAAGGTGATCCCCAACAAGTTGAAAATAACATAGAATATACAACTACCAAGCTTTTTGGATATAACGCAGGTATGGTTATCCGGCACAATTTCACAAAAATGCTCGCAGTGGAAACCGGAATTGGTTTTACGAAGCGTAATTTTAATTTGGACGTAAAGGATCCTTCAAAAAACTATTCATTTAGTCAGGATTATGGGGTGATTGGCTATGAGATTCCTCTTCAGGGGCTGGTATATGTTCAATTGAGCAAGCAAATTTTTATGGATGCCTCATTTGGTTTTGTTGCTGATATTTTACCCAGTAATGTTGCCGTATTAAGTGAAGATAACCGCGTGCTTATGGAGGGAAAACGAAAAGACTGGATCATTGGCGCACTAACAGCCAATATAGGTTGGGAATGGCGTACTGAAAAAGCTGGTGCATTTTATATTGGCGGCACCTACCACAGAACGTTTGGAGATATGTATGGGTTTTTAATGCAATACGAATATGATGCAAATGACCCCAACTCTAGACCCTTACTAATGCTGAACATTGCCAACGGCAATTACCTTACCTTGGATTTAAGGTATTTCTTTCACGTTGATCCTAAAGAACAGGAACTGAAAAGAAATGAAAGAAAGAGCGGTCGGTCGAAAAACAGGTAGGCCTAGAACCTTGCTTTGTTTCTCTTTTTATTGAAGGAATGTTTCCCTCCGGGACGGTAAACCTTTTTCTTTAAAGCGGATAAGTTATAAGTAACCGTGAACAAAGCGGTAAAGTAATGATCTTTATTCTTCGGGTTACCCCTTGGAGAACCGGCCATGGTATTACCAGGCATGCTTCCATCAGACTTATCAGCCATTTCTGCGCTCAATTCACCTTTTTCTGAGCGTAACTTGTCGTTGTCATAGTACACCGTACTGGCATCGTCAATGTAATCCGTTAATGTAAATCGATAAGAAAAATCTAGTCCAAATTTTACGTTTTTGTAATAAACATAGTTAAACGATAACCCAAATGGGAAACTTACTGAAATAGGAGAATACTTTTTGGCCCCACCTTCCAGTCCCTGACCTTCGGTGCTCAATTGCCGTAGTGCAACACCGTCGGACTTCGACCTAAAATAAAAACCTCCAACACCAACAAATGCTATAACATCGAAGGGCATTCCTTTGTGTCCTTTCGCGCCTTTTATGTGATATACGTGACCTGGCTTAGCCCTAAAAATGTAGTAATCAATTAACAATGACAATTCAAAAATATCCGACTTGAAGGACAAATTTCTATAATTCCTTTGGGGGTTAGTTGTTAATTGGTCGTTTCCAGCAACCTTTACCCATGCAAAATTAAATCGAGTTGCCAGTCTATAGCTCATGTTGTAACGATAGCCCATCTGCCAGGAGAACTTCATTTGACTCCACTCCATGTCCAATAGCCATTTTCGTCCACCACCACTACCCCCTCCTAATTCTCCGAGGTAATTTCCAACGCCAACTCCCAATAACACTTCATTACGGCTTTTTCGCCACATATTGGCCTTATCGTAATATTGACTCATTGCATCAATACTGACCACAAAGACAAATAGAAATATTATCGAAACCCGTTTCAAAATAGTTTATAGTTGTTGAGCAGTGAACTCAATTCCATGAAGTAAAATTAAGCGTTTAAAATTTAGCCCTCTTTCTTCGTTTATGAATACCATGAGAACGCACAACTGGCGTATATGTTACAATTGCCGACAACATAAAATAGCTATCGTTGCCTTTATTGCCCCCTCTAGGTGATCCGGGAAGGGTATTACCGGGACTTGAACCATCACTCCTGTTAGACATTTCCGCTGCCAAGTCTCCTTTCTCCGATCTAATTTTTTCTTTATTGTAGTAGGTCCCTCCAACATCATCAATATAGTCGGTATTTGTAAATCGATAGGTGAAGTCAAAGCCCGCTCTCAGGGTTTTAGATAACTGATAACCTGCACTAAATCCCCAGGGAAAAGCCAAAGCCATTTTCTTGTAGGGTTTTGGGCCGCCTTCAAGACCTTGTCCCTCTGTACTTAAAGGACGTAATTCAACCCCTCCATACTTGGGGTTGTAATAGAAAAAGCCTGCCCCCAGGTGAACCGATAACGAAATTCGCTTACCCGGTTTACCTATAACCCCCTTTCGATAGAAACGATGACCACGGTCGGCCCTAAGTAAATGATACTCTCCCATAACCAAGAACTCAATAAGAGTGGAGGAAAACGCCAGGTTTCGATAATTTCTTTCGGGGTTTTTTGTCAGTTGATCACTACCCGATACTTTTCCGTAAAAGAGCTGGGGTCGAACTGCAAAGCTTCTATTCAAATTGTAGCGATAGGCGAGCATAAAGCCGTACCTGGATTGACTAATCTCCACATCTTTTGGAGAAAACTGAGCCGCCTTACCGTCATTACCTCCTAAATCTCCAAGGTAATTAGTCACTCCGACACCAAACTCTATTTCATGCCTATAGTTATCCCAATTCTTTTGAGTGTATCGGCTCTTGAATTTTGGTTTATGCTTTTTTTGAGCACTAAGATTCCCAAGAATCGCTAACGATATTAATAATACTAATAGCTTATTCATCAAATGGTAGATCGCAGCGCAATTTAACGAAATTCAGTCAATCGCAGGTTAAATTGGGTCCACATCCAGTACGATTCTTAACGATTTAAATTGCTTTTGGTTGGAAAAGTCATCCAAAACTTCTGCAATATTTTCCTTCATTTTGGAATTCGATCCGGATCGAGGAAGTTTAATAATTAGGTTTTCCAGGTAAAAATTCCTTATTCGTGAAATTGCTGGAGTTTCCGGTCCCAGTACCCTATTCCCAAGTATTTTCCTTAGAACAAACGCCAGATTCTGGCTTCCATTTTTAACGATCGACTGGTTTTTGTGTTTTAGCGTAATTTTTATCATTCGGCTATATGGAGGGTAATCAAATTGTTTCCTATGAATCAATTGATTGTTTACCATTCCGTCATAGTCCCCTTCTACCACTTTATTAACGATGAAATGATTTGGTTCGAAAGCCTGTATAATTACATGGCCTTTTTGCTTTTTTCGGCCTGCTCTTCCCGCTACCTGAGTCATTAGCTGGTATGATCTTTCAAAAGCTCTAAAGTCCGGGTAGCTAAGCATACTATCGGCACTTAAAATACCTACCAAACTTACGTTTTCAAAATCCAATCCCTTGGATATCATTTGTGTCCCAACCAAAATATCGATTTCTCTATCCTCGAAATCCTGAATAATTCGTTGGTAGGAATTTTTATTCCTTGTTGTATCCAAATCCATTCTAACTACAGTAGCATCAGGAAAGAAAATTTCCAAATCTTCTTCTACTTTCTCTGTTCCAAACCCTGCTAACCTCAATTTCGATGAACCGCATTTTCCACATTCATTGGGAACTGGAATGGCGTATCCACAATAATGACAACTTAATTGGTTGCGGTATTTATGATAGGTCAGAGTTATATCACAGCTTTTACATTCCGGGGTCCAACCGCATGTTTCGCAACGCATAATTGGAGAAAAACCGCGCCGGTTTTGAAAGAGAATTACCTGCTCTTTTCTGGATAGTGCTGCTTGGATAGCATCAAATAACTCCGGGCTCAAATTGGCTTTCATCAAATGTTTTTGATGAGCCATTTTTAAATCTGCCACATGAATATCGGGTAACTCGACATCTCCAAATCTTCTGTCCAGCTTAACTAATCCAATTTTTCCCTTTTGTGCATTATAATAAGATTCAATGCTTGGGGTGGCAGATCCCAATAAAACTTTAGCATCGGTTTGAATGCCGAGAACTATAGCGGCATCACGTGCGTGGTATCGAGGTTGCGGATCGTACTGCTTGTAAGAGGTTTCGTGCTCTTCGTCAACTATTATCAAGCCCAGGTTATCCAAAGGAACAAAGAGTGTCGACCGCGCCCCGATAATAATATCATAAGAATCATTAAATATGGCATTGTTCCATGTTTCTACACGTTCATTCTCGTTGAACTTGCTATGATATACTCCCAGCCGGTTGCCAAAACGAATTTTTAAACGATTTACCAGCTGAGTGGTAAGGCCAATTTCGGGAACCAGGTAGATAACCTTCTTGCCTAGTTTTATTTGCTCCTTGGCCAATCTAATGTAAATCTCGGTTTTGCCCGAAGAAGTAATTCCATGGAGTAACACAGTTTGCAAACTTTTAAAATGACCCTTTATTTCTTCAAGAGCCGTAGACTGCAATTGGTTTAATTCGTTTTCAGCTATAATCTCATCATCAAATACTGAAAGCCTTCCTTCCTCTTTTTCGTATACTTCGAGAAACTCCTTACTGATTAATGACTTAACCTGTGCCAAAGAGGCTCCTGCTGCCTTATACAATTGAGTCTTCTTTACTTCCCTAGGGCTGGAAGTATGCCACCCGCTTATCTTCAGGTAAATCATAACCAATTCCAATTGCTTAGGAGCCCTTGATAATTCGTTAATTCCGCTTTCTAAATTTGCTTCGATTCGGTACTTAGGAGTAAACCGAATGTATTCTACAATTTTAGGTTTGTACCTCAATTTGAGGTCCTCGGCTGAAATTGCAACCTTTTTTTCAATCAGGTTTTTAATAACGGGCATTATTGTCTTTTGTCCCAAAATATCACTTACCTCTTTGAGCGTAAGTTGATCATTATTTTCCAATGCCTCGGCAACCAAATACTCTTTGTCGTTTAGTAATTTAAAATCGCCGGAAAAACCCGGGTGGATATGTAATAGGGTTTCACTGCTTAGCTTAAAACCGGCTGGCAATGCGACGTTTAATACCTCTCCCAGGGAGCACATGTAATATTCGGCCAACCAATGCCAAAACTTCAATTGGAGATCCAGCACAATAGGCTTCTCGTCCAGTACCTGCTCAATGTATTTTGCCTGGTAATTCTCAGGCGCTCTTTCGTGAATCTTAGCCACCAATCCGGAATACATTTTTGAACGCCCAAATTGAACCACAACTCGCACTCTCTCCTGGATACTCTCTTCGAGCACCTTTGGAACCCGGTAGGTAAAAAGTTGTGGAAGCGGAAGTGGCAGAATTACATCAACGAAGAGTGTTTTCATTCGTAACAAATGTAGGATGAGAATCGATCGAGAGCGCCATCCACAAAGTCATTTCACCATTTAAAAAAGTGTTAAATTAATTGGTCCGCTTTTTGTTTACATTCGGGTGTACTTAATACACCCATTATGAAAAATAGCAGCTTTTTATTCGTCTTTTCCTTATCTCTGTTACTAGTTACTGCATTCAGTTGCAACACAATAGCCGGGGTTAAAGGATCTTCAAACATTATAGAATCTAACTATGAAATTGCCGACTTTGATGGGCTTCAGGTTAGTCATGCCATATCTGTAAAACTGGTTCAAGCAGAAGAATACAAGGTGGTTATCAGCCATAACGATAATCTTAAAGAGTATTTGGTAGTTAAAAAATCAGGATCGACACTGGTCATCGGATTAAAGAGTGGAAGGTCATACAGAAATACTGAAATTGAAGCTGTAGTTTATACTCCGGTTATCAAGAGCATTGATATTAGTGGAGCTTCGGAAGTAAAAAGTGAATCAATCAAATCTGAATCACTCACGATTGAAACATCAGGTGCCTCTTCGTTTAAAGCAGATTTAAATTGTAAGAAGGTCAACATGAATTTATCAGGTGCTTCCAGTATTATATTGTCCGGAGAATCAACGGATTTTTACTGTGAGGCTAGTGGAGCTTCGGACATCAGGGCTAAAAATCTGACGGTTACTTCTAATCTAAATGTTCGAGCTTCCGGTGCATCAAACATCTCCGTATTGTGCAATGGAAACATTGAAGCAAAACTTAGCGGAGCCAGCAACCTATACTACTATGGATCAGGTGTAATAACGAATCAATCGGTTACCGGAGCTTCTAATATTAAAAGCAGGGAATTGTAACCGGAAGTACTGGTTCCAACTCTCTTTATTAACCTTATTTCCTCGCCGTACTCAAAGGCAATTACTATCTTTGCGCGCTCAAAATTTACACGTTAATAATTTAAATAAAAAGATATGCCTAACGGAGTATTTAATGTTCCATTTCCAGAAAATGAGCCAGTAAAAGGCTACGCTCCTGGATCACCTGAAAGAGCAGAATTGGAAGCTGCTTATAATGAGTTATACAACGAAGTAACCGATGTACCTATGTACATTGGTGGAAAAGAAATTACAACTGATAATAAATTACCACTAAGCCCACCGCATGAGCACGCTCGGGTTATTGGGCATGGTAATATGGGTGATGCATCGCATGTACAGCAGGCAATTGATGCTGCTCTTGCCGCGAAAAGCGAGTGGGCTTCTTTAAGTTGGGAACACAGAGCCTCTATCTTCATTAAAGCTGCAGAACTATTGGCCGGACCGTTTAGGGCCAGAATGAATGCTGCAACTATGTTGGCACAGAGCAAAAACGCCATGCAGGCAGAAATAGATGCTGCCTGTGAATTGATTGACTTTTTCAGGTTCAACGTTGCTTACATGCAACAGGTGTATTCTGATCAACCAGAATCTGCTCCTGGAATTTGGAACCGATTGGAATACCGCCCATTAGAAGGATTTGTATTTGCAATTACTCCATTCAACTTTACTTCTATTGCCGCTAACTTATGTGCTGCTCCAGCTATGATGGGAAATACCATTGTTTGGAAACCAGCTGATTCGCAAATCTATTCTGCGAAAGTGATCATGGAATTGTTTGAAGCAGCCGGATTGCCAGCAGGTGTGATTAATATGGTTACTGTTGACGGCCCAACTGCGGGTGATGTGGTGTTTAATCACAAAAATTTGGCGGGGCTTCATTTCACGGGATCAACTGGAGTATTCCGCCACCTGTGGAAGGAAATTGGCAACAACATTGAAAAATACAGAACTTATCCAAGAATCGTTGGAGAAACAGGTGGTAAAGACTTTATCATGGTTCATCCAAGTGCCGATGCAGAAGAGGTTGCTACGGCAATTTCAAGGGGAGCATTTGAATTTCAGGGGCAAAAATGTTCTGCGGCCTCACGTGCATATCTTCCAAAATCTATGTCTCAGGCAGTAATTGACCGTGTAGTTTCTGACGTGAACTCATTTAAAATGGGTGCACCTTCGGATTACACTAACTTTATTAATGCGGTAATTGATGAAAGGGCTTTTGATAAAATTGCCTCATTTATTGATTACGTGAAGGATGCTTCTGACGCTTCAATAGCGGTTGGTGGTAACTACGATAAATCAGTCGGTTATTTCATAGAGCCTACGGTCGTCGTTACGGACAATCCTAAATTCCGCACCATGTGTGAAGAAATCTTTGGTCCTGTTATCACCATTTACACCTATGACGATGCAGATTTTGAAGCTACACTGGATTTATTGGACGAAACTTCGGAATATGCGCTTACAGGTTCTATCATGAGCAAGGACCGGTATGCAGTTGACTTTGCTATGAAAAAGCTTGAAAACGCTGCTGGAAACTTCTACATCAACGATAAGCCAACTGGTGCAGTGGTTGGACAACAGCCCTTCGGTGGTGCCAGAGGTTCGGGAACTAATGACAAAGCTGGTTCTTACCTGAACATGGTTCGCTGGACTTCTCCAAGAACCATTAAAGAGACGTTCGTTCCTCCTAAGGATTATCGATATCCGTTTTTAGGATAATAGCCGATATCATAAATTATTTAGAAAGCCCCGTTGTCTTTGACTTCACTCAGACAATGGGGGTTTTATTTGGGCCAAAATCAAAAATCCAACGTTTACAGTACTACCATCTCCTCAGACAAGGCTATCTATATATAGCACACCGTTTTGAAAGTTCATTTTTCTATGGAAGGTCAACTACATTGCCCAAATCATTGGTAAGATTAATTTGTACCTTGTACTCCTAAGTCAACAGAATGAAAAAGTTTCTCATCATCAACTTGATGCTGCTCAATATACATGGGTACGCCTCCAGAAATGACAGCTCTAACTGTGTTAAAGCAGAAGAACAAGTGCACATTAAAGCTATACTGAATCCCGGTAGTGACTTTAGCGAGTCATTTGATGAATTAAAGTCGTGTTCGGATGATGCAAATGAATTTAGCCTTAAAAAAGCAAAGTTTTTATTCAACAAGGCCAAATACGAATTAGCCTTAAAAAGCCTGAATGAGCTTACCAATGGTAACCAATTGTCTGCCGATTATCTAGGAGAGGCCTATTATTATTTGGGAAGGTCAAACTTTGAATTGGGCAATTATATAGATGCTATAGATGCCTTTAAACAATCCATCGAGGCAGGTTACAACAAATGGGATAATAATTTCGAACTAGCCAGATCATACTATAGAAATGGCGAAACATCCAAAGCTGGAAACTTGTATATAAAAATTGTAAAACAAAATAAGTATAACAGCAATGCATGGAATAACCTGGGAGTCACATATGAAGATAGTGATATGGACCAATGGGCATTAACTTGTTTTTTAACTGCCGATTCAATAACAAGAGGAACAAGGCCATTGTATAGCTCCAATATTATCAATTCTTATTGGAGACAGGGAATGAATGATGAGGCATTGAAATTTGGCGAAAAGGCTTATAAAAAGTTTCCTAATCACCCTAGGGTTGTCAGCAATTATGGACTAGCATTAAACGACGCCAGAAGAAATGAACAGGCCTTTCAGATCTGTAGAAAATACCTGAAAGAAAATCCTCCTCATCATAAGGTTTTATTCCGAATGGGTTATACCTTTAGTGAACAAGGAATGTTTGATTCGGCCCTTGTATATTACTTTCAAAGCATAGCCATTAATCCCAATCAGACCTATTGCCTGGGTAACATTGCCTGGATTTATCTCATATATGGTCATAACCAAAAAGCCTTAGAATATGCAGAAATGTCATTAGTGGTTGATTCAAATTTTGAAAAAGGCTATGGTTACAAGTATGATGCATATGCCGATATGCGTAAATATGGAAAGGCGATGGAAATGTTATCCATATACCAAAGAAAATTTCCCACCAACAAACTACTCCCGGGCCGTTTGGGGTATATGAATTTGATGTTAGGAAATTTTGAGGTTGCCTTGGAGTATTTTAAGAAAGACATTGAGGATGGTCCTGCATCAGATAGTAAACCTTACAATAACTCCGGGCGTTGTTACGCTAAGTTGGGAGACACTTTGAATGCAATGAAGTTTTTTGACATGGCAATAAAGATAAACCCTAAAAACTCTTTTATTTACCACAATAGGGCTTCAATGTATGAATCGTTAGGCGATTATGATTTGGCGTGTCGCGATATGAAAAAATCGATCGAACTTGAATACAATTGGGATATTGACTCAAACCTTTTGACTACATGCAAAAAACATTGTCCTGAAGTGAACCTAAATCGACGTATAATTTACCATGGATATAAAGGAAATAAGGAAGAGTTATTAAACTTATCAATGATCGAGGTTATTGAATCTGATAAGAATATTACCGATTCCACAATCCAAATAGCTTCTGATAAGGTTAAACCATTGTTATTAGAAGAGAATGTATCCAGGAAAAAGGAGTTTGGAATTTATCCTAATCCCAGCAATGGACAATTTCAACTTAAAACTGAAATAAATCAATTTGGAAAGACCATAAGAATCTTTAATGAAAGTAGCCATCAAGTATTTGAGTCTAGGTTATCTGATGGTAATTCAACTCCCATTGATATTTCTGGTTTGAAAAATGGCATGTATATTCTCATTGTTTCTGACCAGAAAAATGTGCTGTACTCAACTAAGATCTTGTTAATGAACTAAAGTTTAAGAAGTATAAGGTTCAAGGTAAAGGAAGAGTAAAATATCACCTTCAACACGAAGGGGAAGAAAAACCAATCTTTGTTTATCGGGTGAACAAAGAGAAGCACTGTATGTCGATCGAAAACGAGATCTTAAAACTTAGAACCAAATCTGACCATTAGACAATTACCATTAACAATGAACAAACAAAATCATTTTACGTCTAAGTTCCGAAAAAAGACAAACCAAGAGTTAGAATATATATTGGAGAATCCTTCCAACTATGTGCCCAACGCCATCCAGGCAGCAATCTGGATACTGGAGGAAAGAGGAAGTGAATCAGAACAAATGAGCAATGCTCAAGAGAAAATTGACGATTTGCATCAACAACAGTCCATGAAAAGAGAAAAGGACATTGGAATTCCAATTCAAACTCAAGATAGTAATTTAAGACTTCTGCATTGGATAATTGATAGTATGTTAATTCAAGCCGCAGTGTACGTTGTAGCACTATTACCTGACGTTGACTTTAACATGTTATTTGCATTCGCTTTCTTTCCTGTTTATTACATATACTTCGAAACTAAATACCGTCAAACACCAGGTAAAATGGTAACAGATTCCATAGTTACCTATGCCGATGGAAAAGCTCCCACCACTAAATCAGTAATTCTAAGAACAGCTGCCCGGTATATTCCATTCGAAGCATTTTCTTGTTTAGGCCAGCCAAGTTGGGGTTGGCATGATCAATGGACAAAGACCTATGTAATTAAGAAAAGTGATCTTGAAAAACTGAAAAAACAAACTCGTATATAACAACGACTAAAATAACCCCTTTGGTAGCAGGTGTTTATTTTAACCAGGTTGTTATAACACATAAAAATGACTCAAAAGAAGAAAATAATCATAGGAACGTTGATTGTGGTACTTACGGGACTTTGGCTTTTCGAAGGACGAAGTGTTACCTTCATGTTTGAATGTTTTGTGGCTGAGAAGGAATTGGAAAAGAATTTTGTGGATAATGAGGCAGCATTTTTCGATTTGGTTCCATTTCTTGACCGTTCTACACCCATTCAGTTTGATTTCCATTCGGAAGACTCAATCTATATGACTTTTCAAGACTCGGCCATATACTACTCAGATCTGTTTATTGACAGCAACTACTCCATTGGACCTGAAACAAAGTCAGAATTCAGAATCAATAAAAACGGTTGCCTGGAAATTATTGAGGCGGATACTCTGGAAGTTTGCAATCATAACTGGCAAATTCAGTTCTTCGGGCATTATAAAGACAAAAGAATAAATCAACTGCTTTCGTATTACGGATGGACGAGAAAAGACTTTGAGCCCCTGGTCGAAAAAATACGAGTACTTAACTGTACCGGGTTTTCGAACGGCGAAAAATATTTTGCTCTTAGCTACAAAATAGTCTCTTACTACGATGATGGTATGCTGCATTGCTTTGGACACTCCGATGGCTATTTTGACTATATGTACACGGCTCAACCTGACAGTTTTCGCTGGCAAAGCAGTTTAAATAAATTAGACGGGAATTATTACGGTATAGAGCATTGGAATTTCTTTTAAATAAAATAGCGACCCATAGCAGTATGTTCAAAGAAACTCTTAATCAAATAGGCCTATGAGATTTTTTTTAATCGCTCTTACGTTCATTTTTCCAATGCATATTTTTTGCCAGCAGGCCACCTATTCTCTTTTCTTCGGCCCCGAATTTATGTCAAGAACGTACGCACCCTTGATCAGAGAGTCCATTGATCCCGGCGTTCAATTTCGCGATGATAAGCTAACCCTATTTAGCATTTCACCAACGCTAAACATTCCTCTCTATAAAACCAACAGCACATCAAAATTGCGTCCATCTTTAAGTGCCGGATATTTCATGGCAGTGCCCAGAAATGCTCAATTCATTGAACCGGACGGAAGCCCTGTCAGTAAAAGAATTGCGGCAAATCAGGCTTATGCCAGTGCACAGGTTGGATATTACTTCCCAAAATTTGGGATTAAGGTCAAAATTGGATACCACAACGACTACCTGCAACTAGAAGCAGACCGTTACCAGTACTCGAGTATAGGCTATGGTGGATCAATTTTTCTAGCACTTCCGTTCAGAAAAGACGGTCCTAACGTTTATGGTCCTGTTATCTCTTTTTATAAACAAGCCAAATGGGACGGAATATATTGGACCTTACACTGGCCATTCCCGATTGGAATTATTAAATAGGAGCCCTACAACAAATAAGTTCTACCAATAAAATTTGAACCGAGTTTATTTCCCAGTCTTGGTAATTCTATGAGACGATTTGCCTTTTGAGGTCGCAACTTCAAGAATATAAATTCCATTTTCCAGGGACGATAAATCAACAGATATGCGTTTACCTTTTTCCAGATAAACTTCCTTCATGAGCTTACCGCCCATATCAAAAGCCTGTATGGTAACCTCGAAGCTTTCTTCTTCAAACTCAACCAATAGCTGCCCATCGGTTGGGTTTGGGTATATCATTAACTGACCATGCGCAAAAGACGCAATACCATTAGGGTCAAGAGTTTGACATGCCGAAGTATCCACACAATTGTTTTTAGTTATCTCCACGGCAAATGAGCCACCTTGAGAACTAGTATAGGTCTTACCATTCGCCGCAACAATAGGAGTCATATTTGCGTCGCAGTCTAACCATTGGTAAGTAGCCGACGTCTCTACGGCTTCCAGCGTTGCCCGATCGTTGGTTAGATCCACCACTACAGTATCTACAGTAACCAATACAATGTCGGTTCCGGCACAATGATTCACATCTCTACCTGTAACTGTATAGCGATCGGTATTTTGAGCAACAATAGGAGTCCCAGACTGAGCACCTTTATCCCACTCATAAGTAAGTGCACCACTTGCGCTTAAAGTAAACATATCACCGCGACACAATTGATTAGGCGTGGCCGTAGCAGTAACCGTTGGCCTGGCAAAACAGGTACGGTAAGAATAATTTAACTTATAGCTTTCGGTAACATCATTGGAAGATCCTTCGGCAAATACTTTGAAATACATTTCTGTTCCGGAAGGATAATTTGGAATTGGAGTATCTGTTTTGTATTGCTTTCCAGAAACCAAACTCATTGGAATTTTTGTACCCAAGGTTGCCGCATCCTTTGACCACATCAGGTATACTTCTTTTATTGTTCCTGAGTATTCGACTTCCGCAGTTACATGAATTGGAAAATCCTCTACCGGCTGATTATCAGTTGGTTTTTCAGTCATCTCTATATCCACAATCGATGGGTAACTTTCCTTATCTACCAATTTCACTTCAAACATTCCTCTTCCCCAGGTAACCGCTCTTAGGGTATTAGTAGCCCATTGAATGTCCAACTCTCTTACCGATACATTAGGCAAATCATCGCTGTACAAGGTCCATGAACTTCCATTCATTGGCATGTAGTATACTCCAATCTCTCCACCAACGTAGATATACGATTCCTTGGTATGCCCAATTACAACCGTACGCAATGGCATTGGAGATAAATTGAAAGAAATGTTTTTCCAGGTTTTACATAAGTCATTTGAAATATAAATCCTTCGATTATTTCCCTGATAGCTGTCATAGGTTAAAACCACCGTACTGTCGTCGTTGGGATCGAAAGCCAAATCAGAAATGTATCCTGTATGCGGTAAAGAAGAAGTTAGGTCTGTCCAGTTTACCCCCTCATTGTACGAAATAGCCATGCGGTTATTCCTTACCACCAACATGATATCGGAGTTGTTTTCTGCTATAGTAGCATGCTTTATTACTCCGATATTGGGTTGTCCTACCACTTGCCAGTTTCTACCAAAGGTTTCACTTTTATAAACAACCGATCCAAAAGAAAATATTCTCATGTGATGGTTTGGATCAAAAAACACAGGAGCAATCCAATCGTTTCCTGTAGCATGTGCAGCACTATGACGGGTTAATCCTCCGTCCTTGGTCCGCTGCCGATTTCCATATTGCCAGCAACCCAACATCCAGTCATCATTAATGGTGTGTACAATGGCTTCCATACCATCTCCTCCATTCCATTCAATCCAACCGGTTGATTTATGAATACTGGTTCCATTGTCTTGTGAACCTGCCATAGAAACCTGAGCTTTGGTTTGACTTAATCCGAAGCGGTAAAACTCTCTAACCGCGGTTCCATCACTAAGGATTTCCCAACTTATTCCACCATCGCTACTCTTACACATGTAGCCATCGGTTCCTACATAAAAAACACCATTTACCGCAGCAGCAGCTCTTAAATCGGCATGTATATAGCTACTACCGGTATGATTACCGTTGCCGGTACTCCACCAGGTTCTTTGAGTAAAGTTTTTACCCGCATTTGAACTGGCAACCAGATCCACATAACCATAGATCATTTTATTGGTGTCTACATCCGAAACCGCAAATCCCTGAGCACCTGTATTGGGGTTACTTAAGAAGGTAAAAGTCTTGCCCTCATCAATCGATTTCCAAACCCCATTGTTTGAAGCCACATACAAACAACCTGTACAGTTTTTACTTACCGAAAACCTTACAGTAGTATTGTTGCTATTTCCTGGTATTGCACTGGACCGGGTGAATGAAGTACCTCCATTATTGGAATAAAAGATGTAATTGCGGTTGGCAGAGTTTCTATCATAGGCATATACTATGTTCGGATTTGTAGGGTGATATTCAAACTCAGTAAAGTTTCCCGTTTTTACCCTTGTATAAGTCTTTAAGAAGTCAGTTGATTTATACAATCCTTTATCGGAAGCAATAAATACAACTTTTGAATTGAATGGACTTATAGCTACCACATTTACCTTACCGGTTTTTCCAAGGCCACCCCAGCCCAAATTGGTTGGATTAAACTCCGACTCTGTCCATGACATTCCTCCATTGGTGCTGTAATACACTCCCTGGGAATAACCGTTATTCGCGTTTCTTAGTCCTATGATAACACTATCCGAATTGGTTACTGAAGCTGAAAGTGTATTAACGCCTGTTGCTACCATCGTATCTGTAGAGTTCAGCCAGTTTTTACCTCCATCAGCCGTTCTCCAGAAGCCTCCACTTCGAGATCCCAAATACATTTTTTTATCATCATTAGGATCAACAAAAATGGTTTCTACCCTTCCAATTCCCTGAGAATAATGTTTCGTTATGTTATTCGCATCATAAGGACCCAGGTCTTCCCATTTATTCTGACCTGCTCTTGAGCCATATTGATATTGCTCCTTTACAATTCCCTTCCAGGCATTTTCAACAAAAGAATGAGAAACAGTTGATCGGTCTCCACTAGGACCAAACTTACCTTCATTCTCAGCCTTCCATCGCTGATAACCTTTATAACCAGAACCCTTACCCTTATTGTGAGTCGCAAAGTAAGCCTCAGCTTCTTTTACAACATCGTAAAAATTAACGCTGTAATCATCCATCATGCTCTTATACTTCTGAGCTTGAATTGAATAGGTTGATACGATAAATAAAGCACTCAATAGAAGTGCAGCAACATTTCTCATAGTTTTAGTTTTTATGGAAGGCAAATATAGCTGTTGAACGGTTTCATTTTATGTCACGAATCATTCCTTCTATAAACAATTGATTTATCGCATTTATCAGTTTGTCTACATCGATTTTTTTTGTCCGACAAAAACGTACTAGAGGTCTTGTTTGTAGTACTTTTGCAGCCTCAAAAAACAGCCTTTTTAGGCCCATTATTTGGAATATGAAAAAGAGTGACGAATTACTAGAGCGAAGAAGGAATATAGTGGCTAACGGCGTCGGTGTATTTAACACGGCAACTGTGGCGAGTGCAAAGGATGCAACCATCATTGATGTTGATGGTAAAGAATGGATTGATTTTGCGGGTGGAATTGGTGTAGTTAACTCGGGTCATTGCCCTGAACCAGTGGTACAAGCCATTAAAGATCAGGCCGATAAATTCATTCATACCAGCTTTAACGTGGTTACTTACGAACCTTATATAGAGTTGTGTGAAAACCTGGCGGAGGTTCTTCCCCACGGTGAGTCTACCAAGGTTATGCTGGCTTCTACCGGAGCTGAAGCCGTTGAAAACGCCATTAAAATTGCCCGTCAGGCAACCGGAAGATCTGCTGTATTGTGTTATACCGGTGCTTTTCATGGAAGAACCATGATGGCCATGACCTTAACCTCAAAAATTGATTATAAACTCAACTGTGGGCCATTTGCTCCTGAAGTATATCGCCTTCCTTTTCCTAACACCTATCGGTATTCAAACGGACTTACTGAAGAAGAGTACGTAACCCAGGAACTTAAAAGGCTTCACGAATCGGCTAAGAATGTAGTGAATCCTAAAAATTTAGCGGCTATTATTATTGAGCTGGTTCAAGGTGAAGGTGGGTTTACGGTGGCGCCAAAGGCCTACATTGAAGGACTAAGAGAATTCTGTGACCAGCATGGTATCATGTTGATTTTTGACGAAGTTCAATCCGGATTTTCAAGAACTGGAAAATGGGGCGCTATGCATCATTATGGTGTTACCCCGGACATTTCTACCTGGGCAAAAAGCATGGGATCCGGAATGCCTATCTCAGCCATAGTTGGAAAGGCTGAAGTAATGGATGCCGCTGCTGGGGGAACCATAGGGGGCACCTACATTGGAAACCCATTGGCTTGTGCTGCTGCTAATGCTACCATTCAGTTTATCAAAGACAACAACCTCAACCAACGTGGAGAAGAAGTTGGAAACATCATTCGCGATCGATTTAACGCTATGAAAAATCGTTTTCCGCAAATTGGTGATGTTAGAGGATTGGGAGCTATGATGGCGATGGAGTTCGTTAAAAATGGTGATCCAAGACAACCGGATGGTGAGCTTTGCGGGCAAATAGTAAAAGCTTGTGCGGAACGAGGACTGATTATCATTAGTGCCGGTACCTATAAAAACAACATTCGTGTGTTAAGCCCTCTTACCATCTCTGATGAACAGCTTCATCAAGGCCTGGAAATCATTGAGCAGGAAATTGAAAAAGCGGTTGGCGTACCTGCTTAAGCTTGTTTAAAAATCCATAGCTTTGGATACGATTGGGGTATACTCAAAACAGACCTGGTCGTTTAGATGAAATTTAAGATTTTAATATTGGCCATTTTGTCCATGCTGGCATTTGGATTGATCAATTGTTCAAAAAGCTGTGAAGTCACCATTAATGCCTGTAACGACACCCCGCCAACCGATGAAGTATGTGCGGCAGCTTTTAGCAGATGGTTCTATAACAAAGACCAAAATAAATGTGAACTCATTGGATACAGCGGTTGCTCTCTAAAAGGATTTGAAACGGAAAAAGCATGTAAAGTATGCAGGTGTAAGTAGAACGCGCACGACTTTAAACAACAAATGAGTAAAGGGCTCGGAACCAAATTTCAATTGTTGAGCAAAATCAAATAAATGAATACCAAAATATTCCTGGCCTGCGTTATGGGACTTTTTTGCCAAAATCTTAAGGGGCAATATGTATTTAAAATAGATACGGCCGATGTTCGCTGTAAGGAACAAATAAAGAAGGCCGAAAACGATTTTGAAAACAATTCTTTTGTTCTAAGGATAAATAAGCCAATTCCCTACTCCGATACCTATAAGAAAGTCCTAGAAGGATACAATGTAACGGTTGAGTTTACTGGTATTTTTATAGCGGATTGCTACGGCTATACTATAAAATCATTGCTGAATAGTAAATACCAAACGGATTTTCTCGCCATGGCAAAAAAAGTAGCTGATTCAATTGACGAGCATGGTTCATGGAATCGGGAAGCTCGGTTAAAAATAGAAGAGCATGATTTGGTTGAATACATTCAAAAACACGTTTCGAAAAAAGAAAACAAGACTTTAACCAGGAAGTATGGAAATGAAACGTTGTGGCTGGCATTGGTTGTCGATACAATAGGTAAGAGTTGGATTTATTCCCTTGGACGGTTGGAAGAAGTAGATGTTATGCATTCCTTAAGGCGAAATGCCGATAATATTTCTAAGGTTAAGGAACCAATAATTCAAAACTTAATACACGGCAAGGAGCTTTTTATACCGAAAATGAAGCACGGAGAAGCAATTGAATCATGGATGATTTTGCAGCTCAATTTTGGAGAATAATTCTAAAGGTACGTTCTGCATAAAGAATGAGATGAACGGTTTCTATTTGATTGGTCTTGACCGAACTATATTTATTCGTAAATTGGAGGAGTTAACCGGAAACAAAAAATGCAATGGGTGAGAATATTGTTTTGAAGAAAAATCCAAAAATTGAATTTCAACTTCTTGATAGTGGGTTTCAACTGATTGATGAACAAACCGAACGTAACTCCGGCTTCTACTCTTACCATGATTTACAATTCGTTGAACTCAATAAAACCTGGTTTCCCAGGCTAGCCATGTGGTTGAGAGTTTTTACATGGATTCTGAATGGGGTTCCCTATTTTCCGGATGCAGAAACTTGTAAAAAAGCCAATGTGATTATTCATTTAAGAAAAACGAAGCTTGGTCTGTGGTTAACGGACTCTTATATGGCTGATAAAGCAAAAATGTTAGCCCAATTGTTGGAGAAAAAAACCAAGCACAACAAAGGCTAAAATGCCAATAGTTTTAGTTAATCTGTTGATTCATATGTCCAATACGTTATGAGATGTATAAATAACTGGATAAGTAAATACGTAATACTTCTGGTTATTCTTAGCATTAACCATAAACATGGTATATCCCAGGAAACAGACCCATTCAAGGATAAATACCTAATTGTTCTTGATGTTCAACAGCAATTCTGTGACAAGAGCAAAATGGACAGTTTATCCCTAGAAATTATTCCAACCATTAACTCCGTTATTGAATCTTTTCCACAGGAACGAGTGATTTATGTTAAGGCTATAGGTAAAGTGATTAATATTTCCTTTAAGGGAATCTCTGTTGATACGGTACAAGCTCCCGAATTCGCAAAAGGCCTGCAAATAGTGAACACCAACATTATTACCAAAATTGAAGACGATGCTTTTAAGAGCAGTGAACTGATCCACTATTTAGAGAATAATAATGCCCGTGAAATTGTACTAATTGGGCTAATGGCTGAGGAGTGTATTTCTGAAACCGCTCTGGGAGGATTAAAGGGGGGCTACATCATTAAAATAGTTCCTGAAGCCATTATTAGTAGAAATGACAAAAAGAAGAAACGGGCAATTAATAAATTAAAGGAGCAAGGAGTACTATTATATCCAATGAGTCAGGTGTTGGGTGTGCCGTAAGCAGGGAAAGAAATTAAAACCCATAGAACCTGTTATAACATTGGAACTTTTTCGCAATAAGCAAACCACTGTGGTATCTGGCTTAAATATCGCACAGTTTAAGGATAATATGGAAATAGCCGTCATTCCTTGCTTGACAAGGAACCGACGAGGGAGCGCAGTGAAACTAATCTAGTGTTATTTCTAGATTCCTGCTTTATGCTTCAGCAACACGCGGACGCAGGAATGACGTTTCTTTTTAATTAGGTAATATTTCTAACCCACATTATTC
>PAVO01000026.1 GCA_002713215.1 Crocinitomicaceae bacterium
GAATTTGATTAAGCGTGTAGATTTCAATCCAGAAGCGTTGAGCCGGGCAATTTTTCTTTTGCTTCGGTTTTCTTTTTGTTGCCCAAAAAGAAAATGAAGCCCAATTTTTGAGTTGACGTTTAATCGTAAAACTTCTTACCCTTTTCCAACTTTTCCATCATTCCAACAATCCGCTTCACTCTCGTTTCTTCGGATTTGGCTTCGTAAATCCAGTCCAGGTAGGCCTTTTTCTCTCCTTCTGAAAAGGACTGAAAAGTCTCATACAATTCAGAAGGCTCATTTTTAAAGCATTCTATTATTTCCTTCGGAATTTCCAGCAAAGAATCGTCTGCGGATAGAATTACATGTACCGTATCGCCGGCACTTTTTTTGATCTTCTTTCGAATTTCGGCTTTTACGGGAAGAAACAATCGGCCATTGCCCATAGGCATTAACTTGTATTGTTTTAGTTCATATCCATCAATACTCCCTTTCACCTTTACCCAGCCAAATGGACTGTTTTTATTTTGAATGATCTCTGGAATTTCAGCGTAGGTCCAACCTCCCTTTCCAGGAAACTTTTCCAAAACATAGCTTGAATTAACTAGTGGTTTCTCTTCACTCATTCTTTTAAATCACAATCGGTTTAGTTCCTTCTTAGAATTGAAAATTCGGTAACCTGACCATTGGTATAATTAATAAAATCAATGGACGAAGAATTGATCTCTTTTACAAAAAAGAAATTGCTTGTACCTAACTCGTTGGTTGAGTGATTCAGAAATAAGACATTCATGTTTTCCCTAATACTCCAGGCTTCTTTTAACTTATCACTGGTTTCACCTATCCTAAGATAACACTCCTTGTTACTATTAGGAATACCGGCATATGGATTTCCAGTAAGCTCAATTTCATATTCCTTTCCCAGCATCTGTAGTTTCCAGGTCTGCCCAGTTAATTCCCTTTCCAAAGCTTCTTCCCCAATATTGTTTTTGGTTTCAAAAAGTGGAATAAAAACTTCATGCGCTTTGTTGTTTTTTAATTCAAGAACTTCTGAATCATAAGTAAATATAGCCCCCTCTTTAGGGTAGCTTTTTGTTCGGTCATTATAGAAATAAAACAACCCATTGTCGAGTTTATACTTCATTATTTTCGGTATGTCAGTAAGTGTTTTATCTATCTCTATGATAGAATCGGACTTAAATGTCCAGACCGTCCCTCCTGTTCTTTCCTGAACACTTAGAAATGTTAATCCAATTAAAGGATTCTTGTCGTTTATTGAAACTAAATTTCTCTCAGTCTTGCCAGTGAATTTGCAGGCTCCTACGGTGAACAAGATCAATAAACAAACAAAGAATACCACTCTCATAGGCTAATAAATATCATGGAAGGCTTTTCTTCCATTCCTCATTTAAGATCGCATAAATCACATCATCAACCCATTCGTCATTCATACGATAGCTCTTAACAAAGTGGGCCTCTTTCCTCATGCCTAGACTTTCAACCATATTTATAGATGCTTTATTGCGCGGATCAATGGAAGCAATTATCCTGTGTTTATTGTGCTCAACAAACAAATACTCCATTACTCGTTTCAGCGATTCAATAGCATAACCCTTCTTATGCTCTTCCTGCATAAGGGTTCCACCTATTTCCGCCTGGAATGAATCTTTACCGATAAAATGAACTCCAATATCACCAATCATAGAATTTGAACTTCGCTTAATAACAGCAAATTGAAACCAGCTGTCACCCTTACCAAACTCACTCTTAAGTAATTTCGAAATAAACGACTCGGTTTCTTCAATACTCTTAGGAATAAACCCTTGGTATTGATTGATTTCTGCGTTTGATCGGTAGCTATAAAAGACAGGTGCATCGCTCATTTCAATGGGACGCAACAAGAGCCTTTCTGTTTCTAGTTTTATGGACCTCATGTTTAACGTTTAGTAACCACTATGGAATAAACCAATGGGACTTTATCTTCAAACGGAGTAATTCTATACTTTCCAGGCTCTACTTCCACCGAATGATTGACAAAAGCATAAGGCGAATAATCATATTCCTGAAACTGCCCAATGGACAATCCTTGAGCCATTAAGCTGGTAAACACTTCACTTAAGGAGTGGTTCCAGCATACGTATTTCTGTTTTATTTCAGCCGATCGATCGGCATAGGTTCCTTCTTCCTCTTCAATTATTGGTTGTTCATTGAAATAGTTGTAACCTACTTTGTTCATATCGTCATCGAACATCCAAACCAAGGGATGGAATTCTACAAAAACGAATTTTCCACCTGGTTTTAGGAACTTCGAAATAACACCTGCCCATTTATCCAGATCGGGCAACCAGGATATGGTTCCGTAACTGGTATAGACTATATCGAACTGCTCATTCAAATGATTGGGCAAGTCATAAATATCGCAGCATATAAACTGAGCTGTTGATCCTGTGTCCTTTGCTAATTCCCTGGCCTTTTGAATGGATTGATCGGACAGGTCAACACCAACCGTTTCGGCTCCCAAGCGACTCAATGAAATGGTATCCTGGCCAAAGTGACACTGCAAATGAAGAATTCGCAGCCCCCCTATGTCCCCCAGTAAATCCAATTCAATTTGATTCAATGAAGAGGCTCCCTGTACAAAACCTTCGAGATTATAAAAATCTGATTTAAGGTGAGACTCTAACCTATTGTTCCAGGATTCCTTGTTTATTTCCAGGTAATCTTTCATCCTTGAAGCATTTCTACAAACTCGTTTTCTGATATCATTTTCACTTCCAACTTTTCGGCCTTAGCCAACTTTGAAGGGCCCATATTCTCTCCCCGAATCAGGTAGGATGTTTTTTTAGAAATGGAGCTTACATTCTTTCCTCCGTTGTCCTCAATCATTTTTTTGAGTTCGTCCCGGCTATGGTTTTCAAATACTCCGGAAATAACAAAGCTTAATCCCTGGAGTTTATCCGTTGTGTTTAGTAATTGTTCTTCGGACAATTCAAACTTCAACCCAGCCTCTTTTAAGCGGATAAGTTCATTTAGGTTATCCTCATTTTCAAAATAGCCAATAATGCTTTCTGCAATCCGATCACCTATTTCGTCCACTCCAACCAACTCTTCAAAATTTGCATTTTGCAGGGCATCTATTGACTTGTAATGTTTGGCTAATTTTTTGGCAACGGTTTCACCGACAAATCGAATTCCAATGGCAAAGAGAACCTTTTCAAAAGGAACTTGTTTGGATGCTTCCAGACCGGCTAGCAGGTTCTCGACACTTTTTTCTGCAAAGCGATCGAGTGCGATTAGTTGATCGTAGGTCAGGTCATACAAATCGCTACTTCTACGAATCATTCCTTTACTCACAAGCAGGTCCACAGTCTCGCTTCCGAGTCCATCTATATCCATGGCCTTGCGGGAAATAAAATGATCGATTCTTCCCTTGATCTGTGGAGGACATCCCACATCGTTTGGACAGTAATGCTGAGCCTCTCCTTCTTCTCGGGTCAAAAGCGTCTGGCATTCTGGGCAATGTTGAATGTATTCTATTTCACGAGCGTCATTTTTCCGTTTGGATAGGTCTACACCGGTAATTTTAGGAATAATTTCTCCACCCTTCTCTACATGGACCCAATCTCCATCGTGTAGGCCCAGTTTTTCAATTTGGTCTGCATTGTGCAAGGAGGCCCTCTTAACTGTGGTACCTGCAAGGAGCACGGGATCTAAGTTTGCTACCGGTGTTATGGCCCCGGTTCTACCCACCTGATAGGTCACCTCTATCAATTGGGTTAATGCGGCTTCTGCCTTAAACTTGTAACTAATAGCCCAACGAGGTGATTTTGCAGTAAATCCCAATTCTTCCTGAACGTTATAGTCATTAACTTTTATAACCACTCCGTCAATTTCGAAAGGGAGGTTTTTACGTTCTTCGTCCCAGTAGTTTACGAAATCCATAATCCCCTCAATGTCTTTGCATTTTTCGATAAACCGCTTTCCTGAAACCGGAGTTTTCATTCCCCAGGTACCTGCACCTACTACGCTGTCATAATGATTGGAAAATAACTTCTCGTTCACATATACTCCATAAAGCATACAGTCAAGTCCCCGGCTTGCAACGACAGAGGAATCCTGCATTTTTATGGTTCCGGAGGCTGTATTTCTAGGGTTTTTAAATTGATCTTCACCAATTTCTTCACGCTCCCGGTTAAGCTTATCAAAAGCTTCCAACGGAAAGAATATCTCACCGCGAATTTCTAGTTCATTGGGGTAGTCTCCCTGCAATTTTAAAGGAACCGTTTTTATTGTCCGAACATTTGCGGTTACCTCTTCTCCCTGTGTTCCATCACCCCTGGTTACGGCTTGATAGAGGTTCCCATTCTTGTATTTGATACCTATAGCTACACCATCGTATTTCAATTCGCAGACATACTCAATATTACCTTCACTTAATTTGCTGTTTCTTACCTCCCACTCTTCAAGTTCTTCCTTAGAGTAGGTATTGGCCAATGAAAGCATAGGTATATCGTGCTTTACGGTATTGAATTTTTTGGTTATATCTCCTCCAACTCTTTTGGTGGGTGAATTCTCATCAGCGTATTGCGGGTACGATTCTTCGAGTTGCTGAAGTTCCTTAAGCTTCATATCAAAATCGTAGTCCGACATTTTGGAATCGCTCAACACGTAGTAGTCATAATTTGCTTGCTGAAGAGCTGCCGTAAGGTTTTGTATTTTTTGAAGTATATCTTGAGACACGGTGTTTGTATTAAAATCTACGTTGACTCAATATTAGGCAGATTTCTTTAATCTTGACTCCATCTACTGTGGCGATACAGAAAAAGTATCAACACTGCACCAAGTGTAGCTAATCCAAGTCCGAAGTAGGTCAGAATGGAGGCACCAGGATAATGTTGAATTTTAAAGAGTTGTCCAACAGTTAAATAGGACAATCCGTAACTTAGAATTATAGTTGGTAAGTTCGATTTGAGGAAGAATGAAATTATTATATGGACTATAATGTAACTGAATGTACTATACGTACTTATGAACCCAAACACCGGTATTATACTATCCTTGTCTGGTCTAAACAATGTTACTGTTAGAATTAAAGTTACCAGTTGCGCAATGAGAATTGGGACAACAAATCCCCAGAAAATTCTTTTCAATCGTTGCACTTCCTAGCTTAAATTCAGTTGTTCTACTTTACTCCCAATTCCAGACTTTCTCATCTTCTTCTCAATTTGTTCGAATTCTCCTTTAAGCGCTGATACTTCAATTTTTCCATCTTTCAAATAATGCAGTGTATCGCATATTTGATCCAGTGTTGAAAATATATGGGAGGACAAAATCACCACTTTTTTTAATTCCTTTAGTTTTTGAATTACTTCCAAAATGAGTGCGTTGCTATGAATATCAACTCCGTTAAACGGTTCATCAAGAATAAATATTTCATTTCCCTGAATTAGAATTGCCGTTAGGGCCAATTTCTTTTTCATACCGGTTGAATAGGCATCTGCGTACCGGTTAAGAGGAAGATCAAACACATTCTTTTCTTCTATGTTGTCAATTCCAACATGCCTAGCATTGCACATTAAACGGAGATACTCCATCCCGGTAACCCTAGACAACATGTGCGGATTGGTAAATAGAAATCCGGTAACATCTTTTAGATTGGCCGCAGCATATTCGATTTTTCCTTCATAGGTTTCAAGCCCTGCCAGGCATTTAAAGAGTGTTGTTTTACCAGCACCATTTTCGCCAACAATTCCATTAATTTCTCCGGGTTTAAAATTCAGTGAAATCTCTTTCAGCACTTTGTTGTCACCGTATGACTTACTTAATGACTTAATTCTGATCATGTCAACAAATGGGATAGATTGTGTTTTGATTTTGAAAACAGGTAGGGGATCAGCACTATTAACAAAGGTGGAAATAACATGCTGATGATTAGCATAACCATCTGGGTCGTATTTATTTCTGAGGGATAATAGGCATATTTAGCTATAGTGCTGACCGCGATGTAGATCATTCCCAGGAATTGAAACATGAGAATAAAATAGACTTTATCGAAATAGAAAAAGGCTAACAAAGCAGTTAAGGGCAGTCCAATATAAAAGCCATGAACCAGACCTGTCTTTATTTTTCCCCAGATAAATGAGGCAGGCTTTTCAGCGTGTATCCAGACAAAAAACTCCGGTTCGGAATAGGAGTAAAAGTTTAAACAAATGAAGTAAGTAACCAGAATCCCAAAAATTCCAATATTAAAATTGTCGACAACAATAGATAGGATCGCCAATCCCAAACCGAGCAATAATGCCAGAATGGACTTTCGAAAACCAACAATAAATTCAAAAGGCTTTTTATAAAATGGCGTTGGTATAGCCCATACGACAGAATAAGTCCTGTCGGACATTGACATAACCACACTTGCCACTACAACTCCTAAGACATAAACATATTCCAGGTTATACAGAAGAAAACCGGCAAAAGGCAGTACCAGTATTCCGTTTTCTATAATTCTTATGATTCTAAACTCAGGATTCGTAAAGGTGTTTTTCAGGAATTCATTTCTATCGGTTGTCCCCAATCCAGAAAGAGAGCTTAAGGCCAACACTGAATAAATAAGGGGCGCCTGACTAACGTACTCAAACAACGCCTGAGACAGTCCAAGAAAGAAAACGGCAACAGCAATTATGGTATATACCGGATTAAGCTTCTCTTCTTTTAAGAGACGATAAAGCCTTTTGAACTGGATTTGAAAATAGTAATACAACTTCTAATTGCTATGAATTGATCAATTTGTCCGATCTAAAAATCGAATTTAGAAATTAAAATATGAAATGGTTACTTATAAACTTTCCTTAACAGTTTGGTTCAGTTAGTCATTGCCTTAATCAATTCCAATCCAATGTCTGATAAGTACACCTTATCGTAATGATGCGTATATGGATCACTCATCATTCTTCCTTTTTTGTATAGCTCAAGAGCTTCATCTATACGCCGGAGGTATTCTTCTTGATCTCCCACCATTTTGTAGGCCTTAGCCATATAAAATTGATTTTCGGCCAATGGATTTTCTTTCTGTTGCATTTGAAATACCTGGATCGCCTTTTCAGCATTTCCAATTTCCAGGTACAAAACTCCTAAATGTAAATAATCATAAAGTCCAAGAAAATGGTCTTCCTCATTCAGTTGAGTTTCAATAATCTCAATGGCTTTCTGCTTTTCTCCTAATGCTTTGTAACAAATTGCCCGTGCAATTTGCAAGTGGTAGTCTCCATTAACGCAAGTACCCATGTCATAATCTATCAAACTATCCAATTGCTCAAAATCTTTAATGGCACCCTTATAATCCCTGAAAAATTGATAGCGACACCAACCTCTATATCCTAAACACTCTACCGGATCATACTTTACCGCCTTATCAATTAAAATCTTCCAGGTCAAAAAATCTCCACTCTTGAGGTACGCAACCGATTTCTCTTTGTAAGCGTAGTAATAAGTGGAATCAATGGCTAATGCCTCATCTAATATGGATTGAAACTCCCTACTGAATTGATAGTAGTTGCTCATTTCTTCTGCTTTTTCGCAAGCCAGGCATTTGAGGGTGTCTCCAGAATATTTATACACCATACAATTGGGTTGAGCCACAACAAATCTTGAAGCCAAGAAAACAAGAATGAATAAAATCCCCCTCATGGCAGCACCTCCTCTATTCTTCCATCTTTCATTTTAAAAATGAGGTATTGGTAATAATCTTGTGGCTGGGCTTTATAAGAGAGTACCTTCCAACTATTCAGGCTTCTGGTTATTTCTAATAACTGTTTGGTTATACTGGTGTCAAATTCCCTTTCCTGATAATTGGAATTCATTCCAATCAAACGAAATCTCCCGGTCTTTCCCTGGCAATTGACAATAAAACGAATTCTAATCAGGCCACTTTCCTTAGAAACCATAGAATCGGTATAACTACTATAAATTTCTTTTTCCAATGCTAATTTTTCACCTGCATATTGAAGCCCCATGCCTATGTTGAAGTATTGCATTACCATGGAATCCCCATGACACAATTGAAATTCAGGGTCATCAAGTGCAGGATCAGCTGAAATATCTCCCACCCAGCGCGGATACTGATTGACCACAGTTTTTTCGGTTTGGCAACCAAGCAGTAGAAGCAGTAAAAAAAGGAGATAGTAATTATTCATTCCTGAAGAAGTGTAAATAAAAAAATCCCCTTTCAATTGCTCGAAAGGGGATTTTCAAAACATTATATTTTTCAATTCCTAGTTTGGCGTAGGAGCCATTGGAGAATCTTCTTTAACCGGAGCTGCGTTAGCAGGCTTAGGCTCAATGTTACCTTTAATTCGGATCACTTTAGTAGGCTCATTAATCGCATTCGATTGAATGGTAACCGACTTATTAATTGGACCCAAGCGGTTTGAATCGTATTTAACCTTAATAGTAGCTGACTTGCCAGGAGCAATAGGCTCACGTGGCCACGAAGGAACAGTACAACCGCAAGAACCTCTTGAGTTAGAGATAATTAATGGCTTGTCTCCTGTGTTTGTAAATTTAAATTCATAAACTGCCGGCTGACCTTGTTTTAAGGTTCCATAGTCATGAACATCTTTTTCAAATTCGATTTTAGCACCGCTTTCAATGTTCAATCCTTGACTAAATCCAAGTCCCGCCACAAAAAGAAATGCAAGTGATAATACTGCGTTTTTCATTTTTTCAATTTTAAAGGTTAACTGAGAACAAATGTAAGTGAATTGTTCAGCCCCGAATTTATATTAACAATTCATTAACCCTTGACGTTTTTTAGGAGCTAAAACCCCTTAAAACATTCGTTTTTTGCCCTACTTTTGCCGCCCCTAAAAATAGGAATTCAATAGATCATAAATGGAATTATCGAGCAAGTATTCTCCCGAAAATGTTGAGAAAAAGTGGTACGAGCATTGGATGGAACAAAAGTTCTTTCAATCAACTCCTGATGAACGGGAACCTTATACGGTCGTAATTCCACCACCTAATGTTACCGGTGTGTTGCACATGGGGCACATGCTCAACAACACCATTCAGGATGTATTGATCCGACGCGCTCGTATGCAGGGGAAAAATGCCTGTTGGGTGCCAGGAACCGATCATGCCTCCATTGCAACGGAAGCCAAAGTGGTTAAAAAGTTGGCTGAAGAAGGCATTCGCAAAGAGGACATTGGTCGCGAAAAATTTCTGGAGCATGCCTACGAGTGGAAGGACAAATACGGTGGAATCATATTGGAGCAACTTAAAAAGCTAGGTGCTTCCTGCGACTGGGACCGTACGCGGTTTACTATGGAGCCTAAACTGAACTCAGCGGTTCAGGAAATTTTTGTTGATCTCTACAACAAAGGGCTTATTTACCGGGGTGTTAGAATGGTAAACTGGGACCCACAGGGACTCACTGCCGTTTCAGATGAAGAAGTAATCCACACCGAAGAAAATTCCAAGCTTTACTATGTGAGCTATAAGCTGGTTGACTCAGATGAAAAAGTAACCATTGCCACTACCCGTCCTGAAACCATTTTAGCGGATACCGCAGTTTGTGTAAATCCTAACGATGAACGGTTCAAACACTTGCACGGTAAGAAAGTAATCATTCCGATGGTTAATCGTGAGGTTCCCATTATTGTGGACGAATACGTTGACCTGGAATTTGGAACCGGTTGCCTGAAAGTTACTCCGGCCCACGATGAAAACGACTACAGCCTGGGACTTAAGCATAAGCTGGAGGTAATCGATATTATTGACGACCATGGAAAACTAAACGATAAGGCTCAGTTTTTTGTAGGTGAAGACCGTTTTGAAGCTCGAAAAAACATTGTTACTGAACTAGATTCTATGGGCCAATTGGAGAAAGTAGAGGACCTTCAAAATAAGGTTGGCCGCTCCGAAAGAACCAATTCCATTATTGAACCTAAACTATCTACTCAGTGGTTTGTAAAAATGGAAGAATTGGCCAAGCCAGCTCTTGCTGCAGTGTTAGAAGGAGATATCAACTTTCATCCTAAGAAATTTGAAAATGTTTACCGCCATTGGCTGGAAAATGTAAAAGACTGGTGTATTTCTCGTCAACTGTGGTGGGGTCAACAAATCCCGGCCTGGTATGCTCCTAATGGTGCATTTGCAGTAGCCAAAAGTGCAGAAGAGGCCCTGGAGATTCTTCGTAAGGAAGATTCAGCCTTGAACCTAAATGATTTAACTCAGGACGAAGATGTGGTAGATACCTGGTTTTCTTCCTGGTTGTGGCCGATTTCTGTTTTCGACGGTTTTGAAAATACCGAAGATTACAACTACTACTACCCTACCTCAACCCTGGTTACCGGACACGACATCATTTTCTTTTGGGTGGCTCGTATGATTATGGCGGGATTGGAATTCAAAAAAGAGATTCCGTTCAAAGACGTTTACTTCACGGGAATGGTTCGCGACAAACAGCGTCGAAAAATGTCGAAGAGTTTGGGCAATTCACCGGATGCCCTGGAACTGATTGACAAGTATGGTGCCGATGGAGTACGAGTAGGGTTACTACTTTCCTCACCCGCAGGTGGTGACTTACTGTTTGATGATTCCCTTTGCGAGCAAGGAAGAAATTTTGCCAATAAAATCTGGAATTCATTACGACTAATTAAAGGGTGGGAAGTAGCGGATATTGAACAACCGGCTCATTCTAACCTGGCTGTAGAATGGATCAATGCTGAAATCAATTCGGAATTGGTAAACATTGAAAAATCTTTTTCAGAATTTCGATTATCGGAAGCGCTAATGAGTATCTATCGCCTGATCTGGGATGACTTTTGCTCGTGGTATTTGGAGATTGTAAAACCGGCTTACCAACAGCCAATAGATTCTACAACATACAATTACACCATTATTCTGTTTGAAAGGATTAATTCACTGCTTCACCCCTTTATGCCTTTCTTAACGGAGGAAGTTTGGCACGCCATTAATGAACGAAGTGATAAGGATTGTATAACAGTCAATGCCTGGCCAATTGCAGGTGAAATAAACGAAAATCTACTGGCGGATTTTAATCAGGCTACCCAGGTAATCACGGAGACCAGAACCTTTAGGAAAAAACAAAACCTGGCACAAAAGAACTCATTGAACCTTAGCGTAAAACTAAATTCCCGATGGAACTCAGAGTTTGATAGCGTGTTGATTAAACTATGCAACATTGAAAATCTGTCTTATGTCGAGTCAAAGGTTGAAGGTGCATATTCCTTTATTGCAAATAGCAATGAATACTTTATCCCATTAGAAGGAAGTATTGATGTTGAAGCACAACGTACCAAACTAGAGGAAGAATTAAAATACACACAGGGATTTTTATCCAGCGTTATGAAAAAATTAGGCAACGAGCGCTTTGTAAATAATGCTCCTGCCAAGGTGGTTGAAATAGAAAAGAACAAAATGGCTGATGCTGAAAGCAAGATCAAAGTCATTGAAGAACAATTGGCCTCTTTGAAGTAATAGCCTATAGACTACAACAATGGAAAATCAAGAATTAGTATCAAGAGCAAAACAATGGCTTCATCCGAGCTTTGATAAAGAAACCAGAACCGAAGTACAACGTCTAATTGACGAGAACGGAAACGATTTGCTGGAGTCTTTCCACAAGGACCTGGACTTCGGCACCGGCGGACTAAGAGGAATCATGGGTGTCGGAACCAACCGGGTAAACATTTATACCATTGGAATGGCTACCCAGGGATTGGCCAACTACCTTAAAAAAGCATTTAAAGGTGAAAACATTGGTGTTGCTATTGCCCATGATTGCAGGAACAACTCTGATATATTTGCAAGAAAAGCAGCGGAAATATTAGCAGCCAATGGATTCGAAGCCTTCTTGTTTGAATCGCTCAGGCCAACTCCGGAATTATCCTACGCGGTTCGTCAAAACAATTGTAAGGCAGGAATTGTAATAACGGCATCTCACAATCCGAAAGAGTACAACGGATATAAAGTGTACTGGGAAGATGGTGCGCAACTGGTTCCACCTCACGATCAAAACGTCATCAAAGAGGTTCGAAAAATCAAAAATCCTTCGGAGGTTAAAACGGATTATCGAAGTTGGAACATTATTCCGTTAGGTGTAGAAACGGATCGAAATTACTGGGAAAGAATCGCGAGTGTGGCTAGTGAGCAACACGACTCTGACCTAAAAATTGTTTTTACCCCGTTGCACGGAACGGGAATTAAAGGTGTTCCTCAGGCACTGGATTTATTGGGTTACCAACACGTTACGGTTTTGGAAGAACAAGCACAACCCGATGGTAATTTTCCTACAGTAAAATCTCCAAATCCCGAAGAAGCGGCAGCACTTAAACTGGCCATTGATCGGGCCTCTAAAATTAATGCGGACATTGTTCTGGGAACAGACCCAGATTCGGATCGAATTGGAATTGCAGTAAAGAACGACCAGGGAAAATTTGTGATTCTAAACGGCAACCAAACGGCTGCAGTATTGGTGAATTACATGTTGCGCAAGTGGCATAATACAGGAGAATTAGACGGAAACCAGTTTATCTGCAAAACCATAGTAACCACGGAGCTTCTAAAAGAAATTGCCGATCATTACAAGGTTAAAACTTACGACACCCTCACTGGTTTTAAATGGATTGCTGATGTTATTCGAAGGAAAGAAGGCAGGGAAAAATTCATTGTTGGTGGTGAAGAAAGTTATGGCTACCTGGTTGATGATTTTGTTCGCGACAAGGATGCCATTATCTCTTCCGTAATTATTTGTGAAGCAGCAGCCGAAGCAAAGCAAGCAGGCACTTCTTTCTATCACGAATTGTTGGACATTTATAAGAACATTGCCTTCTATAAAGAAAGTTTGGTGTCGGTAACTAAACCTGGAATTACCGGAGCAGAAGAAATTGCAGCCATGATGGAAGGTTTTAGGAATAACCCACCTTCCGAAGTTGCTGGTATTAAGGTGAGCGCTGTAAGGGATTATCAATCTCAGGAAGAAATAAACTTAACAACGGGTAGGGTTAAAGGAATAGAATTACCCAAATCCAATGTTATTCAAGTAGTGTTGGAAGATGGAAGTTTGTTCACCGCGAGACCCAGTGGTACTGAGCCAAAAATTAAGTTTTACATCAGCGTAAAAGGCGAAAAGCTCAGCTCGTATGATAACTTTGAGGAAGAAAATGCAAAGCTTGAATCTAAAATTGAAGCAATAAAAAATGATTTAAACATTTAGCCAGTTGAAAAGGTTCCTTAGAATATTTATTGCCATTGCTGTTGTTGCTGTTATTGCAGGAGCGTACATTATGTTTTTTGCCAATTACAGTACCGGTTACCGGGTAGGAACCATTATTAAAATGACTAAGCGTGGAGTAATTTTTAAGACCTACGAAGGCCAGTTACACACCGGCGGACTCTCCAGCGACGCGGGTGGTGAGACTGCAACCAGCATGTGGGATTTCAGTGTTCATAAGGACGACGAGTCCATAAGAAATCAAATTGAGGACGCAGTAGACAATGGTTCCAGGGTGAAACTCTATTACGATGAAAAATTCTACCAATGGGCCATCTTCGGCGACACCAAATACTTTGTAAATAAGGTGGAGGTGATTGAGGGGAAGCAATAAGATTTTCCATTGGATAAAATCTGCTTTCTATTCGACAATATTGATAATTGATCTTACCTTTCAATTACATCTCCCCTAGATAAACGAAACTATTATCGGTCAGGTTTTCCACCAATTCTTTTATGATGTTTAAAGGGATCTTGAAGATTTTTGCCTCCAACTTACTCACCATAATGTACTTCACCTGTTTTCGAATATCTATGTCACTATGTATTTGAACTTCGATATACTTATCGGGATCGTAATCGAGTGAAAAATCTCCATTGGAAACTCCAATTTCAATCAATTTTTTAATATTCTCTCTACTGTATGTAAGTGCCATGGTTGCATTAAAGCTATCGCCAAGGGTAATAGTACATTTCTTTTCCAAATCCTTGGATAAGATGAAGTAACTCATTCCGTAGTCGTTTCGAGCGGCCGCCCCATATTTGGACCCGGTTACGTTGAGAGCAGCGTATAACGGTCTAATCCTGGTTTTAGATTCATTTTCTGCAATTCCAAACAATTCTTTCTCTTGCTCCAAACGTTGTTTTATCAATTTCTCATCAGAGGTGTTGTTTGTCTTAATATTAAAAATCTCCATCGCTTGCATCGCATTTAAAATCTGTGGACAGGTATACTTGAACAGTTTATCAAGTGAAAAATTCATGGTTAATGTTGCGTCGTCGATTTTTGAGACGAGTTCTTCGAGTTTTTGCTGATCAACAACTTTTGTTCCTTTCAAGTATTTAAGCTCTTCTAGATTATCCTCTTCTTTACCCATTACTGTTTCCAGGCTAAGGTTTCTACCTTTTTCGGTTTCCTCATCGTGATCTTGTGGAATGTCCTTTACACGTTTAGGAATTTTTAAAGCGTCACGATTACACACCCGTTGTATAAATTCCTTCCAAACTTTGATGTTGGTTGGGATATAAAAATCCGGCAGTTTGCATTTGGAATCCTCTCCAAAAACAGTTTCTTCAATTAAGGTATCCATTTTCGGATTTGTTTCCTTCTCCTCTACCTTCTTTAATACTTCCTCATACCTGGTATTTTCTAAAACCGGTATATCATACAAAAAAGCCAAATAACCGCCTATGAATTTCTCCTTCTGATCTCCTTTTGCAAAGACAACCTCATTTATTTTGAGCAGTTGTATTGGCGATTCTGCCCAAGATTTTTTTTGTTGATAAGGTAGTTTATTCTGAATGGTTGATCGACCATCAGTGATACCTTCAAAAGTGTAAGTATTCCTTGTATCCTTAACACCGGGGACGTGCTTCATCTGCATCGCCTTCCTCCCCATCACGTCCGCTTCCTTTTCCAGTCCTACATCATCATTAACATTCACTTTACCTTTCATTTGCGCGGTCGGCTTAACACGTCCCTGCATTTGCTGCACTACGTGCCAGGCTTCATGTGGTAAATGCTTTTCCTGTCCTGAGGCTAAATGAATATCTGTTCCCTGTGCATAGGCATGTGCTTGTAATTGAGCTGGTTTATCAGAATTACGATGCACCTTTACATCATCCATTGAGTAACCAGAAAGGTTTTCTATTCCAGCTTTTAAATCATCGGGTAATCCTGTATTGTTTTCTTTTTTTTGGATAAACTGCGGTTGCACACCTGAATGATTATTGGCCTTGATTTGCAATTGCGTAGTTAGTTCGGCCTGTGAACTATTATTCGCCAACTCCCGTAGGTTTCTTTGCACAATGGCCTGAGGTCGATTATCTACTAACTTAGTAGTAGACTTACTAGTGGCTTGCCTTTTAGAAATGGCACTCGCCCCCGGTTGATTCTTGTTTTTTGGGGTTTTATCAGCGCGACTGTGCATACCTTATCCTACTATATTCTATCAAATTGATACTTATGTTTTACTACTAACTCATGTATTTTGCCATTTCATAGTGGTTTGTTTTATTGAGGCAAGGGAATTCGAAACCACAACGGCATATGATCGCTTACCTTGTGTTCGAAGCGGGCGAAAAAGTTTTTCTTTTGGGTGGAAGACATGTTTTTAATCGATGTAGCCAAGCCCAGTGCTTCATGAAAGAGATCAGTAAATTTGAAGACACCGTAATCTGGCCCGACTTTATTACCTCCCATTGCCTTGTTCTTATCATGGGTAGGCCATACAGTATTCGACTCCTTGAAGAACAGGCCTATTTGGTCAAAGGACTCGCTTAACCGGGCATTGGTTCTATACACCTCTGTTTCCCCCTGATGTACATCAAGAAACGGGAAGTTTATATTAACCCTCTTTTTAGGGTTGGTTTCCAGGGAACCAACTTTATTGTAGTTTTTCATTGCCTCTTCAATCCTTTCTCGATCGTTGATTGGGTTGTCATAGTCCAGGTTGAGGTCACCCAAAAGCATAAAATTGGGATGATAAGCTTTGTTATTGTTTTTAACCCGTTGGATTATCCATTGCATAAGCGCATGGAATTCCTGCCTGCGGTCACTCATATAATCGCCAAAATACAAGTGTGCATTAACGGCCATAAAATCATAGGACCGTGTACCCGGATAACCTTTAATTTTAAAACTTACGCAATAGGGCTGCCTAATGAAGGATAAAAACGCAGGCATTTTAATATTCCTTGGCTTGCCTTGTTTGCCTGCTTTGTAGTTGGCATATTTTTTTGCATACGGCTCCATAACCTCATGTATGGCTTCATAGTTCTCAGCCATTATCTGCAAAACTTTCGTCCGGTCAAAGGTAATGTCCGAAATCACTTCTCCCCTTTCTACTGTCTTCCAGCGAAAAATAAACCCCAGTCGCTCTCCAAGACCATTATCACCAGGATAAACACCTGTTTTGTCCGACACCACCATTCCAAATTCAGAACCCAACAAATCCATGATACGGTTTATACCGCTCAGGTCATCCATGATCTCCTGGATGGCTATCAAATCATATTGCCGGCAGATTCGTGCCAGAAATTCCCACGTGTTAGAATTGCGGCTTAGCGACGATCCTAGTTTACGAATATTAAATGAACCAACTAGGGCACTTCCATAGATACGTTCAGGAAAACCAAACTTACCCGGGTCGGCATCCAGTTTATCATTGATTTTTTTCCATTCAACGGAAGTGTATTGTTTTGCCATTCTAGTGTGTTTTTTGTGATTTTGGTAAAGCTAATTGGGTTCAAATACAAAAACAATTGGGGGAAACCCTCATTTTTTAAGTCTGGAGTATGGTTAGAGGGGTTGATGTTAATTCGTTCGCTTGCTCAGAGAAGCTTTGCTTGGTAAATGAGGATTACGTCACTGCGTTCGGTGATCCCTGCATGGCTTACTTATTACACTCAAAAACCCATATCGCTAAGCGATCTATGGCCTTTCTATTTGGGCACTTGCTCAAGCAAGCTTGGATAAACAGAGGATTACCTCCTTCGTCGGTGATCCTTACAAGGCTTACTTATTACACTCAAAAGCCCATATCGCTGCGCGATCTGCGACTTTTTTATTTAAGCGCTTACTCAAGCAAGCTTGGCAAGCTTCAAATAAAAAAGCCCCTCACTTTCGTGAGAGGCTTTTGGTGATCGCGATAGGATTCGAACCTATGACCGTCTGCTTAGAAGGCAGATGCTCTATCCAGCTGAGCTACGCGACCTTTTTAAGCTCTGGGGGAGCTTAAAAATAAACTCCCACCAAAACATTTTTGGAAAACCGAAATTAATTTCAATTTTCGGGCGGCAAATATACTAATCTCTTTCATCTGGAAAACCATTTATACCTATTTTGAAGAGATAATTCATTAGAATAAGAATTTTAATATTTTTGGTTGGTATCATCACCTAATTTTTGAACTATCGGAAATAGTAGATCCTCACGCAGAAGGCGTTCAATAACGATACTTACAACGATACTTGTAATTTATCTTGCCCTGCTTCTTGTCCTGGTATTTTTTGAGGGTGTTAGTCAGGAATCTCCGATCAAGAATATGTGGGATGCTATCTGGTTCTCCATTGTTACGGTAACCACCGTTGGCTATGGCGATATGTACCCTCATACTTTCGGTGGCAAACTGGTAAGCTCGGTTTTTATATTGAGCAGTTTTAGTATTTTTGGGATTCTCATAGGGCAGATTTCCAATTACATGGCAGAGCGATTAGAAGAAAGAAAACTCGGTTTTCAGGGAACCACATTTAAAAATCATGCAGTTATAATCGGTTGGAATACTTCAGGGTATGAAGTACTTGAACAGCTGATAGGTGTTGGAAAAAGGGCGGCCATTGTTACCAATCGAAGAGACGACATTGACCTTATTCGGGAAAGCTACTCCAATAATTTGGTATTCACGCTCCTGGCAGACTACAACAAAATGGAAATGTTGGACAAGGTGAACATTGGAGAGTCATCCATAGTTTATGTCAACTTTGAAGACGATACAGAGAAACTGGTTCATGTATTAAATCTGAAGAAGAAATATACCGGGCTTAAGTACATTGTTACCCTCGATAATACCAACCTTAAGGAAACCTTCCTTAGTGCTGGAGTTACATACACCGTTTCAAAAAATGAAATTACTTCAAAGTTACTTGCCAGTTATATCTTCGAACCTGATGTTGCGCGCTACAGTGAAGACATCCTCTCCTTTGCTGAAGACGAAGATGATTTTGATATTAAAGAGTACAGAATAAGTCAGGAAAACGCTTACAAAGGCAAAAAATATGGAGAAGCATTTTTCCAACTTAAGGAACGAGCTGATGTTATTCTAATTGGTCTGGCCAAGATAAAAGAAGGAATTCGACACCTGATGAAAAATCCACCAAATGAAACAGTACTAGAGGAAGGCGACTACCTCATAATGATCATGAACGGTGCGGCTTCTCGAAAAATAGAGCAAATTTTCCGCACCGAAGAAGGGGGATACTAAATTGATATATATTAGCAGCTTATAATGGGAATAGTAATTCCAATCATCTTAGTTACCTTTTGCTCCTTAGTGATTTGGCGAAGCGTGGACGGGTTTACCGTCGCCTCTGATTACCTGGGAAGGAACTTATCTGACGGAGTTAAAGGAGCCACAATCAACGCCATTGCAAGCTCAATGCCTGAGCTATTTACCACCATGTTTTTTCTATTCTTTTTGGATGACATTGAGGGGTTTAGTGGTGGAATTGGTACCACAGCCGGATCGGCAATATTCAATGCTATGATTATTCCGGCAATCGCCATTCTATCGGTAATCTACAGCGGTGTTACCAACCACGTAGAAGTATCGAAAAAAGTGGTGCTGCGGGATGGAATTGCCCTAATTGTTACTGAGTTTATTCTCATCGTTCTCATTTCCGGTCACAAACTGGAATGGTGGCATGGAATGGTTCTCATGTTAATGTATGCTGTATACATCACTTACATGCTTACCTCAATGACCAAAGTCGAGTCGGTGGATTCGCATGAGTACAATGCGCAAATGGATGGCGATAGTGGTGTTAAATCAAACCGCTCATTGATTGAACATGGTTTAAGGCTCGATCTTGAATCGCTTATCATTGGCAAAAAGCAAATCAAAGGCTCAAATGCATGGCCATTGCTTATCACCAGTACTCTTACCATTGCCGTTAGCTGTTACTTGTTGGTTCTTGCCTGTGAATGGATCGGCTCAAAATCATACCATGTACCCTATTTTGGTTACTTCGATGGCTTAGACATTCCAATACTATTTGTGGCCCTTATTATTGCCTCTATGGCATCGAGTATCCCTGATACCATTATTTCTATGAAAGATGCTAAAAAGGGAAATTACGATGATGCAGTTTCCAATGCCTTAGGGAGCAACATGTTTGACATTTGCTTTGCACTTGGATTTCCGTTGTTTTTATACACGATAATCAATGGCCCTATTGAGATGACACCGGAAATCATTGATATGAGTGGTGAGCTTCGGGTACTGCTTTGGTTACTGACCGTTGTTGTCTTCCTCATTTTCTACCTGGGTAAATACATGGGAAAAACAAAAGCATTTGGCCTACTTGGAATATACCTGTTATTCGGAGCGTATGTAGTAGGTTTAAGTTTAGATCACCCTATTGCCATCGCTACCTCTGAAGCGCTTAGAGATATGCTTCATACCATTAATGGATTCTTCTATTAGTTAGAGTACTTTTTTCAACCTTTTCACTTCTTCCATTTTATCCCTTTGATCGTTTTGTTGATAGGAATAAATCAGATTGTTTAAGGTTCTCTTAAGTATATCGGTATTGGTACAAGCCTTAAAAAAAGAAGGGTCGGGCTTTACCTTTATTTCCTGTAAAAAGGACTCTACATCTTGTTTACCAAAGACAGCTCCTTCGGAAAAAGGATTAAAATAGAACAGCACCTCAAAATTGTCCTGACCTGTTGCCTCCGTTGTGTCAAAATCGTCTTCCCAGGCCAAAATAAAATGCCTTGGTAGATTAATTCCCCGAATTGGGAGCTTTAAGCGTTCGGCAAGGATTAAATAAATACAAGACATAGAAATTGGGTTTCCTGTCTTGGTCTCCACTACCTTATTGATGAACGAATTATCAGGATGGTTATAGTTGTCGCGATTTCCACGAAACCCATAAACATCGAACAGAATATGATTGATCACTTTGAGCTTTTCCAGTGCTGTCAAGCCGTCATTCATTTCCAACCAAACATCCTTTTCCAACTGATTGAAAAAGTCAATTATTTCCTTATCCGGAACATTGGGATACTGGTATTTACTAAGCGTTAGCAAACCAGTAAGTAAATCGCGTGGCTCGCTCTTGGTCCAGTTTGATAATCCGGTAATTACTGACGAATTTTGGATATGATGAATTAATTCCTTAACACGGTTTTCGAATAAAACTCCGTATTCGTGGCTCTCCCAGGCGTGCTCTAACGCCGGAATGGCATCATTACCAAGTTGTTCTATCTGAGAACTGATCTGATGAAAAACTTTTTCATCCGGATCGTCCAGTAAACTGATCAGGGCTTGGAGCTCTCTTTCTTTGGGTGCCACAGCACAAATGTAATTCCGAGATGAACTAACATTTGCTACCTGCAATTTAGAGTTATAAAACCTAATTTGTTAATCTATCCAAAATGAGCTGTATAAGCTCCTGAACCTTAGGTTTATAATTCGTAAGCGCTTTTTTCAAAGGGCGGTTAGCCACTGCAACACAAACCGTACAACATTTATGATTCATAGCTCCTCCAATACCAAAAATGGCTGATGTCTCCATCTCAAAGTTCAGTACCCTAAGGTCATTAAATCGAAATGTCTCAAGCAGGTTGTTTTGCTCTGGTAGAGCCAAATTTAGTCTAAGAGCCCTGCCCTGAGCTGCGTAAAAACCAGATGCTGTTGCGGTTATACCCTTGTGCATTCCCTCCCCAATTCGATTGGCCAGTTCTTTATTGGCCTTAGCCAAATAGGGTTGAATGCCAAAAGAATCCATACCTAAATGCTGCGTTAACGCCCTGGATAGTTCAACCTCTTCAGGCTCAAAGCCCAGGTTGTAGTAATTCAACATGCCATCCATTCCATACCCATACAAACTCTGAACAAAATCTCCAGGCTCTATTTCAGGCTGTAGGGCACCACAAGTACCAATTCTTACAATATTCAAAGAACTTACTTCCTTCTTTACCGTCCGGGTTTCAAGATCAACATTAACCAGCGCATCGAGTTCATTGAGCACAATATCAATGTTATCGACACCTATACCGGAGGAAATCGCCGTTATTCTTTTCCCATTGTACCACCCGGTGTGCGTGCAAAACTCCCGGTTTTCTACCTTGTGTTCAATCTTATCGAAAAGAGAGGATATCAATTTTACCCTTCCCTGATCACCAACCACAATAATGTCCCTGGCAATTTGATGCGGGTAAAGCTTTAAATGAAATATGCTTCCATCTTCATTTAAAATCAATTCGGAAGGTGCCAAAATTTCACCTACTCTGCTGTTTGTTGCAATCATAAAATTGAATTACGTCACCAAATTAAAACCTTTTATCTGAATTTGTTCTACCGTCAATTAATCTTCATATTTGCTGATAGTGATAAAAGGCAAACATATTTACCTGAGAGCCCTAGAGCCAAGCGACATCGATTTAATTTTCGAATGGGAAAATAATGCTGAAGTCTGGAACATTTCGGATACCGTACAACCATTCTCGCGATTTGCCTTGGAAAAGTACGTGAGCAGTGTACAGGATATTTACGTACAACATCAGTTAAGGCTTATTATATGTGAGGAATCCTCAGATACGCCAATTGGTTGTATAGACCTGTTCGATTTTTCTCCTTTACACCACCGTGTAGGTTGTGGAATTCTAATTGCCGACCAAGAACAACGGGGCAAAGGATATGCTCGTGAAGCACTGAATTTAACCATTGATTATTGTTTTGATTTTTTGGAATGCCATCAAGTCTATTGCAACATACTGGAAGACAACTTTCAAAGTATAAATCTATTTGAAAAAGCCGGCTTTGAACGAATTGGTTTAAAGAAAGAGTGGATTAACAAAAAGGGGAAATACCACAACGAATACCTGTATCAACTTTTGAGATCATCGCATGATTAAAAAAATTCTGGGGACCGCATTTCTGGTTGCTATTTTAATTGCCGCATACTATGGCTTTAATCTGTACAATACCATTTATGGTAGCGCGGTAAAACAAGACACTTACTTATACATTCCAACTGGCAGTAGCTATCAGGAAGTTCTCCAACTTATTGATTCAACAAAATGTATTGAGAGTATTTCAGGATTCGACCAGGTAGCCGAATTAAAGTCTTATCCCGACCTGGTAAAACCCGGACGATATCTGCTAAAGAAAGGAATGAGTAATGAAGAAGCCATTAACAAGCTTCGAATAGGCACACAGGACCCTGTAAATTTTACGTTCAATAACCTAAGAACCATTCAACAATTGGCCGGTGTTGCTTCGCGTTATTTTGAACCCGATTCACTTAGTTTTTTGGATCAGTTAACCGACCCCAAAGTGATTAAAAAGTATGGCTTTAATCAAAATCAATTCCCTTCGCTGTTTATACCCAATACCTATGAGATGAACTGGAACACCACAGCTGAAGAGTTTATTGCAAGAATGGCCAGGGAGTATAAAACCTTCTGGACACCAAATCGTCAGCAAAAAGCCAGGCAACTAAACCTTTCTCAAAGCGATGTATCAACGTTGGCTTCAATAGTTGAAAGCGAGACTGTAAAAAGTGACGAAAAGGCCCGGGTTGCCGGAGTCTATATAAACCGACTGCAAAAAGGAATGCCCCTACAGGCTGACCCAACTTTAATTTTCGCATTGGGTGATTTTAGTATAAAGCGGGTAACCAACGACGACAAAAAAATTGAATCACCCTACAATACATACAAATACAAAGGTCTGCCTCCCGGCCCCATTCGATTATCGGAAATATCATCTCTTGAATCGGTTCTGAATTACGAAAGGCACAATTTCATTTATTTCTGCGCCAAGGAAGATTTCTCTGGCTATCATAACTTTACGTCTTCCTATCGAAAACACAGGCAGAATGCCAGGAAGTACCAAAACGCATTAAACAAAAGAAAAATCTACCGGTAATGAGCGACAACTTGAAAATTAAGTTTGGAACTGACGGCTGGCGCGCTGTAATTGCAAAAGAATTTACAACCAACAACGTAGCACGAGTTAGCGCGGGTGTTGCATCATATATTAAAAACTATGATTTGGCCCAAAGAGTCGTATTGGGTTTCGATTGTCGATTTGGTGGAAAGCTGTTTGCTGAAACGGCTGCTCAGGTACTTTCCTCTTACGGTATAGAGGTCTTATACTTCAACAAGCCAACCACTACCCCGGCCATATCCCTGGCAGCCTACAAGATGGATGCAGGATTAGGAATTATATTAACTGCATCCCACAACCCTCCAACCTACAATGGATACAAACTAAAAGGAGGTTTTGGAGGCCCCCTATTATCAGAAGGAATAAGTCAGGTAGAAGAACTCATTCCCGATGGAGTTCCTAACCTTTCAAAGGCTAATTCCAGTTTGATTGTTCCTACCGATTTTAACCAACTGTACATAGATCATATAAAAAGTCATTTCGATTTGGATAGGATAAACCGATCAGATATGAAAATGGCCTACGATGCCATGTATGGGTCAGGGCAATTTGTGCTACCAGAAATTCTGCCTAATGCCGTTTTGTTTCGAAACGAATGGAATCATCACTTTTATGGACTATCTCCAGAGCCCATAATGAAAAACCTGGGTGAATTCCAGCACTTTTTGAGAAATGAAACACAAGTAGATCTGGCGCTTATCAATGACGGAGATGCCGATCGAATTGGGCTTATGGATGGAGACGGAAACTTCATTGATTCTCACAACATAATGTTGCTCCTACTCCATTATTTGGTGCATTATAAAGGCCTTAAAGGAAGGGTGGCAACCGGGTTTAGTTCAACGGTTAAGATTCAGCACTACTGCAAATTGCACGGATTGGAATTGGATATAGTGCCAATTGGCTTTAAACACATTTGTGGAATTATGCTGGAACACGAAGTACTAATGGGTGGTGAAGAGTCCGGAGGCATTGCTGTAGGTGTTGGTGGCCATATTCCTGAACGTGATGGAATCTGGAACGGTCTGCTTCTACTCGAAATGATGGTAGTTACAGGGAAATCGATCAATGAGTTGCTTCAGGAAATCAGGAACGAAGTTGGAAGCTTTGCTTTCAGACGAATTGATCTACAACTTAAAGAAGAGCAGAAGCTTGCCATCGTAGAACAGTGCAGGAGTAATCACTTTTCAAGATTTGGTGAGTTAGAGGTTAAACGCATTGAAGATCTCGATGGCTGGAAGTACTATTTCAATGAAGATGAATGGGTAATGATTCGACCTTCGGGAACGGAACCGGTGTTACGAACCTATGCGGAGGGAGTAACCACAGAACGGGCAGAGTTTATTTTGGAAAATTGCCATAAGGAAATTTTGGGGTAGGCTTTTGTCTTTCTCGATACAACCCTCCCTTCGGTCGTGCCATTCGAAATGACATTATTCTTAGCTAATAGCTATTGCTTCACGAAGCGAAAGGTCTTCCATTCATCACCTTCTTTTACCCGTAGAAAATAAACTCCCTGGGGAATATCCTCCAACTGAATGGCTTCATTACTCAATAGTTGTCCCTTCTGCCTGGAACTTCCCAGTTGGTCAATAATTTCAAAATCAAATGATTGATTGTCATTTGCTTGGGATTTTACAAATAGTTGGTTCGAAACAGGATTTGGATATACCATCAATCCATTTTGATCCAAATTCTCCTCAGTACTCACATAGCACAAGATTCCTTTGGTTGTCAATGAATCCGTATTTGTACACCCCGCTGAACTTGTCGCTTTAACCCAGTACTCGCCCCCAGCTGTAATTACAAGGCTTTCTGTTGTGTCACCGGTATTCCACGTCCAATTCAGGTTGGAATCCAGGCTAACGCCCTTTAAAGTATCCCCATCTTCCAAACAAAATACCGTATCACCTTCCAATAAAACATTGGGAAGCAAATCTTGAATGGTCATTGCTGTATCGGTATATCCCTTACATCCCGATATGTTTTCAAAATGCACTTTCCAGGGCGTTGAAAAATTACTATCGTTTACAACAACACTTTGACCAGAATCACCGTTCGACCAATTCTGGTAATTATAGTTTGACCCGCTTTTTAAAGAGAGGGATAAGCTATCGCCTTCGCAAAAAGAAAACTTACCGGTAGAACTAATAATGGTGTCATAAATGTGGCTGAATTCCAACATGGCTTTTGCATCTACCTTTCCCTTTCCAAAACTGAAATTGGGGAGGCTACCCGTTAAGCTATCTGCAAAGGCAGTACTCTTCAATGCATTCCTAAAATCGGCATAGCTGGCACTGGGACATTTTTCGAAATAAAAGGCAGCTAACCCTGCTACAACTGGTGAGGCCATTGATGTTCCCCCATTGATAAAATGAAATCCACCCTTAGCTAACCTATGTCGTTGAGAAGGCGTTGTGTCCAAATAAGTTACATCCACAATTCTGCCGGATGTTAATGTAAAATTACCGGGTGCAGCCACATCGGGCTTTAATACACCCCTCCTATTGGGGCCACGACTCGAAGTTACACCTATGCCACCTACAGGTAAATTGGTCGTTTTGGTCATTCCCCCATTTACATTTTCAAACTCCAACCGGTTGTTGTAATTCCCAACTGAAATAATATCCGGGTGGCAATTCCAACTACTTACAATGTTTTGAAGCGTATCTGGCTTCTGATACTTACCAATGGAAGGATAAGCCCCTGAACCGGGTAACCCAGAATTTATCATATCGGACATCCCTAACCAGGTTGCATTCCAGCAATCGTATCCCCCCTTACCCATTGCTGTAAGTTTATAGTAGGAAGTTGGCGTAGGTTTAAGCATTAATACCTGAAATAAGTAATTGGGTCCCTGCCTTTCCGCCCAGGTCATCACCTGCGTTCCTCCACCGAGATTCAGTGTCGTTAGGGTATCAAGGCGGTTATAAATCGAATCCACAAAATAAGTGGTATCCTTCCAGGAATTCGTATCGGTTGCACCAAATGAAAAAGTTAAGCCATGCATGTCCACAGTATCGGCCCAGGCTTCAATAAACACTGCTGACCCAAAAGAAGAACTCGGGTTAACTTTAAACCAAGTGAACGAAGTATCATTTTGAACCCGGGTTCTCAAATGAAACGGTGCCACACTACCGGCATTTCCAGCCGCGCAAGCAATGGCCCTTCCATTCTTAGCATTAACCAACGAATCGATGTATTGCGCTACCAAATCTTGTCCATCATGACTTCCCCGGTAGCTACCAGCACTAATATTTATTACGCAAGGAAGTCCTAATTTGTCTGCTTCTCCGAAAATCCATTCTACCCCATCGGCCACGGTTTGCGTCCAATTGCTTGCACCAAAATCGGAGGCAACAAAAACTATGGGTGATTCGGAAGCATAACCGCTATAGTCAGCTATGGAGTCGGGTACCGAATTTCCATTACCAGCTGCAATTCCACTAACCATGGTTCCATGGCCGTGATAGTTGTTTGGGTCTACGTGAGGGCATGTGCCGGCATTTATCGAACTGCTATCATATACCTCACCATAACCATAGCTGGGACGAATAGTAGTGTCCTGATTTCGTGTTTGATCCCATATTTTGACTATTCGTGTTTTTTTACCCTTGGTTTGGAAATCGGGTTGACCAAAATCAATTCCCGTATCAATAATTCCCATAACCACATTGCGCCCCTTGTAGGTCCCCCAGGATTCTCCTTTATATATTACCGATTGATCGGCCTTTGTATTTTTCTTGGAAACGTTAATTAACGGTTGTCCTGTACCACCATCGAATATAAAGTGAGTTACAAACGGTTGGCTAATAAACTTTTTTAGTTTACTCTCGGGCAAAACGACAGAATGGTATCCCCTAAAAGAATGTTTCAGTGTCCCGTTTATGCTATACAAGGAACTTTCAATTTGAGTTAAATCTCCTTTTACAAAAATGGAAATAGGTCGATCGCTTTGTCCAAAATCAGATGCCTGAAGCCATAAATTCCCAAAACTTTTCTCCTGAGCACATAGCCCCACGCTTAATACGATCGATACCAATGAAATGATTTTCCTCACCACAGAATTTTAGAGCTAATAAAGTTACTGTTCTTTACGAGTTTACCAATTGTTCGTATGGCGGTATTTCCGGAATGAAAGTATACCGCTTGTTTTCATGATCTATTTCGCAGAAATAATGTTCCAGACCATTGGTTACCGCCAGAAAGGGAACTTTAAGCACCATGTTGTAACGGGCAATCTGATCAAAAGTCTTCTGAGTAATCTTAATCTGAGGGCGTTTGCATTCAACCAAAACAAGTGGAACTCCTTCTGTATTGTGGCAAACGATATCGCTTCGTTTATCCATTCGGTTGTACTTCATCCCCAATTCCTGCTTCATTAGTGACTTGGGATATCCTTTTTCCTGATGCAAGAATTCAATGAAATTTTGGCGTACCCATTCCTCGGGTGTAAGCACCAACATCTTTTTGCGAATGGAGTCAAAAATGTAAAGCTTTTCTTTCTCCGCTTTTATTTTAAACTCGTAGGATGGCAGGTTCAATTTTTCCACCACACAAAGAAAACATAAGGGGCCTTTGCGCAATTCAATTTGTAAAAATATTCGACGTCCGAAAAAATTTGGATATCGCAGCAACCAACCGGTTGTGAGAATTCAAAATTTTTGAGAAGAAGGAAGATTGAAACAAATTGAATTGTTCCATGCTCCTTTTTTGAATTCCGCAAAGGTCCAAAGATGTTAGGAGAAAAGGATATATAAGTAAGTTTGCTTTGCATATGAAAACGAAAGAAGAAATTACCGAAAATTGGTTACCTCGTTATACCGGGGCACAATTGAACCAATTTGGATCTTATATTTTACTAACCAACTTTAAAAAATACCTTCGCGATTTTTGTTCCTTGACCGGTACTGAAATCGTAGATACATCGGCAGCCATGCCCATTGCAACTTCAGGAGACATTACCATGATCAACTTCGGAATGGGAAGTGCCAATGCTGCTACTATAATGGATCTACTGAGCAGCATTTCACCCAAGGCAGTTCTCTTCTTAGGAAAATGCGGAGGCATTAAGAAGAAAAACCGATTGGGCGATTTTATATTACCCATTGCTGCAATCCGGGGAGAAGGTACTTCAAACGATTATTTGCCTCCTGAAGTTCCGGCACTACCTGCGTTTAGCCTTCAAAAGGCAGTATCGACTACTATTCGGGACAATTCATTGGATTATTACACAGGAACCATATTTACCACCAACCGCCGGGTCTGGGAGTTTGACGAAAAGTTCAAGGACTACCTCAGAACTACCCGGTGTATGGGAATTGATATGGAAACTGCCACGGTTTTTATTGTTGGTTTTTCGAACGAAATTCCAAGTGGTGCTCTTCTGTTGGTTTCCGATCAACCTATGATTCCTGAAGGGGTAAAGACGCACTCAACCGATGAAAAAGTGAGTAAGAACTTTGGTGAAATTCATATAAAAATTGGAATTGAATCATTGAACCAGCTGAAAGAAAATGGCCATACGGTAAAACACCTCAAGTTTGCTTAAATGCCATTAAAAGAGTATCAACGCATTCTAAAGAACGTAAAGGACAGGGATTTTAAACCCGTTTATTTCCTGAGTGGACCTGAGCCCTATTTCATTGATGTGATTACCGAATACATCGAAAAAAATGTATTGGACGAAGCCGAAAAGGCGTTTAATCAAACGGTACTCTATGGTCAGGATGTACAATGGGGACAACTGGTAGAAACGCTCAAGCGCTTCCCAATGATGGCCGAGCGTCAGGTGGTAATCATAAAAGAAGCGCAGGTAATCCGGGATTTAAAGGAGCGACTAAGTGAATACCTTCAAAACCCAATGGACACCACGGTTTTGGTTATTTGCTATAAATATAAAACTACAGCCGATCGTAAGTTTTTAAACCTGCTCCAGAGTAAAGGCATTTACTTTCTATCGAAGGAACTCCGGGAAAACAAAATACCGGATTGGGTAGTTGAATTTTTGAGAAGGCGAAAGTTTCGCATTACACAAAAGGCCTCGTTTTTACTTACGGAATACCTGGGAAATGACCTTTCGAAGATCTCCAATGAGTTAGAAAAACTAACCCTGGTATTGGAACCGGGCATTGAAATAAATACCCACCACATTGAGGAAAACATCGGGATCAGTAAAGATTACAACACCTTTGAGTTAGTCAATGCCCTGGGTAGAAAAGATGAAGTAAAAGCCTATCAGATCATCAATTATTTCGGAGACAATCCTAAACAACATCCGATTCCATTAACCATTGCCACCCTATTCAATTACTTTGGAAAGATTTTGTCCCTTCACTATTTAAAGGATAAAAATCCGAGAAACATTGCCAGCCAGTTGAGCATTGCTCCTTTTTTTGTCGATCAGTATTTTGAGGGAGCCCGGAGGTATCCAGCAGGAAAGTGCGCCCACATTATCCGGTACATTCGCGAATGCGACAATCACTGGAAGGGAATTGAAAGTGCTTCCATGCCGGAAGGAGAATTGTTGAAGGAATTGATCTATAAAATTCTGAATTAGGTTTTAGCCGTGTCCAGCCACTCCTGATAAATCTTAAAAAAGACAGCAAGAACAACTGAACCAACAAAAAGTCCTATAATTCCAAAGGAAAGCATTCCTCCAATGGAACCTATAAGCAGTACCAACATGGGTACTTCTCCTCCCCTTCCCAACAGTAATGGTTTAAGTGCATTATCGCTTAAGCTAACCAGGGCCATGTATATGGCAAAAACAACTGAAGTTGTGGTTGAGGCCACGGAAAATTCGTAGATAATAATGGGGAGTATAATTAGTGTAGGAGGTAACTGAACAATCGCTAATATCACAACACCTAATGCCCAAAATTCAGCTCCGGGAATGTCGGCCAGCCAAAACCCGGCATAGGCCAATACCCCTTGTATAGCAGCCACTCCCATTACCCCAACCGCAATACTTCTAATGGTAGCGCCTATCATAGGAATGTAATTCTCTCCTTTTTCTCCGGCGAGTTTTATTGCCAGTCGTTTTACTCGTTCAATGGATGTTTTTCTATTGGCAATCAATATTCCAGCAATAATAACGGAGAGTAAAAACTGCAACATTCCGATTCCAAACCCGGCAATGGCTTTTAAGAGGTAGGAAGAAAATGAAATGATTTGATCTTCGAATTGTTCCAATACCTCAACCAAATTTCGGGAAGCATGATTCCACAATTCATAAACTTTATTACCAATTAATGGCCAGGATTTTACACTCTCATTGGCCGGAGGAATGTGAATGCTTCCGTCCTGCATTACAGTGGCCAGTGCCTGAACATACTCAATTAATGAACCAGAAACGGCCAGCACCGGAAGCACCAGCACCGTTACCATAATTATAGTGAAAAGCGTTGCACTTAGCTTCACTTTATTGCCTAACAACTTTTCAAAATGCTTGTATAATGGCATTATGGCTACCGCAATTATGATGGCCCAAATCAGGGGCAGAACAAAGGGACTTATAATCCAAAAGGTAGAAATCAATAAGATTCCAATAACCAATAATCGAATGGATATATCGTAGGGGTTTTGTTTGTGTTCCATGGGACTTCTAAATTAGAAAAGAATATTAGGGTTCAGTTTGTTCAACATTTATAAATTCACCAATCATTTGCTTCTCAAGTATGTTAGGTATGAAACAAAGATTAAAATTAATCATTGAGGACAATTCCACGATAGCTGGAAGACGGTTTGACTTCTTTATTCAATCCCTTATTCTCCTCTCCTTGGTTTCCTTTTCAATTGATACCTTACCTAACCTGCCAGCAAAAGTTTATGACTTGCTTTATTTATTTGAATTGATCTGTATAAGTATTTTCTCTTTAGAGTACATACTTAGAGTCTATGTAGCAACAAAGCCATTAGCTTATGTATTTAGTTTTTATGGCATTATTGATTTGCTAGCTATCCTACCGTTTTTTGTTGGAACGTCATTAGACTTACGCACCTTAAGAATTTTTAGAGTCTTTCGAATATTTAGATCCTTAAAGATAATTCGGTACAACAAGGCCTTAAACCGCTTTCGACTAGCTTTCAAATTGGTCAAAGAAGAAATGGTTCTATTCTTTATTGTGACAGCAATATTGATATTTTTATCGGCCTCGGGAATATATTTTTTTGAAAACGAAGCTCAACCTGAAGCATTCACTTCAGTATTTCACAGTCTATGGTGGGCTGTGGTAACCTTAACGACGGTTGGGTACGGAGATGTTTATCCAATAACCCTTGGAGGCCGGATTTTTACATTCTTTGTCCTTATTGTAGGTGTTGGTATTGTTACGGTTCCGGCAGGTTTAATTGCAAGTGCGCTATCAAAAGCCAGAATTATGGAGAATGAGGAAATCGAAAAATAATTTTTACCGCTGAAAATAAAATTGAGCGTATCAAATACTCACCGTTTCATTGACCAATTCATCGGCTTGTTGCCAATCCATATTTACGATAGGTACAGAATATAACTCAGGCATTTTATCTCCATACCGATCCCTTAGTTTCTTGTCGATATCGTTGAACAACAATGCTTTTGTTTTTCCAATAATCAGGGTTTGATTTTCGGTTAAGAGATTTCCATTGTCTCCTCGCTTTCTTGTTCGAACCTGTTCGACAAATACCGCATTTAAAACCAGTTTATTCTCCACTAAGAAATCTGCAATTTGATTTGCCTGTTTAACGTCGTTAGACACAATGTGTAATAATACCATAACCCTTGTTTTAAGTTTAAATTATGCTCACTCTCTATTCATAGAGGTTCCCTGCAGACCACAACAGGCCTATACGTGCCACATTGTATTTAGCAATGAGCTTTACCAGTTCTATCTGAGCTTTTATCAGGTTTATTTCCCTGGAATTTACCAGGAACAACGAACTTTCGCCCGAGTCAAACTTTTGCCGTTCTCCAGCCAGCAATTGGTTGTAATTGGCTACTGCACTACTAGAAATCTCTACCTGATCCTGAAGGTTGAGTTGCAGGTTGTAAAAGCTTTTCAGGTTATTCTGCAATGCCAATAGGCTTTGCTGCTGATTCAATTCAACTTCCTGAATTTCCAATTTGGTCAATTGCAGATTTCCACGTTGTTTTCTTAGAAAGATCGGAAAACTAACCTCCATGCCCCACTTGTAATCTTCAGGTCGGTAACCGCCTATAAAACTATCACCAACAGGCTCGTTTAAAGCATTGTAATGAAGATTAACCTTCGGTTTCAACCCCTCTACCTTCAATCGCCTGTCGACATCCATGGCGTCCAACTTATAATCATACAGTTGCATTTCGGGATGGCTTTCGGGTAGTTTGGCCAACACATCTTGCAAGGTGCTGGAAGAAACCGCTTCCGGCAATTGCATTTCTGTGGTGGATGGTGGACGCAAACTATCGGTAATCTCAAGCGGGGTGTTGTTTTCATACCACAGGTAATTCGACAATTTTAAGGTTGTGTTTTGGTAAACCAGTTTCGCCTGGTTTCGGCTCAGTTGCCTGTTTTGAACCTGTATAAATGCTTCCAGTGTATCAATGGATGGCCGGTCACCCAAAAAGAAACTCTGCTTTACTCCTTCAAATCGTGTCAACGCCAGTTGAACTGATTCTTCATAAACCTGGTATTGATTCCAGGATTGCACCCAAGCCCAATACTGCTTGATCGCATCAAAATAGAGATTATTCATCAAACTCCGTTGTTCCGATTGCGTGGATGCCGCATAAATCTCTGCTTTCTTTAGGGTAGCTCTACGCTGATCGATAAACAATCCCTGGCCCAGGGTTACCGATACTCCGCCATACCACAATCCATTGGATGGAACCGAGTTCTCGGGATTAAGATACACGCCCTGATTTTGGTCATATCCGGCTTTAAGTTCAACTCCGTACCACGTTGGAATTTTAAGTCCGCCATTCATTAGGCTGAAGTAGTTTTTATCGTCAAAATACTTCTGATTTATATTTCCATGCAACACGGGATCAAAACCGCCCTTGGCACTTCTTACCGAACTTTCTCCCCTATTGTTCAATAATTTCCCTTGTCTGGCAACGGGATGGTATTTTTCTACAAACCAAATCAACTGGTCCTCAGTTAAAACCTCCCCTTCCTGCTGCCCCACCAAAACAAGAGGTAGCACCTGGAGCAATAGAATATATATTATACCCCTTCTCACAGTTCTTTTATTTCAGGTATGCCCGACTTCGATTTTGCTTGCTCTCTGTAGTAGTCTGGTGGAAAACCATTCATATGACGCCACAATTCGTACCAGATGGGTACATTGTTCAACAAAGCCATTCCGTTTGCTCCTGACCCAACACGTAGGGCTTCTGGCCAGGCGACGTCCTCGGGATCCGGAGCAACCAATATCCGGTACTTGCCATTCTGACTAATAAAATTGTCAATGGCCACTACTTCACCACCAAAAGTTCCATAAGAAAGGTTTGGCCAACCGGAAAAAACGATGGTAGGCCATCCGTCAAACATAAACCGAACATGTTCTCTTAACTTAATCAGCGGTAGGTCCATTGGACGAACATAAAGAGCTACGGCAAGGTCATATTGGGCCGGCATAATACTCACCAGGTCTTCTCCTTCCTTTACCGTTTCTCCAATTCCCGAACGAATGGCCTTGGTTACGTACCCATTTTGAGGTGCCGTGATGTAATAATAGCCCGTTCGAACCTCGTAGTTCATGTATTGATTTTGCATTTTAGTTACTAATACCTCCGCATCGTACATGCTCGACATGGCAGTGTATTTTTCAGATTCGGCCTTAGACAGCTTATCCCGGTATTGATTTTCAATCGAACTTAATTCTACCACTGCATTGATCAGTTGATTCCTGCTTCCCAACAACTTATTTTCTGCACCTATTTTTTTTGCCTGAGTTTCCTGTAATTTCAGTTTTCGGGTTTCTAAATCGGTAAGTGATTTTAAGCCGTTTTGGTGAAGTTGCTCCATTCGTTGGTATTGCTTTTCAGCAATGTGGTAATTGGTTATTGCCGCCTCTAGATTCATGCTGTCCGATTGTATTTTCAATCGCGCCTGTTGAACATGATTCTTGCCCTGCTCAATCTTAAGCTTCTTGGTCTTGATCAAAGCATCAATTTGAGCATCCAGGGCTTTAACTTTTTCCATGTATGAGTTTACGGTTAACTCCTTAGCCGTTATTTGGTCTTCGGTTCTCGATAATAACTGAGGATCGAAGTATTCATCCTTAATTTCAGAAATGAACAATATGGTATCACCCTTAGCTACATAATCTCCTTCGCGTACGTGCCAGTTTTCTATACGGCCTGCTATTATAGAATGAATGGTTTGTGGACGCTGATCGGGATGAAGTGTGGTAACATAGCCCCTGGACTGTATGTTTTGGGTCCATGGCAAAAACATTACCAGGATCATAATCAAAAAAGAAAGAATCAGCAGGCGAAAAAACAACCTGGCTCCGGCATAATCTTTTACCATTGAAAATGATCGATAAGCAGACTTCTCAATTTTTCCTTCTATACTATTTTGGCTAATGTTTAACATTACGTCTATCTTCTTTGAAATACATTGGAGTACCACTCTTGTTGTTTAGCGTTCGAAAGTGGTTCGTAAGCTACTAGTTTACCTTGCTTTAAAACCGCCAGTTGATGAAATTGCTCTGCTACAAATGGATCATTTGAAACGGCTATCACCGTACAGTTTTGTTCCATGAGGTAGTCCAAAAACCGCTTCTTATCGTATTGGTTCAGTTGGTTAAAATTATCTTCCAATAGAACCAATCGGGGGTTTCCGGCAATGCTTCTTGCAAGCATCACTTTAAGTCGAATACTCTTGGGCAGGTTTTTTCCTTCCGGGAGTAACTCCATTTCGTATCCTGCAGGTTGGTTTTCAACGAAATCAGTTAATCCGACAACCTCTGCCATTTTCTGTACCTCTTCAACACCTACCGTCGATTTGCTTAGGGAGATGTTCTCGAAAAGGCTGCCCTTGAAAATATCTTCCTTGCTCAGGCTATCTCCGATTAACGAACGTAAATCTTCCCGACTCCAGTTACCCAGTGGAATACCGTTGTACGAAATTGCTCCTGAATACTGATCGTATAGCCCTGCAATGATTTGCAACAAAACAGACTTTCCTGAGCCATCGTAACCGGTCAGGCAAATCTTATCGTTGGAATCAATATTCATGCTTACGTCTTTAATCGTAAACTCTTTGGCATTTTTAAACTTGTACGATATATTGTTTAAATGAATCGTTAGTCCCTGATCTATATTCAGAGCCAGCTTGGCACCTGAATCTCCTTCAATGGGAAGGTCTGTTACCCCTCCTATTTTTTCAATGGCGGTTAATACATCGTATATGGTTTCCATGCTAAGGATTAGCTTTTCCACGGAGGCCAAAACGAGTATGATAATAATTTCGGAAGCAACAAACTGCCCGATATTCATTTGCTGGTTTATCACCAGTAAACCACCGATCAACAACAAGCCGGCAGCTATAATTACCTTAAAACCAACCAGGTTTATGTATTGAATTCTCAGGGTTTTAAAATGTGCTTTTCTTGAGGTAAGGTATCCCTGAACTACATGGTCCGTCCTGTTCAACGGCAACGGAGAGTTTCCTGCCAGTTTAAAGGTTTCCATAGCTCGGGCCAACTCCTCCAGCCAATGGGCTACCTCGTACTTTTGCTGAGATTCGACCAGGCTGGTTTTTAATCCCTTAGGTGCGGTAAACCTAAAAATAAGGTATACAATCACCAGCAGTACCAAGCTGAACAAAATGAAAAAAGGGTGATACAGACAAAGCAAAATCAATCCAAAAAGCACCAAAAGAGAAGCGCTTGAAAAATCCATTAATATCTTAGACAATCCTTTTTGTACGGAGAGGGTATCAAAAAACCGATTCACCAATTCCGGCATATAAGAATTCCCTATGGCTTCCAATTTCATTCTTGGAATTCGGTAAGCAAATTCAAAGGCAGATCGGGTGAAAATTTTCTGTTGCAGGTTTTCTGAAATGGTTAGCTGCATAATTTGAATGACACCACTGAGACCAATACCAGCAATTACCAATACTACCAGTATTACCCATGAAGTAGATACCTGTCCCCCGCTTATGAGACTGATGATGGCTTGAATACCCAATGGTAATGAAAGAGCCACAAGACCATGAAATAAAGCATAAATGTATATGCTAATAATTTCCTGCCTATCTACCTTCAACAAGTTGAAAAACCGCCGCAAGGGCGATGTATTTAAAAAGCCACTCATTTCTCCTTCCTATTTTTTTATAATGGCCAATGCCATGTCGGTATAAAAAGCTCCCAGTTTCTGTGAATCACTTTTAATATCAGTTAATGACGGAAGGTGATCGGCAAAGTATTTCTGATGATGGATACCTTCAACAATGGTTGAAATCAAGGTGTGAGAATGCACAAATTTGGGGTTGATTTCCAAAACAATATCACTAATTCGACCAACCAATCTTTTGTATGCAGAATAAAAGCCTTCCTTGTTCGCCGCATCCACTTCTTTCGTCAAATACGCTTTTGAAGATTCGGAAATAACAATCCTTCCAAGAATCTCAAGGTTAACGTTACCAATGATTTCATTGGGAGGAATGTCAGTAGCAATAAGATCAATAGCCAATTTTAATCGTTCCTCGGGTGAAGGGATGTTGCTCGTGGAAAACACCAACTGATATTCCTGCCATCCCCAATACCAGGAAGTAAGGTAAATCAATAACTTGTTTTTACTTTCAAAATATCTATATACAGAACTTTCTGTTGTTTCCAGCCGAGTTGCTAGTTTCTTAAAAGTAAAATTCTCAAGGCCAATTTCATCAATAAGTATTATTCCCTGGCTTACGATCTTCTTACCCAAATCCGATGAATTGGGGTCTTTCAGGTATATTTTTTCATTGACCTGAATCTGCATTTGTCCAATTAGAGTTTTCATATACCGTGTTTTAGCTACTTATTTAATCGAATTAAAACTACTATTCCTGTGATATAATATCGCAAATATAATAGTATTACTATCATTTATAAAAGTAAAACTCACTACACATCTGTTGAAATAAGTTAAATAAGGAGGTTAGTCCTTGATTTTCAGGGATTAAACAATCAACTTTAAGTAGTGTTCAGGAATGGAAATTTAATTCTGAAAGAGTAATTAAGGGGTAGTAGGACTGTAAGTGGCTACTTTCCGATACAAAAAGTAAAGTAATACTGTATATCAGTTAGTTATGGTTATTGGGCAACAAATAGGCAACAATAAACTATAAATAAGAGATAATAAGAGCAAGTAAATGTAGGGAGATTAGAACGAATTGATAAGCGAATATAAACCTTTTTTCCTTGTTTTAGCCCTCAAATTAAGTGCTTGGTACTTTGGTAACTCTTCACAGAATACCTTGTTGTATGGCTTTGCATAACCTCTTCTGACCATTATTTCATTAAGCGTTTTGCCATTAGGCAAGATGATATATGCTAATGTCCTTCCAAAAGCATCTGTGAGATTTGATTGTTCTTGAATTATAGTAACGCTTGTTTGTGGTTTGGCTTTTTTGAGTAGAAATTTCATAGACTTAAAACCCAACTCAATTAAAAATGTACCTGATATATTCACTTCTCTTTCATCTTGCTTTAATTTTCTGCATAGTTTAATCTCTGGAGCATCAATTCCTAATAGCCTTATTTCTTCTTCAATATTTGTAAAAATATTTTTAACGATTAGTCCATCTCCGTCCAATACTTTAACCACTTCATAGTGTGGTCTTACCCTTGTTTGTTTATTAGCACTTGTTTGCATTTGTTTACGCTTATTAATCAATTGACAGTCAATATGTTAGACTTATCTTTGTAATAGTAAGAATTATTATTAACATTTAAAAATTTAAAGAAATGGCAAGACAGAAAGGTCCCCTAAAATATGTCGGTACTCTTGGAGATATTAGACATTTTAAAATTAAAGGAAATGAAGGTTATTTTGCAGGTTTGACTGGTGGTCCAACTGCTGAACAAATTGCAACTGACCCAGCATTTCAAAGAACTCGTGAAAATATGAACGAATTTGGAGGTTGTGCAATGGTTGGTAAATCCGTTAGAGTCGGATTAGCAAGCCTAATGAAAAATATGGCAGACAGTCAAGTGACTGGAAGATTAACTGCTATAATGAAGAAAATTAATTTAGAAGATGGTTCTGAAGCCAGAGGTAGACGAGCTGTATTGGTTTCTGCTGTACCAAACTATTTGAAAGGTTTTGATTTTAACAGATTTACTTCTTTCAATGGTGCTTTCAATGCTCCGTTCACAATTACTCCTGCTGGTTCTCGTGATAGTTCAACTTTGGATGTTCCTGCATTCAATCCGTTGAATTACTTAAACATTCCAGCTGGAGCAACTCATTTTAGAATTATCAATGCTATTTCAGTATTATCTGATTATGAGTTTAACACTACTACAAAGGTTTATGAGCCTAAAGAAGCAAGTTTGAATGAATTGAAAGATGTTCAGTATTCTGCTTATTTACCTGTGGATTCTGTTACATCTTTGGTTTCATTGGTTGCAACATTACCAGGTTCTCCAACTATGACAACTGATGTAAGTGTTTTAAATTCTATCGGTATTGAGTTCTATCAAGAAGTAGGTTCAAACTATTATGTATTTGCACAAGGTAACGCCTTAAAGATTTCCGAAATATTCTAAGATGCCATTTTAGAGATTTATGGAATTAGAAGAAAGCCTGCTCATTTGAGTAGGCTTTTCTTTTTGGCACTTTGTAAGGTTTGCATTTTTTTATTAAGACGGTGCAATCATATTGGGCTAAAATATGCCTTATACAGTACTCAAATATGAGTAGCCCTAAGAATATCGCTTTTTAGAAATATAGCGATAGAAAACCGCCCTACGTGCATCATCAATTAGTTTTAGGTTGAGTTTATAAACCTTTTCTTGTTCTTCTAAAAGTTGTAAGGCTTGGACTGACTTTTTGAAAATTGGAATATCATTATTTGCCTGTTCAAATCCGTTTAAAATGCCTTGTTTAAGGTCGTTTTTTGTGATGAATGGGATAACTGAACCTTTTAAATAGTAATGAAAGGATTTTGCACGCCATAGCCCAAAACATAGCCAATATAACTGCTCTTTGGCTTCCTCTGTGGGTGCTATCAAAATAAAGCAATTTGGACAAGGCTGTTTTAGTGGCTTTCCGCTGTTCGTCCCTTTGTTCAGAATGTAGAAATGTGGCTTTTCAGTTTCGGCTGATGGTCTGTAAGTTTTGAGAGTGAATTTTGTCATTTTCCGAGAATTTTAGTTGGCTTCCGAAATCCCCTTCACAAAATTTTTTGACAAAGAAAAAAACGAAAAAAAAAGAAAGCCATTCAACTGGTGGTGGAAAGTGGACTGACAAGGTTTTTAAGGAAAATACTACCCCTTGTGGGTGGAGATTTTTTTTAAAACCCGTAGGGCTTGACCTTTTCAGACCAATTGTAACCGCCTATACTTGCTGCCTTTTTTATTCTTTTGGCATAATATTCTTTACTTACTCTCTTATTTGTAAAATGCTTGTTGTTTTGTTCAATTCCTTTGGGGAAATATGACCAGAAAAAAAATAAACTATACCTATTCTTAAAGCGTTGGCTGGTGTGTGGCAAGTGTAGCGATTGAAAGAAACGGAACTAATTGCGGTGGGATGGAATGAAGCAATACTGTATGCATTGCAAGGTTGCAGACTTTGCAAACTTTACAATTTACTGCAAAGTTGTTGTGCGGTGGGTTTGCATACGGATTGCGTAATGGAATTGTGTGTGGCTTAGTGAAGTGTATAGAATGAGCTACTCTTGCTTGCTTTATTAGGTGTTAGTGGGTATATGCAATGAAAGAATGTAGGCACGAAATGAAAGAATGGAATGTACCTACTATAAACCGACATTAACTCATAGTTTATTTTTTTTCTGACCGCTGAAAAGGGTGGTGGGGAATTGTTGGTTTTTCGGTTGGTGAAGTAGGTTTAAAGCGTTGGCAATGAGCGGATACTTAACATAATGTTATTATAGGACATAGGCTTTAGCCCGTAATGCAATGAAGCCTTTGTGGTATGTACTATAATGCCACATTATGTTAATGTAGCTTTGGGTTGTTATTTTCTGGCACAAGTTGCACAGAGCGGTACTTTGGAGTGCATACGCCTTTTTGCTTTTGTGTGTTGGCATAGCTCTTTACTACCGCAGGAACGAGGATAGTAATGTGCTATAATTAGCGTTGGATTGCAAAAAGTGTGACAGAAAATAACAACTGTAGCGTGGGAAGAGCGGAAGCCTATAAAAAGACAGAGGAGTTATGAGGCACGAATAACGTTGGATTTTTATAGGCTGGGGAAAGAAACCTACGGAACCAACCGTTATTAAAGTCGTGCCTGTGGCACACCTTATAATTATTTAATGTTACTTCTAACCATTCATCTGTTCTTCAAATGCTTGTTCTACTAATTCGATAATATCATCTAATTCTGAAGCGTGGCGTAAATTGACTTCTACATTACCATTGCCCCATCTTCCTAAACCGCTAATATCTCTACATAGGTTTTTAGGGTCTTTGATATTCTCAAAATCCATATTTAAGGATAGGCGTAATTTTGATTTTTGAGGTACTACATCAACAAAGTTAGTTTGTGCTTTAAATGCTATGTATAGCTTCTTAAATTCAACTTTTGCTGTAGCATCAATATTTAACACTCTCTTTTCAAACAAACGATATAAGTCTAACATTTCATTTTGTAAATACTCGTATTGTTCTATGGAATATTGAACTGTATCTCTTGTGCTTTCAGGTGCTTTATACATTTCTAAAACATCTGCATCTAAATAAGGTGATGGCCATACTTTTAATGCTCTTTGGCCTAATTCTACTGCTCTGTTATTGATTGCTTGTTCATTCCATACATCAGCTACTCTAACCGATTTGTTCAAGAATAACGGACTGTCATTAAAACCTCCTTCAATAGTCTTTTTATTGGTAAATGGTCTATCAGATAATTCTGAATTATAAGCTGTTAATGATAGGTTTCCTAAGGTATGTAAATACTTTTCTTTTACCTGTTTCCAATTCTCGCCTAATTCCTGTTGCCATTCAGTAGGTGTTTTTGGATTTTGTGGTATAATGTGTTCTATGGTGTAGTTTTCTGCATTTACTAATTCCTTTCGCTTGAAGTTTTCTAAGGATTCTAAAAGGTAGTTTCTTGACCTAAAATTATAGACATCTTTCAATTGAATTTCTCTTGTAAATTCTGCATCATCTGGAAATCTTCTATATCCATCCATCAACATAAATGCTGCCTTTACAGATTCTGCATAGGTTTCACTTTTAATATTCTTGTAAAGCGTTGCAAAAGTTTTGTTTAAACTATTGGTAGGAATACCACAAATAGCACGTCTAAAAACGTAGTTTTTAGTAAGGTGCAATATCTCTACAAATTCATCAAAAGTGATTAACTCATTGTTGTAATCGCCATAAACTGCCAATAAGAATGGGTACGAAGTATCCATACGTAATTTGGTAATTTCTTTAAATACAGACTTTAGGGTTTTATCTTCTTCTTTCTGTAAAGCAATTGCAACATAATACTGCGAATATTCATAAAGACTTTTTACAATGTTTTCCGTTCCTAATTTGTCTTTATGGTTATTGAAATACAATTTAAACGTATCGTAAACCTCTCCAATTTTAGGAATACTATTCAGCTTCATTGTTAAATAATCCCTCATAAACCAAGGTAAAGCACTTATGTTCTCTCCAAAACTTTGTTCCATAGGATACCAGTAGGTTTCGTATAGGTGTTTTTGGAATGTTGGCTCTTGACCCATTAAAATATAATTTCTAATAAGGTCTGCTTGTGATAGGTTTAAGCCTGTTGAGTTTAAACTCTCGAATATTAATTGTGGATTGTCTTTTTCTCTTTCTAATGCTACATCAACTACTATTAATTTTTGAAGTCCTTTGTATATTTTATTGATGTTATACTTATCTATTTGCTTAAAAAAGTAATCGTGATTCTCAACAATTCTATTTGAATACTTTGTTGGTAAAGGCTTATTGGTTAGTAGGTTTGTGAGTGTTTCTTTATCTCTTCTTGTTAGCAATAATTTGAAGTATAAATCATTGTCCTCTTCTGCATTAAATAGGTAGTAATTCTTTAGCTTTTTGGCTGTTGTATCAACTTCACAATCTGGATTTTTCTCTATGAATTTTACAATAGCTGCAATCAATAAAGTGATTGTTGTTAAACGCTGTTGCCCATCAATTACTAAATACTTATTAATTTCTGCAATGGTGTGAATGTCTGGTTGAAAATATACGATTGAGCCTATAAAATGTCCTTGTTCAGAATTGGATGCTGCTTGAATATCTTTAAGCAATAGAGCACATTGTTTAAACTGCCAACTGTAAGTACGTTGGTAAATAGGAATGATGAACTGTTTAGGTTCTTTTATGATTGATAATAGATTTTTAGCGGATGCCTTCATATATAATTTTTATAAAAACCAAAGATTATTTTTACCGAAGTCAGGTAGTTTATCTCCTTCAAAATGAGGGAATATTTGGGCTACCATTTCAGGGTATTTTATGGTTACTGGTAAGTTTTGTTGTTTTACTGATTTCCAATACATTCTGCTGAATTGATATACTTGGTCTATCAACTCTTTTACTATGGCTATATCCTCAAAATAGTCTTGCTCGGTACAATACAGACTTAGTTTTACAGGGAATGGGTGGTCTTTTGCAAAACCGTTACTACTGTATTTGGCATTGTTGAATAATAGATATTTTAGATGTGCAATTTCTATGATTGTACCACTTAAAGGCATTAAGGCATTATCATTGGTATCAAACGCTACATAGTCGCTTGATTCTGTTTTGTTGATGGTTACTATAACTATTGGAATATCTAATTTTAATCGACCTAAAGTCTTTTGAATTGGGTCTATTTCATCTTTGCTTATTGGTTTATAGTAGTGAATGATTAGCCTTTCTGCTTTGTTATCATTATCCACAACAAATTTTAAAATCTGTTTTCCTATTGCACCAGCTATTAAGTCAAATTCATTATCTCTAAAACAATCAAAGCCTTTAAATTCTCCTTTGTTATTGAAACAGAATGCACTTCCTACAAAACGAGTATTGGTTTCCATTGATTTAAAAGCACCTACGCCCACAATTAACTCCTGTTTGAGTTCTCTATCTAAACGCCAAGGAATACCGTCAATTTTAGCCAATAATGCAGGTGTGATATTCTCTAAGAACGCACCAAAATAGGCGTTATTGATACTCTCTTTATAAATGACTTGTGAGGTTATTTCGTGTTTTAAAAGCTCTTCTTTTACCTGATAATACAGATGTTTATTATCCTCATCTTCTTTATGAATTGGACTTACATAAACAGCTACATACCTTGTATTTGGTTGTTTCTCTAAATTGATTAGATGATGTTTGATTTCTTTGATTGCAGTATCTGGACTTTCAAAAGCTAAACTGGTATCGTTATCCATATAAAATGGCTGACGAATATGTTTTTTTAGGGGTGGAAAGAACGTCTTATATCCTTTTTCAAAATAGTTATATAATTTAACCACATAGTCTGCTCTATCAGGTTTATGGTATATAAAAAAGAACCTTACATTATCGTGTGGACTTGATTTATAAGGACCAGGATTTTTCATTCCTGCTTTTGGGTCTATACCTACGCCATCATAAAACCTTAAATTGTTTGAGTGATAATGTGTTTGCAATACTTCATCTTCTGGAATATCAAAAAAGCCATTTTCATCTAATGGAAGTATGTCTCTAAATTCATCTGTATTTAGATAGTTGTTGTAAAAAGTGGTTATATGATTAAAGTAAGGTTTGTATCTATTGCCTTTTCTTGGTACTGTATGCGGTATTTCTAAATGGTTTTTAAGTGGTATATTGAGTAATGGATATACTTGGTCTAAATGCTGTTTTGCATCTTCTGTAAGGTATTTAAAACGCTGTATTTCTTTGTTGTAAACTACGGTTTTGAAATATTCCGTAGGAATGTTGATTTCATCAATGCTTGTGGTAGCAACTTTAGAGGTGCTATCATAAGATAAAAGCAATGCAGGACTTTTGGTTAAACCTGAAAATTCAATTTTTAAAGTGTATTTGTTATAGCTGTTGTATTTAGTTGTTGATGCTTTAGCATCTAATAACCATACTTCTATATCGCCTACATAATTGAATTGTATTGCATCTGCAATATCTATGAAATATTGATATACCAAACGTGTATAAAGGTGCTTTGCAAACTTGGTACTGCTGTATAAATCTACTTTTGTTTTGAGTATGCAATCTTCTGTATCTTCAAAATTGGTGTAATAGAATTTATGTTTTACAACTTCTTCTTTTTGATTATCCCATAACTCATTGGGAAGCTCAGTTCTGTGTATAGGAAAATAACCTTCTTTCTTCTCGGTATAAAATCCAAACTCCTTCTGAATAGAAGGGTGTTTGAATGGGATGATATTTATAGTAAGGTTATTCATAAGCTATTTTTTTTTAAGCTGTTGGTACTGGTGGATTATGAAATTCTCTTTTAATCTTTAAGGTTTCATCTAATATTACTCTGAAATTCTCGTATTTAGAACTATCAAAAGTTTCATATTTTTTTTGAATAATACTTTTAGGTTTTTGATATTCTTCAAGTTGCTTAAATGAGGTTTTTCCATTAATGGTATTGATTATATCAGTTTTATAAGCATCAACAGGGAAATAATCTTCCATATAAAAATCCTCATTATTAACGTGAGCTGTACCGTCCAACTTTGTATGATACATTGCTTTAAGATTAGCTTTACCTTCTCCTGTAGCTATCTCTATTATTTTGTCATAATTTCTTCTGCCTTGACCGTCATAATCAAAAGTGCATAAGCATAATTGAGAGTCCTTTAAAATTGATAATAAAGACTGCTCTACAACAGCAGGAACATTGTCTGCACCACCACAATTAATAATATGAAAATCATAGTCATCATAATCTGGACTTAATTTTTCAATCGCTTGCATTATGTAGTTATAATCATTTGTACCTTCAACCAATAAAATATCTTTAGAAGTACTTAATGCTAATGTTGCATCAATAATTGAAAATTCTCCGTTTGTAATTTCGCTCAATGCATTAATCCTATCTAACTTCAATACTTCTACACCTGTTTCCTTAGTGTTCTTTATTAGTTTAATATTGTTTTCGTCAATGCAGTTTAGAATCTTTGGTGAGTGTGTTGTGAATAGCGTGAAACAATCTTCTTTATCGATTATATCAATAATATCTTTTTTACGTTCAATGTGGATATGTGCATCTGGTTCGTCTAATAAAATAAGTGTTTTATTATCTGCAAGTAGGTGTGTAATAGTGTAGATAAGTATTAGTTTTTTTTCTCCCTCACTTAATTTTTTAACATCAATACTATCAAACTTTATTTCAGTTTTTCTGATAATTTTATCTGCCTTTATTTTTTCTCCCTTAACAGGCATACCTGTAATGAAAAGGTAATAGAACAGTTTTTGAGTTAAATCCTTATTATTCTGTTGACCAAGTTCTAATGTTGAAATTGTTTGAATTGGAATAGAATTGTTTGCAGATTCTTTTTGTAAACTAACCAACCTCTTAATTAAAGACAGAGCCTCATTATCTTCATACAATCCATAGTTTTTTTCTTCAATGGTAAATTGTACTTCTACATTTTCTCCAATTTTTAGAATATCCTTTATAAAAGATTTTATAATTGGGTCATCAGAACTCAATAAAGCAATTAAAGCAAACTCCCAAGAAAATTTATTTATATAAAGAAGTTTAGGAACAAATGAGGTTTGTTTTTTAATATCCTTAAAAAAATCAGAATAGCTTTCTATATAAATATTCTCCCACATCCTTAATTCTTCTCCACTATAGGAAGCAATTACATTGGTAGGTAAATATTTATTATGAGCTGATTTAGCAACTGCTGTGACTTCTTCTGAACCGTTTTGCTGAACAGACATCACACCATTATTTACAGTTACTAAACTATCTTCAAACGTGTAGGATATAGCATAACTAAAATCAGTTGCAGTATTGTGATATAAACTTGAAAAAATTAAGCTGACCGCTTCTAAAATATTACTCTTACCAGAACCATTTAAACCTATTAGAGCTGTGTAGTTAGTGCATTTAGTAAAGTCAAACGATACTTTTGCAGCATCTTTTAAGTTTTTATACCCTTGAATATGTAATTCTTGTAACTTCATACTATAAATTGCTATTAAAAATTACATTCTCAAATTCAACAATTGCCTTTGATTTTAGACCCTCTGATAAATTGAGAAATGTTATGGAATCTTCTTTTAACTCTTTCGCTACACTTGTTATTTTTAATTGTGTTTCAATTGAAGGAACAGGGATTTTAAAATTGTAGAGTAAAGTGGAGTTTAAATTATTGATATTAGCACCAAAAATTTTACTACTCAAATAGCTATTAAATAATGATGTGTTTAAAATAGCATTAAGATATTCTGCTAATATTTCTTTATTAGTGATTCTAATTGCACCCATAAAACCTCCAAAAAAATAATCTGTATCCTCTTCTATAAGCACAACTTTTCCTATATGTTTTTTAGAACCACTTGCAAGGCAAATGAAAATGTCTTTCTTTTTTAAAACTTTTTCATCAGAGAAATTTTCTTTTTTCGAAATGTGCTTAATATCTTCTAAATTTAATGTGTTATTAAGATTGATATTATTTGCTCTTAGAACCTTGTTAGAATTTTCGAAATCATTAGAATTACGTATCTCGCTACTTTTTTTGTAGGTTACACCTCTTACCAATTGTGCAAACTGTTTTATAGGCTTTAATTCATAAGAATTACTGGAAAACAATTCATCCAGATTTAGAATTTTATTTACACCCCATTCTTTAATATTCTTGTATTTTACAATAGTTAAACCCTTTTTCGCTTTATTTTTTTCGGTAAGTTGAATATCAAGTATGTTGAACAGATATTCTTCTATTTCAGTCTCTTTTAATTTAGCATCTTGCAATGCTTTTTCAGAATCGTTAATTTTTTGATTGTATTCTGCTACGAGTTTTTCTTGGGTAATATCTGTAGGTAAACCTTGTTTTATAGCATCTACATCATTTAAAGGAGGTAAAGGGATTTGAACGTCTAAGAATTTTTTAAGGTCTATTCTTTGTCTGTTGGTAGTACCACTACTACAGGTTTGTGCAAACTCAATAAACTTTTTAGTTGTCGTTATTAGTAATAAAAACTGAGGTAAAATAGCTGTAGTGTCTACATCATAGGTTGGAAAATCATTAGTGACAATAGCTCCTTCCAAATCTTTTGGAATTAAGCCCATTGCTCCATTACGAGCATCTATTTTTGATAAAATAAATTGACCAGATTTTACAATGAATTGTCTTTTTGTACCAATATTTTTACCTACTTCTGTATTTCTTAGCCTTACACCTCCATTGTTTCCACTAACCGTTACTCTTTTGTAGATGGTATCATTATCAAGGTTAATAACATTATTGTTTTTGGTAAGAAACTTACCAATTTTAACCAATGGAAAATTTTTATTGTATTCAAAGTCTTGACCCAATAGATGGCTAACACTCCAATTATAGAGTTCAGAAAACCTAATGAAATTTATATTTTGCATAGTAGCTACTTCCTTTACCATTCTATTAATTGGGTTTCGGTATCGTTTTTAATACGTTCTACTTTGCCAGTTTTGCTACTCCACTTGTACTCAAACTTAGGTTTAAGTTCTTTCCATAATTCATTTTTAATACGATAAGGAGTATATTCTGTTTGTATATGCGTTAATTCGTTATCTATTACACCACCAGTACTGCTAATACCTGCTTTTTCGACTGTTGCAATAGGTATGTCGTAATCAAATTTTTCCTTTACAATCGCTTTTATTTCCTCTTGTATTTGGGCTTCTATTTTCTTTTTCTGTTGGCGTAGTTCTTTTTTAGTAGTTGCATCCAAAGCATCTTTACCTCTTAGGGCTAATTTGGTTTTAATCTCTTCTAACTCGTCTTTGTATTTTGCTTTTACTGTTTTAGTGGCTTGGGCTGTGTAGTCTTTCCATTGTTTTGCTTCTTCATTGGTAAACTTCTTTAAGAATACTAAACTGGATTTTACGGTAGCTCCACTTTTCATAAATACATCTTGCGGAATAGAGGTAATTAAGATGATTTTTGCTGTACTCTCAAAGTATTCTCTAACTTTTGCTAAGTTTTGTGTATTTAAAACGCCTTCAGGTAATACAATACCTGTTCTTCCGCCTGGTTTTAATAAGCGGATGCATCTTTCTATAAACAAAACTTCTGTTAAACCACTCATACCGTTTTTACCAATATGTAAGGTGTTTAGTAATGGCTTATCTACGTTATTATCTACTTGAAGCATAGCTTTAGCGTATGTTTCTTCTCCATACATCTGCTTGTATTTTGCTATACGCTTTTCATCTGTTAGTTGGTCTGCTTTAGTAATCAATAATGATTTTTCTACTCTTGCACCAAAAGGCGGATTGGTAAGAATTACATCAAAACGGTTTTCAAATATTCCGTTAATGTTTAATAAACCATCTCTGTGATGCACACCTCCGTGACCATCTCCGTGCATAATCATATTCATTTTAGCAGTACGAGCCATTCGAGGATTGGCATCTGTACCAAAGATGCAAGCGGATGATAGTTTCTCTAAACGTGATATGTATTTGCCAGCTTCTTTGGCTTTCTCTTGTTCTTCACGTTTTCTAATTTGTGTTTCAAAGCCTAATTTGTGAATGATTTCGTTAGAAATATCATTTAGTTTTTCTTCGTCTTGGTCTGCTGTTTTTATCTCGTCAAAGGTTTTATTAACCTTGTCTTTTTCTAATTTAATATCGTTTTCAATCTTTTCTCTAACATATTCAAATGCCTTAATTAAAAACCCACCAGAACCACAACAAGGGTCGCACATTACTTCATCTTCGTGTGGGTCTAATACTTCTACTATAAAATCTACGACTGTTCTTGGTGTAAAAAACTGCCCTAATTCTCCTCTAAACGTACCGCCTAAGAACTGTTCAAACGCAATACCCTTTACATCATCTGAGGTTGTAGAAAGGTTGTATTTCTGTAGTTTCTTTACTATCTCTTTAAATGAACCTTGTTTGATTCTTATTTTATCATTGACATCAAATAACTCATCTTCTTCAAATTCATCTTTGGTTAACTCAAACCAATAATCCATATAAGGTATATCGTCTTTTGGACCATTACGTTTTACATTTACTGGACGAATATTTTTCTCGTAATTAGATTCTTGCTTTTCAAATTGCTTTAATGTGAAAATATTATCTTCATCAGGATTTCGTTCGTACCTGATTTTCATAAATAGAATTTTACTTATTTCATCAAATGCTGCTTCTGGAGATAGTTTGTCATTATTACGAATTACATTATGACATTGAAAAAGTAGTTTGGAAAACTCGTCTCTTTCAAATGCTTTAGTTTGTTCTAATAACTTCTGAATTTTATCATTGCTATTCGCTTCTTTAGCGTTTGGAATATCTAAAATTTCATCACTTAATGTTTTAGGTGTAACCGCCAAATTGACTTTGAAAACCTTAGTTTCTTTTTCGTTTGTGGTTACAAAAAACGGAGCATTCGCAAAGCGAGCATAGTTTTGACCTTGATAGTAATCTTCCGATTTAATGGTAATGTAATCGGCTTTACATTCTACCACAATAATTGGATTCAGCTTTTTGAGTTTATCCTCTTTGCTACGCCAAATTACAATATCCGCACTTGCTCTTCCTGTTCCTCTTTTAGAGCCTGTTAGTTTTACTTCTTGAGCCATTTGCTCTAAAGTATATTCATAATGATTTACTAATCTGCAAATGTATTTTTGTCTTACGTGTTCTTCTGGAGTCATTATCAACTCTTTCCCTAATAGGGGAGCAAATATTTTGTTACCGTTTATTTGTAGTTCTAATGACATAGTTATTTAGATTTCTTTGTAATATTTTTCAATTCCTTTTCTGCAATCTGTAAGGCTTGCAATGCCTGTTCTTCATTTTCTACCAACTGAAATACTTGGTCTGCTAACCATAGTGAAAACAGTTCGTTATAGTCAAGTTTGAAAAGTTTTGCTAAAGGTTTTATATGTTCACGTTTAGCGGTTTTTTCTCCTCTTTCTATTTTACTAAGCATTGCGGTATCAATGTCTAACTCTGCGGATAAGTGCCTGAGTAGCATTTCTTGTTCTTCTCTCTTGGACCTTATTAAGTCTCCGAATTTGTTCATCTGCTTACTTATTGTTTATTCAATTGTATTCACGAATGCTAAAGCATTTGTTCATTGCTTATTTGTTTGTATTAAATACGTTTGTCAAATATAGACAAATTTAAAACAAACAAGAACAAAAACTACAAGATAAATTTCAAAAAGTGCAAAGGTTGCAAACTACAGCTTGTCTGTAGTTTTTTGATAGTGTCCGTAACTGGGTTGCGCGAGATGTGAACCTAACAAGGATTTGAGCAAATTATCAATAGAACGGTCTTTTAGTTGGTACTTCTTGCCTATGATGATGGCTTCTTCACGTTTGAAGTTTTGCGGTAAGGCTTCAAAGAATTGTTTTTTATTGTTAGCACCTTTAAAAACGCCTGTTTCTTCTTTCTTTGGTAGGTTGTTGTACATTAACAAACTGTGTTGTAGATAGACATTTGCAATCAATAACGCCATTTCAAAATCTTCATCAGTACAGGTTACATTTTCGGTGCAATCGCCATTATCAAATTTGCGAAGCGTGGATAATATCATACAAATACGATATAGAATTAAGCCCAAACGTTTTACTACGCTACCAGCTTCTTCTGCTGTAAAGGTGGTTACTTCTGTCAACCATTGTTGCCCTGTATAGTTAACCGTTTGCCATTGTTCTTTAGATAAATGTATCTGTGTTGGATTCGCTTCTAAGAAGTGAATCATTTCTAATACATTCTGCGATAAGGCTTCAAAATGGTCGTTTAAATTTAAGGTATTGCCGAAAGGCGATACATCTTTCCAAAGTTGCTCTACTTTAAACGTATAGAATAAAAAACGACTGAATAAGCCATCTTCTGCGGATGCAATGATGTTGGCTACTTGACCAGGAGTACCTGATAACGCAACTGATATTTTAGGCTCTTTAATAATAACATATTCATTGTTTGTTTTTCTTGAAACAGAAATCGTTTCAGAATGAAACGCTTTTCTGAGCATATCAGAATATCCGCCCCAATCTTGCTTGAAAACAGCTCCCATACTATCAGCTTCTGTTTCGCAAATAATTCCTTTACCCTCATTTTGTTGTATGTGTTGTAAAATGGCTGCATAAGATGTATTGGCAGGAATAAATACGACTTTAAAAGGTGGTTTTACAGGCTCTTCTGCGGTTTCTGTATCGTCTTTCTTTCTGTTTCGTTGTTCTACCTTGTATTGAGCTAATTCGGCTTCATAAATGGACTTATCTTGATTGCTTTGTTCCAATACACTTTCTTGATATGGGTCTGCCAATATTTTAGCGAATTTTAAAGCACCTTTTCCACTTGCTGCTGGAGCTATGATAAAAGAAAACAGATTAGGAAATACTGTCTGTTGAGCATACACGCCTGATACATTGGGCAAACAACCACTAAGAATAGATAATGCACCTGTAAAGAAAACATCTCGTTCTCTTGGGTCTGTAAATGCCATTGTACCTTTTCTTAATATCTCAGGTAGATTGTCAAATAATTGCTCGTCAAAAGTGGGTGTGTTTTTTAGGTAATCTTCATTGTTTACTATCTCAGTTGGTTGTATTGTATTCTTATGACTTGGATAGCTCGCAAATTGTATAGCGTTGTTATCATAAGCCGATTTTACTGATGCTTTTATTTCTTCTTGGTTTAGGTCGTAGGTATTTAGAATAAGATGCAAAGTATCATCATACACGATTCCTCTCCTGTTGCAATTACAAGCCAATTGATATATGAAATTGTTCCGGTTGCCGTCTGTATAGCTTTCTTTGTTTTCGGTGAATGTGATGCACTCGGTAAAGATTTCTGAACTATTACTGCTTTCATTATTGATAAGATTTTGGGTTACTACTGTTTTGGGTGCTTTTTGTTTTATAGGCTGTAAAACCGTTTCGGTTTTTACCTTGAACTTTTCGTTTTGTATGTTCTTATATCCGTCAGGGTCGTAAGACACAAAACACAACCTTGTAATGTCTTTGCATTTTGGGTCTGCTTCAATACCCACTTCTTTTTCATAAAACGCTTGCACTTGTGCATAAGCGGTTTTATGCTGCTGCATAGTAGAATCTACTTCAATAAACACTTTTAGGCCATTACCGCTTGGGCTTGTGAAACAAGCAAAAGTGTACGGAATGGATTGTATTCTCTGTTTTGCTTCTTGAAGTTCGTCTGGTTCTAACTTATCAAAATCTAAGTGTACAAATCCGCTGTACATTTTAAAGTATTCCATTTTACGACCACCTTCAAAAGTTGCAGAAGGTGTAAAGGCAACTAATTCTTTTTTGAATTGGTCTGCTCGTTCTGGTTTACCCATTCCAATAGCCATACGGATAGCTTCAATAGGTTCTTTGTATTTGCCCTCAATAACGTCCTTTACTATTAGTAGTAAGGCTTTATTTTCTATGGGTTGATTGAAATTTTTATATATAGTTGATGATGCCATTTTAGAAGTATTTATGTGATTATTTTCCATTGATAGGTGATTTAAAGTTTTGGTCTAACAATTGGAGTATGTCTGATAAGCGGTAGTAGATTTTGTACCCAATTTGGCAATAGCCTATGAGTCCGCTATCTCGCCAATATTGGGCGGTACGCTTACTTACATTCATTATCTGTAGAAACTCTTGGGTGTCGAAAAACACTTGGTCAGGATTGCTTCTTTGCTTGTCTTTAAGCATAAGCGTTAGTTCTGATAGTCTATCGTCTATCTGCTCTAACTTTTCGTCTAAAGGATGATAAAAGCCCATATCTAACTGCGTTTGTTTTGAATTAGATAATTGGCTGCTGCTTTTTCGATTTCGTCTGTAGAAGATTGACGGTTACGCTGTAACCATTCGTCTAACTCGGTACGATTGAAATAGAGTTTTTTACCCTGTGGGCAGAAATGCGGAACGGATTTCTGACTGGTAAGTTTGTAGAGATGCGAAGCACTTATATCTAAATAGCTACAAGCATCATTGAAGTTTAGTACTTCTTTCTTTAAGAGGTTTTGTTCCTCTATCTTTTGCTCAAGTCTATTGAGCTTTTCTAAAATTAGATTTTCGTTACTCATTTTGTTACGATTTTTAAAAGTTTTACAATAAATTCTATTGCAAACTTCTATCGTAACAAGCTGGTAATCAGTAAGACGGTAACGTCTTACTACTATATCTTACTCATCTTACTGTTTTTATTTACAGTTGTCTGAGAATGTCATCAATAGTGCCTTGTTCTTTAGGGTAATTGTTCTTGTTTTTATACAAATTATTACGTTTTAAATCAGTTCCTTTTTTAGAATAAAAAAGGTTTGATTGTTCAATAGTTGTTGGATTGAAATTGCTAAAATGTTGTTCTAATTTTGATACTATGTAACTGAATTGTGTTGTCTCACAACCTAAATGAATTTGAGGAGCACCTATCTTTAAATCTTTGCTTGTTAATACACTTACTAATTGCTCTACTGTGGTTTTATCTTCATTCAATAATTCCATATTAATATTCAAAGCTGATAAGGTAGATTTTAGCTTTGTTTCATCTCCATTAAATCCAAAAGAGAAACGAGTATCTTTTTCAAACTTATAATCATCAACACCTAAAAGAATATTATTTACTGTCGCAAATTCAGGAGTTGTTTTGTCAATCTCTATATCTGGAATGGGTTGTTGTAATAGTTCTCCGTAAAGCTCGTTTTTGTTTGATGGTAATTCCGAAAGGAATTGAGGATATAACTTTTCGGTTTCCTTTAGAAAACGAATTACGTTAGTAATGAGCTGCGGAATAACATAAGCTGTTAAGTCGGTTTGGGTAAAACTGTCTTGGTCTGTTCCTATTCTTAATAATAGGTCTTTGCAAGATTTCACTACATTTTGAACTATCTCTTTTTTCTGAATTTCTCCAATGTCCTTATTTACACATTTAAAAACTCTGTCTGATAGTCTTGTTGCTTCATTTAAAAGCAAGAAATGATAAAACCTTTGTGTTGCTGTGGTTGGTTCAGCTAACTGGGTTTCAACCAATGGATTCAGTATATCGTGGCTAATATCTGTATCTGCTTGCAGTAGGTAGATTTCTAAACCATCTTCTTTGAATAGATTAGGCTTGTTCTTATGAATTTCCTTTAACGCTTTGTAATACTCGTTTATAGTTTGCTTTGGCTGTATGAATTTTGCAGACAAATTTTGTCTGTAAAACTTTTCATTGACTGCATCACTTGCCCAAGGTTTTAGGTCGCCATAGATGATGCTTTTAAAAATAGTTAGTTCCATATTATAAATCGAGTTGAATTTTATTAGCTGCTTCTTTCTTCTTGTTGTCTATTACTTTGGCATATATCTGAGTGGTTTTTAATTCTCTATGACCTAATAGCTTTGATACGGTATAAATATCTGTACCCATTGTAAGCTGTAGGGTTGCATAGGTATGTCTTGCACAATGGAACGTGATGTTTTTAGTAATACCTGCACGAAGTACCCATTGAGCTAATTTAACATTGTGCCAAGCACTATATTTTAAGCCTTTAAAAACACGCTCCGTTTTTTCCTTTTCTTCTCCTAACATATTACGAGCTTGCTCGGATATTGGTAGGGTTTCCGCTCCTTTGGTTTTTTGTTGTCTGAAACGTATGTAGTAGCCCATTTCATCAGAATATTGCACCTCTGACCAAACTAACTTATTTATATCTGACCATCTTAAACCAGTAAGACAAGCGAATAAAAACGCAGTTTTTAGCTGCTTGCTTTCGCAATCTGCTTTTACTAATGCTTGTACTTCTTCCAAGGTTAAAAACTCTCTTTGTGGTTCTCCTTGTTTGAATCCCTGGACTTGCTCCGCAGGATTGTATTTTAAAATCCCATCTCTAACCGCTTGTTTTAATGCTGCCTTTAATTTGTTGAAGTACGAGTACTTGGAATTTTGAGATAATTCGTTTTCACTTTTGGTTTTGGCTTCATTATCTAAATAGTCTTTAAAGCCTTGTACCCATTCACGATTAACTCTATCAAATGAAATATCTCTTGGACTGTATTTTCTTAGATGCTTACCAACACTATCCCAATTGCCATAATTACCTAAACTGGCTTTTCTCTTTTCTGTGAGTGCATCAAAGTATAATAAGAAACTGCCTTTTAGTTTCTCCTTGTCTTGAAAATCATAAATATTATTCTGAATTTCTAAGTGCCTTTTGGCTCTGATACTTTCAGCTAATTGTAGTATCGTTTTATTTTGGTCTTTCTCTGCCTTAGTAAGTGAACCTTTTTCTGGGTCAGGTTTTAGGTACAATTTTAAATATTCATATTCTCGCTTACCATTGGCATAGTAATCTAAATACAAACTGATTTTGTTTCCTTTCTTGCGTTTTCTTAATGTTACTTTCATAAGGCTAAATTTTAAAGAGATTATCGATTTCTGTCCGTTTTATAATAGTACGCCTACCTAATTTTGCAATGCTCAATTGGTTGCGTTTTATCATCCGCTGAATAGTCCATCTGCTTGCACCTAATAAATTGGCAGCTTCAGTAATACTTAGAAATTCTTTATCTCTTAGATTGATATGATTTCCTGCTTGTGTAGGTAAGGTTTGCAGAGTTTGCAAGTTTTCGGAAGATGAAGGCTTGCTATTATTTATTTGCTCGGATAGGGTGGATTGCACCTTTTCTTCTCGCTTACGTTGTTTGTAGGCTCTACTTGCACACGTATGACCGCAATACTTAGTAGTGGTCTTTTGTGCAACAAAAGCCATTCCACAGAATTGACAGAATTTCGGTATTTTAATTGTACTGCTCATTTGGTGCTACTTGTAGCTCAATGTTGCTTGGTGGTGCTATATGGTGCATCATTTCGCTTTGATTTGTTGCTTTATGATTTGGGCAACAGATAAGCTATTAGGGCAACAATTGAACAACAAATATAAGAAATAAAGAGCAATTGGGCAACAAAAAAGAGATGCTAAAATCTTATAAAGTCAATAAAAACAAGTAGTTAGAAAACAAAAGAAAGATAATTACTTTCCAATACAGAACTTGGAAAAAATATTATCCAGCAAATCTTCAGTAGTCACTTCTCCTGTAATCTCTCCCAAATGAAAAAGTGATTGTCGAATGTCTGCGGCCAGTAAATCACCGGTTAATCCACTGTCTAATCCTTCGTACGCCCTCATTAATGCTTCATTGGCACCGGTAAGGGCCTGATGGTGTCGGCTGTTGGTTACAATAACATCCTGTTCCCCTACTTTGCCTAAATTCACCAATTCAAGCAGGCGGTTTTCTAAAATCTCAAGGTTTCTTTTTTCCTTGGCAGAAAGAAATATTGGCTCGTATTTTTCCTCGATAATGGCTCTCTTGTCCTTCTCAAGTAAATCGGATTTATTAGCTACTACCAACAGCTCTGAACTCGACTTCTGAACATCTTCCTTTAGTGAAGCAATAATCAGGTCCAACTCTTTTAGGTCAATTCTAGCCGCATCAAAGAGATAGCATACAATAGCCGCCTCCTTCATTTTCTCCAGGGTCTTCTTTACTCCTAAAGATTCCACAACATCTTCGGTTTCGCGAATACCAGCCGTATCAATAAATCGAAAAACAATTCCACCGATAACCGATTCATCTTCAATTGCATCACGTGTGGTACCTTCAATTTCGGTCACCAGGGCTTTTTCTTCATTAAGCAATGCGTTCAAAAGGGTTGATTTGCCGGCATTAGGTTTCCCGGCAATAACCACCGGAACTCCATTCTTGATAACATTTCCACTTTTAAAGGATTCAACCAGGGCGCTTATCACCTTATGAATCTTAAATATCAAATCTTTTAGATCATCCCGGTTGGCAAACTCTACATCTTCTTCGCTAAAGTCGAGTTCCAATTCTACCAATGATGCAAAATGGATAAGGTCCGCTCTCAATTTTTTAATTTGATCGGAAAATCCACCACGCATTTGATGCATGGCCACTTTGTGAGCGGCTTCAGAATTGGACGCAATAAGATCGGCCACTGCTTCGGCCTGACTCAGATCCAATTTTCCGTTGAGGAAGGCCCGCAACGTAAATTCGCCGGGTTTCGCCAATACTGCTCCTTTTTCGGTCAGCAACCGAATGACGTCCTGAAGAATATAGTGTGAACCATGGCAGGAGATCTCAACTACCTCTTCACCGGTATAACTTTTTCCGTCCTTAAACAGGGTAACCAATACTTCGTCAACAATTCGATCTCCATTTTTAATTCTCCCAAAATGAGCCGTATGACTCGCTTCCTGGGTAAGGTTTTTGCTAAAAACCAAAGAAACTATTGCTATGGACTCTGGTCCGGAAAGACGAATAACTCCAATGGCCCCTATACCTTGTGGAGTAGCAAGTGCAACAATAGTTTCATTTTTATTCATTGGCGGCAAAATTAATAGGCTCCAACAATAAACTCGAATTAATCCATTCTATCTTCCAACCAATGGATAAGTAATGCCGTGTATAACACCGTAAATTAAAAGAGTTTTTATGAGGCAACTTTTTATCGTAATCCTACTAGTTTGTACCAGCAATTTGTTTTCCCAGGTAACCAAAAAGGTTCTTTTTATGGGAAACAGTTATACCGCAGGTATGCCGGAATTAGTTGCCGATATCGCTAAATCAATGGGTGATTCCTTGTATCACGTAGATGGATCTGGAGGGCAGTCAATCAAAGACCACGCAACTTCGCAGCATTCCCTGGCGGAAATTTCGTCCAATAATTGGGATTATGTAGTGCTGCAGTGCCAAAGTCAAGAAGCTGCCTTCAATCCTACCTACGTAAATCAGAATGTTTTTCCCTATGCTAAGGTTTTAGCCGATAGCGTAAATCGATCAGGAATCTGTACAAAACCTATTTTTTATATGACTTGGGGAAGAAAAAACGGTGATTCCAGAAACTGCCAGTATTATTCTCCTCTCTGTTCCTTCGAAACCATGCAAATGGAATTGCGAAAAAACTACTTGAAAATGGGGTTCGATAATGATGGATGGGTGAGCCCTGTAGGCATGGCCTGGAGACATGCAAGAAAAAAATGGCCCAACATCGAATTATACGATACGGATGAGAGTCATCCTTCTCAGGAAGGAATCTATTTAACTGCGTGTACTTTCTATGCCGTTATTTTTGGCAAATCACCGGTAGGTTCCACCTTCACAAACCAACTCAATGGTACTGACGCGGATTCACTACAAAAAGCTGCCAATTTTATTGTTTTTGACAGTTTAAAAACCTGGAACATTTCTTACGACACCGCCTGGAACTCGGTATCTTTTAATACAAGTCATGACACGGTTGACTTCAAAAGCACGAATTTGAATTTAGACTCAGTGGTTTGGCATTTTGGTGATGGACAAACTTCCAGCATGAACAACCCAAGGCATGTTTACTCCAAAGCGGATACGTTTATGGTTGCAATACAATCCTTTAAAGGGTGCCTGATTACGGATACCACCTTTCAAGTAATAACCACCAAATATGAACCACCCAATAATGTAAGCGTTAATGAATTCTTGCATGATTTGTTCAAGGTATTTCCTAATCCAACCGATGGAAGAATAACTATTGAATGGGATAAGAATGACAATGATATTGTGCAATTCGCCTTAATTTCAATTCAGGGAAAAGAAGTTTATACTTCTGAAATTATCGGTAACCAGAAGATCATTAACCTGGAAGGGTTGGAGCCTGGACTCTATTATTATACCATTGAGCTAAATGATGGAGCCTCCTACTATGGACCACTGATCATGAAATAGTCCATGACTTAACCTAATATTCTACATTTGGGATATTATGAATAAGGCAAGAAATTCATTTATCCCACCCCTTTTTCAATTCCTGCTAATAGGCTGTATCCTCTTTGGATTGAGCTTTTGGTTAAACTCTGAAAACGATTCGGAGTCCAAAATTGTAATTCTGGAATCTGAATTGGAGCCCTACCTTAAAATGTCAACCCTAGGTGAACAATTGGATACAACGGTCCTAAAAAAATTAGTTGGGCAACGAATCGATCAGGAGCTGATCTACCAGTATGGAATGTCTTTAAATCTAAGTCGCTCTGACGAAAAAATTAGAGCTCAGATTATTGATGCCGCTCAAAATGTAATTCTTGCACAAGCTCCAATCAGCGATCCGGGCGATAGTGTTTTAGAAGCCTTCCTTCAACAAAATCCAACACGGTTTTCTGAAACCGTTTCACTTGAATTTGAACAGTATTATTTTGGAGACAATCAATTGCTGGCGCAACAGGCACTCTTTGTTGTTAACGAAGGCAATACAATTGAAAACGAAACAGAACTAAACCTTCCCAATCAGTTTAAATCTGAAAGTGCTTCATCAGTCGGCAATAAGCTTGGGTCAGACTTCGCTAATACGTTGGTCGCACAAGAAGACGGCTGGCGAGGTGTGGTTCAGTCAATACATGGATACCATGTGGTTATCAATTTAAAGCAGTCCAAAAGCAAGCCCAACCTTGACAACAATCGGGAAGAAATTTTAAGCGCCTGGACCCTGGAAAATAAGAAAGCATACTACAACGACTTTCTTCAGGAGCTACGAAAAAACTCCAATGTTGAAATACAGGGTGATTCCTACCTTTTTCTTAACAATCAATGAGATTTCGGTTCTTTTTACTACTCGTTTTATTGATGTCGTTTCTGGGTGCATACGGCCATGAAACAGCTAGTTCATCGCTTGAACTCCGTAAGGAAAATGAAACTATACAAGCCTATTTCAGAACACCTCTAAACAGTGAAAAAACTCCGGGTATATTTCTGGAATTCCCGACATCGTGGGGAAAATTATCAGAAAATACTTCCGTAAATTATTCGGACAAACTGGTTACTTACCATTATGTATTTAAAGCCACAGATCCAAACCAGGCGATAACAATAATTCGGACTAATGCAGATCATTCTCCGCTGGTAGTTATTACAATTTTGGAAGCAGAAAGCCAAACCAAAGTGCTTACATCGGAAATTACAGAGTGGACTCCAACATTTAATTCCACAGGCAAACTGGAAACCTTCTCTAATTTTTCGCTGCTTGGAATCGAGCACATCCTGATTGGGTTTGATCATCTGTTATTTGTATTGGCCCTTTTGTTTTTGGTACCAAGAAAGCAGTTGATTTGGGCCATTACCTCCTTTACACTGGCTCATAGTATAACCCTTGGAATCTCCACCTTTAAACTTATCGAATTACCTATTGGAGCAGTTGAAGCACTTATTGCATTTAGCATTGTGTTACTAGCCGTTGAAATGACAAAACCAAAGGATGACCAACAAGGAAATAACTACTTACAACTGGCATTTGCCTTCGGACTGTTGCATGGTTTTGGGTTTGCCAGCGTATTATCAGAACTAGGAGTGCCCGGTAATAATATTCCAATTGCGTTGCTGGCATTTAATGTGGGTGTGGAAATCGGTCAGGTCTTTTTTGTTCTGGTTGTTCTTGGGTTTCTCTACTTGTTTTTCAAAAATGTTCCTCGAAATATAATTTCAACAAAACTCTCCTATCCCATTGGAGGGCTCGCTGCTTTTTGGTTTGTTGAACGAGTTTTCTACATCGTTTATTAAAAGTCAGGCAGAATTAGGCGATATAAATTCAATCGTTTAGTTTTACCTTCAAATTGTCACCTAATGAAATTAGTATCTTGGAATGTAAACGGCATTCGCGCCGGCGTAAAAAAAGGCTTTGTTGAAAAAGTAAACGATATGGGAGCAGATGTTATCTGCCTGCAAGAAACCAAAGCGCAGGACGATCAGGTCATTGAAGCCCTTGTTGAACTTGAAGGGTATCATGTTCTCCCCTATTCAGCGGTAAAAAAAGGGTATTCGGGAACGGCGATCCTAACGAGGAAAAAACCAATTTCTATAACCTATGGCATGGGAATACCAGAACATGACGATCAGGGTCGACTTATTATAGCAGAATATGAAGATTTTTACCTGGGAACAACCTACGTTCCTAACTCCGGAAATGGATTGGTGCGATTGGATTATCGTATAACCTGGGATACAGCCTTACTCAAACATTTGAAAAAGTTAGAAGAGAAAAAACCAGTGATCATCTGTGGTGACTTTAACGTGTGCCATCGTGAAATTGATATTGCACGCCCAAAAGCCAATTACAATAAATCGGCAGGTTACATGCAAGTGGAAATTGATGGCATGGATAACTATACCAATGCCGGGTTCAAAGACTCATTTAGGGAGTTTCATCCCGATGAAGTGAAGTATAGTTGGTGGAGTTTGAGAGGCGGTGCCCGAAGCAAAAATGTAGGCTGGCGGCTCGATTATTTTTTGGTTAGCGAGTCAATTATGAATCGTGTAAAACAGGCTGACATTTGGACCCAAATAGAAGGCTCTGATCATTGCCCGGTTATTCTGGAATTAAAATAAACCTAAACATGAGAATCTTTCTCTTGTTATTGGTCATTGGTCTTCTTTGTTTTCCATCGTATTCGCAGGAGACCTCTAAAAAGGAATTAAGGCAAGCCAAAAAAGAAAAACGAAAAGCAAAAAAGCAGAAAAAACTCGACGAAGGGAAGTTTATGATTACTCCCGTAGCTGCACCGGGGTATACCCCCGAATTAGGAGGATTATTAGCCGTAGGGGGCTTGCGAGTTTTAAAACAAAAAAAACCGACTCCCTTATTCAACGTTCTTCACTGCCGTTTACCATAGGATATACTTCTACCGGAGCTATTGTTTCCCAGGCCATATTAAGCTCCTACTGGTTCAAAGACAAATTAAGAATCTACGGCGATTTCTGGTACAAAGACATGCCCGATCACTATTGGGGAGTAGGTTATGACAATGGATACAATACACCTAAAACGGACACAACCACGGCATTTCAACGCGAATGGTGGTGGATCAATCCCCGATTTCTTTACCAATTCAAAAAGTACTATTTCGTTGGACTTAATGTAGATTATAATTCCACCGAAGGAAGTAAACCAAGCAGAGGTGTTGTTACAGATGCCACTTACCTGAAATACAACCGCAAACCTATTAATGGTGGATTTGGGCTTATTCTCCGATACGATTCAAGAGACATTCCAGTTGATGCACGAAGCGGGTTATACATCGATCTAAGGAGCACAGCCTATTCGGAGGCTTTTGGCGGTCAAAACGATTACCAGGTTTTTTTAATTGACTACCGCCAATTTCAAACGGTAGGCAAGGAAGGACATGTGCTGGCCTGGCAAATGAAAACCCGAATTGCTAATGGCGAAGTGCCCTACGGTGAAATGAGCCAATTGGGTACTCCATTTGATTTGCGCGGGTACCAATGGGGCCGTTATCGAAACAACCATATGTTTTATTTACTCACGGAATATCGAAATACATTCTACAAGGCAAATGGCAAAATGAGCAAACACGCTGCAGTAGTTTGGCTAGGATCCGGGACGGTTTTCAATGATCAGGAAATTACCGATAATGATTTAAAATGGCTTCCCAACCTGGGCGTGGGTTACCGACTCGAAGTACAACCGAGAATGAACATAAGACTGGATTTTGGGATTGGGAGAGAATCCAGTGGAATCTACTTCAACTTTAACCAGGCATTTTAATTCCTAGACCAGAACCTATACCCCGTTCAGGATAAAACCCGATTAAACAATTATTTTAAATTTGATATAGATAAACAACTCCTATGCCTAAAATAATACCCGTAACACTCTTAGTTTTATTTACCTATAGCGGCTTATCTCAGGTGTACACCAATAAGCCTGGAAAAAAACAACAGGTTAATACAGATACCTTAGGGCCCTATGATGATGTTCTACCCATCCTTGGAAGAAAAGCTCATGAAAGAGGGTTTGATTTGCCCTATTCTGCCGGGATTAGTCTAAATTATTTGTTTCAGGAGTCTTCGATTATCATCAACAATCTTCAGGTCGGTTTTAATAAGGGAGACATGTATAACCTGGATAACATAATTCGATTCAATGATGCAACGGCTGCCACCAACGCATTTAATTTCCGACCAGATATCTGGGTATTCCCCTTTTTAAATGTTTATGGAATTTTTTCCGGATCAAAGTCAAGTACGGCGGTAGACTTTTCGGTTAATGTTCCTAACGGAACGGGATATACCGAAGTATTAACCGCAAAAACGAAAGCAGAATTTCAAGCTACAACAGTGGGTTTTGGTCTTACTCCCACGTTTGGTGTAGCCGGAGCTTTTGTGGCTATTGACATGAATTTTTCCTGGTCTGACATTCCTGAATTGAGTAAGCCTGCTTATGTCTTTGTATTAGGACCACGCGTGGGTAAAAACTTCAGGTTTAAAAAAGAAAGAGCATTAGCAGTTTGGGTAGGAGGATTTCGAGTTGACATCAACAGCAGAACGGATGGGTCAATCCCTTTGAGTTCATTATTTGATTCCGGTGAATTGGCTGGAAAAATAGAGGCCGGCTATATTAGGCTGGACGAAGCACAAACTAACCTGGATAACTGGTGGAGCAGATTAAGTGCTTCAGAAAAAAAGCAAAATGCTACAAAATATGCAGTAGCCCAGGCGGCAATTACAAAAGCCGGTGATGTTCTCAATGAAGTAGAATCGAGTAATGGTAGAATTGGCAATTCAACAATAGAATATTCCCTCGATAAAAGGCAGGAAAAACTATGGAACTTTGTATTGGGAACTCAATACCAATTAAACAAAAGCTTTATGTTCCGTGTTGAAGCAGGGTTTTTGGGAACCCGAAATCAGGTAATTGCAGGTGTCCAGTATCGATTTGGACTTTAAGCTTTACCCTTGGTTTTGAAGATCAAGCCAAATTGAAAGTTGGTCATCCCAGTTCCCAACTCTAATTGGATTCCAAGAGGTTTGATAGGGAAATAGGCCAACCCGACACCAACTTTAAGTAAAAATGGATTACCAGATTCAATTTCCTCAGAGACAATCCCTCCATTCACAATTGTAGTGTATTCCTTTTTGCTTTGCCTATACCCTATACCATAGATTATGTAAAAATCCAGTCCAGTTTTTACAAGTAATCTCGGATTTGGTCTGTAAATTATGAGGGGAATTGCATTGTACCTTTCATTTACAAATACCAGAGTACGATCTTCATCATCGAAATCTGCTCTTACTTCAACCCTACTGTAATTGACTTCGGCACCAACGGTCAAATTATGAGTAATACCAAAAGCCAATCGCCCTCCAATTGGTGTGGTATAACTGATATAATATTTAACATTCGGAATTTCTTTCCAACTAAAAAGAATAACTGAAACGGTTTTAGAATATTCTCTTTTTAACCAGTTTTTCACCTCTCTCTTGGCAAGGTGTTCATTGTAACTAGAGAACCCTGTATAAGCACTTAAAATAAAACTTCCTTTTTGAGAAAATCCACCAATCGAGAGAACTACAAAACACAGAATGAAAAACCTTTGCTTCATTCTTCAAACATAGAAGCTCGAAGCATTTAGTTTTTTGCATATATCACCAATAAAAATTTGGTAATTGCAAAATTTCAAAGACTAATTGGATGTAAAAATCTATCTCAAAATCTCAATCTTTCTTCTGTTCACAACATCATTCGATTCCAGTTCGAGAATGTAAATTCCATTCTCCAAATTCTGAATATCGATATCCTTATTGCTGAAAGTACCATTGTCTTCAAACACCACTTTTCCGAATAGATCGAAGATCTTAATATTAGAAAGGTCCAGTTCAGATTTTATTATCAGCACATTTGATGCAGGCTGAGGATAAACCATTACTTGATTCATAAAATCATGTCCTTCTACTGAAACATCGCTTTTAATATCGAAATCTATATCATCGATAGCCATATCGCTAAATGCATCTGCCCCGGTTTTGCCTCGAAAACGGAATTGGACACTTTTTCCCAAGTAGTCTTTCATATCTACTGCCCCCTGGTACCATACGTTTCCTTTATTACCCACCAGCGGAGTTATTACATCCATTTTCCATTTACCATCTACAAATGCATCAACCGTCAGACTTCCCATAGAACTTCCCTGCATGTGATACCAAAAAGTAAGATTTGCTTCACTAGCCTTACTCAAATCAAAACAAGGAGAAATTAAATGAGCTTCTCGTTGGGTACAATTACCAGAGGCCTCCAGGTACAAATACTTTCCTGCACTTGTTGAAGTCGTGTGATCAAAACCGGGTCCTGTATTTCTTGAGGGAGTTCCGCCATTATTAACCCTCCAGTCGATATCATCGGCACCGCCATTTTTCGAATTGTGCCAACTATCTTTAAGTTTACACTCTTCTGCTTCGCAGCCAGAAGCTGTTGAACAGTTAGTATAATTATCGAAGTTGGTTTTTAAAGGTGTCGAAACCGGTTGATCAATAATGTATTCAATGCTGGTTGATAATGAGTCATTGCATGAATTTTGATCTTTGGAACTCGAGGTTCTCCAAACCTCTATTTGATTGGCCCCAGTACTTAATGTTGCAGCCTGAGTAAAGGTTATGGTGGTGGAAGTTCCCGAAGCAATTGCAACCGTCACATTCTCCTGAATCACTGTACCACCATTAACGGTTAAGTTTAATGTAAATGGGCTGGAAGCAACATTCGCATTGTTTTTAACTTTTACCCCAACATTTATTTTATTCGAACCTGAACAACTTCTTACCAGGTCAACCAATGGGTCAAATTCTACCAATTCAATATCATTGTTCAACACACAATTGAATAATTGGCTACTCTTTAAATACGCTTCAGATCTCCTTCCAATCTCTCCATTGTTACCACGAGCACTTACGGCAAACCATCCCTCGTTATATCCAACGCAATTTTTCAATAAGTTAAATTCATTTGCAGTGGTAACACCAATAGAATCCATGTACTTATCTCCGAGCTGATAAACCACATATTCCTTTGCACCCGAAATTGCATTCCATTTTAATCCGATACTGTCAGGGCAGGCATATTGCACATATGGCTTTGCCGGCACAGCGAAAATAGAAAACGGAGCACTGGAAACTCCTGTACTTCCCCCTCCTACTACCCGAACGAGTACTTGAGAAGAACTTTGATTAGGAATACTCCATTCGTAGAATCGAGCAGAACCACTTACGATAGCTAAGGTGGTCCAGGTGCTTCCATTGTTTAATGAATACTCAATATCATACCCTCCTCGACTGCTGGCGTCACTCCACCGAATCATTTCTCTTTCTCCGGGCACTAAAGACTCGCCTCCAACAGGATATTCCACCACAATTTCATCTGATTCCTTAACCACGGTTACATAAAATGATTGTGGGCCACTTGGAATTGATTTACCTTTTATTTCTATGGTATAGCTTCCTGTTGCCGGATTTTCAATTACTACCTGCTCAATATTATTAATTGAATCACGCCCCTCTTGCGCCAGGCTACTTGGGTTTGAAGGATCCAATATTAATGGAAGTGATGGAGAACTAAACCCTGTGTACACTTCCAGGTCCAGGTCGTTGATCAGTGGCCTGGACGAGCCAACAGTTCCCTTTGGATCTAACCAGACCAACATTACTTTCAGTAACTTATCATTGGCTCCAACGTTTACGGTAAATTTCTTGTTCCCTCCGGTAGACAAAGAACCATTAAAGTATGTTTTGTTATTCAATACGTCAAAAGCTTTTCTTGCATTTATTCTTCCAAATCCATTGGTAAAATCTGGTCCAGCTTTACCAACATCATCTGCTGAATTACAGACAACCGCCTTCATTAATGCTGATTCAGGAGTCGCACCTGAATTCAATTCTTTATAAGCCTGGTGTAATAAAGTAACCGTTCCGGCTACCCCGGGACAAGACATAGAAGTTCCTGATTTTAAAACATAGTCATGATCATTGGTGGTGGACATAACGTTTGAACCAACAGCGCCAATATCCGGTTTTATTCTACCATCCCGGGTAGGTCCCTGACTTGAACTTCTGGAATCTTCATCTTCCAGATCCAGGTTGGCAACAGTAATTACATTTTTTGCAACCTTATGCCCACCTGTAATGGTATACCAACCATTTGAAGAACCAGCCGATCTGGAATTTCCAGCCGAAAATACATGAACCAGGTCTTTCATTTTTTCAACCTGATCATCTAGCTTTTGAGCCAGGTTCGTATATCCTGCATTTACACCATTGGAATAGCTGGTTGATGTGATTCGGATATTGTGTTTGTTGTAATGATTATAAATTGAATCAAACCCAGGATATCCCTCAAACGCAGCCCCATACACCCAGATAGTGGCAGCGGGAGCCATTCCCTGATACCTGGGCTCTACGTTACCAGCTCCCATAATTGTTCCACCGGTATGATCACCATGATCCCCTCTATTGGTTGTAATGTACTGAGCTCCAATCCTTCCGGCATAATCAATATGGGGCCCTATAACGCCATCATCCTGTAACATAACGTTAACTCCACTACCATCAAGGTCCTTAGTAAGCCCTGTATAACTCTTTGTTAAAGCAGCCACCCTATGGCTATTGGTTCCCTTATAATTTTCAGGAAAACCAGGTGCATCAATAGGAGAAATAAACTGCACCAATGCTAACTCAGCAAGTTTTTTCAATTGCCTAACAGGTACTTCGCACTTGATCGCACGAGTATAGTCATCAATAGAAACTACTTTACCGCCATCCAACTTAACATAATCGGATAATCGTAACACATCCTTTGGAGAAAGTGCATTTACGATTATTTTAAGCTTACCATCAACCAGTGCATGGTCAGGGAAGTTATTTTGGGCTAAGTCTTCATTCAGTCTATCGAACGATGTTAAATTATAGACCAAACGGATGTTAGAATAATCGGTGAGTTTAAATTCTTTGTTAATACGGGCATAATAAGCTTGACTTGGCATGTAATCGTACAATTGAATTCCTTGTACACCAAGGGATAATATTTCATCATCAGTTGGTAATTTTTTAAATTGAATAATTCCATAATAGAAACCGTCAAACTCATCCAAATCTTGAATTTCTGCTTTAATTTCAGCGGGACTTTGCAACGCTTCACCTTCGTGCACCTGATTGGCTAACATCAGTTTATAGTCCTGAGACTTTAAGTTTACAGTAAAAAATAGTAGTAAAAAGGTGACAATGCAATGGATGAATTTCATATCAAAAAAATTTTTCGTGAATGTACTCAAAAAAACAGGTAGCAAAACTGATCCTGATCATATACTTTCATTACTATTAATAGTAACAATTTTCAAGGTGATTTGGATTGCCGACACAGCATTAATTATCGTTAAATAGGGGGCAATAGGTTAAACGATCACAATTACTAACTTAGCAAGTTCTTAAAATTGAAACTATTACAAAACGAGTCATGAAAAGAAGTTTACTGCTGTTTGTCCTGATTTTGCCCTTTTTCCTGATAGCGCAAAAAAAGGCTGAGTTGGAGGTTATCAAAATGAGAGCGGAAACCAACAAGGCTAATAAAACGATCAAATTGGTTTGGGAAAGCAGAACCAACGGTTCGTATACCTTGTATAAAAGAAATAGCCTTTCTGATACCTGGGGAACACCGTTTAAGACTTTTAGTTTTACCGAAACCGAATATACCGATTCCAACATAACCGTTGGTGAGGACCAGGAATATCACCTAGTACACAGTACTTCTGGAAAATTTGCCCATGGTTATTTGTACAGTGGTATAGAAAAAGAAGCGCAACACAATATGAACGGCATATTATTACTCATTGACTCTACTTATGCAGTAGCCCTGGAAAGCGAAATAAACCGATTGGAAGATGACTTATTTAATGAAGGCTGGTATGTCGGCAGATTATATGTAAATCGGTCATTGGTTGCGTTTCAGGTTAAAAACAAGTTGATCAACAAAATGAGTGAATTGGGCAATAATTTTGACGCCATTTTTATTATAGGACATGTTGCCGTTCCCTATTCCGGCGATTTTAAAGCAGCAGGCATTCCACCACCGGACGGACACATTGAAGGCAGGGGAAATCATACCGGAGCATGGTCGGCCGATGTGTATTATGCTGATCGAAATGGTACATGGACTGACAATAGTGTGAATAACACTTCAGGCAACCAGTCCAGAAACCATAACAAGCCCAACGATGGAAAATACGACCAAACCATAACTCCAAGCGAACCAGAATATCAGTTAGGGAGAGTAGATATGTACAATTTACCTGCATTTTCCAAAAGCGATACTTTGTTGCTCAAAGAGTATCTGGACAGAAACCATCGCTGGAGAACCGGGCAAATCTCCGTGGTGGAAAGAGGCCTTATAGACAACAATTTTGCAGGACTAAATTTAGCATCAACAGGATGGCATAACCTAACAACCTTGGTTCACTCAGACAGTGTGACCATTCGGGACTATAAAACAAGCCAGAAAAGTGATTCTTATTTATGGTCCTTCGGTTGCGGTGCGGGTTCATACACGAGTTGTAGTGGTGTAATTAAGACTACTGATTTCGCTAAAGATTCCTTACAAAACATATATACGATTCTTTCGGGCAGTTATTTCGGAGATTACGATTCCAAAAACAACCTGCTTCGAAGTGCATTGGCAAATTCAAGTTTGGTAACCTTTTGGGGAGGAATACCCAAGTGGTACGTTCACACCATGGGCCTCGGTAAAAACATTGGATACGGTGCAAGGGTATCGCAGGGAAATAGCAGCGAATATTTTAATGGAAATTTCAATTTCAGTCACAATAAAATTCACATTGCGCTATTGGGTGATCCTTCGCTTACACTCAGCTACATTAAACCACCTATGTTTCCAATTGGAAAGGCTGAAGGCAACGACGTGGTTCTGAATTGGAAAGGCTCGTTAAGCCCGGTCAAGGGTTATTTCATTTACCGTTTTGATACAGTAGCAAACAAATTTATTCAGCTGAATAACGAGCCTCTTAAGGGATTTACCTATACGGATAAAACCAATAAATATTCGGGTAATTTCAAGTACCTTATTCGTGCTGTGGAAATCGACACCACACCATCAGGAACTTATCAGAATTTAAGTGCTGGCGTTAATACAACCGTTCGGTTAACGTATAGTGATCCAACTTCTATTTCGGAAAGTATTTTAGACAATACATTCGAGCTTTATCCTAACCCGGGAAATGGAGAATTTACCTTGAGATTCGTCAATTTCAGGGAAAGTGATTTGGTGCTAAGGGTATTTGACGGGAGCGGTAAAATTGTTTATGCAGACAATATTTTTTCAGATTCTGGGGTAAATACATTAGAGGTTAGCACTGAGTTACCCACTGGAATTTACTGGATTTCTCTTAGTGATGGACTCGAACGGGTAACCCGAAAGTTAGTGGTTACTTCCCACTAGAAAATGCTTTGATGTCGGCAGAGAATCTTTCCCAACCGGCGAAGTCGCCTTGCTCATCGTAATATTCCATTTCCAATACCAAACATGGGCTAACTCCATCGATAAAGAACAGTTCGGGATAGCCTTTAGGAACATATACGTTTATGTTACTTGAGTCGAAAAGTACCAAACGATTGCATTTAAAAACCTTTGCATAAATGGTATCCATACCATTTTCAATTTGCAATTTAATCCGATGCATTTCGCTGGTTTCCACATGCCCAACCGAATCATTCATTGCAGCCAGGGTGTCAATGGCGAAATGCAAATTGCTATGGTCAACTTTAGAAACCTCAACAGGGTCACCGTATGACTTAAAGAACTCCTCTTGTGAGAAGCTACTTTTAGCGAACTCAGATTTTACCCAAACAGAATCCTCACTTACCGTAAGCTTTTGAACTTGGTTTTTATTGCAGTATAGTTCGTATTCTAATTCTCCTGAAATTGGATTTTCGTAAAAGAACCGACCAAAACAATTGTTATTCTCTAGATAAAACTCGTATGGAAGGACCGACTCATCTTCCTCGTTAGCATCATCACAGGAACAAAAAGCCAGGGAAAAAACAGCAACGAGTAAGAATAGATTTTTCATAATACTAAATGGTGAATTTGCAGCCGATCAAAAATGATAAAAAAACCACTACAAATACAAAGCGTTAGAGAATCTTGCTCTAACCTTCTATATCAATGATCTCCTCATGGATATCTTCTGTATGAAGGAGTTTTTTTGACTTTTCAATATCTTCCAAAGTGCCTTTTACAACCAGCATAAATTTACCGTTGTCAATATGCTTTTGCATCATAACGAGATCATCTTTTCGGACAATTATCGAAAAAATAATGCTTATTACTGCACCAACAGCGGCACCGAAAACTATCCCGCCAAGCATTCCAATCATTCCTCCTGCTTCAAAGAAAGTTTCGAATCCCGGAATAACTATCCAACCCATTCCAACAATAAAACCCAATACGGCTCCAATTCCAAGACCGACATAAGGGGTCATTTTCTTAGCTTTCTTAACTGGTATAAAATGGATATGATCCTCAATTAACTGACCCTGTCCTACTACCGATAGCTCTTCAGCAGGAATTCCATGTTTAACCAAGTATTTAATTGCACTAAGGGCCTTATCATTGTTCGAGTAAACAGCCACTACTGACTTTTTCATGAGCGTAGAATTTGAATAGTTATATGGAGGCGAATATATCACTTCTTGGTTAATTGGTGTACTATGAGGTTCACAATTCTTAGCACCTAAACCCGGTAAATGTCAAATGGAACGAAACAGAAAACTACATTTGTTTTATGAGTTCACTTACCCCGCTGGCCGAAAGATTGAGACCCAAAACACTGGACGATTATATCAGCCAGGGACATCTTGTGGGAAAGGGTGCCGTATTGCGCAATGCAATTGACTCAGGGCTTTTACCATCTATCATATTGTGGGGACCACCGGGAGTGGGGAAAACGACACTTGCTCAGATTATTAGCAACACTTTAAAGCGGCCATTTCATATACTTTCAGCGATAAATTCCGGAGTAAAGGACGTAAGAGAGGTTATTCAAAAAGCAGAGAAATCACAGTTTTTCGGTACCAATAATCCCATTCTTTTTATTGATGAGATTCACCGATTTTCAAAGTCTCAACAGGACTCTCTATTAGGTGCCGTTGAAAAGGGAACCGTTACACTTATTGGAGCTACCACCGAAAACCCTTCGTTTGAAGTTATAAGTGCACTTCTTTCTCGTTGCCAGGTTTATGTGCTTAATTCATTTAGTAAGGAAGAGTTGGAGCAGCTCCTTTCAGGAGCAATAAAAAAGGACGAAGAACTCAAAAAGCTTAAAATAAAAATCAAGGAAAATGAATCCCTGATTCGGCTTAGCGGAGGTGACGCCAGGAAACTCTTAAACACCCTGGAAATTGTAGTTGGAAGCTTAAAAAACAAGGGAGCAAAAATTGAAATCACCAACCAAAAGGTTGAAGACATTATTCAGCAGAACCTAGCTCGTTATGATAAAACGGGTGAACAGCATTACGATATTATTTCTGCTTTTATAAAATCAATGCGCGGATCCGATCCCAATGCAGCTGTATACTACCTCGCCAGGATGGTAGAGGGAGGTGAAGATCCTAAATTCATAGCACGAAGAATGCTTATTTTTTCTTCAGAAGATATCGGTCTCGCTAATCCAACAGCGCTGGTTATGGCAAACGCATGCTTTGAAGCGGTTACTAAAATTGGATACCCAGAATGCGATATAATTCTTTCACAAACGGTTATCTACCTGGCCACATCTCCAAAAAGTAATTCCAGTTATCAGGCCATAAGAAATACCAGGCAATTGGTTAGAGAAACCGGAGACCTGTCTGTTCCCTTGCACTTGCGAAATGCTCCTACCAAGTTGATGAAGGAACTGGACTATGGGAAGAATTATCAATATGCACATAGTTTCCAGGGCAATTTTGTTGACCAGGAATTCTTACCCGAAGACATTAGCGGAAAAACCCTGTACGAACCCGGTTCAAATCCAAAAGAAAAAGCAATCCAGGATAAAATGAGATTGCTTTGGAAAAAGAAATACGGGTATTAATCAGTTACTTCCCGAAAGTCGCAATTGTTGAGGTAATAATTTCAATACACTCATTCAACTCTTGTTCGGTAATTACCAATGGAGGAGCAAAGCGTATAATGTTTCCATGAGTTGGTTTAGCGAGTAAACCATTGTCTCTAAGCTTCATACAAATGTTCCAGGCAGTAGAGCTATCCTCAGAATCATTAATCAAAATAGCGTTTAACAATCCCTTTCCTCTTATGCTTAGTACCAAATCATTCTGTTCTATAAACGAGCCAAGCTTATCCCTGAATATTTTTCCCAGACGTTCAGCATTTTCGGCCAAATTTTCGTCCTGTACTACATCAAGAGCTGCAATAGCTACCTTGCAGGCTAATGGGTTTCCTCCAAAGGTTGACCCATGTTCGCCAGGTTTAATACACATCATTATTTCATCGTCAGCCAATACGGCGGACACGGGCAATACACCACCGCTTAATGCTTTCCCAAGAATTACAACATCAGGACGAATATTCTCGTGATCGCAAGCCAACATTTTTCCTGTTCTGGCTATTCCGGTTTGAACTTCATCAGCCACAAATAACACGTTGTTCTCTTCACATACTTTTTTACAGGCGGCTAAATACCCATCAGCTGGCACATAAACTCCCGCCTCACCCTGAATAGGCTCTACAAGAAACGCACATACGTTAGGATCTTGTAACGCAATTCGTAACGCTTCTACATCGTTGTATGGTATACGTTCAAACCCCGGTGTAAATGGACCAAAACCACTATAAGAGTCCGGATCGGCGCTGAAAGAAACTATAGAAATGGTTCTACCGTGGAAGTTTCCATCACAAACAATAATTTTCGCTTTATTCTCAGGTATTCCCTTTACATCATACCCCCAACGTCTGGCCAATTTTAGCGCAGTTTCGACGGCCTCTGCACCTGTATTCATAGGCAGCATTTTGTCGTACCCAAATAGATGATGCATGTACTCCTCAAATATTCCCAATGAACTGTTGTGAAATGCACGGGAAGTAAGGGTCATATTTCTGGCTTGCTCTGCTAGAGCAAAATTAATATCAGGGTGAGCGTGTCCTTGATTCACCGCACTATATGCACTTAGGAAATCGTAATACTTCTTTCCCTCAACGTCCCAAACATGAACACCTTGTCCTCTATGTAGAACAACAGGGAGAGGATGGTAATTATGTGCTCCATATTTGTTTTCTAATTCTATGGCTTTTTCCGAGCTTAATTTATCCATTACTTGTTGCATTTCTTCCAAAATATTAATCGTGATTTGTGGCTGCAAATATATCTATTTTTGCCCGCTCTATGGGAAGAAGAAAAGGCAGAATGCCCCTTATAGAAGGGCTGGAGATAGTGGATGCAGGGTCGGAAGGAAAAGCGGTTGGGAAATACAACGATAAGATTGTTTTTGTGCCATATGTGGTTCCCGGCGATGTGGTTAATGCCCAGGTTTTTAGAAAGCGAAAAAATTACCTGGAAGCCCAGGTAATATCGGTTGAGAAATTTTCTGAAAAACGCATTGATCCCATTTGTGAACACTTTGGTACCTGCGGTGGTTGTAAATGGCAAAATTTGAAATACGAAGAACAGTTATTTTATAAACAAAAACAGGTAACTGATCAGCTTACTCGCATTGGTAAAATTGAACTACCCAATACAATGCCAATAGTGGCCTCACCGCAAACTACTTTTTACCGCAACAAACTTGAATATACCTTTTCGGAAAACAAGTGGATTACGCAGGAAGAAATGGAAGCTGGAACGGTAATCGAAGAAAAAAGAGGAGTCGGCTTTCACATTCCCGGAAGGTTTGATAAAGTCCTGGATATTAAAGAATGTCATTTGCAAAGTGAATTCTCCAATTCCGTTCGGGACTCACTTAAACAATTTGCATTTGAAAACGATCTTTCGTTCTACAACCTAAGAGAACACCAGGGACTATTTCGAAATTTAATTGTTCGAAACACCAACCTGGGAGAAACCATGGTATTGGTTTCGTTTGGAGAAAACAATAAAGAGCAAATTGAAAGGGTAATGGACCATTTAAAAGCCACGTATCCTGAGATTACCTCATTGCAATACGTAATCAACGAAAAGAAGAATGACACCATTTATGATTTGGACATTCAGTTATACGCGGGAAAGGATTTTATAACCGAAGAAATGGAAGGGCTTAAGTTTAAAATAGGAGCCAAATCTTTCTTTCAAACCAACAGCACGCAAGCCCTAAAACTCTATGAAATAGCACGTGATTTTGCTAATATCTCTGATTCTGATGTTGTATATGACTTATATACCGGAACGGGGACCATTGCCAACTTTGTTGCTCGTTCAGCAAAAAAGGTCGTTGGTGTAGAATCGGTTCCGGAAGCCATTGAAGACGCAAAAGTAAATTCTAGGGAAAATGGAATCTCGAACACGACCTTCTATGCCGGTGACATGAAGGACATACTTAACCAGGAGTTCTTTATCGAAAATGGTCAACCGGATGTCATAATTACAGACCCGCCGCGAGCCGGTATGCATCCCAAAGTAGTTTCAAACGTTTTGAATTCGGGAGCCAAAACAATTGTGTACGTGAGCTGTAACGCTGCGAGCCAGGCCAGGGATTTACAGCTATTGGATGAGAAATACAGAGTAACCCGGGTACAACCAGTAGACATGTTCCCACACACCCATCACGTTGAAAACGTAGCACTACTGGAACTAAAATAATTGCGAAAATGACTTTAATTCACGATGAAGCTTATTGGAATGAACGTTGGAATACCAACCAAACCGGTTGGGACATAGGTTATACCTCTACTCCACTCCAAGCCTATTTTGAGCAATTGGTAGATAAAAACTTGAAGATCATTATTCCTGGTGCCGGAAATGCCTACGAAGCTGAATCCTTGCATAAGCTCGGATTCACAAACGTTTGGGTAATTGACATAGCACCGGAGGCTATTGACCTGTTTAAAAAACGGGTTCCCGATTTTCCGGAAGAACACCTTATCTGCGGGAATTTCTTTGATTTAAACGATCAGTTTGACTTAATGATCGAACAAACCTTCTTTTGTGCCCTACATCCAAGCGAACGAGAAAGGTATTGTCAACAAACTCAACGATTGCTAAAGTCAAAAGGAAAGTTGGTAGGATTACTCTTCAGCGTACCCCTATTCTCTGACCATCCTCCCTACGGTGGCAATGAAGAAGAGTACCGACCTCTGTTTTCCAGGTACTTCAGCATTAATGTCATGGAGCCTTCAACCAATTCCATTAAGCCGCGAATGGGAAATGAATTGTTTATTAAGTTGGTGAAGGAATAAACAAATCGAATTACATTTGAGCAATGACTTCTGTAGACCGGAATAAGATTTTAGAACACACAGAAATTCAAGCCAAGGTTGAAAGAATTGCGCATGAAATTCATGAAAACTATTTTCAAGAGAAAAAAATAATCCTGGTTGGGATTTTGGGTAGAGGTTATGAGTTTGCCACCCGCTTGCATAAAATCCTAAAGGAAATTGCTGACTTTGATATTGAACTGCTGGAAATAATCCTCAATAAGGATGAGCCGCTGAGCAACGATATTACCATTGATAAAAACACAACATTCAAAAACAAATCAGTTCTTTTGGTAGACGATGTTTTAAACTCAGGAAAAACATTGGCTTATGCGGCGAGTTACCTGTTGAATCAAGCTCCTAAGTCACTAAAGACGGTAATTCTTGTGAATCGAAAACACATTCGGTACCCGGTTACGGCAGATTTTGTTGGTTTGTCTTTGGCTACCACCATGAACGAACACATTGCAGTGGAATTTGGAAAAAAGGACGCTGTTTTCCTGGATTAAACCCTCGCTTCCAGTTCCTTTACAAAGGCATCCATTCTCTCTTTATTCATATTCTTCATTTCTACCGAAAGATGTGCTTTTGTGTAGTAAACTTCCCGTTGCCTAAGTTGTTCGGCAAGTAAGGCTTCAAGTTCTTCCCTACCCTTGGTTCCCAACAAAGGGCGTGAATAAGAGTTGACAAGCCTGGAAGCTAACATCGCAATTGGTAGAGTCAGATAAACAACAATGCCATTGTCCAGCATATAGTTTAGGTTATCATTAAAACAAGGCGTACCTCCCCCAGTTGCCATTACAAAAGAATGAGTTGGATCAGGTAACCTAAGTTGGGCAGATTCCAATTTTCGAAAGTGTTTTTCGCCTTCATTTTCAAAAATTGATGCTATGGATTTTCCCTCGCGTTTCTCAATTTCCTGATCAAGGTCTATAAAGGAACTTTTTAAGCGATTCGATAATTGCTTACCAAAGGAGGATTTTCCCACTCCAGACAGGCCCACGAGATAAATTTTCACCGTACAAAAGAAGCCAAAACCAAGAAATTCAGAGCGATAGAAAAAAAATAAAAATCTCGAAAAAATTGTGTCAATTGGTCTAACTAGAATTTTATATTTGCAGCCTCATTTTTGAGAGACCTGGTAGCTCAGTTGGTAGAGCATCTCCCTTTTAAGGAGAGGGTCCTGGGTTCGAGCCCCAGCCAGGTCACCTAAAAAGCCCTTTCAGACATTCTGAAGGGGCTTTTTTATTCCCTGTTCAACGTAAAATTCTTATTTATATATCCACAGCAAAACAGGTGATTTGCTTTTCTTAAGCAAATGGTCAACCTGTTTCATTAGTTGATTTGAAATTGCAGGACAACCCCACCCTTCCGGGGCCCCATCCGGATATACCTCTTCTGCCTTAACCCAATCCCATGAATGCAGAACAATGAGCCGGTCATAAGCATTGCTATTACTCGCTTCTAATCCAAGGAGTTTGTAATTGATATTAATTCCCCAACTGCTGTATCCCCTTTTACCCACCTTGTATTTTCCCAATGAAGAGCAATGGCTTTCATGCACATTACTAAAGGTAGGGTTGTCTTTTGTCCAGTCTGATCCCCAATCGGATTCACAACACCCATGGGAACATAATCCGGTACTTGTAATTGAATCCTTTTTAAAGTCGTAAATAAAGATTCTGTTCTTTCCGGAATGAATACTCATATCAAGTAATATGCAAAATTGAGAATTCAGCCCTTCCTTTTTACAATAGGTCATAGCCTCTTTTGCCTTGACCTGAATTCTGGTTCTGCTTGAATCATCAGCAGAAAACGAATTGATAGAAAATAAGAAGAATACTATTGATACCGCAAGTAACCTAGTCATCAATTTCAAATGAGAATGCGGTTCGATTATTTTATACCACTATACTAACTAATCAGCTGGCCTTGCTTCGTAACACATACAATTCTGCAGCCTTTTGTTATAGGTTAGCCTGGAATGAATAAAATCCAAGCGTTTAGTCATACCAATTTTTTCCATCACATGAATCGACTTCCTATTAATGGCTGGCGCTGTAGATATGATTTGAGGTAATTTCAACTCCTTAAACCCATATTCCAAACAACGCCTGGCCCCTTCTGTGGCAAAACCCAATCCCCAATGTTTTTTACCCAGTCTCCAGCCAATATCAACACAAGGGGTGAACTCAGACTCGTAATTCTGACCCAACAACCCTATAAAGCCAATAAACTCGTTGGTATCCAATCGATCGACTGCAAAATAACAGTAGCCTTTATTGTTGTATGAAGTTTGAAGTCGTTGGATAAATTCCCGTGTTTGTTCGGGAGTAGCAACATCTGGAAAAAATTCCATTACATCAGGGTCGGAGCTAATGGTTACCATCTTTGGAATGTCCGTTTCGATCCAATTTCGAAAACCAAGCCTTTGCGATTTAAAAACGTAATTGCTCAAACCAACTTCCTCTTATGCCCAATCAATAGGTGTTAAACCCTGTTTGGTTAAAAAATGATTGCATCGGCTAAAGTGTTTATTGCCAAACCAGTATCCTTTATTGGCACTTAAGGGAGAAGGATGCCCGGACTCCAACACAAAATGTTTGTTTCGATCTATCTTACTTCCCTTTCTTTTGGCATAACCTCCCCAGAGCATAAACACCACATTTTCACAGCAATTGTTGATGCGTTCAATAACAGCATCGGTAAAGGTCTCCCAACCTCTTCTTTGATGACTCCCAGCATTTCCAGCCTCCACGGTAAGTGTAGCATTAAGCAGGAACACCCCCTGAACGGCCCAGCGGGATAAATCACCTGAAGTTGGATAAGGTAAACCCAAATCGGTTTCAATTTCTTTGAAAATATTGACCAGTGAAGGTGGGTGTGGAATCCCATCAACCACGCTAAAACACATGCCGTTTGCCTGTTTATATCCATGATAAGGGTCTTGACCTACTATGACCACTTTTAATTGGTCTAGCGGACAAGAATCAAAAGCAGAAAAAATTTGATTTCCAGGAGGGTAAATGGTTTTTGAAGCGTATTGATTCTTTACAAAAGAAACCAGTGATTCAAAATAGTCTTTTTCAAATTCATCTTTTAATGCTTCGTTCCAAACCTCATCAATTTTAACCTTCATAGGATACAATTTTATTACCGGGATCAACTCTCAGGCAAAGGTTAAGATTAAATTGTACATGCTGTCCTTCTTTTAGCTCAGTATCATTTAAACTCAGCCCAACAAGTACTTGGTTCTTATAATCGACTTCCAGCTCAAAGTGTCCACCACCAAATCGAATTGACTTTAATACTCCGGAATACTTGCCTTTACCGGAAATTGAAACATACTCCGGCCTAATTAACCAAACGGAGTCTTCCAATTCCAACGTGGTAAAACTACCAAGTAACCCGGCCACATATAAGTTTACCGGATTATTGTACAGTTCCCGAACACTCCCCTGCTGAGCAATTTTGCCATTTTCCATTGCAATCACCCAATTGGCATGTTTTAAGGTTTCATTATAATCATGTGTTACCGTTAAAACAGTAACCTCCTCTTCACGAATACATTTTTCCAAGTACCTAAATATGTTGGTCTTCAATTGAGGGTCTAGATGAGCAAAGGGTTCATCAAGCAACAGTAATTTAGGTAGTTGTGAAAATGCCTGGGCCAAAGCCAATCGCTGTTGCTGACCACCACTGATTTCCAAAATTTGGCGGGAGGCCAATTTCCTTAACTCAAACAACTCCAATAATTCGTTGGTCTTTTCTGTTTTGCTTTTTTTGGTGAGCCCTACTTCCAGGCGAGATTCAATAGCCGATCGAACGGTATTGAATTTTTTAAGGTTGTAATCCTGCTCTACCAGTTTCATGGTATCGAACCCCGGAATAAGTTGCTTACCAAATTCGAGTTGTTTATTTTCCAACCAGATTTTTCCCTTGTCGGGAGTATAAATACCGTAAATGGATTTGAGCAAGGTGCTTTTTCCACTTCCGGTTTCACCAATAATAAAAATGTGCTGTCCCTTATTGACCTGAAAGTTGATTCCTTTTAAAACCAACCGGGTTCTTTCCCCTACAAACCTTTTGTGCAGTCCTTTAACCTTTAGCATTACTTTGATAATGCCACCTGATTCTCAATAATTCGAATGGAACTTTTAGTATGTCCATAACCGTTAGTTTACTATCTCCCATTTCAATCCAAATTTCCAAAGGAATTTCGATCATCTGCTTAACTGCTTCGGCTTTACCGAAATGGTTCATCATTCGAAAGAAAAGCTCAACGTCGAATAACCATCGACTTAAAAATGGTCTATCGAATAAAACGGGTATAAGATCAGATTTAAAAAACTTAGCTCCACACTGTGTATCATGTACGCCCAGACCTAATGTTAGGGCAGCAAAACCTGCTGAAATACGACCGAACAACCAGCGAGAGTTTAATCGCTCTATTTGGTGCCCCAGTAGCAAAACCCTGGAACCAAAAAGAAAAGAATGATGGGGCTTAAACAGGTGAGAAATCCGATCCAATTCTGCAAAGGGTGTTGCCAAATCGGCATCAGCATAACCAACAATATCAAAGTTCTTCCACTTCAAAGCGGCATTCATTCCTTCCCTAACAGCTTCGGCCTTACCTTTGTTCTTTGGTAAATCGAGCACCCTTATCGATTCCGGTTTAGCTGCAGCAAGTTCGTTAAGCCTATCAATGGTATCATCCTTACTCCCATCATTGACTAACAGTAGGTCGAAATTATATTGTTCAACACTTCTTATAAAAATGTCTTTTTCAAGCCTTGCACCCTCATTATAACATGGAATTATGATTAGATTTCTACCCATGTTACTATAACTGTTTCACTATGTTTTGATAGTATTCAGCCTCCTGTGTCTTACCCTGCTGCTTATATATCTCAGCAAGCATAGCATAGGCTGCTTTAAACCCTGGACTTTTTTCGATGCAGGTGTTGAGACTCTTAATGGCAGAGTTCGGATCACCGGCTTGCATATAAGCCACACCGATTATGTAATAGGAGTTATTAAACTTAGGGTTTAATTTTAAAACAATTTTTGATGCCTCAATACACTCTTTAAACTTTCCTTGATTCAACAGCAGGATACTCTGAGAGTAAAATGCTTTATCGTATTTAGGGTAAATCTTTAGTAGAGCCTTGGTAGTTTCAATTCCTTTATCGTATTGCCCGGCTCTCAAATAAGCATCCGCCAGGTTTAGGTAGGCACTTTCAACCATAGGGTCTTCCTGAATTGCCTCCGTTAAGAGTTGAATCGCTAAGGGAAGGTTATTGGCATTTAAAGCATCCATACCTTTAAAGTCTTTATAGGTTTTTCGTTTCAATACCGCTCCTATGGTTGTATTGTCCACTTTAACCTCATAAACCGTATTAGGTGGTGGCCAAATCCCTCTTCGAAGTTGCCCTGGATTGATGTAATTATTAACAACAATAAAATAATCCCAGTCCCGATCTCCACGCTCATAATATCGTTGATAATCTCTATAAAACAGGTTGGTGTCGTTACCTACAAAATAGGCAACAGACTGGTGATCATTTGAGAGTATTTTTATTTTCTCTCCTTCTTTCAGAGAATCTACTTCCACATTCTCTTTAAGCCATTCATAAGCCTGCTTTGAGCTGTGGTAGTAATAATCGTTCTCGTATTTACCCACCATTTTGTCAACGCTTCCGATAAACTCATTAAAATAGATGTACTGAAACGGACTGTTCTTCACAAAGTGAACAAGAGGATGAATTGCTAAAATTGGAATGCAACTCATTATTATGACCTGGGTTTTCTGCGCTTTAAATTGCCTAATTAAGTATTCAAATCCCATTGCTGAGCATACTAACAGCGTAGGATAGGTAAAGAGTGTATGCCGCCACCCACTGTACACCATACTTTCTTTGTAGAAAATGTAAAATATGGGGAATATAAATGCGAAAAACAGTGCAAATTTCCAGAAGAAAGTGTTCTTATTTTCCTTTTTTCGAATAAAAACAAAAAAGAAAAGCACCCCAAGTAACACAACTATGGGTGTAGTCATGGAAATGTAATGCAAGGTATAATAGTCTGGTAAATCTTCACTCCACACAATGGCACCATCGTATAACTGTCGTATTCCAACCCGTGTTGCATAATCCGACATTTCGGCTAATGCAGTCATTGGATTCGAAATGGGATTATCAAGCGCAAAAGGCCAAAACATTATTCCAATTATATAGGCGCCTAAGGAAACCACAATAGAAGAAATAATTAGTTCCTTAATCTTTATGAATCCATCCTTTGAAAAAGCATTTTTCAGACTTCCTGAATTGTATAGATAATAAAGCGCCGTAAACAAAAGCAGGTAGCCAATTAGAATTAAACCCCCAATACGAATACCGATAGCCAATCCAATACCCAGCGCCGCCATAAACTTATGCTTCCAGGTAAGGTTATTGATATTGGTCACATATTTCATTATGTAATAAAACCCAAATACGTAGGTCATGGCAAAGGGGATATCCTTCGGGTTGTTCCAACTGTGGCCCATTAAACGGGGAGAAATAAATGCAAGGAAAATGGCAATAACGGCCGCTCTCCAACCTAGTACCTCTTTAGCAATAAGACCTGTAAATAATATAAGTAGCCAACCACTAAGTGCATTAAACAAATGACGAACCTCAAATTCTTTTTCAATCCCAAAGACTTCATTGAATACAGCTGTAAAAAAATCAAAAGAAGAACTATACGTATGAATTCCGTTATGGCTCTCAATTACAATCTTATTGGTTTCATTTATTTCACCAAAATTTTTGAACCAATCGAAAATAGCTTGCCCATAATAATACTGGGTAAATTCATCACCAGAAATTCCCGAGTTCCACGCAATCGGGAGCATAATAAGCAACATTAAAACCGCCAATCCATAAAATAGAGTTTGGTACAGCGTCCAGTTAATCTGTATTGATCCTAATGAAAAATTAATGCGATTTTCACTCATGGCTTTATTCTGCTATTTGGCAATCTATCTCAAGCACCCAATCACCATTTAGTTTGTGACTTTTATAGCCCTTTTTCAATCCAAGTGCGCTGATAAGAATTGATTGTTCAGGAAAAAAATGAATGTGTAAGTCAAAAGTATAGTGGTAATATTTCTGACAAGGTACAGTAACAAATAGCTTGTTCTTGGTTACCCTTAATAATTCTTCAAAGGCCTTTCGAATATCGGGAATGTGTTCCAATGTATGATTACAGAGTGTGTTGTCGAACTCATTGTTTTCAAACGGTAAGCGTTCAACATCGGCATGAACGAACTTAACACCTGGCAAATCAAAATCTTTAAGCACGTCTACTCCCGTTAAATCAGTAAAGCCCTGCTTTTGCAATTTATCTAAAAAGAAACCTCTTCCACTACCTACCTCCAGAACCTTACTATCTACTCCACCGTCAAGAAGTCCCTGGTTTATAAAGTCGATGCACTCCTGATTAAGATCTGTAATACGATCCTGAGCCTTTCCTTCAAGCTCTTTGTAAATTTTCTCGTATTCCTCGAAAGTTAATTTGTGATAGTATGATTTAAACTCCATGAGTTTGGTAACATTTTTACCATTGTACCAATACCACAACAGTGGATACATGAAGTATTTATTATCTCTGATAACCGGGGGCAACCAGTTATCCATTATGTGTCTTATGCGGTTTGTTATATTTCTATTCATTCTCCTTTTTTATTCATACAACTGGTTTTCAGTATTTTAAACCTAATCGCCATGAGAATACAGCAGCCGCGAATTTATACGTTTTTATCCACTAATTCATTTACATTTTACTTGCTCATTTATAGTGCAGATATATGTAATCTCACAAGAGAGCTCTTTGTAATTATTGCAATGTAATACAACTATACTTTTTAGGTACTTAGTTATTAATTGAGTCATACATTTGAAATATTATTTAATGAATAAAGTTTCAACGTAAAATGGCTCATCGAATTGCAATTTTCTTTTTTTTCATTCTTCTTGGTTGCTCTTGTGAAACCGATATTGACATAGAATCATTTCCTTACACTTTCCATTTAAAAAATACCAATGCCGAATCCCATTACAGAGGATTATCGGCTCCAAGTGATTCGGTTTGCTGGATAAGTGGTACAAATGGAACCATCCTTAAAACCAGCAACGCAGGTAAAAGCTGGAAAAAGTTGGCTATTCCCGGTCACGAAACTTCTGATTTAAGGGATATCGAAGCTTTCGACGATCAATCAGCAGTAGTAATGGCTATTGGCAGCCCTGCCAAGATTTTTAGAACCAACAATGGTGGGAAAACGTGGTGGCTAACCTATTTCAATGATCATCCTGATATTTTTCTGGATGGTATTGCCTTTTTCAATGAAAAAGAAGGACTTGCCTTTGGTGATGCCATCAGCAATAAGATTATTATTCTTCAGACTTACGATGGTGGAAATTCATGGAGCTTAATTCCGGAACTGAGACTACCGGATGCTATAACCAAAGAAGGTGGTTTTGCGGCAAGCGGTACAAGCATAATTGCACACGGAGAGAATGAAGCTTATATTGGATTAGGTTTTCCACGAGGACGCCTTATCTATAGCCACGACAAAGGGCATAACTGGGATTTTTACCTTACCGGATTGGGTAATGGAGACACCAACCGTGGCGTGTATTCGTTAGATTTCAATTCAAACGGTTTTGGTGTTGCAGTAGGCGGAGATTGGTCAAAACCGGATAATCATAACCTGGTTGCTGCCACTACACTTGATAAGGGATTACATTGGGAGATTGTAACCGAAAACCCACCTAATGGTTACCGAAGTGCGGTTAAATTCATCCCAAATACAGAATGGTTAATTGCTACCGGACCAAACGGAACAGATTATTCCAACGACAAGGGGCTTAACTGGAATGCAGCAAAAACAGGAGGAGCAAATAGTATCGCATTCAGTCCTTCAGGCCAAGTAGGTTGGATGGCAGGAAATAAAGGAAGAATTGTAAAAATAACTCCTAATCAGGAGTCAAAAGAAGACTAAGCGTTTTCGTTCATTTGGATCATTGCAAAAACAGAATAATTAAGCATGTCAAAATAATTGGCGTCAATTCCTTCGCTTATTAAGGTTTTTCCGTCATTGTTCTCAATTTGTTTCGTTCGCAAAATCTTCATTAGAATCAGGTCGGTAAAGGAGCTTATTCTCATGTCGCGCCAGGCCTCTCCGTAATCGTGATTCTTATTCAACATCAGATTTTTAGCCTCAAGAGCTTGTTTGTCATAATACTTCAACCCTTCTTTTATATCCAATTCTGTTTCGGTTGTCTCTCCTAGTTCTAATTGAATTATGGCCATTATGCAATAATTAATTATGCCAATGTATTCAGGTCGAATGCCTTCATTAACCTTAGATTCAACGTTTTTTTCAAGTGTTTTTATCCGATTGGCCTTAATGAAAATCTGATCGGTTAGTGATGATGGCCGTAAAATTCTCCACGCAGCACCATAGTCCTTCATTTTTTTTTCGTAAATCTCCCTGCACTCGGCAATTACCTCATCGAATTGTTCTGTTGTTTTCGTCATCATTTGCCACGTAAGCTACATTTGCAAATTAATTGAAAATTGAACAGTTAAGTGCTAAGTCCTTCAGAAAATAAATTCTTAATTAACTGTCGGGGAAAACTAATTGATTTAACTACTCCCAAAGTAATGGGTATAGTGAACCTAACTCCCGATTCATTCCACTCTGAGAGTAGAAAAACAAATGAATCCGAGGTTTTAAGGACAGTGGATCAGATGCTGAGCGATGGAGCTGATTTTATTGATCTGGGTGCTTATTCTTCCCGACCAGGGGCAAATGATGTAAGGCTGGAAGAGGAGTTGAGTCGTATAGAAGTTATTAAAGAGATAAGAAATGAATTCTCGGAAGCTATACTGAGCATCGATACATTCCGAAGCGAAGTCGCAAGCAAGGCGATTGAATTAGGCGCTTCAATCATCAACGATATTTCCGGTGGAGAGTTGGATTCCAACATGTTTGAAACCGTATCGAAGCTAAAAGTTCCTTACATAATGATGCACATGCGGGGCACACCACAGACCATGAAAAACCTAACTACTTACAACGATTTCCTGAATGATATTAACCGCTACTTCAGCTCAAAAATTGATGAGTTAAAACTGCTTGGGGTCAACGACATTATTCTGGACCCTGGTTTTGGTTTTGCCAAAAATGGTACTCAAAACTATGAGGCATTAAAACACCTTGAAATATTTCAGGTTTTTGGTTTACCGGTACTGGTAGGGATTTCGCGTAAATCATTTATTCAGCGAACATTGAACGTGGAGACCAGGGATGCCTTAAACGGAACCACCGTACTCAATACATTGGCATTGGCCAATGGCGCTAAAATATTAAGGGTGCATGACGTAAAAGAAGCCAAACAAGCAGTTGACCTTTTCTCGGCTTATGAACTCGGAATGAATTAATATTGTTTCGATGCTTCAGTTTATCCATATCGATTTTCTTGATGTAATTGACATAGTGCTGGTTGCAGTACTTATTTATCAGGTTTATCAAATGGTTCGAGGTACCATCGCCATTCGCATTTTCCTGGGAATATTTGCTATTTACCTGTTCTGGAAAATAGTAGAGGCGTTACACATGGAACTCCTTTCCGAAATTCTGGGACAATTTATCGGAGTTGGGGTCATTGTTCTCATTATTGTTTTCCAGCAAGAATTGAGGAATTTTCTCCTCATGATTGGCAATACCAACTTTCTGAATCAGAAATTGTTACGCGGAAACATATTTCATTTTGGTAAGAAAGAAGGAGAAGAAATCCCTATGAATGTAGACGAAATTGCTCGCGCCTGCATCAACATGTCAGAAAGCAAAACTGGGGCACTGATTATCATCTCGCACTCCCACGATATTGATATTTATTTAAGCAGCGGAGAAATTATAGATGCTCGAATAAGCAGTGCTTTGCTCGAAAGTATTTTTTGGAAAAACACACCCCTTCACGATGGTGCAGTACTCATTCGGGACAACACCATTTTGGCGGCCCGATGTGTTTTGCCGGTTAGTGAAAACCGGGAGCTTTCTGCAAGCCTTGGCATGCGTCATCGTGCTGCTATGGGGGTATCGGAACAAACCAGTGCTATCTCCCTTATCGTTTCGGAGCAAACGGGAAATATTTCTACCATTAAAGAGGGGAAACTGAAAGAGAATGTCTCGAAGAGTAATTTGGTGATTCATTTAAAGCACCTACTTAAACAGGGTTAAGGTTTCTACCCCTTGTAAGTGATTCGATAGATTATACCGGCATAATCATCAGAAACCAAAACCGAACCATCGGGTAATTGCAATAAGTCAACAGGACGTCCTAAAATATCTTCATCTTCTAACAACCAACCTTCAACAAAGGGCTTAAACGATGTGGATTTATTTCCGTCAAGGCGAACCAGGCTAACCTGATACCCAATTTTTTTACTCCTATTCCACGAACCATGTTCACATATTAGTATCTGATTTTTGTATTCTTTGGGAAACATATCGCCAGAATAAAACAGCATACCCAAAGAAGCCCCATGTGGGTTCAGCTTTTGCACTGGGGGAACAAATTCATTACACTTTCTTTTTTCTCCAAAATCAGGATCAGGCAAATCACCCTGATGACAATAGGGAAAACCAAAGTGTTGCCCGATTTGAGTCATTCGATTGAGCTCATCGTGTGGGATATCATCACCCAATAAGTCCCTTCCGTTATCGGTAAACCATAATTCACCTGTTTTGGGATGCCAATCAAAACCAACCGAATTTCGAACTCCATGAGCAACGATTTCAAAGTTGCTCCCATCATCGTTTATACGGGTTATGGACGAAAAAACGGGATTCTTTTTTTCACATACGTTACAAGGAGCGCCAACCGGAGTATACAATTTTCCATCGGGACCAAAATCGATGTATTTATATCCATGATGGGTTTCTTCCGGGTATTTATCATAAACCACAACGGGTTCAGGCATGTCGTTCAGTCGGGATTCAATATTCTCAAATTTTATTATCCTGTGAATCTCTCCAACATACAGGTCGCCATTCTTAAAGGCTACTCCGTTTGGGCTGTTTAGACCTGAAGCTACCACAATGACACGATCCGATACATAATCCTTATCATCATCAATGAGGGCATAAACCTCTCCTCCCCTTGTTCCCACGAAGAGGGTCCCATTCGTTCCCAACGCCATAGATCGGGCACCTTTTATATCCTGTGCGTATTGTTCTATAACAAAACCTTGAGGGAGTTTAAGCTTTGATGTAATTGGATTGGCTGATGTCGAATGCTGCGATTGGCACGAAGTCCAAACCACTAGAATAATTAGGGAACAAATAATAGAAAAGCGCACCATACAAATGTAGTGGAATGGACATTCTTCTTGGTAACCTTAATCCAGGCCAATATCTCTTGAAGATGTTTAAACAATTGCTATTGATTTGGAATGCTCCTTGCTTTAGATTTGATCTTTGAAAATTATTTTACATTAATCCAGTCGTATATGAAAATCCTGTTAATCACATTTATTGCACTTTTTGCCCAGTACACAACTTTTAGCCAAAGCATTTATGGTAGTCGTAATGTTACCGAATCGATAAGAACTTTTAAGGATGTGAATGCACTGGAACTAACCGGGCATTTTGTTGTGGAATTAATTCAGGGGGATAAGGAAGAAGTGAAAATTATCGCCGATGATAACATTCATGAATATGTGGTAACCGAAAATGTTGATGGTGTATTAAAGATTTACATGAAGGACTACAGATACCTTAAAATAAAATCGCGTCGGCTTGTAATTACAGTTAAAGACCTCGAATCACTCTCCAATTCCGGCTCGGGTGATATCCAGGCTACCAGTCAGTTTTCCACCAACTCTTTAAACATTAATCTAAGCGGTTCCGGTGATATAGATTTAAATATTACTGCCACTGAGTTAAATGTGAGTTTAAATGGATCCGGTGATATTGCTTTATTAGGTAACAGCATGAAGCTGAATGTTACGTTGTTCGGATCGGGGGACGTTCGTGCCTATAATTTACAGGCCGGAACTGTAACTATTAAAGCTACCGGATCGGGCAACATACGGGTATTTGCAAACATGAGCCTTACTGGCTCAATTTCCGGCAATGGAGATGTCTTTCACAAAGGTGGAGCCTCATCAGAAATATCTGTTTCAGGGTCCGGGGAAGTCGTTAAGGAATACTAAGTCCTTCCTTTATCCTTAATGGATAAGCCGATGAGAAAATCGGCCACCTTTTCGGAGTTATTTGGGTAACCCGTAAATGCAGATATTGGAATATTCTCAGTTTGCCTTTCTCCGGTTTCGACGCTCTTATCAAACATTTCGCGGATTGATTTACCGGCTTCTGAAACAAAATATACGTCGTCCTCGGCCCGTTTTAAAAAATCGGCCTGAAGGCTTTTAAACGCAAGTGAAATATTGCGTTTCTCCTTTTTTCCTAACCAAAACGCATGAAAGCCCCCAGATAAATCTGCTCCGATTGCAAAAGCTCCGAAGTACAAAGAATTTAAGTGGTTTTTTGTTCGCCTTCTGAGACGAATTCTAACGACAATTTTGTCTTCCGTAAGTTCAATTATTTTAGGCCGGCAAAAACCAATAAGGGGGATTTTAAACAGGCCAAACAACAATAATTGCCAGTTAGCCTGTCTTAATTCCTTACTCATTTTAGTTTCCCTGAATCACAAATCTGCGTGTAAATACTCTACCCTCTCCTTTCAATTGAAGAATGTATACACCTGGTGGCTGATCCGTCAAAGAATACTCTTTTAAGTAATAACCATCAACCTGCACATCCCGGTTCAATATTGAATGACCTACAACGGAAACCACGGAAAGCTCGTAATTACCCTTAAGGTTCATAAGTTCAATAAATACACTCCCGTTACTTGGGTTTGGAAAAAGTGATATGTTATTTCCATCAGCATATTCTTCAGTACCGTCAGTGAAAGAACAATCCCAATTCTCATTGCTTGAATTCTTTACCGCATATTCACCCAATTTTTTGTCAATTGAAAACGCATGCCTTATTGATCGACCAAAGTTGTTTTTAAATGGTTCTACATCAATACCACCTTGTGGTTTAAGAATTAAGAAGCGGATAAGTCCCGAACCCTGATTAGAAAAATTACCATAATACAATCCATTGTTTGCGGCGTCATCCAATTGAAAGCGATAACATCCCTCTGCTAAATCCAGGGTATCATTGTACGTGGTATTGGCAGCCAATTGACTTGATTTTTTCTCATGAACGATTTTTCCATTTATATCCTTTACTGTATAAGAATTTTCACTGGGTCGGTTATTGGTTGTAAGCACAACCACCACTTTTCCTGAATATACTTTAGGAATTTCATAGGCAACATTCATTTCGTCGTTCTCAGAATTTTCATCCAACTTGCCATTCGGATTACAAACCCTAACATTGAAAACAGAAGTTCCGTTTCCGGTAAAGAAGCCCTCTTCCGTTATAGGAATTTCAACTTGTTCCATTTCCATAAACTTGAGTTTTCCAGTCCATTTGAACACCTGAATCTCGCCACCTGCAACACGATATCTAATCTCCGCAGAGGTTAATTCATCGGATCCTCCATTTCTTAGCACAACCTTGGGATTGTCGCACAAGACTCCCTTTCTTGACTTAATTTCATCAACATTGGGTGTAATAACATCATAGATCTCAGCATCGTTCACGAAGTTGGCCTTTCCGTATTGAACCATGTGAATCGCAATAACATAGTTACCGTTACCCATTTTTTGGTTATTGGAAGGTACTGGTGTAATACTATAATCAAGGTTTACCTTATTTCCTGAAACTTCTTCGGTAATTTCAAATTCATTTTCCTTTACTACATCACCAGGACACCATCCTTCTCTTGCTCCAAGCCAGGTACCCCCTTGAGGGTATACCGGGTTTAATGCACAATCATTGGTTTGCCAAATGTGCCAATCGCTAAACTTTTTACCGTTTACGATAAGCGTATGTGTATTGTCCTTCCACTCACAACAGTGTGGATAATTACCATCATCGCTGTTATGTCCATGTCCGGTAAATCGAGTTTTTACACGATACGATTTCGAGTTTTTATGAAGGTCAATATCTATGGCACTCAACCGGGTATCATTATCAAGGTTTTTATACGATTGGCTCCCACTTTGTCCCCAAACTCTATTGACTTGAAGAACCTCGCGCGCAGGTGTTCCCTTAATAAATAAGAATTGAAGGTCGATTAGCTCCTGCGTATTTCCAGCCTGAAAATCTATTGTATCTCTTAAATATTGAACATAATCAGTTACATCATACCACCAGGTAAAACCATTGGGCCCTAAACTCAACCCAATTCCATAAGGAGTAATGTACCTACCGATTTCAATTCGGTAATCGGGTGTATACCATTCTTTTGTAAACTTCTTAATGGTTGTGTCTGCCGGAATGAATTTCCAGGACAATCTTTTACCCGTTGTACGGTCGTATGTGTCAGAATAATCATTCGCCTTCCAAACTAACTTATTGGTTGTTGCCAATGATGGGTGTATAGGTGAGTTGTTTGGAATCTGAACCCCTCCAGCCGGATTTTCAAAGAGAGTTAAATTAACTGGATTTCTGGCGACACTATCGAGACTATAGGTTGAGTCTAGTACTGATGTATAGACTCCATTTTCGAATACTATATTGGGTCTCTCCCTGGTTATCTTTTTGTTTAGAGATAGATTTTGAGCAGTATATTTCTTCCATGCTGGAATACCCATTAATGTTCCTTTGGGATTAGACTTTGGTGAAATGTCGTTTGCACTAAGACCACTTCCCTCATCAAAGTTGTAATACCCAATCAAATTGGAATAGTCGCTGTGCGAATTATCGACGGATTTGTACATCCAGTCTTTTAACATGGCAGGACTTAAGGCTTTATCCCATATCCTTAATTCATCCAATTGACCTACCAGGTAGCTTCCCTGCCAACGTCCAACTCTAAAATCGGCAGATGCTGTAACCAACGCTGTGGTTTTGGACTGAACAAAATTACCATCTATATAAATAGAAACCGTTGAACCGTCATAAACCATTGCATAATGATGCCATTTGCCCTGAGCACCAGGAAAACTAAATGTGAAATCTCCCCCACCCCATACCTGGGCTTTAAACTGATCTACCGTTGTGGTTGTTCTTAGTGAAAAATCTTTTCCCGTACCGCTGGTTCCTGCCTGGAAAAGCCCTCCATTGTTAAACTTATCAATCTTAGCCCATACTTCAATGGTTCTTGCTTTAGATCCGGTAATGGTAGGCTCACCATTTAGATTAACCCATTGAGGGTTGCCTCCAAAATTGAGGTAAGAATTGCTACCGGAAACTGCTAATCCGGCATCAAATTGCATTAACTCTGATTTGACTGTAGAGTTGGTGCCCTTTGACTCCCCATTGAAAGTAAAATCAATTACTACATTGTCTGTCCCGTTCCAGGTAAATGGAGTCAAAAACTGTAAATCTTTAAACCCAGTAGAAGCAAAAGTTTTGTTGTGTCGATAAGCTCGGGTTAACCCAGTATCAATAAATGACATATTTGAAAGTGAATTGACTTTTGTGTGGCCAATTTTCATTTCGAAGTTCCGCATTTCTGATCCTACCTTATCCAGATTGAGTTGAACCCCGGATATATTCCCGGCGGTAACCCCTGCGGCTAGCAGCTCAGAAGCTTTCCATATGTACTGCGACCTCCCCGTTCTTTCTGCACTTCCAAAAGTTAGATCAGTTGTATTATTTCCTTTACCGACGGTATCCCGTGTTACGGAAGTGGTGTTGGTATGGCGAATGGTGTACTGTGTTTCCCTCCAATAATCATAGAAAGTCCTTTCAATATAGCTTAATGAATCCGTTGCCGCTGAGTTTTCGAAGTAATAAGCATGGGTTTTCCGCGTGGAGTCCAGAACTCCATCGTGACCGTATATGTAATTGTAAGTCAGATAATCCCACTCACCACAATCATATTGATCTCGGGTAGTACGAGGATCACACTTTAAGGTGTATTTCATCAAAATTTTACGATACGATTCTGAACCATCAGGCATAACGAATTCACCTCTTCGCTTGGTAATATCATTAAAGGTAAAAGTTTGAACCACCGTGGTATCCTGACCAACTAAATCAGTTAAACCAATGACGCCTATAAACAATACTAAAAGTGCCGAAATAGTAATCTTCATAAAAGAAATTTTTAGACTTCGAAGGTATCCATATTTTCAGTTCAATCTACGTTGATTTTTTCATTGGTGGTAAATTCCGACATTTGGCGATAACATTGGATTTATGAATACATTTGGATTGACAATGGCAAGAAAATTTTTCATATTACTTGGGGTGTTAATTCTGATTATATCGTCGTGTAAAAAAGACGAGGAAACCAAAGAAAACACTTCAAATATTGACAACGCCCCAGCAGACATTAGTCAAAGTTTCGATATAGAAGTTACCATTGAGGCTAACCGGGTGGTTGAAGTCGTTTGGAAAACAGGGGTAACAGAATTTGCCAAGACAACCTACCGATATACCACAGACACCATTTACGAAACAGTATATGAACTAAGTAAGCGCTCATTTTACAAGAAACACAGGCTCAATGACAATCAGATAACCAGTACCATAGATTCTGCATATGGAAAAGATACAGTTGATTATTTCCGTTTGATTACTTATGAATATGTAAACGGGAGAATTGATCGAATGGTGGTTGAAAACCACGAAATTCAGGACATTATAACTAAGGTAACGACTACCAAACACGACTACTTGTATAAAGACAGCAACTTATTTGAAGTTAGCTACGACCCCGGTAATGTTAATGACAGTATAGATTGCAGTGACCGGTATGGTCATTATTCATTCGAGTCCGATGTGGATGTAAAAAACATACTGGGTATTAGCGAAGGAAGTACCAGCAAGAATTTAAAATCCAGGTCTGCGCATTTAATTGGTTGCAACGGAAACGGATCCAGTGGATCAACTTTGTACGAATACTGGTACAGTATAAATGAGGATAAAAGAATTACTGAAATAGTCTACCGAAAAACCTTTAACGGAACAGTTCAATCTTTTAGAGAAAACTACAAATACATAATTCGATGACTAAGATTATTCACTATGCAATAGCTATGTTGGCTGTAATGGCAATTACAGTATCGGCTTATGGACAGAAACCCAAACTAAAGGTCGGAAAAAAAGCACCCGCTTTTGATTTACCGAATTCTGAAAAAACCAGTTTCGACCTAAAAAAGACGCTGGATGAAGGTAAGAATGTGGTACTTGTCTTCTATCAGGGAAAATGGAATCCGTATGATGTAAAATACTTAAAGAAGCTTCAGGAAGCGAAAGAACAAATTGAAGGTAAAAATGCTGTAATTGTCCTGATAACCCGGGAGAAATTTAGTTATGTAGATCAATTAAGAGCGGAAGAAGGAATTGACTTAATGATATGTAACGATTCCGATTGGTACATCATGTCTGCTTATGGGGTTGCTTATAAGATGAGTAAGGGCAACCTTCCGGATAAATACAAGAGCTATAGTGCTTCTAATGCAAAACATACGGGCAGCAAGGACGATATGGTTCCAGTACCCGCAACTTTTGTAATTGGAACCGATTTGAAGATCAAATACATGCATTTTGATTGGGATTATCGTCAGCATCCACCCGTTTCAGAAATTATAAATAGTCTTTAAGCATGTTTGAATTAGGAAACATCAGGAAGATGATCAGTGAATGGGGCAAGCCTGTTCAATACACTCTTCCGCTAAACAACAATCTGGAACCGGGCACTAAGGTGGCCATGAATGACCTGGTAGGAAAAGACATTCGAATTCGGTTTACAGGTGCCATAAACTGCGTGGCAACGGGAAAAAAAATAAAGAAATCGTTTGGAGAAGGCCTGAGTTACGATGCCTGGAAAAGCTCTCCAATGGCCGTTGAGAGTATCATTAACCCTGAACTGGACAAAGCTCATCTGGGGGAAGGAATTCGTGATTTAGACTGGGAACGTGAACGTCATGTCAGGCCGCACTTTGTTTACCTGGCTCTAACCGATCATGTTAAAGTAGGGGTTACACGAGATTTATCCATCCCCTCCCGGTGGATTGACCAGGGAGCCTGGAAGGCCATGAGGTTTGCGGAAACCCCCTACCGCCAAAAATCGGGTTTGATCGAAAAGGAATTAAAAGCGCACATCAGCGATAAGACCAATTGGCGAAAAATGCTTACTAACATTAGGGGCGAAAATTCGCTGGAAGAGGAGTACAAACGATTAAAAGCTCTACTCCCTAAGCATTTGGTACAATACGTACTTCCAATTTCGGAAGAGGAAGTAGTAGAGATTGAATATCCGGTTCAGTCTTATCCCGAAAAGGTAAAAAGCATCAAGCTCGATACGGTTCCACTAATTGAAAAAAAATTAATGGGAATCAGGGGGCAGTACCTTCTGTTTGACGATAGCAGTGTAATTAATCTAAGAAGTCATTCTGGGTATCAGGTTTCAATTGAAACCATTTAATTGTACTTACCGCACCAAATCAACCGATACTTGATTGTGTGAAGCATTCAACTCACACACGCCATTTTTTATTACAAGAAGTTGCGGCGATTCGTGCCTTACCGAAAACATATTGGCAATTTCGTTGGACACATCGCGGTAACGAATTAAATCCAGGTAATGAAAATCCGCAACATCGCTTTTTTTATCCCATCCATTTTCTAGCCGACTATAAGCCATTGTACTGGTTGGACACCTGGTACTGTGCTTAAATAGTACTTGTGTTTTTTGATACGAGTCTTCTTTAATTTTATTCAATTGATCCAACCCTGATAATTGTATCCAGGCCGGATGCATGGCTTTATCACTCCCTCCAAATAATCCTCCAAACATGATCTAATTAATTTCTGTGGTGAAATTTTCTGTGTTAATGGTCCAATCGTAAGACAAAAATGAAATTTTTGCTTTGCTATCAATCGGCACCAGGTTGTATTTTCTATAGAGTTTTTTAATTCCCTTAAACCCTCCAAAATCAGCAAAGTACCATCTAAAAAGTCGGGGTACTTTTATTCTGTTGCTCGATGTAGTAGAAAACACACTACCATCCATCAAATAGTTTTTGGTGTTATTGCACAGTTGGCTATTAACCTGCTCTGCGTTATAAGATGTGATTGGTGGACATGAGTTTGCTCCACAGTTTAACGCAAAGTGGATTCTAAAATCCAGCTTGCCCACTCTCAGTTGCTTCTCCCAATCATCGACCTTCCATTTGTTTAGGTAGCCCAAACTCCATTTCAATTTACTTCGTCGAAGTATGCCGTGTTCCACATCGTCAAAACTCAACGAAACCCTATGGAAGTGAATTATTTTTTTCGTGTAAAACTGATTGTCATCATCCTTATTTCTAATGGCCTTAAGAATGTGAGCATTATATATGTTTAACCAAAATGCTTTTTTGTAATCGTCATTGGGTAAGTATTCAGCCAACTGCTTAATATTATACCCCTTGAGTTGACTAATCAACTCATCGGTTTCATTCCCCAACCTGAATGCCAGAAGTAACTCCTCAGAAATACCCACTAAATCCACGATGCAAAGGTGATGAGAATTGTAATTCTTTTCCGTAAACCAAGTGACAGTTGTACTAAATCACTGTTTCAACCACATTGTTCGACATTCGACATTCGACATTCGATGTTCGATGTTCGATGTTCGATGTTCGATGTTCGAAACTAAAGTGCTTCTACTTCTTCTGCCGTTGGAAGATTGTTTGTATGGTATTTACCTGCAACAACTCCCTTTTTTAGAACTATAATTCCAGGGTTAGAACGAACCGTGGTCTTAAGCATTATAGCATCAGCACTCCAAAAATCGAATAAGGTCTGGTGTTTATGCCTAAAAGCGTCCACATCGGTATACGAACCGGCTGAGAGCCCGATAAATGGAATTCCTTTTTCCTTCATTTGTTCTGCCAATGCATTAACATCAGACATGGTTCTGTCATCGGTCTTACTAATGTCGTACATAATCAATAAAACGACTTTAGGGTATTGCAGTATTTCGTAGGTCTTCTCATTTCCTTCAGTATCGGAAATAAAGAAATCATGAATGGGCGGTTCGTAACCATCTTTGAGCTTTACCTGCTTGGTTTCATCACTCAACATCTCCCAGTCTTCATTTTCCCACCATTCTCCGGCAATATATTCCTGGTCGGTCATTTCCTTTTTTTCATTGGTTTTGGTGTTTTTTAGTACATAAATGTAACCATATTTGGGAGGTTCGAGGCCCTTCTCCTCTGCCGATTTCATTCCATCAACAATATCTTTTCCTACAGCGTAAGGGCGATAATCGCGTAAAGGTAGATTACTATAACACCAAAAGGTAAAACCAAATGCGATAACAGTAATGAATGCCGCAGCCGGCCATTCAACTTTTTCCGGATCAAGAAATTTCTTAATAAGAAAATACCCAATAAATCCGGCTATGGTGAGCACCACTGGGAAATACCAGGTAAATACCCAACTGAAGATCAATACAAACAGAATGGACAAAGGAGCATAAACCTTATCCTCTTCCCAGGTATTCAGTTTTATTTTTTTCTGCATAAAAAATATGGGCAGAAGGAAAACCAATAAAATCATGTCCTTTCCAAAGGATTCCCAGGGGGTAAGCGATCGACCAATGGATCCCTTCATAGCATCTCCAAAGCAACCACAATCGGTAACGCAGGTAACACTTTGTGCTACCTCCTGACCGTTGACAATAGCCATATAAGTGGCACTGGGGTCACAGGTTGCGGTATAGGCCGTAAGCCAACCAAAAAACAAGGTAAGGACCAATAAAGACCAGGTTGCCAGCCTCATCTTAGCTCCAAACAATAGAGCAAAACCAAGAATCACTTCGGACAGGCAGGCTGCAATAGCCAACTGCAGTGCCCAGGGTTCAAGAAAAGGAAGATCAAGTGCGCTTGCAGCAAAATACTCTTCAAGTTTGTATGAGAAACCTAGCGGATCGTTGGCTTTAATTAATCCTGAAACAATAAAAAGTGAACCAACAAAAAGGCGACAAAATCCGATTAAATACTTCATGGCTTATTAAAAATTTGCCGTAAAAGTAAGTCGGTAAAATTGATTCAAATGAGGTTTAACAGCTATTTAACTGAAATTATGTTTCGTCTTACAGTTTGGCTTTTTTTGCATCTATTCCCATTCCATTCCATCAGGACTTCCAAACTGGTATACAATCTCAATTTGATCGGACAGAGATATACTACCCGGGTTTAATCCTGGTTTTCCTTCAGGAACGGGCTGTTGCAAATCATCGAAATAGGTTTGCCAATCTGCAAAAGTAGAATCACTACCTAATGCTTTAAACGTCATGGGGTTCAGATTAAATAGGAATTCTCCCTGATCTTTAAATGAAAAGTAAACCAACTCGCTGCAATACATTTTATCGTTCTCAATATCATATACCGGATCGTAATCTTTTCCCAAGTGTTTTCGAGATTCCACGATTGCATTCTCAACAATAAATTCGTTCCCCTTCTTCAACCGACCCACCAATACTTTAGGTTTACCAGACTTATCACTTGATCTGACCAAAAATGAATCGAGTGCTGTGAGTGATACCCCTTTCGATATAGCTTCAATTACGTGTGGTCGTCCTCCTTCCATAACCACAATTCCACAATGACTCAGGTTAGCACCATTGTAACCCAGAGTAACAGTTTCAATGCTTTCGCAATAAACTCCACAATCCAGATCCTGAAAGAGTATATCCCCCTCTTTCAATTCAAAACCTGAACCTTTATTGCAAGACAACAAGACCAGTGTAGCAACGAGGAATGAGAATCCTATTCTTAACATTACTTCGACAGGACTTCGATTGCTTTTTCAAGCAGCCTTTTTTCAGTAGCTTCCAGACCAATACTGCTTCGACCACCGGCTGCATTTAAATGACCGCCACCACTGAAATAGGTTCGGGCAAACTTATTTACATCAAAATCTCCTTTAGAACGAAAGGACATCCTAACGCTACCACTTTCATTTTCCTTCATCAGACAAGAAAATTTTACTCCTTTAATGGACAAGGCATAGTTTACAAACCCTTCGGTATCTCCGGGTTGATAGTTATGATCGGTCATCTCCTGGTGCGACAAAGTGATATAGGCCATGTTTAAGTCCTTATGGTAACTCAACTTTTGTCCCAATACGTATCCCAGCAATTGCAATCGATCGATACTGTTGTTATCGTAAATAAGATTGTAAACCTTGCTGATCTCCAATCCTATCTCCATCATCTCACCCACAATTTCATGCGTTCTGGCGCTTGTACTTGGAAAACGAAACGACCCTGTATCTGTCAGTATTCCCGAATATAGCGCTTCACAAATTCCCAGGTCAATCTTGTCCTTATTTCCGGAGTAAGCAATAAAATCGTACACCAATTGCGATGTTGAAGAAGCTTCTATATCGTGGATATAATAATTGTAGTTCTCGGCTGGTTCGCGATGGTGATCAATCATAATCATCTTTTTGTCTAACCCGGACAGAACCTTGCAAAACTCCTCTCCCACTCTTGACAACACATTATAGTCAAGAGAAAAAATTAGGTCAGAGTCGACAACCAGTTTATTAACCAGTTCCTTGTTGGTATCAAACCGGATAATTTGATCCGTACCTGGAATCCAATGAAGAAATTCCGGAAATTCATCGGGAACCACAACCGTACATTTTTTTCCCAGTTTGGTAATAAACTGCAATAAACCCATGGTAGAACCAATAGCGTCACCATCTGGTGAACGATGGGTTGTAATTAATATGTTCTCTGCACCCAGAATAGATTGCAGGGTTTCTTCGTATTGTAGTTTTTGTGCCATAATCAAATTCTGGGCAAATGTAAAAGGATGCTGATGATTTGGTATCAAACTATTTGCCTCAATAATTTCTTTTATCGGTGACTACGGTCACTATTTAAAAAATCATTTCAATCTAACTTTGTAAGTGAATTAAACAAATAAGATTATGACGAAACATCAGGTTGTAGTAATCGGAGGAGGAACGGGTGGAATTATGATTGCCGCTCAGTTGCTAAAAAAAGATCCAACAATTAACCTCGCCATAATTGAACCATCGGAAAAACATCACTATCAACCAGCTTATTCACTGGTGGGCGCAGGTGCTTATAGTTTAGTGGATACTATTCAAGACGAGGTAAAATACATTCCTAAAGATGCAGTCTGGATAAAAGAATATGCTCAGGAAATTATTCCCTCAGATAATAAGGTTGTACTCGCCAGCAATGAAGAGATAGAATATGAATACCTGGTTGTTGCACCAGGCCTGGTTGACAATTTAAGTTTGGTAGAAGGGCTTGAGGAAGCACTTAAAAAAGATAATGTATGCAGCAACTACATCGATTCTGAAAAAACCTGGAAAGCGGTACAGGCTTTTGAGGGAGGAAACGCGCTTTTTACACAACCCACTACTCCCCTTAAATGCCCCGGAGCTCCTCAAAAGGCCATGTACATGAGTTCTGACTATTGGATCAACCGAAAAAAAATCGGAGACAAAACCAACTCCATTTTCGCTACTAACGGCAGTATTATTTTCGGAATTAAAGAATTTAGGCCTGCTCTTGAAAATGCGCTTAAGGAGTATGACATAACCCAATATTATTTCCATAATTTGGTGAAAATTGACAGCGAAAATCAATTGGTCTATTATGAAGTAAGCAAAACTGACGGAGCAATCGTTAACGATAAAAACAACCGGGCAAAAAGAGAAGTGGTAAGTGACGCTCCACCAACGGTAACTATTTCTTACGACTTCTTACATCTTGCTCCTCCCCAACAAGCTCCCGATGTAGTAAGAAATTCTCCATTGGTGTATACCGAAGGTCCAAACAAGGACTGGATGAACGTGGATAAACACAGCATGCAAAGTCCTTTGTTTTTCAACGTATTTGGAATTGGAGACTGTATAGCAATACCAACTGCTCGAACCGGTGCTGCCATTCGAAAGCAGGTGCCAGTGGTTGTAGACAACATATTGTCTTTGATGAAAAAAGGAGAAATCGGTAATATGAGCTATACAGGTTATTCTTCTTGTCCACTGGTTTTAGGATATGGAAAAATGCTGCTAGCGGAGTTTAAATACGATGGAATAAGAGATAGCGACCCTTTGCTAAACACCTTTGTTGATACAACTAAAGCGGGCTGGTTAATGTGGATGTTGAAGAAAACAGGACTCCCCTATTTGTACTGGAATATGATGTTGAAAGGCAGGATGTAAAATCATCATCTATTTCGCCCTTCAATTTTTGTTTCTTAGTCAACTTGACCGAAAAGAAAAACCTACTTTTGCACGCGAAAAATTTCGGTCAAAAAAAATTAAAATGGCGAACAACAGAACATTTACAATGATTAAACCTGAAGCAGTAGCTAAAGGTTATACTGGAGCAATTTTGGACAGAATGGTTCAGGGAGGATTTAGAATAGTTGCAATGAAAAAAACTCAACTTTCTAAAGCTGAGGCTGGTACTTTTTATGAAGTACATGCAGAACGACCATTTTATGGGGAGTTGGTTGACTATATGAGTTCTGGACCAATTGTAGCGGCAATCCTTGAAAAAGACAATGCGGTTACTGATTTCCGTACCTTAATTGGTTCAACTGATCCTACAGAAGCTGCTGAAGGAACCATCAGAAAAGATTTTGCTGAAAGTAAGGCACAAAATGCGGTTCATGGATCCGATTCTGATGAAAATGCACAAATTGAAGGTTCTTACTTTTTCTCAGGAAGAGAAATGTACTAGACCATAAAATTCTTAATTGGAAAAAGGCCTTGCTTTCGCTAGGCCTTTTTTATTGCACTATTAATGAATACTATAGGTTGAATAAAGGACTGTCAGCCGAAGTGATTCCCTAAGTTCCCTCGTTAGCTATTGCGGTTGTTACCTTGAGTGTTTTCGATCCGAATCTCTTCGAGATCGAAAGGTAGACAAGTCTTCCCATAGCAGGGTTTCAGAAAAATTGACTACCCTTCGATACTACGCCTCGTTAAACTCGGCGCCACTCAGGATGACAACTTTCCTGTGTTATTCTTCAACACGTTTTTTTATTTCCTGAAATTACGTTCTTAATTAAGGCCACAACTAACATCAACCAAGGTGTACCGTGCAATACCACATCGAACCAATCCATTGCGCTCATTCCTACAGCTCCGCCGGCAATCCATTTTACTTTGCCCCAAATATGAGGTTCGGGGAAAAAAGGAGCTAACCCTAAAGTGAGGGAGGCCAACCCCCAAAATTTCCAATCATCAAGTTTCATTCTACTTCTTTGGGTTTATGGAGCAAAACAAGTTGATATCGAATGAAATAATTGTGACTCTTGTTACAGCAGTTCAACCAAATTTCGATGAAGCTGTACCTTCCCCTTTCGCTCCAAGCTTTTGAGTAAACGTGAAATGGCTTCCCGGCTCGAACTCAAATCGAAGGCAATCTCCTGATGAGTTATCGCCAGCTTATTGGATTTATGAATTCTGGATTTCTCTTTTAAATATTCAACCAGGCGATCATCCATGTTGTGAAATGCGATAAGATCGATGGTATTCAGCATCTCTTCGAAACGATGCGAATAAGTACGCATTACAAAGTTCATCCAGGTCTTGTACGTAAACATCCATCTATCCATGTATTCTACGGGAATGGAAATAAGCTTTACATCTTCTTCTGCCACCGTTCTTATTCCACTCTTTTGATTTTGCATGCAACAGGTCAACGACATCGCACAAGTTTCACCCGGACCAATAAAGTAGAGAAAGAGTTCATTGCCATCATCGTCCTCGCGCAACACTTTAATACTCCCTTCCAGCACGATAGGCATGGACTTAATGTAATTCCCAATATTCATGATTTGTTCTCCTTCAGAAAATACATCGACCCGGCCTACCCGATCGATTTCTTCTTGAAGTTCTTTTTCAAAAACATTGATATACTCTTTAGGTAAAATGCTTGTATTCATCAATCCGGTTATTTCCTCAAACTATTTCGTGTTTAACATTTTTTTAGCAAACTCAGCTCCCAATAATTCCTCCAGTATGGATGAACTCCCCTTTTTACCATCCTGTCCTGAAATATACACCTGTGGTAACTGCAAAGACGAGATATGTTCAGCTACTCCAATGGAAGTCTTGTACTCCCACTCTGCTCTTTCCTGGGGTGTTAATCCGGCCTGAACCAACCGTTTGTTTTTAAGCGCCTCAGCATCTGACTCAACCTTTACCCTAGCTGCGGTATTTCTTGCTGCTTCCAGCAGGTTCTTTTCTTCCAGCACTTTAAACTTGGCCACCTTAGCACGGGTTTCCGCTTCTATGGTTTGCTGAATTTGTTCCTTCTCCAATCGGGCTCTTTCTTTAGCTTTTTCAGCCTCTCCTTTTGCAATTTCTTTTTGCGTACGGTAGATTTCTTTTTCCGCCTCCTGCTTTTCCAATTGTGTTTGTGCAACCTGATCTTTTTGTAAATCCAACCTTTTGTCGAAGGAATTCTCCCAATCAATTGAGGTCACCTGGGCCTGAAGAATTCGAAGTCCATATTGCTTTAAAGAGTTAGAGTTATCTCTCAAAATGTCTCCATTATTGGCTCTTTTAATTCTGTATTTTTTCTGTTTAGTGCTTTGCTTGTTGGTAACTGTTCGAATGGTTAAGGAATCACCAATTATTTCTGGTTTTTCATCCACCTCGAAATAAGGTTCTGTCTGGTACATTCCATTTTCGAGCTGATCCCGGAAGTACTGATCGAACTGGGCCGAGGCACCTGCAATATAATCCTGTGCATCAAGAAGCTTACAAGTATTTTTAATGGCGGCACTAATGTTAGGCATTATCCTGGAGTATACCAGGTTATTCTCCGACTGATTTCGATCGGCCATATTCAAAAAAACCTCATTGTTTCCTACATCAATTCCAACGATTACCGCTGTTGCTATGTGCGCTTTAATTGCATCGGCAAATTCCCATTGCGAAGCCCTTCTGTGGTAAATGGTTTTCTCCTGAGGCAGTTCCTGATCTTTATAGAGTATTACATCCTGAATTGGAATTTCGTAAGACATGGGAATGGTTCTTCCCCATAATTTCAGTTTAATTCCCTGAGAAAAAATGGCTTCATCTCCCCCCCATAAATACTGAACTGCATAAGCGGTTCCGGGCATAGCATAAAAGAATAAGCCGTTAAGCATAAACAGAGCTATGCCAATTAAGAGAACAATTCTTGATTTTGCCCTATCGAAGAACATTAAAAATTTTGGCATTTTCTCGGCATTCAGCGTTGGGTAAATGATAATCATCACCAAGGCAAAAAGGATAAGTAAGACTCCAAAGATTGTAAGAGTTGTCATAGAAAAATATTTTTTTGATTAATATGGAAGTTATCTCTACGAATATAGATAAGCTACAATAATAATAGGCTAAGAAGTCAGACAGAAAGTTCACCCCCTATTCCAGGTCAATTTCTATGGTGCTAGTACTTACTCATCAACAACCGTAATGTCTTGTATTTGTTTTTGAGGGTGCTGTTTCCAAGATGGATAATTATATCCAGGTCGTAGATTATGGCCTTAATGCACATTCTAAGCGAGTGCTTTACCTGTTCATCGGTTTCAATATTGGAGAAAATGCTAATAGCCCGGTCCAGGTTTAAAGAACAAATTTTAAAATCCCGATCTTCCTCCTCCTTCATTATTTCATCGCTAAATGATTCGGATATGGTTTTGGCCGTAAATAAAAAAGCAATGGCGTTCGTACTGTTCAAATCAAGCAATTCGGAGATAAGCAAACTGCTCACATAACCCTTGTGTCGGCCCCTGTTACTATACGATTTTAGTTCTTCTTCATCCATTGTTTGTTTACTAAAAACGTTTTGTTACTTATCTATTCATTTCGAATATGAGTTTAATGGGATTCATATATTGCGTTCAATGAATTCGATAAGCTTTGCACCTTCTTTAAATATTTCTTGTTGAACTTTGGTAGTATGCTTTCGTTCACCAAGTAGTATCATTCGGACATATCGCTTTGTTTTTCCGTACTTTTCAGCGATTGGTTGCAATTGTATTTTTCTGATCTGGGCTTTAGTGAATGATTTATTTGCCATACATTTGTTCCTAATCAAGAACAAATATAGTTTTTATTCTACGTGAGTATAGATTATATTCAATAAGTTGTTAACATTGAAGTCAGATAAAGAAAAAATCAAACAATATCTTTCCATAAAGGGTCTTTCAAGGAATTCCTTTTATGTCAAGACTGGACTTTCAATTGGTTACCTGGATGCGGTTGGTACTATTACGGTAACTAACTTGAAGAAAATTCTCGACAACTACAGAGATTTTAATCTTGATTGGTTTCTATTTGATAAGGGTGAACCTGTTCGTGAAATCAACTACGATTCCATTGATACTGAAAACATGTCCCTTGCTGAAGCCGAATCCGTCTACAGCATTATTGAAGCAAAAAATGAACTCATCGAAGTGCTGAATAAACAATTAAGAGACAAGGAGAAGATTATTAAGCTTCTTGAGAAGAAGAAGTAAATGAACTAGACCCAATTAGAATCGCTTTTTTACATCGAAAATCTTATTGTACAATATGTGTTGCGTTATTAAGTGCCTCGATAACTAGATTTCCAGCTTAACTATTTCTTCTTTTTACTTTTTGTCAAAGTAGAAGTGTATCTCACCCTTCCCTTGCCATAGTTTTTCTGATACTTCGTTTTAACAGTCTTCTCTGATTTATCCACACGCAAGTTATCACGGAAAGTAAGAACTCGGTCCCAGAACTGCACCAGTAGCAAAGAGGTTACAACAAATAAAACAGGAATGGTTACGAAATAGGCCATATCATTTTTTCGAAATAATGACCAAACCATTCAGATCTGGCAATTACCTTACTGGTCAGTACTGTTGAAATTAATAAGGACGGTATAATGGTAGTAAGACTTAAAACCGCATTCTTTTTTCGATCTCCCAGAATAGACTCCGGTTTGCCCAAAAAACCAGGTTTCCAACGAAATACTTTCAGCGCCAAAACCAACACAACGCTTAGAATAAAAAATAACGTACCCATTCTGTGACTTACAAAGGAATTAAGTTAATGTCTATAAACACGCTTCGAGCAGCCAGCTTCAAGATTACTAAAAGTATTGATACTAAATTGGACTCTCAATTAATACCAGGATGGGACGGATAGCACATCTCAACAATAAATTTGCTTATACCAATTGATATCTCCTTTGAGATATAAATCTATTTTTAACCTTTCAATATTCACTCGTTAAAACCAAATTATTAGTTATGAAAGCTATTTTATCTTCAACCGGATTTTTTTCCTTGTCTATTATGACCCTGGGAGGTTTGTTTAAAATTCAACATTACCCGGGAGCAAGTTTAATGTTGATTGTTGGAACTATGATCTTCGTATTTGCCTTCCTTCCCACCTATTTTATTCACCGCATTAAAACAAAAGGAAACCAACTTGAAGTGTTTGAGGCTCTGGGGTATATAGTATCCGTAGCATTAATTGCGTTGGGTATCCTTTTTAGAGTTCAGCATTATCCAGGTTCATCCATCATGCTAATACTGGGAATGTGCCTGTTCATTATGCTGTTTATTCCCTTGTACGCCCTTCGATTCTTTCAGGAGAAAAAACAACGAAATTCTCAAAACATATTAGTAGGTATGACGATGATCGCACTTACGATCATGTTTATGGCTCACAACTTAAGTAAGGAAACTCTTTCGAGCTATGTGGTAAATGAAGAAAAAATAGCCACTAACAATGAGGCTATCCGTAAGGCCAATGAAGGTCTGTACCGCCTGGCTTCTGCGTCCAAACCTGAAACCCAATTGGAAAGAATAAAGCAAATTAAACATTTGTCTTCCAAGATTGACAAATTGCTGGAGAGCTATAAAATCTACCTACTTGAGGAAATTGAAGGCAATTGGGATGAAAAAAATAGCTATACCGAAGGTAAGAAGGTAGAACTTAAACATTCTTCCTTTGCAGACCATAGGACTGCGCCTACCGCTATTTTAATAGGATTTTCATCAGCGAGCCCCAGAGATGATGAGTGGTCTGCCATTCAATTAAAAAGAGAGCTAATCCAACACCGGGAAAGGTTGGTAGAATTGGCTCAATCCGAAGAACTGAAATTGCAACTTGAGGAAATGCTTTCTTACCAGGAGGTAAGGCAATATGGTTATCTGGAATCCTGGGAAATTGGTTATTTCTATCACATGCCGCTGGCCAGTGTTATACATACCCTTTCAGTATTACAAAATGCAACCTTAACCGCTGAATCACTGGTATTGAGTGAATCGATAGGAAACTAATCGAAACCAGGGAAAGACAGTAGGAAGACACCAACAAGATTATTGAGTTCCTGAAAAAGAAGAAAAACCACTATTTGCACCCAGCTATAACCTATCCCTTATTAGCCCACCGATACTAATGGCCAATAACCAATTTGTCTTGCACCATGGAGTTTCCGTTACTTATGGAGATAATGTACAATCCGGCTGGTACTTTTAAATCAATATTTACAAGTTGCTGAACGACATTTGTTCGTTCATATACGAGTTGACCATTTGAGTTATGAATTCGAACTGTGGAGTGCTTCAAATTACCCAGATCAAGGTTTAGTCGTTTTCCTTTCATCAAAGGGTTTGGAAATATTTTCACCGAATTTAAAAGCTCATTATTAATCGGTTGGCGAATGGATGTTGTTGGTTGCTTCATGTTTAAAACATAAATATCAGCCCCCCCTTGCGACGTTAAATTAAGAACTTCGGTACTTGGGTCAAAATCAACCGTTTTATTATATCCTCCGGTAGCATATATATTTCCATTAGCATCACTGATAATTGACAAGCCATAGTCTTCACCCTCAGCACCGATAGAAGTTGCCCACAAAAAAGATCCGCTTGAATCCATTTTATGAATAAAGATATCCTTCCCTCCATTTGAAGTCAGATCGAAAGTTTCCGTACCGGGATTAAAATCCCCAGCACCACTAAAATGACCAATTGAGTATACGTTTCCATGCGAATCGTTAACAACACCATAACTTACCGCACCTGATGCCCCTCCGAAAGACCTCGCCCACAAAAAATCACCGCTACTGGATAATTTTTGAATGAACGCATTGTATATCCCGTTTACAGAATTCAAATTATAACTCATGGAATTTGGGTTGAAATCTACAGTACCACTGTAGTGCCCTGTTATATAAATGCCACCTACACCATCAGCATTAACATTCAATGCCTGTTCGTAAGCCGAACCCCCAGTGGATTTCGCCCATTGAAAATCACCATTTGCATCAAGCTTTTGCACATAGAAATCACTACTACCATTTGAAGTAAGATTAAAAATCTGTGCCCCGGGATCGAAGTCTGCCGTTCCGGCGAAATTACCAGCTACATATATTCCACCATCCATACCGTCATACTCAATAGAAAAAGCGTTTACCTCCGATGATCCGGCAATCGATTTTGCCCAAATAAAGTTCCCATTCTTATCCAGTTTTTGTACAAATACATCATTGCCAGTACCCGTTGAGGTTAGATTAAAAACTGCTGTACCGGGATCAAAATCAACGGTACCATTAAAAAAACCGGTTGAATAAACATTAGCTGAGGCATCCGCTTTAACTGAAAAACCCTCGTCCCCGGCTAAGCCACCTACAGATTTTGCCCAAACAAAATCGCCACTTTTATCAAGTTTTACCACAAAATGATCGTAACCACCACCAGATATCAAATTAAAGACCGCTAAACCAGGGTCAAAATCCGCAGTCCCTTCAAAAGCTCCTGCCACATATACGTTTCCCTGATCATCAACTTCTATAGAGGAACTACTTACATCCTTGGTTCCACTTAAATGCTTCGCCCAAATCAGGTTTCCCTGAGAATCCAACTTCTGAATATAAGAATCGCCGGAACCGGCAGAAGTAAAACTGAGATTAGCCGAACCCGGATCAAAATCAACTACAGCTCCAAAATAACCGGTTATATAGACGTTACCAGAACCATCCGTTGTTATTTCCTGACCGCGATCATCATTGAAAGAACCCCCAAAAGATTTTGCCCATGAAAATTGTGGGACTTGTCCAAATAGTGAAGAAATAGAAAGACTTAGAAATGTGCAGAATATTATTTTTCTCATAACTTTTTTATGTAAGATTTAACCGGATAATTATTTACCTGGCCCGCTGAAACCCATGTCACAAATTCAATCCAGGTTTAGTCGTCTTAAAGCAACCTCACCCACGATTTTCCTACGCTTAAATCGATTCCAATAAAGTTAATTCCTGTAATACTGTGCGGTCCAAATGTAGGCTGGACGTTTCAAAATCTTTATTTCATTTTGGGTTATATGGTTACCGGTATTTGCTGATTAATTAATGGCTTCCTTCACTAGATGAGTGGTCTGTCATTTAATCAAAAAAGAACTAATTCCAGCACTAAGCCCGCAACTAGCATGTACAACAACATCATGGAGCTTTTTTGGAAAGAAGAAAAAAAAACTAATTATCTGTTCTCAATTATTCATCTGCCTTTGAATCAGCATTACTTTCCTCTTGATGCTTTAGGAATATTTTTTCCTGACTCATTCCCCTAAACAGGGTAAATCCACCATAAAGCAGTACTATGATGGTAAGTATTCCAATACCTAAGAAAATAATCATAAGCACTCCAACCAAAACGACAGACAACCCTAGTATTTTATTGAATTTGTAGTCCATACCAACCCCAGTTCTACCGTCCCCGGCAGCTGCCATTTTCATTTCAAATTGGCGATTTACTTCAACCTTGTCTTTATTAAAATCTTGGCAATCATCTTCAAAAGCAGCGAACTCATCTGTTAAACCGCATAGCAGCCCTTTTTGAAGGTTTAGTTTTCTATTCGTGCAAATTCTACAAGATTTAAGTCGCTCTTCTCGGGTCATGGCTATAAAATTAATTTATTATCCGTAACCTAATTTCTTAATCAGAATAACCAACAGATGAAATAGAAGTACATAAAACCTTATCCTATTTTTCGCCTGGTTTCAAATTTGGTGCTGGTGCTGAGGGAAGAGATGGGTTTGAGCTACTTACTCCAAACGAATTCAAAAACCGAAATATGGATGTGTTAAAATCCTTTTGGGCCAGTGTAATGACCTGAAGCATATACAGCTTCTCATTTACCATATATATTCTCAGTCGTATTACCGCTAGCCCCTCCTTAAAATCAATCTTCACTTCTCTTCCGGGAAAACCATTCAAATCAATAATCTGCTCTGACATTAAGCGCCCATGAACATTATAAACCATGGTGTTTATCAACTTCTTGAAATACTCCCCCTGTTCTTCTTTCGATGCATTTAGCAACTTAGACGGTAAGTCGGAATAGTTTAGGGAGTATATTAAGTTTTCTGCATTTTCGTCAGCTGAGGTGTTGAGCGAGAATATTTTCACCTCCAATTCACCACCATTGGTTCCTAGTATTCTTATAGATGAATCAGGCTTTGCTGGAAATTGTATTTTAAAACCGGGATCGACCGATTTCAGTAAATACCAGCCATTCGGGCTTACTAATCCCATGGTTAAAAAAGCGGCCAGCGCCAGCAACGGGTAGAAGATCTTTCCTCCAATTATCATTAACAAGATCGTTTAACGTAAACTATCAAGTTTAGTTAGAACTTTTGAGTTTTATAATGAGGGGAAACCCGCATTTCGCCCAAATGCAATACTAGTCGAGGTGTGTTATACCGGCATTTGAGGCCAATCACACCTATACACCATTCATCCTAAATATATCCCATTCTTAAAATATATAGTACTTTGTTTTGCATAGTACCTGTTTTTGGATATATCTTTGTTTCGCAAAACAATGAAATGAAAACTTTATTTACATTAATTCTCGCAACATGTATCAGCTTCTCTGCCAGCGCAGGAGGCGAAGCAAAAAAAATTCACCAGAAGTATTCCAGTAAAGATGGCGTGGTCTCCATGAGTCTTTCAAAGGAAATTATGGACGCTTTCGACGTCGACTTTGATTGGAAGGAAACCATGAAAAACTTCAAAGGCGATTTTTCAAGTGTACAAGTGCTTATAGTGGATAACAACAACGAAATCAAAAACTCTTCGGATGATATATTGAAACAACTCAAGCTAATGGGATACAAACTCATTGACATGGAAGATTCTGATGAAGATGTAGTTGTATTCACAGACAAAAAGAAAAAGAAATTTAATGAAATCCATATGCTGTCCAGAGGGAAGGAAGGGGCAGTATTAATCTCGATTTACGGATCATTTGTAATCTCGAACAAAGCAAATCTTCAATGAACATTGAAAACGTAAAAGCGCAAATGCGCAAAGGAATTTTAGAATTGTGTATTCTAAGTATTCTGGACAAGGGCGAAGCCTATCCTTCTGATATATTAAAAGAATTGAAGGAGTCGAAACTAATCGTTGTAGAAGGAACCCTCTATCCTCTTCTCAACAGGCTTAAAAACTCAGGACTACTGACCTACCGATGGGAAGAAAGTACGTCCGGTCCACCCAGAAAATACTACCAGGCAACCGAACTCGGCAAAAGCTTTGCAAGCGAAATGGAAAATACCTGGGACAACCTTCACGAAGCCGTACAAAAAATTAGAAAAAAGAAATAAGGAATAACACCCAAAGACGATGAATAAAACAGTTACAATAAACATTAGCGGTCTTATCTTCAACATTGACGAAGAAGCATACAGCAAGCTCCAAAAATACCTTGCTACCATTGAGAGTTATTTCAAAAACGCGGAAGGCGGTAATGAAATCATGACCGATATTGAAGGGCGTATTGCTGAAATGTTTTCAGAACGAATTTCGGATCGAAAAGAGGTTGTTTCTATGACCGATGTGGACGCAATGATTGCCACCATGGGTCAACCTGAAGACTTTGTTGATGAAGAAACAAAGGAAGAAAATGCCCGCAATTCTGAAAAAGAAAACACAACTTCAGAAGAAGAAACTGAGTCTCAGGAAACGAGAGAAACCCAATACAACAATTATGATCGTGGAAGTCGAAGGTTTTACCGAGACCCGGATGGAAGAATTGTTGGAGGGGTGTGTTCTGGTATAGGTTACTATTTCGGTATCGATCCGGTAATTATTCGCCTGCTATTTGTGATAGCAGTGGTTTTAGGCTTTTCAGGGATTATCGTTTATATCCTTTTCTGGATCATTACACCCAAAGCCATAACCAGGGCCGAAAAACTGCAGATGAAGGGCCGAAAGGTAAACATTGAGAACATCAAACAAACCGTAAAAGATGAAGCCAACGAAGTAAAAAAAAATTTCAAGAATTTTGAAGGACAAGTAGAACAGTACGTCCAGACAGATACCGGACGTCGGATTGAAAATTTCTTCCACTCCTTCTTTTCCTTTATAGGTAATATTCTTGTCAATGTCATACGGTTTCTTGGCAAATTTCTGGGCCTCATTCTCATACTTGTAAGTGGATTTTTTCTCTTTTTTCTTTCCTTGTCAATAGTTGGTATTGCATCATGGGACGGTCCATTTATGTTTGGATCTAATGGGTTTTCCCTAAGTGGTGCTGAAGTTAGCAACCTAATATTTACAAACGACTGGGCGGGTTATTTCTTCTCATTTGGATCTGCGTTATTCTTTGGAATCCCGCTCGTCTTTCTACTAATTGTTGGTTTTAAAATCCTGGTTGGTATCAAAAGCAACAATCGATACCTGGGATGGGGCCTTGGAGGTTTGTGGTTTCTTGGAATTATTCTGCTGGTTATAGGTAGTTCAAGTATTGCACGTGATTTTACCAAGGTAGAACGAAGCACCCGAACCGTTGCTCTTCCTCCCACTTTTGCCGACACGGTTAATGTATCTGTCAACCTCGATCAAATACCGTTGAATGCATTTCCAACGTCTCCCGATGATTTTCTGAACCTTATGAAAATTGACGACAAGGCTATGTATTTCAGTAACGTTAAACTTAATGTAACGGAAAGTCAATCGGATTCAATACTTGTAAGTGTAGAACAGAAGAGTAGAGCAGGAAGCATTAAAGAGGCTTTAATTAATGCCGAAAAAATTGGATACTCCTACTCCATTGATGGCAACGAAATTATTTTTGATCCCTACTTTACCATTCCAATTACAGATCAATACCGTTACCAGGAAGTATTCCTGAATATTTCGATTCCTATTGGTAAAACCGTGTATCTGGGCAACGATTGTGAGTGGATCATTTATGACATTAAAAATGTTTCGAATACCTACGATCGCAACATGGCTGGAAATTATTGGACCATGACCGAAAACGGACTTCAATGTTTGCATTGCAACTTCGAGTGTTATAAATGTCCAAGTTCCAACAGTACTCAAGATCTGAATTCCATGAGCGTAAGAGAATTAAAAACCAAACTCTATGAAACGGCAAACAGGATAGAACTTGAACGCCTTGAGTTTGAAAAAAGGATGAACAAAAAACGAGTTCTTTTTGAGAAGCAGATCATCAGGATGGAGAAAAAAATTAAGAATACAAGTAACGAAACCAAACTACTGGAATACAAATTGAAGTTGGAAGAGCTGGAATCGAACATGAAAATTGAATTGAAAAAGGCACAGTTGGAATTTGACAGTCAACTAAGGGATTTTGAAGTAATGATGCAAGAAATTGAAGAAACCATAGAAAGGAACTATCCGGAAGAAAAAGAAGAGAAAAAAACCAGTCATTGGGACGAAGGTGAATCTGATGCTTCCACTTCATCAGTGTTAACTCGTCTTTCATTTCCTTCACCCTTTAGAATTTTATCCTAAAAGCGAATTAGATACTATATTCTATAAGGGTTTTTCAAAAAAGCATCAGGACCATCCCTCTGGTTTTGGTGCTTTTTTTCTTACTTTTGCGGTCCCCAAAAAATGAAGGCATCCTTCGTTTTTTCAGGCGTATTCGTTGTTTCAACTTTTGAATACTCCAACTTTAAGAAAACGGTTATGGCAGAGGTTACAGAAGTAGTTGAGGAAAAGGCAAAAATTCCAAAGGAGGCCCGAGAAGAAATTCTAAATGACTATCGTTTAGCGGTAGTTAGTAGAGAAACCAGCTTGCTCGGTAGAAGAGAAGTTCTTACCGGAAAAGCAAAATTTGGAATCTTTGGTGATGGTAAAGAAATTGCCCAAATTGCTTTGGCCAAACAATTCAAAGAAGGAGATTGGAGAAGCGGATACTACCGCGACCAAACTTTTATGATGGCGGCCGGCTTACTTACCGTTCAGGAGTTTTTTGCACAACTATATGCTCACCCATCTGTTGATGCGGACCCCGCTTCTGCCGGGCGTCAAATGAATGGACATTTTGCCACTCGTTTTATTGATGAAAATGGAAATTGGAAAAACCAAACTAAATTCAAAAATGTATCTGCCGATGTTTCTCCAACAGCGGGCCAAATGCCTCGTTTGCTTGGCCTGGCTTACGCAAGTACATTTTACAAGCAGAACAAAGGATTGGCAGAACATTCCAAAAACTTTTCGAACCAGGGTTCAGAAGTTGCTTTTGGTACCATAGGGGATGCCAGTACTTCGGAAGGTGTATTCTGGGAAGCGATAAATGCTGCCGGCGTATTAAGCGTTCCACTGGTAATGTCAGTTTGGGATGACGGACATGGCATTTCAGTTCCAAAGAAATACCAGACCACGAAAGAAAGCATTTCAGAAGCATTGGCCGGGTTCCAAAGGCAGGAAGGAACCAACGGCTACGAAATATTTAAGGTAAAAGGCTGGGATTACCGAAATCTTTTGCTCACCTACGATAAAGCTGTTGCCATTGCCAGGGATCAGCATGTACCCGTGTTGGTTCACGTAGAAGAAGTTACTCAACCCCAAGGTCACTCCACCTCGGGTTCGCACGAAAGATACAAATCCAAAGAAAGGCTTACCTGGGAATTGGAGTATGATGGTATTGCTCAATTCAAGAAATGGATTCTGGAAATTGGTGCTGCTACCGAAGCAGAATTAGATGAAATTCACAATACCGCCAAAAAAGAAGTTAGAGAAGGCAAAAAAGCTGCCTGGGACGCCTTTGTTCAATCGGTTAAAACCGAACACGACGAAGCAGTGAACCTATTAACCAATTTGGCAGGTAACTCACCAAACAAGGTATTTATTGAAAAACAAATTAGTACCCTAAAGGCCTCTACTGAACCAGAACGTAAAGTCATTTACGAAGCGGTGAAAAGAAGTTTGAGGTATACTCGTGGAGAGCAACAAGCGGCAAAAGATGAGCTCGTAAGTTGGTTGGACAAACAGGATGAATTGAATCACGATCGGTATAGCAGCAAACTATACGAATCGGATGACACCTCTGCGTTAAACGTTAACCCGGTTGATGCGGATTATGCTGAAGACAAGCTGGTTGATGGAAGAGAAATTCTAAAAGCCAATTTCGATTCCATTTTGAGCAATAAACCCGAAGTATTGATCTTTGGCGAGGATTCTGGAAAAATTGGTGGAGTAAATCAGGGACTTGAAGGGCTACAGGACAAACATGGAGTACTTCGGGTATTTGATACCGGAATTAGAGAAAATACCATTATTGGTCAGGCCATTGGTTTATCCATGAGAGGACTTCGTCCAATTGCTGAAATCCAGTACCTCGACTACCTGCACTACGCTATTCAGATCATTAGCGATGATTTAGCGACCGTACAATACAGAAGCAAAGGAGGACAAAAGGCTCCCGTTATTATTCGAACACGAGGGCACCGACTAGAGGGTGTTTGGCACAGTGGTTCTCCAATGGGAATGATTTTAAACGCCGTTCGGGGAGTTTATGTTTGTGTACCCCGAAACATGACCCAGGCAGCTGGATTTTACAACACAATTCTTGATTCGGAAGAACCTGCAATAATAATTGAATCGCTAAACGGATACCGACTGAAGGAGAAAATGCCTTCTAATATCGGAGAATTCAAGGTTCCATTGGGGCAACCGGAAATTATACAAGAAGGGAATGATATTACAGTGGTAACCTATGGTTCAATGGTGAGAATGGTTGAAGAAACTGCCAAACAATTGAACGAAGTAGGTATCTCCATTGAAATTATTGATGTTCAAACCCTGCTTCCGTTCGACATTGATGAAATGATTGTTGAATCATTGAGTAAAACCAATAGAATTCTTTTTGTTGATGAGGACGTACCTGGAGGTGCTTCTGCATTTATGATGCAGCAAGTACTTGAAAAGCAGGGTGGATATCAACTTTTGGATGCCGACCCAAAAACGCTTACGGCCAAGGAACACCGACCTGCGTATGGCTCCGATGGTGACTATTTTTCTAAACCAAGCCTCGAAGATATTTTTGACGCTGCTTATGAAATAATGAGCGAATCAGACCCGAATAAATTCCCGACCATCTACTAAATGCTTTATGCGATACCTTAAACTACTAATCTTCATCCCCTTATTGGGCGTGATGATTACTTCCTGTGAACACAAACCCAGCCTCAACAACTACAGTTGGATGTTGGGAGATTGGGAATTCCCTGGAAAAGACACACTAACCTTTGAAACCTGGGATAGAATTTCTGACACTTTATTTGAGGGGTATAATTTTAAAGTACATGATTCGGATACCATGATTAAGGAACACCTTTGGTTGGAAAGTCGGGATGGTAAAATCATCCTTTCTGCCAAGGTATTTGGGCACAACGAAGATCGCAGAATCTTCTTTGATTTGGCACTTAAAAATCTAAAGGTTGCCCGATTCGAAAATCACAACCACGATTTTCCCACCGTAATAGAATATCATAAAACCGGGCACCATTACATGGAAGTGAAGGTGAAGAATGAAGAGTATGGTCTACCACCAATTATAATGCAAAAGTTAAATGAAAAGGGAGAATTAGAATGATCTGTTTTGTATAACTGTACCATACAGCTCTTTTATTGTAGACTCCAAATTCAAACCAAAAAAATTGTCCCTGCGTTTTAGGGCTGCTACATCCGTTATAAAAATAGGTGTAGCCACTTCTGGAGAAAATTAACGTGTAGCAGGGTAATTTTTTTTGTTGTGTAGCCATACTTTTTTTTAAAAAGCGGCTACACCCCCGTGAAAAAAGCGTAGCCATACTTTTTTTTAGAAGTGCTACACCTTTTTGAAAAGAAAGTGTAGCCAATTTTTTTTAAAAACAACCCGTAGCAGGGTGGTTTGGGTGTGGCTACACATGGCGGGAACAAGGAGTGTAGCCAATTTTTGCAAAAAACAGGGTGTAGCCATTTTCATTTTAGATGATTTTATATTTCCTTAAAAAAATGAGGGCACCATTTAAAATTTATGTTGGCTAACGTATTTTTTTTAAAGCAAGGTGGTAGTTGGTGTTAAAATAAGTTTGGTCGGACTCAAATGCTCTGTTACAAGTTGCATTTTACATTTTTTGGCTATCGTTCAAAAAATAAAAACCAACCACACCTTGTTTATATAGGAGCAAGCATTAAAAAAGCCTGTCTTGATCTTACCAAAGCGAGAATACACCAACTCCAATTACACAAATAACAAAACGGTGAATAAAAATCTGCTTGCGATAACTACAGCAGATAAAACCTGCTTACGATAACTACAGCAGATAAAATCTGCTTGCGATAACTACAGCAGATAAAA
>PAVO01000027.1 GCA_002713215.1 Crocinitomicaceae bacterium
ACTACAACTGTTACCATCGGTATAGGTATAGTTAATCGTATGGGTACCGGCTCCGGCTGTCAATGGATTGAATTTGCCTGAGCTTACATTGTTTCCAAAGTAAGTTCCACCACTTGGACTTCCACCAGTTAAGGTCAACAATCCTGAGTTACTACAGATGGCACTAAAACTCGATAAACTTACTGTGGGCTGGGGGTTCACTTTTACGGTTTGCGTTGCTGAATCAGGACCACAAAGATTACTCACTCTGTATTTTACAACATGACTACCAACACCTAAACTGGAAGGGTTAAACGTTGTTGATACAACATTATTTACGTAGTATGTACCTCCGGATGGAGCTCCACCAGTGAGTGTAAAAGCAGGTTCATTAATACATCGATCCGAAATGGTAGCCAAAGTGGCCGTAAGCGGATCAATCACTTTAATTGATGATGTTGCGGTATCTGCACAGGTACCATTGCTTTTAATGTACTTCAATGAAAATGTACCAGCCTTAGAAATTATGGGATAAAATGTACTTCCAATAACTGCAGTACCCGAAAACGTTCCTCCACTTGGTGAACCATAAGTAGCGAGGTTAACGGAAAAGGTAGCAGAACACACATCAGGCAACGATGCGAATGTGACCGTTGGAGTAGAGTTTACCACAACCACCTGACTTGCCGTATCTTTACACCCATTATCGGAATATATATATCTAATCGTATGTGTTCCAGCTCCTGCCGAATCAGGGTAGAACTTACCCGCATAAACGCCTGGCCCGGAAAAAGTACCTCCGGTTGGGATTCCACCAGCTAGTGTATATGGCGCTTCGTTGGCACAGAAATTTGTATCGCTCAGAAATAGGTAAGCCGTCTGACCGCCTACCACAATATTCTTATTGGTTGAATCAGTACAGCCATTGGTATCCTTATAAACATAGTTGATATTAAACGACCCATTCAAAGATGTAGATGGGCTAAATATGGTATCATTTTTAACGCCAATACCTTTATATACCCCTCCTTTTGGAGACCCCTGAGTTAGTGTAAAATCGGATTGACCGACACAAGTAACCGGGAAATTTGACATCGTTACCGTAGGTAAAGGGTTGATGGTAATTTTAATGGTTTGTGAAGTATCTAAACAACCCTCGTCGCTAATTGCGAGGCTATAGTTATCCGAGGCAAATGCCTTAAAAACAGTATCGGTGGCCAAGTACATTCCATATTTGTTTCGAAGCCACCTGTATTCCAACTTAGGGTCGTTGTTCGACCAAAGTTTAATGGAATCTCCCAAGCAAGCAGATGTAGAAGAACCAACATAAATTTCTGCCGTGTCCGCCTCACTACAATCGGCCACTTTTATAATGTATATATCTGTTAAACCACCATTAGATGCCTTTGGCCATTTCCACACCGACTCACCAAAAACCATGGGTGAATTACCTAACCCAGTGATGTATATATTCTTTGACGAGTCAAGAGCAATACCATTTCCTTGATTATAAAGCCATGTAGCACTTTGAGTTACGGCGGGTAACGTCCAAATAAACTTTCCGGTTGAATCCAATAAAGATGTAAAAATCCCCCCACGGTTCCACCAACCCGAAGAGGCACCGGCAACTGTATCATTGCCGAATTTTGCCAGGTTTCCAGAATAGGCACCAGTAATCCCAAGATTACCTTTTTGATCTACTTCTACCCCATAAACAAAGTCATTAAATGGCCTTGAAGAAGTAGGCCCATCATAACCACCTAATGCTTTTCCCCAAACAAAATTGCCGTTCGTATCCAACCTTGCAATGAAGGCATCAGCCGTATTAAAAGAGGAACCCGGATTAAGAGAAATACTTTTACTTCCGAACGTTATTGTTCCATAGGTTCTCCCACCAATATACAAATGATTAAATTTATCAATAGCAATGGTATACAGCTCTTGATTTGAACTTCCCGAAGCAGCCTTCAACCACCTTAAGGTACCTGTACTACTGTATTTACAATAGAAACCATCGATTGACGAAGAAGTCAATGTTGTGGATCCTCCTAAGTTAATAGTACCGTTAAACCGACCACTGGCATAGATATTTCCAGCCTCATCTATGGTAGCATCCGGTGCAAACCACTGTGATGTGGACCCCGAAATATCTTTAACCCATTGAAATGTTCCACTTGAATTATATTTTGCGAGAAATCCTCCATAACCCCATGTAGTGGACGATGATATGGTTGTTGAGCCAAATGTGGCCGAAGCCCTATATACACCTGAAACTGCGATTTCCCCTTTTGCATTTACGTCTACTGAGGGGTTGTAATAATTGTAATAGTAACTAAATGGAATATTACCTAACGATGCCGTTTTAAGCCAAATTATTTTTCCGGAAGTATCAAACCTGGCAATATAGAGGTTAAATCCACCGCTCACCGACGGTGCCGTTATAGTATCAAACTTAGCGTTACTTCCTCTGTATATCCCTACTACTACAAACGAGGTATCCGAATCCATTCGAATATCCGATGCCAAATCCCTTTGAGTTCCACCTAAGGGAATAACCCAGCTTTGATTTCCCCTAACATCATGCTTTACGACATACCCATCAGATTGATAACTCCCTGTTTTTCTTAAGGTGTCATTCCCCCATATAGGATAGTTGTAGCTTGCCTGGGAATAAACATGCCCACATCCATAAGTATTCCCGTTTTGATCTGCAGTTAGCCCTAATCCTGCATCATAAAATCCACCGCCTCCAAATCTAACCCAATCAACCTGCTGTGCGCTAAGGCCACTAAATAGGAAAAGAGACAATATGACAACAATTCCGTGGTAAAATTTATTCATAGATCAATTTATATGATTTATACGACGTAAATATACTGTTTACAGTTGCCTAATAACTGACATTCGTCAATTGAAAGGACGCATTTATCCATCAAAAGGTTTGCTGCTAATTTCATTTAGTTTTGCCACACTTTTACAAAACTATGAAGGTATTAATTACTGGTGGAGCCGGGTATATTGGTTCACATACTATAATTGAAATTCTTGAATCCCGAGAATGGGAAATATACTCAATCGATAACTTCTGTAATTCAGAGGAAAAAACATTCGATAGGATAAATCGAATTACAAATTCGAACATAAAAAACTTCCCTGTTGATGTTTGTGACCTGGCCCAACTACAGGATGCGTTTACAAAAATTGGTAAGATTGATGGGGTTATTCATTTTGCAGCGCTAAAAGCGGTAGGTGAATCAGTTGATGAACCCCTTCTCTATTATCACAACAACATTGAAGGATTGGTAAACATTTTAAAATGCTGTGAGCAGTTTAACGTGCCCAATCTCATATTTAGTTCAAGTTGTTCAATTTATGGAAATGTGGATCAACTTCCTGTAAGTGAATCTACCCCAATGGCCAGAGCTGAATCACCTTATGCAAGTACAAAAGTCATGGGAGAAGAAATAATTGAACACTTCTCCAAAGTAAGTGCAACCAAATGTACCTGTTTGCGCTATTTCAATCCGGTTGGTGCTCATAACAGTGGTCTCATAGGTGAAAACCCAATAAATAAACCCAATAACCTAATTCCGGTAATTACCCAATTTGCTTCAGGAATAATTCCCGAAATGTATGTTCATGGTACCGACTATGATACACGAGATGGCTCATGTATAAGGGATTATATCCATGTTTCAGATATTGCAAGGGCACATGTAATGGCTCTGGAATACTCCATGAAACAGAATAAAACGTTTATTGACCATATAAATCTAGGAACCGGTGAGGGAGTTAGCGTACTAGAAGCTATTATTGCATTTGAAAAGGTGGCTGGGTTTAAACTGAATTATAAAATTGGACCTAAAAGGGCTGGAGACGTCAAAAGCATTTATAGCGATCCTAAAAAAGCAAAAGATTTACTGGGATGGGTTCCCAAACTAGGCATTGAAGAAATGATGGCAAGTTCTTGGAAATGGCAACAAAATCTAAACAATAATGGTTAAGATATTAATTACTGGTGGAGCAGGGTTTATTCCTGGCTCATTAGCAGCTAAATTGGCTGAAAACCCTAACAATTTAGTGGTTTTGGTTGATAACTTCGTTACCGGTAAAAAAAGAAACATTGCTAAAGGAGATAATGTTCGTTTTATAAAATGTGACGTCAATAATTACCTGGACATTGCACCGGTAATGACCTCCCATGGCTTTGATTATGTTTTTCATTATGCCGCATTGGTAGGAGTTAAAAGAACACTGGCAAACCCATCGATGGTATTGGAAGATTTGCAAGGAATTAAAAATGTACTAACACTAGCCAAAAATTCCGGAGTAAAACGAATATTCTACTCTTCTTCATCTGAGGTGTATGGAGAACCGGTTCATCTGCCACAACATGAAGAAACCACTCCACTAAATTCAAGGTTACCATATGCTATCGTAAAAAATGCGGGTGAGGCTTTTTGCAAGGCATTCAAACAAGAGTTTGGGTTAGATTATACCATATTTCGATTTTTTAATACCTACGGGCCATTGCAAAGTACCGATTTTGTGATGTCGAAATTTGTGAGGGCAGCTCAACGAAACGATAAAATCACCATCTACGGGGATGGCGAGCAGACTAGAACTTTTTGCTTTATCGATGACAACCTGGAAGCTACCATAAAATGTATGGAAGAAAATCAATACGTTAATGATATTATTAACGTCGGTAATGATTCTCAAATCACTATCCTGGATTTGGCCAAATTGATCATTAAAACTACTGGATCTAAATCAGTAATAGAGCATTTACCACCTTTACCTGAAGGTGATATGACTCGAAGACAACCAGATATTGGTAAAATGAGAAAGTTGCTAAATCGAGAATTACTACCTCTGGAGCAAGGGCTAAAAATACTGGTCGAGAAAGGACTGTTTTAGGAAATAGAGGTAAATTTCTACTTCAAATTTACGTTTGGTATGAATAAAATTATTGTACTTGGGGCTGGAATGGTCGGCAGTGCTATGGCCATTGATTTGGTTAAAAACCACTGGGTTACACTTGCCGATATAGACCAACAAGCCCTGGATAAGGTTAAACACAATACACCAAAAATTACGATACAACATCTTGATGTAACTCAACATGAGTCATTAAAAAAATCAATAGAACCCTTCGATTTAGTTGTTTGTGCAGTATCTGGTTTTTTAGGATTTGAAACCTTAAAGACAATCATTGAATCAAAAAAAAATGTGATAGACATTTCATTTTTTCCGGAAAATGCACTCGATCTGGATTCGCTTGCTAAAGAGAAAGGCATTACAGCCGTTGTAGATTGTGGTGTGGCACCGGGGATGAGCAACTTAATTCTTGGTTACCACAACGAGCAAATGAAAATTACTCATTTCGAATGCCTCGTTGGTGGATTACCTAAAGTAAAAAAATGGCCTTTTAACTATAAGGCCCCTTTTTCTCCTATTGATGTTATTGAAGAATACACCAGGCCCGCACGTTATGTGGAAAACGGTGAAATAGTAATTCGGGAAGCACTAACGGATTGCGAAAACATGGAGTTTACTGGGATTGGAACCCTGGAATCCTTTAATTCTGACGGGTTACGATCTTTGATTTATACCCTCCCCCATATACCAAACATGAAGGAGAAAACACTTCGTTATCCGGGCCATGTAGAATACATTCAAGTGTTGAAGGAAAGTGGTTTTTTTAATGAGGAAAAACTGGAGTTGGGCAGAGCCTCTATTTCACCTTTGGAGTTTACGAGTAAAGTACTTTTTAACGAGTGGAAATTAGGAGACACTGAAGAAGAAATAACGGTAATGCGGATTACTATCAAAGGAACCAATTCCAATGGGCAAGTAGAAGAAGTCGTTTACCACCTTCACGATGAATACAATCAGAAAACCAATACGTCTTCCATGGCGCGAACCACAGGTTATACTGCAACTGCAGCGGCCAACCTGTTTCTTGAAGGGATGTTTAACGAAAAGGGTGTGATTCCTCCGGAGCTAATTGGAAAACACGAAAAGTGTTTTCATTATATCATTAAATACCTGGAAAACAGAAATATATTATACCGGAAAACTACTCGTACAATTGATTGATGGTCCTAAAGCTTATGTCATTTAAACGCAAAAGTAGCCAGGCTAAAAACGGCATTGGGGTTTAGGTATTGCTCTTGTTTTTAACCTGGCTATTTTAAGCAGATCTTATTCTAAAAGAATCTTTTGCGTCATTCTTTGATCCCCCGAAGTGTACTCTACGATTACCATGCCTGTATGAAAAGTCTCTACATCAATACGTGTTTCAGTACTAAATGCCTTCACTTTAACTTCCTGCAAGGTTCTACCCATTAAATCCGTTATTCGAAGAGAGCCATCCTGTCTTGAATTACCTCTTAAATAAAGTACATCACCAGCCGGGTTGGGGTAAAGACTAAAGGATTGTTGCTCACCTCTATCTTCAATTGAGCTTGGGTAAAGTGAATTCCAGACCGAATCATTAACTACAGTAAATTGATGCATCATACTAAAGTCTTCATGGGTAAGAATATGACAGTGATACATGTATCCGTTAGATGTATCAACGCTGCTATCCCCAAAATGGTCGAAACGTGCCTGGAAAGTAAACTGAGAACCTTTTCGAACAATCATAACATCTTTATAACCTAACATATAGGTAGGCAAATTAGGATAGTTCATGGTATCCGGAGTTCCAGACGAGCCATCGATGTATTGCTTTATCTGAAACTGGACCTTGTGTATATGAAATGGATGCGCAATCGGTGTATTGTTAATTACGGTCCATTCTTCACAAGTATTTACACGAATTGTATCATCCAATCGACCCATATCCATTGGCAGGGAATCAATGAGCCACTGTTTGGTTTTACCACCCGGATGATTTAAGTTTTTGGTTCTCTTATTGGGGGTGGGACAACTGTCTAATTGATATTTTGGAAACAAGTTAGAGTCGGCAATTTTCGTAATGGGATTAGCTGGCTTAATGGTAGAATCAATCACAAATTTCATAAACGCATAGCCTGGGGTTATATAACCTGGCTGCACTTTTCCAGCTCCAATCCCAACTATATCTTTTGCAGTAGCCACTTCAGGGTCTGCAACACGATTACTTAAGAAAACTTCACTAACTCCTGCCAAACCGGCTTGACCAAAGTCAATAATAAACTCACCACGTTCTCCCGGATTCACCAGAAAGCTGTTTATTTTATGTGGCTTACCCATGTAGCCGCCATCAGTTGCAACCTGGTAGAAATCCAACCTTCCCGAAACATTGGCTGGATCAATGTTGGTTGAAAAGCCTATATTAAATGACTTACGTGCATCACCATTCAATACACGAAAACGAACTACGGAATTGGGAACTTTTAATTGCCCAAGTGCAACACCATTAACCACTCGAAATTCACCATTTCCAGGTTTTTCACTAACGTTCAGTGCTGTAGCTTTCATTGAATCAATTGATCCAGAATGAGTAGTATCATATAGAAATTCCTTCTCTTGAATAACCAACGGGAAATCATTTGAACCATAATCATGCGGTAAAGCCTTGTTGAGTGCTATTGCCGCTGGTGTGGTATGGTCCTCGACAATAATCATCCCTGCCAATCCCATAATGACTTGTTCGGTCGTGTACATCATAACATGAGAATGGTACCAAATGGTTTGTGCAGGATCTACCATTGGAAACTTAGGTTTCCATGTATTCTTGGATGAGGGTTTATTTGGAATAGCCTGATGAGGACCGCCATCTCCATAAGCAGGTACATTTAACCCATGCCAATGACTTGTTGTCATCTGACCATTGCCCGGTGTAGTATCCGGTAAATTGTTGGTCACATTCATTTGAACTGTATCACCATGTTTCCACAGAATCGTAGGTCCTAAATAGGTCATATCCGGGGCACTACTTGGTTTTCTGGTAGAACTGTTAATTCCCCATGTTCCAACTGCTGCGTTAATGTTATATAGAAACGTGTCACCCGGTACCGTTGGCAGATAGCTGTTAGTTGCCCCATTTGGATCAAAATTATGAACCTTACCGGCAAAGTTTAAATCGTAAGTAGTAACTCCACCACTTAAACTTCCTTCAACCAGGTAAGGAATAGGAACGGTGTTAGTAAATTGATTTGGTAGATACTGAGCATTGACCACAATCGGTGTTAGCAATATCAGGCATAGTCCTGAAAATAATTGAGTAGATGTAATTTTCATAATGGGGTGTTTTTTAGTTATACAATTATTCATCATTAGGGAATTCAGGGCAAAGAAGGTGGTTTTGTTTCTCAAATCTAAACTGTCAAACATTAGAAACCAATGTTTTACACTGCTTTTAATCAAAAATGAGGGTTTACCCCTATTCAAAATGGACCAACATGAAAGTTCCGAATCGGTTTTATTCCATTACCTATTTGTGGTGGTAAGGCATCCCTTTTAGAATCGTAAATGACCGATAAATCTGCTCCAGAAAAAATAACCTGACCATTTGGTGACTGAAGGTAAGCTTGGAAAGCGACCATTTGTTCTGTGCTGCTTTTTCCAATGCAGGAGAAAAACCATAAGGCCCTCCTACAATAAAGACCACATTTTTGAATCCACTTAATTTTTTATCGAGCGCTTTGGCCATTTCTTCCGATGTGAATTCCCTTCCTTTGTCATCAAGCAGAATAATATGATCTGAGGGTGAAATTTCTTTTAAGATTAACTCACCTTCTTTCACCTTTTGCTCCTGTTCAGATAGCTTTTTGGTGTTTTTGATTTGTGGAATTTCGCGATAGCTTATTTTATGAAAATGTCCAATCCGCTTCAGGTATTCGTCAATCCCCTGACTTAAATACCGTTCCGAAGTTTTTGCGACTGCAATTAGTTTAATCATGGAAATTCTCTACTTCCTGCAAATGTAAACGCAATTCGCAGGAGCCAATTTAAATTAATTTTGCATTGGCTAAATTGGGGAGAATGATAGACATAAAAAGGCACGTTGAACTGAGCATTGAAGAGGATATTAAAGAGGAAGATCATAGCGGTGCGGCATGCATTCCTTCAAGCTCAATTTCCCAGGCTCAATTGCTTATAAAAGACACGGGGGTTATTTCCGGAATCGAAGTAGCCCAATTGGTTTTTAAAACCATTGATTCTTCCATACAATTCAAACAATTCCTTTCCGATGGTGATCAAATTAAGAACGGTGATATTGCATTTGAAGTTCGAGGTTCTGTGCGAAATATCTTGAAGGCTGAACGCCTTGCCTTGAATTACATGCAGCGCATGAGTGGAATAGCAACTACCACTGGAATATATGTAGAAGCCATTAAAGGAACTGAAACCAAGATTTTAGATACCAGAAAAACATCTCCCGGGCTTAGGTCTTTTGAAAAGCTTGCGGTAACTCATGGCGGAGGGTTCAATCATAGGTTTGGCCTGTACGATATGATCATGATAAAGGACAATCACATTGATTTTGCCGGTGGAATAGATGAAGCAATGAATTCAACCAGCGCCTACCTTAAAGCCAACAACTTAAATTTAAAGGTAGAGGTGGAAGCTAGAGACCTGAATGAAGTAGAGAAGATTCTTTCGAACGGCAATGCAGACCGAATCATGTTCGATAATTTCAATTACTCCGATACCCAAACCGGAGTAAAAATGGTTGCTCAAAGAATGGAAACCGAATCTTCCGGAGGCATTACTTTGGAAACCATTCGTGGGTATGCGGAATGTGGTGTTGACTTTATTTCGGTGGGTGCACTCACACACCAAATTCAATCGTTGGATATGAGCCTTAAAGCCTTCTAGTGATTGACTTTATACATCATACCGGTTTAAGAAAATTAAAGTATAAGTTTTTAAGGTTACTTGCTTTTAGTAAAACCATATCCATACCAGGTTTTAATAAACTCCCCTTGTTTTATGTCCTTCGGTTTTTTCTTAAAAGTTTAATTAATGGAGATATTTTAAATAAGGCGGGTTCAATGGCCTTTAGTTTTTTTCTTGCCCTATTCCCTGCCTTGATTTTTATTTTTTCGCTAATTCCCTACGTTCCCATTAAAAATTTTCAGGAAAACCTAATGCTCAATATTGAACTTATTTTACCTGGGCCCGCGTATGAGTTTACACAAAGTACCATTTCCGAATTGGTACTTAATTCACGTTTTGATTTGTTGTCCTTTGGGTTTATTGCGATGCTTTTCTTTGCTTCCAATGGAGTTAATACCACCATTGACAATTTCAATAATTCGATTTTGGTAGAAAAGAAAAGGTCTTGGCTAAGCCAACGTTTTACTGCATTTTGGATGGTCGCATTGCTTGGTTCCCTAGTCATTGTTTCTATGTTCATGCTCTTTTTTGGAAAAACCGTACTTCAGTTTTTGGCTTCTCAGGAATTGATGAGCTGGGCCATTGCTAAACTCCTAACCTACCTCAATTATATAATTGTTGTAGCATTTATATATTTTACGGTGAGCTTCTTCTATTACTTTGGGCCAAGTAAAAAAAGTCGCTGGAAATTCTTTTCTGCCGGCTCCAGTTTAGCAACACTTTTCATTATTCTGGTTTCGTTTGCCTTTCAGCATTACATTGATGCGTTTAACACCTACAATAAATTCTATGGCTCGCTAGGAGCTATAATGGTAATTATGCTTTGGTTTTATTTCAATTGTGTCATATTTCTGATTGGGTTTGAATTGAATACCGCATTAAAACGTGTTCACAACGATGTAAAACGCTTTATACATATGAGAAGGGTAAGTTGATTTACTATTGTATCCTAAAGTTGATATTTCTATCAACCAAGTCTGTCCAATTCATTGTACTCCACAATCTTTCTCCTCATAGATGGTTTGTCTGAGAAATGACGAGAAAGTGCTATTCTTAATCTAAAATGGCTTTGCTCAATACCCCGGTGAAAAAGTCTGATGGCCTTGCAATTGACATTTTCGAAAATCGTCTTTAATAATACCCTATCAGATAATCCAAGCGAATGACCTAGCACATGAACATCGTACACCCCTTCTTCAAGAAAATTTATAAGGTCTAAATAGTAATTAGACGAAGGATAATAAAAGGATTTAATGTTTTTCAATAGCTCATCGTTCCCTGAGTTTTCTAAAGATTGGTATTGCGCATGGGTTTCATCTCCATACCCAAATATTATGCTTCTCGCATTCTTTAAAGTACCATGGATAGGCCATATTTTATATGAACCTTCGCCTCTAGTAAAAAAGTGCAATTGTTCCTCTAGAAATCCTGTATAGTTGAAGTTTAGAAATATTATATTATCAACTATTTGTCCCCGCTTATAATCTCTCACCTCTTCAATTATTGGCTCAAACGGAAACTTCTTAAAGAATCTATTGTAGTATTTATCACCGGCTTTTTCAAAACATTCTTCCAATATATAGTCCATTCTTTTATTACCTCCATTCTTATCAACCTTGGCCAAATAATTGGTAAGTAATACTTTTAGTTGACTTAATTCAGTATTCAAACGCTTAATTTGATCAAATTGTCTTCTCTTTTCCGATACACTATGTATCCTAAGGAGTTGATCAAAATAAGCCCCTTCAATGTTGGACCATGTATCTCCTCTCAACATCTCGTTAAGAAACTTTGATTTTATTCTTACTACCCAACGGGGGTATTCGAATAAGAACAGAGAGTCTTCATAAAACTGGAATACGATCTTTTCTTCGGAAATCATTTCCTCTAGTGAACTATACTGTTTTACAAGCACTTCTTGGTCACCAATTTCTGGCTCACCGTCTGAAAAATATATCTCAATAATCTCATCAGTGTACCTATATTGGTTGGAACGGTCTCTCAATGATTGGAGAGCATTCGCAAAATAGTCCAAAAGAAAGGACTCATAGCTTGTAGGTAGTCCACCAGCTAAATCGAAACCATTCCCTACTATCACCAAACGATTCATAAATTCAATATTTAAAACGACAATGTACTAATAACCAGGAGGTCTAATCCTTAAGGAAGGAGCTCAATATGCTAGAGACTTCTTAAAAAGTCCATTCTTAGATTAAACTTTTTCAAGTGCGCAGCATCAGAAGCCAGGTAACTTTGGTATCCATTCTTTTTTTCCGATTGCTTTAATAGTGTGAGGTAATCTTCTCCTTCAAAAGCACGTTCAGTTCTCCATATTCTAAAGTCGAACTCTTCCTTGCTATTGGCCGATGATTGCAGTTTAATACGAGGGCTATTCTTTTCCACCGCAGACAAAATATCGGAATTGATAATTTGAAGCCAGTGAAAAATTTTATCATCCGATAAATCTTCTAAAATCTCTTCAATTTTGGCCACCTTACTGGTAAAACCAATCATTCGCATTTCCTTCAACCAGGGAGCAAACGAATGGAATGGATATCCTTTATATTGGGTAGGTTCAAGATCGTCGTTCGCGGTAAACTCTATATTAAGATCGGCCAAATGCATTCTTTTTACGCTTGGATTCTCCCCTTTCAACCAGGCTTCTTCTCTTGCCAATGTATCGGGGATCAGAAAAGCCGATTCACCATCGCGCCAATTAAACACCACCTCATTCTTAGCCTCTAAGATTTCTTTATTCCACTTGTCGGCATTGTAAAAATGAATGCCTTCGAGAAAAGCCTTGGTAAGCTTCCCATTAAAAGAATGACAATTTAGTTCAGCCCCAAAAACACCTCTTAATTTATAGGAGTAATCAGGAATTCTGGACTTAGCTTCATCGGAAAATCGGGCTGGGTTTACAAAGGTTCCAACCATGTCATTCTGGCTGAGAACATACACTTGTTCACTATTGAGCATGAATTCCGGTGGAAGAAAATAGTCGGGCCTCTTTCCAAATAATTTGTCGACTGTTTTTATTCCATATTCCAGATTCTTCTCAAATCCATACCGGGTTCTCAGCAATGCATTGTCATGGGCAAAAGGGCGAAGTGTTAATTCAAATACCTGGGGATTGTTCCTGATTAATTCAATTGATTCGGAATTAATCATGGCAATATCAGCCAGCGTTGCACCTGGAATTCCAAGCACTACCTTCTTATCAAGCGTAACATAGAGATTTAGCCATGAATAAAATAAGGATTCATTGCCTCCTTTAAGGGCATTGAACCAATGATCGCATTCCAGGCAGGATGCATCTGCATTAAAATTTATTACATCAACGATCTGATTGCTCATTCAACTACTGCTTTTTGAAACCCTGGTGAAATGGCCAGAAAGTCTTCAAATATATCTTTAAGAATTGGGATACCTTGTTTCAATCGAATGGCTTTCGTCTTCTTTTCAGGGTCGCCTGGAACCATTACCTCTTCTACTCCCTCCTGCCTTGGCATACTCCTGATTCTATCTACCATAGACTGCATATTCTCTCTAAATTCATTCAACGACAAAAATTTAGTCGGGTCAATAACCATAAAAAAGTGGCTTACCTTCCTGGCGGTATCAAGAGGTGTTTCATACATAGCCATTACGTCTTTGCTTATTAGCCCATTGGCCAAAATTCCACAAAAAATATCGACCATCATTCCCAAGCCAAAACCCTTATAATCTCCCGCGGGTTCAAGGCTTCTGGCATCGTTAGGATTTGTTACGCTTCTACCTTCACCGTCATACGCCCAACTATCAGGGATTTCATTTCCCTCTCTTCGATAGTTTTTAATCTTGTTCCAACTTACCATTGAGGTTGCCATATCCAAGCAAAATGGCTCCTCGTTCTGTAACGGAGTGGTGAAACAAATGGGATTCGTTCCAAAAAATGATTGAGTACTTCCCTTGGCTTTTACCAGCGCATCGGCATTGGTAAATGCCATTCCTATCATTCCTCGTTCGGAGGCTTGCAAGGCAAAATAAGCTGCTGCTCCAAAATGGGATGAGTTGCGTACGTTAATGGCTGCCATACCCGTTTCCGATGCCATTTCGCATGCTTTATCAATGGCTACTGAACCTATATGATGTCCAAAACCGTCAGCCGCATCAACGTACCCAGCTGAAGCGGCGGTTTGAGTATATGAATACTTGGGATCTTTGCTTACCCTACCTCCATCAATTTTTTTGCAGTAGTGAGGAAATAGGTGAATTCCATGGGAATCTACCCCCCTTAAAGAAGTTTGAACCATTGAATTGACGACATGTTTAATGGAATCGTCACAAACATTTTTATTCTTAAATACTTCTTGCATTTCCTGCTTAAGAAGTTCATGGTTGAGGTATATTAATTCCATTCTATCTCTTCAATGTTTTCTACATTAACCCATGCTCCGTTAGCTGTAAGGCTTTTGTTTACGGCTTCTACAACAGCCGTCGATACCAACGAACTTTGAATGTCTGGCCTTTTGCCTTCAAAATCGTTCATGGTTGAATTTCCGGACTCAATTTGAGCCACGTCAGACAAAAATTGAGCGATGCTTCTGTGTCCATAACCCTGAAATTGAAGGTTTCCATTGGCATCCTCCAAATACTCCGAAAAATAGGGGTTCATCTGTTGAATCCCATCCGTTTCAGAGATATATTCTACTCCTCTGTTCTTCTGATCAATTTCCAATCGGCCTTTTGTACCAATTACCTTATACCGCTGATCCGACATTGCTGATGAAACATTGGGGTCTATCCAATTGGTATTCAAATTTGAGACAACCAGATCACCCGTTTTTGTATTTTGCCATTCTAACATTACATGAACAGAATCCCAGGTGTCAATGCCTTTTTGCTTTAACACTCCATTGGTTCCTAATGCCATGCAACGCATTGGTTTGTATCCGGTTAAAAAATAAAATAGGTCTACATAATGTACTCCAAGGTACTGGAAAATGTTGGTCTTATCAGACCAGCCCTTAAACGTTTCCAACGGAATGGAAATACGCTGGCTGTATCCAACTTCGTAATACAACACCTGCCCAAGTTTTCCCTGATTGATGAACTGACGTGTAATCAGGTTAGTTTCATCCCAACGCTTGTGAAATTCAACCGCTGCATAAGTATTGGTTTGTTTTTGAATGTCTCTAAGTTCCAATGCCTCTCCCAAGGTTGGCGTAAGTGGTTTTACGATCAAGGTTTTAACCCCCAGTTCCAATAAAACTTTTGCGTACTCAAAGTGCAAATGATCGGGTACTGAAATAATTGCAGCATCAAACCGACCTTGTACATTCATAGCCTCGTCTGCTAAATCTGCCGAAGAGGAAATACTCTCATAGCTTGTCTTGAGTTGGGAATTAATAGTTTGATTGATACGGTTGGTTTCTTTTTCGATAATTGCAGCATTCTTTTTGCTTCTGGCTACAACTACAACCTCTTCAACCTCATTTAGTTTTGAATATTGAGCTATGGAAGAGAGAATGGTTCCAGTACCGGTATTATTTCTTCCGGTGACGTACATTCCCGCACCGATAATTAGTATTCGCATTCGTGATTTTGGGGGCTAAAATACGACAATTGAGGTCTGAAATAAAGTTGACTTTTTAGGAGATACTTACTGAAAAACCTACTTAAAAATGGAACGAGCAATCAATAAATCCCGCTCCGAATCAATATCGATCACCTCATCAGGGTTCATGATATAAGGGAACAATTTGGAACCTGTCATCGACTCCAACTCATAGATAGTACTTGGTTTAGTAACATCTATAACACAATTGTAAAAGTACATGGGTGGCAGGTCCTGCCTTCTCAACAAAAATGGCTCAGGGTGCCGATCTTTCATTATTGGGTCCAGGTACCCTGTATTGTCAATTTCAAAAGTTCTATAGGGATGCATATTGGGCTCCGAAACCGACCGAACCGAATGCGCACTGGGATGATCAAGTAGTAATTGGACTGCTTCATCAATCCAAAAAGACTTGCGATAGGGAGCTGTTGGGCGCAAATGAACCACTACATCAGATTGGTAGTTTTCATTTTCTTGTAACCAATCCAACGCGTGGCGAAACACCGGGTAATCCAGAACATGATCTTCCGCCAACTCGGCTGGTCTTAGAAAAGGGACTTCGGCACCATATTTTTTACTGACCTCTGCAATTTCTTCATCATCGGTAGAAACTATTACCCGATCAACTATTTCACTTTCCAAGGCATGAATGATAGAATGAGCAACAAGTGGTTTACCCTGAAAATCGACCAGATTCTTTCTTTTTATTCCTTTGGAACCTCCTCGGGCAGGTATTATTGCAACCGTCTTCATACTATGCGCTTACCTTTATCCAGGATACAAATTCCTTCAAGCCTTCTTCAATGGAAGTTGTTGGTTGATAATTCAGCAATTTTTGTGCTTTTGCAATATTAGCAAAGGTGATATCAACATCTCCGGGTTGCATAGGCTGTTGTTCAATTACCGCTTGCTTTCCTAATGTATTTTCTATGGCAACAATCAAGTCTTTGAGCTTTACCGGCTGGTTGTTCCCAATGTTTACTATTTCAAAACAATTGTCATTTTCCAGAATGTAGTCCATTGAGGATACTATTCCACTAACAATATCCTGAATAAAGGTATAATCCCTGGCTGTAGAACCATCTCCAAACATTTGAATAGGTTCATCATTCAATATTTTTTTAATGAATTTATGAATGGCTAAATCAGGGCGTTGACGTGGGCCATAAACTGTAAAAAACCGAAGGTTAACTATGTCTATATTTTCCAAATGATGGTAGGTATAATTCATCATTTCACACCCTCGTTTAGTAAATGCATAGGGTGAAATGGGTTGATCAAGTGCTTCAGTTTCAGTAAACGGAATGTTTAGACAATTGCCGTATACAGAACTCGAAGAAGCGAAAACCATTTTCTTAATCCCTCTGGTCTTTAAAAGCTCCAGCAAATTAAGTGTACCTGTATAGTTTGCCTCTATATAAGCCTTAGGGTCTGCTATGGAAGGGCGAACACCGGCTTTAGCACCTAAATGAATGAGAATGTCAAATTCAGGAAGGTTAGTTAGTTCTAAAACATCAGTTGCAAAGTCCAATTCGAAAAAACGAAACGAATTGCTTTTCTTAGAAATTGAGAGGTTTTCCTCCTTTATAGAACGGTCATAGAAGGGATCAAAATTATCGATTCCGATAACCTCATGACCTAATCTAAGAAGTCTCTCCGACAAGTGTGACCCAATAAACCCTGCAGCTCCTGTAAGAAGAATTCGCATACTAACACCAAAAAATTAAGCGGGCGAAGATAATTGATATTACTTCCAATTTTAACCATACAATGAGAATAATCCTTGTGCTATTGCCGCAGCAATCTAATCCGGTTAATAAACTCTCCGTTTGAATAGATAGACAATATATAAACTCCAACTTCATCTGGCAGCAAGAGTTGGAACCGTGAAGCATTTCCAATATTTTTTTCTTGTATTAATTTGCCTTGCATAGATTCCAATTTATAAGAAACAGAGCTCAACTCCACACTTAAATTGACATTAGATATACCCAGACTTGGATTTGGAAACACCACTATTTTATGTGTACCAAAAACCATTTCACTCGTTGAATTAAGAGTATCGTCAACAACAATTTCCTGGCTAGCCGTATCACTACAACCATTTGTATCGATATAGAAATAGTTAATCGTATGCGTACCGGCTCCGGCAACTGCCGGATCAAACCAACCCGAACTTATATTACTACCAAAATAAGTGCCGCCACTGGGACTACCTCCACTCAAAGTTAGTAAGCCGGAGTTTGCATGAATTGGGCTAAAACTTGACAAGGTTACCGTAGGCTGGGCATTGACTACCTGGTTGGTACTATCTTTATTGGTACAGCTATTACCATCTGTATAGCTGTAAACTATATTGTGGGTGCCAACTCCAGCCATACCTGGACTAAAGCTATTCGAATTTACTCCACTTCCCGAATAACTACCACCACCTGGACTACCTCCACTCAACGTAAATACAGCTTGATTGATACATACTGGACTTAAACTAGACATACTTACCGCTGGTAAAGCGTTCACTTTAATGGTCTGTACTACACTGTCTGAACAACTGTTCGAATCAGTAAAGCTGTATATTATACTGTGAGTACCCACTCCTGCAGCACCTGGACTAAAACTATTTGAACTCACTCCATTACCTAAATAGGTTCCCCCACTTGGAACACCTCCACTTAAAGTAAATGCAGCCTGATCTACACATACCGGACTTAAACTGGACTGGCTTACTGTAGGCAAACCATTCACCTTAATCGTTTGCGTGGCACTGTCACTACAACTGTTTGCATCGGTATGCTTATAGGTTATCGTATGGGTTCCTACTCCTGCGGTTACTGGATTAAAAGTCGTGCCACTTACTCCGGTGCCACTATAGG
>PAVO01000028.1 GCA_002713215.1 Crocinitomicaceae bacterium
CAATAGGAGTAACTGAATGAATGTTTGTAAAAGCCGGAGGTTGTTGAAGCGAACCTTCGGCTTTTTTTATTTTAACCGAGCTTAACGATAAATGAAGCTAACTAAGGCAGGTAAAAGTGTTAATTTACTAATTGAATTAAAACTCAGTTTATTTACGAGAATTTCAACCCCTGCTTAACAACGTAAGCAAAACGGCAAATGCAGAAGTTACTCATCATAATTTGAAATATCTTCCTTAGGTTTGCACTTTACTTACTGAAGTGAAGGCAAATAGAATACTATATTATTTCCTTATTCTTTGTGGTCTTACAGGAACAACAAGCTGCGAACCTTTTGGTTGTACTGATGAAAGGGCGAATAATTATAACTCCAAGGCACAGGAAGACGATGGGTCTTGCACCTATTCAACAAGAAGAATTGGATTTTATACTACCAGTGGAATAGGTGGTGAAATATACATTGAGCTAAGCAATACTGATGCAGACCATGGGGGCGGCTATTATGGTAGCAGTGGGGTTGCTTCTGGTAATGCAACCTTCGATTTTGACCCGTCTGATGAGTATTATCCGGTTTGTGGTTTATCAAAACTGGCTTATTTTACAAGAAACACCAATTCTACCTATTATTACGATGCTCATGATAAGTATGGTAATGTATGGAGTGGAACTGTTAGTGCCGAGGCCGGAGAGTGTAAACTGGTAGAACTGAATAGAGATAGCTCTTTGTATGGTAAGGTTATTTTGTACTCCAGTGTTGACATAAGTTCAACTTCCTATATGCAAGTAACTCAAAATCCAACCGGAAGTTCTAGTATCGACGAAAACAAAACAACCAGATATTCATTAGCTGGTCTGTTTTATGCCACAGCACCAACTTGTGAATCATATACAGGCCAGGTAATGTTGGTGAATTCTGGTAAAGCGGTCTTGCGAATAATTTCACGTGGAAGATCAACCGATGTAAGCATAGATGTAAAGAGCGGTGAGTGCACTATTGTAGATGTAGGTTCCTACATATAAGTAAAGAAACCAATTAAACTTCTGGGGTTACTTTTTTTCTTCGTTGATAATGAATACGTTAAAAGGATTCGGAAAGGTCACCGTCCTTTTAGTGGTATCTACCTGGGGGGTAGTAGACAAAGAATCTTTGCGAATGGTATAATCCGGTAATTTGTTAACCGATGTCTCTGCTTTGGCAGCCATGGAAGTCATGGAAAGGAAGAAAACAACCACAAATAATTTGGCCCAGTTATTCATATCAGCGGTAAAAGTAGATTAATTTAATAATGCCTGGTTGCCGTTCATCCCAAATGTTTACCGAATGTCCATTTCATTTGACGAAACCATTTTGTGATTTAGGTCAATTTACATAATGAGCAGTATTTTGTTTATTTCGATTAATTTTCCATAAAATTGAACCGGGAAATCATCTAAGGTATCGGTATGGGACAGCAGAAGATTAGAGCCAATAGCACATTAAAGGAAAGAACACATTTCTTAAAGCATCTGTTGAATGATGTAGAGGCCCTGGATCAAATGCTTAAGAATGGTCTAATCGAGTCTGGTGTTAAGAGAATAGGAGCCGAACAGGAATTTTGTATTGTAGACGAACACTTTCGACCTTCCATTAAAGGGCCAGACATATTGAACAATATTGAAGACAATCATTTTACATCAGAGCTGGCACGATACAACCTGGAAATAAACCTGGAACCTCAAAAATTAGAAGGCCATTGCTTTAGTGAGATGGAGAAAAGGCTACGTAAGTTCTTGAACAAAGCCGATGATGTATGCGACGATTTTAATAGCCGGGTAATTCTTACCGGTATTCTGCCATCCATTGGGAAAGAACAGGTTGGAATGGATTACATGACTCCCAACCCCAGGTATTATGCTTTGGGCGATATTATAAAAGCCATTCGGGGTGCCGATTTTGAATTGAACATAATTGGGGTCGATGAGCTTATATTGTCTCATAGCAATATTCTTTTTGAAGCCTGCAATACCAGTTTTCAAATTCACCTGCAAATTAGTCCTGAAGAATTTGTAGATAAATACAACTGGGCTCAAATGATTACGGGACCGGTTTTGGCGGCCTGCACCAATTCTCCTTTGCTATTTGGCAGGCAACTGTGGAGCGAAACCCGAATAGCACTTTTTCAGCAAAGTATTGACATGCGCACCAAGGGAAAACACCTGCGTGAAAAACAACAGCGGGTTAGCTTTGGTAGTAAGTGGATTAAGGAAATAACAGAAATATACAAGGATGATATTTCGAGATACACCCTGCTGCTTACCACTGAAATAGAAAAGGATTCGCTTGAATCGTTGAATAACGGTGAAATACCAAACTTAAATGCACTTAACCTGCACAATGGTACCATATGGAAATGGAATCGACCTTGCTATGGATTATCAGAAGGCAAGGCGCATCTGCGTATAGAAAACCGGTATATACCATCCGGGCCAACCATAATTGACGAAATGGCCAACCTGGCTTTTTGGATTGGACTTATGGAAGGAATGCCCGATTACGTTCGAGGAAATTGGCACAACTACCAATTTGAAGCTGCCAAGGAGAACTTTTACAAGGCAGCCACTACCGGGGTGCAAGCTGGAATTGTATGGGATGATAAGCTCTATAGTACCAAAGACTTAACCCTGGAAGTATTGATTCCATTGTGCAAGAATGGCCTGAGAAAATGCAATGTATTGGAAAAGGATATTGACCGATACATGGGCGTTATAGAAGGAAGGGTAACCAGTGGATTAACCGGAAGCCGTTGGTTGGTAAAAAGTTACCGAAGGTTGAATAAGCAGTTGGGCAGGGAAGATGCCATGATTGCATTAACTCATGCGTTACATACCCGAAGGCTTTCTAAAAAGCCGGTACATACCTGGAAATTGGCCAGCGCCAAGGAGGTCAAAAAAATTAAGATTTCCCACGAAAACGTATCCAACATTATGAAAACCAATTTGTTTACCGTAAAGGAAGACGACCTGGTAGAACTAGTTGAAAAAATTATGGAGTGGCGATCCATTCGACACGTTCCGGTTGAAGATAATCACGGAAAGTTATTGGGGCTCATTACCAAAAAGACCATTGAGAAACAAAAGAATAACGGGAAGTACAAGAAACTGTGCTGCGCGGGAGAAATTATGGTAACCGACTTAGTAACCATTAAACCGGAAATGGATATAAAAATGGCCATGCTTAAAATGATTGATAAGAAAGTGGGGTGTTTGCCAGTTGTGGATAACGGAGAATTGGTTGGAATTCTTACCGAAGTGGATATGAAGATAATGTGGGAAAAATTGGAGGCAAATGAGTAAGGTTTACAGCAAAGCCTTAGAAAAAGAAATAAAGGTAGAACGGTATATCGGTAAGTTCGAAAACGATCCTTCTGAACCTACGGTAATTGTTTTTGGTGGAATACACGGAAACGAGCCTTCTGGTGTGTTTGCCCTGAATACGGTTTGCAATCACATCAGAAGCAACAATCTAAATCTTAAGGGTAATTTCTATGCCCTTTCAGGGAATTTATGTGCACTCCCCGAAGGAAAAAGGTATTGCGAGGTAGATCTTAATCGCATTTGGAGCGAAGAACTAATTCGAAAAATAGAGAGCAGGGGTGGACTCAACGGCGAAGCACGAAAAGAGGACATCCAAATGCAGGAATTACTCGTTGAGATAAAACAGATTCTTAAAAGAAGTTCAGGAGAAATCTACTTTATAGATTTACATTCTACTTCCTCTCAATCCTGTCCTTTTATTCCCATTAACGATACGATGGCAAACAGAAGGTTTGCCCGAAAATTTCCGGTTCCCACCGTTCTTGGAATTGAAGAATTCCTGGACGGTCCGCTTTTGAGTTTCATTAATGAAATTGACCACATTGCCCTTGGATTTGAAGGAGGACAGCACGATGAAAAAAGTGCCATTCAGAATCACATCGCCTTTGTAGGACTGGTATTGTATTATTCGGGGTGTATTTCGGAATATGAAATCCCTGATTACAAGACATACCTCAACAATTTAAGAGAAGCGGGAAAGAAAGAAAAGGGCATTTATGAAATCTTGCATCGTTATGGAGTAGAGGATGCAGAGAAATTTGAGATGAAAGAGGGTTTTAAAAGCTTTGATCCAATTGAAGAAGATCAGTTTTTAGCAACCTATGATGGTGAAAAGATTACGGCTAAAGAAAACGGTAAAATTTTTATGCCGCTCTATCAAAATCAAGGAGACGATGGGTTCTTTATCATTCGAAAAGTGCCTTTGGTCTGGTTAAAGTTATCATCGCTCTTGCGAAAAATAAAGTTTGAGGGGTGGCTGGTCCTACTTCCGGGAATAAGTCGAGATAAGAATAACCCCAAAACGCTATTGGTTAATCGAAAAGTTGCCAGGTACCTTTCTAAAGATTTGTTTCACCTGCTTGGGTTCAGGCGAAAATCAAGCAGGGGAGACATTTATAGTTTTACGCGAAGGGAGAAAATTTAAGCACTCGATTCTTGCCAATAAACTACTAGACCTTACAAGCTAATTTCCAGGGGGGTTCCCGTTTTTTCATGAAATACCTGGATTAGTCGTTCAAACAACTCTTCCGAATGGTGTTGTTTAATCAGAAAGGAGGCAACGTAAACAACGAGAATAAAAACCAGGGCAAACAAGAGCAGAAACCAATAGCCATGTCTAAAATAGACAGGTGCGCTTATGAAAAGAATAAATGGCGGACTGTACAAAACAGTTTTAAATACCATGGAAATAGGCTCACTTTTTATTTCTATTACCGGATATTCTTTCTCCCGAATGAGTAAATAGGTGTCATATTTGTTAAGGTATGACTTATAACCGGATATTTTAATTGCATTCCTTTTTACTTCAAAAAGCAAAGAGTCCTGCTCCTTTTTTTTCATTTTCGCAAGCTCAAGCAATTGATTGTAGTTACAATTTAATGGATACGACCTACTAAATATTCCCGGTCTGAATGGTAAGTATATTGAGTGTTTGGTCGGAATATTCTTTATTGAATTGCTCTTTTTCACCGAGAATATAATGTTAGACCAAGGTAGTAAAAGCTGCTTCCAAATCAAGGTAGGTTGGTTGTCGATTTTTTGTTGAACTCAAAGAATTGATTTGGTTAAATCAGGTGATTTGGTTAAACTTTGGGTTCATGACAACAACCTTAAAAACTATTGGCCTATTGTTGGGCCTATTGGTGGTTGTACCTATTCTAAAAAGTCAACCCGGTCCTTGCCTTAGGTTCAATGGCTCAAATGAGTATGTCCGGGTCAATCACAATTCCGATTTTAATGTTACTTCAACCTGGACCATCGAATTCTGGTTGAATCCCGATGTTACTCCTTCGGGCTGGGATGCTGTAATAAGCAAAAATGTTAGTGACCGCCCGCCCGGTGTATGGCTCTACTATAATAGTGTGGAGGTATGGTATGGCACGGGAACCAACGGGCTTATTGCCTATACAAACTATGGAACCATTTCAGCTGGAGAATGGCAACACGTTGCGGTAACCAGAAGCTCGGGCAACTCGGTAAAAATCTACATCAATGGTGAATTAGAAGCTACATTTAATAGCACCTCAACACCTCCTACCAATAGTTCCAGGTTAAATTTTGCTCAACGGGGAGATGGGAGTTACTACTACGACGGATACCTGGACGATATAAGATACTGGAGTGATGAAAGAACACAGTCAGAAATTCGTGACAACATGTGCAAGCAGCTGACGGGATCGGAAGCAGGGCTTATTTCTTATTGGAGATTCGATAAAGGAAGTGGTAGTACTGCAACGGATTTTGCAAGCGCTCACAACGGTTCATTAAGAAACACACCAACCTGGGACACTTCCGGAGCACCAATCGGTACCAGTTCGTCAAGCTTATACACCAGTAGCTGGAGTGGTAAAACCTTATACCACACCTCATCGGATGGAGACTCACTTAGGGTGTCCAGTGTAACCGGTTCACCCGATGGCATTATCATTTATTCAGTAGATAAAACACCAAATTATACGAGCGGTACGGCTGGTTTGGGGGGAAACGATCACTATTTCGGGGTGTTCAAGGCCAATGGTAGTTCACCAACCTATACCATGACCTATTACTATGGAAACAACAGTGCTTTTAAGGTCGGAGGAGGAGCTACCGAAACGGATTTAAAAATATATCAGCGAACCAATAATGCCTCTTCGTCGTGGTCAACAACGTCAACTACGTTAAACACCGGTAGTCAGACGCTTACCGCTACAGGTTTAAACTCTCAATTTATTCTTGGAAGTTCAGGTAATGCGTTGCCGGTGGACTTACTAAAATTTGAGGGTGAAAAATCTCCCAATGGAAACGAATTGTATTGGGTTACTTCTTCAGAGACCAATAGCGATTATTTTTTAATTGAGCGCAGTCCGGATGGCAATGAATGGGAATATTTAAAAACGGTTGACGGTGCTGGAACGAAGAACGACATCACAAAATACCATATAACAGACTACTTCCCCTGGGAGTATACCTATTACCGACTCACTCAGTTTGATCTCGATGGACAAAAGGAAGTATATGATGTGATTTTGGTAGATAATACTTCACCAAATTCTAATTTTCGAAGTTTCGAAGTATTTCCTACGGCGGCTATCCAGGATGTTAACATAAAATCAACGGAAAATGGAAAGGTAGAAATACGATCAACAAACGGTCAATTGGTATATACCAACTCCATGGAGACCGGAGCATTAAAGGTAAACATTGAAGATTTTCCAGCCGGCTCTTACCTGGTGACACTAATTCCGGAGAACGAAAAATCCAGAACAATTCGGTTTGTTAAGATTGCTCAATAGGTAATTTGGTTAGAGGTGCGGTTGTTGTCAAGCACTATTCTTCAAAATCTACGTTAGTAGGTTGTTCGTTAAGGTTTGTAGGCAAACCTTCTGTTATTTCAAAAGAAATATCATCAAACCAAACCTTGCCGGTTCCATTAAGCAATACTCCATAACTCATCGAATAACTTCCTGCCGGTACATCCAATACGATTTCATACTTGCTCCAATCTTTTGTTCCGGTTAATTTCCGGTTATACATGTTGTCAAAACTCAAGGATTTGCCTCCGTTGGCAGGATCAATTCTTAACCACATTCCAGACCAACCCTTAACGGATTCTGTTTTAATAAAACCGGTCATTTTTACCTTTTTTCCCCGATATTTACCAACCTTGGAAGATTGCATTAGGGTGCCAAACCCCTTAATTTTTTCTTTTTTAGACTGAATATACGCGCTTTGTGCTCCTGAATTAAAAACTTGGTTGTCCATTCCCATTTCATAACTATCGGGATGGCTTCCCGCCTTGTGCCAGTTATTTGGCAGTTCGGCAATGGGTGTGAAAGCCAGAATAATAACCAGTAGAAATGGCGTCAGATTAAGAAGAACTGTTTTCATAATAGTATTCATTTTCAACGATTTAAAATTACTAATTACTCTTCAAAGTCATCGCGTAATACCTCAAACATGATACATTTATTGCAAACGTAGACGTAGTCAAGTCCTTCAAGATAGACGACAAAACCATAAACAAAACGTTTTTTATTGATGCTGGAATTATCCAAAATTAATTTAAGCTGATGTAATCGATCAACCATAATTAGCGAATCCTTTTCCGAAGTATAATGGGCATTTATGCCTATAACAATAGTTGGATTGTCATTAGCAACCTGAATAAGTTCCACTACAACTGAGTCTGAATCTATGATTTCCCTTTTAAAATCAATGCAAGGAAATGGGGTATAACTATGTGGTGGTTGAAGTTCAAAGTCATGAACAAATGCTGTAGACTGTTTCATATTTGTTGTCGTTTCAGTTCCTTTTGCAGAATAATACCATTCATTATTATCCGTGTTTTTTGGGCCCTCCACCAGTATGGTGTAACCGAAATTTACTTTACAGTATCGATCATCAAACTTGTAATTGCCAAGTGAATCAGTATTGGTATGGAATACTTGCCCATCAGACCGGTACAACTTAACCTCACAATTTTCAAGATTCTTTTTGGTCATGACCGATTTCACATTCCCTAGAATGTAGCATATTGGATCATTTTCCTGGGCACGTAAATCTCCTTCCGAATAGATGATAAAAACGAAGCTTAAAATGGCAATCAGCTGGTATTTGAAAGAAAGCATTCTCAAAAATAGCCAATTTTAATGCAGATCTTTTCAAAGAACCTTCAAACCCTTGATATTACTGCGTTACAGGCCGAATTCGTTCATTTAATAAAATCAAGTTATCTTTGCCGCCCTTTTTAGAAGTAGGAGGGTCCAATGTTCATTTCCATGTTTGGTTCAGGAACATGGACAGATTGATTGAAGAAGAATGAAAATTGCTGAAAATACATTAGAAGGTGTCGAGAAGTACATCGACCTTCAATTGGAGGGTCAGTATACTAAAAGTGAAATAAAAACAGTTCAAAGACACCTAATTGAACATTATTATAATATTTCGTCTGCCAGGCAAATTGTAGAAAAACAACACCGCCTGAGTGAATCGGAATTACTTAAAATAATATTTGCTATGAAAGAGATGAAGGAAGGAACACCATTGCAATATGTTGTTGGAGATGCTGAATTTTGTGGTCGTACATTTAAAGTAAATTCAAACGTACTTATTCCAAGACCGGAAACCGAAGAATTGGTTCAGTGGTTGTTGGAAACAAACGAATCGGCTAGTCCGTCAGTATTGGATATAGGTACCGGGTCAGGCTGTATTCCCATTACTATAAAAAGTGAATTGCCAAACTCTAAAGTTTCTGCCTGCGATGTTTCCATGAATGTGCTTAAAGTAGCTATTTCCAATGAAAAGCTAAACCAGGTAGAAATTGATTGGTACATCTTAGACGTTCTTTCAACCAACCAACCGTTTAAGGAAAATCAATTTGATATAATTATTTCGAATCCTCCGTACGTGCTAAAAAGCGATATGGACAGCATGGACAACAATGTGTTGGAACACGAACCTCATCTGGCCTTGTTTGTTGACGATAGTGATCCCCTGTTATTTTACAGAACCATTGCCGATCGGGCCAAGGTTTGGTTAAAACCCGGTGGTGACCTGTTTTTTGAAATTCACGAAAAACAGGGAAAGCAGGTGGTTAATTTGCTTACCGAAATGGAGTATTCTTCCATTGAACTTAGGAAAGACCTCTCCGGTAAGGATCGAATGGTAAAGGCTACACTCTAGGGAGATTGAGTGATTTGGAAGCTTAGAGAATACTTAGCCAAACGAGCGCTTCAAAAGAACCTCAAACGGGTAACAAAGGGAAATTTAACGGTCATTGACTCTGCCCAATCCGGTTGTGTATTGGTCAATTATTCCGATGTTTCGGCCATAGATATACAGAGCATTCGGAATCAATTTCATTCCTTATATCCTAACCTAAGCCTACAGTTTGTTACTTACATAAAAAGCCCTAAACAGGCTGATGCCTTTGAGCAAAAGGCAGATTGGGAAGTAATTAGCAAAAAGGACCTGGCTTTTGATTTGGAACCTGCTCAACTGGCTTCAACATCCTATGATATTCTTCTGGATTTTACCAACAAGGAAGAAATTCCATTGCTCTATTTACTCCTCGACAAGCAAATTGGTATACGAATAGGAAGTCGAAAAGCCTGGAAAGAGGACATGTTGGATTTTATGATTCAATCCGATGAGGAGCAGGATTTTAATTACCTGGCCGAACAGATGGTTAAGTATTTGGGTATGGTAAAAGGAGGTCGTACCGATTAGCTTTTCTAGTTAAGCCTTATCAATGTTCATTTGCTGTTCCATTCGCTCCAATCGATCGTTTAGCTCCTGAAGTTTATTCAGAATTAAAATATGGGTCTTTTTGGCATCAATTCCCACAGGGCTTTTATCGCTATGGATCACTTCTGCTATTTCCTTATACGTGTTGGGATCAATTTCAAATTTCATGGGGCCTGTTTTTAGCGTTTGAACGGCTTATTGCCGAGTACTTTCAAATTTAAAGTTTTCGCGCAATGAATTCTCCCTTTCTAGTCCTTCCCGTAAATCTCTTCAATGTCTGGTAATTCCGTAAAATAATAATGCACCCATATATACAGGTGGTTGAACAAAGCAATTAGCAAAGCCGCCTGAGATTGCAACAATATGCCTGGAATCCAGAGAACTAAAAATCCAAAATAGTACATGCCGTTCGACGTGTATTTAAATATTCCCTGATTGACCAGGGGTTGTTTAGCATAATGTTGGGGTTGGAAATGATCAATGCCAAAAGCCCTGTCCATTCCAAAGTATTTTACTACCGAATAGAATAGGTAAACGGAAGGTATGAGAAAAAGAATTGACAAAGCCAGTGATAATGTTGGGTTGATGGTAAAGGTGTTGGCATTGGAAATGGCAAGTAATACAATTAACAGGGGTCGGGAAAGAATAAGCAGGGCAAAACCTACTTTAAAAAGTTTAAATCCATTTTTTCCAAATCGATTGCTAATGGCCTGGTAATGCAATTCCAGTCGCCAGCAAATAAGTACATAAAGTTGGTGAATAATAGGGGATAGGAAAGCGAAAACGTACCACCATAGGGTCGGTATTCCCCAAAGTTCTCCCCGAAGTAGTTGAGTCTGCTGGTCTATGGAAATGTAACAGACAGCAAGGGAAATTCCCAGTACAATAAATGGCCAGGTTTGATTTTTAAAGACTTTTTTCCACATGGGTTTTTAAAGTTTGTTGGTTGTAAAAGCTAACGGTTAGGTTCGTTTAAAATTGGATAATTCAAATTTAAGCATTGTTTGGAAGCTTTGTACCAGTTGTTATTCGACTCTGTATAAATACGTATGGTTGCCATTGGAAACGGTATGTTCGGGTTTGTAGTCGGTAGTACTTTCAAATTCAGATTTAGCCAGCATTTTTTCTTACCCGTTTTTGGATCGGATTATTTTAGTCGAATTGGGGCCTTCGCATGTGGATTAGCCAAATAATCAATAACCGTTTTAATTTCTTCCCAATATGAAAAACGATGAACATCAAAGAAAACAATTCCGCTGCACCATTCGTTTTGTTTGGTTAACCAAGTCTTTCTTATGTATGTTTTATTTTCAACTTCATCTCCAACAACATTTATTCCTTTAATAAAGACAAGGTTTGGGTAGCCAGCTACCATCTGGTTTGAGCTAGCCCTCCTTTTGCTTTTCAATTTTTTTTTATAGTTGACCATTTCATAAATTCCAATAGACCTTTTTCCAATTATTCTTTTGATGCCGATACTTTTATTACCGATGTCAGTTGCGTCATTAATTACATAAAGGTCAAAGTATACAACCAAGCCGCTATTTGTATTTGTACTTATACTACTTGACTGAAATGTTAGTTTGATATTGATTCCTTTTCGAATTTCCCACTCCACAAATTCTTCATTTAAATTCTTGTCAACACTAAGTATTTCATTTATAAAACTGTCATCAAGCATTTCTTTAAAAGCGTCAAAGTCAATAGATTTATTAAATGTTAATTCTATTTCGAATGGAGTATCAATCTTTTCAAGTATAAGGTTTGCAATTTTAATTTTAACTTCAGGCTTGTACAGGTTAGAGATTTCTGCAGTTTTGCACTCAACATAGGTTACATTACCGTTCTTTTCTAGTTGCAAATCAGGATGAGGCCCTGTGTGACTATCCATAATTGGTTCCATGATGACTTTGAATCCATTATCGCCTAAAAAACCTGCGACTTCGGCGCAATAAATATGTGAATTGAATTCTCTTTTATTGTATAGTTTTATATGCCTTTCAAAACCGTCAAAACCGTCAAAACCGTCAAAACCGTCAAAACCTGCAATTTTATGCAGACAATTACTTGTATTTATTATTTTATCAATATCATTTCCTGACACTTCGGTTGGGAATAGAACTAGGTACTTTTCATTGAAAGTTTTAAGTAGAAAGCGGACATGATTTTCGACATCTTCGATTGTAATGTTCCTACTTTCGAGAAAATCGTTTTGGATACTTATGTTAACTTTTATTGTTTTCAACTTAAACTGCGTTTTATCAATTAATCATGGCACAGTTTCAACCTTAAGCTATCATGACAGTTGCCATGCACAGTTGTTGCCTTATGCCTGTTATGGAAGTATTTTAGTAATGAGTCTATCACAAGATTCAACAAACAATTTAATGTCAGCAATTTGCTTTTTTGATCTGGTATGATCAACTTCCTTCAATTTATCATGAGAATTGTAATCGCCTTTATGAACAATCTCATGTCTTCGCTTAATGGTTCTTCCAATTGATTTTATCAAAGCCTTTCGCTTAGTTAACCCTTGTGCATTAGTTGTCAAATTATTTATTCCATAAATTTCGAATAATCTGTCAATTACATCAAACCTTTGTGTTGTATATTCAGATAGGTATTGATCAACGAGAGTTCGAATTCGTCTGTAAGGTCTATCCATGGTTATCATTTGTAGCGCTTGCTCAGTATTTAGGCCAGCTTTTTGTAATACGTCAACAAGCTGCCTTGTGGTTCCTTTATTCTTTATAAAACTAATTAGATTCTCAGTAAACCTAGAAGTAAAGTAGGCGTCCATTCCAGAAACTGCCAGAACAATTGCTGAACGAATTAAGTCAGCATTATTTAAACCTACAAAAGTTGGGTTGTTGTGGGTTTTTTGATAAATGATGAGAAGTCCATTACTTCGATTAATAGTCTTATGAAAAGTGTCAAGTGCTTTAGTCATAACTTAAAGGCATTGCATTATATCTAGTTTTAATGGTCAAGTTCATCTCGCTCAGCACTTTCATCCATACGTTTTGCATCTTCAATATATCCTTTGGCCAGACTGGTCAATATTTTGGCTGTTTCAGGAAATTCAAACTTAATGGCTTCAGCCTGCTTTTGAAAGAATTCAGCATGACCTCTTTCGATCTCACCTCCATCAAAAACACCTCTAGTTGATGATCCTCTTTTGTTAGAGGTCGCTGAGGAAAAACCACTCTTTAGACTATCAGTGTTAATGGATTCTATGATCTTACATATTTCTACTGGTGGCCAGTGCTTCTCTTTTTCTGGATATTCTGCCAATACCTGGCCAATATGTACATCAGCAACTTTTAACCTACCTGATCTTTCTGCTAATTCTCTTACTTCTTTTATCCAATCCACCAAGTACTTTTCATCAATGTTTATGTTATCATCTACTCCTGGTATTTGTTTCCATGAACGCAGTAGGTCAAAAGCATTTTTACTCCTATTTCGTCTTGCCTCATCTGAAATATCCTCAGAGACCTCTTCTTTTATATCTTCTTTATCGGATTTATACACCCATTTTAATACCTCAACAAAAAATTCAGGATTGCTAGCCAATTCCTCGTGAAGTACTTTAGGTTTGTGATTTGACCCATAGGAAGTTAAAAATGGGAGGTATAGGCCTTCAATATTCAAAAGAACCGACTTTTCAATGTCCTCTCTTGTTTCAAGTTCTTGAATGATTTGGGTTACATGGTAACTATCCAGCCTTATTTTTTCGTCTGACTTTTTTGTTCCGACTTTTTGTAATATCTCGACTAGTTTTTCGGAGGGTATTTTTTTAGGTTCATGGTATGCAACATCCAAGGCACTAAGAAACCGATCTACGCCAATTAGTTTGTTAATTCCCAAGATGTAATCATCATCAGGCAATCTCCAAAAATGAGGATATATATTTTTCCAATAACAGTTTTGTATTTCCAGATTTGTATTATCGAGAAATTTCCAGACTTCCTTAGATTGTTCTACTTGATAGAAAATTCTTGATAACTCTAGGTTTGTAAATTTTAAAACTTTCAGTTTTTTATATAGGTCAAATACCCAATGAATGTCATTGATGATCGACTTTCTATAAATAAATCGCTGAATAAAACCTTGAACGGAGTCTTCTTCCTTTTTTAGGTATTCACACAATGAAATAATTTCTTCTTCATTGTTGATTATATGAGCTAATGTATCCCCGTATACCCAGGTTTCTTTAACAATTTCAGCTAACTCTTTTATCTTTTTAAACCCGAATTCATAATATATGGATTTTAGCCCATCAACTCTTCTTTCTAAAATCAACTTCTCTTGTTCCTGATAGGATAATTCTTTTCTTTCCAGACCTTCCGGAAATCCAGGCCAATGAACATTGAACATCCATATCACACGCTCTATAGAATCCGAGGGCTCTAACTTTTTGTAAATACTATCATACCATTTTAATTCTTTTTCTGGTAGTGCCCATTCTGCATCTGGATAAGATCGGTGTTGAGACAAAGTATCTCCGACTTTACGCCAGGCAGAATTATCTTTAAGTTGTATTTTGTTGAGATTAGATCCAATAAACAACAATAGTTTTTTCCTATCGCTAGATCGTATTTTCCTTGAATCAGATTTATCCAATAAATCGATCAGCTTCTTTTCGGAAAAATCGAAATATTCCATAAGTAATTCTAGGACATGGGTATGCGTATCAAATATTTCAGACCATAGGTATTGATTATTGAAACTGCGTTCGAAAATTCGCCATCTCAATTTATGTGTAGGAAAGGCTGCACCTGGAATACCGGCTGGAATCATACCCAGTAATAACTTCCAACCAGTTTCGTATTCTTTTTTTATGATCTGTTCCAAAATCTTCATACGATCTTCAAAGGCCGCAAGGGTCTGATAATGCCAGGGCTTATATATTTCACTAAGGCTATTCAAAGGGCGATTGGCCAATTTTCCTCCAGGGTCTAAAGTGGTTAACGTGGCCAAAAGCATTGAAGCATCAAATATGTATTCTTCTGTCCATGCTAAACCTTCCAATGCCCAGAGTAAACCAGAATGCTGACTGGTAGGTGAAATGAAACCGTCCTCTTCAATGAACATATTCATAATAGGCTTATCATCCAAGGACAGAGAGTGATAAGCGGATTCAAAAAAACTTTTTGGAGATGCTTCAGCAATTAAAGGTATTTCACGGTTTCTGGAAGCCCATAAATCACCGGTGGCTTCATTCAGAAGTTCTTTTATAATGTCATCCACCCATTCTTGAGTGTTTAATTTGTGCCCGAATTTCATTTTGTTTCCGTACAAACCCACAAGAATAAGCGATTGTGTTAATCCCTCCCTACACCATTCGGAATAGAGCGATACTTTGCCCCGAAAAGAGGCCATTATTCGGTCTTTAGGATCAAGTTCGAATGTTGGATTGATTTCCGACATTACCTTAAGAAAACAGGTTTTCAGATTTTCAAAATCTTTTACTGATAAATGATTAGACAGGTTTGTCCATGCGTCTAAGGGAGAGGTAAGACGCCATGAACTTCCAATTTTTATTAATGGAGGAGATTCTACTTCTAGCCATTTGTAAAGTTTCTCTAAATACGATTGATAACTTTCACCTGAGAGATGTTCTAATATCTTTCGATCTCCTACTTTGTTTTCATTCCAACGGCCAATTAATAGTATAGGTACTAATTGGTCTAATTCTTCTGAGAATTCCCATTTTGCCTTGTTTAGTTCAAATCCAATTAGTCTCTTTAAAATGGTAATATTTCTTGTTGATTCTTTGGAATATTTTTCAGCCTCTTGCTCTGATAATCCAGAATCGATTAATGCCTTAACCTGACCATCTCGTTCAATATAGGGAAGTGTAATTATATCCTGAGAATTATATGGATCGTCTGGTCCCAGCGGTAACAACACATGGTGACTTCGTGCTACTGCGCTGTGCAATTCACTTGTATCATCAAACTTAGCGATTAGGTTCAAATTAAAACTACTTTTTTTTGCCAGCCTAAAATCTTGTAGATGTTCGATAACCAAACTTTTTGAGTTGAATTGCACTTTGAACTGCTCAGAAGACAGGTTTACTGCTGCAATGATAAAGGCAATCGCCTCATCCTTTGTGGAGCCTTTTACCCTCAATAAATTTGGCTCCCCCTGAAGGAATTCAATGATTTTTTGGCACTCTATCTCTCTACCCGCAGTGACAACTTTTGGTGTCAATATGATATGACCATTAGTTTTTTTTGGACCAACCGACCAATTTTCCCAAAAATCCTCAATGGTCAGGCAATTATGATCTCTTCCTAATTGTGCAGAGAACCACTTATATGTGATTTCAGTCAAATTGACCCAATTGGAAATATTAACCGCATCATATGCCCTAACATCATTCCAAACTTTTTCTTTGAGTTTTGCCTCAACCCACTTTTTTTTGCCCTTCCAGATTTTTGTAGTGACAAAAATGAACGTGACTCGTGATTTGTCAAATCCTAAACTTTCTTGTTTCCTTTTTTCATAGTCTGAATCAGCTTGTGTCTTGCCTCCATTTGTTTTTAATTCCCACAGTGATATATCTTCAGGAACTAAACCTGATTTTGAATCACATTTTACAATACCATCCCAACCATCAAGAAAGACAGCACTCCCTGTAGGTATTTCGAAAAATGTGCTTCTTGGTGTCGTTTCGAAAATAAGTTTGGCCATTAACAAAGGAAATTCACCTTTTGGTTCCTGTCTTTTACCCCAAGCATCTATTTCAGTTCTATCAATTTGCATTCTTTAATGGCTTTATTCTATTAATGAACAATATTCATCAAATAACGTCCTAATTAGCTTTCTTACTTAAGTTTCATTCTTCCCAAAGTTCAACCAAAACCCTAGCATATACCAGAATCCAAATCAGGTTTTGATTTTTTGTATAAAATGAAATAGCATAGAAATTTGAGGTAGGATTGTTTGTACTGCCCACCATAAGAGGAGTTCAAGGCACATTAAGATACTTGAAGATTTCAAAAACAGCACCCTTAAACTAAGGCACACCTTAGTTTTTTTAAGGTTTAGCTTATTCAAGGTAAGCCATTGCTTAGCTTCCCTGTAAAACGCCACCACTTTCCGAAAAGCGTAGCCGGTTTTCGAAAAAAGAAGAGTGTAGCCATACCCAGTAGGGGGTGCTACACCCCTTTGCACCAAGAAGTGTAGCCGGGTTTTGCTTTTTTAAGTGTAGCAGGTCAAAAAAATTTTAGGTGTAGCCATACTTTTTTTTTCAAAGTGGCTACACCCGTTTCTGAAAAAAGTGTATCCGGTTTTTATAAAATTGAAAGTGTAGCCATACCCTCTAGGGGGTGCTACACCCCTTAACGAAAATAATGGATCGGGTTTTTCGAAAAGTTCAACTTGTAGCCATGCTCAAACGCCCGGCTACACTGAATTTTTTACATTATTTGGGAATTCGTGGAAAAATAAAACGGGCTACACCTTGTTTTATTATTGGTCAGCACCGACACCCAGGGTTTTACCAAAATTCCATGCCCCGACCACCTTTAATAATTAAAATAGAAACCTGCTACTGTTTACGGCAGTTAAACCAAAGAAATTATGAGAACACGGTTAAAAAGAATAAAATACAAAACCACAGCCTTAGTATGCGGACATGTAATGATAGCAAAAAAGATAAGCGGGCGGGCACTTGCCAGGCAATTGGGTATTCACTTTACTACCTGGCACCGTTACGTGCGGGGAGAACGCAGGCCCAATACCACAATAAAAGCCCGATTGGTTTCCATGATGGGGGTCGAAAATTTTATCGAACTCATTCAAAGGGCTTACAAAGACAAACGTAGAATACAATCCCGATTAAAATAGCAGGAGTAGTGCAGCATCCGGAAATCCTTCAAGGATGAGAAACAACAGCAAGGAGATATAAACCAATAAAATTTGTCAATTATGATTACGTTAAATGATCTAACCACTGAAGAGTTGCAATACGTACGCTCGAAGTGGGCCTCTGAAATAACGGAGATAGACAAAGAAAAGGCGCGAAAGCAGGAAAGGCTTGACGCAAAGCTTGATAGCCAGGGCGATGATGCTGCGGCTAAGGCCAGTTTGCAAGCCGATATTGCACACGCCCAATCGGTGCGTGATGTGTTGGTGGCCAACAATGCCGATGCTGCTCTTATAGCTGCTCAAGATGCCGTTATAGCGGAGCTGCAATCGGAGTTGGATGCCTATGGCCTCAGCTCCAGTTACGTAAGCCCTACGGATGCCATACTCCAGCAAATGGATTTGGACGAGTTGACTTACGCTTCTCAGCGACGTGCTGCCCGAATTGTTGAGATCGATGCGATCTAAGCAATTGCAGATTTAAGCGCCTCCGCTATAGCTACAGGCGACGCGTGGAGCGCCTCCGCTATAGCTACAGGCGAAACGCAGGGCGCCTATGCATTAGCTACGGCGCTCACGGAAAAATCTGCACTACTCATGTAAGGGATGTTTCTTCGGAAGCATCCTTTTTTTGTGGAGTAGGGAGGGGGCAAAAAAGAAACCCCAGCCTTATATCTAAGGCCAGGGTTCTTCATCGTAGGTCCCGTTAGTAATATTGGTTATTCCTTTATAAACTTAACCGTTGCCACTTTACTATTTTGCTGCAAGCGCAGCAAATAAGTTCCAACACTCAACCAACCAACAGCAAGGGCATTTTGCTCTGGCGAAACTTTACCCGATTGCAATTCCCTTCCGCTAATATCTAAGAGTTGGTAATTCGCTTCCCCTTCCAGGTCTATATGAAGCCACAAATTGGTTGGATTAGGATAGGCAATTACCTTCCAATTGTCGGCTCTAATTTCTTCAACAGTAACAAAGGTGTCAAACATGGAAATATCGAAACGAGCCGCATAGGTTGCACTATGCCCCCTGGGATTTATTGCTTTGGTATCATCATACCAGGCGGTTCCACCTAAATCTTCCAGTGGAAACTTGGTTCTACCTGAAACTGTTCTCCCACTTAAATACAAATAGTCGTTTCCATAGGTTCTGACTTTGGTAATATGATCGTCATGTTTTCCACCAAAATAGGTTGTCCAGGTGCGGAGGCGTTCGTAATTAAAAGCAGCCAGAAAGCCTCCCGGGGAAGCTCCCATCTTGTTTACACCCAAATTAAATATATCGGGGTTGTATTGCAATGGAAAAGCATAAGAGGGTCTGCAATCATCAATATCCCCGGAAACATAAACATTCCCGTCGTCATCGACATCAATTCCGGTTCCATGATCGGCCCCGTCTCCACCCAAATAAGTACTCCAGAGCAATTCCCCGTCGTTAGAAAATTCCGAGATAAAACCATCAAAGTTTGAACTCCCCGGATTACTTCCAATCACAGTATCGAAATAGGCCCTGGGTCCTGGTTGCTTTAATGGAAACCCGGTAGTTCCCGGTGCCTGGCCAGTAATAAATACATTTTCTCCGTCGCTTGCTATATCGTAAGGGGTACTGCCGACGTTACGGCCAAAATAAGTACTCCAGATTAAACTGTCTAAACTATCTAACTTAATCATAAAGATGGGTGATCTATAAGGAATGGTAGGACCGGTTTCGAAATGAGCATTACCTCCCGGATCTTTTAATTCCAGACCATCCCGATCGCTTCCTGTAATAAAAACGTTGTCGTTGGCATCGAAACAGAGGGCCGAAAAATCGGCAGATGTACTGCTTTTGTAGCGAGTGGCCCACTGAACAGTGTGGTTGGGGTTCCATTTTTGAATAAACAAATGACCCGTAGGGCTTGAATGGGCCCCTGTTTTGTAGAGGTAGTGTGTACCAATGGGTCCAGAACCCAACAGGTAATACTCGTCTTTGCTGTTGATTTCCAGGTCGTAAACCTTCAGGTCGCTACCAATACCAAAATAAGTAGTATAAATAAGTTGCTTTCCATTACTCGAAAACCTGGCAATAACCAAGTCAAAGTTACCAGCGTTAGGGCCATCGGGTACGGTATCGACCCAGGCACCGGTAGGTTGGCTCACAGGAAAAGGAATGTCGGTACTTTGGGTTCTAAATGCCACGTGGGCCTCGTCCTGGCTGCTGATGGTAATAACAGGATCTTGTTCCAATTTGCTCCCGCCATAAAAAGTAGCGTATTTACGCACTTGTGTAACTGAATCAAATTTGAGAATGTACAAATTTCCACTTCTATTTATTTTCTTAAACAGAGCACCTTGTGAGTATGGGAATTTTGGCTCTGACGTGGTTCCACAGAAATAATTTCTACCGTATTGTTCCAGGGCCACATCGGTATTGCTGCTTGCCATTTGCCCCCCGTAGTAGGTACACCAGCCCAGGTTTTTGGTGGCAACACTAGAAGAACTGGTAGGTAGTTCGTAACCAAACTGAAGCACCAGGGTTTGGGTGGGGTCGTAACTGCCCAGGGAAAAACCCAACAGGCCGGGGCCGTTGTCGAGGTAGTCGGCCGTCCAGCCGAGGGGAACAACCTGGTTTTGAGCATTTACCTGGTAGGCCATGCCGTTGGGCAGTTGTAAGGTCATACCGGCCATTTCAATTTGCAAAACTTGTGCGGTAACCATTAGTTGATCCTGCCCCGTAAATTCCAGCAACAGGTTGTCAGGGTCGGCACCGGGGTCAATAACAAAATAAATTTTAGGACCAGCACCGTTGCTGTAGAAATGCATGTCTATACCGGGGTAAATATCGGGGTATACTACCCGTTTATAGCCCTTAACATCGGTTGCTCCCTGCGGGCAGTGCGGCAAAAAATAGTTGCTAATGCCCTCTCCCTGCTCATAAGCCACGGGGGTAACGTTGAGCAAGGGATTTACAGGAGTCATTTTTACCAGGCCCACGGTATCTTCGGTGGTGGTATCTTCATCTACGTTTTCCAAAACAAAGCCCACGTAGGTATCGGCCAAATAAATACGGGGATAAGCGTGGTCGGTAACGTATTTTACTTCGGGGTGCAGGTAGCCGTCCATATCTACTACCTGGTCTTTGTTTTCGTTGTACAAATAAGCCGATGAGGGGGATTCTCCCAACCCATCGGGAATGTCCCACTGGGCCAGCACGGAGCCAATTGTTGTTGCTAAGAAAAAGCCTGTAACTAACAGGTATAGTGTTGTATTACGCATAATATAATTCGTTTAAAAATTTTAAAAAATGAAATAAATGGGGCCGTTTAGTCAGCCATTGGTTAAAATGGAGCTAGTTTTGCAAGCACAAAGGTCAAGTAGGGTGTAAGGCGTAGAGCCTTATGCACACGTTTCTAATCATTTCTATTTTTCTTTTGTAACAAAGCATCGAGGTGGCTGCCTCGGTGCTTTACTTTTTATTGTTTTACTATCTTTTTTGTTATCCTATTATTATTATTATTATTATTATTCGTGACCAATTCCAGGAAGTAAATTCCGGGAACTAATTCTTCGATATTTATTGTAAATTTTAATTGCAAAAAATTTCCTGATCGTAAAACCTGCCCCTGCATGTTAATTAATTTGTAATCGGTTTCTTGCGGTGTACCACTGCCCTCAATAACTAATTCGGCTAATACTGGATTGGGATAGATTTTAAAATCAGATACGTCTATTTCGGAAAACCCATCAATTACACCACATCGGTTAGTTTGGTGGATGTCCGTTAAAATATTCACTTGGTCTTTTGAGGGTGGCCCGAAGTAACCGTTAGCCACCACAAGAGAATCATTATAAACAGCTAAGTCTGACACCGTATTTACAAAATCGTTCCGGTAACCACACCATTCTTTTCCCTCCCATTTGGCAATAACATTAGCATCAATTCCACCGGCTTCGTCGAATGCTCCGCATACAAACAAATTATCTTTGAATTTTATTAAATCCCATGCCTGGTAATTAACCCCCCCACCAACGGGTTTCCAATTGGTTCCATCCCACCGGATAACATGGTCGCTTGGGTTTCCGGTTAATTGTTTAAACTCGCCAGCAACGTACAATTCGCCATTGTAAATTTCAAAATCCCGAACCCATGAATCTCCCTTTAATCCTCCACCAACGTCTTTCCATTCGGTTCCAGAAAAGCGTATGATATCATTCCCATATTTACCCATAAAATTTCCACCAAAGTAAAATTCACCTTTATAGTAAGCAATAGATGCAAAATCATTGGTACTCCCTACTTTGGGTACGTTGACCGGCAGAGTGTCCCATCGATTACCATTCCAGGTGGCGATACCTAAAGCAGGTAGCGTGTCATCGACTTTTGTAAAATTTCCGACAACAAACAACAACGAATCATTAAAATTAAGTAGACCACCTACGTAACCGTTAGCACCTTTGCCAAGCGTATCAAGTTTAAAACCGTTCCACCGGTTTATTCCATAATTACCTCCGAAATAGATATCTCCTTTAAAGCGGGTCATGGTTCTTATGGAACCTCCCTTCCATTTAAGGTCTAACGAATTCCATTTTATCCCATCATAATAAACCACCTGATCAACAGTCTTTCCATTAAGTTTTTTAAACTCTCCACCAACATAAAGTCGATTATCAACCGTATCGGAGTACATTACTCCAATATAGGCATCGGCACGAAAGCCAAGTCCTTTAAACAGCTGGGCCTGTGAAACCAAAGAGGCCAATAAGAACAGGTATGTAAGTTTTATTTTCAATAGCTTGTAATTATTGTAAGCACATTTTTGCATTTATATTCCTTTCAACAGCTGAATTTAGTTATTTATTGTACTAGACTTACATTCATGCATTAAAGTTGCCTGATGGAGTTTACTCCCAGTTTTTCAAAAATATGCGTTACGTGGTTCCTAACCGTATTAATGGAAATACCCAATTCCGTGGCCACTTCCGGTTTGGAGTAACCCTGCTGCAGCAAACCAACTATTTCGTTTTCGCGGTTGGTTAGCACCTGGCTTTTGGGTAGCTTCATAAGCCGTTTTATTTCTTCGGCATATTGGGGTTGGTACCAACGCTTACCGGCCAATACTGCATCAATGGCTGCAAAAGAGTCTACCAGTCCGTAGGTTTTATTGAAATAACCCAATACCAGCGGATGGCGACAGACCATAAGCACCTGGGGTTTCCAAAAAGAGCTAAACAGAATTATTTTTAGATCGGTTATTTCTAACCGTTCCAGTTCATTTAGCAGGTCGTTGGCATTGCCCAGGGCACCAAAATCGAAATCGAGCAGCAACAGGTCATAGTTTCTTAATATGCGGTGGTCCAGGTTTTCAGGACTATAAGCATGTATGTGTTCGCCGTACTTGCTTTTTAACGCTTCGGCCAGGGTTTCGGCCACCAATACCAGGTCGTCTACAATTGCAATTTTTGTCATCTGTTTTCGAGTAAGGGAATGTGTAACTTGGTGTTTTGTAACCTACAGTGGAAAAAACGAAACAGGGCTAGGGTGGTTTTGGAAAACTCAATGGGCTTGTCCCATTCTACCAATACTCCGTATTCGTCGGGGGTTACACGCAACTTCTGTTGGCCTTCGTGGAGCAACTGCTCCAACATACTAAGTACGGCAATCTGGAAGTCGGTAGTATAAGCCCGGGGGTCGTGATGGCATTGAATTTCTATCCATTCCGAATTGTGTTTGGCATTGGTAGGGGTGTAAATAAGCCAGTCGGCATGGTCGAAGCGGAGGCTATAGAATTGGTTGTTTTGGAGTTTGGCCAGTTTCTCAATGCTTTGCTGCAGGTGAGTTTCGCCTTCTTTTACCCGGTTGAGGTGGAGTAAGTTCCGTACTGAAACCAGGGTAGGTAAGATGTTGGAATGGAGTAGAGAACCCACTTCGGTTTTTTCGTTTTCAAATACCTTAAGTTGTTCAATAAACATGTTGGTTAAACTTTTAGATTCTGCAAGGCGTTGTTTGCTTATTTTTTTTTCACGAACCCAAAACAACAAGCCTACCAGTAAAAGAACAACCAGCACCACAATCCACATTAGGGCGGTTGCCAATTGGGCACGGTCTTTTTCTCGCTGCAATTCGGTTTCGAGTTGGGCAATGGTTAGGGCAATTTTTTTGTTCTTTAGGCTGTCAGATACCATTTGGTATTGATCTCTATAATAGAATGCGCTATCCATATTACCCAATTGGCGATTTAGTTTATATAGGTTTTTTAGCGCTGCTTTTTTAAGGTTTAAATGAGAACTCTTGGAAGCGGTTTTTCTTAAATAAACCAATGCACTATCAGGCATAAATTGGTTAAGGTACATAGTAGTTAAGTTATTCAAGGTCATTTCTGCGAACAATGTATCCCTCAATTTAACTGCAAGAATTTGAGCCGTCAACAAGTGACTTGAAGCAAGGTCGAACTCTTTTGTGTGGTTGTATAAGCCACCCATATTCAGATGAATCATAAGTTGAAGGGTCGAGTCGCTATTTTTTACGGCCGTTTGGAGACAACTTTGATAAAGGGTTTCCGCCAATTCGTATTCCTGCATTTGCACATATACATTGGCTAGGTTCGAACGACATTTTTCGGCATTGGGTTGGTCATTTATTTTTTTGTAGTGGATATGCGCCTGCTTAAAATAGACTACGCTTTTTTCATATTGTTTTTGTTGGTAGAGTATAATTCCTAGTTTTCGATAGCTCTCAGCGATGGCGCTATCAGGAATGTTTTCCAGTTGTTTGTGAGCCAGTTTAAAATAATAGACATAGGCACTGTCGTATTGTTTTTGGGCATAATGCTGGTTAGCCAGTTGGTAGTACTCAGGCCAATGCGCATTGGCATTGGCCCGGGTTATACCACTAACTAGTAATATGGCAACTACCATTTTCATTTATCCAAAAGCAAAAACCGATTCACCTTCTTCGACTTCACCCTTTTTGGTAACGACCTTACCAGAAGGCTGGTTGTTTACCCGCTCTACCAGCACCGAAAAAAGCCGGTCCCCGGCAGGTTCGGTACCACTTACAATATCGAACTGAAACTCTTCGTTTGTATTTTTTCCTACGTAATTAATTTCTTCCTGGTCTCCCACAGGAATGTACCCCGCAAGGGTATACAAATTGCCACTGTCGTGGTCAATGGGGTCTGGGTCTATAACCGGCTTGTACAATACACTCATAATATTTATTGAATTTAAATAAGTTAATAAAGTGCGTTCAACGGTTTTTTTCAAGTCTTTGTTATAGTCTGCGTTTTTTCGTTCCAGGGTCAAAATGTGCATCATACGTTGCTTTATTTAAATTCAATGGGTTAACAAACCTACAGGAGCGCATTGAGAAAAACTATAGCATCAAAGTACTATAGGATAAGGAGTTAATGAACTCCCATGCCGTACCAGCTTATGTTATGGACACCTTGATTATCAATTGTATAATTGGATTATTGCTTAAGGCTTAGCCTTAGGTTCCCTTTTGTTGGTAAGCGGTTGAAGTTTGGTTGGTGGAGTATTATTTCAAAACGTTACAATAATTAATTGAATCACACCTCGCTAAAACTCGGTTTTCTTTTCTCCACAAATGCAGCAAGTCCTTCAATAGCGTCGCGATGATTGGCCGATTCTGCCAAGAAGCGTCTTTCCTCTTCAATTTGTTCTTCGAAGCTTGAATTAAATGTTTTATTGAATAATCTTTTTGAAAGCTTAAACGAACTGGAAGATCGGGCCATTAAAACTCCAGCCATTTCTCTGGCTTCAGGTAGAACCTTATTGTCTTCAACCACTTTGGTTACCAGTCCCCAATCCAATGCCTGTTTCGAAGATATGGGTACATCAAACGCCATAATCTCCAAGGCTTTGGCCATCCCTACTAATCTGGGTAATGTAAAACTGCCACCCCCGTCAATGCTCAATCCGGCAGATGTGTATCCTTGCTTCAATGAAGTATTTTGAGCCATAATTCTAAAATCGCAGGCCATTGCCAGGGAAAACCCACCTCCTGCAGCTACACCATTAATTGCCGCAATTACGGGTTTAGACATGTTTTTAATTTCAAGCACCGCCTGATGGTATTTCATCGCCATGCTATGAAAAGCGGAAGAATATCCATCGGGATGGTTTTTTACCCATTCCAGGTCTCCACCAGCGCAAAAAGCCTTCCCCGACCCACGAATAATTATAACTTTAACATTGGGGTCTTTTGCGAGCTTTGTCAGCAAGTCTGCCAGGGCTTCAATTCTGGGTTGATCAAAAGCATTGTATCTCTCGGGCCGGTTTAGGCATAACTCGGCAATACCCTTATTAAGGGTTTTTATAACGTAATCCTTCATAGTGTATAATTTAAAATACCAGTAGTGCAGAACAGGTTGTTTGGCAATATGCACTTTTGGCTTTGTTATCCTGCTAAGTTATGCCAACAACGGAGATAATAAAAACATATTTCAAACAATTAATATTCACCTGAAACTCTTTATGTATTTGAATCGAAAATCGGATATTTGCGGCCCGATATAAGATTAGAGATATGCAGCATAAATTTCAAGGGCTGGGAGTGGCAATGGTTACTCCGTTTTCAGCAAACGGTTCAGTCGATTACGATGGACTTACTTCACTAACTGAGCATTTAATTAATGGGGGAGTGGATTACCTGGTGGTTCAGGGAACTACCGGAGAGTCGGCTACCATGAACTTAAAAGAGAAGCAAGACGTGTTGGAACACGTTAAAAAGATAAATGCAGGCCGCAAACCCATTGTATTTGGTCATGGCGGAAACAATACTGCTGCATTGGTTGAAGGATTCAAAAACTTCGACTGGAATGGAGTAGATGCTATTCTTTCTGCAAGTCCTTACTACAACAAACCCACTCAGGAAGGAATTTACCAACACTACAAAGCATTGAATGAGGCTACTCCACGGCCCATTATTTTGTATAACGTTCCGGGTAGAACTTCCAGCAATATTACTGCTTCTACAACCCTTCGTATGGCTAATGATTTTGAAAACATAATTGCGGTAAAGGAAGCCAGCGGCGATTTGGGACAGATCTCTCAAATTCTTAAGAGTTGTCCGGCTGATTTTACCGTGCTTTCCGGTGATGACCCTTTAGTGGTTCCTCACATTGCAGTTGGAGGGCATGGGGTAATTTCAGTAATTGGAAACGCGTTGCCTAAAACATTTTCAACCATGACACATCAGGCATTAAATGGCGACTACGAAAATGCCAGGCAACTACATTTGCGACTATTGGTTGGTATTGATATGCTATTTGCTGAGGGCAATCCCGGTGGAATAAAGGCTGCATTAAAAGCTCGTGGAATCTGTGGTGATACGGTTCGTTTACCCCTGGTAAATATTTCTTCTGAACTGTACAATAAGATTGAAGCAGAATTCCAGGGATTGGATTAACCTTCGAAAAAATGTTGGATAGGTTTATTGTTGATTTCTAGCCTCGAATACCAGAAATAACGCATAAAGAAATCCCGTTTCAACTTAGTCGAAACGGGATTTCTTTTATCCAATATCTAAGATACCATTCTATCTCTTAATCAACTTATTCTGGTAAACAACCGCACCATTTTCCTTAAGAGTAACAACATACATACCCTCGGTTAATGTAGAAATATCCACTCTGCTATTACCAGGAGTCAGGTCGAAGTTTTCCAGGGCAATTCTTCCGGCGATATCATGGATAACCAGTTCTACATTGGAGTTCAATCCATTAAAATTGAGAACCTCATTTGCAGGATTGGGGAAGAAAGAAATCAATTGCTTTTCTCCTGCCTGTTTCACAGAGACAATGCTTCCATCGCTTTTTACTTTCTTAATCGCATTATCATTGTCAATGCGAATAACTACTTTGGCCGATTTATCAACAAACCAGATTTTTCCTTCCTGATCCAATTTAATTCCCATTATATCTATGTAGGGAACACTTATCCTTCCTATTTCCGGAAAAGTACCATCATTCTTTGTAATGTCATAAACAATGATTTCATCTGTTTCATTATCCGTAACAATCAGGCGGTTGCGATCAACATCTAGCCCACAGGGTTTTTTTAGACCAGTGCTTGCAACAACTTCCCACTTCATGTTTATGATGTCGTTGTTTTCTGCCAAAGCTTCTCTTGGGGGAATAGAAGAGCTTCCTTTCACATTTCCACTGGTTATATCCACCCGAATTATACGTGAATTTCCTATATCGTTAATGTAAAGCCATTTTCTTTCCGGATCAATTTCCATGTGTCCCGGAATAAGACCATTTCTTTTCAATTCGATTTCCTGGTACCTTCTTAAACGACCGTCATCATGGTTAGAGTTTCCAGGGCCGTGGTCAATTACAAAATCATAACTTACCAGGTGGCCATTTTCACCATCAAACAACCAATATTTATTTCCAACTTCCCAGGCAATTCCCATTGAACGCGGACTTCCATGAAGCATATCAAGATGCGACCCATTTGTTCCCGGGCCAGCCCATTGTGCGTAAATAGTAAAATCGGAAGACCATAAACTTGGTCCTGTAAATGGTGCTCGTTGACCACCAGAAAAGTTGGCGTCAAGAACGCCAGGTGAGTTTGCCCAGTCTCCTTTGTCACCAAATGCTAGTGCTGTTGGGAGTGACATAAAATGTCTCGCGTTGCCGTCGGTTTTTAAGAATGCTTCTTGATTCGATTTACCAGCGTTTCTATACGTAACTGTGTTACCACCCATTGTTTCGGTTCTCATATTGATCACCCAGAGTTCTGTTAGGTCAGTTTTGTTAAAGTCTAGGTCCACCGGACTACTCAATCCGTCCGATACATCACCTACAACGGTGTATTTGTTAGAGCCGCTATTGGTTACAAATTCGTCAGCGAGATACTTATTCTGTGCGTTTACGCTTAAGCTTATTAAGCCCAAACAGACCATACATAATGCTGATAAATGTTTCTTCATAATTTAAAGTTTAATTCTTCCATTCAATTATTTAACCGATTGCAAGTTTAATGATGTTTTAAATCATATTTACCAATGATTTAGTAAAAGGCCAAAAAGATATAACAATGACTTTTTACTGACAGTTGATTTAGTTGCCCTGATTAAACGATTCCTGATAGGGACTGGATTTAACCCCAAACCCAATGCTTGATTTCATAAGGGTTCGCACAGCAATTCCATTCTCCAGGGCGGGAAACCACTTTACATTTTTTATTAGGCGCAAAGCTTCTTCGGTACATCCTGCCGGCATGGTTTTAATAATTTCAATATTGGTAACATGGCCACTTTGTTCTATTACGAACGATACAACAACATCTCCCTTTAGCCCCAGTTTAAGTGCTTCCGGAGGATACTCCAATTTATTAACGATGTAATCGTAAAAATCAGAATAAGGCTCCTTTTTAGAGAATATAGGTTCCGGTTTCTTTTCCAATAGCTGGTAATGGTAAAGACGTTGAGTGCTGTCGATAGGTAAGTGCGGATATTCAATTTCACGGTATTTTCTTTTGTTATATAACTTCATCCAATCCTTTTTAGAAAAGGCAAGTTGAAATAAATCGGGTGATTCGCTACCCGTACGGAGTTTGCTGTATGGAAACCTGATTTTACCAAATATCCGTTTTGCCTCGGCTATCAATAAGTCATTGTCTATTCCTGAAACACTTAAAACTTTTGGTGTTCCATCCTTGTTGAGTCGGTATGAAATGTCTACGGCACCTTCCACGTTATCGGTAAGCGCCTTCATTGGATAAACGAATTCTTTTTTTACAATGTCCTTTATGTTCTTAGTTCCACCAACGGGTGCATTAATTTTAGAATAGCTTGATTTCCAATACGCCTTTTGCCCAGGGGTAGAAAGGCTAACCAGCAATACACCTAGAATAATTAAAATTCGATTCATTTTTTACCTCTGATATGGGGTAAAGTTACATTCTAAAATACATTTGCAGTATGAGCATTTATCAAAAGGAAATAAACTTTTTCTCTACTTTTTTAATAGCAGCAATTTTGACCCTGTTTATGGCTTGTTCATCAAATGATGCTCGTAATAAAACTCAGCCATCTGATCAGGAGCTAAAAGAAAAACTAATGGAAGCCAATAAGAATCGGGTAGAAGTAGAAAAAAATAAAATAGACACAACTACACTACAATTGGGCTGGGATTTAATAGAGACCGGCACGGGGTTACGCTACGAGGTATACGACACTCAAAATGGTGATTCGGTCAGGGAAAATCAAGTGATAGAACTTAACTACGTAATTACTCTTCTCAATGGAGATACCGTTTATTCAAGCGAAGAAAGCGGTAGTCAATCCTTTAAGGTGGGCATGGACAACGTAGAGAGTGGCATTCATGAGGTAGTTACTTATTTACGGGTTGGTGACAAGGCACATGTTATTCTTCCGGCCCATTTGGCTCATGGTTTTATGGGAGATGCTCAAAAGATTCCCTCAAATGCAACTCTTGTATACGACCTTGAAATCTTATCGGCACAATGAGGTATTATTTGTTCATTATTACCTGTATTCTGTTTGCTTCTTGTGACCAAAACAAATGGAATGGGTATTCTTTGAGCTCTTCGGGATTGTACTATAAAATACATTCTTTGGGTGATGGTGTGCGTAAAGCCAGACCGAATGATAGGGTGTTTGCTCAAATTACGATTGTCGATCAAAGCAATAAAATATTGTACAAAAATGGAATGCAAAGAGGAGCTATTCTATCGGTTGAATTGGGGAGTACAACCAATGCTTCAATTAGTGAAGCACTTAGTTTAATGCATTCTGGCGATTCGGCTTCTTTTATTTTTCCTAAAACCATTGATGTGAAGTCACTTACTAAGGGCAAGCTCATGGAGTGGAACGAGTCTTATGTACTTAGCATTAAACTAAATAGAATAGTTGGTGAAACTGACAATCAAAATACGGCTGTTGAGGTGGTTGATGAGGAATTGGAAGAATTAAAACAACTTCGGGCTTATCTCATAGAGAATGATATCGATCCCAACAAACACACTCAAGGCGTGTATTTAAAAACAATTAAATCGGGTAACGGAATTAAGGCAAGTAGTGGACAAAACCTTTGGATTCATTACAGTGGTAAATTCCTTGATGGGACCGAATTTGATAATACCAGAAAACAGGGGCAATTGTTGGACTTTCAACTCGGGAAACCGGATCAGGTAATTCGTGCCTTCGAAATTGCTTTACATCACGTAGATGTTGGTGGGAAGATTCAGGTTATTTCATCCTCCGAATTTGCCTTTGGCGAAAGCGGGAGTTCCACAGGTATTGTACCTGCCCATACTTCCGTTGTTTACGAAATTGAATTGGTTAAAGCCATTTGATACCCAAATTCAGGCTAGTAATACTGGAACTTCTCGGTAGTTACACCACCAATTACCCAAGTCAATTTATACCCGGTTGCATTGCAGTCGTTCCTGGCTACAATGCTTCCACTTACATGGGCATATCCTGGTTCAGCAGTTAAGGAATTTGGAGCTACCGTGTAAACTAATTTTCCTTGCGTTAAAACATAGGGTCCGGTCCAATGCCCGGAAGTATTACAATTTTTCATTAAATAGGGGATAGGAATTGTGGTCGTAAACTGATCCCCGTTTCTGTTGGTTCCAATTTCTGCAATGTTCCCGGCAGAATCAGCGGACAATTGCAGGGTTAGGTCACCAAATTTGGAGGTTGGGGAATGATAAGTTCGCTTTTTATATACGTTCCACAACCTGGTTTTGCCATTATCAAAGGTTACATTAATAGCACCCCTTACCTTATGTATTATGGTTTTACCACCAATAATGGTTTCAAAGATTAATCCGCCGTTGACATTGGTGACGTATAAACTTCCGTTGAAAACCAGGGTTTGACCATTGGCTTCAAACTTTACCGTATAATTTGAATAATCCAAACGTAGTACGGTTCCCTTATCCCGCCATTTTGCATTGGAGGGCGACATGGATGCTGTAACACTTCCACTTAGTACTTTTCTACCGCAATTTTTACCATAAACAATGGTGTACTTACCGCCGGTTGTATCAATTCTAACTACTCCGCAAGGTAATACCACTGCCGAATCTCCACTTCTACTTCCAAAATCGGTGGATTCTAATGCCTCAAATATGTTATCAAGCGATTTATCATACTCGTCCCTGGCCGATTCATCATTAGACCCTTGCTCAGCAATGTTCGATTGCACTACAGGATCTTCTTCGTCTTTCTTACAGGAGTTAAGTGTTACGGCAAGACAAACTAATGTCACCGCAAGGTTTAAGAGTCTAGTATTCATACAAATAGTTTGTTCGAAGTTATTGAAAAGAAATTAAATTTTAGATTCAAAGGTCGAAATATCTGACTTTACAACGAGGTATTGGTAAACAATATTAGCGATTGAAGGTTGATGGCAAAAAAACTCATATTTGTTGTTATGAGAAAGCTAAAATTGATTTGGGACTTTCGAAGTCCCGATGCTAATAAAATTGCAGAACATCATGCCAAACATTTGAGAGAGTACGTTGAGCAAAAAGAAGTAGAGTGTCATGGTGTTGGGGCGCAACATGCTAATAACAGCTATTCCATAGCCTACATGATAGTAAACGAACAGGATATGAAGCCTATTCGTGATGCACTAAGACCCCATCGAGGTGAAATTTATGAAGAAACTTAATTAGTAGGTAGTGTTGTAGAATAATGTGAGATTATTCCAGTAACGCATATAGTTCGTCATTCCGTATAACTATCTCACACAACCCGCTTCTCGGCTTGGTTCGATAACGTTTACGGAATGACGGAATACCAGACTAATTTATACTCTTTCCATATAATACTACAACGCCTTATTAGTTAAAAGCTTCCACGGCTTTTCTTACGCTTCCATGTTGTAGTAATAGTTGCCTGGCCGTTTCGTAATCAACGGCATTGTTTAGTTCGCTCATTACCATTTTAGCCCCCCGATCAATCAGTTTGTTATTGCTCAGTTGCATATCCACCATCCGGTTTCCCTTTACGCGACCAAGTTTAATCATACAGGCAGTTGAAATCATATTGAGAATAAGTTTTTGTGCTGTTCCCGATTTCATTCGTGTACTTCCGGTCACAAATTCTGGTCCCACAACTACTTCAATGGGGTAATCCGAAGGAACCGAAATAGGTGCATTAGGGTTACAGGTTATTGATCCCGTTGGTATACCGTTCTCCTGACATTTTTCTAACGCTCCAATTACGTAAGGCGTGGTTCCACTTGCTGCAATTCCAATTACAAAATCATCCTTATCGACCACTTCTTTTTGTAGATCGTTCCAGCCCAACTCTTTGTCGTCTTCTGCAAATTCTACTGCCTTTCTCATGGCCTTGTCTCCTCCAGCCATTATTCCAACAACCATACCATGTGGAACACCAAAGGTTGGAGGACATTCCGAGGCATCTACTATTCCTAACCGGCCACTTGTTCCAGCTCCTATATAGAAAAGACGTCCTCCTTTTTCAAGTTGTTCTGCTGCTTTGTCGATCAGTTTTTCCAATTGGGGGATAACTTTTTTAATTGCAGCAGGAACCGCCTGGTCCTCTTCATTAATACCGAGCAAAAGCTCCTGAGTTGATTTTTTATCCAGGTCTGTATGATTAGATTCCGATTCAGTAACTTTTTTCAAGGCCCAATTTTACAAGCGAAGGTAAATCAATGCAGACTTATTCGATTTGCAGAGATATCAACAGGCTTTGAATATTACTGACAATTTTTGAAGGTATGCATTCATTATTTTTACCAGCCAATTCAGATTCTATGAAATCCTTTTTTGCACTCGTTTTTCTATTTCCCATTCTGGTTTATTCGCAGGCAGATTTGAGCCCTAAGGTCCGTGAGACTTTGTACGGGCCTGATCGCTCGGAAACAAAAATGGAAGTTTGGGTTCAGTTTTCCGATCAATTGGATTACCAAGCGCTGACTGATCATTTCGAGGCCGAGCAGTTCACCAATCACCAGCGACGAAATTTTGTTTACAAACAGCTACACACTAAAAGTGCCAATACTCAAAAATGGTTGCTCGACTTTCTTTATGTAAATGCACCTGAAGCTTCCGTAAAGAACATTTACTGGCTATCAAATTCGGCCATAATTTCTTTAAATACAAGTTCGATAAAGCTTTTGTCTAAGCAGTTGGAGGTGCGTTCCATCGAGCTTAGTAATGAACGAATGCTTGCAGTTGAGGACCTCGAAATGCAGCCCACTGGAAATTCGCAAGCTGAGAGTGTAAATGGGCATGAAAAAGGTTTAGAAGTAATTCAAGCTACCAAAATGTGGAATAGGGGTTATACCGGTTTAGGCCGCCTGGCTTTAATTATGGATACCGGAGTTTGGTCCGACCATCCCGCATTAGGAGGACGCTGGAAGGGGAGAAGGGCTTCGATTGATGCTGCATGGTTTGGGTACGATAGTCCCATACCCAAGGACAAAGGAAGTAGTCATGGTACTCATGTGTCGGGAATTGTTTTGGGCTTGGATAGAAAAACCAATGACACCATTGGCGTTGCGTACAACGCACAGTTTATTCTTTCTGATTTTGTGGTGAGCAATTCGGCTGAAATTAAACCCTTACATACCATTACACCTGCATTTGAATGGGCATTTGATCCCGATGGAGACACCAGCACTTATGACGATGTACCCGATGTGGTAAACAATTCATGGGGGCATGCACTGGATACCTCGGAATACATTTGTACCAATCCAATTGGTGATGCCATTGCGGCCCTTCAGTTAGGAGGTACCGCAATTGTCTGGAGTGCTGGAAATAATGGTCCGGGAGCTAAAACCATAGGAAGTCCTGCTACCATTACCCGGAATCCGTACCTCGTATTTACCGTGGGAGCCATCGACGGAAACAACGCGAGTTATCCCATTGCCGGATTTAGTAGTAGAGGCCCCTCACATTGTGTGGATACCGGAAAACTATCCATTAAACCGGAAGTGGTAGCCCCCGGAGTCAGTGTTCGTTCTTCAATCGATTCACTTGGGTATGCCAATTATCAGGGTACTTCAATGGCAGGTCCTCATGTGGCTGGCGCCGTGTTGCTACTCAAAGAAGCTTTTCCTACCTTGCCCGGAGAAAAGCTATTGGAAGCTTTGTACATGACCGCACACGATTTGGGCTTGGCAGGAGAGGACCAGACCTATGGCAATGGTTTGATCGATGTTGATAGTGCCTTTGTTTGGTTATCCCAAACGTATACGCCCGAATTACCAAAGAACCACAAAAACGATATTGTGTTGGAGTTTGCCGGTTTTAAGAAAAATGGAGTAACGTGCGATGAAAACAACGAGGCCATGCTTATGGTCATTAATGCAGGAAATAAAACGCTAATAGCCATCGATTTTAAACTGGTTGTGGAGTCGAATGGAGGAAAATCCGAAGTACTCCTAATGCAGAACGACCTTGCTTCGGGAGATACAGCCTTTTTTAATCCAACTGTTACTTTTAACCCAACCGGTCAATCGGGTTTTTCAGCTTCACTTGCTATAAATGCTGGTTATGATGATGCCTTATGGAACAATAAAATAGTGGGTAGGTGGGATAATATTCGCAATGCTACGCTGCCTTATTCCGAAGACTTTGAAAATGGATATGGAAAATGGTTGGTTCAAAATCCGGATAAGGATCGCACATGGTCCATTGTGTACCTGGGAGATACCGGCAATGTAAAGCGACATGCTCAACTGGCCTTTCACACCATTGTACAAAGAAATGATCAAAAGGATGTTCTGATTTCACCAAAGTTTGATGCCAGTAGGTTTGCCAATCTAAAACTCTCTTATGACTATACATATACCACAAAATCATTGGCTGTATTTATCGATACATTGAACATCTATGCCACTTCGGATTGTGATTTAAAAAAATGGAAACGGGTAGCACAAATTTTTGGTAATGACCTGATGACTGTACCCGAACAGGGAGCTTTTTACTGGGCAGTTGACAAGGATTGGAAAAAGAATACCATTGACTTATCAGCTTTTGATGGGAGCGATAATCTGGTTATAAAATTTGAGGGTGTAAATGATTATGGAAACAACTTATACCTCGATAACATCAATGTAACGGGGAGTACTTTTTCTGGCCTGGACTCTAAAGAGAATCAACAATCACTCGCTGTTTATCCTAATCCAGCCAGGGATAAAGTTCTTATAAATGGAGAATTGGACAATTTTAGCTCCTGGGAAATTCGCTCAGCACTTGGTCAGGTGATGAAGTACGGGCAGATTAAAGATGATAACAACATGCAGATTGGAATGGAGGAGTTACCAACGGGCACCTACTTGTTAATCGTCAATGGAGTTGATACTCAATATTTCCCTCTAATTAAGCAATAAGGTTAATACTCACCGGCACAATTAAGATATAACGATAAAAGATAATGGAACCATTAAAAAACATGTTTCACCGCAAGGTTATTGAAGCATTGGCTCATGCAATTAAAACCAATGACAAGGCATTTAAATCCAATCAGTTTGTAAATGCAGTTATAGATAACCAATGGGAAAAACGCGAGTTGAAGGATCGAATTTTTCATACGGCAGTTAGCCTCGCGGAATTTCTACCCAATGATTATGAAAAGGCTACAGTAATCATTCAAAAAGCGAGTAAAATACTTCCTGCCGGATTTGAGCAAATGCCATTACCAACTTATGTGGAGCATTATGGTGTAAATCACTTTAACACGTCAATGAAAACCCTGGAAATTATTACTCAGGGCAGTACCGGAGAGTTTGCAATACGTCCATTTTTAAAGAAGGATTCAGTTAAAACCTTGAAGAAGATGGAGAACTGGGCCAGGCATAAAAATGAGCATGTAAGAAGACTTGCGAGTGAAGGTTGCCGGCCTCGTTTGCCCTGGGGGGGTAATTTTGATGAAGCGATCAGGAATCCGGGAATCATAGTTCCTATTCTCGAAACACTTAAAAATGATGATTCATTGTATGTCAGGAAGAGTGTTGGTAATAGTTTGAACGACATTTCAAAGGACAATCCGGATGTTGCCTTGGAAACTTCAATTCGTTGGCTAAAAGAAGATCATGAACACGCCAGATGGATCGTTAAAAAAGGGCTAAGGGGCTTGTTAAAGCAGGCACATCCAAAATCGCTTGAATTATTTGGTTATACCAATCCCAAGTCAATTTCGATACATGATTTTGAATTGAAGGAAAACACGGTGAAAATTGGGAGTCGGTTAAACTTTGAATTTTCACTTTCTAATGAAAGTAAGACTGATTCGAAAATCAGGGCGGAATACCTTATAGATTATTGTAAGAAAAGTGGAAGATCAACCAAAGTATTTCAAATTGCCGAATTTGAACTGCCAGCAAAAAAGAAGCGAAAATTTAAGAAGTATCAATCCTTTGCGGATATGTCTACCCGAAAGCATATTCCGGGAACCCATTTTATTGCTATTCGGGTAAACGGAGTTATTAAACAGTCTTTAATTTTTGAGGTAATCAAATGATTAAGGACCCTGAAAAGTCTGCCACACAGGCAAAAAGTTTAAAGGAGGCGAATAAAAGCCTGATGGATCAATTGCATCAAAACCAACGTGATTTGGATGCGACTTTTGATCGGCATCATGAAGAAGTTTTTGCTATTACCGATTGTTTGGAGTGTGCCAATTGTTGTAAAACCACAAGCCCAATATTTCTTCAGGAAGATATAGATCGAATAGCTTCTTATTTAAAGATGAAGCCGGGTGCATTCATTATTGAATACCTGGAAATGGACGAAGAGGGAGACTTTGTTTTACGACAAGCGCCCTGTTCTTTTTTAAATGCTGATAATACGTGCAAGGTTTATGACGTAAGGCCAAATGCTTGCAGGGAATATCCACACACCAACAGAAAGAACATGCATGAGATTTTAGATTTAACCCTGGAAAATTCTATTGTTTGCCCAGCTGTAAACGAAATACTGAAGAGGATAAAGTTAGAAAATTGAGACGATCCACTTTTGATCGAATGCCATCTAATATCAAAGATCAGATACCTAGAATCCAGAACCTAGATGTTTGATATTGGATATTCGATGTTTGATATAATACCTAGTCATATTGCACCATTCATTTACAATATGGTAAATCCTGTAATTTTTTCCAGGGTCAGGTACTCTTCCTTTTCGTTTTTGTCTAACCAAAAGTATTTGGCCTGAGTGGGAACCTTGTAACTCTTCTTTATGTTGTATTTGCTGTATTCTACCTTCCATGGGTTCAGCACGTATTCCTGGTCTACCTTTCTATACCGATCGGCATTAAAGCTAACGATTCGGCCTTCATTAGTAAATTGAAATACCCCGACCACCTCCGGGAAGGTGTTTAATGCGATAGAAACAAAATTTTCTTCAAGTTGTTCGAGTATAAAATGATCTGCAGCAAACGACCAGGGCATCCATGCCAGGGAAGACAGATAGATCAACAGGTTTGATCGAAGCAGTTGATTGCTTTGCAACTCATTTGTTTTTTTGAAACCAAATGCCCTGGTGATTAGAAAAGCTTCCTGATCGCTTATTCCCTCCAGCCGTGAATGCAAGAAATAATTGGTTTGCCTTTTAAACTCAATTTTTGGGTATTGAAATTCCTGCTTGCACGTAATCTTCTTCCAGCCAGAATTGTCAGTCAGTTTGAGCCTGCCGGTTTGCTCCATTTGTATACCATGGGCCCTGGTGACCCGGTAGGGGTTAGCAATGGCAATGTGATTTTTTATTATTTCAGGTAGGTTATTCACCCTAAGAATTTAAGCAAATGTATATTTCTGGCCGTCGTAGTAGGTATTTAGTCAAAAAAATAGATTTTGTCATAGAATGACGACATTATTATTCTACAATAACGTACAAAAAAAGCCGCTTCGATAGAAGCAGCTTCCCTTATTCATAATTTTTATAGCTTATTATCTTCTTTCGTCTTCAAGCTTCTTCATTTCAGCATCGAAAGTTTCCTTGAATTTTTCGTAGTTGTAGTCAATCTTCAAGTTTTCGTCCTTAGATAGTCGCTCGTTGTATTTACTTACGATATCAGTACCCGATAACTCAATCGCCAAATAACATTTGAATTTTCCTTCCTGTGTTTTAGTGTATTCTTCACAAATGGTTCGAATACCAGTAAGGCTCTGATTTACTACGGTTCTCGCGTTTTCTTCAAATCGCTCCAACACTTCTTCCTTATTGTTGAACTCGGAAGACTTCACATAGTTGTCACTAACTACTTTCATGGTAGTATTAATATCTCCTGCCAGGCTTGCCTTAGCATTAGAAAGTGCTTTTTTACGAGCAGTCATTTGATCAATACTTTCGCCAATGGCATTAGCCCTGAAGTATTTACTGTTAGAGAAATATTCAGATCCGGTGCAATATTGTTTTAATAAAACTTCGCCTTCTTTTTTCGGCGTTGATTTCTTGTTTTTACAGCCCGTTAAGCTTAAAGTAAATGCTGCTAATAAAATTGCAGAATAGGTGAGTAATTTTTTCATCTTATGAATAATTAGATTACGAATATAATGTTTTGTTTCTGCCGTTTGCAATCGATGTGCCAAACTTAAAAAAATGACTAATTATTTTCCATTTTAGCCAATCGCTTCCGTTCTTTTCTTAAATATCTCTTGCTTTTTTTACCCGGATTTTGATAGAATATTAAAACCAATACAGGCAAAAAGAATAAGTCGCTAAGCACTGCAAACAGCAGGGTTGTAGAAACCAACAGGCCAATATAGAATGTACTGGAGAGGTTAGAAGCTACCAGAATTAAGAACCCTGAACACAGTATTAAACTGGTTACAATTATTGCTTTTCCTGTTGACAAATAAGTTCGCTTCAACGAGTAAATAATTGATCTTCCCTTATTCAATTCAATTCGAAGTTTACTCATAAAGTGGATGGTGTCATCAACCGCAATACCAAAAGCAATGGCAAAAATGATGGAGGTGGATATTTTTATGTTAATTCCCAGGATTCCCATTAACCCGGCAATAACCAAAAGTGGTAACACATTGGGTAAAATAGCAATGATGATCATTCTCAAGGATTGAAACAACATTCCCATGATTAATGAAATAACAATAAATGCGATTAAAAGGCTTAGAACAATGTTGTTTGCCAAAAACTCGTTGGTTTTATCAACCAGGAATGGCATGCCGGTAACCCGATACCCAATTACCTCTGTATTGACGTTTGCCTCCATGTAGTCTTCAAACTCCTGGTTGAGAACCCGGGTTTGCTTACCTCCAAAGTCTTTTATTTTGGCATTGATCCGTGCTTCTTTTTTAGAATCGGTTAAATAGCTCCTTAAATTGACACGAGGCAGGCGACGAATACTTCGCTTTACTTTTTTTAGTTCACGTTCACTTTCTGGCAGCTTAAATTGATCATTTTTACCACCATTAAGCGCTCTTCTGGTACCTTTAATAAATGTGTTGGGAGAAACGATAAATCCGGCACCGTATATATCTTTTAGGCCTTTTTCGATTTTGTCTATTTCCTGAACAACCTCAAAGTCATAGAAGTTTTTAGTGGAATCCTTTATCCATAGAGAAAGCTCATAAGGTCGGAACCCACTAAAATTATCTTCAAAGAACTCGTAGTCGGTTCGCATGTTATCATCGCTCGCAAAATCTTCCAGAAACTTATTGTTGAACTCCAAATTCCATAACCCAACAAAGGATACCAGCATAAACAACAAGACAGTACCAAATATTTTCATGCGGTTGGGTACCAGCCAAAGAAAAAGTCGGTGCAGTTTAAGCGTCCAGAAAGAATCATCTGCATGCTTCCCTTTTACCTCGGGTTTAGGAAGTAATATAAGCAGGGCAGGAAGCAAGGTAAACGATAAGAAGAATGCCACATATACTCCCAGTGCCGTAATCCAACCAAATTCTTTAATCGGTACAATCATAGAAGTATAGAGGGATAGAAATCCAACCGCAGTGGTAAAAGCTGTAAAAAAGGTAGCTAAGCCAATCTCTTTAAAAGCAGTAAACATGGCGTCGTACTTACCATAACCTTTACGAAGTTCGTCCAGGTATTTTTCAACGATATGAATTACATTGGATATACACACCACGAACAATATAGTGGGAAGTAATGTGGTCATGAAGTTAATGGGCCGTCCAATAACCGTCATAAAAGCGATCATCCATATTAGAGTAATACCAACTACACTAATTGGAACCCATACCCCCCAGAGTGATCGAAAGGAGATAAACAGGAAGGCAATTAGGAGAAGGAAGGAAATGGACATAAACAGGATCAATTCAAATTCCATTTGCTTGATGAAGTAATACGCTCCTTTTATTTTACCGGCCACATGAAATTCATCAAATTCAAAATCCTTACCCAGAGATTCAATATCAGAAACAATTTTATCGTTGAATTTTCGGTCATTGGATGGTTCAATCCCAAGAAACAAGGTGACTTTTTCTGCATCAGGAGAAAACAAAGAGCCTACCAGGCCATCACTTCCAAATATTCGTATGGAGTCACTTTGGTATAAATCCGGTTTATCGGTATGAATATAGGCTGCCTTTACGACTCCAATTGGGCCAATAATAGGATTACTGATGTTTGAAGGGCTGACAACCCTTTTTACATGTTCATGCTTTTCATACTGATTGGTAAGGCTATCGAGCTTAACCAAAAAATCTTGCTGGAATATTCCTTCTTCATTTGAAATTCCAATCAGCAAAAAGTCGTTATCGGATTCAAATCGATTAACATGCTCAAAGTAAAATTGTAAATCCTGGTCACTAGGTGGAAAGAACTTTTCGAACTTATAATCGAAGCCGACTTTAGGAAGAACGGTAAGTGCCCCTATGGTAACAAGCCCCAAACAGAAGAGGGCTATAATGGCAAGGGTTCTTTTAAACTTGTCGTTAAACATTCAATCCAATTGGCTGCAAAAGTAGTTATTTGAATTAGCTGCCAATCATTGCCGTCTAGGCAATTAATTAGAGTCTGGATATGGGTTGGATTTGCAGAATATATATATTTGGTTTCTCTCTAATTTAATCTCATTGCTATGAATAACTTCAAAACAAGTTCAATTTTAGGTGCGTTTTTAATTTCTATGTTCTTATCTGTCAATGCATTTGCGCAGGATAGTCATGTGGTTGTTCGAGTGTACGAACCGGTGAATCAGGCTGGTGAAATAGTGATATCTTATGGGAACGGTAAATCCGAAAGAATTCCGATTGAGAAACTAAACTCGGAACATCACGAGGTGAATGCCAATAAAATTGTAGACGTATTTAACCGATTGGCCAAAGAAGGGTATAGCTTAGAGTCTTCTGCTGGCAGCAGTCATGGTAATACAGGTTCCATTTTACATGTTGATACTTTTGTCTTTGTTAAGGATGAAGATTAGTAAATGAATTTTAAAAATAAAGTTTGTTGGGTTACAGGAGCCTCGTCAGGAATCGGCGAGGCTTTGTGTTATATAATGGCTAAGCAAGGGGCGAGATTGGTTCTTTCTTCACGAAATGCTCATGCGTTGGAAAAGGTGAAATCAGCCTGTAAGTCAAAGGGCGCGAAGGAATGCGTCATTATTGCAATTGACCTGGCTGACCCTTCTTCAATCGACAGAGCGTTTAAGTCTTTTAGTTCACAATTCTCTTCATTGGATTTTTTAGTTAACAACGGCGGCATTAGTCAACGGGGGTTAGCCTTGGAAACAGACTTTAAGGTTGATAGAAAGGTGATGGAAGTTAATTTCTTTGGTGCAGTTAATCTCACCAAAAAAGTATTGCCTCTAATGATAAAGCAGGGCAGTGGAAATATTTCCATTACCAGTAGTGTGGTTGGAAAGTTTGGCTTTCCGCAAAGAACAGCTTATTCAGCTTCAAAACACGCTGTACAGGGGTTTTATGAGGCGTTGCGAACTGAAGTGGAAAAAGAAGGGCTCAAGGTTTCGATTATCATTCCCGGAAGGGTAAAAACCAACATTAGTATCCATGCCCTGGAGGGAGACGGAAGTGAACATGGGAAAATGGATGCAGGGCAGGAGGAAGGAATGCCTGTCGACAAGGCTGTCCAAATTATTGCTAAAGGACTGCTAAGCGGAAAGCGGGAAATAATGGTGGGAGGAAAAGAATTGAAACTGGTTCAGATTCGTCGTTTTTTTCCTTCATTATTTTATAAAATTGTCGCTCGAATAAAACACACTTAACGCATGAGTATTGTTATAAGCGGAATACAGCAAATTGGAATTGGAATTCCGGATGTTCACAAGGCTTTTGATTGGTATCGTCATCATTTTGGAATGAACATAAAGGTATTTGAAGAAGCAGCCGATGCTGCTCTAATGCTGCCTTATACGCAAAATGAAGTAAGAAGCCGTCACGCTATCCTGGCACTCAACTTACAAAGTGGTGGTGGCTTTGAAATATGGCAATACACCTCCAGAACCCCGCAATTGCCTGATTTTGAAATTGCGATGGGTGATACGGGTTTGAACGCATGCAAAATAAGAACCTACGATGTTAAGAGAACCTTCGAAGATTATAAGAGTAGGGGAGTAAAACTGCTAGGCGATTTAGGAGTTGACCCGGAAGGAAACCCTACTTTTTTTATCGAAGACCCCTTTGGTAATGTGTTTCAAATGGTTCAAAACAGCTATACGTTTAAGAATACCGGAAGCCCTACTGCCGGACCCATGGGGTGCATTATTGGGGTAACCAACATTGAGAAAGCTCAAGAGCTTTACGGTGACATTTTAGGCTACGATACCGTAGTTTATGATAAAACCCGGGTCTATGATGACTTTGCTGGGTTAAATGGCGGAAAAGAGGAGTTCAGACGGGTGCTATTGCGTCATGCTAAACCCCGGAACGGATCGTTTAGTCGTATGATGGGGCCTTCTGAAATAGAATTGGTTCAGGTCAAAAACAAAACACCCCGAAAGATTTTTGAAGGACGTGACTGGGGAGACCGGGGTTACATTCACCTGTGTTTTGATATCAACGGCATGGATGAGCTTAAGCAACTTTGTGAAAGCAAGGGATTTCCCTTTACCGTCGATAGCGATAACAGTTTTGATATGGGAGAGGCTGCCGGCCGATTCTCCTACATTGAAGACCCCGATGGAACGCTCATTGAATTTGTGGAAACGCACAAACTACCGATCATGAAAAAATTAGGGTGGTACAAAAACCTAAAGAATCGAGATCCAAAGAAACCGCTACCGGATTGGATGTTAAAAGCTATGTGGTATACTCGAGTTAAGGATTAACCACTACTTACAGTACATTTTCATTACTTCGTAAGCATTCGAAAGCCCCAGTTCACCGGCTTTGCTAAAGTCTGCACAGGCTTTCTTCGAATTGTCTATATACAGGTAAGTTAAAGCCCGGTTGTAATAAGCCTCTGCAAAATCGGGGTTTATCTTAATCACCTTAGTATAGGCATCAATTGACTTGTTAAACTCTTTGAGCTCTGACCGCACGATGGCTATGTTAAACCAGGCATAATAGAAGTCAGGGGACGACTCTAATGATTTTAAATACAACTCTTCGATTCCTTTTAACTGAACTGTCAAGGTCTGCATATCGTTTAGTTGAGCCGACTTAGCATCCTCTCCCAGTTCAATTAAACTGCCACTTCCTGCTTCTAACTTTAGTAAGAGTTCCAGCAGGTCAAACTGGGTACTTGCCTTATTAAAATAAGCCAGGGAAAAATCGGGATAAAGTGCTATTAAACTATCGTAGGTTGCAATAGAATTGTTGTAATCGAAATTCGATTTTAACCAAACAGCCTTCCACAACCAGTTTCGTTTTTCAAGCTCATTATTGGTGCCGTTCAAGGCTTCGTTTAAGGCCGTTTTTCGAAGTTCCGGTTTTATAAAATCTTCCTGCAACAAGGTATTGCTTAAATAGAAGAAAGGAAGGTTGGCATTCCCTTCGTTGTATGTGGTTAATAATTTAATGTTGTACTTTAAATTACTATTACTAACTGATTTATAATCAGTTTCTTTAATTTCGAAAACAGGAATAGTATAGACTGCAATTTGATTCTCTTCTTCATTGAAATTTGGACGATAAAAATCGGCATCTAAATGCGTTTTTTTCTTAAGCAAATTAGCATCCTCAACATTGAATATTTTAGATTGATTTTCCCCTCTGATTTCATTGCCCTTCATGTAATCAAATTGTGCTCCTTCCTGATCACCAATTTTCTTTTTCGCAAATGCCCGGTTAAACCAGGCGTCTTCCATTTCGGGATACAGTTCTATGGTTTTGTCATACGATTTAATGGCTAGCTCATGTTTACCCAGTTTGTGGTAGGTGAGGGCCAGGTTAAAATGCCCCAGGATATTGTCGGGGTTTATTTTGGTCACCTGACGGTAATCAAGGGCTGCTTTGGTGTATTCATTTTGCCTGACTTCTACGTTGGCTCGATTGAAATAGGCTAAAGCATTGTTAGGCGTGAGATCGATTACCTTGTCGTAATTTGTCAACGCACGATCGTAATCCAGTCTTTCGGCATAAATGTTTGCTTTTACGAAATATCCCATGGAAGAGGTGCTATCTATAGCAATGGCCGAGTCGCAATCTTCTATGGCCAGACTAAATTCCAGGTTCTCATTTCGGGCAATGGCGCGACGTAGATAAGCTTCATCGTTTTTTGGATTTATTTCAAGTGTATTGGTGTAGTCGAGAATGGCAAGATCCAGGTTTTTTAATTCGGCATTGCCTATTCCCCTAAAAAGGTAGCCTGACTCAAGGTATTCATTCAAAGAAATAGCCCGGTTACAAGAAGCAATTGCTCCCTCATAGTCTTTAATCTGTAGTTGACTGTATGCCTTGTTGATGTAAATAAAATAGTTACTCGGATCAATCTTAATAGATCGATTAAAGTCTTCAATGGCCTTGGCATTATCACCCGATTTTGCCCGGCTTAAGCCCCTATTTTGGTAGGCAGCGGAACTTGTTGGGGCTAACCTTATGCAATGCGAGTAATCCATAATAGCCCCTTGATAGTCATTTAACTGGTGTTTAGCCATGGCCCGTAAGAAATAGGCTTCTACGTTATAGGGACTGGCTTTAATGGCAAAATTGAGGCGTTGTATGGCTAGTGTAAAGTTTTGATCCTCTAAGTCTGCCCGGGCCAGTGAAACGTACTTTTCTGTACTCAATTGAGCCTGTAAGGTTAAAGTTCCAAGCAATATTGTCAATACCAATACCAGTCGCACTTCGCAAAAGTAGATTTCCGTATTGATTAAGCTCACCAATCTTGTTAAATCGTTTAAAGAGTACTTTTAATTCAAGTAGGATCAATGGAATGTATCAGGTTTTATTTGGCTTATTAATTGTTGGTAAAGAGCAATTTGAATTTAATTTATTCGTTATCATTTCAGTTCATGTCCAAATTCCATATCAGCCTATAAGTCAAAAAAACCATATGAAACGATTTTTGTTATCTCTAGCCGTTTATTTTTTTAGTAATGGTCTTACTGCGCAATCTGGTGAATTTAAGCTTTACCCCAATGGGCTCATGTATAGTACCAGCACCATGAATCAATTGGAATACATAGTAGACTCCTTGAATCTAAAATTTAAAAATTGTGATTTAAGCAGAACATACCTATCGTGTAAGCAACTAAAAGGACATTTTGTGTATCTCGAAAAGGGGAATATTAATCAGGCTTTAAAGGACATGAAAAAAAACATCTCCTTTGATGAATTTAAGAGAAAGTATGGCAGGGCAGAGATCAATAAAGATGTTTTGGTATTGAGGGATGTTTATAAGAATTGGGAAGGAGAACAAGTAATTGATTACAGCAGCATGGTGTTTAGAAGAACAGTTCAACCAAAAAAATCGGTGGATGAGCTATTTGGAAAAGGGGAAGGAAACTGGGTCTATGAATTCAGTTCAAAAACTGAGTATTCTGGCGAATATGTAAGTGCATTTTATTTGTCCAGCAAACTTGAATCGAATCCTATACCAGAAAAATATGCTCGCTTAATTCAATATTCGGATTGTTTAGTGGATACGTCTACAACCATTTTCATTGAAGGTGCTGAAGATGCCGATCAATTTTATACGAGTAGTCAGGTAGCGGATTTTGTTAACTATGTGCATGACAGAACCAATCGTCCTGTGTACGATACCAGCGACCGTAAATCCTACTGGAGTAAATATGCCCTCTGGGATTCAACCAAATACCTGACGCTTGATTCAATGAAGAATGAAGAAAAATTCAAGAATATGCTTAATAAAGCAACCAATGAAGCACTTGCAAAAGGTGGTTCTAATGACGAATTTGAATCTTATGTAAGTAGGTATAACTCTCCGGCAGCTGCGCTGGAGTTAAAGAGGAAAAGACAAGTATGGGGGCAATGTAGTATGGATAATAGGCCTAGAATTCATGCCTTGAATATTGCGGTATTATCGGCAGAAACCATCAACTGGGAGGTTTTTTTAAGGGCTCATTTAGACATTATGAATGATAATTTCAGGCGGGCTTCGGATGGTAGTTATGCCTGGAAACGTCGGAATACATACATTCGGGAGTTGGAGGAATTGGATATAAACGTAGCGGATTTATTGCTTGGAATTTCGCTACGCCTGGAAAATCCAAGTGCTAATCATTACTATGCTAACATTCGTAGGGTGGGTAGAGCTCTTGCTGAATATTCTGATAAAGAAGAAATTGAAACAAGAATGATATCCATTATTGAAGACGAATCACTCGATGACTACAATCGTTTGATCATATACTACCTCTATGACAACTATTATTACAACCTGCAAGAAGAGGATCAAACTAAAGAAGGTGAAAAGAAGTTGGCTGATGCTTTGAATACGCTTCCCAAATACTTGCTTCAAGACATGAAAAAGGAGCATTAAAAAGCCCCTACCGAACAAACGATAAGGGCTTCTAGGTAAATTGGTGCTGGTTATGCCTTGGCTGGTCGTCTCAGCATTAGCAGATCATACGCATTTACTTCCGTAACGAACTGCTTTTTACCGTCCGTCGTTTCAAACTGACGGTGAACCAACTTACCCGATATTGCGACTTCAGATCCTTTTTGAAGGTGTTTTTCAGCGATTCCTGCTAGATTGCCCCATATCACTACATTGTGCCATTGGGTATCTTCTACAAGCTCTCCTTTTTTGTTTTTAAACTTATCGGATGTTGCTAGTTGAATACGAGCCATTTTTTTGTCCTTTCCAAATTCTCTCACTTCCGGGTCCATACCCAATCTTCCTATTAACTGAACTCTATTATTTAAATTACTCATAACGTGTTGTATTAAATTATTACATGATTGTTAATTGTTGTCTTTATGATTAACTGCTGCAGTCAGTGTTTCAATTTGACGAGGCAAAGAATGGAAGAGTTAGAAAATAGAGCAGGTAGATAAGTGTTTGTAGTCGTAAATAAACGTTTACTACCGGTTAAATAGCTTTGTCCACTGATATTATTCTGATTAATGAAATACGTTAATTTTTTTGATAATTAGGTTGTATACTTGTCCATTACCCTTATTGTAGGAAGACTGCACCTATGAAAATTACCGAGTTCAACAGAAAAGATCAAGCCGAATTAGCCGAATTTGTCCTGGCTATTCAAAACGGAGAATTTAAACTTGGATTTAGCACGGAAGAACAGCCGGATTTAATCAATACGGAACAATTTTATAAATCTGGAGGTTTTTGGATCGTTAGAGAAGATGGAAAAATCATTGGCTCCATTGGACTTCAACGGTTGAATTCAGAATGTGGTATTTTAAGAAAACTATTTGTTGACAAAGAGAAAAGAGGAAGTGAACTAAATATAGCTCAGCGGCTTTTTGACCGGCTGTTGAGTGAAGCGCAATCCTTAAAACTAAAGTACGTAATCCTGGACACCCCTTCGGTGGCTAAGGCCTCGCATAAATTCTATCTTAAAAATGCATTTAAAGAAATAACCAAGGCTGACATTCTTTATGAATTTAAATATCCAGAAAGAAATTCGAGATTATTTAGGTTAACCCTTAATTAGAAGAGATCATTCTTGATTAGATAGGAGTGAGCATTGCTGCAATTGGTTAATTTAGTAGCCAATCTTAAATTAATACCATGAAAAGAAATCATCTAATCCTCTTACTTGCTTTATTATTTTTTATCGGATGTAAAAAGGATGAAAATCCGCAACCGACGATAACCAATACGGGTATTTGCAGTGGTTTGTCATTTTACAAAAGTTTTCCCAATCCTAAAAATGGTGTAGGATATTTAGGAGCGTTCTCGCACAAAATGGCACTCAGTAATACCCACATTTATGGAATAAATGGTGATGGTCTTTTCCAATTGGATTTCGAAGGTAACATAAAAAATCTATTGGGGCCAGCAGAAGGGGTGTCGTCAGTTCAAATGGATGTGGATGGCAAGTTGTACGTGTTCGATTTTTCAAAATTCAGAATTTATGATGCCGGATTTAACCTGCTTGAGACTCATATTCATAATGGCGTGGTTGATGATGACTATGTGGGTTTAAATTCCGCAGATCGTGTGGTAAGTTGTGAAAAAACTGACTTTGATGTAAAAATCTATTCTTATACCACAGATACCATTATTAAGGTGTTTGGAGAATTCGGATTAAATGATGGACAATTTGGAACCGCCATTACCAGGGTTGACGGAGATGGGATTGGTAATATTTATGTGGATACTAAAAGTAGTAGTCCCCAAATATTTGATAAACTGGGAAATTTTATTGGAAAAATTGAAACATACGATTACGTAAAAACCTGGTTGGGAGGGTACGTAACTTATGGTGCAAGTGGGGTAGCTACCTTTAAATCTCCTGATGGAACCAACAAGGGAACATTCTATGCCAGCTCCGGAAGCGGTTTTATTGACGTTAGATTGTCCCCGGATCAGAATACACTGGTAATTGCTACTCGAACCGAAATTCACGTGTACAAGAAATAAAGGACAATAAAGCGCTTCATTAGTATACTTTAAAATTAGAGTATGCCTTATTTCCCTTTTCATCCAACACGGTCAATCGATAACTTCCCGGTTTAATCTGTACCGATAATTCATGCACGTCGGAAGTGCTTCCAACGTATTGATCGTTCAAATGCCAGAAGAGCTGCTGTCCGGAAATTACATGAGTAGCTTTTAATTGAATTCGTTCGAACTTTCCGTCAAAGTCTTTAGGGACAATAATTTCAGCGCCATTAGCGGGGTAAATTATTCCTATGGACTTGGGAATCGATTTATCGCAACTGGGAGAAAGTGCTGGTATGGGGCGGTAATTTTGGTGGTTCATTTTATAATAGTAGGCGGCAATAGGATCCAGTTCAAACCAGACCGTGTCTTTTTTATCGCCCTTCCAACAATCCCGATAAACCCGTTCACCGGCAGGGTTTAGTAGAATTGGATTGTGGTATTTGCACGAATTTAATTCGTTGGTTTTTAACGGGATTTCTACCATAACCTTCGGGCAACGAACGGTAGGGTTTAGTCCGGTGGTGACACACAGTTTTTCAAACTTCAGATGTCCTTCCGGTTTATCGTACCAGCTGCCTTTTGGCAAGCTTTGAAAGACTTCAAACATAAGTGGGGCCGAAGCAGATATACCGGTTAAACCAGGCCTGCCTTCGCCCTCAGCGTTACCCACCCATACAGCAACCAAATAGTTTTGGTCATAACCAATGGCCCAGGCATCCCTAAAACCATGGCTTGTTCCTGTTTTCCATGCAATTTTTCGGGTAGAAGAGTATTGTTTCCAGTTCTTATTCAATCCAGGCCGCTTAACATTGGTAAGCGCTTCGGAAATCAGCCACCAGGCCCCTGGGTCAATTAATTTTACTTGTGATTCGTTTGCCTCACGGTCCTTCCAAATTTGGATTTCGTTAACCCTGTTATTGCCGCTTGATGCCTGTTTCAAATTGATAGCCTGGTAGGCGTAAGCATGTGCAAGGTCCCACAGGCTTACTTCAGCACCACCCAAAATGAGCGACAATCCATAATTGTTTACCGATCGATTTATGGTTTTAAATCCAAGGTTTTTAAGGTTGTTGTAAAACGGGTGAACGCCATAGTCGCGCAGTAATATGGTGGCCGGAACATTTAATGACCGGGATAGTGCTTCGCCAGCCGGCACCATTCCCTCAAATTGCTTATTAAAATTATGTGGCGAAAACTTGCCAATGGTTAAGGGCACATCTTTGATAAGCGTTCGGGTATGAATTAATCCATCGGAAACACTGGCCCCATATAAAAAGGGCTTTAATATGCTGCCCGAACTTCGGGGTGCATGTATTAAATCTACGAATTTGGCATTCGATTCTTTGGCTGAGGAATTTCCGACATAGGCAGCTATTTCACCATCTTTTAAGGAAATAACCAGGGCACAGGCATTTCTTACTTCGTTTTGAACTAAAAAGGATATGTAGCGATTCAATTTTTTGGAAACCAATTTTTGCAATTCTCCAACAATGGTTGTATTTATTCGTTGCCCTTCAAAACCTGATTTCATTCCGTAGTTAAGCAAATGGTAGGCGTAGGAGGGGAGTGAATGAGGCTGATCAGGAATCTTTTCCATTAAGGACAGGGAATAGGTAGTTGAGTCGATTTCTCCGTTTTGCAGCAATTTTAGAAGAAGTTTATTGCGCTTCGTTTCAAGTGTTTTTCGGTTTCTTCCCGGGTGAATGAGGCCTGGTGCATTCGGAAGCACTGCCAGGGTGCTATACTCCGCCCAGGACAACTGATCGAGCGGTCGTTTGAAGTAACGCCACGAGGCAGCTTCCACACCTACAATATTTCCACCATAGGGGGCATGTGAGGCATACAAGCCTAGAATTTCATCTTTGCTGTACGAGAATTCCAATCGAATGGCCAGGTATACTTCCAGTAATTTTTCAAGGTAGGTTCTTGATTTGTTTTTCCTGGACAACCGAATGGTTTGCATGGTTATGGTGCTGCCCCCGCTAACAATTTTGGAAGCTTGGATGTTTTGCCTGGTAGCACGTACCATTGAAATGGGATTTACACCTGGGTGCCAATAAAAGTATTCGTCTTCAAAGTAACGGATACAGGTTACCAGCCTGGATGGTAAGCTATCAATTTCCGGGAACCGCCATTGACCATCGCTGGCAATGTGGGCAGCTAATAGATTATCATTCCTATCCGTAATAACGGTAGCAATGGGATCATTAAACAGGGTAGAAGGGAGGCTAAAGAAAAAGATCAGCGTTATTACAGCGAATACTGTGAACTTTATTTTAGTGTTCATCCTCCCTTAGGGTGTTTAGGTAAGGTCCTTGTTTACTCTGCGGGGTTTACCACCTCTACCCATTCACCGGGATCAAGCGCCTGAATGCTTTCGTCGTACATAGGAGCACAGAAAATAGCAGGCTTATAAAACTTGCCTACAAAAGTGGCATTGAGTAATACTTCGAACGTTTTCGATTTCCCTCTTCCCAGGTTAAAATAAGTAAGCACCCGGTCATCCCTTATGTCGCGGTATACGTAGTTTGCAGCAGTTGGAGTTGATTCACCAACCCGTGTATTAATAATCTGCCATCCCGAAGGAAATAACTGACTAAGAGCAACTTCCTTGTACTGACCGCGCGGACCAGTATGACCTATGGTAACAATCGCCTTAAAATCAGTTCCCTGGTCCAGACGGGTAACGGTAAGTGGGTTTCCCTTTAAATCCTGATAGGTAACCCGCATGGTCATGTTTTTTCTACTTGCTGGGTCGTTCATTTCTACCGGAATACCGGAGCTCGCTATACTGGCAAAAATGGCTTGGTCATTCTTGTTTTTTACTACAACATTGCCCGATTCAAGATGATCTTTATCTACTTCAATCTGGTAAATCGGCTGATCCGTATCAATTGATCTCTTTTCTCCGTTAACCGTTGCTTCAAATGCAAAGTTGGCAGAAGCATCGTTGCCTCCTATAAATTTTGAAATAGCAAGCAGGGAATAAGCCCTTGTTTGTGTGCTATGCCATCCAATATTCAATTCTTTCGCAATATTATTCAACAAGGCTGTACCATTTTCCATATCCCTGGTGTAGGACATGGTTTCCAAAATCATAGCCATGTCCCTTACGTGAGAACCATAACTGTACCCCATATCCCGATATGGACTCACCGAATAGGTACGATTACAAAGGCCTTTGGCTACGTCATCCCTACCCATAATGGCGTAGGCCGCTGCAAGCCTCCAGGCTGCAGCATCACTAAGGTTGTTGTCAATTCTCAACCGGTTCATGGCTCCAACTTCAGCATTGTCGCTCAGTGCCAGGGTATACAATCGATAGGCCTGGGTCAAATCTCCACCGTACCTGCCATATTCATTGTATCGGTTCCGATCCCAGCTAGTAGCTCTTTCTTTTTGAAATTTAAGCCAGGACTGTAACATGCCTGGAGGAAGGTCATAGCCTTTGTTTTTAGCTTCTATCATAAAATGCCCGGCATAGTTGGTTCCCCATTCAGAAATGTAGGTATGATGACCGGGCCAGTATGTGAATGCACCGGATACCACCTGAAAGCTTTGTAAGCGATTTAAGCCGGCAATCACATTCTTTTCTATTTCTTCTTTTTGATCATCCCTCAAAGGAATCAGTGAGTTTAAAAACAACTGAGGAAACACGCCGGAAGTGGTTTGCTCTATACAACCGTGTGGGTATCGGATCAGGTAACCCAGGTGTTTTTCCAGGTTTAAATCGGGCAATTTTGATACCTGAAGCGTAATTTTATTGGTACCCTTTATTCCCATCGCTTTATAACCATAATCCCATACTTCTGCCGGGTTAATGGATTTAAGTGTAGAACTGGTAATCTCTGGATTCGCAGGACGAACCAACAATTCCACCTCTTCGTAAGCATTTTCTTTACCCGAGGAAACCGTGACTTTAAACTTTGCAACTCCTAGTTTTCGGGCCACATCAAATTCAAAATAGGTTGTTTTTTCAGCTGCTTTGGTAAACGAAACCGTTTGCTGAGTAGATCCAATGCACTTTAAAAGGTCATTACTTTCCACTTTTACCTTGACATTTTTTAGGTTGTCACTCATGGTAATTACATTAATCGGCACTTTAATTTTCTCGGAAGGCCCAAGCACCCTCGGTAGGGTAGAGAGAACCATAAGTGGTTTTTTAACTTGAATCTCTTTCTCTCCAGAACCATAAGCACCTTCGTAACCCGCTACAACCATAACCCGCACTGCCCCAATGTAATTGGGGATATGCACCGAATGCTTGTTTACATCACCAGCATCAAGGAAGAAGGGACCGAGGTAGCTCACAACGGGTTTAAATCGATTGGCTTTTGCATCTTCCTTAAAGATCAATCCCTGGTCTCCACCGATCGCCAATAACGAGTTCATCTTACCGGTTTGCGCATTCATGACGTATTTGTACATGTCCCAGGTTCTAATTTTTAGCGCTTCTTTCGAATAAAAAGTTCCCCAGGGATTTGGTGTTTTAAATCGGGTTAAAGAAAGTAGCCCTTCGTCAACAACTGCCAGGGAATAGGCCATCTTTTTACCGTCCTTTTCGCTCACCTTCACTTCAAACGTTTTTTCAGGCTGGAGTACATCAGGGCAATTTATTTTCGGATTTAGTCGCGTGTTCGGGTCGTTTATCAATACCGGTATAACTCCGTACATCCTTATAGGTAAAGAGTTTTCCGTTTGTCCATGGGGTTGAATCAATACAGCATTTACATACACGTTAGGAGCCATTTCGCTGGTAGCTTCAATGGAGAATTGAGTGCTTCCGGACTCAGCATCAACCCAGAACTGATCCAAAATCTTGTCTCCTTTTTCTACGGTTATATAAGCCTTGCCAATTCCACCGGAAGGAATGGTGACGTTTACCTTTTCACCAACATTATATTCAGATTTGTCCGTTTCCAGGTTTAGCATTGAAGCCGCTTCTGTTCCGGCACCAGAACCATCGTTGTACCAGTTTTTGTAGCTGGTGTAGAAGATTTGCGAAGCACTATGTCCTGATTTGGTGTCTCTTACCAGAATTAGATAGCGACCCCATGTTGGTTTTGGAAAGGTCAGGTTAAATACTCCTTTTCCATTGTCAACAGTATAGTTACTGCTCGAAATCAGGTCGGATGAATTTCTGTTGATGTAGCGTGTTATTTCACTCGATCCACTGCTTTCCCACCACCAGTTCCAGCTCATTTTATATACCTCAACTTTTACGGTACGGGTAATCGGTTTGCCATCGTCACTTAAACAGGCAAGGGAAACGCCGTGTTCATTCTCGGAATCCAACGCCGTTCTCCAATTGGTTCCTCCATCCATTTTTAGACCCACGTAACTGTTGTAAGGCGAATATTTACGATTTAGAAAATCCTGGCTAAAATCGCCTCCCTGTTCAAATACCTTGGTTCGGAAGGTCATTTTAAGCATGCCGGGTGCTGAGGAAGGTTTTTTCCACGGAAACTGAAGTTTAACATCCCCTTCTGCATTGGTCTTCCCTTCCGCCAGAATTGGATCATTGAAATAGAATGATTTGGAACGATCATCAAACTGGTAATTGTCATAACCTTTAAAGACGGTTTTCATGTTGCTAACCTCCATTTCAACTTTTGCCTTTAAACCCGCTCCGGGAGAACCGTAAAGCCATTTTGCATTTAAAGTAGAGGCAATAAGCTTATCCGATTTTATGACTTCGGGAAAATCAAATCCAATTTTGATTCGATTGGGTTTGATGGTTTCAATTTTTAAGGATTTTCCAAATTCCGAATTTCCTACAATGGCTTTAACCCTCCAGTTACCGGTTTTATCTTCTTGTTTGGTTTTAAATTTGAAACTATACAACCCTTTTACACCGGAACTTTTAACCCGTTTTTCGTAAAGCTTGCCCATCGGATCGTATAATTCCATAATGATGGGATGGTTCTCCGGAATGGTGTTTTGTTTGTCCTCTAACATAAAGGACAGGAACAGGGTGTCACCCGGACGCCATACACCACGTTCTCCGTAGATAAACCCTTTAACTCCCTTTTTAATACTCGATCCGCCCACGTCGTATAAGCTCACTGATAGTGCAGAACCATTATCTACCCGTAAGTAGCCACGTTGATTTCCTTTTTTGGCAACCAGCAGATATGGTTTTCCATCGGTTTTAAGGTTAAGAACCCCGTCGCTATTGGTGCTTCCCATTCCAATAATTTGATTTTGGTAATTGAAGGCTTCAACGTCAATTCCACTTAAAGATTCCGTATTTCTAAGGTCCGTGATAATAACATTGTAATTGTTGTCGGCTCCTTCCTTGGCTATGATTCCGAAATTACTGGAGAAGATATTGGCACTTATTCCTCTGTCGTAGTACTTATAGTATGAAGGTGAACAAGGATCGTTTCGTTCGCTGTAATTATAACGGCCCTGGTACCAGTTGTTGTCATTGAAATAGCCATTGCCATCATCAAAGTTTAGTTTTCTTCGTTTAAACGGTTTTACCTGTTTGCTCGAATCGGCACAGGGGTAGAGGCTCTGGTACATTTCATAAGAAATCATTACCCGGTAAATGGCTCCGGCTTCTGGCTCCATCAAAGAATTAATATCCAGCGAAAAATTATTCCATACACCGTAGTCCAGGGCTTCATCCGAAACCAGGTCTATTACGTCGTCATAAACAATTCTTCCAACACGGGTTAGTTCTCTTGACCCATTGTAGTTGTTTTCCTGAAAAAACTGATTGACGTTATTTTCATAAATCCGTAGAATTCGAACGTTAACCGCTTTTAGGTTAATGGCTTTAAAAGGAAATCGAAGTTGCCCGTCAGTAGGCATGATAACCCCTTTACCTAATAATTCCACAGCAGGTCGCTCCAAATTGAATTGTACCTGTCGGTCATAACTACTTTGCAGCTGATTGCCACTGGTATTTCGAATGGTATTTTCTACCTGAATAATTTCTACGCTGCTGAGGTTTTGAATGGGGTAGGCTTTTATCTCATTTTTGTTTACCTCTAACCTTAGCTTTTTGCCCGACTTTAGATGAACAAGCCCGGTCAGATCTTGTTTTGGATCTACCGGGTCGGAAAATTGAATTGAAAAATACAGCCCTGGCTTGCGAACCGTATTAATTTGAACCAAGGTAAATTCTCCCAACGGAGGGATACGAATTTCCTTTTGATCTTCTGATTCAGACCCAATGTTCTCTCCGTTCCAAACCAGGTTTACGAAACTTTCTTCCTCACCTCGGGTCACTCCAACCACGGTGAACTTATGTGTTTTACTTCCCTTGGTATGCTCCCATTTTATGTCCAGGTCTTTTGCGTCCTGTGAGGCCTTTAGGCATGACTCAATTTTGCTGGGATCAGCCACATCACTTGTGCGGAGCGTTCCAAATAGTTCTTGCACTTCAGGCTTATCAATATCTGTTGTGCTTAGTCCCTCGAATGAGACAAACAGGCTTTGATTGATTACTATGAACCCAAATTCCAGCATTTTAAATTTGGAAGGAACTTCAATGAGTTTACCCAATTCAAAATTGACCACAAAGCTTTCGCCCGATGGCAGATTATTAAATGGCCGGAATTCTATCGTTTGTGCATCTACCCAGTAGGCTTGTCCTTCAATCTCGGGGCTAAATTGAAATAATTCATCGGTAATTGGGTTTCCGGGATTGGCATTAGCATTGGGCTCGAGCAACACAACTTTAATGGTCGATTGGTTAGAAATAACCCCTGAACTGAATGCATTTACATAGGAGCTAAACCCCGGGTCAACCACTATTTTGGATACATCTTTTTGGCCACAACCAATTATTAGAAAAGAAAGAACAAGAATGGAAATGAAATGCCTCATAGTGATAAAAATTAATAATGGTTGCCGGTGATGTACCAGTTAAAAGTTAAGCTACCGAAATTAAAAAAAATGAATGGGGTAGAAGTTCTCCTTTACCAATTTAATAAAAGCCAACGGAGTAAGCGACACTTTAATTGTTGATTCAATTGGAAATAAAATGAGTATTTTTAGACAAGTGTATTTTGGTTAGAAAAGTATTCTGTTAACAATGATGTCAATTGCTACGTCCTTATTTCCCTATGGAGTTCAATACAATCCCTTTATGGTTTTGTTTGGTTTTATCCTGTTGGTATTGATAATCTATTATATGATAAGGCAAAGAAGAAAGGTCAGGAATGGGACGGTACCTGAAGGTCAACTGCAACCAGCCAACTTAGTTTTTAGTGAAACCGATGTCCTCGGTCTCCAAAAACCAACGATGGATACACTGGTTTCGGATAAACCTGGAATTAAAAATCCCAGGTTGGTGTTTTCTATGCTGATACTAATATTGCTGACTCTACTTGCCGGGTTTACCATTAAGTTCAACATTCTGGATTCAGTGGAAGGTGATAACACCTACAACGAATGGTATACACCAGAAATAAAACAGGGCAAGAAAGCCAAGTAGAAGAAACCTGACAATAATTGAGTTACTTAATCGTGGTGTTTAATATTTTGCAGGACAATAAGTATTGCCCCAGTTTCTATTCTTCAGATTTGCTCCAAGTTGATTGTAGATGCCATTTAGATTGCTAAACGCTGCTGAGTCAATCGGACTTGGATATTTGCCCGATGGCCCTTCGGGAACCTTTGGAATAACAATTCCATTTCCAGGTCCGTTTACAATAGATGTTAACCAAGGTGTATCTCCTTTTTGATAAGTAACCTGGAAACTTTTGTTGGCAACAAATGCGCTGTTGCAGAATTGAGAATAAACATAGTCTCGTATGGGGTTATTCAGGCTATCCGTTCCATTCGTTATGTTTTGTAAGAAGGAGAATCCGTCGAGAACATAATTGGAATCATGTGCATTGATCCATTTATCTACCATTTTTTGTCCGTCTGACAATTCTACCATGGTTGTGAAAACATCACTAAAATCGGCAAGCTCGTTATACTCAATGTTTGAGTCTATGTGATTCGGCCATTTTACGATAAATGGCACCCGGCTTCCATAATAATCTAAGGTACCTTTGCCTCCCTGCAAAATTCTATCTTCATAAAGGGTATAGTAATTGTTTTCCGTTCCATTATCGCCCGCAATAATTACAATGGTGTTGGTATCTAATCCCGAATCACTTAACGCTTGAAGCACATTACCAATAAGCGTGTCAACAATATTCATTCGTGTAGCCCAATTTTCGGCCTTACTCATATTAGTATCTTGTCCTGGAGGCAACGGAACAATTTTGCCATTTCCGTAGTTCGGTGAATAAGAGTCATGAATGAGGCCCAGGCAATAATGCAGGTAGAAGGGTTCGTTCGATTTAGCATTTTTAATGTAATTCACCATCCATTCGTTGAGTTGGTAAGGAAAGTATTTGCCATTCATTTGCGGCGGATAATAATCTACCATCGCCCCAAGCAATGCTGTGCTGTCAGGACCAAAAGTGAGATCAAACCCACAGTGTTGCAGGTGTTCCCTTTGCTGCTTTACGTTGTGATCCACCCTTGATATCATTGTATCCAATACCGTATTAGGTCTGCCATAGCGCATATTCCACTTGCCTCCAAAAGCTGTCTTATAACCTTGCTGTTTCAGGACTTTTGGATAGCACAGGTTTGCGTTGGTGTCTAAAAAACCAACACTTGTATCCGTCGCAGGAAACTTGGTTGGATAAGGATAGGCAGGATAAATCATATTGTTTCTAAAGGTGTAGCGGCCGGTCATAAGTTCGGCTCTGGAAGTAGCACAAAGAGGTGTTGCATACATGTTGTTAAAACGAACACCCTGAGAAGCAACCAAGTCCATGTTTGGTGTTGTATAGCTTCCTGGTTTTGGATCCTTCGGATTTGAAAAAACGTAGCCCACCTTGCTATCTTTATTTTTAGAATAGAGTGGAGTGGAAATCATTCCCAAATCATCAATAAGGATAAATACAATATTGGGTTTGGTGGGTGTTGTTACAGTATCCGAATTATTTTCAACGCGCTTTTCTTGATTTGAACAGGATTGGCTCAACAGACCAATGGATAAAATCAGTAAACAGGTGATTCCTTGTATGGAAAATATTTTTTTATGATTCATAAAGCAGTACTGTAGTAGTTTGAAAATCAAGTTATTTTGTGCTAAACTAAAAGGAATTTGTACTACAGTCAATGGGGGTAACCCCTCAATTTATGGTTATTGAACAACGAGAGGGTTGGTTGTAGTCTTCAAATGCTATTTTAGCCCCCAATTCGATTTACGGTGAATATTGAAATAAAGAATTATACTCTACAGGAAATTGAGTTGTTGATCATACGATTCGAAAAACAAGAATTTTCCAAGGTAGAATGGACGCATGAGGCCCATTTGGTAGTTGCCGTTTGGTATTCCAAAAAGTACAATGAGGAGGCTGCTCTGAACCTGGTTAGGGATTTTATTACACGACACAATGAGTCTGTAGGCACGCCGAATACAGATGTTGAAGGATACCATGAAACCATAACCCGGTTGTGGCTCATGATTGTCCAAAGGTTTTTAAATCAACATTCTAGTTTATCTGTGGCTGACGCCTGTAATAAGTTTATTAATTCCGCAACTGGAAAAAGTAACTATCCGTTAACTTATTACAGCGAAGAGGTTTTGTTCTCCGTTAAGGCAAGGCACCAATGGGTTGCTCCGGACAAGAAGGCCTGGGAGGGTTGATTCTAATTCGCAGCATTGTCTACCTTAGCTTTTGCAAATCCATCTAATGCAAAGAATATGAGTTTAAAGGAGAGTAATCCATTTGTCAATTCTGAATTGACAACAATTTTGGTTGTTTCTGACTTAAAGGCATCAAAGTCTTTCTACATTGAAACACTTGGAGCGGATCTTTTTCGTGAGTATGGAGACGATTCGGTTGTTATTAAATTTCTTGGGCACTGGATGCTATTGGTTTCTTCTGGTGGACCAACTGAAGACAAACCCAACATAGAGTTTTTACCTCCTCAAAACCGGGAAATGGTTAGTCGTTCCTTTACTATTCGGGTCGATGACTGTCAAAAGTCTTATGAGATTTTAAATGAAAGAGGAGCAGAGTTTATCACACCACCCGTAACCAATGGGGCAGAAACCCGATGTTTCTTTTATGATCCCGATGGACATTTATTTGAGATTAGTGAGTACCGGGCTGGATAATGAAAGCAGTTACTTATCACAAATACGGCCCACCGGAGGTTCTTACCTTGGGCGAATTAGAGTCTGTAACCCCTAAGGCCAACAAAATTCGAATAAAGATTAGAGCCTGTGCCATTACTGCCGGAGATACTGAATTGAGAAGTCCAAAGATTCCGACCCTGGTTTGGTTTATTGTTCGCTTATTTTTTGGAATTTTTAGCCCAAGAATTAAAGTATTGGGGGGATACTTGTCGGGTGATGTAGTTGAAGTAGGCGAGGAGGTATCTGAATTTAAGGTAGGTGATTCGGTATTTGGAATTTCAGGTTCAAGCTTCGGAGGTTACGCAGAATATGTTACATTAAACACTACAGAAGCTTTTATTGCTAAACCCTCTCAATTGCCTTACGACGAGGCCTCTCCCATTGGCCTTGGGCTTGATTCACTTCATTTTATTCGAAAACTGAAACTTAAAAGGGGTGAAAAGATCCTTATCAACGGAGCAGGTGGGGGTATAGGAACCTATGCTGTTCAAATTGCGAAGAATATAGGAGCCCGGGTTACAGTAGTTGATAGTGTAGATAAGTCGCAAATGTTGCATGAAACCGGAGCAGATGAAACAATAGATTACCAAGGTGAAGAAGTTTTTTCTCGAGGGATTAAATACGATGCGATTTTTGATGTGGTGGGAACCATTTCTAAATGGCAATGCCTGAAAGCATTAAATTCCGGTGGGCGATATGTTTCTGCAATACCGTCTCTTTCTTACTTGTTTTGGACTGTATGGCCAAGATGGGTTGGTAACAAAAAAATCATGACCGGATTGGCGAGCCCCGGTAAAGAAGACCTGATTCATTTGAGAGATTTGGTTGAGTCGGGAAAATTGAAAACGATTATTGATAGGCGATATACAATGGACCAGTTGGTGGAAGCACACCACTACATTGAAAGTGGAAAGAAGAAAGGAAATATCGTGATGATTGTTCCCGAGTAACTCAAAATTCTGGGCACTCGATGTTTCAGTTGAACTCTGTAAGTGAATGTTTTAAAGATTCATTTAAGCTCAAATATCATTAAATTTTATATTATTGTTACCCCAATGATAAGGCCAATTTTTTTAACCAGAGTTTTTCTTGTGTTGGTGACTCTGTTAGTTGCTTTCTCACTTTTTTCTCAGGAACAACAGGGTCATTTAATGCTACGTGTTTTCCCCTATGATGCGATTGTAAAAGTTGATGGTAAACCTTATTCCAAAAGAGGTCGCGCAGGTTTTATTTATCTGGACCTTAAGCCTGGAACGCATGTCATTCAAGCATGGGCGCCCACTTACAATCTATTTGAAAAAGAGGTTGTAATAAATGCAGGGGACACAATTCAAATTACGAAGTCACTTTCATTTACTGAAGAATATATTGCATATAAAAAAGAAAAGCGCCTGCAGACCATAGCAAAGGTTAGCTTAATTGCTATTCCATCATTGGCAACCGTTGGTTTTACGGCAGCTTTTTATTCTAAAAAAACGGCTGAAGAAAACAAGGTTCACGAAGCCAAAGTTCAGGTAGAGGTTGATAGGGTAAAATATGAAAATTCCATTTCAAAAGACAACATTAGAATTACCAAGGCTGAATTAAATGAATCGCTTAATGCCTATGATGTCGCAGTAGATAACTACAATAAGTTTGTTACAAACTCCATGATAAAAATTGGAGTTTCTGCTGGACTAACGGCTGTCGCCGTTTGGACGGTGTCTAAGTTTAAAAAAATTGAATATAAAGAAGATGTGCTACTAAGTAGGTTACAATTACAATTAAACCCAATCGATAATGAGTTAGGGCTTGTATGGAGGTTTTCGAAATGAAAAAACTGGTATTTATTTTAATGTTAGGCTTTGCACTTTTGTCATGTATTAAAAACGAATACGAAGATTATGAAATCCCAGAACACAAGTACGAAGGGGAATATGAGCAATACAAGGCAATTAAGGTTGTCGGTTTTCAGGAAGTCGACAGAAGCATTTATTGCGATTTACTCATTCGCTATGAAATTGATACGGCTAAATTTAATATCCATCCCGCTAATTTGGGCCACGTTGTTATAAGTACGGATGGAAATGTATTGCAGAGAATCGGTGTTGAAAATACATATTCTATTTTACTGAACATGTGCTCAACACCAAGAACATTCGAATTAAAACTAACAGATAGAGAAGGATATCAGGTTGGGAAGGAAACCATCGCTGTTTGGAACAAATAATAATTATGCTCATTGATGTAAAACATGGACGTATATAGCAAGGTTGGATTGATTTTCATAGGAATTCTAAGTGGCTTACTAATGTCATGTAGCGCATTAAAAAAGGATTATAGTACTTCACTTAAGTTGATTGAGCTGGACCAGTATAACTTTTCATACCAGGAACCAATGTATTGGACCAAAAATCAATCGGATCAATATAATGCGCTGGTAATTAATTATAAAAAGGAAGTGTCTGCTTTTAAAGAATTTTCCATATTAATTCGGCCTAGAGGACATCAAGATGTACATCAAGAGATAGTCAAAACCGCACTTAAGAAATCAATTCAATCCTTTACCCAGGAACTTGGTGATACCATTTCAGATCAATTTGGTGCTAAGGCTTATATTCTTTACGGAAAGAACGATCCCGGGAACGGTAATGTTAATTATATTACTGCAATAGTTTCGTATTCAAATGGTTATGAGTTCAGGGTAATCTTAAGTAACTATTACAGTCCAGTTGAAGAAAACGCTGAACTGGTTCAAATTGTTAAGGGAATAAGGATAGAAGAATAAAATGGGTGAATTGACTGTAACCTCATTATTTTAGTGACATGGATAAGAAAGCCTGGGAAAAAGAACTGGAAGAATACGATCGCATTGTAGCCATGCAAACTGAGTTTAAAAGAAAGGGTAAAACAGTGCCGTATACATCGGCCAATGGATACATGTTTTCGCTCTTAAATAAAGAAGGAAAAATAGGATTTCGACTTTCGCCGGCTTCAGGAAAGAAGTTTATGGAGGATCACAACACGACCATTTTTAAATCGCATGGGGCCGTAATGCGAGATTATGTACTCATCCCAAAACGGCTCTACACCAATGATCAGTTGATGAAAGATACCTTGTACGAAGGTTATCAGTATGTAATGTCATTGCCGCCGAAATAGAATAAAGATTCTTTTTCATTTCGATAGAAATGCAATTAATAAAGCCAAGAATTGTCCATATCAAGGTTTTTCGAAACAAAATTGAAGTCATTGATTTTAAGAGTGGTAAAACCAAAAGTGTGTTGGCTTCACGTTCATTTTCTTCCAAACGTTTATTAATCGCTGATTTTCACTCTGCGGAGGCTACTATGAAAAAAGCATTAGACGCAGTTATTCCTATATATTTTGGCGTAATTAGTCCTTCGCTGGATGTTTTTATTCAAGCCATGGAAATTTACAACGGTGGATTGAGTATGGTAGAAGTACGAACTTTTGTAGATTCTGCGGAACACTGTGGAGCAAAGCGAGTTGTTGTCAGAGATGGAAGCAAGTTTTATTCGGCCAATCAAGTTATTAAACTCTTTAATCAATAATTGATAAATTTGAAGGAATCAAAACTCAGAATATGAAGTCTTTAGTTTTATTACTATCATTTGCCGCTCTACTTTTTTCCTGTAAAAAATTGGGGGGTAAAAAGGGCGATTTTGAATTTCCGTGCGATGCCAGCACCTGCGAGGTATGTGGAGACGATAATTATAACAATCCCGATGGAGTAGGAAGCGATGTAAAGGTTTATTATGTAGAGCCCATTACCAGAAGTGCTGACGGATTATGCGAGACTGGTGGTTTCGTGAAATACCTGAAGAATGGGAAAACCGTGGCTTTGGTAAAATATGGGACCGATGAAGATGGAAGTTACGGTATAAAAACCATTTGCGTTAACGGAGATTGTGAACATAAAAACGCAAGTACCTGTACGTTTAGGGTCTACTGCACAGAAATACACGATTCGGATGGAAGGCTTGGCCCCCCGGAGACTGATCCAAATGCCAATTGATAAATAGTGGATTCCCTTTTACTAATTTAAAATCAAAACAATTTTCTTTAAGCGTATTTTGTTTGGCAAAACCATTCGATAAATGCGAATTCTACTTCTTCTGGTAGCAACCATTTTATTTAACATTCAGGTTGATGCTCAGCGTGCTAATGATTCAGAACGCCTATGCCGATCCGATCGCATTTATCCTGATACGCTGAACAAAAAGAGAGTAGCCACGGTTGCAGGGGTAGCTGGAGGTACATACATTGCCGGTCTTACTTTTTTAGGAGCCATTTGGTACAAAGATCATGCACGCGTACCCTTCCATTATTACGACGATTCCAAAGGCTATTTGCAAATGGATAAGGCCGGGCACGCCTATGCCGCCTACTACCAAAGTTTGGTTATGACTCGTTCGTTGAGATGGGCAGGTGTAAGCAAAAAAGCATCACTCATTATTGGCGGTTCCTTCGGGCTTATCATGCAAACCCCTATAGAAATCTTTGACGGACTGTACGAAGGGTGGGGGTTCTCCTGGTCTGACATGATTGCCAATACTTCAGGCGCATTGTTGTTTACCGTACAGGAAGCCTTGTGGGAAGATCAAATTGTTAGAATGAAGTTTTCGTATTCACCCAGTGGATATCCTGAATACCATCCGGTTTTAGGCCAAACTCCGTTAGAGAGTTTTTTCAACGATTACAACGGACATACCTACTGGTTGTCGGCTAACATTAAAAAAACAACCAAACTAAAAGTTCCCGCCTGGCTAAACCTCTCGTTTGGTTATAGCGCCAATGGAATGATCTACGAATTCGATAATCCGAAATATTATCGAGGACAACCATTTCCACATTTGGAACGTTACCGCCAGTACTTGTTTTCCCTCGATTTGGACTTAAGTAAGGTAAAAACCAAAAGCAAATTCTTACGATCCTTACTGGGTGCGGCCAATATGCTTAAAGTTCCATTTCCAGCTATTGAGTTCAATAAGGTTGATGGTGTGAAATGGCACTGGCTTTATTTTTAATGATTTTGTCATCCTGATTTCTATGACAGAGCCAAACGATTTTCGAATAAATCTTGCTTCTTGATCAAAGCATAAACAATATGAATGATTTTATTTC
>PAVO01000029.1 GCA_002713215.1 Crocinitomicaceae bacterium
CTACGGTCAAAAGGAGGACAATCAGCTAGTAGCTGATTGAGCCAGATTGTGCGTTTGCCTAGCGGCTTCGCCTTCGCGTAGCTTCAGCGGAGCTAGGCTAGAGCGAAAGAATAATTAATGTATCCTCCGAATTATTATGATGATTATAAAGGTTTGAGTATAGTGTTTTTACGTCAGTTTACCGGACGATAAATTTTAAATTTTCCTTTGGAAATGTTTTTTACATCCAATTCGCTTAACCCAACTTTTCTACCAGAGAAAGCCGTGTTTTGATGGGCCAGGGTATATACACCGATTTCTTTTACTTCATAGATAATGGCTGTGTGATGAGCCATTTCACCATTGTAGGTAATTCCGTCCTTTTCGTATTTAATTTTCACTCTTTCAAATTGTATAATATCTCCTGGGAAGATGCATTCCGATCGGTAAAAGACTTCCTTACCAAACTTGTATTGCCCGTCCCATTTAGCGTCAGTTGAACTCAAAGCCTCAAATGCCAAATCCCAACATTCGCCTCTACCAACTTTCTTTTTGATTTTGGAGTCAACAAATTCAATGATTTTCTGATTGAGTTTCGGAACCTTATCACATGCTTTGGGGGGAACCGGTTCTGGGCCGAAAGAAGCAGGGAGAAGAGTAATTATTAAGAGTAGGGCAATAGTATTCATAATGCAAAGGGTAAAATTAACGGTTCAAGTCAATACTTTATTTTGTTTTCTGTTATAGAATATGAAAGGTCAATGCCCACGTAATTGGTTATTCTTGTAATCAAATTCAGAAAGTAATATGCACCACAGATTATTCTTCCTTCTTTTATTCTTACCCATACTGGGAATTGCCCAGAACCAAGAAGTTCCTTTGGTTTATTCCAATATACTCACCGACGACGATGGTACTTATTTTAAGTCGGGAGATTCAACCTATTCGCAAGCTATTCGTGGAAGAGGTTATTCCCTCAATCAAATGGTTAATGCTCCTATAGGAACAGGGGAAGGAATTGATTTTGATTTTGAGGATACCACCTTTCAGGGTAAACTTTACTACGGTTTTATAAACATCAGGGAAGAAGAATATCCGCTACCGGTATATTTTAAACTCTCTACCATAATTAAAAATGGCAGAGCTGGCATTAATTTAATTAACCTAAGCGGCAAATACGATATGATCAATTGGGAAACGTCCAGGAAGGGATTGTTAGCATATCGGGTCGTTTCAAGAAGTGGAAAATTAATTTATGACGGTCGCGTGGGTTTTGAATATGAGCGATCGTTCAAAGTACTTCCTACTATTGTTGAAGGACCAACAATACATAGGGTAGGGCCTCATTCTGCTGTGGTCAGGATTGTATTAAGCCAACCCGTCAAAACCGGACTCTGGATCAATCGCAAAATAATTTCGTCGGAAGAAAGCCTGGTACATGAGGTGTTGGTTACCGGGTTGGAGCCCAGTACGACCTATCATTACGAATTTGAAGGATTTCAGACTCGTTTGTTTAGGCTAACCACTGCACCAGAGCCTGGAAGTACTGAACCCTTTACTTTTTCTTATTGCAGCGACTCCAGAAGTGGGCAGGGTGGAGGAGAACGTAACCTGTATGGAGCTAATGCCTATATAATGAACCGGATTATGGCCTACAATAAATTGAGAGATGTAGCTTTTATGCAGTTTACCGGTGATATGATTTCCGGTTATCAGACCGAGCGAAAGGAGATGGACCTACAGTACGCCAACTGGAAAAGAAGCCTCGAGCCCTTTTCTCACTATAAACCGGTATACGTAGGAATGGGTAATCATGAAGCCTTACTAAACCTGTATAAAAGTGGTAAGGATTGGGTTTCAGTTGATAAGTTCCCGTTTAAAATTGAGTCTGCTGAAAAGGCTTTTAGCGATCATTTCTGCAATCCGCTGAGCGAATTAAAGTCAGAAGATGGGAATAAATACGACCCCAATCCGAAGGGGCAGGATTTTCCTGATTACAGTGAAACGGTGTATTCTTATTCTTATGGAAATACGGAAATCATCGTATTGAATTCGGACTATTGGTACGCGCCTATGTTGTGGAATAATCCAACTACCGGAGGAAACCTACACGGTTACATCATGGACGAACAGTTTAAATGGTTAAAAAACAAAATTTCGGATCTGGAAGCCGATAAAGCGATTCAGCATGTTTTTGTGAGTTTGCATACGCCTTTTTTTCCCAACGGAGGACACGTGGATGACGACATGTGGTATTCTGGAAACAACGAACCTCGTCCTTATATTGCTGGAAAACCTGTAGATAAGGGAATTATTGAAAGAAGGGATGAATTGCTTGAAATCCTTGTAAATCAATCAACCAAAGTTAGGGCCTTACTTACAGGAGATGAACACAATTATGCTAAAACACTCATTAGCAATGCTACCCCAATTTATCCCCTTGTTTGGAGCCTGGAAAAAATTGATTTAAAGCGATCCATTTGGCAAATTAACAATGGCTCTGCCGGGGCACCCTATTACGCCCAGGAAAAAACACCATGGCAATCTATGGTGAGCAATTTTTCAACCCAAAATGTGGCCGTCCTCTTTCACGTAGCAGGTAAAAAAATATCAATGGAGGTAGTTAACCCATTAACCTTTGAGTTAGTAGATCAACTAGAATTTTAACTGTAGATCGCCTTAGTTTAATGATGGGCATATGTACCATTTCACCATACACTATTTCTCTAACTGATGACTTTTTTACATTTCCTTTTTTTCGTTTGTAATTTTGACTAATGAAAATTGAATTTTCTGTTCCACTCGAAAAACACGATTCCAGTTTGGGTTGGTATTACATTGTGTACGTACCCAAAAATCTAATTAAGGAATTGGGGAAGGAAAAAAACCTGCGGGTTAAGGTAACTTATAACAACAGAGAAATAAGCCATGTTTCGGTAAAGAGTAAAGGTGATGTACGCTTTTTGGTAATGAATTCTCAATTGCGTAAAGCCTTGAAATTGGTGGAAGGCGAGTTGGTTCAAGTGAAGGTAGAATTGGAAACCGGCAAGTATGGAATGCCAATGCCTGAGGAGCTAGCTTTAATGCTGGAACAAGATGAACAAGCAGATGTCCACTTTCATAATTTAACTCCCGGAAAGCAACGAAGTTTAATCTTCATTGTGCACAAATTGAAGAACGTAGACAGCCGAATCAAAAAGGCCTTGGGAATAGTTGAACATCTCAATGAATTTAACGGCGAGCTTGACTATAGAGCCTTAAACGAAAAGATTAAGGAAGTCAATCAAAGGACGATGTAATGAACTTTGAAATCCTAACGTCACTGGTAAGTTCGAAAATGCCCTATGGCAAATACAAAGACACGCTCATTTGCGATATTCCAACCTATTATTTGGAATGGCTGGCCAGGGAGAAAGCCTTCCCAAAAGGCAAACTGGGAATGCAATTACAAACCATGTATGAGATTAGGATTAATGGATTAGAAGAGTTGCTAAGTCCATTGAAGAAAAAAAGTATTTGATTTTACTTTAACGAACCACCTGAACATACCCTTTATGTTCAGTTCCATTTACCTCAAGCGTAAAGAAGTAAACTCCATCGTCAACCTTATTGCCGGCAAAGGTTCTACCATCCCAGATTGGATGTCCCTGTGAAGATTCGAAGATAAGAACGCCCCATCGGTTATAAACAAAGACCTGAGAACACTGGTTTAAGTCATTTCCTAAACTAAAATCCAATAGGTCGTTTATACCGTCGTCATTGGGTGTAAATACATTGGGTAAGGAATCCGTTTTGAACTCCGAAATTGCATTGATAAAGGCTTGTTTTTCGGTACTATCGACGCATTGATCTTTTGATTTTACAATAAGTTTAATCAGGTTGTCAGAAGCGTAGGCAACACGTTCCCGTGTATCCACATCGGTGCTAATGGAATTTCCATTTAAGAACCATTCATATTCTATGGCATTGGTCGATAGGTTATGTGTTGTGATCAATGCATCTGTACAGCTTGCTTTTACAACCAGGTCAAAATCGGCATTTACCTTGTCTGATACATCAATCCTCACCTGAGTTGAATCAATACACCCTAAACTATCACTTACTACCACTGTATAAAGGGTAGTAGAATCAGGGAAACTTATGGGATTAGCAATAGTGTCAGAAGTCAGCGCGTAGTTTGGTTTCCATAAGTACTTAATGGGATTGGCACCAAGCACGTTGCTAATTTGCAACTGCGCAGAATCGCCACCACAATCGATGGAAGCACCGGAAACGTCAAATCCAAATCGGGAAACAAATACCGAATCCACATTTTTACATCCACTGGTATCTTCAACCAATAAATAATACCAGCGTGTAGTACCTGATTTGGTTGTTGGGTTAGCTGTGTTCGGATTATTCAACTCGCCGGCAGGTCCCCAAACAAAATTGGAAGAGGGAGCACCCGTAGGATTTCCACCCAACCGAATGGTTGTAGTGGTATCATCACAAATGATCTGATTTTCACCCGCATCTATGGCAGCACTACTTAATACATTAAAATTGACCGTATCCCGAAGTACACATCCGTTGCTTCGGGTAATGGCAAGAATATAAGAAGTCGCTCCGCTAGTGGTCGGTGTATAAATGGGATTCGCAATGGTATCAGAATCCAGATCCGTATTTGGACTCCATAAGTATGTTGGGTTTCCAGGTGAGGTAGGATTTCCACCCAAGCGATAAGGAGTAAATTGACAGATGGTAGAATCTGGACCAGCATTTAAACTATCGGCGGTTATAATATTAACCACCACCGAATCCGTATCTGCACCGCAGAAATTAGATACCTCAACCCAATAATTCCCTGGTTTGGTTACTGTAAGAAACTGATTGGTGGAACTATCGCTCCAAAATGCCTTAAATACGTGCGTATTGACAGTAAACGTCAATGAATCACCTTCACATAAAGTAGTATCCGGTCCAAGATCAACAATGGGTGTTGGTGGTACTTCTACTGTATCGCTGGTGGTTACGGTTGCACATGAATAGTTGGTTGTTAAAGAAACTACGTAAGTGCCATTTGTAGCATAACCATGCGTTGGATTTTCCAGGGTATCGGTATTACCGTCTCCAAAGTCCCACTTAAAAGAAAAGGCATTGGCAAATGAAACGCTCTTAAATTGTACTGTATCTCCCAGGCAAATGGTATCGCTTCCATCTATGGCATTGGTAAAGGTTATAGCGTTGTCCAGATCAACCAGTGAAACGCCTGTAGCATAGGCGTATGAAATAATGTTCCCCATACCCATAGAGTAGGCTAAAAAGCCACATCCCTTGGTTTCCAGTCTGTGGAATCCGGCTTTTACACCAATAGATCGGAATGAATATTTTGGATCTTGAGTGAATTGCTGAAATCCACCCAATTTTACAGAGTCAAGAAATACAAGCGCCGTATCGGTAGAAAAAGTGACTACGTGTACAAAGTTGGTATCCAGTTGGGCGCTTGGATCATCTACCGCGAAAAAGGAAATCGAATCCAAAAACATTTGTTCTGTTGGGTTGAGCATGACCATGGAAGGGTCAGTAAGGTTGTACGAATTACAGCCCACAGGGCCACCACCGCTAACCAGAACTTCGGCAACCGAAATGGGTTTGTTTGCCGTATAATGTCGGTTGGTAATAATAGTATCTTCAAAGAATTCACCTGCATTTAACGTATCCACGAATACACCGTCCCTAAAGAGGATGGTTGTGTCTTCATCAGCTAACACCTTAATGTAATCTTTTAGAACCAAGGGGGTAGGTAGTGCAAAGTAACTCTTACCCCATGTATTGGTAGGGTACATTACTTCCAACAAGGGGTCCCGTGCACCGTTGCAAACTACCTGAATCCAAACGTTACCCGCATAGACGGCTACGTTTTTTCCATTTACACTTTTTATTGTGGTACCTGTTAAATCTACACTATCGGCCAGTGCCTGTGCCTGGTATACTTCTCCAGGTAGTAGGGTAATCTGGTAGGGCACTCCTTTTAACGGACCACCGGCAATATCACCGGTAGGTACAATTTCCACTACTGCTGTATCACCGGTTGCAACCACAACAAATTCCGATTCATAGAGTGTCGCACCAATTTGTTCAGATCGGTAAGTCGTAATTCTATAATCCGGACCAAGTGCCCGATTAGGTAATACCAAAGTGGCTTCGTGTCTGGGGCGTTTTAGATGTACCGCATATACAACCACTTCATTGTTTGATGAAACATGAATCGCTCGATTGAAGATTGAGTCTGATCCGTTCAGGTAGACATCATTTCGAGGCAGGTTCACTTTTGCGATTGCTCCTGGGGTAACCGAAAACGGTGCTGAGAAGCTGGTCCCTGGAATGGTTACCGTTCCAGCAGCAGAAGTGTTTGAAGTAATATTTAACCAGTAATCGGAGTTAGTTGTATTGCGATCGAACATTTCGGGAAATGCCAACCAGAATTCCGTTCCTGAATTAGTCACCTTTTGTGATGTAGCCATTGGAAGCCATAGAGCTAACAAGAATACCCAGGCAATCGTAACTTTAATTAATTGGATCATCTTTTCAAATGTAAGACTTGATAATGAACTAACAATTTAAGTGCTAAGGGGTTTGTTCATGTCAAATTGTGAATTACTGCAGTTATTGGTTCCATTTCTCGTGTTAATTATCACAATGAAAAAGCGATTTCAATTTGTGAGACTACCTTTGCAATTGTGCTGGGCTTTTCGACAAAACAATGGGCAATACTGATCACAGCAGTAATACATACCGTTTTTATTATGTGGTTTGCCTATATCCGTGTTGATTTCGATCCGGATAACACATTGAACAGAATCCGAATGTCATTTGCCGAGGAGGAGGTTCCCGAAATAGAAGAAGCCAAAGAAGAGTGGATTCCGAAAGATTATCAGGAGCATGGCCTGGATCAAAAGAAACAATCAGTAGCTCAGACTAACCAGGCGGTAAATGAGGCAACCAATGAATTGAGCAAAGGAGAGCAGGAAAGACTGGAGCGCGAGATTGAAGCCCAGGTAAATCAAATGGCCAAGGAAGCCAGTACTACAGGGCATATAGAGGCCGGTTCAGAAGGTAGTTTAAGTGGAAATTTATCTGTATCAAAGGAGAAAAAGAAGAAGGTAGAAAAAAAGTCAGGAACTAAAAAGGGCAAAGAGGATTTGGGCAATGTTCATGATAAATCAACCAACATAACCTATTTCCTTAAGGACAGAACTCTTGGAGCTATTGGGTTGTACAACCCTGTTTACCTGTGCGAAGAAGGGGGAATTGTGGTAATTAATATTGTGGTTAACACTTTCGGCGATGTAATTTCTGCCAGCGTTAACAATGGAAAATCAAACACCGGTAATGAGTGCCTGAGAAGCGCTGCGAAGCAGGCCGCACTAAAATCTTCTTTCAATGAAAACCAGCAAGCTGCGAGCAGGCAGAAAGGTATTATTACCTATAAGTTTATGGCTCAATAAGTTATATTAGTTCCAATTTCTAATTGCTTTATCGAATTGTGCTGCCACTTTACCCCAGTTGTATTTTTCGTTTAAAAATTCCGGTAGATCAGAATCGATAGTCACAGGGTTCAGGATTTGGTCAATCAGTTTTTGTTCGAAATCGCTATCGTTGTTATAAACCAATTTCGACGCTAGTTCCGTAGGAAGATGCTCAGGAAAAGCCAATCGATTTGGTAATAAAGGTATACAACCTGAAGCGATGGCTTCAACTGCAGAGATCCCAAAAAAATCCTGATTACTGGTAACCGGAACCAGGTCTGCTTTGGCTAGGAGTTTATTGTATCTGTCATTATTTTCCGCAAAGCCCCAGTGAACCAATTCACTGACCAGTCTTTCTTTAGCCAAACCAAAGATTTCAGGTGATTTCACGCTTTGCTCCCCAAGCACAATCAATTCAAATTTGATTCCGCGTTCCTTTATCTTAAATAAAGTCTTAAAAAAAAGTTCAGAATTTTTATCGTATTCCCATCGGTGATTCCATAAAATTACCGGAGGAATATTCTTGCTTCGTTTAGAAGACTTAATTCGTGAAAAATCAATTCCAATTGGTAGAACCGAACTTTTATCTCTTATGGAATCTATGGTTGAAACATTCCTGCGGTCAGGGAACCTTTTTAGGAAGCCAGGAAGTGCATTAAACCAGGCCTTGTAGTGGTAGTCAGAATTAAACCAAACCTGATCTGCAGCCAGCATGGAAGTGTAATTTATAAAGGCGTAGTGATTGTCTCTTCCTTTGGTAGCATCTTCATCTGCAGCACTCCAGGGATAGTTTAATTGGTTTTCGTGCATGTATAAAAAAGTAGGAGTGGATTTATATTGTTTTGGAATTAGCCCTTTGAATGTGGCTAAATCCAACATATCAGTAGCAAGAATAAAATCTACATTGTCGTTTAACCCCTTAAATTGTTCAGCAAAGGAAATTGCTGCCCCATGCATTCTCCACTTCCAATGGTTTGCCGGAAGGGTGAATAATTCAATTTTATGGCCGGAAAATGAAAGTAATTCATCAGCCCATTTTTTATGAGATCCACCATAGAATGGTTCTAATAAAATTCCCTTCATTTATTAAAAAGGTGCAAATTATCTAAAAAATCGACAGGTAAACGTATACACGTTCATCTGGTGGTAAATACTTCTTTCAAAATTTCTCTACCTTATCAACTTGTCTATTTTTGCCCTAATACGTACCCAAAATAGAATGAAGAAACTCGTTGCGCTTGTTTTATTTTTCGTTATTGCCCTGACTTATGTAGCTAGTTCTCAGACTAGTTTGTCTGAATCTCAGCAAAAGAAAATTCTAAGACAAGCACGAAATTATTTATACGCTGCAGAGTATACCGAGGCCTTTCCTCTATACAGTGAACTCTATAAAGCAGACTCGAATAACTCGATATACAACTATGAATTGGGTATTTGTATCTACGAAGGATCTCGTGATAAACTTAAATCGAAAAAGTATTTTGAGAAAATTGTGGAGTTGGATGAAAGGGAAGAAAAACCAGAACTTTTCTATTACCTGGGTCGATTATATCATTTGGAACATAACTTCCTATTTGCTACGGCAGCATACAGTACATACATAGCGGAGGGATTACCTCCAGGAAAAGTGGGTACGGAAATGGAGGCCGAAGTAGAGGCTTATATTTTACAATGTGAAGATGGTAAAGATTTGCTGGAATTGAATAGTCATATTCTGGAGAGTGTTCAGAAGAAATCGAAAGATGTTACAAAGTTCGATATTGATTCCAATCATTACCTTACTTTGGAAAACCTGGGAGAAGAAATCAACAGTAGTTTCGATGAACATAGTCCATTAATTATTGATAACCGGGAGGTGTTACTATTTACTTCGAGAAGAAACGGATCTACCGGTGGTGAGCTATTTTCTGACGGTCAATATTACGAGGATATTTATATGGCCAATTTTCGAAATGGAATTTGGGCAGAGGTTAACAATGTGAACAACTCCGATTATTTTAATGGGGCTTATCAGAATTCGGCAGACCACAACTCCACGGTGTCTATTTCAGAAGATGAAAATGAATTATTCATTTATTCGAACAACCACATTGATGTTCTTAATCGTAAAGATGGAACCTGGTTGCCGTTGGAAAAATTTAGCCAGAATTTCAATCGTGCCGGTGTTCAGATCTCAAGCGTAACCATTTCTCCGGATTTAAAATCGCTTTATATCGACGCTGAAAGGTATGACAGTTATGGAGGGAGGGATTTATATAGAGCAACGCTACAGGATGATGGTTCCTGGGGAGAGATGCAGCATCTGGGACCGAAGATCAATACCGAATTTGATGAGGTTTCTCCTTTTTTACTTAATGATACCGTTCTTTATTTTTCTTCTAAGGGGCATTCCAGTATTGGAGGTTGGGACGTATTTGTAACCCATAAAACGGATACGGGATGGACGGTACCTGAAAATTTAGGTATTCCGGTAAATACGCCATATGACGAAGTGAACTACATGATCGATCACGAAGGAGATAAGGCATACTATTGTTCAAGTCGCGAAGGCGGTTACGGTGGTTTTGATATCTATACCATAACAACTACAGTTCAGCGCGAAATTGATGAAGAGGACTTTAAGAAGTTGGAACAGGGTGATACAACCGAAGAGAGAATATTGGTTGTAGATAATGTTGAGGTTGATGAAAATGGAAAATTGACCCCTGCTACATTAGCTGCATTGAATGATGCCCAAAAGCAGTTAGCCGCTAATCCTAATTTGAAGGTCGAAATAAAAGCTAGTGCTCCCGGAAAGAATGGACATGATATAGCCAAGAAAAATGCAGAATTGGCAATGGGTGTTTTGGTTAGTGCCGGAATTAGTAAGGACAGAATATCGCTTACATATCAATCGTCTGATACAATTGCCTCATCCGGACCACTTAAGGCCAATTATGAAGAAACAATTTACTTTGGTTCAGCTTCTAAATACGTTACAGAGTGGAGCCAGGAAAAGAAAATGAAGCCCTTGTTGGAATACTTAAAAGGAAATACAACAGGTACCATCTATTTGAGTGGTCATACCGATCATGTTGGAGATACTGAATACAACTTGACACTATCAAGAGAAAGAACGGATTCAGTTGAAAAATTCCTAAGGGATAATGGTATCACCAATAAGATTAGGAAAGAATATTTCGGAGAGGCAAGCCCTCGCTATACCATAGAAGAAGTAACTACAGACCCTAAACAACTTATATACAATAGAAGGGTTAAAATAGTTGTATTTTAATTGAACTTCCTTAGTCTCATTTCAATTTCTGAGACTTAAATTTGCGAAATGGATTTACTATCAGGAAAAGTATCGATTGTAACAGGAGCGTCGAGAGGAATTGGTAAAGGTATTGCTCAACTTTTTGCTCAGCATGGCTCTGACGTTGCGTTTACTTATATGTCGTCGGATGAGAAAGCAAAGGCCTTTGAGGCTGAATTGAAAGAACTGGGTGTTAATGCCAAAGCGTACAAATCCAACGCTTCGGATTTTAGCGCTTGTGAGGAGTTGATAAAAAATGTTCTGGCTGACTTTGGAGGTCGAATCGATGTTGTGATAAACAATGCTGGTATTACCAAAGACAATCTTTTAATGCGAATGACCGAGGAAATGTGGGACGATGTAATGAACACTAACCTTAAGTCGGTATTTAGCATGACCAAAGCAGTACAACGTACTATGCTTAAGCAAAGGGCAGGGTCCATTGTCAACCTAAGTTCGGTGGTTGGAGTTCAGGGCAATGCAGGTCAAAGCAATTATGCAGCAAGTAAAGCCGGAATTTTAGGATTTACGCGGTCGATAGCTCAGGAACTTGGCTCTAGAAACATTAGATGCAATGCTGTTGCTCCTGGGTTTATTGAAACAGAAATGACTGGCGCTTTACCAGAAGAAACCGTTCAGCAATGGAGGGATTCAATTCCTTTGAAACGAGGAGGTACGCCAGAAGATGTGGCCAATTTGTGTTTGTTCCTAGCATCTGACCTTTCGGCATACATTACAGGGCAAACCATGAACGTTGATGGGGGAATGCTCCCGAGCTAACACTTTTTAAGATCAACCCAAACTTTTTTAGATCAATTTTGGTGGTGAGTAACGTTGCTTATGTCAACGTTGGTCTAAATTAGATTATTGAATTGAATGCTTGACTTTTCGTACCCATTATGGTATTTGATTGTATGTGTATTATTTAGCCTGGGGTTAAGCATTTTTCTGTACTTCTATAATTCGGTTCACCTATCCAAACCCTGGCGGGCTGGACTTTTCTTACTTCGGTTTTTGGTATTGTTTGCGCTAAGCGCATTGCTGCTTAAACCCATTCTTAAGTATGCTTCTATAAGTTACGAGAAGCCCATAATTCTTGTAGGTATCGATAATTCCAAGAGTATATTACTGGGTAAGGACTCCGCCACCTACAAATCTGAACTGGCCAATAAAATAGAAGAATTAAAATCAAACTTATCAGCTGAGTTCGAGGTTAAAACCTTGCTTATAGGTGATGAAATAGTAAGTGGAGATAAAATTGACTTTAGCGAAAAGGCAAGTAATCTGTCTTCATTTATGGATTATGTAAATGATAATTATGCCTATGATAATGTAAGTGCCGGAGTATTAATAAGCGATGGTATTTTTAATAAGGCTACCAATCCAAACTACAAGAAGTGGAACATTGATGGAGGGTTGTATACTGTTGCCTTGGGAGATTCTTCGCAAATGAGTGATCAAAAACTAACCAACGTCAGAAGTAATTCCATTGCATTTTTAGGGAATAAATTTCCAATTAACGTCAACCTTCAAATCGATGGGTTTATCGGTCAAAAGTCGATGGTTAAAATAGTTGGCTATGGCAAAGAGATTTACAGTCAGGAAATTGAAATTACATCCAACAGTTTAAATCTCGAATTTCAGCACCTGGCAGATGCTGAAAAAGTTGGATTACAAAAATTCACCGTAAAAATCCTATCCCTGGAGGGTGAGCTTAACACGATTAATAATGAACAGGTTTTTTATGTTAAGGTGAAGGATAAAAGGCAAAAAATTCTCATGGCTTATGACTTCCCACATCCCGATATTGCAGCTATTCGCAGAAGCATTGAAGATGAGGAAAGCTATGAAGTGAAGATGTATAGGACAAAGGACCTACTTAAATTGGACAAGGAAAACATAGAGGAAAACTTTAACCTGATTGTTGCTTTCCAAATTCCAACAGGCGACCAAAAGTCCAAAAAAGCCTTTAGTTTACTTCGATCCTGCAATACTCCGCAGTGGTATATTTCTTCATCTCACACCGATCATTTGTTGTTATTCAATTCGGACAAGGGGATTGAATGGAAGGGACAATCAGACAAAAACAACTCGGTACAAGGAAGTATTAACGCAAATTTCGATCTGTTTACCATTACGAATGATAAGGGAGTTCAGACCGAATACCCTCCTGTGAAAGTTCCTTTTGGAGTATTGAATTATTCAGTAGGTTCTCAGGTGTTGAGTTTCCAAACAGTTAGCGGCATTATAACCCAGTATCCACTGTGGTTGTTTACTTCCTCCGCTGAAGGTATTCGAAAATCTTACTTTTTTGGAGAAGGAATCTGGCATTGGAAAATGTCGGAGTATGAGCACAGTGGAACGTATGATTTATTTGACGAAACGGTAACCAAAACGGTTCAATACCTGGCGTCGAAAAAAGATGTCTCACGCTTTAGGGTTTATTGCGAAACCAGTTTTTATGAAAACGATCCCATTGAATTGAATGCTGAATTTTATAACCTGTCTTATGAATTAATTAATGAACCCAATGTGTCCGTTCAGGTTCGGAACGAAGAAGGAGATTTATACGAACTGGAAATGGTTAGGAAAGGAAGCAAATACTACTTAAACGTAGGTAAACTTTCACCTGGCAAATTCAGTTACAAGGCTAGCGTTAATCACCAGGGAAAAGAAATGGTTAAGTCAGGAGAGTTTTCAGTTAAAAAGTTGGATACAGAGTATAAAAACCTACAAGCTGATTTTAACCTAATGCGAGGACTCGCTCAAAAGAATGGAGGAAAGTTTTATACCTACAATAAATGGGATGAGTTTAGTGCAGAATTAAAGCAAAAGAAGGCGGTTCAACGGTCTTATGAAGAAGTAGAAATTAAGGATTTAATCCATCAGAAGTGGTTGTTCGCTTTGCTGGTTCTAATCATTGGATTGGAATGGTTAATTCGGAAAAGGGAAGGGGTAATTTAAAATTCGATTGAGGGATCTTACTCCAAACTCGCTGTTATCTCGTCTTTTATTCGCTGGAGTTTTGCTAAACTCAATGGCTTGGTAATATAGTTTGTAACCATTGGGTGGTCCTCACTTTTTTTAATATCATCTGGTGAGATAGAAGAAGTAAGCATAAATATTCGAGGGAATTTGAAATTAATTCGACCATCCAGCAAGTCCAGAAACTCCCAACCATTCATTATTGGCATGTTTATGTCGAGGAAAATAAGTTCCGGGAGTTCCTCTTCATTGGCCAAAAACATTTCGAAAGCAGCCCTTCCATTTATGGCAACCAGTACTTCTTCGCTGATATCCAATCTCTTAAGAAGCTTAGTATTTATAAGGTTTTGGATTGGATCATCGTCAATTAGAAGTATTTTCTGAATCTTGTTCATTTATTTTCTTAGTACAGGTTTGAACGTCGAAAATTAATAAAGGTTTCCATTCAGGCAAATTAAATGAATCATAATTGTCATAATATTTACGACTTCAATTAACGCTACTTTTCTCGTTTGATGTAATTTCGCTTTTGGATTTTGGTGTCATCAAAATCGTTTCGAAATTGATGATGAAAAGGGAATTTCGTGAAATTCGAAAACTGTACCCGCAGCTGTAAAGTTCGGAGCTTGAATTTAATTTAAGTATAAGCTTTCTACCACAGCCACTCTCAAAAAACGAGGGGAAGGCAAGAAAGTGAACAAAGTCAGAAGACCTGCCAATTTCAACGATAAGTATGGGTTCGGGAAAAACCTGTAATTATAAATGTGTTAACTAATTAGTAATGTTTAAAAATGTAATTTGTGGATTATCCCTTTTGGGGTCTGTTTGTGCGTATGGGCAAACGGTAAGTGGTTTTGAAAATGTGATTTCAGTGGTAGATTCAGCCTACAACGGATCTGACCTCAATCATGGGAAAATAAGTGGAGCCGGTCATTTCTGGAACACTTATAATAAAACGTGGGGAAGTTGGACCGGCTTTTCCATTTCGAGTAAGACAGACACAGTAAAAGCCGACTGGAGCAATCAATATTCTTCCATTTCAGGAATGGGTGCAAATTCAAGCTTAAGTTACGCAGTGGCCTATTCCAATGCCTATGTAACCTTTACCGAATCTATGAATGGTGATTCAGTAGTTGGGGTTTCACTAAACAATTCAACCTATGCTTATAAAACTATTCGCGATGGAGGAGCCTTTAGTAAAAAGTTTGGCGGAACCTCCGGAAACGATACCGATTATTTTAAAGTTGTTCTTACTGGAATGCTCCATGGAAACAAAACCGGTGAGGTTGTTTTCTATTTGGCAGATTATCGTTTTACAGATAACTTAAAGGACTACATAGTTAAAGATTGGACCTGGGTAGATTTAACCAGCCTTGGCAGTATTGATGAGCTTGAGTTGTATTTTGAATCTACCGATAAAGGGCAATGGGGAATAAATACACCTACCTATGTATGCCTCGATAGCCTGGTATACAAGAACAGCGGCAGTAAATTTAGGCCCGTAGCTACAAATGATCAGTTTTTAACCGCATTTGATGGCGTTAATGATGCCTATTCAGTTCTTGCCAATGATAAAGACCCTGACGGAACATTGAAAGCTTCTAACTTGAAATTACTTAATTCCTTCGCTCAAGGAACAACTACCATTGAAGCCGATGGAAAAATTAAGATGGCTCCAAACTCCAGTGCCTATGGATGGGATACATGCGATTACATAATAACTGATGCGGACTTCCTTGCTGACACCGCTCAATTTAGACTATTAATTAATGATGAGCCCGAGGCAAAAGACGATGAGTTTATTGTTCTTTCGGCTGATTCTGCTACCATAGAAATATTAAAGAATGACATTGATGAAGCAACGGATTCTTTGAAGGTGACGATAAGAAAACAACCTAACAAGGGTACTGCCTATATTTCTACGGATAACCAGTTAGTTTATAAACCCAATGGAACTCTTGGAAATGACACCTTGCGCTATCAAATTGAAGACGAATATGGATTGATAGATTCGGCGGAAGTACATTTAATCCTTGACCTTACTTTTTCAGTTGCACAAGAGAATTCAGCCATTAGCTTCTCGGTGTATCCCAATCCGGCAAATGACTTTATTCACATCGATCTGGAACAAGGAGCAAAGGTGAACTACTCCCTGACGGATTTAAGCGGCCGAACAACTAAATTTGGTATCATTAGTGACTCAGAGGTTCTTTTAGTATCTGATCTTCCCAAAGGAGTCTACATTCTTCGGCTTAATGATGGAATGTCAGAAGTTCAGCAAAAAATCTTGATACAATGAGATTTTCAATTACACTGTTACTCCTTGTTGTAAGCTTCGAAACTGTTGCTCAAAATAGTTATGCGCCTGCAGTGGGACTCCCTGGCTCAAAAGCTATATATAAGGATTCCAGTATAATAAAATCATGGGCTTCTGCATGCAAGGTGCAACGGGGCTACATTGATATTGCTAATAAAACTTCTGGTAAGGTAGATTATGGCAAAGCAGATTACGCTATTGGAAAAAGTGACCCGGGCGTAGTTAGTCTGGGAGATAGTGGAATAGCAACCCTATCGTTCGACGGAGTTGTACATAACGGCCCAGGTCCGGATTTTTGTGTTTTCGAAAACTCGTTTAGTGATAATTACCTTGAATTGGCATTTGTAGAGGTAAGTTCCGATGGAATAAATTATTTCAGGTTTCCTGCTTTCTCCGAGACGGATACGGCAACTCAGGTGGGGCCTTGGGGATTTCTGGAAGCATCAAATTTGTACAACCTTGCAGGTAAATACCGTGGGCAATACGGAACACCTTTCGACTTGCAGGAAATGGTAAACATTGCAGGCTTAAATGTGGATAGTGTAAAACACATTCGGATGATTGACGTCATTGGAAGCATCGATACCAACTATGCGTCGTTCGATAGCAAGGGAAGAAGAATTAATGACCCTTACCCGACCGATATGCCTACAAATAACTTGTACTCTGGAGGGTTCGACCTGGATGCCGTTGGGTTAATCAATTATACCGGAAAAGTATTTCTTTCAAATCATTATGTTCAACCACGTAGTGCAGAGTTGAGCGTATTTCCTAATCCGGCTATTGATATACTCAATATTTCCAAGGTTTCAATAAATTCAGTCATTACGGTTTATAACATAGCGGGAGAACGTTTCGAGGTCAATTCAATTGGGGATTTGCAGTATGACGTTTCGAATCTGAACCTGGGGCTTTATTTGATTGAAGTAAATGATGGGAGAGTAGTTTATAGAGGAAGATTTGCCAAGTTATGAGAACCGCGCTGGCTGTCATAGCGTTGTTTCTTTTTTTTAATTCTATTAATGCTCAGGTTAGTGATTCTACGATATTTCTGAAAGAAGTTAGTGTTTTAGAAGTAAAGCCATCCGATAATTATACAACAACTTCAATTGACACTTTAATTCTACAGTCGGATATTGGAGCATCGCTGGACGAGGTTCTGAATAAATCCAGCGATATATTTGTTAAAGAATATAGCCCTGGAGCATTAAGTACTCTATCTTTTAGAGGTATGGGAAGTAGTCATACCAAGATTTATTGGAATGGTATTTCGCTAAATTCTTCCATGAATGGGGTGTTCGACTTGTCTTTATTCAACATCAACTTTACCGATCAAATTGATGTCCATTATGGTGCTTCGAGCCTGATTGATGGATCGGGTAGTTTGGGAGGAAGCGTAAAGCTTCAACAGAAGGATGTATTTGAAAGAAAATCGGAAATGTTTTTGTCACAGTCTATAGGAAGTTTTTCAACCTACAACACCATGGCAAAATTTGCTTTTTCAAATGGTAAATTCTTTATGGATTACCGATTCTCTGCCATTAGCTCGAAAAATGATTTTGAATATTTAAACCCGGCGAAATCAGAAGTACCTCAGGAAAAAATGATTGGGGCTGATTATAGAAGAGGAAATATGGTTGCCAATGTGGGTTGGCTGATTAATAACAACAATGTACTTAGCCTCAAATACATTTATCAAAATGGTCAGAGAAATTTGCCCAAGCTGAATATACAAGATTCGGTGAAAGAACTTCAGGAGGATACACTTAGTCTGGGTTTCATAGAATGGAGGAATTATAGTAAATGGTTTAAGAGTGAATTGAAAGTTGGAATTAAGGCAAATAATATGGGCTACAACAACGAAAATATTCAATTGAAATCAAAGAGTACCGAGAATAATTTTTTTGTTCAGGAAAGGCTCAAATACCAGCTCTTTAAAAAGGTCAACCTGAATTCTGTTTTTCTCTACGATTACATTGAAGCCTTCAACGACAAATACGGATCGACAAAGAATAGGAACGAATTTCAAATGATTCATGATTTTGAAAGGAGAATAGGAGGGAAGTGGAAGGCCGGAGTTCTTTTCAAATCTCATTTTACCAGCAATATGTCTTTGCCCTTTATGCCCTCGGCTAATCTGGGCTATCAGGCGATTCAGCATTGGTTAAGAATATCAACAAATGTTTCCTATCATGGAGCAATTCCAACCATGAATGATTTGTACTGGGGAGAAGGTGGAAATCCGGACTTAAAGCCCGAGACTGGTATTTCTTCCGAATTAAACTTCATTGGTGGCAAACCATTAAAAAGCATAACGATCAATTACACCTTGTCTTCTTATTATAGTGATATTGACGATTGGATTTTGTGGGCACCCGATAATTCAGGTATTTGGAAAGTGTCAAATGTTTCTCGGGTTCAATCCTATGGGTTTGAAGCAAATCTGAGTGCCTCTAAAAAGGTAAAACACATACTGTTATCTGCTAAGGTTTCGTACAACTGGAATGTTAGCGAAGATGAAAACCACCATCAATTATTGTATGTTCCGGTTCATAGGATGCGACTCAATGCGGCAATCAAATGGAAGGAGCTGGGAATTAACTACAATCACCAATTCACTGACATGCGATATATAAATACTGAGAACAATGCATGGCTTCCAGGCTATTTTTTGGCAGACCTCTCCATATACTACACATTCCACTTAAAATGGAGAAGTCATATAAGGGTAGCTGGTAAAGTAAATAACCTTTACGATGAACCTTATCAGAGCATCGCTAATCGGCCAATGCCCGGACGCTATTATACACTTACGCTGACCTATATGTTTAAATGAGCCGAATTACCTACATACTGGTTATTGCTTTGCTTTTGTTTTCCTGTAGCAAGAAGAAAGATTTTGGTCCACAGTATTCCGAAGATCCTCCACAGCCTGTTACCAAGGTGGTGAGTGGTGCCCTGGTACTCAATGAAGGTAATTTCGGTTTTGGAAATGCAAGTCTGTCTGTAATTGATTTCGACAACGGCGAGGTACAGAACAAGGTATTTGAATTTGCAAACGGTAAAAAACTGGGAGATGTAGGTCAATCGTTGTTAATCATTGATTCCCTAGCATTTGTTGTGGTAAATAATAGCAATAAAATTGTTGTAATTGATTTAAAAAACTTCAAACAGGTTAAGGAAATTAAAATTAGTGGAGCACCACGCTATTTGGTTGAATATGAAAATTTGATTCTAATTAGCACCATGGGCTCCAATTCGATACAAGCCCTTAACCGTGATACCTATGAGGTTAGTCCATTCGTCCAGGTTTCCGGCTGGATCGAGGGAATGGTAATCAATAATGGAAAACTGTTTGCCTGTAATCGTGACATGAATGTAGTTGATGTCATTGATTTAAAAGCTAAATCCCTGGAGCAAAGAATAGTAGTTGGTAAAGAACCTGAATCGCTGGTGGTTGATTCTTTAGGAGACCTCTGGATACTTTGTACCGGAGGTTATAATAAAAATGATCGGGAACAAGCAAGCATTTATAAAATCTCAACCACAACCTTGAGAAACGAATTGATCTATCAATTTGCCGACATAGAGCATTCTCCTACCAGGCTTCGATTGAACAAAGAAGCAACGTCTGTCTATTTTATCAATAACGGGATTTTTAAGCTTGATTTAATTAAAAAGGGTGAGCCTGCCCTTGTTTTGGAACAACCAAAGGGGGATATCTATTATGGCCTGGCAGTTAACCCCGGCAATGGCCATTTGTTTGTTGGAAATGCAAAAGACTACATCAAATTAGGTGAGGTAATCGAAATTGCAAACAATTCAACAATACTCAACAAATACAGGGTTGGAATTATCCCCCAATTCATTGGTTTCTATTGAATTAATCGCTACCAAAGGCAATTGTAATTTCGTTAATGCTTTTTATAAAGTTAATCCTCGAAAAAGGTGAAAACCAATATCTTTGTGGTGACATGACACGAACAACTGTTTTCAACCCCTTATTCGTAATTGTTTTAGCTACGCTTTTGCTGTCGGTACCAACATTTGCACAGGAAGCAATGTCGTTTGGTTCCATTGATGACACTGCCATAGAAAAGAATTTATTGGTGGAGGCACAGGTACTTGAAAGCGCTAATCCGGCTCCTGGTGTAGTTATTGAAGTTATTAATGAGAAGGGTGGAATTACAAGTAAAGACACAACCAAAGACAACGGATATTTTAGTGTTAAATTAAATTTTGATTCTGTTTTTGTATTGAAGTTCAAAAAGGATGGATACGTAACCAAAATGGTTGCCATAGATACAAGGAACATGTTGGAAGAGGACAAGGAATTTGGGTACGATCTTGGCATGTTCAAATTATCCATGCTAAAAAGAGAAGAAAAAAAGGACTATTCGTTGTATAAGCAACCAATAGCAAGGTTTAGTTACAATGAAATCATGCAGATTTTTGTTGTAGACAAAGCCTACAAGAAAGTGGTAAAAAAGCGTTTTGATGATAAGGGTGAGAAACCTGAGATAATTAAGTTTTAATGAGAAAGATTACGTTAATTCAGTTGAGTGTGATGTTGCTGAGCATGTTATTGTGTTTAAGTGTAGGTGCACAGGATGATAAGAAGGGCAAACCGAAAAAGGATAAAAACGGTAAGAAGTGGAGCAAGAAAATTTGGGGTGATTACGACAGTAATGCGGTTCCATTTAATCTGGCGATTAACGATGCTTACGTAACCTACAACGATAAATTACTGGAAGGTGTAATTGTCAACGTGTTGGTGAATGGTGAAATTTTTATGGCCGATACAACTGATAAAGAAGGAGGTTTTTCTTTCAACTTGAAATTTGATCATCGCTACGTATTAGCTTTTATCAAGGATCAATACGTAACCAAAAGGGTTGAAATTGACCTTTCCAACATGCCAGCCGAGGCTAAAAAAGAGGGTTACGATTTGGGCAAATTCAACATGGGAATGATAAAATACGCAGAGGGAATGGACATTGAAGAATACAAAATTGCCGTTGCTCGATATAAATATGATGAAATCAATAAAATCATTCAGTTAGACCGAACCTATTTTAGAAAGCGGAAAGAACTTCTGGCTGTAGTTAATAAGCAAAATGAGAAAGTTCTGGCCAATAAAGACGCTGAAGATCAGGATCTACAAAACGATTACGATATTTTGATTCGGGATGCTGACATAGAGTTTGCAGCGAAAGATTATCAACTGGCTAAGGAGTTTTATTTGGAAGCGTTGAAGTTGAAGTCATTGGAAGAATATCCCAGAAAGCAACTAAAAATTATTGAAGGTTATTTAGAACAGGACCTGAATGCAGAAGAAAAGTACCAGGCGCTTATTAGCCAGGGTGATGAGGCGTTTAATGTAAAAGATTACGAATCCGCTCTTCTTGCGTATAAAAATGCTACCAGAATTAAAACAACAGAAGCTTATCCAAGGGATCAGGTTAAGAAGATAGAAGGGTTGAAGGCTGCTGAGAAAGCGCCGGTTGCTGCTACGAACGAAAAGAAAAACTACTCATTGGCCAACATCAAGATTAGTACTGAAAACAAAGGGTTGTCGAATGAACTCGCGAAAAAATACCCCCAGGGATTAACCGAAGAGACTTATACCGAGGGTAGTAAAACCATTGTTCGAAGAATTATTGTTGATGGAGATATAGGCGTTGAATACAAGAAGATAATTCACAATTGGGGAGGGGTGTATTATTTTAAAAATGGAAATGCTGTAAACCATTTTGTTTGGCAGAAAGAAGCAATTCAGTAGTTTTATGTGTTCAAAATGAACACACTTCCTATATATAGACTTTATTTAAGTTGCTTACTTTTTCTTTTGACGTTTGGAATTCAAGCGCAGGAAGGAGGAATTAAGTTGGTTGTAGATGTTAAACACAAAGGAAAACCCTACAATTTAGCATCAATAAGAATCAATAAAGACGCCTCTTTTTTTGATAAAAGTACAACAACCGAAACAGGCCAATTTTCCTATCTGTTTGAGTATGGGGCTATATACCACATTTATTTTGAAGGAGAGGGAATGGCAACCAAATGCCTTGAACTTGATTTGAAACAGGCACCTGAGCATGAAAAGGATATCACACACGATTGGGAAATAGGTGAGCTAAGCCTCTTTAAAACCTATGAAGGAATTGACTTAACTATTCTTGAAAAGCCTATTGGTCGAATTCATTACGACGAGGAAATGGCAGACTTCACGATTGACTACAAATATGGGCTGAGCCGGGAAAAGGAGATCAAACAGTTGGAGCGAAAGGTTGAAGTGAAGGAAAAAGATGAGCAAACAGAATTGAACCAATTGGAGAAAAGCTACAACGAGACTCTAAGCAAAGGGGATACCGAGTTCAGACAAGAAAATTATAAGAAAGCTCTATTGTTTTACGAGCAGGCAAAACAACTAATGCCAGAAGGTACTAAGGCTCAGGATAAAATAGCTGAAACGAATAAGGTGCTTGAAAAAGAGGCCAATTTCAAGGACATGGTTTTAGCTGGAGATGAATATTTCCGAAAAGGGGAGTGGATTTTGGCTAAAGACAAATACCAACAGGCAAAGCTGCTAAAGCCCTCAGCTTCATACCCCAAAAGTCAGTTGGCTGCAATTGCACAAAAGGTTAAAGAACAGGAACTAAAGAACAACGAGTTTAATAATCACATGGTAGTTGCTAATGCGGCTTATGCCTCAGGCAATTACACGGCTGCTGCAGCAAGTTATAAAAAGGCCCTGGCTATTAACCCCAATGCTGCTCTGGCTAAAAATCAACTGGACAAATCCAATACGGAAATATCGAAACTGAACGAGGCTGAAATAAGAAGGCAGCAATCACAAAATGCGTTATTGGAGTCTAAAAGAGCAATTCAGGATGAAGATCTGGTTTCTGCCAATCAAATTTTAAATGAGGCTTTAATACTTGATCCCACAAATGAATCGCTCCAGGTGGAAAAAAAGAAGGTGGACTCAATGCTGGCAGCCGAGAAAAAGAAAAAGGAGGAAGCCGAACGGGCTAAGCAAGAAACGGCATTACTTGCAGCAAATAAGGCAAAGGCAGAAAAGGAGGAATTCGAAAAATTCAAGAAAAAAGGAATGGAAGCTGATCAGGCTGGAAATAAAGAATCGGCGATCTACTTCTTTAAAAAGGCAGTTGCAATTAATCCAAATGACCAGGCAGTTAATTCGAGACTTAGAACGCTTCAAAAGGGGGATCCAGCTGCGGCTGCAAATGCATCACCCAAAACAGTGAGTACTGAAAACGAGTTTCAGGAATTGGATAAACTCGATAAGAAAAGTGACAACTTTGTTGCATTGCTGGCGACCAAGTATCCGCAGGGAATGACCGAGAAAACCTATAAGGAAAAGAATAAAACAGTCACTAAACGCATTGTGGTTAAAGGCAATCTTGGAACAGAATACATGAAGGTTGAACATGCCTGGGGAGGTGTCTATTATTTTAAGAACGGGGAAGCAACAACCAAATATGTTTGGCAGAAGGAGGCGAAGTAATTAGTTGGAGTGTATTAGCACACTTTTAAGATAATGTTACTTTAGTGCGCTCAAACTATCAAAGCATGCGCATTTTTAAAAGCTTTTTTTCCATATTTAATTTCAAAACCATTATTGCCGGATTAATGGCTCTGGCTTCGGCGTATGCTTGTGTTCGTTACAACATAAAAGCAGAATTTCCATTTTACCTAATTAGTATTGCTATTGTATTCCCAATAGTTTTTTCAATTGACAGTGCATATAAGCGGAGGGAACATGCCTTGCAGTTTTACGCAGATTTAAAGGCTCATGGTATTTCTCTATACTTTGGGATTCGGGAGTGGGCCAATGTACATGAACCGCATCTGTCCGCCACCTATAAAAAGGACATTAAGGAATTATTTCATCTCATTAGTACCATGTTTATGAAGGATTCCAAAGAGGCAAAAAAAGACGAAGTTGAGATTTACAAACGATTTGCTGACCTCTCAGAATCATTAATCCATGTAAAACAGATCGGAGTGGGTGGCAGTGAAATTTCCAGGCTTCACCAATATGTCAGTAAAATGCTTATAGCCTATGGAATTGTACGAAACGTATTTTATTACCGAACGCCAGTTACGCTAAGAGCATATAGTAAAATCTTCATCTACTTTTTCCCCATTTTATACGGACCATATTGTGCATCAACCTACAACGATTATTCTTATGGAATTGCCTATATAATTGCTGTATTGTACAGTATAATCCTGGTCAGCTTGGATAATCTACAGGAGCATTTGGAGAACCCATTCGATCAGATTGGTGAAGACGACATTAATTTTGAGGTGGAAGAACTCGAGATGGTAATGGTAGAACCGGGAAAGAATTAGGTATTTCCTTATTCTTTTAAATCAACATGAAGAATTTCAATTCTTCTTTCCTCCATAGCGTCCGGACTATAAACCGAATTTATTTTGTCTTTCAGGTCATCACTGGTTGTACGTGCCGCCTTTGAATCTCCAAAGGGAATTTTTACAAATTCAATTTTAGCCCCATTTTTAGCTGTTCCATCAATATAGGGGGCAATTTCACCTTCTTTATATACATAGAGGTAATTAACCAGGCTCTCAATTCTACGTTTGGTTAAATGGATGTTATAATCGCTGGCGGCCAGGGGTGAAGCATATCCTTTTATGGTAATCACTACCGATTGACCCTTTTGCAACTGACCGTAGAGTAAGTCCATAAACAGATCGAACTCTTCGATTCCTCCTTCCACCTTTTTCTTAAAAAAATGATCAATGCGTTTAATTGAAGAATCTCGATCATTGCCTGTTTTGTTTCGGGTATACTCCTTTAAATAGCGTTTTTTTAAACCCAAATACTCCTCAAAGCATTCGTGATAGGTCTTTGACGTGGTAGTAGCCAATGACCTGGGATTGGGCTGGTCGTTATGAAAGTAGAGTACCGGTAAATAGTTGTTGAGCTCAGCTACGGTTTCAATTTTTGGTATCAGTAGAGTGGAATCTACTTCATCAACAGTGTCAGCCAATATGGGGGCCTCATGTTCAAAATAGTAGATATCGTTGCAACAGGTCTGGTTCTTCAGTTTAAACCCACCTTCCCGATTACTGGTAACGAAAGCAACACTGTTGGAGGGGTAGCTCCTGAAATATAGGTCATTGGCAGGAGAATTAATCACTTGACCCGCATTAGCTGGAGCCTTTACACTTCTTAAGCTATATGCCTCACTGGAGAACACATCAAAACCACCATAACCATAGTGCCAATCCGAACTAAAGAACAGACGATTGCTATCTGATAAAAAGTAGGGGGTAATTTCGTTGCCCGGAGAGTTTACTTTCTTTCCCATATTTCGAGGATAAGTAAATCCTTTTAATCGTTTATTGTATTGAGCGTACCAAATATCAAGTTGTCCCTTTCCTTGTGGTCGGTTAGAGGCAAAGAACAAGGTAGTTTTACCTTTTATGGTACATAAGAAGGGTTGTGTATTATTAAATCCTTCCAGGTTTATGGATCCGGCTAGTTCTTCAGGCTCCGACCAACTTTGGCCATCCCATTCACTGTATTTTATTTTACAATGGCTGTAATCGCTGCATGATGAATAAATAAGCCATTGTTTTTCTTCAAACCAACAGGCATTTGCTGTATGAACCCCCCGTTCATTTATGGAACTATCCAGGTTTCCCAAATCAACCCATATAGAATCGCGCCATACGGCAGAATACAACATAACCCGATTGGCCTTATCCTTTTCAGTTAAGACCAATGAACTGTCTTCTCGATCGTATTGAAGGCTGCTGTATACCAACGTAGAATCATTGAGCAGAGTGCCACCAAATTCGGTGTAATTGCTGTTAAGGTCTGAACCCAGGTTTCTTATTTCTTTAATCAGGCTATCTGTTTCATGCTTCATTGCCCAAATACATGATTTAAATTGCTGATCTGAGTTCAATTGAAGAAAGCTCCCTTTTTCGGCGTGATAATTCGAATAATTTTTAAAGTTGTGAGCGGCCTCTTCATAATTGCCAAGGTTTTGTAGCATCATAGCCCACCAGTATAGACTCTCCTCATATTTGGTACGAAAAGGGTTTTCAAATATGAGTTGGTATGCAGATGCTGCGTTTAAATAATCGTGGTTTCTTCTTAAGGCATTCGCATATGGCATCCAATATTCCAGGTTACTACTATCGGAATCAGCCGCCTTTTGGTAATAATAAATTGCACCGTTTAAGTCTCCTTCTTTGGCGGCAGCATCGCCATGTTTTTTCCATTGTTGAGGCGATTGTGCCCATGAGGTTGCACTTACAAAAGACAACAGTAAAATAGAAAGAACCAATGCAATTCTATGGTAGCACGGTAACCCCTTCGAATAATGTTTAATTCCGGAACTTGTTTTATACCCAATCATCCAATATTTGCGGTCTACTATGTGCAACTTAGTTAATTGCACAATTTTAAGCTATCATAAGTAATCTGGACAATATTTATAGTTCAATCTTTTAGGCAGCAGGTCTCTTAGGATATAAATTATGGATATTTCCCAGCCTCCTCTGTAATTAGAAGCTGTATGTAGGGGAGAATAATTAACATCATAGCTTAAACCAACTCGCCAGCTGTTGTAGTACATTCCAAGATTAAGTATACCCGCGTCTTTTCCCCGGTTCCACAATCCAAAAAACAATACCCTATAACTGTATGGTGCATCATTCATAACGTAGTTCAGTTCGCTCCCAAAAACCAATTCGTTGTACTGTCGTTGTCGGCTGTATACTAATCCAGGTGTAGCAAACCAATTGCCCTTTAAATCGATCTTTCCGCCTAAATGGAAGTTATATCTGCGCGGTATTCGTACATCGTCACCCAATAAGAAGGAAGACTTGGGCTCAAATAGATTGTAGACTGACATACCTGCGGTCCAGTTCATTTTTTTTAGGTTTATTTGGTAAGTTACTCCCAGTGCCAAATCAAAAGTGGTGGTATTGGTATTTTGAAAATTCTCGTTAAGGGGCAGGTTATTGTCAAATCTTCTACCATTCCATTGTGCATCACTGGTCAACTTATCCGTGTTCAGGCTTTGATGGTTAAATGCAGGTTGAATTCCAACGTTTATTGCATGTGTACTGTCTCCTGATAAGGTGAAGCGGTAGCTTACCGGAACGGAGAAGTGGAGGGTGTTGTAGTCGCTTGTTCCGGCCTTGTCATAATAAAAACTAAGACCAAGATTAATGTTCTTAGCATTTAAGAACTGCCTGGAGTCTGCCCACAACCCTGTGGTTTGGAAGGGTTGTGAAATGCTTCTCCATTGTTGACGATGGTTCATTCCCAATCGATAACGACCTTCGAAATTTCCAGTTAGGGCGGGGTTCAGCGTTAGGGGAGAATATAGAAATTGGGTAAAGTGGATGTCCTGGCCATTTAAATTTCCAAATGCCAATACAACAATACATGCTATGAGGAATTTCTTACTCAACGAATTAGTGTTACATCTCCTTTCTTCTCAAATACCTGTCCATCGAGGCAAGTGGCATGTACCTGGTACACATACACATCAGACTGTGCTGTTTTTCCTTTGTACATTCCATCCCAACCTTTAGATGGGTCATTTGTTTCAAATACCAGTTCTCCCCAGCGGTTATATACCTTTAGGTTGAATTCGCTAATGTGATTTCCCCTGAAATAGAAGACCTCATTTTTTCCGTCCTGATTGGGCGAAAAACTATTTGGAATAAACAACCAGGGTTCTTCACAATGCAATTCTTCAACTACGATGGTTATCGACTTTTTAACCCTGCATTTTTCATTATCCGAGTCGTAAATATCTACATCGTAGGTTGTGGTTGTATCTGGTGAAGCAATGGTGCTGCTTGTATTGGTACTCGACAACCCATACCCCGGAGTCCATGTATAACTGAATCCTTGGGGCAAGGCTTGTAGGTTAGAGGATTGGTTTTTTAGAATGGTATCTTTACTTGAAACTATTTGACCTGCCGCTATATCTAGCTTTGAAACCTTTACAAGCACGGAATCCGTAACTAGGCACTTAATTCGATTTTCCACATCAACCCGATAGGTTTTGTCTGTGGGTGGATTAACCAGGATATGAGAGGTATCATTTCGTCCTATAATAAACTGGTAAGGCTTCCAGAGGGTAGTTAAGGTGTCGTTAGGAATCAGGCTTTGTACTGAAATTTGAATCGTATCGCCCAGGCAAATATTTTGGGTGGTGTCGGCTCTAATTCCAAATTGGTTTAATCGAATAATAGAAGAGTCTATTACTTCGCAGCCACGACTCGAAATGGTTTTGGCATAATATACATTTCTAAAGGCACTGGGATTTGCGGATATTACACTATCTCGTGGGAATGAAGAAAGGGTATCTGAAAACTGGTCGTTACTTGACCATAAAAAGGCACCGGCCGTACCCATGGAGTTAATCCATAAATCGATAGCACCTGTACTGGTACAAATATCCGTGTCGTTGCTTGCAACAATTGAAATGGAGTCAAACAGCACTTTCTGATCAACCGAATCGGCACATACCCCACGATCCACAACGAGCAAGTAATCCGTATCCTTTCCTGGAGAGGCACTTGGGTTTGAAGTTGTTGAATCACTTAAGCCCGATCCCGGAATCCATCGATATGTATATCCGGTAACCTGGCTTATTCCAATAGGTTGTGGATCATTATTACAGGTAAGTACATTAGGAAGTACATAACTGGAGTCGGCCAGCGCCAATACATTGGCTACTGAGGTATCTGCTAGGTTACAGGAAAGAGGATCATTAACCACCAGAATGATCTGGTAACTTCCTTTGGAGTTTATTCCAATATTTAACTGTTCTGTATTTCCTGTATTACTGCCCTGGACTGTCCATTGATAAGACGTGTTACCGGTAACATCTCCCTGGCTGGTTAATTGAATACTGTCGGGAATACAAATCGAATCCGGATAGGTAAAGCTTGCCTGAATTAAACTATCGACTTTAATGTATTGAAAGAAAGTATCAACACATACATCTGTTTGTACCAGTAGCTTGTAATTGGTGTTGGATAGAGGAGTGGCCGTTGGGTTCATTTTAGTTGAATCATCCAAAAACTGTCCGGGACTCCAACTGAATGTATGATTGGAGTCCAGCGTAGTTCCCAATATTTTAGAGGTTCCAATACAAATACTATCTCCAACTAACGTCTGTGCAGGTTTTGGAATTTCAATAGTTACCGATTTTGTTATGGTATCGGTAGAGTTACAGGAACCGGTATCGCTAATTGCCAATGTAATAATGTAGGTTCCCACACTATCGTAGAATACTTTGGGAGATTTTAATGTACTGGTATCTCCATTACCAAAGTCCCAATAATACTGAGGGCTTTTCAACTCTTTGCTAAAGTTTTTTAGCTGAACGGAATCATTGATACATATCTTTTTAGGAATCTGAAATTCTGCAATTACAATGGGTGGTTTAAAATCCATTTTAAAGACCGCATTATTACAACCATTAGTGTCAGCTCCATTTTTAGCTGATACAGCTCCACTCAACGGTTTTATCGGAAAATCCGAAGATCCACCGCATCCAGCGCATACAGATTGGTAAATGATACCTTTCTTATCAAACCTTGATGTGCCACCGTCCACATGTTCCTCGGCAGTATCTCCACCAAAGAAAGAACCATACATGAGTCTGGATGCGTCGTTGGATATTGAGCCTAAATAAAAATCATGACCATCTGTTGTAGGACGAAATGCGTCACTTGTAGTGTCCATTCCTATTGGATAGCGAGTAAAATTATTATTTACTCTAACGATACCTATTCTTAAGGTAAAATGATTGGTATGCCCTCCCCATCCACTAAAATAAATGGAGTTACAAACATCTACCAAAAAGGCAGTAGGCGATATCTGAGGTCTCGACCTTCCTGAGGTAGTTCCGCCGGCTCCAATAAGTGTCGACCAATAAGTAGTGTCTAGTTTTCCACTTAGTTTGGCAATAAAAACCCCTTCTCTGGACTTACCGTATAGTGCATTTTTGAAATGAAAATCAGTAGAATCTTCCGACTGCCCGTATATATATACTGATCCTTGACGATCCAATTCAATAAAATAGATTTGATCGTAAGCCTTAGTACCATAGTAAGTACTGTTTATAACGGAGCTTCCATCAGACCTAATGTGAGTTATAAAACCATTGGTTCTGCTTGAATCAGCGGTTAAATGATTAGGATTGGAACCATTCGGAAAGCTTGTTGTATCTGTAGAGGTTGTTCCGCCTGTAACATAAATATTGTTGGCTTTGTCTATGGCCAGTGAATAGATAGCATCATCGCCCAACCCACCTAGGTATGAACTCCAGATAATACTATCTAGGTCACCTGTCATTTTGATGATAACACCATCTTGGTTTCCTCCATTAAAGGTAGTGCTAAACGAATTCCCACGAATTGGAAAATCAGTGGAGCGGGTACAAGTTGCTATGTAGATATTGTCGTCCTTATCAATATCAATTTCACCTCGGACTTCATCGGCATAATTATACCTAAGCCTGTACTCGGCAACGTTAGAGGTGTCATTTAATCCATCGTTTTTCGACCCTCCCAGATAAGTACTACCTAATCGTCGTTTGCCATCAGCGCTTAACTTAAAAGCAAATAGATCGCTCCCCTGATCATACACAACCCCCATTCCAATTAAAAACCTTCGGTTTAAAATAGAAGGGTTTTTCATATTGGGCTGAAAAGAGTTGGAATCTGTGGGGAAATTTCTGGAACCCGTAGTTCCAAAGATGTACAATTCGTCCCTACTATTTACTACAAGGGAATGTGGAGCTTCATCGGCAGCCCCCCCTATGTATGTGCTGTATATAAATTTCGTGCCAGACGTATCATATTTTGAAATAGCGATATCACATCCCCTTGTTGTACCCGCTCCTGGGAATGGAATTCCAAATGCCCCCCCACCATAAGAAGTCTGATATGCACCTGGAGTAGTAGGGTAGGGACTATAAATAGCAAAGGCAATAGAACCGGCATAAAGAAACCCTTCAGAGTCATAGGTGGCTGTAAAACCAAAGTTATTTGCCATGGAACCAGAGTAGGTTGAGAATATTAAGGTAGGATCAATGATTAAATCATGATCTGGATTATAACCCGATGGAAACTCAAATCCAAGTACGCCGTCCTTTAAAACGTATTGACAATTAATGACTATTTGTTCCCCATTAATCATTTGGTATACAAAGGGTCGTTCTTCTATTATTTGGCCCAAACTGGTATACAGGTGCAGTTCCCCTTTTTTTATTTGAATTTTGTCTAACCCTTCATATTGAAGTTGAATGTTCTTAGGATTTCCCCCCTTTTTAACTACAAATTCGTATTTAAGCAGGCCATCCTTACTGCCCGAATGCATATCAATGGAAGGGTAGAGGTTGTTGTGAATAACCGTTCTAAAAAGTGGAACACCGGATGCCCATTTGCTGGGATCGTTACCCAAATAATAATTATAGTATTCCTCAAATTTGCTGTTAGCCGTGACAACACAATTTGAATTAGCGTTTAAAAAGTTGACGTAGAAGCAATGGCCTTTTATTGAGGTTGGAAGTTCTTTTTCTTCAGTCTCAGAAGCATGGTGTTGGTTTAGAATCGAGAGATCTAAAAAGTCATATATCAATCGGTTTTGCTCCAGGAACAAATTACCAGAGGGTATTTCACATTTAAAGAGAACACTGGATTTGAATTGTCCCTGGTTTTTTATGAATTTGAACTCGTATCCCGAATGAGCTTTGGTCGGTAATTCACGGGAATGTCCATCCGCTCTATATAAAGCAGAAATAAAGAATACAATAAATAGTATAATCAGCCAACGGCTTTTTATCATGTTCTAATTTTAAGACTCAATTATTGCTAAAAGGTTGCCTATACAAGTACAATAATAGCAAACACAAATTTACCATTACTCTATGGATTATTTAATCGGCAATTTACGAAGTGGGATACACCCTAATTTTTAGAACAGGCTCACTTCGCTGATTCGGTTAAATTTGTGGCTTTTTCAAAAAGCTATCTAATGGAAGATGTAGTATCGGATATTCCCCTAATTACCAATGACGCTGTCGTTTTTGGAATTCTCATAGCCTTGTTGCTGATAATTTTTAAAACCGCAGAAACACCTGGGTTTAGTAACTTTTACAAAGTTATACCGGCGTTACTAATGTGCTATTTTCTTCCGTCGCTGTTTAGTACGGCGGGTATTATTTCGCCCAAATGGATTGATATGGCAGGTGCGATGAATGCAATGACTGCGGCTGGTTTTGATCTGAGTGAAGTGCACAATTTTAATACGTTTAAAAACTATGTATTGCACAATGAAGTGAGTGCCGAATTGCTCAATCCCTTTATTGGGAAATCTCAGTTGTATTTTGTTGCGTCGAGGTACATGCTACCAGCAAGTTTGGTTTTATTAACCTTAAGTATAAACTTGAAAGAAGTTTTCAAATTGGGGCCAAAAGCACTTATCATGTTTTTCACCGGAACTGTTGGAGTTGTTATTGGTGGTCCATTGGCCATTTTGTTATTCTCCTACATTTCTCCGGATATAGTTGGAGGTGCTGCACCCAATGAAGTATGGAGAGGTATGACAACCGTAGCCGGAAGCTGGATTGGTGGTGGTGCAAACCAGGCTGCCATGTATGAAATATTTAAGGGAGAAGACAATCTCATTAGCGGAAGTATGTATTCCATTATGATTACGGTAGATATTATTGTTGCCGAAGTATGGATGTTCTTCCTATTGCTTGGAGTTGGTAAGGCAGCTAAAATAGACAAGTTCTTTAAGGCCGATTCCAGTGCAGTGGACACCTTAAAAGATCACATGCATGAGTTCAGCCAAAAAATAGCACGAATTCCAAGTTTTACTGATATAATGGTAATATTGGGAATAGGCCTTGGTTTTACCGGACTGGCACACTTGGGTGCTGATATAATTGCACCCTGGATAAAAGTGAATGCACCATACCTGGCCGAAACCTTTAGTTTGGGATCAGGATTCTTTTGGTTGATCGTATTAGCCACAACTTTTGGAATTACAATGAGTTTTACAAAAGCGCGAAACTATGAGGGGGCAGGAGCCAGTAAAATTGGAAGTGTTTTTATCTACATATTGGTAGCCACCATTGGTATGAAAATGAACATCCTGGCAGTATTTGAAAATCCCGGAATCTTTTTAGTTGGCTTAACCTGGATGATTGTCCATGTAGGATTGTTGTTTGTTGTGGCCAAGCTAATTCGAGCACCATTCTTCTTCCTGGCAGTTGGGAGTAAGGCTAATATAGGGGGTGCAGCTTCGGCTCCGGTTGTTGCCGCGGCATTCCACCCGAGTTTAGCTCCTGTTGGGGTATTACTAGCCGTATTGGGGTATGCCCTGGGAACTTATGGTGCCCTGATCTGCGGGTATTTGATGCAGGGTGTAGCGCCTATGTAAAATGGAATTTACCTTGAAAAATAATAGGTGACTTCGGAGTAGAGTTTTTTCGATTCTTTTTTCTTCTTCTTGGTTTTACTTTTCTTCAATTTCTTTTTCACACGAGCTAGTTCACCATCTAACCAACTATTATATGAATTATTATAACTTTCTTTTTTTGCCAATTTATATTTTGCAATTGACTTGGAGTAATCGTGCATGTATTCATGGAGTAATCCTTCCGCTGTATAAATGCCACCCACACCTTCCCGGTTGAATGAGTGCAAGTAGGTGACCAGCTTTTGCGCTTCTTCAAAATGCCTGGTATTGGTTAAGCAAAACAACAAGTCCAAACCAATTTTTAGGCTTTTAGGATTCGAAGTAAATGCAGATTTCAAATATTTCAGGGCGGTTTTGTAATCACTCAAAACATCCATGTATAGGCAACCCATGGTGTGCAAAGCGCCTGCATGAGCACTGTCGTAGCTCAACGCATACTCCAAGCTCTCCATAGCATTTTCCAACTCAAATGGATAGTTATCCAGCGCCTTTAAGTAGTATTGTTCTGCTAAACTTTTTGACATGATATTATTATTCTAATTGCTTTCTTAGGGCTTGCTTTTCTTTTTTTCGCCTGCCACCAGAAGCTTTGTTTTTGTATTCCGATTTAAAATCCTTTCCAACAAATGTTCGAATTGGGTTTCCTCGTTCCAGCGTATTGTGTTGGTTCCAATTCGATTTTATTGAATCAAGTTCCGTTTCATTATTTTTCTTCGCAACGAGTTCCAAAAGCCTGCTTCTTGCCAACTTCTTATTTTGATTTTGGGATCGGCTTTCTGAAACAACCACACTCAATCCAAGTGGTTTGTACACGGCTCTTATTGCGGAACTTACCTTGTTTACATGCTGTCCCCCCGGTCCACCTGATCGCATTGCCGTATATTGAATCAACTTTTCTTTGATTGCGGAGCGATCATTTTTATTAATCCGATGAAAACCAATAAACCAATTTTTTCTCTTGTGCATTTTCCGAAATTCACTGTGGCCGATCCACAAAATGGAACCTTCCCAGGTAGATAACCAGTTATGCAATACGACGGTTTTGCCTTCCACGGAAACAATCGCTGAAACTAAGGTACTGTTGATGTCACCATCTACCTTTTCAAGCACCCTAGCACTTAATCCTTGTTTTTTAGTTTCTCTAAGAAAAACCTTAAGCACTTGAGCGACAACCCAGCAACACTCTGCTGGGCCCCGCCCTGATGTGATTTGTACTATTTCTTTGTCCATAATTTTAGTTTTTATCCATTCTGACCACCTTCGGGAAGAATTTTCCTTCAATATTTACCAATTCGTTCTGGTTGAGCATTACCTGCTCAATATCCTTATACATCATAGGAGCCTCATCAACCCCACCTCCGATAAGTGTAACCCCAAGGCTTTTTAATGTCTTTTTTACTTCACTTCCGGTAATAGAAGCTTTGGCTTTCTTTCTACTCATTTTCCTTCCTGCACCATGTGCCGCTGACATTATAGAATTTGAATTTCCTCTTCCGGAAACTATGTAGCCCGGGTCAATCATGGTAGCTGGTATGATTCCAAGCTGACCTTTTTTTGCGGGAGTTGCTCCTTTGCGATGTACAATTAATTCTTTGCCGTTTTCTTGTACTTCCTTCCAGGCGAAATTGTGGTGATTCTCCACCTTAACGCCACCCTTAAGATCAAGTGCCTTAGCTATTTTTCTATGAATTACATCATGGCAAGCTTTTGCATAATCACCGGCCAACTGCATAGACATCCAATATTCTATGCCGGCTTCCGTATTCAAATCCAACCACGCCAGGTGTTGTACTTTTTTTGGTAACCAACAACGATCCATGGCCACTTGCATATAATAGTTGGCAACACTGGCTCCAAATCCTCTAGAACCGGAATGAGCTAACACACCGAGGTAATTACCTTGTTCAAACCCAAACACATTCCCATTTTCAAGTGAAACTTCTCCAACTTCTACAAAATGGTTTCCTGAACCTGAAGTGCCAATTTGCCGACAAGCTTTACCATGTAGCTGACGAAGCAATTCGGTTTCTTGGAATTCAGGGCGGTCCAATACTTCGTGCTGCTCGGGCGATGCTTGAACCTTTCCAATTCCAAAATGAGTTTGTTCCTTAAGCGCAGTCTTGATGGCGTAATGGTTCCTTTTTATGAAATTGGATGGGGTGTCGTAAATCGACAAGGACATTCGGCAACCTATATCCAATCCAATTCCATAGGGGATCACTTCATTTTCGGTGGCTAAAACTCCACCGATAGGAAGCCCATAGCCCATATGGGCATCAGGCATTAGAGCTCCTTTTTGCGCAATGGGCAAACTCATGGCCATATCCATTTGCTGAATGGTATTTTGCGAAATGAATTTCTTGCCATAAACTGAAAAGGGCTTTACTTCTTCGCTTAAGCGGTAAATAGTACCTTCTGTCTTCTTCACTACCGGAGCGAACTCTTCGACTATGGGAGATAGGATGTTATCATTAAGGTAATCTTCAGGATGTAAAAGAACGTTCTTAAATGTTTCGAGCTTTTCGGCTTTAGACAAGTGCTTGAAGTTTTTGGAGGCAATATCAATTGCCAGACTTCGCACTTTGTCAGTTTTGTAATTAATTTTTCGAAGGTCTTTGCCCTTCAATTTAGATCTGCTCATAGCAAGTCAATTTTCTTGTTTGCAATAGATACACGCTATTTGCGCATTTCCTATTCGGAATTAAATTTTTGAATGTACCAAGTTCTCTTGGTGAAGATCGGGTAGCCAATTCGTGAAAATTGGACATAAAAAAACCCGATCGGGAGACCAGGTTGTAGCTTACTTAATGCACCTTGTGCTTAAGGTTTCCTGTTCTCAATAGCGATATGTGCGTTGTGACTTAACATAAGCATTCCTCCATCAATTAATTCTTTAACGTGATGCAGGTTCTCTGTGGGGCCAAATGTAGAATTAAATGGATTCGGAATAAACGGTTAGAAAATTTTTAGTTCCAATGTTTGATTTGATTTTGCAAAATCAGTAATGGATTTTGTGAAGAATAGAATTGAGTTGAAAAAAACTACGGGCTACTTAATAAAATGGTACGCCTAATTAAAAATATTCCCAGATAATGGGACGCTTTCTGCAATCTACCCGTATGGTTTTTTCCTCGTAGTTGATTATAAAGGCGTTTTCTACGTCAATTTTTGAACCCGCATAGTTAAACTCTGCCATATCATATTTGAGGTAATAGATGCTATCGGCTTCAACATTCCATGAATATTGGTAATTACCAAAGCGATCTCCATAAATGAGGTAGAAATGAGTTTCGTGGCTCGGTTTATTCTCCAGCGAGGGATTTGAAATTTGAAACAGGATGGAGTCCCTGCCCGGATGAAGATGTCCATGCAATTTTATAAAAGCGTCGAGTACCGGGCCCTTTTTCTGAAATCGAATATCCACTAGGCGATCAAAATCAACTAACTGCCCTGTTGAATCATACTCATTAAAATAGAGTAGCTTATCTTCATTATAGACGTGTTCGCTTTTTAAAACTCCCGAATCGAAATGTTTTTTTACGGTTTGGTATTTACTGCTTTCCGATCCATTGGATTTTATTTCCGCGTTGCCGCCATCAGAATTGCAAGCAACTATAAGCTGGGTAAAGCAGATTAAAAACAGGAAAGCAGTATAGGTAAATTTCATTGTTATTCAATTGTTCAAGCCGCAAGGCAATTCCAATTCAATAATAACAACTCTTTAGTGAATAGAAGATTTCAATTTCTCAATTGTTTCTGTAATTAGAAAGCAGTTAGAATTTAGTCAATGGTAAAAACCTTTTTTTCTCCTTCGAATACAAGTAGAACGGAATCTTTCCAAACCGAGTTGATTTTTAGCTCATCGATCATTTCATTTTCCGATAGGCGATAACCTTTACCGTTTACTTTAAGTACAGCAACGTTATTGTTCGTTGAGTGATTTTTGATTCTTCCTTTATATTCGACGGTAGGCCAAACTATTTTTTTTTGTTGCTTAATTCTTTTGGTTTTTAGAGGTTTCTTTTTGTTAGTCACAGGTGGTCTGGTTTGGCTTAGCGACCAGGAGAACCTGCTCTTCATTCGAAAAGGATCTTTGTAGTTAGCCTGAAGCACGTATCGCGAACTGGAGTCTTTTTTAGTGGAAGGAGTAGATTTTGTAGATACGATTGTATTATCAAATTCTTCACTGGGAGTTACAAAAACCTCTTGTATGATATAGCCCCAGATGGCTATTATGGCAGCGATAAGCAGGATATTTAGGTACTTCTTCTTCACTTTAGTTTATTGAATAGTAAAGTTAAATGGGGTAGTGTAACCACTCCAGTTTCCTGCTCGATCCGTGGTTGACATTTTCCAGTAGTAGGTAATGCCCCTGGCTAGGGAATCGGTGTATGAACCATTACTTACCAAATGATATTTATTTCCGCTTCGAAACAGGCTATCGGTAGATAGAATGAGGCTGTCCCGAACAGGAGATCCATTATCGGAAGGAGTTGTCCAGGTAAAAGTGGTATTACCTATATTTCTTAATTCACCATTGGTTGGTGTTTTCAACTGAGGCTTACCGGGAACCTGATCGTCGAAGTACATAAAACGGGTGGAATAATTTGTTTTGGAATTATCATTTTCGGCGTTAATGCCCCAGGTATAAAATCCATTTTCCAATGCTTTGGTAAGTGTAAGGGAAGTTTTATCGGTATTTATTTTAGAAGTAAAAAGTTCACCGTTTTCAAAATCGACTCCCTTTACAATTTTGTAGTTGTATTCGCTGGCAATGGGTAGCCCTTCCCATGAAAATTGGGGTTTAGATACATTGGTATAAAAACTATCACCCGGGGTGCTTAAAACTAGTTGAAACCCGGATAAATCACTGGTGCTATCAATGAATATTTTGTAGGTGGAATAACCCGTGTTAGAACCTTCATTTTCCCCACGTATTTGCCATTCGTAAATTCCGGGATTTAGGTTGAATGAGATCGTGGTTTTGCTTGCCATGGAGTCGATAAGAAGCAACTGGATGGAGTCGAAGCTGGGAGTAGCTAGCCGAAATCGGTAGTTCGTGGCATCTTCTACCTCCTCCCAAATAAAATTTATGGTTTGAGCTTTAAGCGAAACACCATTGCCCGGAGAAAGTAATACAACCTTTTCGTCGGCTATGTCTTTAACAAATAAATCTTTTTCGCATGCTCCTATGAGCATACAAACCAATAAAATGGGAATTAGAAAATGAATTTTCATAACGGTGCTTTTAAATCAGTTTTTGAACATAGATTTTCATAAACAGTTCATTCTTCTTTTTTCTTTTGTTTTTTTCTACATATAAGCTGGCACTAGCAATGTTGAGGTGCCGGTAATCTTGTTCGAGTTCATTTAATGTACGCAACAGGCTAAAAAATTCACCCTGAAGAACAATGGGTTGAATCTGAACCTCCAATTCCTGACTTTTAACCTTTTGGAGTTCCGAAAACTGGTGAATTTGAGCTGATTTTTTATCCAGTGTTTTGGTAATAATAGCCAATACCTCGTGTTGAAAATCGAGCGAGTCCATGGACCGGTTTATCGTTGTTAAGTCAATATCGTTGAAGCTCGAATTGAGTTTGTCTTGTTCGAATTGGATCAATTCGGTTCGGATTTCGTTTACTTCTGAATTCAATTCCAGGGTGTTGGACCAGGTAAACTGGTAAATTACTATCCATAGCAGCAGCAATCCTGTGCCATAGAGTAGTAATTTTGGATATTTGATTCGTTTACTCATTCAGTGCAATCAGTAGTTTAAAATCGTATCCGCCTAATTTTTGGTTCCGTGAGAATTGAGTCATTTTTACACTCTTCAAGAGGTCTAGTTCATTGAGGTATTGAGTAAATTTTTTAAACCCGTCGCTGTGCTTGGCCAGCCCTGTTATTTGCATTGAGTTTTTATCAAACTCGATGGATTTTTTAGCCTGATTAGAATTCTTTTCCGGATATACCACAACCGAGGTAAACTGAATATCGGAAGTCGCTCTGGAGGCAATTTGATCGATCAATTCCGAGTGGTGGGTTTGTTCCTTAAAATTTAGTTTGTCGAAGAGTTCTTTCCGCTCTTTAAACTGATTTTGTTTCTCTTGCAATTCCCTCATTTCCTTTTCTACCGAGAGCTTTTTTATGGATTCCTGATTCAGGGTTTTATTCAGTGATGAGAAACAAACGAAATTGACCAATACCATTAACAGGGTGAGTACAATGGCAGCAACACCTCCTTTTTTCAATAGATTATTTTCTATGCTTGTGCTGGTGTTTTTTAAAGTCGTTTCTACTTCAGAAGAAAGGGAGGGGCCTATCCCCATTAGCGAATAATACCCAGCCAGTTGGAGTAGGGCAGATTCTGCCGGCAATGATTCTGAACCCACGGTTACCTGTTGGCTTGGCTCTTCTTTTGATTCAGTAATCTGCACCAGCTCTCTGTTTTCCAATCGAATATTGTAGCAGGAAAGCTGAACATTCTTTTCAAATAACTTTATAAAGGAACCCACACCCAGGTTAAGAGACACCATTCGTTGTATCAGACTTGATTCGGGGTTTAAAATTTCGCTTAGTTGGCTTTTTCGAACAATAGAAACCAAATACCCTTGAGGGATTTGATCGGCCTGATAATAAAAGTCATCGACGCTAATTTGGGGAAAAGCTTCCTTAATCAGAGCTATACCGGCTTTTTCACTTGATATAATTTTACGAAGAACTCCCTTGCCCGTTATGGTTATAGAAAGGTCAGTTTTTCCCGATTGCAGGGAATCCATATTAGCCAGGTTAGAATCGGTAATGAGTTCTCCATTGGGAATTACCTCATCACCTTTTCTCACAAAGTTCATACACTTGAATTGTATACCCTTGGGCGAAAAATGCACCTCCAGAGAAGTTACTTCCTTCAATGCCACAATCGATTTTATCAAGGCGAGGGGTGAGCGCATTAGTAGATAATAGTTGGAATTATAAATATTTCAAGTTTGGTTTTGGACTTCGACTTTTCCCGTCTTCCGAAAATCCATTTTATAATGGGTATTCTGGATATAAGCGGAAGTCCTTTGCCAGACTCTGATGTAGTTTTTTCTTCTAGCCCACCCAGCAGAATCATTTCCTCGTTTTTTACCCGGATTACCGAATTAAAACTTCGCGTTACATTTCCAGGAGGGGCACCCGGTTCTATTTTGGCCGTAAAATCGGATTGTGAAACTTCAATTTCAAGCGTTACCTGCTCGTCTCCTGACACAATGGGTTTTATGGTAATGGATAGATCAGCACTTACCGATTTATAGGTCCGGGTTTGAATGTTTTGTGGGTTCTGCGTACCAATCACGCTGTTCGATGTTTCCAGGTAATACTCGGTAGTACCAATGGTGGTATTGGCCTCGTGTCCGTTTATGGTTGCCAGGCGTGGAGTGGATTTGGTTTTGAGCAATCCGTTTTGTTCCAAAGCCTGTATACTGAGGTAAAATTCTGAATTCACCTTACCCAGATTGAGCAATCCGGCTCCGCTGAATCCTCCAAAAATGTCCATGAGTTTATTAGGATCAAGGTTTACATTTAATTCAGGCAATACGTTTCCTGTTCCGGGATTCGGGTTCTCTCCAAATCCAGCCGAAATTCCAGTGCTTATGCCCTTATTTTTATTGACATTCACTATTAGTACATCAATCAATACCACTGGAACAATCTTGTCAATGGATTTCAAAAATTCCTGAACTTCAACTACGTTAGGGTAGGAGCCTGTAAGTACCAGAGAGTTTAATTCAACAAATTCTTTAATTTCCAGCCCTTTTTTCATTTCGGCTGGAATAATATCCATGACCGATTCTATGGTTCGGTTTTGCATTTGAAAAAGTTGGGTGGTTCTTAATCGCTCCAGTTGCCTTTTACCAATTAGGTACACGTTGTTTTCAAACTTGTGGGTGTAGTCTGTTCCATTGAGTAGATAGGTCATAAATTCCTCATACTTGGCATTTTCGACATAGAGTGTGGCGTTACCTGTAGGATCATTAAACAGGAAATAGTTTTTCTCCAACTTCTCAGAAACCGCTACAATGATGTCCTTTATGGGTACATTGTTGGCATCGACCGTTATTATTCCATCCTTAATTTCAATTTTTAAACCCTGTGGATCAGGAGTAATCCCATTTTTGCCGGACTGGTTATTTCGCCTTGCATTGTTCTTATTGACTACTTTGTTTTCTTCGGGTTTGGAAATAATAAAAAAGTTGTCGGTCGATTTTTTAGTCTCCAGGCCATTGGCAAAAGCCAGCTTATCCAGGGTGTTTTTAAAAGGTCTTTTTTGAATGTAAGCACTCACCACCATATCATCCAGTCCGGGAGACAGGATGACGTTAATGCCGGAGACTTCAGTTATTTCTTTTACCACACGGTGCAGCGAATCTTTTTTAAGGTCAACTGACAGAAACTGATTGGCTTGGTTAAACTTGATATTCAATTTACGGGCAACAACAGGTTTGGGAATTTCAATCGGTTTCTCATATTTCATAAAGGAAATGATGCTTCCAACAATTTCCATATCCAAATCATATTCCTTGCAGACATAAACAAATACGTCAATTACTTTGGCGTCGGAAAAATCGTTGGTTACCGGTTGGTTTATGTTGCCGCTAACACTCACGTTTAGTTTATGTGCCTGAGCTATGGCGGTTAAAAATTCGTTTAGCGATAAATCGCTTACTGATATTTCAACTTCTTCGAGAAGACCTGGTTCCACCTTGGATAAGGTATCCAATTGGGTTCGTATGGCGTCGAATCGATCTGTTTTTTGCGCTACAAGAGCAGTGCTGCCGACCAATAATAATATGATGAATATCTGTCGCATTTAGTTCAATAAAAGGGGATAAACTTCCTCCAAACTAGTTTCTCCGGTTATTAGTAATTCAAAAGCCCTTTCGGGAATTCTTTTGATGTTGAGTTCTTTAAAATATTCATCGACCACACTCCGGTTTTCTTTAATCAATTCACGTCCGGTTTCGTTGATCGGAATTACTTCGTACACAGCTACCCGTCCCTTGTATCCGGTATAATGGCATTGGTCGCAGCCCCGGGGTTCCTGTACTTCAATAGTGCTTTCCCTGGTCCAGTTTCCTGGGACCTCTGTTGCAGCAATTTGGTTCAATTGTTTGCACGAAGTACATAACTTACGAACCAGGCGCTGGGCTATGCTAGCACTAATGGTACTGGATAACAAGAAGGGGGGAATGCCCATATCAATCAACCTGGAAATGGTTCCCCAGGCTGAATTGGTATGGATAGTGGATAAAACCAAATGGCCCGTGAGCGATGCCCGAATGGCCATGTTGGCGGTTTCTACGTCCCGAATTTCCCCCAGCATGATCACATCTGGATCTTGCCGGAGGAAGGAACGCAAAGCACTGCCGAAGGTGAGACCAATTGATTCTTTTACCTGTACCTGGTTAATTCCGGGCAGGGTATATTCAATTGGATCTTCCACCGTTAATATGTTTGTTTTTTCCTTGTTAAGCATTTTTAGTGTGGCGTAGAGGGTAGTTGTTTTTCCTGACCCTGTTGGTCCACTAATGAGCACAATGCCCGATGGTTTTTTAACCGAATCGAGGTAGTACTTCAGCTCCAGTTGACTCAACCCCAATTGTTCGATGTGGATGTGCGATGCGTCGTTGTTGAGCAGTCTCATCACTATTTTTTCTCCAAACAGGGTGGGCAATACGGATACCCGAATATCGATGTTGATTTGATCGTGGCTAAAAATGATTCGGCCATCCTGAGGCAGTCTTTTTTCTGCAATATCGAGGTTGGCTTTAATTTTAATTTTGTTGACAAAGGAAGGGTAGAGCTCTGTGGGTATAGCGTATTTCTCCAGCAAATGTCCATCGATCCGGTAACGGACGCGACAATGTTTTTCGTAGACTTCGATATGAATATCGGAACTGTCGTGGTGTTTGGCTTCGGCGATGAGGTCATCGAGGAAGGTTTCGCTGTTTCGTAAATCGACCTGCGATTTCTGCTTTTCGTTTTGGCGGTAATATTTAGCCAAAAGCTTGCTAATTATCGCTTCTTCAATTGGCTCTATTTCAATGGTAAGGCCTGTTAGTATTTCTATTTCGTCTATTGAGTCGAAACTGCTTTGAAGTCCATAACACTTAACGGAATTGTCATTGGAATGAAAGGGAACAATGGAATACTCCTGTGCAAAGGAAGCCGTTATCAATTGAATGGTCTCCCTGGGAATGTTCTCTTCTATTATGTCTATACCATTAATCATAGTATCAGAGCCAATTGGTTTATTTCAGTTAGCAACGAAATGGGGTGGAAGTAGTTTAACACCAGGTACCCTATAAGAACCAGGCTTTGGTAGCCGGCCAAAGGAACCGTATTGCTTCGTTTGATCAATTGAACCAGCAGGTGTAAGATTCCGGCTCCAATAAATGATATGGAAAGGAAAATCAGGTATTCCAGGGTGCTAAACAGGGGAGTGATCGCAACCAGAAAAAGAAGATCACCCATTCCCAAGGATTTATTAATTGGAGTTCGTGTTTTTAGCCAATGCAATCCAACCACAGAAGTGAGTAGTAACACGCTAATAATCAAAGACCAGGGAATGGATTCCAGGAAATCGAAGGATTGAAACCTTAGGTAACTGTAGCCCATAGAGAACATTCCCAGCAGTGGAAAAAGCCACCATTGAATGCCCCTGTATTTTAGGTCTTCATAGAACATAAAAAACAGGATTCCCACACCGAGTAGAAGTGATCCCTCCAACATGGATCAGTCTTTTATTACTTCTTTAAGCTGAAGGTCCTGATCGACTTCCCAAACATTATACTGACCATCTCCGTCAAAATCTACTACTGCTGTAGCTCGGGCCAGGTAACCAGTATTGCTGTGTTCTACCACTTCAATCTGGTAATTGGCCTGTCCACCGTTGGTTACCAAGTTCGAATGCTCAAAACCCAAATCGTTAAAGTCGTTCGAATACTTAGAGTGTACATAGAAGTAGGTTTTCTCCAGCGTATGAATGTGTTTTAGCTGAAGTTTGGCTTCCTGGGCCTTGGCTTCAGCAATTTTGGGCATTAAGTTGGGCAATGCCACTAAAATTAAAATACCAATGATGGCCAGAACGATTAATAGTTCGGTTAGCGAAAAGGCATGAATCCTCCTCGAGTTAATTCTTGATTTCATAATAAGTGCTTTAGTCGGTAAAGGTCAGCACTTGTTTTGGAATTTTTCTACGTGTATACACGTAGTGTTTTTCTAAAATGAGAGGGAGTAAGTTGTATGGAAGCTTCTTTTTATTTTTTAGAAAGACTTTTCATAGTTGGTCTTATTCAAAGCATTTGCTAAATTATTCTCAATCTCCTTGGATATTTCACCATTACGAAAAAATCTATCCAAAAAACTAATAGGTCTGTTATATTGAATTAGAAGAGTTCTTTCATTTAGTTGGATTTTGTATAGTTTAAAAAAAGTTGACAATACTGAAATTGGATTTACATCAATTCTTCCGGCATTTTTTTTATCCAGATAATAACCCTTGGTTATCCATGACTTTACTACCAACTTATTATTAATAACATGAATTGTATAAGTGAACGATGTCCATTTTAAAAAGAAAAAAGTTATCAAAGAATAAAAAGAAAAGTATACTAAATATCCATTGGAGTATATTAGACTATAATTTCCGATTACAAAAGGAATCAATAATACAATGGGGAGAGGTAATGCAATAAAGAAAAGAGATATCCATTTACATATTAAATCTATACCTAGAATTTTCATAAAATCTCTAACATAAGTCTGATAGATTTATGAATCTAAAAGTAAGAACATTCTTATTAAAATGGCCTGAAACACCTAAATTTATTATTGTTCCGGATTCGGAATAATAATGGATTTAAATCATGAATTTAGCCAATAATGCTTGATTTTCTTAAAAAATACGGATAACTTCTGTGACCTACGCGTTGTAAACGCACAGTCTGCATGTCGCCGTAGCCTTACCGCGTTCGTGTACTAGCTTTTGCGGTTGCGAAGCAGAGGCGCTAGCTTCTTTTTGTTTTTTAGGAAGTATTACCTGATTATTTTAGATATTCTCATCACTTTATCAATGATACGCTAGAACCTTCTTTGCTGCTTTCAATTTTGAATAGGCCCAAACCAGCAACGGAATGATATACCAAAACTGAATTTGAATCCAGGCTATTTAAGCCATCCGCTAAAATTTTCTCAGCCTTTAAATCGGTTAATTCCATTCCACTGATCACATCACTTTTGTTCTCACCTAATTTATAATCGATTCGCCCTAAACTTTCCAAATTCGAATTAAAAACATAGACTGTATTTATTAATTCTGTTGTTCGATACATACTATGTAAAAAGATAAAATCTCCAACCTTAGAAAAGGCACCCAAAAAATTTTCATTCTTGTTCAATTCAATACCCAGCACATGTGTTTTTGATTGAATTGCCTTTCTTTCTTCCGAAAACAAAGTCATTGAAATGGACTGTGGGTTAGCCATTTTGCAAACATTAGCATAGCTTTTATCTCCTTGAATTGAAATAGTTATGTAACCTTCATCCTCTGGATTTTGACAAATCCAGCCAGCGGTTTTTGTTGATTTAGAGCTCGAACTTTCGCAAATAAAATTATTTTGAATACCCGTGGCATTGTAACGAAACAGTGGTTGAATAAATTGATTGTTACTAATTATTGGCGAAATACACGTAAAATTATCGCTTTCCTCTCCGAGTTTCAGGATGGAAGAATTCGTTGTTTTTTGAGAGGCTTTTACGGTCACAAATTCGATTTGTTTTAGATCGGCTTTACCATTACTGCCTATGTTTCCTTCCAGCTCAAAAGGAGCAATCCAATTGTAATCTGAAACGGGACCGGTAAGATTAGCAGTAAAGAAAGTACCCTCATTTATTTCTCCTGTTTCCAAAGAAATGCCCTGCACTTCCAGTTTTTTTCCTCTAGCTTGTTTTTTGTATACAAAAACATGATCCCCTTCAATTCCCAACAATCCCGCATAGAATTTTAATCGCGGACTCTTTTGGGTTTGCACAACTCCATCGGCATCTATTTTCAGCATGATGAGTGACTTATCCCAAACTTGAAGCACCAGGTATTTTCCCTCGCTGGTGGTGAAAAAGTTGTATGAATACAAGCCTAAATCCCCTTCTATTTTATGTTCAAACTCTACCTTTCCTTCCTCATTTACCAGGTATAATTTTTTGTCATTGTCTTTTCCATACCTGCTGAGGTTATCGCTTGAGAAAATCAACACTCCTTTTCCGGAAAAAGTTTCGGCGAGAAGTCGGTGTCCCAAATTTAGCTCCTGAGATTTTACGGTAAGTTGAAATAGAAATAAACAGGCTAAGAATATGGTTCTGTAAGTCATAATAGTATTTTTTGAATTTGAGAGCAAGATATACTTATTTGGTGAAGTTGGGGCACGGATTGCAAGCCCCTGCCAGGTCGGGGCTAACTTCCCCAACTTACACGCTGCAAATGCGCGGTCTGCGTGTCGCCGTATCTTTACCGCGTTCGCGTACTAGCTTTTGCGGTTGCGAAGCAGAGGCGCTAGTTTCAGTTTATTTTTTAGGAAGTTGCATCGGGGGAACACAACCCACTAATTCATTATTTTATTCCGAAGAGATGGCAAGCCGTTAAATCCATAGGCATTCTTAAAATACTCTTTTTCTATTTGAAGGCCAGATTGCAAATCTGAACTAGTCGCTGTTTTATTATATCGACGCTAGTTGGGGCTTGCTTGTCCGACTTTGAACAAGGCGGATAAGGAACAATTTAGTAAACCTTCCTCATAGGTTGTGCGTGGCAAGCTAGTCAGGGTATCAAGGTTTGGCGCTTATTTAAAATGGCTAACTTTTAAAATTTCGCAATTCTTTTTATTTATTTTAAATTCAATGATTCCTCCCGCATATAGCGGATTCTTTCTTTTGCCAGTAACAACCCAAATACTATCATTTATTAATTCTGCATCAAAAATCATCTTGCTCGTAATATCTTTTCCGTACAAAGGGATAGTTATTATTTCTGCAATCTTCTCTGCTATTGAATCATTTGAGACTAGTCCAATCGTTGGAATCCCATCTTGCTCTATATAAAATCTCTTATTTGAATATATCTGAAGAAAACAACACAACAAAACAAATATTAATACAATCCCTAAAAATCCTTTCATAATTTAAGTATTAATTAGTAATCTTTAAAGTATCTCCAGCATAAATATCATTGGAAGACAACTTATTTTCGGCTTTTATTGCCTTTACAGATGTTTGATACCTTTTCGCTATCGACCACAATGTGTCACCAGATTTAATCTCATATGTTGAAGTGCTTTTCGCTGCAGTACCTTTAACTCCCGTCCCTGGTCCTGTGTCTTTAGGAATAGTTTTCGTTGAGGGTATTGGACTTACAAGTTTGTTCCCTGTGAAACTATATTTTAACAGCTTAGCTCCTGGAGTAACAACATATCCATCGACACCTAAACTCCATGAAACACCTCTATCACCAACTGGCATTACAGCAGGTGCAGCCGGAGTCGAAGCAGTAGCCTTCATAGGAGGGCTGTATTCTTTCCCTGAGAATAATTCATCATCATACACAGTATTTCCAAAACTTTTAGCGTTTACAGTAGATGCAGCATGTGTATGTCCCCATGCTTCTAAATTGGTTCCAGAAGGTAAATTTATTGATCCTATATTAACACCACTTCCACTTCCACTTCCCTTAACAGGAATTGTGTAAGAATAATGTTTCACTCCATTCTTGTCAACAACAGAATATATCTTTATGCCATATTCGAGGTTATCTCTTATGGAATTGTCATTAAAAAGTACCGCAAAATCTTCAAAGGCTTTATTGGGATTGGAAAATAGTACTCCGGGTTGTAACCCTTCCAATTCAATTGCATCTATAACCCTATTACCACTGAACGCATAAGGGCTGTAATACGGATAATCTTTGTAAATTGGATCAATAGCTAAAAACCTTGCAATTTTCGGGTCATACATTCTGTGTTTGTAGTTAACCGAGTTTCCAGTTCCTTTAACTTCGTCGTCTTGTTCTTGTCCTTGGAAGCCATATCGATATTCTCCAGGGTTTGCGGATCTTCCGGGTAATTTCATACCGA
>PAVO01000030.1 GCA_002713215.1 Crocinitomicaceae bacterium
AGGCTCCAAGCTGAAAGTAAACCACCTCCGCAGCCATTTATTGGTGTGGTCTACAGAGGATTATGTCTTTTTAGAGGGGAAAATCCCTAGAACCCCTTTCTGCTGGTTAATACGCGCTTCAAACTCAGTGACACGTTTTTTGTACATCGCCAAGTCTGATTTGCAACCGCTGACAGAATCACGACGATCAGTGAGTTCGTCTTCAAGTCCGCATTGTACGAATTCCAGCTCTAAGCTACCGTTTTCAAATAGTTCGCAGCACTTGTCGAATGCGTCTTCGCAGGCAGTAACTTCTTTCTCAAGTCGGGCTAGTTGCTGGGTGGTTTGATAGACTTTATACCGAGCGCTTAATAGCTCTACTTCAAGAGTTAGTGCAGGGTCATTAGATTTCATAAGCATGCGCAAATAAGAAAGATTGAAACCCAAAGCAGTATCAAGCTCAAAAGCGTAGAACGCATCTTTGCCGTGCTCTTTGTTTAACTCGTCACGTACTTTAAGTCGTAGCGCTGTTTTCTCGGTAGCACGGGTAACCGTTTCAATGATTTCGCCCGTACGGCAATCAAGGATCCCTGCAACAATAGCATCAGACATAGCGATAACTCCTTAGTTAAACTCGCGCTCAAGCGCTTGGTTAGCTTCCTGGGCATCACGTTGGATTTGCTCAAAGCGTTGCTGGCTGTTGTCCGTTGGTGTACTGCTGCATGCAGATACGAATAGGACAGATGCGATAATTGATAATGTGATTGCGTTTTTCATTGTTTCCCCTGTGAATACAATCTCTTTAGATGTGTTCATAATACCACAGCGAAACTTAAAAACAACATTTTTGTTGTTGTAATTTAAAATAAATAAAGCCGACATTTGTCAGCTTTATTTTCACATGATTGATTAATTTACAATCAGGTGTATTGAGAGTTTACAGTTGACCTTTTCTGCGGCGCTGCGTTCCCATGGCCGTCAGCAAACACATCAAGCCAAAAGAACCGACTAGCGGTGCTGATGCATTGATAGGTGCGTTCGGGTTTTCCTTATTAAGATTTGGGTCATTGATTGAACTTAGCGTCACGCCACCATCACTAACTAGATAAGGCGCGTATGCGCTGTTGTAGTAATCCCAGCTGCCGCCACCGCCATTGTCCATGCCGTAGAAACGTGCATGTTGATTTGTAGAGCCGTAAAGGGTGCCGCCCGTGAGCCTAACTTGGTTTTCTTCAGGGCTATACATCCCGTATATAGTTTGGTAATCACTGCCGGAACCTACAAAAAAGTCTAACATGTTACGGATTTGCGATATCTCAGACTTATTCTCGTAATGTGGCCAGGCCCCAAGTTGGTAGTAAGTTAAGGTGTAATGGTGATCAACGTCCGGAAGGTAGCTTTTAAGCAATGATTCAACTTCAGATGCCGTAGGTAGACGCCACCCATCAAAGCGTGAATCATTTAAGATTTGATTGACGGTCATTCCCTTTGTCTGGGTTAAATCCATCCATTCAATGCCCGTTTGAGTATCGAGGGTGGCCAAACCATCTCCACTGGCAAGCCAGTCAGTAGATACCATCTCCGCATTGGCAGTACCTGCGACAGCCATCACGAGAGCAACAGATGCTCCTTTTAAAAGTTTACGCATTAATACAACTCCCTTTTAATGTTTGCGTATTCAAAGGGAGTTAATAGCTATATCTATGCCAACTTATTGCTTGTCGCTAACATAGGTGTTTATCTCGATGCCTGTGTAACGAGATAAGCGAAGAATGCACTCGGTGTCGTAATGATCGAGCGAGAGGATCACGTTGTTTGGTAACCCTTTAATGTTTGGCATCATGTTGCCTAACGCCCAGATATCATGCCATACCTGGCGCAACAAGACGGCACGTTCGAGCTGCTCCCCTTTTAAGAGGTATTCCCGCTCATCGAAGAATCTCAGGCTGTGAGGGTACTTCATGGTAGCGCTTAGGCGCTGGAAGAAATTACCTTTTGCTGAGGTGCACAGTTGTGCATATTCGCGTTCGATATCTTCGACCATCGCCGGCGCTTTTTCTCTGATAGTGTTAATAGAATCAGAGTCAGTGATGATGCGCATTAGCCTTCCACTTTGTCTCGTGAAGGGCAATCAATCTCTTTTTGAGCCGTGCCGGTGCTTGGTGCATAAATTTTGCCCATTCCACTCTCGTAGGTAGAGACGTCCGTAATTTTTGTGTCGATTGAATAACAAGAGCCATCCTCACGCTGATAGATAGTTAAGCCTGTTTCAAACTCATCGATATGCGTCTCTATCGAAATGGCGGTTACGAATTTATGCTTTACGATGTTAGCATGTAGAACTTTGTCCTTGCTCTCTTGCTGCACCTCTAACCTTTGTGCTTCTATGTGTGCTGCGTGTCGGATTTCACCTATCTGTTCAGGTGTAAGCTGTTCAGCTGCGAATGAGTTTGATGATGTACTTGCGAACACGGTGACAGCAGCGGTCGAAATCATGAGTGCGAGTGAAATTGAAAAGTGTTTCATGGCATATTTCCTTATTACCAGTTAGTAGGACAGTCAACAGGCGCATACGCATAAGTGTGTTGACGTTGTTGTATATTCGAATCGGCATGTTCAAACGTTACGATTTTCGTATCGACGATTTTTTCTTGTACACAATCCCCAATAGCACGACGTACAATCGGCTTGGTTTCTGGGGGTGTGTCATACTCGGGTAAATACCCCGAATCAAAGTCGGGGCAATGATCCAGTTCAAGGGTTGTGCTCCCCATGACTTTAAGCCCCGGGCCATCTACAGCACGCGTGTCAGTGTCGACCTGGTAGCAGGTGCCATCTTCACGAACGTACGTATTGCGGTTAATGAGCATTACGGCGCCATCAGCAAGGTCGACAAGTTGTGTGATCCCGAGTAGCTTATCCTTGGCTATCGAAGCGCAGGCGGTCAGGCTGAGCGCCAACGCTAAGATGAAAGTTGTTTTCTTCATGACATCCCTTTCATGATTTAGTGAGCATTACCAGCGGTCAGTGACAGCCTTATCAAATGCGTATGGTTTAAAAATAGGATCCTCAATTTCGAGTGACTGATCATCAGTATTCGAGAACAAGTAAACCTTAAGCGTTTCGCTTTGCGGCTCAACTGGTTTCAGTGCAACACCGTAGTTTGCATTAAACCAGAAGTAAGTCCCATGGCCCTGATCGGCGCTGCCAGTGACAGTGACGCCAGAAAATACAGCTTTGCTGCCGACAATCTCTTGTGCTTTGAGTAAGCGCTTGTGCAAGAATACACAAAGGTCACCAGCTTGCCCTTGGGCAACATTGAAATCAGAGTAGTGTTTAAAGTCCATTCGATAGCTATCGATACAGACTCGGTCAATTTTACCGTCTGTATAACGTACCTGGTGCTGACCGTGGTTAAGTGTGTCGTCCATGTAGCCTCACTTATTTGAATACGTCAGAGTATTTCAGCTCGCGCTTAATGTACTTGAATTCCTTGCTGTCCAACCGGCGAACGCTGTTTGTTGGATCCAGTACAATGATATGACCAAAGTGTTTAGCTTTGTTGAAGTCATCTTCATTGAAAGGGGTGGGGCATTGCTCCACAAAGTTCACCCATGGGCGAATGTTTTTCCATGTCCAGCCCTGAGGATCAAACCAATCGCCAACCTGCGGCTCATAGAGCGGGTTAAGTAAACGGCTGTGTTTTTTCTCAAACTCTTCGTCGGTCATCATGACGCAGTGAAACTCAATAGCGACAGGAGCTTCATCTGTCATCGTTTTCACGTCAATGACATGGGCAACTTTCTCAGGTGCGGGGATCAGTTTTCCTGTCTCTACGTGCTTAAAGAACAGGCGTGGAAACTTTTCTGTCGAATACTTAGGGCAATCCGGATGATGGTTGCCGAGCATGAACGCATTATTTGCTTTGATTTGTTCACGGATATCCCAGTTAATACATTCACAATACATAGTGCGAACCCTTATTTTTGTTCATAGTAGGCAAGTTCAACCCAGCCTTTTTTGCGCAACTCGCCAATCGTGGCCAGTGCAGCGATTTCAATTGATGTAATTTCCCATTCAGAGCGTATGGGCTCAGGGCCTTTGCCGTCAAGGTATTCGGAAGCACGCTGCATGAAATCTTCATCGGCCTTTCTGCGTTCAGCAATAAAGTTAGGGCATAGGCTCACTTCGTGAGTGTGTATGTTTTTTACAAAACGAAGGTAGTTGGTGCCGGCGAGTGTGTGGAACTCCAGCGGTTCATCGTCTTTCTGACGTTTGAAAAGCGCCTCAAAGAAGCGACCTTCGTAATTAGTGAGATCATCAAGTGTAATGCGGCTAGCAGCTTTCCAGATGCGCGTATAGTGCATGTGCTTGACGTTCTCGAATGACCATTGCATGCGGTTGCCAGCGAAAAGCTTGCAGAACTCAAAGCCCATTGACTTGAGTTGACTGAAGTCACCTGTAAATTTCAGATATGGTACTGACATGATGTTTCCCCTGTAACATGTCTATGTTGCTATAGGGGAATGATACCAAAGCGACGAGATTAAAACAACACTTATGTTGTTAATAGGTAAAATTTAATCCCTCAGCTTCGGTGGCTTCTAGGATCTTAGCGGTTATTCGGTCGACCCGGTCGCTGTGGGCTTTATCAATGGCGTCGGCCGCATCTCGCAGGCACTGGGCAGCGCCGTTAGGTTTTCGCTCGTGTTCAAATGTCGCAAGCACGTTGTCGTTGACGCGAACCTCGTATTGGTTCACCCCCTGGTTAGGAGTATCTTCAGGGGATACATTGACAATAACTAGCATGGTGGCATTACCCTGTCTATTTAGTTGGTGCGCTTATTCTTGCGCAGTTTATTGACCATTAAACATTCAATCTGTTAAACTTCTTAACAACACAAAGGATGTGGAAATTAAATCATGGAAGTTACAGTATTATATTACGATGAAGAGCAACTGACAAAAGTTCAGCATGCCCACCTTACCGCCCAGCAGAACAACGGGCGACCCCTACTAACCAGCGAATTCCGCGAAGGGAAAGTTATTGTCGCCGTCATTGAAGGGCATGTGAATGTGCTTAATACAATGGGCGATCGCTGGGGCTCAGCGGAACAAATGGCAGCTGAGGCAGAGCTTAAGTAGAAAGTAGGGGCGGGTTTCCCCGCCACCATACAAGTGCGTTCGTTACTTGATAAACTGCTCTAAGAAGACACGATACTGTGCCACGCCTGAAAGCTGGTACATGTCGCGTTCTGAGATGCCGCCGCGCAGGTAATCATTCTCGCGACGTTTCATTGATTTGTAAGAACCATCAATCCAGTCTTGGATTTGCTCGTCTGTAAGGTTTTCAAACTCTTCACCAGCAATGAATTCAGGTGTTAAATCCAGTGCTTTGATTAAGCTCTCAGTGCGCTGTGCGTGTTGCACATGAGCTTCACCAAAGGTGCCAGTTAGCTGGTTTTTTTGGATTTGCTCGATAAGTTCTTGCTTAACTTTTTCGTGGTCATTGAAAGCTTCAGTTACAAAGTCGGCAAGTAGTTGTTTAGCTGTTTTAAATGACATATTGTTTCCCCTGTGTATGTCTCATTTCGATAGGGTTATAATGCCACAGGTATTTTAATAAAACAACATATTTGTTGTATTTTATGTGAAATAATTTCGGTTTTAATCAAATCCGATACCATAGTGAAAACACACTATTGAGATCAGGTTCATGGAACGACCAATTGACATTGATGGCACTATCGTAACGGCGAAAGCCTGGCAGCTAAACGAACAGGAACAGCGCTTCGACTATAGCTATGAAGTTAAAGCAGTGGCGGAATTTCTCCACCAACAGGAACAGGAAGCAGCCCCTCGCCTTATCATTATTGCCGCGCCAGCGGGATACGGCAAAACAATGCTGGCCAAAGCGCTAGAAGCGAATCTGGAAAGCGGGCAATACGTTAGCTGTTTACATGGCGATGGTACACCTGGCGCGCTTACAGATAGCGACAGTGTGTATTTTCTGGACGATGCCTCATGGTTAGATGCTGGTGGCTGGGAGCAAGTGCAGCAGTACGCCGAAGAGGGGGTAGGGCTTGTTCTGTTTGTGCAGACCCTGAGAGAAATCCAGCTTACGTGCGAACATATCACCTATGAGTTGCCCCGACGCTAGGCAGCGAACATGAAAAAAGCCGACAATATGTCGGCTCAGGGCTGTAACTAAACTTGTTTGAAAATGTAGTCGATATTGGCAACAGATACGACGTAGTGGTTCTTGTCGTCTACGGTGTATTTGCCAAATTCTTCAGCAGCACGACCTAATTCAGATTCCAAATTCGATACGGTATCCATGCTTAATGCAACACAGGCTTCTTGTCTGGATACATTAACCTGACTCTGTAAGCGTGTGTGAACTTGCTTAGCAGTCTCTTGGACGTCATTGTGGCTGTACGTATAGTCTTTTGCCATGTCATTGGCCATGACGATCGCTTCAGCAGCGGATTCAACTAACCCGTCACTGTCGACAGGGATGTCAATTGCTTGAGAGCGTTTTGTACAGCGAACATCAACACCATAGCCACCATTTTCAATAGCTAATATTAACTGAAAACCTTCAGGTAAGTCGCGCGCGGCGTTATCAATAACTTGGTCGATTTGCATAATGTTCCCCTGTGTATGCTAAATGCTTCGATATAGAAACTATACCAAAGCATCAGCACAAAAACAACACTTTTGTTGTTCAAAGGGTTAATTCTTTCCGTCGTCGAAGATTTCACCTTTGAAGTGGACGGGGGTGATACGATTGGAATAATTGCATGTCACTTCTACGGGATCGCTCCAAACTTCACTCTCATCGCTCTCACGTACAGGTAAAAGACGCTTCATTGGCTCTTCAAAGTCAGGGCAGTCTGTGTGGAACGTATCGTCGTCGTACCACTCACCAACAAGCATAGAGTAACGGTAAGTGACGCTTTCTTCCTTCACATAGTGCCTGTAAACGTCCTCAAGGCATTTGTAAGTGAACTCTTCAACATTATGCGAAATCATTGTGATCTCGCCGTCAGGGTCGTTTACGTCGTAAAAACCATGAACATTTGAGCCGAAGTTAAACTCGCCGCCCTGGGCGCTTTCCAAAAACTCATTCAATGATTGCATGACAATCTCCAGAGTGGCTGCAATTAGCGGCTCACTACGTACTCAAGCACGGCCAGAAGGATATTTGTTGCCTTGTCACGGCTCTCCATGTATCCAGCATTGCCGAATACATCTTTAATGAATCGAGTTATATTCAGGGCGCTTGTTTGTTCGTTGATGGTAATGTCATACTCGGAGCCGTCACTGCAAGACACCGTTGCTATGGCGCCGATATCGGTTAGTTTCACCATGGCGTTAATGCGGAAATCCTTGCTCGGGTCAAAGTGAACAGGAGTGAAAAAGTGAGCTCTGTCGACGTTTTCAATTCGCTCCTGGCTCGCGACTTCTACATAAGCCGCCAGTTCTTTGGTTCGGGCAGTAAGCGCATCTCTGTCAATGTAACTATCAAAGTACAGAATGCCTTCTTCGCCACTTTTGGCGACAATAACGCGAAGGTGTTTGTGGTGTGTGAACGACTCCAATGTCTCTTCTAGGGATACGTCCAGATCTGCTAAGTCATCCATTGATTTGATGCCAACACAGACATCTAAGGTTGTCCCATTGTCTGCACGTCCGAAGTAATTAATCGTGCCGTCTTCAAATCGTCCGAAGTTGATCTCTAGGTCCAGTAGGCCCAGCTCTTTCATTGCCAGACAAAGATCTTTGACGTTGTTGTGTAATGGGTTTTGTTGTTCTTGCATAAATGCCTCTTATGATTTTAATCAGATACAGTAAAAGCCAGCCGTTTGACTGGCGCTTGTTTGAATTACTCTTGGCTTATGATGAAGCTTTGAGAGGCATTGGATATTGACTGTTCAGTCGGCTCTAGTAGAGCGAAAATGGCTTGCTTTTGCTCTGCTGTAAAGTCAGTGCTGGTTGCGATGTTCATCTTAGCTTGCTGAAGTGTTAAGTTAACTTGAATAACTGCTTCGCTCGCTTTGTCGATAAATTGGCTTAGGTGCATAATTGTTTCCCCTGTTTATGCGTTAAGTTGATAATGTAACTATATCAAAGCAGGGGTTCAAAAACAACACTTTTGTTGTTATTTAATCGGTTATTTATGCAAGAAAACCATATTCCCGACGTCAGGAATATGGTCTTTATTGAAAGGTGCTGGAGTTGTTGGGTGTTAGTCTTCCCAGTCCTCGTCCTCGTCTTCATCATCCAATGTCGCTTCTGTCATGATCAGTCGAAGCAATGTGACGTCGCAATCTTTGTACTCATCAGCAGAATTCTCACCTTCCACATACACAAAGCTGTAGCCACCTGGAGTGTTGTTGCCACCATTTAAGAAACCAGTAAATACAAGGCCAATCACTGGCTTATCATCACCACGCTTAATGCTAGCGACATAGTAAGCCCTTTCTTTCATTTCAACATCGTTTGACGCTTTAAAATCAGCTAGTTTACCTAGCTTTTCGATGTTGCGAACGACAAAACGGTCAGCTAGTGTATCAACGACGTTATCGTAGCTTGGGTTGATGATGCGTGCAGATTTAGCGGTACCTTGATCACCAGAGAACACCAACGTTTTATGGAATACGTTATTTTTGCCACTGGCCACCTCTGCAACGTACCATGTATTTGCAGCCCAGCCGCCCTTTGGTGTTTCGATTACTCTTCCTTTGATACCTTCAATTTGTGGTGTCATGATGTGCTTCCCCTGTTAAAGCGATTAATTTCAATAGGGTTATAATGCCATAACGCAAACTTAAAAACAACACTTTTGTTGTTATATTGAGAAAATAAATTGACTTATTTCAACGAAAGAAGGGGTTTTAACCCCTCCAGCTTTAAGCGTACGATTCGATGTGTTTGAACTCTGTTTTGGTCACGAACTCGTGTTCACAAGACCAAATGACCTGCTGTGCCAAGTCTTCTGGAAAAGCAAACAGAGAATCGACAAATAACTCCAGCGTATGCTCCTTAGTGTCGACATCAACGTCGTAGATGTTCGCATCAACAGCAAATGTATGAGATAGCGCATCTTCATCACCTTCGCGCTCGATTGATTCCAGTAACTGGCTTGCGTTAATAACTTCACCGTCGAACTCTGGAGAGATGGTCAGTGCTAATACGATTCGGAATTTGTTAGACATAGTGTTTCCCCTGTGATTTATATGTCATTTCGATATGACATATGATAACAAAACCACAGCAGAAAACAACACTTTTGTTGTTATGGTTAGCATTTATTATTAAAAAGTGACGGGGTGAACCGCCACCTTACCGTGCGTTACTCAGCGCTCCCTTTCAATGCCTGTTCGAGCTCTTGCTGCGCCTTATAGGCCTTGAATTCTTGATACAGGACCTTTTGGTCGTCCATCTCTAATTCACGACCGCTTTTGGCGACAATCTCATCCAGTAACATTTGCGTTCTCTCGGGATTCAATGCGACCTGTACGCAAACGTTAGGGACCTCACCAATTTTGACGATGTCGGATTTGGTCATCTCCGCACCCTGAATGGATAGGTTCGCAATTTGGCGAGAGACTGACGAGAATGCACCACCCGTGACAGAGTCTCCAGACGCGTCAACGCGCTCGATGTACGTTTTGTCCATCACTTGAACTTTGAGATTGATTTGCTGGACCAGTGAAGCACGAGCCAGAGAGGTGGCCATGTTGCGGTCTACAGTGAAGTTGTTTGAGCTCTCAACGCATTCAGTCGATGCGATGCCGTTTTCAACCTGCGGTGCCAGCACCCATTCAGGGATCCCCGACTGGGATGAGCCCGTGCTGCTGCACGCAGACATAGTTAAGGCAACTAATGCGATAGCTGATGGTTTAATAATTTTCATAGTGAGTTCCTTCTGGTTTTGCAAGCAGGTTAGACGCTTATGCAAAAGCGTCTAAGTTCTGGGCTTTGATCATGCCGTCGACCAAATGGTCTAAGAAGTGGAATACGTCAGCGTTAGCGAAGTCCATCGCCACAAGATTCTTACGGATAGTGGCTTGATCATGCTCTGCCGCTTCATTTTCGATGAATTCAATCAAGTTGCGGTAAGTCAGGCCGATGTGCCCTGGTTTATTCAGGTCCGCGTCGATATCGCGACCTTTCTCAGTGATAAGTGCTTCAAGATATTGTGAGATACTTTGTTTCATGCTGTTTCCCCTGTGATTGGCATGTCATTTTGATATATCTCTATACTAACATAAACACACTAAAGCACAACATAAATGTTGTTTTTATTTGTGTTTTTCAGTCTGAAATACGATCAATAGAATACAATCACAATGGTCGATGTGGCCGAGCCTAGCCAGTGCCATAACGTAGCACCAGCTATTCGTGTGCGTCGATAATTAAGCAGGCAGTCTAACGCGGGTCAGGTCTTTTACAATGAACGAGCCCGCAGAGCTGAACGATAACACCTCGTTTGACGGGTGATCACTGCCGTCTATGTTAACGCGCTTTGCTTTGTAGAAGTAGCGAGCCCACATTTCAGTACGTCCGTAATTCGCCATACTGGTGGAGCCGCAACCATGAGGATCGGTTTTAGCTTCGGTAATCTCCCAGATAGACAGTGCGCGTGAAGGGTCATCGTTACGAACGTCCACCCATCCTTTTTGTGTTTTACCATACCAAACAGGCTCTTTTGTGCCGTGCTTGGTAATTTTTGGCAAGATATTGGGTCTTAGCATTTTTGCGTCAACCTCAATAGCCTGTTTATCTGGGTTATAGCTAGCCGTAGATAAGCAGTGGATGAGCGATGCTTCAGATTGAATATAACTTCCAACTTCTAATTTCATAATGCCTCCCGAGCCGTTGGCGCCGCTTACGCGACTTCGCTTTGATAAAGCATGATAAAGCGGTCAGTGCCATTGAAGTCTTCATCAAATTCGAATTCCATATTGGCCTGATGAAACATAGGGGCATGATCTGCGATGTAGTCGTTTAACAGGTTGATAGCGTCATCACGATTCATACCTGAGATGTACACCTCCATACAATCATTCAACTTGAAGCATTCAGCGCCATTTGCAGCCATTTCATCACAAATGATTGCTGTCAGCTTCTGAGTTTCTTTATCGCGCGTTTCCGTTGCCGTTGGGCACAAGCCAAGAGATGATGTTTGTTGAGATACTTGTGACATAGTGTTTCCCCTGTGAATACATGTCATTTGTCTATGTACTCATATTACCATAGGGGAAAATAAAAACAACACTTTTGTTGTTTTAAATAGGTTGATTGGGATAAAAATGAGCCGGGGCAGGGGACCCCGACTCGTTAGGTTAATGTGTTATGCGGGTAAAATCTCGACGTTCTCACACTTACGGAACATGCGGAGTTTTTCGATACGGGCTTGCGCCAGTTCTTCTGTAGCGAAAAATTCAGCACTATTGATATTAAAAGTGTGTGCATCTGGAGAGCCAAAGAAATCACTGGGAGCAAGCCAGCAGTCGTCCCACTTAACAACGACCCCGCCAGTGGTTCTTTCAAATAAACTGTCGCCTTTATACTCAAGCCTTAAACTGGTCCATTCCTGGTTAATGTCGAGCAAACGCTGCCCATCATCCCCTTTAAGTTCTTCGGTCAAGAATGTCTTTAGTTCATCAATGTCATATAGTTCACTATCTTCACCTGTAACGAATTTTCCAGTCTCAATATACTGACAAAGGTAAATTGTCTCCGAGCCGACAAAGTTACAGATTGTTTGAAAATCTTGAGTGCAAATTTCATCTAAAATGAGCGCCAGCACTTCGTCAAAGCTCAGTATGCTTTTGTCTAACAAGTTATTTTGTTTATCTGCACTCATGGTGACTCCTGTATAAATTGGGTGGGACCTACCAGTGACAGGGGTGGTAGGCCCCGAAAAATTGTTTTTAACGCAATAGCAATAATGTGCCGGCCAGTAGGCAGCCAAGACTTGCTAGCATGCACTTATTCAATACATCACGCTTTTTGATGTAGTAAGCATGCTCGATACGCGCAATTTCATGGTCGACCGTCTCACCCTCTAAACCGTGGGCGTGATAACGAGCATTTGCCCCGTATGTCATGAAACCTTCGAAATGGTCCATCGGCATAGTGAACAGATACATGGTTTTTTGTCGGTCGGACAACGGAACGGTTTCAACCTCCAGTGTGTCCCACAAATGCGTATGGGGAAGGTGGTGGTTTGTTTTGTCAATTCCGTGGCCAAAGTGAATGTAATCCAGATGCAGACGATTGAGCATACTCTGGGTGGGATGCAGTTTATAAAACCGCAGTGCCATAGCGTACATTGCATTGTTGTACCAGCGATACAACATCACGAATGGATTGGCCTTGGAGAGAACCACTAGATGTGGCTCTCAAAATCGATAGTGGTGTTTTTCTTGATCCACGCGTTCACATTAAAATGTTCATCGTCGCCGCGCGATTCGCTCATGGCGTCAAATCGTTCTTTTGCGTATTTGCGTAAACCGTCAACACTTCGTTTGCCACACTGCAATGAGTGAGGTAAATCTAATACGGCAATATAGGCATTTGCTTTGCTGTGAACGGCTGGTGCAGAATTAGGTGAATGCACTTCAGCATTAAGCGCAAGTATGTGCCAAGTGATAGCGCGTTTAGTAACTTCGTTTTCAGATAACATACTGATGTTTCCCCTGTGTTAGTGCGTCATTTCAATATGTGACCATCATACCACAGAGGAAAATAAAAACAACACTTTTGTTGTTAATGTGCGAAATTAATACACGGAATGTGGGGTAATTCGTCTTTGAGTTCAAGCGCTTCAAAGTGAGACTTCATGTGCTCCCATTCCGCCATAGTTATTTCAACTGCGCCCGGGGTCGTCATTTCCCACTTATCAGCACCACAAACGATAGCTTTGTCAGATGACGGCAACGCGTTGATGATCTGTTTTACGTCCGGAACGGTAACGAGAAACGTTCGATACTTGGGGTAACCTTCCAGCTTTACTGGGTTAAGCTCTTTAAACAGCATATGCCCGCCCAACTCATCACCTTCATGCTCAATTGTCACAGGGAGGCCACAGGCTTTTTTTAGCACTTCTGTGTTTGTTGGGTACGATGGTAAAGCGGCAAGCTCAGCGTGTGCGTCAGTGCCTCTTTTGGCGCGACTGATGCAACCTGGTCGACGTGGCTTGGTCCATCCGTCCGGGGCGATGCCACCAGCAAACACCAAGCCTACAACGCCCACATTTTCGTGACCTGTGCTGCAAACATGTGTCGCACCGTGGCGCTGGCGGAAAAGTTCAGCAGCGGTTTTAAATTCAATATAGGCATTTACTTTTTTAAGAATGGCCTTTTGTAGCTCGCCAGAAGCGACGAGGTAATGCTTAACGGGAGTGTCCATGAATCTTCATCCTTGAAGCGAAATAGGGGTGATTTTCTGTTTGACGTCAACCCAGTGAGTCACGTCACGGTCGTGTGTTGGTTCCCACGCGGAATACTCAGTGGGTGTTAACCAGATCCCACCTTGAAAGTATTGAAAACCAACATTGGTTGGGTAGAATCCATCTTCTTTGGGCAATTGCTTTTTGACGCAAATTAGCGGTGTTACTGTAAGTGTCATGTGCTTACCTTATGCAGCTTTGTCGCGTTCATACGCTTCAGGATCTTTATTGAGCCAGTATTCAGCGCCGGCACACGTGCAGGCCTTGTTTGCAATGTCGTCGCACCACGCACAAATAAACTGGCCATCGGAGAGTGATTGGCGGCGTTTCCACTGTTCAAACTTGCTGTAGCCAAAATAATTGCCCTTGCGACCTAAGTGTTCATTACGGTGGCGCTTGATTACGCATTTTCCGCAAATGTAGTAGTTGGCCTCAGTATAGTCTGGGCCATGATCCATGCTAACGAACGTGCCACGCTTCGGTTGTGAGCAAAAGTCGCAAGTGCCGTCGAACTCACATTTTTCCAAGTCTGAAACGTGGTTATGCGGTGCCATGGCATAACGCATGATCTCACCATAAGGGGGGATGTATCCGTAACGTTTAAAATCAGCGGTGATTTTTGCTTTGTGCCGTTTACTGTACCATCTAGCCATCTAGGCTCTCTCTCTCAATTTTGTTAGGTGAATAGGTAAGCAATGCCATTCTGTAAAACACTTTTCCACGCGGATAGATACTACGAACCTTGCGATCAAGGTGAGGCGTGTGGAACGGTTTAAAATGTTTTGTTCTGCGTCGTGCAATGAGCTGCTGGCGCACGGTGAACCGTCTGGCCTTATACCCCGCCAAAACCTGGCGACGATGAGGTTCTTTTATTGCACCTTCATGTTTTTCGTGCTCAGTAAAAAGAGGTATTTCACCAAGCCAAAGTTCCTTCTTATCAGTCATGCTGCATCCTGCTGCGACGTATCATTATTTTGATTTATATTGTATCACAGGAGCATTTTAAAACAACATATATGTTGTTATTATACATAGGTTCAGTTGACTGTATGGGGAGTTAAGATGATGTGGAGAAAAGAAAAACCCCGCTACAGGGGATAGCAGGGTTTTGAGAACTATTGAGCCGGGACTGATGCGTAGTTTGCGGCAGAGATTGCGAATAGCATGACAGCCCCCGCCAATCCAAATATCCATCCAGCTTTAGTGTTGCTACACATTTCTTTTTGTTTGCGCATTTATATCACCTCCATACAACAATCTTTCAATACCCTATATTATACAGAACCGAACCACTAAAACAACATTTATGTTGTTATTTAAGTTAAAAGAATTGAAATTATCCAACGGAAAAGAGTCTATTCGTGAGTCCGCCCCCGCATTGGTACGCCACCTTTTAGGTCGGAGACTTCATCTCTGAGCGATTGAACTTCTTCGAGACGCTCTTCGCTTTGCCTGATGGTGCATCGGTATGCTCGCTTCAAGATCACCATGGTAGTCAATAGCCCGGCAATGACAAATGACATGATCATGTCACGTCGGCCGTATGCGTCCCAATTACTACCATTCATGAGATTATCTGTATTCACCCATGATACGAGTAGGCCTACTATTACCAGCGACAAAAGAGCAGGGAATATGTGATCACTTGGCCATTCATAAAAAGGGTGGTCTCTCCGACTTTTAAAGCGCCAGCTTGCAACACGGGCAAAAATAAACCCCATTGCTGCGCCTGCAATAGACATTAATTCAGGGATGATTTCAGATTCAAGCATAAAGCGTCCTTACGTAATATTTGTGTTCATGCAAGCGCTATGGGCTTCGTTAGCACTGATTAGCGCGCCAGTCGTAGAACTCAGGTCGCCACACTCATTCCAGTCAGTGCACTTGTTGACGTTCTCGGCACATGCATGGCGAGTGTCTCGGTCTTGCTCTTTGTAGGTGATGGTTAACTTTTTCAGTAACTCCTGATGCTGTTCTGTGCCTGGTAACGGAAGACCAGTTACTTTTTGAATAAGCTCTAAAGCCTCAGCAGCGCGCTGAGCGGTTGTTTTGGCATTACTTGGCATTCTTATAGCTCCAATATAAATAGGCGTTTGTGGCGCCACTTGGCTCGTTAAAATCCTATTTGCGACATTTACGGCCGCGACGCTTCCCCATTTTCTCCACCCGATGCTTATTTGGCCAGCGAGAAAGGTTGTGGCTTCGCGGGATGGGTGAATTTGAGTCGTTCGGCTCTGTAATTTTAACGATCAAGTCTTCTTCTGAGAGCATGCGAGAGATTCTTATGCTAATGCAGGAACCTGTAACAAGCACTCGTTTCGACTTTGATTGGTGTACAGCGTACATGGTAAGTAATTCCTTTTGTCAGTAACAGCGAGATAGCGACTTCTGAAATGAAAATGGCCGCCCATGACAGGCGACCTACCCAGAAGATGATTAGCTAAATAGCGCCATTTGTTGACCGCGCTCGTAGCTCATTGCACGCACTTGAACCGCTTCTTTTTGAGCTTCAAGCATCCATGATGCTGGCTTAGGCGACATATCAACTACGACATTGATAGTGTTCATTAGAGCGCTTTTTAGTGCGCGTTTAACGCCTGTGCTGCGAGAGATTTCACGAACAACCTCTGTACGACCACGAGCCAGTTTGCGACCGTCAAGCTCTGCTGCTTGAAGTTGAGCAACTAGGTTATCTAACCAAACCCGTTGCTTGTCATTTTCGGCTACTTGTAGCTCTGGTGCGATGCGTGAATCCAAGTCGTTAGATTCACAAAAACGTGCATAGCGTGCGTTTAATTCTTGAGTGCTGCGTTGTACTTTTTTAGTTGGCTTAGACATAATGTTTCCCCTGTGTTTACGTCCTGTGCTTCGATAGTTCTAATATACCAAAGCTAAAATAAAAAACAACACTTTTGTTGTTATTTTTTTAAATTATTTTCAAAAAAGTTTTGGCAGGAGGAACGGGGCAGGCGCAGGGGACGCCCACCCCTTTAAAAATAGGGTTAGCTGGTTTGTCTGGATTCCAAAAATCCCCAGTGGTCATCGATGAAGACCGGGCGATTTTGAGCTCTATCCGGGTCAAGTTTTGCGTAGCGTTCGCGTTCTTCTCTGATCATATCTTCGTCCCACGAAGCGCAACCTATACGCTGAACATGTGTCAGTGGTGCGACAATACCACATACGCCAGAAGCGCTAACAAATTCAGCTTCCTCTGGAGTGCAGCGAACTAACGCAATACGCGGAGGCAATTTAATATCTTTCGGAGTGTCAATGTCATCATCAAGCAACTCCATAAGTGCTAATTCATCTTCGTTCAAGGGGGGTGGAGTCCATTGCTTTAGGAAGCTTCGAACCCGATACGTGTGCGGTTCAGACGCACCCCCTTGATAACTAATGATGTCGCAAATTTGCAGTGTATTCGCCATAACAGTAGCCCTCGCAGATGAACTCGTAATAAGTTAAAACGACGTTATATATTGATACCTTTGCTTCGTAACGTCTCAACGTCTTTAAATCTGATTTCAATGGTGATTTTAGAAATCAGTTGGGTAACGAAGTTTTTTACGTTTTCATCCTCAATCTTTTCACTGCTAATGCCAGCGCGGAATCGAAGCGTGAGGTCTGTTTTACATAGAGCAATGGCTGTTTTTATCTCTGCCAATATGCGTCGTTGCTCATCAAAAGAAAGGTGTCCGACCGTTTCTTTATTGATAGTGAGAAAACTGAAAACCAAATCGTCATTACTAACCTTGGCGATATTTGACAACACCTTGTGGGCGTCTGTACTCAGGTTCAATTCGGCAATGTCAAAGTCGTAATTAACGGTAGCAAGGTTACAAATCAAATAGCCGTAGTATAACGCTGGCAACAAGGCCAACGTGTAAGAAATGGCAATATCTGCTCTCAGCAGGTGCAGCAAAGAAAATATGAAAGTTACCGCGCCAACTGTAATCGGTATCATGTATCGACGCTTATCAAGATTGTTTCGCTTGAGGAACTTCGGCAGCGTATAAGTGAGGTAAGTAAACATATTAAAGACCCACTCCTTTACTTTGCACGACAAAACGATTTGGGAATACTGGGCCGCTATTGGAGTCTTTAAGCAAGATCATAGGGCTTAATAGGTTTTCTTCGTCATGCACTTCATCAACGATGTAGACTTTGTTTTCTACAAGATCAAACTCACTGTCTGAGTCGCCATGTTCGGTTGCATCGATACAAATGACCGTCTCGCCACCATAAATAGGGGTTTCATTTGAGTCATAAGCAATGGTGCGTTCCCCTGGCTCAAGCTTCCAGTTTTCTGAATTTCTAAATTCATCTTGTGGGCAGCTATCAAGCAGAGAGTCAATGACGTTTGTTGCTGGACTAACGTCGACTTTATTAATGCCTGAACCAAAAGTAATTTTTGCCGACTCGATAACTTTATCAACGGTTGCGCGTGCTGAGTTTCGAGCGTAGCTTGGTAGCTCTCTGCCAAACAGTCCGATCATGGGTACTTCGGCAACACATTCAACCTCAAAGCTTAATGACAGATCTAAGGTGTTGACGAATACCGCAACATGAGCGGTCGAGCCTTCTTTCGCTTTAACCTGTAAAGCCATTAGAGAGAATAGGGCTGGTGGCATTTGTGCGGTGTTATACATTGGTCAATTCCTTATTCTCTAAGTCGAAAAATGCAGTCTGCTTTGCTTTGATCAGTTCGATGACTTCTTTGCTTAGGGCTGGAGCGCCGCCAGAACGGAATTTGTCATCTTTAAACTCGTGGCCGCAGCCATTGCATTTATTCAGTGATAAGCCACTGCCACAACGCGAGCAATTAAACTGCAAGAATGGCGCTTTACCATTAGCTGCTTCATAGTAATCAGCACGTTCGAAAAAGACGCTGGTCACTTCGTCGCCTGCAATAAAACGCGGTGTTCTTGTTCGGTCGTTGATGATGTCGTGGTAACTGCGATTTAAACCAATCCATACTGTTGCTTTGGTTTTTGGGTGACCATTATTTGTATGCGTTGATGGGTCATCAAGTTGAATTTCAACGTAATGGACAGTGTCAGTAAGAAATTTAACAGTGTTGTCGCCCTCTGTGAGCATAGTGCGCTCTTTTTTAGGCTCATCAAGTTCGTGAGATAAAGCAGACTTCATGGCCGCTTTGAACTGCTCAGGCGTCAGGTTGCCAGCTTCGGCTACTGCATGAAGTATGTTGGTTAAGCAAGTGATATCACTGGTTAAGTCATCAGTGTCTGCATGAAGCGCCTGAAGACCTTCATTAATAGTTTTGTTCAGAAAAAAAGTTTCATTACCCATGCTGCTTCCCCTGTGATTGGCATGTCATTTCGATATAGACATATTACCAAACTGAGGAAATAAAACAACACTTTTGTTGTTTTAATTGTAATTATTTACGATTGGTATTTTGGTGACGAAAACGCTGTGATGACAGCTTGGATAAATGGGCATTGTCGCGTTTATAACTGGCGAGATGGCGTGCAGGTTTTCGTTTTTTGTCCGGGGGTGTAATGTATGACTGTGCTGCGAAGTCTTGCGCCTGGCCGCCGTAAACTCGTGCTAATACATTAGTAATGGCAGCAGTGAGCGTGGTTTTACCGTGGTCAACGTGACCAACCGTTCCGACGTTAACGAGGTACCGGCTTCTTCCCTTATCCATGCTTGTTTATTCCATTGAATCAATCTATGGCGATATTGTATCAGAAATTTCACACCGGCAAAAAGAAAGGCCGCCAAAGCAGCCTTTATTAAATCTGGAGTTAACTATGCGTTTCTGCGTCGCATTCCAGCGAAACCTAGCAATAAACCGGTAGCGGCAAAACCAAGTGGGGCTGATACGTCACTTACGTTCATATCATTGTTGATCTGAGTCGAGTCTACAGAAATATTGTAATCTGTAGAGACAAGGTAAACCCCCTCTAATGAGCGATTCCAGTCCAATCCGCTCGAATCCCACGCGTAGTTAAGATACAGTCCGTTTGGGCCAGAGCCAAAAAGATAGGTGCCGCCGTTCTTTTCATAAATGCCATATGTGTACGCACCACCATCGGCCTGACCCATTAAGTAGTGGGCTGCATTTCCGCTAGTGTGGCGTGTTGTGCCACGGTATTGCGTTTCGGGGTCAATGGTGACGAACATATTACTCGCTAACTGATAAAGCTCAGTTAAAGTCGGTAGTCGCCATCCAGCATAACGGGCGTCATTAGCGACAAGTTCTTTAACCTCATTGATGCTCATGTTAGCAGTGACATCAAGATCTAACCATAGATTACCAGAAGTAGTGTCTAGCGTAACTTGGCCATCACCGGCAGTTTCCCAGTCATACTCGACAAAACCGGCGTGAGCGGCCCCTGTGGCTGCAAGTAACGTAGCAGCGAGTAATGTTTTTTTGATCACTTCAATATCCTTATGTAAAGCAAATTCCATTTAGCTCCCTGTTGACCGATTATTGTGTAGAAAGTTTTTACACTATTGACGGTTTACGCTTAGCGTTCAGGGGTTTGAGCTTTGTTCGAGCAGGTATCATGCCAAAAACAAAAAAAGCCCACCATGTGGCGGGCTTATCTATTGTGGGCTGGTAAGTTATTCGTCTACAAGGGCGAATTTGCCAATGATTGCTTGTCGTAAGGATTGCTTGTCTACAGACTTGCCGTATTTAGCAAGTTCAACTTTAACCTGCTCAGTGGTGTAGTCATTGACGATGCCTGTTTCAACGTTCTTTAATCGCCATAAACGCATTTTTTCAGGTGCATAGTCGATATTTTCTAGGTAACTGGCATGCTCATAACCTTCCGCTTTATTGGTAGGGATAAGCTTGCCTGTGTAGCCGCAACGGAAGTAGAGATCACGTTCATCATTGATGATTTTGTCAACTTTCCCCAGTTCGACGCGAAATCCAGTGTTTTTGTTTACGTACTCGGTAAGTTCTTCGCGTTTAACATTTTTGTGTTTCGCAAAAATGTATTCCAGAACGCGAGCATTTTCCTCTTTTGGAAGCTCGACATTAAATTCTGTCTTGAACATGAATTTTGTATCGACCGGCATTTCAATGCCTAGCTCAGCGATGGCAGATAGTACGTAGGTGTAATCCCACTTAACTGGGTTAGGGTTTGCCACTGAAAGCATTGAGCTGTAGAAGTTTTTAGAAAGTAAAATGCGCATGTATTTCCCCTGTGATTAATGCTGCGTTTTCAATACAGATATAATGCCACAAGGGAATTTTAAAAACAACACTTTTGTTGTTTTATTTTAAATTTTACTTGAACGCTGATGCCGCATTTCTACCCAGATGGTCCGGTATGAAACTTTATCGCTCACATCGTTAGCATTGCTGTCGAAAAAGCGCTCCTGCATATGGTACAGCTCTTGAATTGAGCCGTCAGCCATACAAACAGGATAGGTAAACCCATCTTTAAGGGGCTCTATGAGTTCGGTTGCCATGAAATGTCCTTAACAAACTAGTGGCCATAGCTGGTGGCCATGGGTGTAAGCCGCTTTGTCACTGTCGTAACAATCGCGATTGTAACAGCGGTAAGAATCATCAACGTTAACCCATACAGGCTCACCGAATGCAACGCCTAGCACTTGGTATGCTGTGTCACCATTCTCTTTGACGATGCGACGATCACAATAGACATACTGAATAAAGTGAAGCTTCCCGCCAATCATACGCATGAGGGCCAATCCCTTTTCATGCTTGACGATTTCTTTGCAGAATTCCTCGGTGTTCTGGTGGTCGAAGTCAGTGAAGTTAGATACAACACGACCAAACAAAGCGCCGTCGATCATGCGGACGGTGTCGCCTGGCGATAGTTCCATCGAATTAAGTTTCGCCTGAAGTACATCGCCCGATGGTACAGTTAAGCCAGAGCCGCTTTTTACGTAGTGTAAGTGATGAATAGTGCTCATTGTGTTTCCCCAGTAACAATGAATTTCTTATGTAGCCATAGTACCAAAGATAAAATTTAAACACAACATTTTTGTTGTTTTTATTGCGGTAAATATTGTCGTGATCAATAATCGCTATTAGTGATTAATAAAAGGACTTTTAATCGATGGAAAAAATAACATTTATGGTGCTTGGTATAGGGTGTATTGCGATTTTTCTATTTTCATGGTGGAAACTTACTCGCCGGAAAACCCCAGAAGAGTTGGCGTGCAGTCCGACACTTTTTATCACAGGTATGGCAGCTTGGGGGATAGCAGTCACGGTAACCATGTTCATTGGCTTCACAGTGAGCATTACAGCACCCCCTTTGCTGGGACTTTAATTAGAGTCCGCCTCCAACCAATGCGTAATAACATCATGATCGGTAAAGGGGCGGCATCCTCCGGACCAGTGGTGGTGTCCATTTGACATGATGGTCAGACGGCGTTCAGCTTCAAATTCTCGACCGTTATTGGTGATTTTACAACGATATCGACCCCTTTGGTCTGGGTGGCGCTCAGCGACGGGTACCCACTTTCCTTTAGTCATGCAACTTCCTTAATCATGGTTACTTCACCTGGTCCATTATAAAGCATTTAGGCTTACCCACAACAATAGATACAACATAATAGTTGTTTTTAAATTTCACCTGCGGTATGATGGCTTTAACACGTTGGACGGCATCTTCGCTATGACCGGACTGCGTGAGGCGGGAGCCTCGGTTGTGTCGAGTCGCACGAGCGATACTGGTAATCCATTGATAAATAATTTGTTTGAGTTCATAAGCCATTGAGCCAAACGATTCTGCATCAAAAGAAACGACACGTTATATGCACATGATTGTTTGGTTAATATTGGAGTATTTATGAACACAAAACCTTCTTTTTTCATGCCTAAAAACGATGAAGAGCTTAACGCTTACATCGCTTCTATTAACTCAGCTTATGGTCAAGGTCTTGATTTTCATGTAGGGCCAAAACGCTCTGAAAAGCTACGTGATGTTATCTGTAATCACCTGGGCTTCCCGAATGGCTATCAACAGCTTCAAGGTTACTGGAACAAGGTTGGTCACTATGACGTGATGGAAAACCCTGAAGAGCGTGCTCTGATGGTTTACGCTGATGTGTTAGGTGAGTTGCCAGCTGCGATGCTATTCAATGAAATTACACCGTGGATCATTGACCGCTTGCGCTTCCACTTCCCGTGTACGTCTGCCGGATTCTTAAAAGGTGATGAGGTTTCATCAGGAGGGCGTCAAGGGTGGGCTTTATCAGCACCAAGCGCGCATAATCAGGAGATGACCGAATGGGTACCTTTGTATATCGGTTCACTTCAGGTGGGTTATGCCAATGCGTTCAGGAGCCGTAACATGGCGATGTTGATGCAAGCGCTACTCACATCGTTGTATATGGCGGAGGGTAAAGAGATAAAAGAAAAACTAACGGCCTCCCTTAACGAAGAGTGGGTGTCTGCGGTGAAATTTCATGATCTTCCGGATAAGCCGGTACTAGGCAAAGTGGTTTCGTTGCGCATGGATTCAATGCAAGAATCATTGCTTATCCCTATAGAGGGAGATGTCACTATAACGGCTGGCGAGTTTAAGTTTCAAACCCTTTATGCACAGCCAAAAGGTGCCGCAATTGTCAAAAATTGCTATCTGGATGCGGTAAAAGACAGCCCGCATGGTGACGCTTTCTTGGATGGCGTTCATTTTGATTTCGTTAGTGTGTATGACTTTAGTTCAGAAGATGAAGATACACTGACAGTGTTGCACTTGGAAAGGAACGGTAAAACGTTACCTCCAAAGGAAGTTGATAAGCGTAACGTTGCAATGCTGGAATGGTTCCCTAATGATCGAATTGATGTCCGCGAGGGGGATGATTTCTTTGATGCCGTTCTGAAGGAGACAACAGAAGTCCGCATTTTGAAATAAGTTTAGCGGCGCCACTCCCCTGGTGGCGCCTCTACCTTAAATCTTTCCGATATAACTTCGAAGATAAATCAAAAACCTATCTCTTTTTGACATAAAACCACAATATCCTACTGGGTTATCCTACTGGGTTATCCTACTGGGTTATCCTACTGGGTCATCCTACTGGGTCATCCTACTGGGTCATCCTACTGGGTCAGTCAGTTCTGGAGAAAGCCGCCTCTCTCATTTTATCGATATCCTGCTCCGTTAAATATCGCCCCTGAGATAAATGAATATCACGTTTTCCGACAACAGATACAATTTTTCGCTCACGCTGACGAGACAAAAAACGTCTCTTTAATGCCATCAATGGCCGCTTAATTTTCTGGTTATCCATAACTCACCTCCATTGCTAAAACTATAGTAGCAGGTTGACCACTGAAGGAATGTAAAATAATGCGACGAAGTTTCCCCATATGTTGGCAAAGTGTCGGTTTTTATTACTAGGCACCGAGTTAACCCCTCTCAAAATGGCACAAGTTGTGGCATTTCCTTTGCAATATCCACATAACAGGGACTATGCAAACAGGGAGGCCTTATGTTAGGTCGGTATTTAAAAGCAGCTTTATTGAGTTTAACGATGCTTGGAGCGGGTTTTGCTCAGGCAGAGACAATCTCATCTACCGAGAATTTCAGTGATGGCAGTCACAGCGACTTCTTTGAGCAGACTAATGGTAGCGCCAATATGTATGGGGAGGCACTTCGCCCGATTAATCGAGATATCTTCCGCACGTCCACTCAATACTTTGCAACAGAAAGCGCCCCGATCAGTTTCGGCATGACGGTATCTTTCTTATATGACGATATCGCCGTAATCGCGCTCAGAGCCGCTGACACAGATAATTTATACGATTACTGGCACGAACCTTTAAACAGCGTCTATCTGCGCGTACATAGCTTCCAAGGTGGTCATACCGGCGTGAGTTACAACACTAATCTTGATGACACCTATGAGCAACACAACCCAGATTCTGGCGAATCTTTTTATGACAGCCCTGTCCGCATCGAGGTGATCGACTACGGTACGCGTATTGATGTCAGTATGACAAACCTGGTTACGAATGAAATGAACAACTTTAGTTATGAAACTGACTATAGCGCTGGTGGTTACTATGGTGTTGTAGGTGATGGCGGAGCCGTCTATGACGATGTTACGTTCACGCAGAGTGAGAGCCTTGTAAGTAATGTGTCAGCCCCTCTAATGGTATCTATTTTAGGGTTGGTGCTAATCGGTCTCGGCCGTCGCAAATCATCGTACTAAACGTAATGGTGAGCGATTGTTAGATAGAAAAAACAGGGTGACATTGTTACCCTGTTTTTTGTTGATTAACTACAAATGAAATAGTGAATAACTACAAAAATTTCTCACAAACAATTGATATGGGTGTATTTATGAGAGTGTCCATTTTGTCATTAACTACAATTTAGATGAACGCATAAAAGACAAACTAAGCACCATTACTACCTTTTGTATGCTGCTTCAGCGCAAAGCGTATACGCACCATTTGTTCACTCAAGCCTATAAATCGAATGATTCGGAAAATGTCACCAATTGAGTGAATGATAAACCAGCACATAATGCCAATTACTCCACACATACCCCCAGAAAAATCGCCAGAGTTAGATAAGGATGAATCAACGTGCATGTACATGGAAATGGCACTTACAAAAAGTATGATTAGACTAAATAGGAGTGCGTTGCTGTTATGCTTACGAACCTGTTGAATAGCATTGAACTCACCATTTTCAAGTACCATTGGTTCTTTCATCTGCTTAAGTTGCTCATGCATGTCACCGTTAGCATTGAACAGTAATAAAACGCTTACAGCAAGCATAAACGAGGATAACAGAAATTGTATAATCTCGGTATCCTGGCCAATACTCAAAAGCCCACCAGCTAACAGGGTAACCATAGCGATGAGCGAAACCGTTCGGTGATGTTCGTAATTTGCGATAATCCCATCGCGAACAGACTGATCTGACGTGTACTTAGGCATATTTAACTTCCTTGTCATTATGAGTTTTTAGTGGTGGCATAGACGGCCTTTAGCATTTCTCGTCGAGTACCCACCCAATCGGAAGCCGTGAACACCTGGTATGCATGATAAAGACTCAAAGGGCCTAGTACGCTCATGGCAACGTAACTAGGTCCGGTTGATGAGCCGGGGATAATTTGGATTAGAAAGGCAATTGCTGTTGCGAGTGCCACGGATCCGTTAACGAATCGACACGTATATTCTTCCTTGTTGATTGAAGATAGTTTCTTGTCGAACTCTTCAGCGCTCATTCCAGCATTGCTTTTTATCTGAAGTCGAAAACGAAAGTTGCTATATTCTTTGCGTTGCCCCTTATAGCTAACTGCTCCAACAATAAGAGCGATAATAATGAAAAGCGGGCCAAACATCTCCATGCGGTCATTTATGATCCCCTGTTGCGACAGTAAAGAGCTAATGGACACGCCTGCAATGATCAGTGCACTTGTCAGCACCTTTACTGCAACATCTCTCTTGAACGCCCTTTGAATATGGTCGTTTTTATGACATTCCATGTCGTAGTTTCCTTCTCTGATATTTGCGCTTTATGCTAGCGGATAAATGTAAATTGGGACGTTGGTTTGAGTAATAAAAAACCCCGCAGATGCGAGGCTTTTTAAAAGAAGGTGTAGGTTCGTTTAATCCTGCCGGCGGCGAATGCCCATTGCCAGTAGAGCAAGTCCAGCAAAGCCTAGAAGGGGGGCAGGGACGTCTTTTGCGTTGAATGTACCATCGCTTAGATTAACTTCACCTGTTGAAACAAGGAACCAGCCATTGACGCTTGTTGAGTTGCCATAGGTTCTATTTGAATCTAATGAAGCGCCGCCTGGAGATGTGTAATGTTCCGTATATGCAACCTGGCCTGCGTTCCAACTGTTTGAGCCAGCCCAGCGTAGTGTTTCACCGTCGGAGGCTTTCCCCATATCAACTTGCTTGCCATTGCCGAAAAGTTCACGGAACAATGCTGATTCAGTTGTATCAACAATAGGAGAAGCTTTATTCCCCTGATAAAAACTTGTAGCTGTGAAAAGTGACGGGAATAACTTGTTGATCATGTCTTCGTATTCAGCGTACGTGACCAAGCGATAATGCTCGTATGCGTCATCGTTTTCGAGACGATCTAACATGGTGTTATACGAAATTTTGTCCGTGAATTCCACGTCAAGCCAGCCAAGTCCTGTCTGGGTATCGTAGGTGATCGTGTCGGTGCCGAAATCACTATCTAAGGAGAGTAATTCCGCGTTTGCTCCAAACGCAGTCGTCAGCGCTAATGCTGAGGCAAGTAAAGTCCGTTTCATTTTATGTCCTGTGTCGCGTAAAACTTGATTCACTTGTGCAGTGCAAAGCGTGCGCCAACTTGAATGATTGTTTCATTGGGATAAATGGATGAGAACGTATAAGTATTTTACATCGCGACTTTTATGGTTGTGATAGTGTCAGGTAATTTATCAGTGAAAATAAACCCCGCAATGAGCGGGGCTTACCTCAGGGGAATAGGGTTGAGCGACAGGACAGGGGATCCCGCCACTCAAAAAGGGTGAGCAATCGGGCAGGGGACCCGACCGCTCGAATACGTTAATACGGAAGCATCTTCCGGATAGATTTTACAACCTCTCGCCCAATGCTTGATGGCTGAAGTTTCGACGACAATAGAGTGCCATCTTCAAACATCAATCGATCGCAGGCCAGCGACAGGTCGACATAACAATCAGCGAACACGCCCGCCTTGTAAATAGCTTCCTCATAGGTGTTGCCATAAATAAATGCGGTTCTTGGTTTCGCATAACTCACATTCATTGAGCCGTTTTCCGCCGCTTTGATCTCTGGCAGGAAAATTTTAAGTAGGATGCCTTTTGCGTGGTACTTTATTTCGCGCACCTGGCGGCTAATGTTCATCGTGCTAGAGCTCCCTGTGAGTGAGTCTGGCTGAAAAACAGATAAATCCAGTCGCACGTTATCGGGGATCTCCAATATGTCTTTGACATAACGGGAGCTCGTTCCTACAAACTCAAGAAACAGCGGGGATTGGTGCCATTCATCTTCAATGCCGAGATGACTGATGCCCGCTAGCTTAAACTCCTTAGCTTGAAGCCTCATCAATTCCGTGTTGTCCTGTAGGTTACGTGTATCGCTCATGTTAAGTCCCTGTATGCTTTGGCTGGCAAGTTATTCAAACTCGGCCAGCTCTTGTTCCGTTAGTGATTCGCCTTTGTTGGCTCGTATAAGTCGTTCCAACAGTCGGTCTCGTTTAGCGTCTTTTTCCTTAAGCGCTTTATAGATATCGCGGTGTAAGCAGACGTATTCACCCTCGATGATGTAAACGCCTAGCGTTACTAATTTCTTAGAGGTGCGAGGCATGCCTTGGTAACCCAAAAGCATTTTGTCTTTTGCTTGTTCCCATAAAACGATGCCACTCAAACTGGCGCGCAACTCTTCTTTAACGAGTAATCGGTGATCTTCACCATTTTTAATGGCATCAACCATCGCACTTACGAGTGCGTTAGGGGCAACCATTAGGCTGCCTCGTTAGTAGCAATACGCTGCCAATCTTTGGCATACGTCTGGCTGGTGCGAGCAAAAGCAACCATGTCTTGGAAATAGTCTTTGAACAGTTCTTTTGCCAATGTATTTGTATTCACGTTATTTACGTCGATCTCACCTGCTTCAGTAAGAAGTTGACGAATGATGCCGTTCTGGCTAGTTTCATTCGTTTCAGTCATTGTGACGAAAACGTGGTACTTGCTGTTGTCACGGCCTTTCGTGTTCTTGTGAGGGTAATCCTCAACACTCAAATCAATTGCATCTTTACCGTCGTAAAATGCTTTATCCTGAACGAAATCGCCGTTACCTTCCCAGCGCGCTGCTGTAGTGAAAGGGTAAGAGCTTCCGCGTGGTGAGTAACCTAATACTCGGCGTGCTACTACGAACATGCCCTGGAAGATGCGCTCTAATAACGCTCGGTCATTCTTAGCTACGATGTAAAGTGAATCTATTTCAAAGTTCATGCTGTTTCCCCTGTGATTGGCATGTCATCTCGATATGTGTCCATCATACCAAACCCACGGAATAAAACAACACTTTTGTTGTTATTTTTGTAAAATAAATTGAATTATTTTAATGGAACCTATGAAGGCTCGTAAAGTATAGGGTAAAGGCCTTTCAGCAAATGTCGGATCCCGACGTACATGAACCCCATCGTAATAATTGGTACAGGGTTAGCTATTCGTGTCACATCAGAGAGGACAGAGTCTACAATGAGACCTATTAGCGCGGTTGATGCGATGTAGGCGTCAAAGTTCTTTGTCCAAGAGCGCTTGGTGATCAGCTTGTATGGGTGACGCATGTTTTTGGTTGCGATGATGCAGGCCACGACAAATATGGCAAAGTAATTAAGCGTATTGGCATCTGGGGTGGCGGCAGAAATACTCACAGCAACTTGAAACATAGAACCAGTAACAAGTGCGACAATAGCAACAAACAAATGCATACCCCTCTCCTTAAAAAATCGGGCCCGCCCGTAACAGGGGTTGGGCAGGCCCTAATGTGGTGGCCGGTGGCGAGAGTGGACTCGCTACCTCCCATTGATAAGTGATCAGCTTACCTGGGCGCTCTACTGCACACGTGAGCTACACCAGCCGTAATTCTGTTTAGTGACGAACACTTGCTGACTTTGCCAATTCGATATCGCGGCACAGAGAAAGCAAGGTCCAGTCATTTTTCTGTTTCATGTCGACGCCAAACTTTTCTTTAATAAGAGCAACATGATTATCTAACTCTTCTTGAGTTACGCTGAAATCGCTGACATCAGAAATGTCTGTTACAAGCGTAGAGTTGGGGTCACGCCCAAACACTTCAGAAATGATACGGTTGCACGTTGATTCAAAAAGGTCGATACCATCTTGTTCAATGTGAATTTGTGTGTTCGGTTCCATAATATTCAATCCTTTGTGATCATCGAAAAAAGGCGTTCAATGCCTTCCCATAGAAGCTTAGCAATCATGTAAAGAAATAAACCCAAACTGCGAAAAAATGATTCCATGAGATTGGGTGCAACTTTAAGTCCCGCGAAGAATATAAGTAAGAGCAAGCCAATAAAACCTGCTGGGGTAGCAAAAATACTCCAGAGCATCCCCAGTGCGTCACCGACCATGTTCCAAATAATCTGGTCCATAGGGTTATCCTAGCGTCACATATTCACGATAAAGGTCAGGTTCCTGGGTTTTCCAATATGCAATATCTTCAGACCAGAAACCGTTAGACGTATCAACGCCGCAAGCATTAAGGAATTCGGCTTCGCGTTTTTCTAGTGGACGTTGTGCCATGGTTACGCCTCCGCCAGTTCAGTAAAATCTAAGCCTGCTTCGTTAAACGCAGCCAAGTCAGCAGTGGCTTTCTCAAAGCGTTGTTTAAGTCTTTTTCGGATCTTTTGATTTGCAGCTTGTTTGGCGTCATCTTCAGACTCGAAACCACGGGTACCACGAAAATCTATGCGTATACACCAAACCATGTCACCCCAAGCACGATAGAGTTCAACTTTGTGCCCAAAAGCATGCGCTTCTAACTTGTCGGCGTTGGCATTCTCGCCAACTTTTTTCCAATCAAGCTCAAAGTTTTCAATGTTGGTTTTGTCAGCCATTTCGTTTCCCCTGTTTAATGACATATTTCAATAAAATAATCGTACCAAACAACACCCATTAAAACAACACTTATGTTGTTATTTTACGTAGTTTTCTGCTTTTATTTCTCGGGCAGGTTCGTCTGAGTCATGGACGTCGATGTAAATACCAAAGGAATCAACACCCTCTTTTGCACAAATCTGACGTGCGATACGGTTATTAGCGTCAATCTGACCAAGTGCGACAGGAGATAGTCCTTTGCCCCTTAGACAATCATGAGCCTGGTTGTCAGGGTTAAATGTAAGGCCTTGCTCATCAAGTTGAACAAAGTGAGTGATAACGTCAGCAATATTGCTCTGCGGTGTTAGGGTAATTAGTTCCATAGCGCTCTACTTCTTTTTAAATCGGCGATTTAGGTGTCCAAGCACTGACTTTGACAGTGTCTTAGGTTTGCTTGGAGTGTCAGCTTTCTGTGCTGCTTCTGTTCTGTTCTGTTGATTCATCTGGTGTCCCCTGTGGTTCAAATTCAATGAAATGGCCTCGGTATGGCGCATTTTTCAGGCTAATGTAGGGTTTCCGTTTATCCAGCTTGGCGATAATATCTTTGAAAGGTATGAAGTCGTTGCGTGTGCGGTGGCCACTTAGGTACACAACATCCACGCCGTCTTCTCTTACTGACTGGACATGTCCATCAAATTCACTGATGTTGCCATCTCGCCACTCGTCACAGCGAAAGATGATCGTGTTATCAACGTTAATTACATCAGCATTTGCTTGCATGTTAAGCCCTTTAGAATTGGAAACCATTAAGATAGAATCATCATACCAAAAAGAGATTTAAAAACAACAAAAATGTTGTTTTATTTTATGATCACATACCCTAGCATCAAATCTGATTCAGGGCAGTGGGCCTCGACAACGGCACGTTCTTCATCGAACTTTACTGTACGGTAATTTTCATACTCAGTGTCGGTCAGGTGCTTACTTAAGGCCTCGGCAGTGTCAACGGGCATTGATGTACCTGGACGGTCAACCACCAGCATTTCGCGAAGCTTTTTAGGGGTTTTGAGCAACCCCTGCAATTGAGATAGTTTCATGATCACCTCACATAGAAGGCGCGGCGGCGGTACGGATCTGTCGAGCAGAAAGAACCAGCCCCTTACAATAAGAGACTTGCTCTCGAATGAGTGTTTCAATGGCTTCGCCTATATTTTTCGGTGCGACGCCGTCGTTCATTCTACGTGCTCTTGCCATATAAATGGCCGCAACCGGTCTACGAATGTCTTTGTTGCGCAGACTGTTAAGCCTTTTTAGTTCCAGCTTAGCGCCAGCAAGGCTATTTACCATGATATCAATTGAAGTAGCGCGAAATTTGATATCTTTCGTTTTTTCAGTAGTAAGGAAATGGCTGAAAGAATTAGAGGCTGCACTACCATATTGGACGATGTCGCGCGCGCTCGTTTTCGCGGTTCGCTTACGATCTATTACTTGCGGTTGCGCTAGTTGGCGCTGATGGATTTCTTTCTGAAGTCTGTTCATGACTGTTTCCCCTGTGAGTCATTTAATTCAATATGAATATACTATCAAACAATAATGATAAAAACAACACTTTTGTTGTTATCAGTGCAATATATTTGGCATGGGAATTGCTGAAATGAACTATCTATTCGACTGGCAGCGTTAAAAGGGATGTCAGCGTAAAGGATTACGTCGCATCTCGCCCTTTGAACGCGATTGATGTTGTTATATTTTACACAGGACAAAATAAGCATGTTAAAACGGACTTTATTAGCAGCAAGCTTAATGATGGTTGCGGGTGCAAGCCAAGCGGAAATGATTCACGCAGATTTCAACTATGGTGACCGTATGGTTACGGTCGATACAGAGACTGGGCTTGCATGGATGAAATTTGATTTAACTCGTTATTACCATCTTAATAGCGCGGAGGCAGCCACGGAGGCTGGTGGCGAATTTGAGGGTTGGAGCCTTGCCGATGCAGGCCAAGTGTACGAATTGTGGGAGAACTTCTTTGGAGAAGGGACCTACACTAACCATGCAAGCTATGTTGACTTTACAGATACCACTTACGGTGTTGAGATGGATGAGTACAACGCCTTTAAAGAGTTTATGGGTGGCGGTGCCTGGGGTTCTAGTGGATATCATTATGGTTCTGGTTATTTCTGGCAGGACCGTGAAGCAAGCTTGATGGGGCGTGCAGGATTCATCGCCACGTCAACAGGGGCTGGTCACTACTACGCGCCAGAAGTAAGTCAAGGTTACTCGTCAGATCATTACACCGGTATTTACATGGTGATGGATGCAAGCTTAGTAACCATTGATGGAGAACTTGCGTTTAAAGTGCCGCTAGGTGGCGCAGCAGTAGCGTCGCTTGGTTTGTTAGGTATGGCAGGTATGCGTAAGCGGAAAGGCAAGTAATACTTGTGTTGTTAGAAAAATAAGGCTATCAACGTCGGTCGGTAGCCTTATTTTTTTATGTGATTAGTCACGATAAAGCGGTGTAATACTCTCAAAGCGGATAAACTTCAAGCCAAGAGACTGGAGGTGCTTATTAGGGTGTAAGTTGCACTCGCCTAGATAAATTCGATTCTTGGCAATGTCATGATCCTCGCGTAACGGGCCCATTATGGTCTCTTTGTAAGCTTCATAGGTTGTGTCTTCTGCGATGGCGCCAGAATCAATTTTGTTTTTATATGAGTTGCGGATCTTTTCTGCGCCATAGAACATCCACACGTTTATTTCTGAACAGATGGCCTCATATTCGTCGATCATCGGCTGAAGTACATTGATGTTCTTCTCGATAGCGCTTTCCATGCGAGTAATTTGGTCGGCGTCGGTAATGCGAACATTGAACCCAATAGCCCACTTGTACGCTTGGTATGATACGCTCATACCGGTATCGTCGCGAGAAACGATCATGCCATTTGGCGCCTCACGAACGTCGGCGACAATGTATTGCATAAGTAAAATGGCGTCTTCAATAAACGCTTTGTCAGTATTAAATTGGCTTGCGATTGTAGATAGTGAAATCATGTTGTTTCCCCTGTAGTGACATGATGATTTTCAGTAAGACCATATTACCACAGAGGGACACAAAAACAACACTTTTGTTGTTTTATTTTTTAGAGTTAGACAAATACCAATTTAGCCCAGATTCAGTAAAATAGAACTCACCATTCCCCGTATCTTCGACAATTCCTGCCTTTAACAATTTCTTTCGGGATGCGATTCGCCAATAGGGTGGGTAGTTGGCACCATACTTTGCTCGACGCTCAAACATCTCGCGACATAAAGCAAGAAGGTGATGGGTCGGTTTTAATTCCGCCATGAGGGTTTGTACTCTTTCGCTACCGAGTTGCGCAGTGTGTTGAATTCGACTTGGTGTCGGCGTTGGCGCAACTTTTTACGCTTCTGACTAATTTTCGCCATGGTTACCCCTGTTGTGTTGTGTAATTTCAATTTCCGTATGCTACCACACTGATTTATAAAAACAACATTAATGTTGTTATGTGAGCGCATTTAATATAGACTTAGCTCATCAACACTGTACGTATAACACGGAGAATATATGGACCACAAGCAAGTGGTGATCGACGGTGAACATATCGCTCTGAGTCGATTAGAGGCACACTGTCGTGAATTTGTCGGAGAATTATTGCCGGCCGATGTCGCGCATGACATCACGCACATTGAGCGTGTAGTGAAAGTGGCGAAGCAATTGGCTGAAGAGGAAGGTGCAAATATTTGGGTTGTGCTGGCCGGTGCATGGTTACATGACTGTGTTTCGGTACCAAAGAACCACCCAGACCGCCCTCGGGCTTCTCAGATGGCCGCAGATAAGGCGATTGAATTCCTTCGTACACTTAGCTTTTTTCCAGCGCGTTACCTGGACGATGTGGCACATGCCATCGTTGCACATAGCTTTAGTGCGAACGTTAAGCCGGAGACGGTAGAGGCGCAGATTGTTCAAGATGCCGACCGAATGGATGCTATTGGGGCGATAGGTGTTGCCCGGTGTATGAAAGTAGGCGGAAGATTAGACCGCCCCCTTTATCATTCTGAGGATCCGTTCTGTGAAGACAGAGAGCCAGAGGATTTAAAGTACACCCTCGATCATTTCTATGTGAAGCTGTTGAATATAGCTCAAAGTATGGGGACTGAAGCTGCGAAACGAGAAGCTCAGCGACGAACGGAATACATGAAAGGGTTCTTGAAACAGTTAGCCACAGAGTTGTAAGGAGGTCCCATGGAAGGGGAGAAGACTGAATCTGGGTTGTCTAAAGAGGCTGAGTCACGACTTTATAACCAGCTTGTAAGGCTGGGTGACATGATGGGGGATGGTTTGCATTTGGAGCCTGGCGGTCGCTGGATAAGTAGAGATTACCGTAAAGTTGCCAAAGCATTAGGTTTATTAAAGGAAACCCCTATGCAAAAAGCAGCAAAAAGCCAGCGTAGAGATGCCATAGATGAGCGTATGATACAGCGAGTCAAAGAAGTGTCTTGTCAGAAATGCGGTGGAGAGCTTAAGCAGACCAGAAAAGGCTCTAAGCGTGCGAAGTGCACAAAATGCCCAGCAAAATTTCAACTGTTAAAGTAACACGGCAATGATTTTTATGCACCTCGCTTCGGCGGGGTTTTTTGTATCCACGACAACAAAATTGATGTATTATTGATTAACAAAATATATGTGTAACCCCATGGTTGGGGACAAAAGGAGCAAAGGATATGCGATTACACTTAGTGCCAAAGATTTTTAATAAATACGCTGATGTGACTGCGGAACTTGTTAGTGTAGAAGTCCCAGAGATAAGACTGACTCTGGTTGCAGGAATAGACATCGTAACCCGTCGACCATACCCCAATAAAGCGTACCACGTTGCCTGTCGCAAGAAAGGCCGTAAGGCCATCACCGGCTTATTTGTCGATGTTGAAGAGCATCTGGCTAATTTCACTGTCTCGACTACATGGAAAGTAAATAAAAAAGACACCCTGGTGCACAAGGTTATTTATACGGTCGCTGATCGCGACTATGGCGCGGTAACGGATGATCACGTGCTTATCAATGGTTTTCGTAGTTTTCAGTGCAGATCTATTGGCAGACTCGAAGTTGAGGCGCCGGTACATACCCAGCCACGCATGGATGTGATCTTTGATGGAGGGACACATTCACGTGGTGATAGTGTCGATATCGTAGATTATTACTCATCAACAGGTATGTTGATTGAGCGACATGAGCGCATTACTGTTCCGACAATTGAAGTTGAACGTCTAAGCGACCATATGGGGATACATCACGATCGCATGCCCGAAGATAGTGATGCGTTTATCGTAGACCCCGCTGATGCGTAGTGCATCGGTTTTGATCGCTCATGTACGGGAAGTGGTGATCAATTTCTGATGCAGGTTTGGTGCAGCCGTCATGTGAGCATGTAAGGATCATGCCCTGCGTGTCGGTTGCACGTTCAAGCAAGGTACGCTCATAGTTGCACTCTTCGTCAAAGTGCCAAATGTAACACTCGTTATCCTGTAAAGGACTTCCTTCCCAACGTGGAGCATTGTCGTAATTAGACTTATATTGCTCAGTAAGCGCACTGACGGCTTCTGTGAGAGCGTTTATTGCCTTCGTATCGTCGCCATACTCGAACGCCCCCATAAACAAACCAACCGCAAGGCCATTTTGCTCAACGCGATGGCGGGTAAAGTCGTTCATTCGAATAACGTCACCCTGAGAGTAAGAAATGGGCGTCTCGCCTTCTGCAAAGAGCACACCAGTGCTATCAGAGAGGATCAGAAAGTAAACGTCACCCTTATTGTCCACATGCCAGCCAATATCACCAGTCCAGCCATATAACTCCGGTTTTTGCGTATTCTGGGTGCCAATAACACGGTCGTCATCGTCTAGATCGACTCTGGCTCGAAGGGAATCACAGATTTGGGTTACATTGGGATGTGTCGACACCGACTCTGGCACGAAAATTTCAGAAATTAGTTCAATTGCAGGACGCATCATTTATCACTCCAGCCAGCTGCGCGTTAGCACGCAGCCACGTTTCGAGTGAACGTTGCGATAAGGGCACTATCTTTGCCTCTTTCGTCAAATGACAAATCAGGTTTCATGCTCGCCATTTTGCCGTGCTTGCCGTATACCTCTTTGGATTGAATGTATTCCATGTAGTGAGATACTAGGTCTTCTGATTCACACTCGCCAAGGGTGAATTGGTACTTCTTGTCAAAGTAAACAACAATGCGTTTGTGTGTTTCAAAGTGGATAAATCTCAACTGATTACACGGTGATGCTTTGAACTGTTTGAATAATTCGTCGATCGGTAATTTAACCAGTGCAGACTGTTCACTGCGGAATTTATCAATAATGATTTTAGATAAGGCTAACAAACCCGACCCCATTAATGCGGTGATCAGATTGACCTCATAAAATGACTTGCCCAACATATAAAAAGCAATAATTAGTAATGCAGATGGTAAAAGGATTTTACCTATCTCGTAGGTGAGCGCACCAAAATCTCGGGCGCCATTTAATCCTAATAGTGTTCTGATTGTAAGAGTAATAGCTTCGCGTGCAGTCATATTGTTTCCCCTGTGAATAATATGCCGTTTCAATATGTACATATTACCACAATGGGGAATTAACACAACAAATATGTTGTTTTATTTGCGTGTCTTTTCTTCTAATGGGCGATAAATGGCTTGATAGAACCGAGATCCCATCGTACCGGAATTGATAGCGATTCCACCAGTCGGAAACCAACCGTCACGGGTTTTCTTTTTCATGTTTTCGCGCACATCACGGGCATCCATCCCTTCAACAATGTCATACTCAACGTTACTCATTAGCTGCACGCGGCATCGTGTACCACGCCTCCTTTTCTTCTTCTGTTATCAATCCACCAAATTCGACATGCCACTGTAATGCATAGATGCGGTCTTGTAGGCGTTCGCTATCGAGCCAGCTCATATCGAAGACGTCTTCAATGGTGAGGTCGTTTCGCTTATCGATGATTTCTCGCCATATCAAATTCGTATCGAATTCGTACCTCGGTAGAAAACGATAGCGTTCGAGAAAATCCTCAATGATACCTGGGTATGCAGATTCAAGTGCTTCAGCAGCCTCTCGTTTCTCGCGTCGATTTGCACGGTTACGCAGCTTCCGGTCAATCGCCTCGTGTTCAGGGTGTTGGCTGTAATGCCTTCTGAGCTGATTGTAACTACCAGCAGGAGTTTCTACTGTGCCGTCCTTAATATCGGCCTGTAGTTTCTTCCAGAGCTTAACCTGATGGCGTTTTGGTACACGAATTGAGTCAGGAATAGATGTCAGGTGACCGGAACACTCAGAACACACATCTGTAATGTTGGTGTTCTTGGCGTCGCTTGTAAACTTGCCCGGGTACTTTAATCGACATGGAAAACAGACTCTGTTTTTGCCGCCGCTTCGTTTTGACATGATTGCACCTTGTATTCTTATTGTGGCGGTGATGACCGACCATCAAATGTTAATCACCACTTTACCAAGAATAACGCCTTAAAACAACATTTTTGTTGTTATTTAATCGAAGAATTCAACAGCACCAGAAACGACAGTGCGGACGCCTTGATGATCGGGGCCGGTAATGACGTTCTTTTGTTCCATGGTCTCGACGATTTGTGCAGCATGGTTGTAGCCTATACGGAATTTACGCTGAATGCCTGAAATAGATACGCGGTTTTCTTCTCGAACAAACGTAACGGCCTGATCGTAAAATTCCGGAAAGTAACAACCTTCCTGTATTTGCTTGGCAAGCTCTCGTGCGCGAGATTCTGTCAGAACAACGGGAAGTTCAACGCCCATCTCTCTGCTAAATACACTGAGCACAACTTTACCTTCAGAATTGGCTACATTGAGTTTATTACCGTGGTTTTCTTCACATTTAAAAGTCATATGCGGGCTCCATGCTGCATAGTTTAGATTGTTGGGGTATTTCACCCCGGGGTTGAAAGTTAATTTGCGGTATCCTCACTCAGCTCGGCACCTTCTTGGCGTTTAGCATCATTAACGAGTGCATCCCATTCTTGTTTGCTGATCTGATGAACACCTGGTGTTTTCATAGACCATTTATCGGCGCCATTCTTGATGGTGTATCCCATGCCAGTGTACTCTTTCACATAATGCGAAATATCTGGCGCGATAAATCCATATAGATTGTGCTTCGCCCGATAGAGTAAGCTACAAGGTCCTGCTGGGTTGCCAAGCATCGTGCTACCTGATATGTCTTGTTTTTCATAGGTGAGCAGCAAGGGGATGCCGGTTGCTTCCTGTATAATGTCTGTTTCACTAGGTAACGTGATGAGTGATTCGATTTCTCTATGCGCTTTTGTCCCCAGCTTTGGGCGACTCAGGCCGCTTCTACGTGGTTTGGTCCAGCCATTTGGAACCTGACCATCAAATAGTAAGCCACTGACGTGTAAACCTGGAATGTCAGAAATAAAAAATTTTGATGCGCCGTACTTCTCGGCAAAAATTTTAGCCGCTTCTACAAGAGTTTCGAGTTGAGATAGATGGTGTTTGATTGCGTCGAGTACAGGTCCATCTGTGACGCGATAATAAGCGTTTACGTTCATATTCATCCTTGAATTTGCATGTTGCTAGTGTGAATCTTACCACAACATATTTGCTGTTTAAATGAATTTTGAACAATTAGAGGGTGTCGTACAGGGCAGGGGACCCTGAACGACGTAAATGGTAAAGCTGACTAATACTCTTCTGTGTAACATTCGCCAACGGTAATGTCCCCAGCCATAAGCAGGTAATGCATTCTAAGGCCTGCATCGTCACCGACAGGGAACGGCTCTGAACCATTACCAATGATGGAAAGTTCAACTGGCTTGCCATCTATGATGGCCCAGTGCTTTGCGTCATCCTGATCAGGGTATGGCGCACATTGTTGCGCCAGAACGGGGCGCCATTGATTATCTTCGCCGGCGCGGAAAATCTGATAAGGCTGTGCATTGAGTTTTTGTTGGTACTCTGCATCTCTATCGAAGCGTTTTATTTTCGCTTCCGGACTTAATTCTGTCGGCATGTTGCGCTCCTATGCGTGATAGTAACCCGTTTCAGGTTCGAATCGACGTAACGGTTGGTAGACCAAAGTAAAACCTTTTTCGGCCATCGCATCGTCATCTTCTAGCTCAGAGTCAGTTAACGCGAACAGCTCTTCTAAGATGTCGTCATCGTCACCGTACCCTTCAAAACCATCATCCTCACGGGCGATGATATAAAGTGCATCGGTTTCATCATGCACTAGCCAGTGCGCATTCATCACTTCAGGTAATTCGAAGTGTTCGCCTTTATCGTTATCATATGGTCCCATGATTTTACCCCTGTTTAAGTGCTTTGATTCTATTGGTTAACTGAACTGCCGGTATAGTGAATAATGCAATGCCAGCAAGTAATATCACAAAATACCATGGGTCACTATTTTCCACCCATTGTAATATTGCGAACATAAGTGCGCTAAACGCGCCAATTACAGCCAAAGGTATTGCCAAAATAAATACATTGGAAGGTTCTTCTTTCCAATTAAACAGACGCTTTAGAATGGTCATGTTGCCTCATGGATGTCGCGTTAAGTTATTATGTGTTAATCATACCATAGGGAATCAGAAAAACAACATTTTTGTTGTGATTATTTTTGCTACATTATTAAGAGTTGGCCTTTAATTTGCTATAGAAATATGAGTTGGATTTTTAATGTTGTAAAGGAATACAAATGAGCATTTTAAAAAGTGTTATTGCGGGACTGTTTGTAGTAGGTTCCATGCAATCTGCGCACGCAGAGCTGGCACAGGGCGACTGGCTTGGTGAGAACGACGGTCAGGCTATTATCGATACGGAGCAAGGGCTCACCTGGTTGTCAAATACAGTGACAGTAGGTCAAAGTTACAACCAAGTTATGGAGCGTATCAGTAATGGTGATCTGGTTGGCTGGCGCGTGCCCACTGTAGAAGAATTAAACGCTATGCTATCAGAGAGTTTCAAAGGTGTATCTAATTTTTACACTGCTGGCTGGCTTGGTGGGGCAACCTTGGATGAACGCGACCAGTTTCGAGAGTTGTTTTTCGGTGGCAGTACCGACGGTTACGAATATGGCATATTTGAGTACAACGACAAGCTGAGCTTTGTTGGTCAGTACATCGGGGGGCAGGTTGCCGGTATTACCTTTGCAAACGGCTCTCATGAAGGGACTCGCACTTCTGGTCGTGGTGATTCTGGTGTGTGGCTAGTATCATCAACATCAGATGAGCTTTCTTTAGCTGGTGTGGATTATAACCTGAACGGTTTAACCGACGTTCCGGCGCCAGCAATTGCCGCCATCTCATTATTTGGCTTAATGCTGGTTAGACGCAAGACCGCATAACGCAAACCAATATAACAACGTCTTTCAATTGCATATAAGCCTTGATACAGGGTATCAAGGCTTTTTTATTGAAACAAATATCCGGCTCAGAAAATAACCCCTAGTTACACAAAAGATAAAGGGTAGTCTCTTTGTGCCTTTATCCTATCGTTGAAGAAGTTGAAATTTGCTAGAATATTTCATCTATTATTCTAAAAATTCAATGCCGAAAATCGTGCAGAGAAAATTCACAATTAACAATAAAGTTACAGAACACAACCCTAATACACCAAGGGAAAAGAGAGCTGTAGATAATAAAGAGGCTTCTCCTTGCATGAAATGTTCTACTATTGTCATATTTTCTAATTCCATAGCTTCTATTTTGATTCAGCCTTAATGTTATGCACACAAAAGGTCAATAGCTTGCCTTTTGGGCCTTTTTATTGGATGTATTCGCGCTGTCCAATCTGCATATAATACTCTGGAACAGGATCAGATGCCGGCGCCTTAAAGTGCAGACCTAAGATGCCTTTTTTACTTATGCCGCCAAATAAAACCACATTAATATCGTCATCCTTCAATGAAGGAAAATCAACCTTCGCCTTAGCTGCAAGTTCGTTTAGTCTGCTGATGCCACTGCCATAGCTATTGTCGTTGAACTCAACCAGGCCTTGCTTAGTAATAAGGCGACTAATGCCGTCATTCTTTGGGTCAACAGTTACAACATCCACTTTGCGAATAGTAAGGTGGGGGTGCTCGTTGATTCTTTTTACACTGTTCGCATCGCTTGCGAAATCAAGGATCATTTTTGTATAACGGCGACGATATGTATCGCGCCAGCCACCGCCCGTGTCGTTATAGCCACAGTTATCGACAAAATCGCCAAATGATTCATCTAATAGCGCATCAGCTGCGTTCTGGAATGTACGTTCGAGCCCGTTAACGGAAACAACAACGGCAGTGCCTTTACCAAACGGGAGAGTTCGCGCCTTTTCAGATTGTGGTAATTGAGAGTTGTCCATGCAAAACCTCGCATTTTATATGTGTACACTAATAAATAGCGCCTATTAATGTACACCGGTGTTAATTGAAATTATGGCCGTACTGAGTGCTCTGTGTACTTAGCTTTGTTTCACTTCGGTGAACTGTACACCAAGGCTCTTAAGTTGCTCTGGCGTGTTTAAAATCGTTGTCGGTACGCCTTTCTTTGCCGCTGCATCAATAAGTTTAGGGATTTCTTTTTGCAGTGAGCCCGCCGAAATGTCTGCCAGATTTCTTTTAGGCCAAGACACACAGATATAGCGATTACGAGAGCCTACCATCAGATTTTTCACTGACTTTCGAGTAATAGACTTGTGACCGTTAATGTCACGAAAAATGACATGGATCGCAATCAATGCCCAATTTCTGTCTGACATGCCCGAATTTTGTTCGATGATGAATTTATCAATGTCCGGTCGGGTGCGGTAATCATCAAACGCTTTTAATGCATCTGAATTAACCTCATCAAGCATAATGTCACCAGACCAGTCGTCTTCGTAGACACGGCCAATTTTGGTTTTGCCGATGAATAAATCAAACGCAGTAAGTGTGGCGCCATCGTGCGATGTGCTTGTTTTGAAGCTTTTGGCAGTCAGTTCAGATAATATTTCTGGCAATACTGGAGGTTGAACAAAAGTAAGTGCTAAAGACATATTAGTTTCCCCTGTGGTTATGTCATTTCGATAAGATCATACTACCACAGAGGAAAATAAAAACAACACTTTTGTTGTTCTTTATTAAGATAAATTGCTGTATTATGCTGATTTCTTTAAAGGTAAATCAACATCGTATGTATCATAAGGGTCATGGCACTTAAACGTGAGCTCATTTTTATGAACAATACGTAATTCAAAGCTGCCACATACAGGAACATCAATACAAAACTTGTCATGACGATCAGGGCCACAAGCAACAACCGCTTCCTGCCCTTCATGTAATACAGTGTCACCAATCATGATGCGCTGTTTAGAATCCACCTGCACCTCCATCACTAAAGCTCACCGATGATGCTCCAGTATCCGATGTACTTGCAGATGCACCTGAGTCGGCGCTGCCAGATGAAACACTTGCGTCACTGTGATTGTCAGCCTGGCTGGGAGGTACTCCTTCGTCTGTGCTTTCATCTAATACAGCATCAAGTAATCCCGCATTTTTAAACGCATCCTGCATGCTTTGCGGCAACTGTGAGATCATGGCGCGGGTATGCTCTGGAGAGATGTCACCGACCTGCTCAGCAATTTTCTTGAGCGTATCATCATCGATGTCGTTCATGAGCTGAGTTGTCATGATCATCGCTTCAGCTTCTTTCAGGTGTTCTTCAGTCAGTAGTGTGTCACCACATGAAGGACAGGGTTTGTTTAACCATTTTGGATAATCTTCAAACTGCACGGTCATGTCAGCATAACCACAACCTTTGCGGTCACACTTAATTCCTGAAATGCCGAACGAGGCTCGTTTACCTACAACAATGGCACGGGCAGAGGGTAATTTATCTTCAAAAGTGACAAATATGAAGTCATCCCCGCATTCATTACATGAGTGCCCATAATGAACCCCGTGACGGAAAAAACCTTCTTCATTGATAGTGTATGCGCTGGCTTCTACGCTCTCTTTGGCATTGCAATGAGGGCACTCGACCGAAAGGTTAGGGGTTTTGTCGTCGATAACTAAATTAATTTCTTTCATCCGTGATCCTTTATACATCCGTTGTATCTTCAATGGGTGATAGTAACACATTCAGTGCAGTTTCGACTGAGGCCAAGGGTGCGCCATCTTTAAATTCGACGTGCCCGCCACCCCAACGGTAATAATACGTAAATTGCTTAAGTTCATTTATTAAAAGTGTGTAGCATACCTCAGCGTCACCACACCAATGATTAATGGTTACGTCACCGTCCGTAAACGAATAGGAAGTTGTTTTGACCCCGTCTTTAAATCCAGTGTCTTTACAGCGAGATTTGAGCACTTTAAATGCTTTAATAAGTCGCGTTTTTAGTGTGTCCAAGTTCTCTGGAAGTGGATTTGAGCAAGAGAATTTAACTTGAGTGAATTCTGTTGAATTGGTAGACATGCTGTTCCCCCTGTATGCATGTTTCGATAGGGTTATCATGCCATAACAGGGGGATAAAAACAACATTTATGTTGTTTATCGAATTATTAAATGACGAAAAGCTTCAAATCATTTTCCGCAGCAAGCACCTTGCTTTGCGCATCTTTCAGTTTTTCCTCAAGCATATCTTTCGTGGTGATCATATGCTTATCTGGTTTCAGGATGGTAAGGTACGTTTGCATGACCATAGTTCCAACCTCTCCCATACCCTGGCGCTTCTCCACCAGCTCTTTAAGTGTTGAAGACCCACCTAACTCAAGTGTTTCAGAAAGGCGTTCATCAGGGATTACAATAATAGGGACGTGATATCCACTGGAGTAACCAAATTCTAGGAAAATGCCCTTGGTACCGCGCGGGTAACCGTTGTATTGATGAGTAAGAACAACCTCATCACCGAGTTTAAATTCCGTCATAGCTCGTCCTGTTATAAATGCTTGATGTGCTTTTTAAGGCCAAGAACATCGATTAAATCACGCTGATTCTGGTTGACGCCATCAGCCTTACCTTCAACGTAATAGCTGCTGAGCATCTTAGCAAAGAAGATGGCATCCTCGTCGGTTTTAATCGATTCGGGAAGCACTTTGCCAGAAACAGTGATGTAGCCGCCATTGGTGTTCATGATGGCATATCGACCATTGTGTTCAACCAGCTCTTTCTTTTCGCGCGCTTCGAACTCAAAGATGTAACGGCGAAGTTCGCCATTTTCGGATGCTCCGTAAAAATCCCACTCGGACACTTTTGATTGCTCAGTGACAGTTTCAGTCATGACTGTTCCTTATGTATAAATTTCAAGAATAAATATGCACGAAACAAAAACGTGTATAGAAAAACGGATTCTCTATACACGTTACGGTAGATTATTGATCTAGCCGACTGTGCGGATGAAGATAGCCGCGCATAATATCAATGTGCTCTGGTGCCACTTGAACGCTACTCTTGACGTCATAAATCCAATCGCCCCCCATGTCTTCGACCTGCTTGTCAGAAGTAAATTCAGCATTTACACCTAACGTGCCGTTAAGTTCTGCTTCTAAGGCGCGACGGTCGGCTTCTTCTTGTGATTCCGCATTAGTGATTAAGTGCGTTGCTGTTTTTTCAAGTCCATCAATGCGAAGTTCAAGAGTAATAAGAAATGCTAATTTGTTGTTTGCTTGAGCCATATTGATTCCCCTGTGTATTGGCTTTATTAACTGTGTTTATAATATCAAACATGAACCCATAAAACAACACTTTTGTTGTTCCATATAGGGGGTTACACACTCATCTATTAAACCTCTGCCTGAAATTCATCAAATCGAGTAGATAAGATGCTAACAATGTTCAACTGAGGTTCTAAGGCGGTGCATAGGCGCATTTCAGGCGCCAGAGAAGAGGAAACAATACCATCTCGCCAGTTGTAGAACGTTACCACTTCTGGGTGCAATCTCAGTGAAGCTAAGCACTCGTTTTCACCTGATTTGTACATGTAATCTTCACCATTTACAGGGTCGGTGGCGCGGCAAAGTGTATTGCCTGTAATTTCCTCATAAAGCTCGCTTGCGACGACCTGAAAAGGTGACTCTTGCTTATTGACGAGAGACTGGATCAAGAGTTTGTTTCTTGCTTTAAATTCGTTAGTAGACATATGTTTCCCCTGTGTTAAGTCTAGGTTTATATGATACCAAAGCCCTGAGTAAAAACAACACTTATGTTGTGTATGTAAAGGTATTTTAAGTGCGAGGAAGTGGTTTTTGAATCGGTGTCAGAATTGTTTACATAAAGAGGTTTGAAAAGCCTAAATACCGTTATTTTCTTGGCATGAAAGATGCTCGTAATAGAGTCGGATAACCAAATCAAGGAAGAATAATGAAACGTTTAAGTGCCATTTTGGCAATGGGGGCTTTGTTTAGCTCATTCGCGCAAGCAGAACTTATTAGCACAGACTGGCAGGTTGCTGGTGATGGGTATTCAACACTCGATACCGTGACGGGACAGGAGTGGCTAGACCTCACCTTAACGAAAGGTATGACGTACAATGAAGTCGCCCAGGAACTGGGTGAAGGTGGTATGTTTGAAGGGTGGCGTTTGCCGACCGTTGATGAGGTTCACGCGCTTATTGATAACGCGATCCCGGATGACGGTGTAACTCAATACAATGGTTACTCTACAACGCAGTCATCGACATACACGACGATTTTCCTAGATATGTTTGGCGACTATATTGGATTGCATGAGATTGCAGGCAGTCAGAACGTTGCCTTCTCAGGTATTTATACGTCAATGAATATTGCCTACAAATCACGAAATGCTTATTCGCCGGATACATCAGTCACTTATTACGGCATGTTGGCCGGAGTATTCTTGGTATCTGATGGTGGTATGACTCTAGGATCGAAAACGGATCCTTTGATTGGTCAATATCAAAACGCCACAAGCGTTAATGCGCCATTAGCATTTGGTGCGCTGGGTTTAATGCTTACCGGTATGGGGTTACGACGCCGTAAGGGCTAATTCCTCATAAGATGGGTTTGATTAGGCAGGGCGTTTACGCCCTGTTTCTATTTTTAAAACAACAATAATATTGTTATTTTAGTTGCTAATGTTAAGTATCTGCGTATAATTCTCCCCCGAAAGAAAGATTCGATAAACGGATTTATCCCTACACAAATTCATGGAGGAAACCCAATGTTACGTAAACTAGTAGCTACCACCCTTATTTTATCTGCAATGTCAGTTGTCGCACCCGCTCAAGCTTCATCGACACGAGATATTGGTGAATCATTATGTGCTTATGTGCAGTCAGATAATAAATCTGGAATTCGCAAGGTGCTACGTCAGCGAAATGTAAAGATCCGCAGCATCTTTGATAATTTGCGCTGTAATGGTAAAGATTTATTGTCGTTCGCGGATCACAACGGTGCTGAAGACGCTGGCGCACTTATTATCAAGCGCCTGCCTAAAGATACGGCGAGCGAGCTTAAAGGCACACTGAAGACTCCAGCGTTAATTGCAGAGCTTGAAGCACGCATTGGCTAACAAACTCGCATTAATGAGAAAGCCCGGCTTATTGCTGGGCTTTTTTGTGTTCGATGTTAAAAGAAATAACAGAGCCTGCGGCCACGCCAGAACTTATTTGTTATTAATGGGCGTATACGTGACCTTGTCGTTGTTGTGAACGACATCATAGAGGGCAAAGTAATCGTCGAGGCGGGGTGCGCCCTCGTGATCTTCCGGTAAGTGGTGTTTGTAAACAACCTTCCATTTGTTTGAAAGGGTGCGGTGCTTATACAGGTAATATTCTACGATCATGTTAAATCCCTATTTAATGTCGCCATCCATTGGCATGTATTGGCACAATGATGGGCTGGATAGGGAGTGGTGGTTCTCTAATGGTGGCTTACATAGTGCCTTGTTGGAAGCGAGAAGCCCCACCGCATAGCGGCAGGGGCTCGCTTTTGCTCATTAGTAACGTGCTCAGGTGCTTTGCACCAAGTCCTGATTCAGCTGTTTGAGACTTTCACAGCTTTGAGCGCCCAGTCCGGATTCACCTATCAACTACGCCTGCCTTTTGGCGCCTTCAAGTACAGTTCGGACTTTTTTCAACAGTTGCCACAACAATTGGATTACGGTGCAATAGGCAATTCACCTGCATCACTTTGCTATGTCTTCTGTCGAGGTTCACGTTACGCACCGCGACTTCGGTTGTATCACTCGCTTAAAAGCCAGTGAATTCAATTCGTTTGTCAGAGTAGGGTTATCATATCAAGAATTGCCCACACCAACAACATAAATGTAGTTTAAATAAGGGTTAAATTGAGTTTATTTTGTCTTTGTTGCAGACCCAATAGGTAAGTTCTTAATTGACAGTTTGATGAATACCCAAAGTAGTAGCCCGGCCAGAACAGCAGCACCCACAATAAACGGTAGCCTATCATTGCCTGATGCGTAGCTTTTCACAAATTCAAGAAGCTGGGCGACCACAAAAGACCAGATAGCGAAAAGCAATACGCGCAGAAGCAAGTTCATGATCATTTAGCGCTATTATCGTCAGTTTTTATTGATAAAGCAGAACACAATGACAAACCAATCGCCATAAGCCCTGCACACCAGAGCGTCAGTTCTTTGGTTGCGCCGTTTTGACCCATGTAATAGGCGACACATAAACTGGCAATGAACAGAGTAATCCCTAGAGCAATTAACACATTTTTCATATTGACCACCAAGTTATCGGGTTTAACGCCTGGCCTCAGTTCAAGGCCAAGCAAAACGTGCCTATTACTGAGAGGTATGGCTTAAATAGGCTTCCACGTCTTCGACGATATCAGACATTTCGTGACCTTGCAGCATCTGCATAATCTCACAAGCCGTATCAAAAGCGTTTCGAATACGGATGCTTTTGTGCGTACTGCTAATCGCTTTGCTATCGCCATCGTAGCCGTTCAGTGACAGTATGCGTTGTGCAACTTCTTGAGCTTGCTTGTAGATTTCCAAATATACATCATCAGGTTTCGGAGCATTTTCCTTGGTAATTTCACGGAAATACTTCCGTATCGAGCTTAGTACGCAGGTATCAAAAGATGCGCCACCTTTGCTGTTTTCTCCGTAGTATACGTTAAAGATATCACCCTTTTTCGGGTTTTGATCAATAACAACCCGCCAGCACATAGCGTGCTCGCATTTATCCCCGCTGACTTCAAAATCAATATCGAGCATATCTTTTACATGACGTGATACGGTTACCTTGGCACCTGTATATGTATCGGATAGCCAGCTGTTGACTGCTTCGATCGGGTGTAAGCCATCTTTAATCGCTTGAGTGATAAAGTTTTCACCTGTTGCGTTGTAGGCATCTAAATCTTTATCTAGCAAGTCAAGTATTTCGAATACGATTTTCGAATATGCATCTTCGTTCCAGCTGCCCCAATTGGCAATGCCGTTAGAGTACCAAATAGGGATCTCTTGTGCATTTTCTACCATGGTTATCTGGCGTAGTTCATCATCATCTGAGAACATTTCAAGATAAACGTGCGGGTACACAGACTTAGCTGAAGCGCCAGAAACTGTACTAAAATTGTACTGTCTGTTTGGTAGTAAGCTTTGGATAATCTCTTTTGACATATGTTTCCCCGGTCATGTTATTTACAATAAGAACATCATACCATAACCGAGGAAGAAAACAACAGTTTTGTTGTTTTATTTCATATTGAAAGCATCAAACAAACGATCTGCCCGCTTCGCACCAATACCTTTAATTTCAAGCAGTTCCTGTGTACTCATGGCGAGAATTTCTCTAAATGACTTGTTTAACTTTGATAGCTCATCCGCTACGTTTGTTGTCATGCCATCTAAGAACATCAGTTGTGATTTTAAATTCATGCCGGAGCGTGTAGCACCACTATCTCGGGTTTCTCGCCTCTGGGCTTTTATGCGAGCCGTTTTGCCGACAGAGACGCGCTGAGCAAGTGTACGTTCAAAGAAACCTTGCGCCATTTTTATAATGCTGTAGGCCGTGTGTCTAGTACAGTATGTATAATGAAAAAACTGGTCGTTAATCATCATCATGTAATTGTTCCAGCCATCGAGCTGAGGTAGGCCATTTAAAGCTTGATTTGGTAATGTGCCGGTGACGGGGTCACCTTCTATGATCCACAAAACGCGCACATGCACGCCAGCCTCGGCTTTCTCTAGCATGTAGTCGTAATAGCGCTCAGACTGATCGTGAGCATGATTGCTTTGAACAGACTGATTTAGGTCGGCTACGGTCTTTCGCTCTATGATAAGCTCATCAAGCGAATCCATGGAAACGATTCTGACATCCACGTCCTGACTACCCACAATGATATTGTCAGATGGAATGCAGCTTTCTCTTAGCGCGGAAACTAAACCGTTAGGCTCTCTATGATCAACAATAATTTGAATGTTATCAGCGGTGTCTCTGCTTCTAAACTTTATCGTGCTGGGGTCAAGCGCTTCCGCATGACTGAATAAGGGGTGGTGGTGTCTTCTTTTCTCTTCAAAGTGGCTACCTATCGACGCCGGTAGGTCGATATCATCAATGTTTACTTTGCGCCCTGGGCGGCCGGATAAGCCAACTTCTCGTTTAACTTGTGCATCGGAAAGTGATACTAAAACGTTTTCAAGTGAGGCAACGGTCATCGAGCCATTAAGGTGTGACTCAATCAGTGATTTTAACGGCGCTTCAATACTTTTATTACTACTGCTTACGTTGACCTGACCATAGCGGATCCCAACAGATGTTTTTACACCAATCCCATTAAGATAAAATAGTTTACCTTTTTCCCAAAAATTAAACTTCATGATAACTCCCAGTTGTTTCATGAGAGCACGTTAACCTCCAGCTCCCTTAAATAAATGTTACAGACTTAGATTACCATAAGTGGCTCAATATACAGCACCTATGTTGTTTTGTTTTCGTTCGAACCTAAACGCCCTGAGAACGCGTCTGAGCGCTTGCAGTAGAAACAGGTTACTTTGTTCGTGTCGCTGGTAACATTGTCTCTGACGTAACCACAGGCGGCCTGGTGGTTACGTTCAAATTCGCTTTGACCTATGTGTCGCGCATCGACACCCAGCACTTTTAAGTGGACTTTAGACACAAGCGGCAACCTCTTCTAACTGGCAACGCTCAAATTCACGCTCCATTTGTTGTAGTGATTCAACGTACCCGGGTTGAGCAAAGTAGTGATCATCCTCAGGTACGTCAGCACCCGTATATCGGATAACAACACGCTTAACAGCTTTGCTGATAGAAAACCCAGCACAGATAAACGGTACATCAAAATATTTTCTGGCAAATTGAGCGCCATTAGGATCAGCAGCGACAAAGTAGCGAGAGTGAGATTTGGCTTTCTTTTCCAACGAGTCACCAATAAATTTGGCAAGTTCACCTGTTAGGTAAGTGGCTATCCCTCTGCCGCGATAATGTTCATTTACCAGAACAGAAAAGAATGAGTCAGCATGGAATGACAAGTCACCTGCATTCAGAGTCTCAGCAAGGCTAGGACACTCCACAATCATGCATAGTGCTATCGGTGTTCCAGCATCTTTAAGTAAAACGTATGACAGTGTGCGTACATAGTCACTCAAAGGGCGCTCTGTGCCACGTTGCGCAATCACAAAGTTCAAATCCTTTTCGTCGCGATAAAGCTGATGATTAAGGATTGTCTCGGCCATTTCTTGAATAGGTTTCACACCGCGCTCAAGAGTGAAGTTCGTGTTATCCAGCGCTTGGTTGAAATTTTTATTTAGCATTGTATTTACTCCCACCAGCTACCCATGGCTTCAAGAACCATGCGGATTTCGTCGTCGTTAAAGTTATTAAGTTCGCCAGATTCCAGCATGTCACATGCACTGTCGTGAAAGCTGCCTGAGTCTTGCGCTGCATGAAAGATGTCATCAGCCAGATCTTTAAGCTTTGGCGAGAGATTAGATACAGCGTTCTCTTGGTCTTTGGTTAGTCTGTTGTACGCCATATTAAAGTGACTCCAACAGTTCGGTATGCCAGATATGCAGCGTAGCGTTGCTGGTCATCTTAGGTTCGCAGCAAGCGATAGTGAGCGCTTTATCATCATGGAAAATACAAGTGTCCACTTCTAAGCCAGAGTGGTAGTCACCGCCGCGCTCCCATGTTCTAAAACCTTTATCTTTGAATGCTTGAATATGAGCTTCATATGTTTTGCTATCAACGACCATCTGTTTCCCCTGTGAAGTCATTAACTTTCAATAGGGTTATGATACCAAAACTGAGAATAAAAACAACACTTTTGTTGTTATTTAGGTGAAAAAAAGGCCGATAAAATGTTTACCAGCCTAATGAAAGAAAAGTGAAAACCCGCCCTTACAAACCGAAAGTCTTAGGGCCGGCTTTTTGACTTACGTTTGCAATGTCATTTTCAGAAAGATTGTGTTCTTGCGTTACCTTCTGGATAGAGGCAGACATTGAACGAGCCACATTGCGATAAGTGTTACCTGCATTGTCTGTGATTACGAAAGATTGAAGCATGCTGTTTCCCCTTGGCATGTAATTAATGAGTGGTACCACGAGCGCCTGTAAAGCGGTGCACTACGTTGTACAACGGATTGTCGTTAAGTTGTGCTGGCGATACCCAGAACGGTTCGTGGTAACCCTCGTAATCCGGATGGGATTTATCAAGGCGTACCGGGATGCGCATCTTGCCATGTTGCAGTAATACTGGCGTGAAAATATTTCCTACGCCTGAGCCGTATGGTGTGTGCATGTTGCCTCCGTTTAAGATATCGCTCAGTTGATGTAGATATACTACCATTACCGAATATTAAAAACAACACTTTTGTTGTTATTTGTAGTAAAAATTGAAATTAAATAATGGAGCAGACGTTTTGATTCAAAATTGTCATTAACTTTGTTATATTAAGGTTGCTAAAGAGATAGATTCAGAGAAACACATGCAAACAACATACAAGTACACTTTCCCTTTAAAAAATGAGGTAGAGGCAACTCTCATATTTGACGCAGAAAGTAATGAGCACACAGTTAACTACAGTTATGAGTTCAGCAAGCTAGAGGGCAGAAAACCTGTGCTTACAGTAAAACAACGTGTTCATGTCAGTTATGTCGACGGAAAGTTATCCCCGATCATTAATGTGACTTATGAAATCATTAACCATGTGAACGCCGGTAAACGAGAGTTTCTAGGTGTCGATATTTCTGATGATCACCGCGTGTTTTTAGAGCTGAGCTATAAACAGGATGAAGGGGAGAACGAGTACCGGCTTGATGAAGTGAGAAAGGGCATAAATGTCGTTTATAGCGCACAAGACAAGAATGCTGGTGACCTGATGAAACCGATAGATTCACCCCTCAATATTCTGACCAATATTGTAAACGACTATGGCGAGTATCAAATACCGCTATGCATGGGGAGTGATGGAGAGAGTATCTCGATAAAAAGTTCACAGGTGCAGTAAGACAAAACCCACCGGTTGGTGGGTTTATTATTCAATTTTCAGGTCAGCAAACCTTGCAGGATTCGGTAACCTTGTTGTCGTCAATGTGACTGATGAAGTCATCGGCATCGAGGTAACCCGTCACCCGGGAGGACGTAATCTCACCCCCTTGATTATCAAAGAACATGATCGTAGGTAAACCAACAATTCCCATACTCTCTTGAATTGATGTGCCGAACTCGGTGTTGGTCGACATGTCGATTTGCAGCAGCTTAACACCGTCTAGTGATGCCTGAACGTTGGCATTAGAAAAGGTGTTCCTCTCGTACTGGAGACATGCAGAACACCAGTCTGCATAAAGGTCGAGCATAACGACCTGACCTTTCTCCTTCGCTTCAGTTAAGTGTGCCTGGTACTCTTCCATTGAATCGATGCGCTCAAACATATCGTGAGATGAGATTTCTTGAGCAGTAACCGTGGTCAGCTGCTTGTGGTCTTCCCATTGGAACATGCCATAAGTTGCAGTGATGACAAAGCCAAGTAACGCGCCGGCGTGAATAAGGCTTCGTCTGATTGATGGTGCAGTCAGGCTGTTCTTGTATTCAATGTAAGTGAACACAGTAATGCCAAGTAGACAATAAAGCATGGTTACCCAGATGCCAGCTAAAAAGCGTGATGAGAAGTAGATGGCCACAGCCAATAACACAAACCCGAAACCATGCTTAACATAATTCATCCAATTGCCAGCTTTTGGCATCAATTTACCACTTGTGAGTGCAAACAAGATCAGCGGAACGCCCATGCCCATGGTCAGTGCGTATAGTGATAAAAATCCATTGGTAATATCGCCGCTTTGGGCAACGTACATCAATACGCCCGCGAGAGGCGCTGTGGTGCATGGTGACGCGACAAGTCCTGATAAGGCACCTATGGCGAATGCGCCTAAAATGGAGCCCCCTTGGGTCTTCTGGTTGACCTCATTAAGCTTATTAGAGTATGCGGCCGGAAGCTGGAAATTGAATAGGCCGAACATGCTTCCTGAAAGCAAGACAAACAACCCGGATACCAACATCATTACCCATGGTTGCTGCATAGCAATTTGAAACTTTACTCCAGCAAGTGCAACGACAATCCCCATGGAAGAATAAACGATTGCCATGCCCTGCACGTATGAAAATGAAAGCGTGAGGATCTGTGCTGTTGATTTCTTGCCTGAACCAATGACCACGGATGACATAATTGGGTACATCGGGAAGACGCAGGGGGTTAGAGCGAGGCCAAGCCCTAATACAAAAAACACAAGCAAGCTCCAATCGCTGCTATCGTTCTCTACGCCATTTGGGAATCCTTCTGCCGGCGGCGCAAGCTCAGGTGTCATTGCTTTTGTTGATGCTGTGCTGGTGGTCTGTGTAGCCTCAACGTGACCATTCGGTACAGAAGTGGCTTCATCTGCTATTGCGCTTTGGGGTACTGGCTGAGCAGGTACAATATGTTGAGATAGGGTGACCGCTCTCTCAACAGGTGGATAACAAATACTTGTCGAACACCCCTGATAGCGAATAGTAACGACATCACCTGGTGAAGACCGGATTATTGGGATCTCTATTGAAACCATTTCATGGTACACCTTCACTTCACCAAACTCAGGATCAACATAATCGTCAGCGGGAGGCAACTCAAGTGGACCAAGTTGGGCGCTGTCGCTCGTGAACGACAATTTATGCTGATAGAGCTTCATGCCCGGTGCAATGATAAAGTCAGCATGCAGTCGCGCATCGTTTTCAAACGCATTGAGTTGAAATGCCTCTTCGACCGTCATTACACCGGATGATTGCATGACATTACCGAGATTACCAAAAGGATCGGCGTTTTGCCCGACTGCCATGGTAGAGAAAAATAGTATCAAAAGTGATGAAACGAGCGCGCGCATAGTAACTCCTTTGACTAACTAAGCTTTCTTAAGAGACGTAAACGAAGTAAAAGCACGCTGATTCTTCTTCCCTTCAAGTGACCACGTTTTACCGTCCTGTTCCGTTTTAAGAATGGCATGTACGTAAGGGATGCCTTTGCGGAATTCCGTATTGATAAGAATTAAAGCCGCTATTGAGATATAACTGCTCATTATTACAAGGTCGGTTATATTCCAACCCAACGTCAGGTACATCACTAAAGTAAGAAATCCCGTTAGTGACACGAAATAATATGTTCGCGAGTAGGTGTCCGTTGTGACACTTCGTGCAACGTTGATACAGTCGTTTGCGGACCCGCCAGAAACAGCCTTCTCAAAGCCATCTATCAGGTTGTGCAGAAGGTACATTCGGTAAAGCATTATCCCAGTCATGCCAACCCAAACCAATAGGGCTAAAAGATGCAAACCAAGAAAACCTGCTAACGGTAAATGCTCACCTCTAGGGCCGCTATAGAAGTTAAAAAACGCAAGGTAAAACCCAAAAAACACACTGTTAAACAGGAGCATTTGGGATTTCATGAACGATAGATCGTTCTCATGGGCCATGTAACTGAACTCATCCTCGCCATCAGAGGATTTCAAGCTAACCTTTATTGATTCTGGGGAATGTGACTTCTTGTCTAACATAATTAAATCCTTTTAAATGTGATTTCCCACTAAGACTTACCGCGTGACAGCGCGTAAGACAGCCAATTTTTGAACCGCTCCCCATTGGAAGTGGGGGACTCAAAATTTTGATTTACCATCTGTTGGAAGTCGTTCTTAGAACGAGCTAGTGTTAGTTCACAACGCATAGCACCGCGAAATTCGGCGCTGTCGACACCGTGCTCTTTAGCGACTTGCTCCATTCGCTCCCAATCAATCATGTTGTAAATTTGGTGCGCGCTATTGGCTTCACGAAAATCCAAGTACGATGTGAACTTATCAAGAGAAATAGCTGGTTTTACAGTAACAGTCGGCATCTACACCTCCACCGGGGTGATGCTAATGATTGCGCTGGCGTCGATGGTTGAAATTTTGTTTTCTGGAAAGCGCGCATTAAGGTCGTTAACTTTAATTGCCGCTTGTTCGCGAGTAGGGGGTTCAGAAGAGCCCCAAGTGATGGTGCATTTTTTAGCAACCTCAGAAATAGGAGGTGCCTCATAAACAACTGAGAAAATCATGTAAATACGTCCTTGTACTCGTGCAGTTTAAAACCGCTTAAAATCCGTTTTTCAATATCATAACAGAGCCCACTCATAGTGGCGGGCTATAAGGAAAACTTTATTCTGTCAGGTCAATGGTTTTCATTGCTAGGCTGTATGCAAAGTAAAACAGAAATACATTCATTAAGGTGAGGCCTATCGTGAATAGTGATATTAGTGTGCCTAATTTGTCAGCGTTTACGACGACCACGAAATCAACAGCCAGTGCAAATGCTAAAATTAACAGGACCGAGAATGTGCCTACCAGTGTTTTGTTCATAAGCCCTCTACCGCTTCTTTTTATCGTTTGAGACTTCATCATACCAAGCACAAAGAATATTACAACATATTTGTTGTTTTATAGTTATAAATTAAGGCGCAAAGCATTGTTGTTCGCGCCATTGATTGTTTACCATTTGGTGAAGGGGTGATATGACAAATTGTCATTGTAGTAACGAGGATCCTTCGTCACCTCGCTTTCGATGATAGATAGAAGAGGGTAATCTCTGTCGCTGGTTTCCAGTTCCGCAACCCCGAGTCCGCGATTTAAGTCATTGAACACATCGACATCCCAGATGTACCCGGCCTTTTCAATGTTGTAACGCATTTTTGATATACGATTTGCTACAGAGTCGAATAGCGCCTGGGCAGTCATAGGATCGGCCGGAGCGTTACATTCACCGCGAATTTCACCAGCAATGCGCTCTTTTAGGGTTACTTCGCCAGAGCCGTTTTCAAAGATTCTAACGCGAAGTGCCCAGTGTTCAAGTGAGATCTTACAAGAGCCGTCACCTTGCATTGAGCTGGTTGGGTGTTCAATAAGCTGGATCGCATCCTCACTCTTAAGTGATAGCGCATAGTCGCGATTGAGCGCCCGACTAACCAGTAAAAGGCGGTTTGGGGTCGATAACGTCACAAACGCTTCCCAGACGCCGCTGTCGCCCAAGTAAGCCTGCTTAATTAGCTCTTTACTAACAAGCTTTTCGTCATTCGGAAAACCGTTCTCAACCATCCCGAGTAACTTGGGGATATTGATAAGGTATTTGCGTTCTTGTTCTTTTGCCATTGGCAACCTCTTATAGTGTTATTTGCCAGTAATATATCCTATCTTGCTTAGCTGGTAGCTTCAGGGATAGTGATTCTTTTGATATAGCGCTCGGCGACTTCAGGGCAGGCTAAGATAAGTTTGTTCACTTGGTCTGAGCAACGCTCAGGTTTCGCGTCAGAATCACTCAGTGCTGCTTTAAATGTCGCAATAGGAATGGATGCCTTGATTGGTGTGAATGTCGTTTCTCCCATCAGCTGAAGCGTACTTAATGCAATAGTGTACGCTTCCAGAGGACATCTTAAATATGCATTGCTGCCAATTTTATAAATATCCCCCATTGAAAGTTCATGTTCCTCGTTCATTGCAGGTGATTCGGCACATTCCTGATCAATTCTTTTCTCTGCTATATCAGATAGTAAAGAATGTGAATCAATCACGTAAGTTAATTCATTCGAGTCTGCGGCGATTGTCTCACTCGCGCTAAACAGCGAAAAAGCCAAGTTTGCGGCGAACCATAGTGCGCCAATACTGCATATAATTTTAATTGTTAATCCAAGCATAATGTTTCCCCTTATGTCATTGCTTAACAGGAACGTATCACAAAACTTTTAAAAATCTGAAAAATAGTGAAAAAAGTTACGCGGCACTAGCTAAGCGCACCAGCGATAATTCTTTTTTCGAGCGTTTCAGTGCTGCCATACTGACGTTATAGGTGAAATCAACCGCTACTTGACTGGTTTGAACGTCACGGACGGTTAGCGGCCTTGCTAGTTTTAAGCCACTAAACGAGCGCACACGACTCATTACGACATACGTTAAGCCGTCAGCATTAAAATTACCGCCAAGGTCAACAACGGCCTCGTCAAGCGTCATGCCTTGTGATTTGTGAGCGGTAATGGCATAACCAAGTTTAATTGGCAGCTGCTTGAATGTACCGACATGTTCTTTCTCCAACCCTTTGCCAGAGCCATCATATGCGTATGCCTTAAATTCAAACTGCTCAACATGTGCATAGCCACCACGGTCGAGTTTGACCTTTACAGCATTTTTCGTGAAGCCTACGACTGTTCCCAAGTCGCCATTAAAGTAATTGGCTTGCTGGTTGTTTGCACAAAGCAGCACTCGGGTATTCATTTTCAAGTTAATTGATTTAGGGACAGGTGCCATTGATGGTTTAAAGTCGTCTTCTATTTCAGCATCAAAAGTGACAATCTGGCCTTGCAGTTGATTGAATTTCTCTTCATTGATTTGATTAACCTTGCGGTTCGTTTTGCAAATACGAAGCGCATTAGGCGTCTCTTGCCCTACAGCGAGACGATTAATGTAATCAACACATTTGTCGACCTCTCGACCCAAGCGTAAGTGGCGTAGGATATCTTTTTGTATTTCGTTATCTTGGCGCACATATTCAAACAATACGAATGTCTTAACATTGGCCATTTGATAGCTTTTAGCTTCGAACGCGAATACGCGTTTTCCATAAGCGGCTCTGAGTGCCAACGCTTCATCTGAGCCATCTTGAACAACAGGAGCCAACTGACAAAAGTCGCCAACAAAAATCACTTGAACGCCACCAAAGGGGAGGTCGTTTTTCATCGCAACTTTCAACCTGGCGTCAACCATGTCTAACTTGTCGCAACGAACCATGGACACTTCGTCAATTAGAAGTATTTTTAGTTTTCTGAGCTTCTGTTGGGTTTGAGGGTTCATTTTACGCGCACTGTGAATATCAGTAGTGTGCTGATTAAAACCCATGAATGAATCGAGTGTTTGTCCGCCGATATTGAGTGCAGCGATACCTGTAGAGGCAGTTAGCACTAAGTCTCTAATGTTATCGGCCAGAAAGCGAATAAGGTGGGATTTGCCAACGCCGCCACCGCCAGTGATCAGGATGTTTTCACCTGTTAGCGCACCCTGATAGACAAGCTTCTGTCCATCAGTCAGTGTTTTGTAGTCAGCATTTTGAGCTAGTGCAACAGTTGGCATGTATCCCCCGAATCAACAGGTTACATCATACCAACTCGCAACATAAAATACAACAAATATGTTGTTTTAATGTGGTTGCTTAAGAGATTAAATCTTCGATACCGATTTGGGGGTAAAGCATTTGTGCTCAATTTTACCAGCGAACTCAGGGTGTTTCTCGATAACAAGAATATCGTCTTCAGTCGCTTTGTGAATGAGGCCTGGAGTTTCAATTTCACAGTGCTCACACCAAAAAACACGGTGTTTCAAACCATAATGAAAGATGACGTCGTGATTTTCCATGCAGGTTATTTCACTGCACTCAGGGCAAGTAATTTCTAACCAGTGATTAGGTGCAGGGTAAATACGTTTTGCACCAGAGCGAGCTTCATCGAATGGTAAACGAATAGACATGTCACATCCTTGTAGGGGAGCTGTTACTCGCCTTTAACTGTTTGGGTTGCCACCTCTACTGAGGGGATAAAGGCTTCTAATCGCCCGATCTGATTGTCGCTCAATCCCGCTTCGGCAAGCTCTAAAAGCTCGTAGGCTTTCTCAGGTGAGCTAATTTCAATTTTTCCAGACTCAGGGCCGCTACCATGTTGCTCATAGTGCGACAGCTCTCCGTCGATGGCTGTGTCAGTCAACGAGCCAGTTAAGAATACGTCACAGGTTGTGCAGCGAGGGATCTTGTCATATTCACTCGTCCACCCACCATCGACGAATACTGGTTCTTCCTGTATGGCCTCCAGCTGATCGTTTGAGAGCGACTCCGTCCCATCGGCAGTCTTACCCGCATTGATGTTATCTACGGCCTTCTGACAGCAGGTAGGGCAGTATTCGTCACCAGTATCACCGTCAGGGTGTGAGCCAACCCAATGGTCAGGCTCAACCTTATCAAAGACGGGGGCAGCGAGCGCCATAAGCGATGCGTGCAACGTAGGGTGAATATCTCGGAAAATATACATAGTAATGCCCCGTTAAATTTTGCAGGCACCGCCACAAGGATCATCGTCCATCATGGCCTGAATTTGTTCCGCCGTAAGGTTTACTTTCACTGCGCTTGATTCAGTTTTCTTGCCGGAGCTTTTAACTACAGGGAATTTGCCATCAATCAAACGGTACTCGTTGGCATAGTTTTCCGTTGAGGTAAATTGGAAAATGTCGTTTGTGATAACACCAGCCAGACCCACAATGATGGCATCCAGTAACGTGTCCGCCTGCTTGTTGAACATTTCAACCGCTGCGTTTGGCATTAATTTAGCCGCAGCATCAAAGATCTTAATGGAGTCTTGCTTGCCTAGCTCTTGCAGCACAAAAGGCATCACGTCATCACCGTTAGATTCTGAATTCATGGCGACAGAAATGCCCTGAGAAATAATGCCTGCAAACAAGTTGCCAGCGCGGAATTTTGTATTAAAGTTGCTCATCAGTGTTTCCCCCTGAAATGTTTAAATTTGAATGAATTGCTTCGATAGGGGTATATTACCATACGGGAAAATAAAAACAACATTTTTGTTGTAACTAATGTTATTTATTGAGTCGCAAAAACCCACACTCACGCACCACCAGGCCTTCTATGACCAAGGAACGTATCACATCACGAAGGGACTTTTTATTGTGGTTAAAAGTAGGTAAATTGAGGCGAAGCATGAGGTCGATATCAGTGATCCCCTGACTTCCCTTTATCGCGTCCAGAACACGAAACTTAAAGCTTCTGTTGATGGCTGCACTCATCTGGTTCATTCCAGTGATAGCCTTCCTTAAATCATCCATGATAAACCCCTGCATCCTAACTCTGTGAATATATCACACAGCAGCGCAGTGAGCTTTATCAGCTGCGAGATAGGCACTCGGAGATGGACATGAAGTAAGCTTCTCGTGTTTTAGCCAACCGGTCAGATAACGCATTGCAAGCTTCTGTTCTACGCGCAATATCAGCGTACTCTCGGGATCTGGTTTCTGAATGATCACAAAAGTAAGCGCTCATTCCGTCATCGTGAATAGCCTGCTTGACGCGAGCAATATGTGTTGCTACCACTTGGAATAGCTCAGTTAATCTGTTGCCGGCAAAATGTTTAAGGGCGGGTAGTGTCTCTTCTCCTGCCACTTTCAGCATGTAGCTAACAAAGCGCGTTGGTTTAGCGTTGATTCTCTCGATGCACTCAATCAGCAATGGCTCTGCGTAGATGATGTTAAAATTGACCTGTTGTCGATATTCATCTTCGCTCATGGCCTGAAGAGTAGCCAACTTAAGTACGATTGTATCCTGGGGTGTAAGATCAGACTGCTCAATATCGCTTTTAAGTTGAGATAAAAAACCTCGCCCAGAAGACTGGTGAGCGGCCATGTCGCCAATTATTTCGTCCATCGCAGCGAGAGCTAAGGTCTTGGTTGATACGTCGGTCATGTCACTCTCCAGTTAAATTTGGGGTGATAAACACCCCGTAGCTCATTAAGCAGCGTCAAAAAGTTTATATTTACGCTCGAAATCTTGCAGCGCAAACTTAACATCTTGAATTGCACCCGTCAGTCTGCCACCTTCGTTTGAGAACTCTTCCATAGCGTCAGAGTGTCGCTGATCAGCTTCCTCTTCTTCTTCTGAGTCAGCAGGCGTGTTCTGGTACTCATCTTTTGCGGCTTCCATATCTTCGTATGCGATACAGTAGTTGACGTGCGCATCCTTGACCGATTCGATAGCACCAGACAAAGGTGATACGTCGTCATCAAAAGCCCCCAAGGTCTTGCTGAGAGACTTGAAATTAACATCGCTTCGGCTCGGGTAATCTGAACCGAAACTACTCTCAAGTTCCTCGATAGCGGTTTGGACAGCTTGTTTAATTTGAAGTGAAGTGGACATGTTGTTTCCCCTGTAAAATGTCTCGTTTCAGTATCTAAATAATACCAAAACATAAGGAGAAAACAACACTTTTGTTGTTATTTCACAGGTTAAAAACAAAAAAGAGGTGCAAGTGTTACCACTGCACCCCTTCTTAATTGTTGGTTATGCTACCTTTCTGCGCCAAGCCACCGCACCTAGCATTAACGCCATCCAGTAAGACATAGAGCCACCAGATTTACTCTTTGACGCTTCTGGCGTAGTTGGTGTCGTTGTGCCAGTGTCAGTATTAGAGTCGTTACCATTGCCCGTGTCGGTGTCATCGTCAGAGTTACCATTATCTGAGTTGTCATCTTCGGCAATGTTCAGCGTTGCGTCCAAGATGTTATTAAAGCCGTTACGGTCAACATCATAGTCATTCGAGTAAACTTCACCCTCAATGCTGTACCCAGCTTCTTGTAGAGCGCCAACAGAGATAGTGATTTGCTCTTCGCTAAGCTCAGATAGTGTCATTTCACACGATAGGACATTACCATCAGCAGAACAAATGTCGTTTGATTCGACTACAGCGTCAGTGTAAGCAGCATCAAGACGAACTTGTGCTTTTACTTTATCAACAACCGCATTGGTATTGTTGGTGAATGTCACATTGATGTACGTTGTAGTTTCATCACTTGCGTTCTCGTCCAGCGTTGCAGTAGCTTGCAAGTCGATAACCTGACCTTCGCCACGACACCAGCCCATATCACACAGCATGAATGCAGCCATACCCATATCCTGAACACGTGCAGCACTTGAACGCATTAGCTGAGCAGGTTGCAGGGAGTCAGCAAGGTGTCCACCCACTTGACCATCCCATTTGCCATTGGTTGGTGTAGCAAACATTTCAAGGTAAGTCTGGCTGTTCCAGATTTGAGAGCCACCAGCTAATTCTGCATCTGCGGCGTCTTGTGTCGCATCAGAGCCAAGATAAAGCAAACCGTCAATGCTCATGCCTGCTTCTTCTTTTTCGTCCAGAGACGCACTGTCATAAGCAGAAATGCCGCCATCATGATCGTGATACCACATGCCTTTTGACATATGAGAAGGGGTAGAGCTGCGTTCTGGGATGCAGTCACCTAAACAGCTTGATTCTGTGAATCCGTAATAGTGAACTAGTTCATGGTAAACGATAGAGTAAAACTCTGGTTGACCGCTTGATTCCACAATGTCTGACTGAGGGTTGTTAGCATAGTCAGCAAACATGGTTTCACCATACGATTCATCAGCTTCGTACTTGCCAGAAGTACCCGTTAATGTGTCGATGATGATTTTTGGAAAATTACGGCCAGCTTCCAATGAGCCAGTTGGATCTAATGCTGCAACCTCGGCTCTTACCTCAGTAAGTACAGGGCCAAGTGTCAGCGCATCGTAACCAGCGTTGTTCTGGAACTTAACGTCCCAATAGAAAGTTTGATCAGTGTTGAACTGAAGTGATACGGCGCGAGCAACGTGCTCAATCGCATCTTTACGGAACTGACCAAGAGAAACCTCTGTGCCATTGTCCAGTGTAATCATCTTAGGGTCGTTAACACCCGCGTTTTCGTCATCAAGGTATTTAATTTCAACAGGCGTTGTTACTGCCATTGCACCAAACGATACGCTAAGTGCTAGAATAGAAAGTGATTTACGTACTGACATATTGGTTTCCCCGTGTTAAATATTGTCATGTCGATTTATATTCATCATACCATGATGAAATAATAAAACAACAGTTTTGTTGTTATAATTGATTAAAAATTGAAATATTTTAACGGAAGCTACTAGTTAAGCGTTTAGCTCTCTCGGTGCATCATCAGAATGGTCGTTCATTTGCTCATTCCACAGCCCAGCGTTATCCCTTTCAAATTTTAGTGGGAACTCTTCTGGGTATCGGCTATTCATATCAAGCCAATATTCATGAAACGATGTAATTCGTTGGTAGCCGTCAGCGACAGCTTGCTCAATATTGACACTGCCGTCTTCGCTAGGGGCAGGGGTGTGTTCAATTGCAATGGCAAGTGACATCAACGTAGGGTGTAGCACAAACGTGTCATCAATGGGGCGCCTGGCTCACCATCACAATCGCCAAGAACACTGACTCGATCACCTTCAATGAGAAGTTTTTTAGGGTGGTTTGATTCGCCATGCTGGTTGATTGACCAGATCTGCCCATTATCATCAATAAAGTACGACATAAACTACCTTTAAGAGCTATAGAACGCCAGAAACAGTGAGTGCTTCTTCTAATTCATCGAGCACTGCGTCAATGTTACCGCCAGCACGACGGATTATAATGGCCTGAGCAGCATGAGCAATAACATCAGATGCTTGCGCTGTAGAGATTTCCATTGAGTGAGTATTAACGGCATTGCCATCGTTATCAAATTCGTTAAGCGTGATATCAATTTTATCGTTCTGGCTCATGGGTTGAGTTACCTTTGTTTGGAGAATAACGGGCCCGCAGGATGCGAGGCCGAATAAAATTAGTGACAAAAATCGTAGTAGCGTTCGCGGTGGTCAAGCATTAATCCGCCTGTTCTTGATTTGCGCCAACGCCCCGTTTCAGCAGACTTGTAAACGCGCTCCCACTTATCACCATTTAGGCGCCATCGTGATGTACAGCCTTCAGGGTTGCGAGAGTATTCGTACTTTTGACACTCGCTCATGCCATTTTTGTCAGTGCGGGTATAGTTATCTTCCTGCACTACAGTGAACTACCCAGCGACATCGCTTCACTCTGATCACTGGGCTTCTACAGTCTAGCTTAAAAGCTAGGCTGCGTCTTTTTTCTCAGATCCACAACCCAACTTCTATAATTTGAAGACTTTCGTTTTAATGGATTGTTTCTGCTGAGATGTGGGCATTACCCTTGCGACGATCCCCGCCGCAATTAAATCTAATTCACCCGTTTTAGCGATACTTTTAGCCGCTGAAAAGTCTCGGTTTTGGTGCGCTCCGCAAGCTACACAAGTGAAGTGTCTTTCGTTCAATGTTAAAACATAGCGTTGTCCACATTCTGAGCAAATTCCTGTGGATTTTTCGAACCGACCAATTTCATGATAGAGCTTACCGTCTAACTCAGCTTTGTATTTTGAAAACTGAGTTATCAGTCCCATTACGTTATCGGCAACCATGCTGCCATTGAACTTTTGCATCGCTTTTACGTTTAAATCTTCGAACACTAAAATATCATTTTCATTGGTTATCTGTCGTGAAATTTTGTGCGCAAAGTCGAGCCTTTGCCTTGAGATTTTACCGTGTAGTTTATTGATGCGTTGTTTTGTTTTGTGCCAACGATTTGAGCCTTTAGTTCGACGCGCAAGCTGACGTTGCAATTGATTTAGCTTTTCTTTTGACTGTTTTAAAAACTTCGGATTATCGGCCACAAATCCGTTCGAACCAACCACCGTTTGCTTTGAGTTGATATCAAAACCAGTGATCTTTTCCAAAACCTGTTTAGCCGTTTTACACTCTACTTCCTGAGTGATACTACATTCCCATTTGCCGTGACGATATTGAATGGTTACGGTCTTGATTTTGCTCGCAAGTCCACGATGCAAAACGATTGGCACTTTACCGACCTTCGGAATACTGATGGTGCCATTTTCAATTCGAATACAGTTGGAATTGTTGACGGCGCGGAAGCTGTCATTATGAAGCTTTTTCTTTTTGTATGAGATTTTATGTTTCGGGAAGCGCTGCAATCGACCTTTAGAAAAGGCGTTTTTTATCGCTATTTCTAAGTCACGAGCAACCTGTTGAGCTGCCGCTGAATCAAAAGATTTGAGCCACGCAAACTCATCGAATGGCTTCAATTCCTTTAGAAGCGAAGCCATATCTTTGTAAAACAAAAATGTTTTATCATACTCATATCGACGCACATTTTCAGACAACAACAGATTCCAAATGCCTCGCGCTGACGCACCAAACTCAATGAGCTTAACTTCTTGTTCTGGCGTAGGGTTTAGCCTGTAGTTATATCTGAGCGTCTTTTTCATATACTGTATAGACTACTGGATAAGAATATGTTATCAACGATAAGTTTCTGAGAAGACGTCGATTCATCCCCCCGCGACATTGCTTCGCTCTGATCACGGGGTTTTCTCGACGATTTTCGATAAAAACGAAAAACAACATTTTTGCTGTGAAAGTGTAAGATTTACCGTGGTGGTAATGCGTAACGGTTCTTTCCCTTTTTGCGGCGCTGTCCAGCAATAGGGTAGTTAGGTTCTTTTGGCCCGCGAAGGTCCGTTATACCTAATTCATCCAGACGACAACGCTTAATAAGGTTCATCTGGCTTTCCAGAGATAGACCTCCTATTGGTGGAAACAAATCTCTACTCAACTCATCTTCAGTGGTTGTTACCACGGTGATCCCACGGTGCTTTTCACTCAGGATTTCAAGCAATTCGGATGAAACGCCGCAACCTGGGCCGCCGAACAAAGCAACTTTGAGTTCAGGTTGATCAGGTGCTCGGGAAATACGTTCTTCACCCAGTGGAAATTGTTCCATTGAACGGATCATATCACTACTCACTTTGAATTTAATCGAAAGGGTAGTGATGGCGTCTTGTAGGTCGTTTGCTTTCAGTTCCACGTTTAGTCCCGATGACATTGTGAAAATGTACTGAAATTTAGGCTCTGATGTATCATAGATATCATCGAAGTCGATTTTAAGCGTGCCATACTCATCACCCGTTTTTGTGCATGTCACTTTGATGAAATGATTACCTGTGCCGTCCATTAGCGACGTAGGAGTCAATGTGTAATCTTCACGCTCAAATAGTTTCACTGCATAGTGAACAGATAGCTCATCAAAAATATCCATGTTATCGCTAGAGAGTGTTACATAGTTCCACAGATTGATGTGCATCGCTTGTAGGTGAGACAGGTTCTTGCTGGTGATTGTGGGTGGCAAAAACGACTCGTCTGACTGGATGTGCCCAGAGATGAACTTACGAATGGCGCCAATGTCACCAGAATTGATAGTATCAAATTGCGAGGGTGATACGGTAAAAGTTTGATTGTTACCGGGACCGATTACACTTACGGTTTGTGTGTCAGTATCAAGCGAGAACATAGTGTTGGTATGTGAACCAATAGCAAAAATCATAAAACATCCAATAGAGGGAGCGACCTCCCTCTTGTAATCAAATTAATCTTTTAAACCCATAATGCCCGTTAACTTGCTCTGTAAAGTATGCAAACGCTCTCGCGAGATACCTTGGCGAACAATTTCACCAAAGGACATTGGGTTGTTTAAGTGTGTGTAAGCGATGCCAGCCATGAGCGGTAATTCAACGCCTTCATAGCGTTCATACTTAGCTTTAAGTGCGCGAAGTTCTGCTAGCTCATCTTTGTTGATAAGGTCCAAATTGGCACGCTCAAGTGATTCTTTGGCATTATCAATTTTTTCTCTGTGAACACACTCTGTCAGTTCGCGGTAAGACTCAATGCTGCCCTTTTTCGCAACTTCTTTAATGTTCGCAATGATGTCAGCAATGTCACCTTCGGCGAATTTAGGATCGGTCACCTTTTCTGGGAATGATACATGCTCATCCGCATCAAACTCGATGTAACAGTGGTCGTCGTTGTTGTGTGCTTCTTCATCTGGGTGAGTTATCGGTGCACTGGTCGCTAAATCGTACATGGCTGGAACCATTTCATCTGAGTTGATTGAGCGCAGCGCTTCCATGATGTCATCTTCAGAGATACTGTTGGCGTTGCTGTAGTCGTAATCTTCGCTTTGCTTCCAGTTGGCGCCGTCGCGGTAGCACATTTTAAGGCGTACTGTGGTTGGGATCGATACATTTGGTGCTGAGTTAGTTGTGCTTTCTGTCATCATGTTTCCCCTGTGTTGATGAACTATTTCAATAGGATCATTATGCCAAATCACACACGCAAAAACAACACTTTTGTTGTTTAATATCTAAATTATTTTTAAGATGTCTAAAAGAAAAGCCCGAGCCACAAGGGTTCAGGCTTATTTTGAATGTCTAAACTCACTCTAAATGTCTAAAGTGATATTTAACAAAGTGTTGATGACTTTGCGATCTGTCTTAGTTGTTCTTCGTCGGTAACCTGGGTCAACTCAAGGTCCAGTAACGAGCGGACGTCGAACTTAGGTTGGCGTGACAGGCGTGAGCCAATATAGCCGTACTCGGTCGCAGCAACCTCAACATTCTCTTTGTCGATGGTGCTGATCTCTTCCGCCTTGTAATAACGGTCCTTATCATCAAAATGTAGGGTAAATATATCCCCATTGAACACTGGCTTGTCCGTTTGGAAAGTGACGACGCCACCGCGAAGACCTGATGTACGACGAACGCGAGGGTTAGGCGAACCTTTTGATATTTCTGAACTGATGATTTTCAAATTACATTATCCTTATGTTAAGGGAGGGAGGGCCTCCTATGTGATTGCTTTGACTTTGCGGTCAGTTTTAAATTCTGCACCTACTGGCTCCGCTTCAGTGACACTGGCGTGCAGATAGCCATAGTTGGCCTTCTCGCCATTAGCCCAGCTTTCAACAGCTTCTTGGGTACCTAATACGCGGTATTCTTCATTGCCAGACTGACCAACGAGGTCGACATCAAACCAAGCTTGTGATTGTTCCATAGTGTTTCCTTAATACTCTGCTTTGATTAAAAGGCCATTTACCATGATGGGCTTATAGCGCTGTGCATAGGTGCAAGGGGTCATAACCTCAACGCGATCACTCCAGAATTTATCGAAGCAATGAGATGAGCGAACAGGGTTTGCACTACGAATGCGCTGTGCATGACCGTCTTTGAATGTTTCATTGATGTTGAGATTGTCACTGTCGTCCCATAATCCAATGACGTGGGCGTAGTGATAAGTAGTTTTAATGCCGTGAAAGTAGTGCTCGTAAAAGTCGAGCAAAGACTTATAAACCAGCTCTTCTTGATCTGCGATGGTGACGTTTACTTGGCCGTTCGCCTCAATGAGCCCGTGGACTTTGCCATCAAGCTCGAACTCGCCAGAACGAGATTCAAATTCAAACAGAAAATAGCCGATTTTCGGGTGGTTGTTAAATGTCTCTTTGTCAGTGTTGGCAAAGAAATTTTCGATACCGCGTTTTACAACGTCGATTGAGCAGTGAAAGTACGTCCGAGTAATATTGGATTGAAGCTCGTCAATACGGGCGTTCCATTGGCGTTCAAGATCTGTCGGGTCGTCGCTGGTGATTGCGTAGCGTTCAATATTGGTTTGTAACTCTTGTTCCCGCTGACTGATGGTGATCAGTCCGCCAAATAGTGAAACGTCTATCATGGTGTCCCTAAGTGCGATAATTAATATGTAACCATCATACCATAAAGGGGTGGCAAAACAACATATTTGTTGTTTTTATTGTGATTTTAAGCCCATCGGTAGATGAGCTTTTTTAGGTATTATTCAGCGTCGAGGTAATGGTCAATGTCTGCTTGAATTTTGTTTTTAATAACACCGTCAGAGATGTCGACATCGAGTCCATCGCCTTGGTAGGTGGCGCCGACCAGGCGCCCATCATCATCGTATTCAACAACGATGTCTGAGCCATCTATAGGGTGGTTTGCTTCAAAGTGGTTGCTCATGGGACCTCCTAATCGCCCATATGGGATAGTTCGTGCCTGACGTATTCCATTAGTAATTCTTTGCGGTAGTCTTTGTCCCCCTCTTTCCAACAATCGAAAAAACCTTCATCAGAGAAGAACATACCTGCATTATCGCCAGAGTCTTGTCCAAGCGTATTCTGAATTTGATTGATAGCAAAGTTAAATAAGTCAGATTCGACATCAATTGCATCAGGGAGCATATCAACAGCGAAGTCAATTGCGTCTCTAAGGGAGAGTGTTATCGTCGTTGTTCTACGGTTATACAACCCAATAACACGAATGGCAGTTGCAATAACATGGCTTATCACCATTTCATCTCCGAAAGAATCGAAATTCGGTTCGAAGTCTTGCATGTTACTGTTGTACTGCTCATACACTCGACTTAGGATTTCTCGTTCCTGCGGGGAAAATAGAAACTCTGGGGAATTTTCCTTTGAACCGCTCCAGTCTTGGCAAATGCGAGAACCCATGTACTTAGCATGTTGGGTAAGACTACCAACCACTTCGTGCATGAGATAATCAGTATCATCGATGATGCGTTTCGGGTAACCATCGTCCTTTCGAGATAAGATCTCAGCGAGACGCCCGTTTTGCGCGTGTGTCATTATAATACTTGCGCAAAGGAATACTTTTTGGATGAGCCCTGTATCGAACAGTAGCGCATCGTACGGGTTCTTTTTAATTATGCGAGCCATATGTTTACACCTTCTTTAACGGCGGAGTGTGACCTTAAAGGCCACACGCCTCACGCCAGTTTTCAGTACCAAGGTTTTCGCCCGATGCAATGTCGATAAAGATCATATCGTCTCCGCCATCCCACAGAATTTTAACCACAAACCCTTCCCATCGGTCGTCTGCGTCACGGTCGAAGTTTGGATCGGATTTTTGACGTTCAATTTCTTCAATATTGCCTTGGTTTTCGAACTGGGCTTCTGCCAGTGTTGCATAGAGTGCAGGCATAACTTCGTCACCAGAACCGACGGTACCCGGGTTCATACTGCCTGACATATCTTCGATAACTTCGGCGTAAAAGACACCTTCAGCGATAGCTTCAGCCATGAATTCTTGGTTGATAGCATCGTTCAACAGCATCTGTTGAATGGGTGATAGTTTTTTAGGTGTAGTCACTACGCAAGCAGGTGCTGCCTGCGATATGATTGATTGTTGTTGTGCTGTTAGAGCCATGATGTTTCCCCTGTGTCAGTTGGCTTAAAATCAATGAAACCATTATACCGAAACGGAGAATAAAAACAACATATTTGTTGTTATTTGAAGATAATTAAAATGGGCGGGGAGAGCCCTCCCCCTGCACAAGAATTATCGGTTGTGCCAAGTGTTAGCAAAAAAGATAAGCACGTCACCTTGCTCAGTGTCCATGGCGACAGGAGTTAGCGAAGAGCTGCCATCTGACGGGTGGAAGTCACGCTGAATGCCAGAGCCGAGAAAAAGGACTTCCAGCGGGTTCATGGGTTCTTCTTCCTCAATCGCATCTAAAATGCGCTCTCTATTTTGCACTGCATCCAAAATAGTCTCTTGATAATACTCAGAACGTCCCTTGAGAAGTTCATCAAGAATATCGCCGCCTTTGGTTAGCCAGTAACCTGGGATCATCGCCATAGAGCGTCGAGGTGAACCATCAGGTTGTGCATAGTAATCGTCGTACAGGATCCCCTCGATGAGCTTTTCGCCTTCCGAACCGAACAAGGTTTGGTTGCGCAAAATATCACACGGACTGGCTCCAAATGCGTTCATTGGAATGGGGTTGAACCCTTTGTTTCTGATCAGTTTTGAAAACTGGCTTTCAGATAGATATCGAAATTTGCTTTTTACCCAATTCTCGCAATAGAGAAAATCTCCATGCGGATCATTAGCGGGTTTCTTTTGAGTGATTATTTTAAGCATAGCGGGCCTTAAGGCTTATTTTAGGGGCTCGGGGCCCCGTTCGTGTTATTTGTTGTGCCAACAATTGGCCATGAAGATAAGTACATCGCCTTGTTTGGTATCTATTGCGACGGGTACTACAGAATGGCTGCCATGTTCAGGGAATAGCCCTGAAGGGATCCCCGAACCCAACATGATTTTCTCCATGTTGAAGGGCTTAAGATCGTTGTATTCCTTGCTAACCATGTGTGAACGGTTCCAGTCGGCATCCAAGATGGCTTCTTTACGCCAGTTAGCGAACTTCTCGATGGCCTTTGTGAATGTATCACCACCTTTTGTTAGCCAGATGCGCGGGGTCATTGCCAATGATTTACGATCGGCACCATCAGGTAAGGTTACAAAGTCTGTGTACTGGATATCGCTCAATAGCTTTGCGCCAGCGTTTCCGAAAATCGTGCTTTTGAGCAAGATGTCGCGGGCAGTATCGCCAAAGTATGAGAAAGGTACAGGGTTATATTCGGTGTCAGTCATCAATACCTTGTACTCATCCTCCGTGAGAAATCTGAATAGCGACTTGATTGAGTCGTTACCATAGAAGAAATCGCCGTAAGGGTGTGTTGCTGGTTTCGCTTGTTGGATTAGCTCTAACATGACGCCTCCTTGAATGAAGCTTGTTTCATCGCTTCAAGTTGCTTTAACTCCGCTTCGATATTTGGCATGTCACGGTTTTCGCGCTGGGCAATCTCTTTACGAGACGTTTCACCTAGCCAAACAATGTGATCGTGCATTTTGGCATCGTATACACCGTCTTTAAGGTAATCTGACGCAAGTGTGAAAAACGAATAGCTTAGCGCTTTGGTATTGATGATATATTGGCGCTTGTTGACTTTCAGTAGGAACAGTGGTCTGTAATCCATGCTAAGACGCTGAGTTATGCCAGATGGCAGATTCTTGTTGATGTACTCTGTGATGCAAGTAGCGTCATCTTCCAAGGTGTCATGCGCACTCAGGTTGCTTTCGCTAATAATCAGATCACACTCGCCCATAACTTTGTCATCAACCAATACCATGCGGGCGTCGACTTCATTGCTGGCTATAAGTAATTCTGCAATGGAACGCGTGTTTTTATACTTCGTTTTAGGAAGGATAGGGCGGCATAGTGCTTTGTATAGAACAAATGCAATGTTGGCGTCTGGACGGATTGACTTCATGTCCAGTTCAAGGCCCACATCAGGGAGGCGTTTCCCATTATGGTCTTTAATGTCTTCGAGCAGGATAATCATATATAAACCCCTGTGGTAGAGTGTTCGTGACGCTCTGTTATCTAATTGAATATTAAATCAATCATACCACAGGAGAAATTAAAAACAACACTTTTGTTGTTTTGATGATAATTATTTACTTGGCGTCCATGCAGAAAGGTTCTGCACCCGCCCGACTTCCTTTTTGTATTCGAGGTCGATGTAAAATAGTGAAGCTTCAAGGCATGTGTTCACAGATTCCATTGTATGTCGGCCCGCTGTTGTGCCTGACGTGTATGCGGTGATGCTGTGCCCGTTATCATTAAATTTGAAGGTGAAATTCCCGTTACAGTCTGCCTGAATCCTAGTCGCCTTATTGATGTTGAATGGGCCAAGTTTAGGGGAAGTGAAAGATGCGGAAACAAGGTTCCTTCGCACGGTAATGTCGGACTGAAGAGCCTTAAACGAATCAAGCTTCATCTTTGATGCTAAGCTTTCAGTTGGTTCGAAAGTCAAAAAAAGCGTTGATGACACGGGATCGGGTTCCCCACTTTTTTGTGTAAATATGAAAGCTGCACAAACAGCCACTAGCACAATTAAAACGACCCCCAATTGTGTTGGTGTATGGTTACTTTTGTTATCCGTGTTTTTGGTTTCTGAAGTCATGTTTAATCCTTTCAACCCGTTTTAGATAAGTAGTTATATTTTGCTAAAAAGCGTTCCCAAATAATTTGGTTTCCATTTCGATTTATCTCGTGCCGATATTTTTTTCTGCTTCTCTTGGTTCGCCATTTGAATCGCTTCAATACTTGCGTTAAAGCACTTCAATAAGATTTCATCTGGGTAATTTTCCGGGCTAGTGGTGGACGCAATAATGGCACGAGTCTCAGGTGTGTACTCAAATTCAATGTAGCCGTCACAGAATTCCTTAATCCTATCCTTACTCTCTTGAACCAAAAATTGGCGTCCATCGTCCATGACAATGATGGTTTTTAAAGTGCCTTTGGCATCGATAACAATTGAGTCTGCTAAATCCTCGTAATGCCATGAGTATTTTTTATCGAGTGATGGCGGTAAGAATTGCTGCGTACTTTTTAAAAGGTACGCTGAAACTTTTAAGGCCCCCACACTTATTAATGTGAACAGGATCCCAAAAATTGTAAGGTGGGTAATGTTTTTCACGCGTGATTTATCGCTTGCTTGTCCAGTGTTCATGTTACGTCCTTGTGTTTAACTACGCGCCCATGCTGGGCGCAGGTCCATTTATATGCGAGGTAAAACCTTTCCTCGCTTTATGTCGCTCGGCTGTTCTGTGTCGACCCACAATTCAATGTTGGCCATTTCTGAACGAAGCTGTAAGCCTGGGGCATCGTCTTTTGCACGCTCAACAGCGGTATTGAGATCAGGTGCTTCAACGGTAACAATGCAGTCAGCGCGGAAAACAGCGTCAGTCTCATCATTGCCGGCAACAAAATCATAACCCTGCCACTCGGTTGGCATCTCCCAGTCTTGTAGGAAGTCTTCATCACCAGAGATGACCGAACGAACGACCACTTCATATTCGTAATGAACAGGGCCAAGCACTTCATCAATCGCCTGTTTGAAGCAAGGCGAATCTTTGCTTGGTCTAAACTCTTCGTCACCATCCCACAGTTCAAATGATTGTCCGACCCACTTAGCCAGCTGCTTGTCATCCATTTTTTTAACTTCTTCAAGTTCATGGTGTTGGCTAGTAAGTTCATCAAAGAACGAATAAATCGTGTCCATCAAATATTCGCGGTATGCGTAACCGATGGTTTTGTAATGAACGTAGGTGAAATCTTTAGACAGAAACCCCGGGGATTCCATGACGTATTCTTTGTAAACACTATCAAGGCGTGATGGATCTAACTCTGTAAGAGACTTGCTGGCAATGGCGAATGTCTCGTCATTGATTTCATGGAAGTCCTTGTAGAACTCGCTCAGCTCATCCTCTTCGTTGATGGCATCGTAGATTGAGTTGTCCACGCCATGCTTAAGTAGGTAGACGATTTTATCCATCCACTCATAAACGGCATGAGACATGTCGATTTTTAGGACCGCTAGGAAATCGTTGTATTTGCCACCAGCAGGAACGGTAACAGTATTGTCGGTTTTCTGAATTGCTGGCGCTTGTTTATTGCCATCAAGCACGCTTTTCAGTGTGTTGATGTTAAAGTCAGAGTTGGTGCCTGGTAGGGTGCTGGCCATAATTGCAGCCAACTTATTGTGACCAATGCGGCATTTGCCCTTGGTTGACGCATCGAGTGTTGAAGCAATGTTTTGGCTCCAACCAATAAAACTTTCGTGTGTATTTGGAAAAATACTCATATCAATGTCCTCAAGTAAATCTGAAGCTATGTGTTACCCGGTTTGCGATTACTTCAGACTTGATTACATATCTATGCGTTTAAGTATTGAAGCGACTGTTTTACCTACCACCCATGTTGGTGCCGGGAATTGCGCTCGGACAGCTAGCCGAATCACAGACGGACAGGTCTAGCCTGCTGGTCTTTAGTGCGATATGAAAAGTATCTCATAACTCCTGCTTAACATCAACACAAAAACAACATAATAGTTGTTTAATTTGGGATAAAGGCATCCAGAATTACATATCGTGATACCATATAAAGTCGCTACAGGAATGGCGGAATAAGATGTTCAGGGAATACGCATGAGAAGTATAATAAACGCAGTTGTATTCGCACTTGTCACCGTGATGGTTGTCAATGTGTGGGGCAACTTTGTTATGGAAAGCAAAGTAGGGGAATTCACGCCACCTAATAGAAATATTTTCGCTCAACGAATGTTTGAGGGGGTCGACACGGGGGTAAACACGCAGACAACCGATTGCTGGACATTACCTGAAGAGAAATGGGGCGATCTGGAAATAAACTGCGCTTTATTCCTTGAAGCATATTACACCAAAGATGATCAGTTGTTTGAGCGTCGCTCCAATCAACTGGCTAAAGAATTTCGCAATCCGATACGTTTCGTGTACCCGGTTAATGTAACGGCCGACAGGTTAGTGAGATACATTGATCTTGATATGCAGATGCACGGCAAGTTGAATTGCGCCCTTATCAAAAAAGGCTGCACCAGCACGGAACCGATGGAACGAGCTGAGAAAAGCAAGGTGCTGGCTTTAAAGGATAAAATCCTTCGATTCATGCTGATGTCTACGTTCTTTGGTGTTTTGTTGCCGGCAGTGGCGATGTTGTACGCATGGCTTGAGTATCATGCCAAATCTGTGGCCCACAGCAAGCGTGAGCGCTATCAAGCCCCAACATTGATGCAAAGCCTAAAGTTTGCCAACGAAGAGCGTGTAATGGCCAATGCGGCGCTATACGGAGGTTTGATAAATACTTTTGCTTGGGTGGCCATAGCAATTGTGTTGTCGTAGTAACCTGGCACAGTAAGAAGGGGCGTATTAGCCCCTTTTTTTATTTAGAACGCAATTCGCTTAATACTCTTGAGTACGTCACGTAAAAAGATAACTTCATACCACGGCTTATCAACGGGCTTATTTTTTCTGATAGCAACAAGGTGTGCGCTAAACATCACTTTGGCCTTACGATAGAAAAGAACACCGTTACATTCACCTTTAATGGCCTTTAGGATCCCCCAAGGGGTCATCAATTGTAAGATGGTTAGTAGGGCTGCTGCGACTAAAGCTAGCGGTTTACCAATGAAATGGATGATGAATTGCGCGATTGCGACTTTGTTTTTCTGTTTTTTTGACATGAGCTACTCACTGTTTTAATTGTAATTTTATGTAGTCTCCTATGCGTGATATCGCTCCATAATGCGATAGGTTAATGGTCTCACAAATTAAGGCTTAAGTCAATAAAAACCATATAAAACAGAAGCCTACTGGAATTTATAAATATGTCAAGTTATAGGGTGGAATGCCAGCACGCCATGTGCTGGCGGGTTGTTTTACCACAGGGGCTGTTCAGCTAGTTCAGATTCAGATTTGACTGCTTGGAGGCGTCGACTTATTTGATCATAGGCAATCCAGCGAAGGCGATAGTCACCGCTAGGGGATTCAATGATAAACCCTGCTTTTGTTAAGCTAAGCAGGTTTACAGCGTAGTCGCGTTCTGGGAACGCTTTTTGATACGCCACTTCCATCCGAGTGTCAAAACGAGAGATGCTTTGTAGCTCAAGGATCTTGGTTAGCAACCAATTGAAACCATCATCGCTATGAAGCCGAATTGTAGGAGCACCTTCCTGTGTGCCGTGTTCATGTGAACGCATGTCACCTCCTTGTGACCATTAGTGTATTTTTAGATGGCTAACGCTAGCTGCGGTACCTCTTCTTTGGCATATGCTTCACGAATGATGTGCTGCTCAACCCAGTTTACTGCTTGTGGACAAACAGCATCGCCTGTACATCCGTATGCGGCCTTATCGTTACCTGGTAGCTCAAACGTATCATCAAACCCCATCAATCGCGCTGATTCGCGCGGAGAGACGCATTTAAAGCGATAATCCCCTTTGCCAGCAATCAATACCCAACAACGGCTACTGCCCCCTTTGTAGGGACGTTGTGCCGGCGCAAGGCCAGAAACCGATATTTCAGTAGCATTATAACCGATCCCAGCGGAATTCTTCCTTCCACGGCGAGCAACAGTGCTCACTGATGTAACGGGTGAATTAACCAGTTGCTTAAATCGAGTCAATTGAGCGCCAGTCAAATTGGCCACTAGCTCGTCAGAAAATGATTGCTCTGCCCAGTATCCGTCATCATGGAAATTGATCACATCTTCAAGTTGAAGGGTGCGAGTTGGTAACGCTTGGGTCGTTTCTAGTGTGAACATATCCAAGTCGAGGTTGCTCAGCATCCAACGGCGCAATGGGTTGGTTACAAGCTCTTTGTCGCTCGGGATGTTGTCCGCCGTTAATCGATATGCTTTCGGCGATAGGGATTTTTTATCCACGCCGGTGATGAATATACGCGGTCGTGATTGTGGAACAAAATGCTTGGCGTCCACGACGGAGATATTCACGGCATATCCCAAGCTGTTTAATTCGAGAACCAGCGAACGCAGATCAGTACCTTGATTACGTGCAATGAGACCCGTGGGGTTTTCGAGCATCGATAGCGGATGGCTTTTGGTACCGCGCTTTTCTTTTAGTAAGTTGAGCCAACGGTAAACCACACCAGATTTAATCCCTAACAAGCCCTGACGGCCGCCGGCACAACTTGTGTTGGTACATGGAAATGTGGCGCTTGAAATGGTCGAATTAGGGAAGTCAGACGGTTTGATTTTGCTGATGTCTTCACACAGTACGTCTGTGTTTGGATGGTTAAGTTTGTTAATTTCGCACTTTAGCGGATCAATATCGTTTGCCCAGATGGTTTCAAAGCTATCTAGTCCAAGTGAAACACCGCCCACGCCAGCGAAAAACTCGGTATGGGTATCAATAGAATGGCTGCGTTGTGCTTTACGTAAAATCATTTTTCAGCTCCAAATGATGGCCAGAATTAACTGGCCAATGAGATTGCGTCAGCACGCTTCTCAGCGCTGAACTGAAAACCATCCATGACAAACTCACCTTCAGCATAACCGTCGGTCACGTCGTCTTCAGAGAGCTTGTCATCTGCATCAGGACATTTGGCAAGTAATGCGTCATAGAGGTTGTCGAGAACAGAGTCACCTTTGTTTACCGCAGTTACTGCATTGATCTGACCATCTTGCTCGCTTCGCGTCACAATTACCCATTCGGTATACTCTGGAGTAAGGGTCTGAATTTTGATGATGTTCAGGTCGCCTGTTACTTCTGAATAAGGTAATGACCAGTCACCCATATGGAAACCGTGTTCGCCCAAGGTGATAGGCGGCAAAATAATAGAGATAGCAATTGGATCAATGGTTAACTGGGTGCGTAAATGCGGGTTATCTTCAACAAAGGCATGAATGAATGCCATTTTGGGTTCGTTGTGGTTGAAAGTCAGTTCCGTGCCGGTAGTAAGATTGATGATTTTCATGTGTTTCCCCTGTGTATTCAAATCATTCAAGATGGGTATAGAATACCAAAACAGGGGGAGTAAAACAACATTTTTGTTGTTTTATAGATTACCATCCCAATTATGAATAGCAGTGACAAGATAACCGTTTTCATCAGTACCTAAGAAGGAACAGTTGCCAAATAGTTCAACTTCTGTTGGGGCATAACCACCAACAGGGTTCCCATCAGGGTCGATAACCTTCGGTCCTTTCATGTGACAAATGGAGACAACGTTGGTGCCCCGTTTAAGGTAAGCCGCTCTATGGGAGTATGTGTTAATGCCCCTTGAACCATCGGCACCGTCATTAACTCCTAGTTTCCAATCTGAATAGGAAACCGATAGAGGCTTTTTCATTACACCAAAATCTCTATCTAGCCACTCGTCATCGCTCTCGGGTGCTAACTCCGGTTTATTTTCAGTTGGGATATCGAACCCCAAAGATGCGAGCAGTTCGTTTATGTTATTAATACCAGCGCTGTTTACATATAACCCTACAACGATCAGTAATGCAGCAATGATTGAAAGTGGTAACTTCATGTTTGTTCCTTATTTCTCATCCAGAGAAATACTCTGCTTAAGCGTTTGAAATGTTTTCTTTGCGGCATTGGGACAGACAAAATAGCGCGAGTTCGAGTAGCATTTTTTCATTACGCCATCTTCACATGTATCATCAGCGTCGATCATGTAGCCTCTATCATTTGATAGTACATATCGAATAGATAGTTCGTGTGGTTTTTGCGAATTGAAAACGGGCGTTGCAGCAACGACCTTTTCTGTCCCAAGTGTGAATTTGGCATCAAACAAAATGTCATCTGCACGTAAGTTGTATATGGAAGAACCTAATGGGAGAATAACGCCGCAGGCAAGTGTCTGCGGAAGAGCCTTGTAGGGCATCTCTGTGATCGCAATATCATCAAGCCTGCTGTATTTTTTAGCAGCGGATTCCGCCATCAAGTCAACGTCAGGTTTTACACCTTTGTCGCTTGGAAAAAAAGATTGCCACAGGGATGAGGCGCAGTAAGCAATCGTTGCTTTGCGCTCCTTTGCAAGTCGGTCGAGAAAATCAGCAACGGCCTGCTTCGACATGAATACGTGTTCTCTGGCCAGTTGAAGCGTCTCGTAGTGCACTTCTTCGCCACAAGGAGGTTTATTGCGAACGTTGACGTTGTCTTCAAGCGCAGTGTTTACGCACACCAATGTTTCAGTTATTTCGTCGTTAACATTAACTGAATACGCACGTTGAAAACCCAGTGTTTCCATCAGTAAAGAAATAGGGTGCTCGCCGCCTGGGGTGAATGTGCTGTTTGACATAAATGCTTACCTGCATATTGAGTTTTACTTATATTCCGATCATACCATAACCAAAAACAAAGACAACAAATATGTTGTTTTATAACAATGTTTATGCAGAAAAAACCCGGCACTAGGCCGGGGCTAAGCGAAGTGAACAATCCGTGTTCGGCCGCTTATGAAGGTTGGAACTGTAAAATTCAAATACACCTGATTAAAAGCTGCTCAATGCAGCGAAAAGCAAGGTTTACACAATCGGTAAATAAGCTTGTAACGTCGTGTAATTAAAGAGATTAGAGCAATGGGTGTGCCAGAAAAGAGAAAGCCCGGAAACCGGGCTTAAGCAAGTAGTGAAACGTCTATAACGTTGGTTACGCGATACCAACCTTTGTCGGCTTTTGTATAGGCATAATCCTCAGCCGTTTTCTTTGCAGAGGCGACAATTTGGCCATTAAGGACAAGAGGTTCGAAGTGGTGATGTTCGGTCATAGTTTCTTCCGTCTCAGGATCCCGATACTCCACTTTGAAGAAGGTGGTGCTGGCCGGTGGGAGGAACAGGAGCGCATTACCTTTGATCATCTTTTGGATGTTATGGGCGCGACGTATCTCCTTGCCATAAGCCGTATATGGGCGCTTGTTCTCCAGTAATTCGGACAGGACGATCGAAGTTACTTTATCCGTCTCAGGGTCAAGGCGAACAACTTCTACCTCATACCCCAAATCCAAGTAGTGAAAGCTGGCGAAATCGAGACAGTAGGTGACAATGCTTGACTGTTTAAGCTCAATCGCCTTCTTAACCTGATCAAAGGGAAGGGCTTCCGAACTCCGTTCGTTCATTAAAATTGTGATTTGCATATTAAACCTTTTGGCCAGCTTAGAAAGCAAAGCTGGCTTGTGAAGTGAATGTGCTACGCAAACTGTTAGCAAAGTTCAAGATATGCTCTCGAACAGATTGAGCAATACGGTGATGCAGGGCACAGCTGATTGACTGTCCAACGATCTGCTCCGCTTTGTCCAAAGGTGCCCAGTTAAGGTCAAAACTCTCTGGAAGCTCGTTTAGCTTCATTTGCAATGATAAAGGTAACTTGTAGTAACGGCCTTCGTGTTCCACTACAACTTGGTCCTTGGTGGATTGTCCCTGCGATTTTGTAAGCGTCGGTGAGAATGGTTTGTCTTTGCGGATAACACGAGCACGCTCCATACGAATCGCATCTTGCATCACCTTGGTATCGGTTAGGTCGTGCGACATGATCTCAGCCAAATTCGGCTCAATTATATCACGCCAGACATTCAGGTCTGATGCTTCCGGTGTTGGGAATGCAAATGGTGCATCCAATGTTGAAGCAACAAGGTAAAGGCGTTTTCGGCTTGTGTTACCGCCAAATTCACGGGCGTCGAAAATTTGTTGATGAACGTGATATCCACGGCGGCGCAGTTGCAGCACTAATACATCGTTGATCGGTGAACTCATAAAGCCCGGTACGTTCTCAATCATCAGCACTGGGATACGCAGCTCGTCGAGGATGTTCAAGGTTGGAATAAACATATCCAGCGTCGATGATAAATCGACTACGCTATCGGCTTTTTGCTTATTCGTTTTCAGGGTGCTGTAGTCATCGCATTGCAATGACGCATGCAGAACGCTGATAGGGCTGTCCCCAATGGCTTCAGCAAGACGTTTTACATCCAGCTTATAGATGTCTTCGTTGCACAGTACGCGAGGCTTACTGTTAACTAGAGCGCTTAGCGCGGTCATTTCCGTGTAGTCACTTTTGTCTCTTTTCTCGTTTGGACGGTACTCTACGATAGCATCCACGCGAAATCCGCCTTGCTCAAGCACTGCTGCATCAACACCGCCAGTCATTGCAACTAATGTGCTGATCTGGTCGTCTTTTGATAGGTTTTGCAACAGTGAGCGCTGCTCAGTAGTTACTGGACGGAAGTACAGGCAACCGTTGGTGAACGTGATGTGCGCGTTCTCGCAACCTTCGCCGAGAGATTCATTGATAAGCTCCTGACGGCTCACCTCAATCTGACGCTCAATGCGTCGAGCTGGTGGGTTTAATGGATTGGCCTGACGACTCTTGTAGGTGCGTGTGTAAACCTTTTTTGTTTTTGTGTCGCTGTCATTTGCAACGCGCACAATAAAGCCCTTGCCTGGACCTAAGCTTTCTTCTACAACACGAGTGTCTTCATTGAAGCCAAACAATACCAACCAGTTACTGGATAGTGTGTACACGGGCTTGCCGTGGCGGTAACGCGCTTTGATTTGTTTGGTCGCCGTTTCTGGCACGTTGACCGAAACTTCTCTCATTTCTACGTTATTATTCATGGCATAGCTCCTGTTTAAATCATGTTGATATAATACCAAGAACCAAACATAAAAACAACACTTTTGTTGTTTTTGGGTTGGCAGATTTGCTGCGTACGAAAAAAGGCGGATAAAACCGCCTTTGCATGGTTTGGGAACAATTTGTTTAGTGCGCCATACTATGGACTGTTGCAGGGGTCGCTAACAAGGTTTCCGAGTCGCCACCAGCCGATAGGGTTGCCTTTCCCCCGGTTAAGCCGAAAGCCTCTGCGCGAGCCTTTATTGCCATGGCCCAGTTTTTATGAGTTGCAGGCTCAGCCATAGAACCATTCAGCTTGAAAACCGCCGAAGTGCTATTAAGGATCTGCTCTGCTTCCTCAAGTTGATGCTCATCTACCTGTAAGGCCGTATTAATCGTTTCAACCTGAGAGGGATGTATTGCTGTTTTGCTGACAAACCCATGAGCAAGGTCTAGTTGAAGTTCGCGAGACAGTGTCTCAGTGTCATCAATGTGCTCCATCACAGGAGAAGCCAACTTCACCCCTTTTGAAAGGTAGATTGATGCCAGTTGCTTCAATGTATACCCAAGCGGTGTGTCATAAAGCGTAAGACCTTTCATGCGACGCAAACCTAAACAGTTAAGCAGGTCGTTTCCGCCAATGCGAACCATTAACGTGCGATTCGCATGGTCTTGACTTAACTTGTCGGCTAATGCGGACATCTTGACGATATCAAACACGTCACAGTCTTCCAGTGTCGGCATCCACATTAAGTTAGGTGCCAATGCCATGATCTCAGCCCAAGCATCAATGTTGCTTAAGTTGAACTTTGGGATCACAAAGCCACAAACAGACTTGAGCTGCGTGTACGATGTCAGTGTTTTTGCGACAGTCAAATCACGAGGGCGAATAAATACCTTTGGGCCACGGCGTCCATGCCCTTTGGCTAAGCGCTCCAGTGAAGTGGCAATGTTGCTAATCGCCATCGGCACTTCACTTTCGTTTATCGCATCTTCAGTGCAAATTACAACAGAAGTTAAGTTCGGGTACTTCGCACCAGATATGACATTATACAAATCTGCATGCGTTCCCGGGACATACATTGTTGCCCCTAGTGAATAAGGTGAGACCATTCCATTGCTCCCAGTGTGCCAAATTAAGACACTTTTTTGATAATCGTAACCGCTTTGAAGTTACCTAATTCATCGCCCACTTCCTTGACGGCGATACCCGCTTTTTCAGTCAGATGTAAAAGCAGAGCCACATCTGGGTCGTTAATATCTTTAATAAGTACATGCTCTGGGACGCGACGCATTACTGCACGAGTCGCTTCCGCTACACCTGGCTTGATACGGTTGATTGAGTCAACGTTGTACTTCTCCGCTAAGTCAGTAACCATGTTGTCACACATCGACTTTAATGATGCAGGATCGATGGTTGGCTCACTTAACTCATATGACGTTGTTTCCACATGTTTTGAGATGTCATCAACGAATTGCTGAGAGTAGTCGAACTCACGTAGTTCGTCATAAATGACACAGCCATGGAAGTTGTTTTCTTGCCATACAGAGCGGCTGACCAATCCAGAGATAGGTGCACCCATGATGCCAAAGGGGATAAGCCAGTCATCGTATGACGCTGTCATCCACGCTTTCCCGCATGGATCCGCCAAAACCACTAACTGTGGTCGTTCTGGGTAACCGCCACGTGCATCTAAAGAACGTTTAAGCTCATTTGAAATGGCTCCTTTACCGGTCCATCCATCCACGAAGTAGATGTTGCTTTTATCATGGCGAGATTCAATGTAATCCATTGCAAATGCATCAAGTCCACGGTCGCGGATGATAGAGATACCGTAATGAGAGACATCGGCACCTCGTCTTAAGAGCGCATCAGTGAGACATGCGCTCATTGGAAGGCCAGCTCGTACAAGTGACGCCAGTACGATTTCTTTGCCGGCAGCATGCGAAATTAGCTTGTCTGCCAGTTGTTCAACTTCTGCGGCCATACGTGGTGCACCAACGCTATGTGCTTTTTGAAATATATCCAGATGAGCAGCACTCGGGGCAGACTCTTTAGATAGCATTTCAGAGTAGTGTTTCTGGCCTGACTGGATCAGCTCTTCTTTTTTATCGACAGAAGTCATTTCCATCTCAAGCGGGTTAAGAAGAAATGAAACGGGTGTTGTGGTGTATGAGCCACTGAATCCAATTTGTGACATGGGTTATCCTTAATTATTCTGTTGTTGTGTACTTGCTGGCGATCTGTGACACCTTGGGGAATGCGGCAAAATCACACTCCATCATGAACGGTAAGTCAGAGTCGCTATCACCTAAGCCCAAGACAAATCGTGCCTCATGGTCCTTAAGGTGATGTTCTAGCAAGTAAGCCACTGCATTTTGTTTGGAAATGAACCGTGGGATGTAAGCCAGATTATTTCCGTTTAGGTGCGTATAGAAGACCTCTGGGTCAACCAGACCTCGCTTGATGATTTCGTTATTCAAATCAACCAAACTTGCTTGCTTTGTGTTGTCAGTCACTTTGAATGTGTGGATCAAAGTGATGTCATACTCTTTTGCTTCGCGATAGCGAAACGTAACGTCCGGAAAGTCGCGTAAAATAGCGTCATCCGTTGCCAGTTCGGAAAGTGCAAGCGCCAAATTTTTATGGCCTTCATCAAGCGCGTTATATTGCTCGATGATAAGCTCGCGGTACCCGGGGATAACCTGACCCTGCTTATCAAAGATAAGTGCACCATGACTTACCGCCATGTAAGATGAGAAGGGTAAAACTAATTGTTTTACATTTCTGCTCGTTCTTGCTGTGTTGACGATGAGTTCCGTTGTTGCATTGAGCCATTCGAACATGTTCGCTTGCTTTTCATTGAGGAAGCTCGCGGGTTCCCCCTCTTTGTTTAAGGCCCCCACAACAACCGCTTCGCCAACAAGCTTGCGCCTGGTGTTAAAAATGGTGTCATCTAAGTCCGCGAAACAAATCGGTTTGGTGAAATCACTCACAGTAAATTACCTTTGCGTTATGCATTTCAGAAAGAAGCGTTTGATCAAAAAGTTCAGCCGGCGTTTCAGAGCAAATGATTACATGGTCATAGTCTTCAGGTGAGACATTGTATGCAAACATGTCGATGTTCTGGCCATAGTTGTCCTTTAGCTCAAGCTTACGTTTTATCGCGCCGCCGATTGATACAGGGGATCGAGAAGTAGAACTAAATGAAACATCCAGCCCCTTTTCTTCAAGGTGTTTGGCGATTAGGTAAGGTTGCCAAGCAAACTCACCGGTACCCAATACCAAGACCCGACCAGCAATGCCTTCTAAAGCATCGTGCGGGATTTTAAAATCAGAGCCGCCGAATCCCAGTCGACATTCGTTAGGCGGGATTGTGATATCACCCAACGGTAAAGACTTGTCATTTTTGTCGATACTGCTGGCATACTGAGACATGTCATGGCCATCAGATTGACTCCATGTAAATGAGCCATCAATAAGAGATACATTGTCGTGTTCGAGGTGACTGGTACTCTCGTTTTGTGCCAGCAATTGATGAACTGCATTGTTAGACCAATCCGTCAAAGAGACAGTGATGACACGCTCAACATTTGATAGCCCAGAGGCAAGTAATGAGCTTGTTAGGTTGAACAGTGTTTTACCTGTCGAAGCTTCATCATCAATCAGCACAAGGACTCTGGTGTTCAGGAATCGCTGACGAATTACCTCATCGGCTGGCAAGTGTAGGTAGTGTGACTTGGCATGCGAATGCTCTTCTTTAAATTCGCAAAAAACAGGAACATCATTCACCGGGTATCGGGTTGATGAGATGTAGACACTGTCCAACCCAAGCTTGAGCAGTGAGTTGTGCACGCCGGCACCAAGCCCAACCGCCGTTTCAGCCATACCAATGCACGTTACTTCACCAGTGGCTGTGTCGGCCACACCGGATGCCAACGCATCAAACGTTGCTGTCATGTCAGATGGTTTTACTGGAATGTGACGACCAAGCACTTTGCTAACAAAGAGGAAAGGGCGTTTTGGGTTTTTGCGCTGGGCAACATCAAGGTACCCATTAAGCACCTCGGTGTCGCACACATGGTTAATTGTCAGTGAGCCAGCCGGCAGAGAAAATTGACTACTATGCATTTTCACGGCCCTCACGGATAAACTTGAAGTAAATCGTGATCCAGAAAACGAAAAACAGCGTGAATACCACCCATGCAGTGATAGATACAGGGGCAGATTCGCCTTGGTGTTCTTTCACAGAAAGTGCATTTGGGAACCAACTGAAGAGATTGCTTCGCCACCCGTAATACTTCACAGCAACCTGGGTGTTAGAGTCATCGTACCCTTGAGCAATACTGTGCAAATCAGCACTGTTGAACTTGAAGTAAAGTGGCAGTCCCCATCCCGTGTCTTCATTGCGCATCACCCACGGTGAGCCATCAAGCTCTTTGAGTGAGACGTAATAAACGTCACGAGTACGAGAAGGGTCTTCGCCTTTCACTTTAGTTTTAGCATCAACTCGCTTAACTTCAGCACCATTAATAGTGCCAACCTTGTAGTGTGGGACTGAGTAACTAATACCGATAAGTGATGTGACGAACAGTATTGCGAATATCCATTTCTTAATTGATTTAATCATCTATTACCTCCGTTGTAATAGTGATAATTGTAACCATATCAAATAAACAAAGTAAACAACAAAAATGCTGTTACTTTTAAATTGGAATGAGTCGCAAAAAAATTTTTTCCTCTACTGCACTGAAGAATAACAAAAACCTAAATCGCCAAGATAAAAACATCATAAAAGTTGTTGAGATTGTATTTTTGCGTCGATATACTGATTTACGAAGTCGAGACACGGACAGTTTTGGCAGCCAACAAAAGGAACTTTTTATGGCTATTACATTGGAAAAGAACAAAACCCTTTCGTTAAAGAAAGTATCCAGCGCTATCGCGCAAATCACTCTCGGTCTAGGTTGGGATCCAGCTTCAGCTAAAAAAGGCGGCTTCTTCAGCGGCTTGCTTGGCGGCGGCGGTGGTGCCATCGATTTAGATGCGTCTCTTATTCTTCTTGATGCTAATCGCAATGTTGTCGATAAAGTTTGGTTCCGCAAACTGAAGTCGAACTGCGGTAGCGTAATTCATACTGGCGATAACCGCACAGGTCATGGTGACGGTGATGATGAACAAATCCGCGTCAACCTTGAGCGCCTTCCAAGCAACGTTGAATACATTGTTGCGACCGTGAATAGCTTCACCGGTCAGACGTTCAATGATGTTGAGAATTGCTACTGTCGAATTACTGACCAAAACAATCAGGAATTGGTGAAATACAGCCTGAAAGAACAAAGCGGTCATAAAGCCGTGCTGATCGCTTCAATGGCGCGTAATGGTGGCGATTGGGAGTTTAAAGCCCTTGGTGAGTTTAGCTCAGGCCAAACGGTCGACGCCTTGATCCCGCAAGCACAAGCGCTAGTAGGCTAATGGTTACTTTGTCGCAAGGGGCAAACGCCCCTTTACCGACAAAGGACTTGGATATCGTCGTGCATTTCGGTGGAAAAGCGGACGTATCCTCTTTCCGACTGTTCGGTAATGGTAAAACCAGAGCTGATTCTGATTTTGTTTTCTACAACCAGACTGTCAACGACGACAGAACCGTTGAGCTAAATGATGCAGAGCAGCAGCGTAAAGTCTTCAAGTTAAGACTTGGGCAATTGAAACCTGATGTTGAAAAACTCGCGTTCTCAATGACGGTAGATAAGGGGACAATTTCTAACCTGCAACATGTCGATCTAATGGTAATGGATGGGGCTAATCAGCTGATCTCTGCTAAGGTGCCAATGCAAGACCGTATCGAGAAGGCGCTTATATTGTGCGAAGTTTACAAGCGCAATGGCGAATGGAAGATTCGGTTTGTTTCACAAGGTTTCAATGGTGGTTTAGAGCCGCTAGCCAAGCACTACGGTGTAGATGTTGAATCAGAGCCTGAAACACCAAATAAAGAGCAAACCCCAGTTAATCTTTCAAAAGTGACTTTAACAAAATCTCAAAAAACAGTTTCACTTGAAAAGAAGTCGAATCATGCACATGGGAAAATTAAAGTTAACTTGAACTGGGATAGAAAGAAGTCTGGGGTTTTGAATGTGTTTGCGGGAGGCTCAAGTGTAGATCTCGATTTAGGAGCATTTGTACGCCTTAAAAACGGTGAGCAGTTTGTAATCCAAGCATTAGGGCGTTCTTTTGGAAAATACAAAATATCCCCTTTTGTTCAGTTGCAGGGTGACGATCGGACAGGTGATGCTAGTCAAGGTGAGTGGCTTTGGATTAATGGTGGAAAGTGGGATCAAATTGATGAAGTCCTAATATTCTCATTTATCTATAAGGGTACTCCTAACTGGAAGGGACTGAATGCAAAAACCACCGTCCTTGTTGATGGACAACCGCCAGTTGAAACAAGTCTTGATGAAGGTAAGTCTGGGTTGTCTTGCTGTGCTATTGCGCGACTAATAAATGTTGACTCAAACATTCACATCGAGCGTGTGGAGAAATATTTTCGCGGCATTCAATTTATGGACAAAGCATTTAATTGGGGGTTTCGGTGGCGAGCCGGATCTAAGTAAAAGTAAACACAAAGGAAGTGTAATTATGAGTTTTTGGGAAAAGGCTAAGGCCAAATTCAATGAGACATCTGAGTCTCTTCAAACCAGTCTGAAAAAGTTTCAAAACAAAGAAATGCTTAACGCCATTGTGGGTGGTGCAGTTTATGTATCAGCAGCAGATGGTGATATTAGCTCTGACGAAAAACAGAAGCTGATGGGCTTCCTGGAGCGCTCAGAAGAGCTGAAAGTGTTCGAGACTGGCGAAGTGATCAAGGTGTTCAAGTCTCTGGCTGACAACTTTGATTTCGATGTTGATGTGGGTCGTGGTGAGTGTATGAAGCACATCGTCAAGATCAAAGGTGATGAATCGCAGTCGCAACTGCTTATTCAGGTGGTTGTTGCCATCGCGAAAAGCGACGGTGATTTTGATGATGACGAAAAAGCTGCTGTTGATGCAATCGCAAAAGCTTTGGGTATCCAACTTTAGGGCCTGATGCTGATGACGACTGAAATCGCAATCGTATTCGTGGCAACATTGTTGTTGGGGTTCTTCCTCGACAACTTTGCTCACCGCGAAAATAAGCCAGTATCACTTGGCTCCGCTGTAGGTTGGTCAATTTTTTGGATAGTTGTTGCTATCGGATTTGGCGTTTACCTGCATTTTAGACACAGTCCAGAAATGGCGAGCTTGTACTTTACCGGTTACGCATTAGAGAAGGCGCTGTCTGTCGATAACTTGTTCGTCATCATGGCGGTGTTCTCATGGTTCGCAATCCCTGATCACCTTCGACACAGAGTATTGTTCTGGGGAATCATTGGGGCAGTGGTATTCCGTGGCATTTTCGTTGCCATTGGTACCAGTCTTCTTCACTTGGGTCCATGGGTTGAGTTGCTATTCGCGGGTATCGTTATTTACACAGCGTTCCTTATGTTAAAGGCCGGTGATGATGACGATGAAATCGAAGATTACTCAACGCATCCTGCTTATCGATTCGTGCAGAAGTTCATGCCTGTTTGGCCAAAATTACACGGCAAAAACTTCATCGTTACACGTCGTGAAATTGAATCAATGCCTGAGAACGAAAGACCTGAAGGTTGGTCACTGCCAGCTAAAGGCTTCCGATTTGCAACCCCTATGCTCCTGTGTTTGGCGGTTATCGAGTTCAGTGACGTTATGTTTGCGTTTGACTCTGTGCCGGCAGTGATCGCGGTGAGTAAAGAGCCGTTGATTGTTTACTCTGCAATGATGTTCGCAATCCTTGGTCTGCGTAGCTTGTACTTCGTACTTGAGGCAATGAAAAAGTACCTTGTTCACTTAGAGAAAGCTGTGATTGTGCTGCTGTTCTACATCGGCGCGAAACTTGGCCTGAATGCAAGTGAGCCAATGCTAAACCATGGCATTCACATTGATTCTGGTACATCACTGCTAGTTGTTCTGGCAATTCTAACCCTTGGGGTAGTGGCGTCATTTATCTTTCCAGAGAAAGACGATGAGGCCGCAGAAGCTCCATCAAATAAGTAAGTCTCAGTGACGAGACGTAGTTCAACCACTAAAAGGAATTAACCTATGACTTTATCTTTGAAAAAAGGCGGCAATTTAAGCCTGTCTAAAGAAGCTCCAGCGATGACCGTTGCTCATATCGGTTTAGGTTGGGACGTTCGCCGCACAGACGGTGTTGATTATGACCTTGATGCTTCTTTGTTCCTGCTTGATGCGCAGGGCAAAATTATCGGCGAAGACGGCTTTATTTTCTACAACCAAAAAGAAAGCACGTGTGGTTCAATCGTTCACCAGGGCGACAACCGTACCGGTGACGGCGACGGTGACGACGAAGTGGTGAAAGTTGTTCTGGCGAAAGTGCCAGAAAAAATTCAAAAGATCGTTGTTGCAGTAACCATTCACGAAGCAGAAAAGCATGGCCTTAACTTTGGTCAAATTGAAAACGCGTTCGTACGTGTTGTTGATGATGCGAACCAAAACGAAGTGGCGCGCTACGACCTGTCTGAAGACGCAAGCACTGAAACAGCCATGCTGTTCGCTGAACTGTATCGCAATAACGGTGAGTGGAAGTTCAGAGCGGTAGGTCAAGGCTATGCTGGTGGCCTGGGTGCGATGGCTCGCAGCTACGGCCTGGATATCAAGTAAGTAAACGAACCGGGGAGGGAACTCCCCAACCCCTAAAGAAAAGCTCGGATGCTTTTCAATAACATTTAACAAAACTCATGGAGAGAACTATGCCTGTATCATTGCAAAAAGGCGGCAACGTAAACCTAACTAAAGAAGCACCAGAAATGAAGCTTGCGACAATCGGCTTGGGCTGGGACGTTCGTAAGACTGACGGTGTTTCTTTCGACCTTGATGCTTCTGCATTTATGCTGGACGCTGAAGGTAAAATTCTGGGTGATGCCTCTTTCATCTTCTTTAACAACAAAGTTTCACCTTGTGGCGCTGTTGTTCATAATGGTGACAACCGTACTGGTGAAGGTGATGGTGATGACGAGTCAATCGCTGTTACGCTGGCTGACTTGCCTGAAGCCGTTGCTAAGATCATGGTGGGTGTAACCATTCACGAAGCTGACGAAAATGGTCAAAACTTTGGCCAGGTGTCAAACGCTTATATTCGCGTTGTTGATGAGACGAACGCTACTGAAGTTGCGCGCTACGATCTGTCTGAAGACGCAAGCACTGAAACCGCTATGGTATTCGGTGAGCTGTATCGCCATAACGGCGACTGGAAGTTCAAAGCTGTTGGTCAGGGCTACGCTGGTGGCCTGAAGGCGATGGCTCAAGATGTTGGCGTAAATATCGGCTAAGAAAGCGCTGATAAAAGAAAAGGACAGTTTGATACTGTCCTTTTTTTATGCCTATTTTTTTATTGAATCACTGGTTTTCCAATCGCCACTTTGCAAACGCTGAGTTTACCATTTCATCGAGCTCTGCATCGCGCTTTTCTTTCAGTGATGGATGATCGCTAAACTCATCAGCGCTACCAGTGCATTCCATGTTGTACTTACCAATGTTGCCACTCAATGCCGAGTTGCCGGCATCACGTCGAACCATGACTTGCAGACAGATGGTCTGGCGCTCACCTTTAGGTGGGCTCACTGAGCGATCATAAACTGCGTGCCACACCTCGCGAACAAAATAAGTGTCAGTAACTTCAATCGAATGCCCGCGATGATCGACAGTATGAGGATTCTCGTTCATTTTCTGCCAAGGGCCAAAGTTGATGCCCGTGTTTAATAGAACGTCAGCTTCGACAACAGTAGGGGCTTTAACATTCATGTCTCGAACACCCTCAATAGGTGCAGCTTTGACAACGTCCTCCTGCTTAAGCGTGTCGGGCTCGGCACCCTTGTCAGATTCAGAGCAACCAGAAAGCATCATGGCAGCGCATGTGGCGGTAAGTATGAATAGTTTCATCGTCTTCCCTTAATTGAGTTTGTTTTCTTTACTTTAACATTTAGAAAAATACACAACAACACTTTTGTTGTAACTGGTTATTGATTGAATTTTTTACTTTTGGTATGATTTTGATCAGGAAGGATAAAGGAAATATCCATAACAGTTCAAAAGGAGCGTTGGACGTGAAAGGTAAAATACTTGGCGCTGCATTGATTGCAGTGCTACTAACTGGATGTGGCTCAGATGATGATGCGTTGTTTAATGAGCCATCTTTTGATGCCGCTCAATTCAGAGCAACTGTTGCATCAAGATCTAATGATGAATCGTTTTTTGCGCAAACCAATTTATTTAAGTCTGCACCTACCGTTTCATATCAATACAAGCTATCTGAAATGACATCTTTTCAAACATTTGACTTAGGTCCGGAAAAGAACCCACTGAAAACCTACAAGTGGCGGGTGGTCGGTGCAACCCCAATTTGGCAGCCTCATAGTGATAGAAGAGCATCAACGTTTTTAGATAAGGAAAAGGCTACCTACTGGCGCGCTTATGAGGTGTTCACAGAAGTTGAAGGTGAGCCTTATGTTATGGAACTTCCACTAAATGCGAGCTACTCAGTTCCTTACTACCAGCAAATGATTTCGAACATTATCATTGAGCATGGGGAAGTGATTGTGTCTTACCCTGAGCAAATAAAGCCCAATTTGACAGATAGTGAGGTAAGGCGTTCAACGAATGAATTGGTTGGCGCTATCATTAATAAAATTAATGATGACCGAAACACACGAATTGAAAAGGCGAAACTCGCTTCCAGAGAGCTCTAAGGGCGCTCTTATTGTTATTAGTTAACCAAACCCCGTTATTGCGGGGTTTTTGCATTCTAGGGCGAAATAGGGCTGTTTGTGCTTGTGTATGGGGCGTGAGAAGACAAAAGCGCCCGTATTAGCGCTATTGTAAATTGTTTTGTCACCATGATGAGAGCGTGCCCAAATGGTGTTTAGCGGACTTTACATGCCTTTTTCCGGCGTGTTAGCGCAAACATCCCTATTTCGCGTTTGTTGACTTATGTGGTCTACAACAATGAGTGAACCAAAGATTTACGCATTTGCTTTTCGAGAACGACCGGCAGCGAGGCCTAAAAGTCCAAGCATACCAATGCCCAATAATGGTGTTGGGACATCTGAAAGGTTACTGTCGCCGAAGTTTATTTCCACAACACCAAATACAATACGTGATTCAGGATCATTGCCGATATCATTCCACTTGCCACTGCCAATCATTTGTACGTAGTTTTCGCCAGAGCCAGCGTTGTTAGGTTCGCCTGGGCGGAAGTTTTCGTAGTCAAAGGTTTCACCACTAACCCAAGAAAATACGCCTTCTTCGTCTCGGTCAGTCAGTCCAAGCCAAAGGAAATCAGTTGCAAACGAGGATGTTCCACCCGTCAGCCATAGATCACGGATAAAGCTGTTTTCTTCAAAGCTATTTATGGTGATTAAGTTGCCACCAAGTTCAATGGCCTTGGCTTGTGCGTCATCCCAGCTACTGGAAGTAAGAAGGTAATAGTTGCTGTCTTCAAAACTGGCTTCCTCAAGCACCATCACTTCAGCCTGAGTGGCAAAAGCAGCAGTGGAAAGTGTTGCAGCGAGAAGTGTTCCTGTAAGTAGTTTCATAAGTAAGTCCTTTTACAAATATAGAACTTACTCAGCAAGTCATGTGCCAAAAGTTGATGGCTTGGCCTGCACAAAGCAGGCCGGAGTAGCGTTATAGGTTTTCGCGAGTCCAGTCGTACGCACCAGAAACAGTGCTCATACGCTTGAATTTTTCAGCAAGTTCTGTGAACCCCGCAGCTTCAAGCGCTTCAATCTGGTCTTCACCGGCATAGATAAGATCATTTGCGCCTTGAATGAAAAGGTCTTCAACAAGGGTATAATCGCCGTCGCTAACCTCTTCCCTACTGTCGTAGCCGAACTCATCAAGGATGAACTGTAGTCGTTCGTCCACTTCAGGTGTTTCAACTTCTTGGCTAGTTTGGTTTTCTTGAATATCTGACATCTTATTTCCCCTGTGTTATGCCGGCATTGAGCCAGCATTTGGTTCATTGATGAAGGCGATGAAGTAGTCTTCGACTTCAATACCGTCAATTTCGTCTGTGGTCACGTTGAACTGAAATTGAAAGTCTTCAAGCGTTTGGATTAGAGCGTCGTCAAAATACTTGTTTACTTGATCTAATCTCATGTTTTCTTTTTCTACACGCTCTACATCTGCCATTGAGTAGTCAGAAGCCGGAAATTTAACTACATACGTCGTATGTGACATCGTTCTCGTGTTTGTCGCACGGTCGCGCAAGTCTAATGCGGCCTCAATCAGAGACATGTTGTAATTGCCAAAGTTGAATTGTGCTTCGCCATCAACCAGACCAGCTTTGATGGTCATGTAGTCGTTCTCTGTGCGTTTAATAAGTAAGACGTTAGCCTGGGTTTCGATAACTTGACCGAACTTAGACTGAGCTGCTTGAATGATTGCTTGTTCCATGTTGTTTCCCCTGTGCATGGTGTTTTTTAACTTGAGATAATCATACCAAACACAGAGGGTAAAAACAACACTTTTGTTGTGATTGTTGTGAAATTATTCCACTTGATTACGCAACTCCAGTAATTTGCTAATGTTGGGAGGGTGATCAAGTTCATACCCCACCATGATGCCAAGGAGTTCCTCCAGCGCCAGTGAGCAGAACAAGAAGTATCGTGAGTTTTTAAGTTCTGGCGACGAGTCAAAGTATTCACCATCGCGCTCAAGCCAGCAATGCTCCACCACCTTTTCAATCTCGACAGTGTCCTGTTGTAAGCCAAGGCAAAACCTTAACCCTGGTGTAGTGCCGTGATTCTTAACTAGTGTCTCAATAACATTGTCAAAGCATTGCAGTGGAACTTGTTCTGCTGCATCTATGCCGCTATCAGCGAGATCTTGAGGCGTCACCTCAACCGTCAGCTCTTTTGCCAGCATCGACTGGTACGCTTTGCGATTTTGGTTATCACAGAACTGGTATGTGAATTGGTTGTTGGCTGCCATTAAGCAGCCACCTTTGCATCGATAATTGCTTCGGCTTCCTTGATGTTGCGACCAACATCAATCAGCTTCGCGTGTTTGGCAATCAATACCTGATCACTATCATCAGGGATAAGCGTGTAACCCTTGTATACGCCGAACTTGGTGAAACCCATAGTTATCATAAATCGGTCAATACGACGAATGAAGTCTTCCTGAGTTGTACTGTTGTCTAAAATGACATCAGCCATGTCGCGCGTTACAGAGATTGAGCTTGAATCTTCGCCCTCAGTGCGGTCGCCAGCGTCTAACCAGATAGACAGATCAAACATATTTTTGGCTTTAACTGCACCGAACTCTTCTGCATGGCGAACGCCATCACAGGTATCATAGCGCTGGTAAATGCGACGAACCAAATTGGTTAATTCTGGTGTGTTGAACTCATAAATGCCTTCGTACCATTCCTGACGGTGGTTGCGACGGTCTGCGTGGCATTCTTTAGGCGTTTTGTAGCCATACTTATCTTTAAGTTTATCGTACATGAAAAGGGTAGATGCCATTAACGATGTCGACATAGACGAGATAGCGTAGTGCTGCTCAAGGTGTTCACAGAACGTGCCTTTTCCGCATTCTCCTTCACCCAATAGCATTAAGCGAAGTCTTGGTCGTTTGTGATAATGTTGTAATGACATAAAAGCCCCTGTTGCTAACTGTATTTTGTCTGTCCAGTATAACAATTCAGAGGCTTAAAAACAACACTTTTGTTGTTTAACTTATCCAGCCGGGGAGGTCATCTATATCAATGAGCTCGATTGCTTCCTGATATTTGGGTAAGAGCTTGGCATGAACACCTTTAATGTAGCTATAAAGCTCTTCACGCTCGACTTCGTGCTCGCCTGCCATGTCGAACTCATAGTCTAACTTTTCGCTCCAGATCTCTTGTGCCAACGTGTCGGCATGATTTTCAAGGTGCTTTTTGAACGCTTCAGCTTTACGGCGGCTGGTGAAAGCAAATGTTCTGTTGAACTGGCCACGAAGTAGATTCGCCCCTTTTAACATCCCTAAGCTAATAAACGAGCACCAGATGCGACCTGGTGTTGTACATGCATTGTAGCCGCTTACATGAACTTCACCCTTGGTTTCAAATCCTAATATGGGAGGGGTGATAGCGGCATCGCTTTGACGGAAGTATGCTTTGCTTAATACGAGGTGTGAAAACACTTCAACAAGCGGAACATTTTCATCATATAGGCCATTGCGGTTGGGTGATACAAAATAAAGGGTTTTCCCAGCGCGCAAGTTGCTAAAACGTGCTGGTACCGCATCAAGGTTTTCATTGATTGATGTTGCTAAGGTATTATTCGTCCACGTGCTCATATTGCCCTTAGGCTCAGCAGGTAGAGAGTTGTGCATGCGCACAGCAGGGTAATGCATGTAACCGCGATTCATGATTCAACCTCATCGTTTATTGCATACGCCGGAAGGCGAGGGAACTCACCGATATGAATATTTGTCCAGCGCTCAACTTCTGTTCGAGTTGGAAATGTGGCCTCAGCAGTTTGCGCTTCTTCATTAAACGAAAAAGAAACGCCTTCGCATAATTCTGAAACCGTACCAAGAGACCACTCAAGACCAATTTGTTCGTATTGATTAATCTTGAAGAAATTAACTTTAACCGTCATAGGATTTTCCATTCATAAAGACCGTACTCATCACAGTCGTATTCGTCTTCGTATGTGTCACCGTCGTTCATGGCATATACAATACACTCAAGTAAAAAATCGAAACCCATGTCTGGCTCTTCCAGTTCGGTTTCATTAAGTTTTTCAGCTTCGCCATCTAACACAATAAAACCAGGGCGGCTGCCGTAGATAATGTCCGAATCGATACCGATTTTTGCAGTCGCCTTGTTGCCGTACGGATCAACAATGGCGACTTCTAAGTGGCCTTCTGGGCACAAGAATTTGCACTTTGATTCATTCCATATGGCTGGAGCGCGTTGATCAGCGTGCAACGCCTGAAATGAGCATCTGTCGTCCGCTGTAACCCACATAAGCAATTGCTCATCAAAAATGAAAGGGATGGGGGCTTTCGCGTTTTCTGGTGTATGTAAGAACTGCATCGCTTATTGCTCTGGTGGTAATTGAGGGCCGACAAGATATTCGCCGTCACGCAACCATGATTGCATGCGTCCATTAAAGCCCTTTAGTTTTCCCGGGTGCTTTTCCGCATTCAATTGAACAGGTTCAGGTTGTTCTTTGTCATTTTCGAAGTACCAGAACAGGCCTGTTTGGTCGTGTGGTATTTTGGTGAACTTTTTCATGTCGTTACTCAACGTTATTCGATATGTAAATGATCTCACAATCGCACAACTAAAACAACACTTTTGTTGTTAGTATTGAATTTTATATTTCTGATTCCATTCCTGCGCTTTACGAATATTGCTGAAAATGATTTCAAGCTTGTCGCCAAGGTCAATATTGAAATTGCCTTTGTCTACTAGCGCAGTGATTTTGTCTTCATCCAAAGGATCAAGGAAGTTATCAATTACGCCAAGTAAACAAGCCATGCGAAGAACGACACAGGTAAAAAGTGTTCGATGACTATCAACTGAGTAGAAGTAAGGATCGACCAGAATTTCGTCATAACGAGGATTGCTCAACGAGGTGATAGCGTCTTCTATATCAGCTTTTACCATCTTAATTAGTTCGTTATGCGGCATAGTTCGCGTCGTATGCTCGGTTTTGCGATTTTCAGGATCAATGGCGCCTCGCATATGTCGAATAAAGCTAAGTGGGACAGGGTAGCCAGATTGCTTTACAGCACTAACCATATCCGTCGACGCATACTTGGAAATGTTGCCAGTTTCTAAATCGACCAATTGAACTTCGAACTTACCATTGTTGTTATCGACTTCGTTAAAGTTGAATCCAAGCAATACCATGCATGGGTGTTCTTCTTGGGCGTTTTGGTTTGAAATGATGGTAACTGATTGGTCGTAGTTGTTTACGAATCCTGTATTATTTTGAATATGCATTGTCAGTGATTCCATGGATGGGACGGGCGATTAGCCGCGTCCATTTAAAATAGCGGAAAGCTCACGGCCTTCTTTTGCACTAACAGTGCGTATTGTGACTCGCTGCGGAGCAGGTCTTTGAGGGACAAACCCGGGTTGGTTAACCTGGGTATGCCATGAACCAGTGCGTGGTGTGTCTACAGTTTGCTTTCTCATAGCAGCCCCTTATACTTTCCAAGCGTCTTGAATAACCATGCGGATTTGCACTTCTACATCTCGTGCATAGCTGATCGGGTGGAAGTCTTTCTTCACATCTCTCATGTGGACGTTAACACGAGTGATAGCGCGACTGGCAACACAGAAGTCATTTCCCCAATCAGGAAGACCTTTCTTATCTGTTTGCTTGCGGAACTGAGCGTTTATGAAGCGTTTTTGCTGTGCGGCAGTGCCAAGTTTTTTAGCTTGCGTACCAATGTCTTGGCCTGTCATTTTTGTGATAGTCGTTGTCATGTGTTTCCCCTGTGATTACGATGACTTTCAATATGTACATCATACCACAGAGAAAACTAAAAACAACACTTTTGTTGTTATTAAAGTAAATTATTTTCCACTTTAACTCGGAAAAGTTCGATAAGTTTCTCTTTGCGAAAACTTTCAAAAAGTTCAACTAAATAGATATCACACAAATCATCCGTTGGGTGAACGGTAATGATATCCAGCTCTGGTGTTACGCCCACATAATAGTCTGTTGACGGTTCTTCTGGGTAGCAATCTGAAAAAGCCTGATGCGGCATTACACCTGTGTCTTTGAACTTGTTGCAATGGTTAAAAAGATCGCGTTTTATATCATCAAAGGCAGATATATTCGTGTCAAACTCGTCTGGTACATCAATTTCAATATTGCCGTTCTGATGACGATATGCAGTGATGCCATCCGTGCCATTGGGTTTTACCGGATTAGGGCGAACGACGATAATATTACCTTCAAGAGCGGCAATCTGACCTTTTATGAGGCCAATCTTAAGTCCATCCTCGTACGTTAGTGAAGATGGGTTTTGCTTATGCGCAGATTCAAGTGTGTCACGCTCTGCTATGAGGGTAGATAATTTTGATTCTTGACTGTCGGCCATGTTGCTTTCTCTGTCTTTGTTTGTTGATTAATGCTAACAAAACAAGACAAAGAAAACAACACTTTTGTTGTTAAGAGTTAACCAGTTCGTGACTTAGCTTGTTGAGAAAATCATGCTGCAATGACTTTGGTACATAGTCCAAATGCCAATCCATGTATGCATCAGTGCTCTTGATCACCTTGAGGGATTGATTCACTCGCTCAACAAACCGACGTCCTGACGGCGTGTTTCTGCATGCTATACGACCTGAAGCTAGTGGCGGGAATCCTTCCATGCTTAATGCAACAGGTTGTTCTTGAGGTGATATGTTTGCCTGTTCGTTAAAAAAGGCCATAACAGCGGGGTATTCGACAACGATATCGACACGTCCTTTCATAAGCATGGAGTGCATCTGACCTTCATCTTCTGGTCCATGCTTGGTATATATCGAGATCCCTTTAGGCGTATTTGCCAATACCTGGTCAACGTAATCACCATAAGAGCGCTCGTTTTCTACACCTAGCACTAGTTTTCTTTTGTGTGCAATAAGCCCTTCCAAAGTGATCTCTGACGCGATCTCGGAAGCAACCGGGGGTAGCGTGTAGACTTGAAGCCCAAGGAAATACGTCATTGGTTCTGAAAAGACGTAGTGCTTACTCCTTTCATGAGTCTTGATCAGGTTCCGAACACACAGTCCTTTTTTAGCAAGTAAATTGTGCGTTGCGCGTTCTATGCTGACTTTTTCGTCGCGAATGAGAAAGTCACTTTTCAAGTCTTGCTTAACACGCTTATAAACGAGGTCTTCCGTCTGTATCCCGCTGGTGGGGTTGTAATAAATCATTGCCAGTTCTTTGCTGGCATATGCATTGCTCATAACGAAAGACGTTGTCATGAACAATATTAGAGTTAGATATTTTGCCATTGTTACTCACGCTGCTCCAACGTCACCAAATGCTCCAATCGCTCATTAGCCACGTTGAATGATGGGTTGTATTTTCCGTCGTTGAACCGAACCAGTGTTTTTCCATAGGTATAAGAGTCGCCGACGGCCTCGCAGGGCTCGCCAAGCTTCTCTTTTAGGTGCGGGTTGCGAATGCCTTTGGCGTTAATGAACCGAAGTTTCTGGCCTTCTTTAAACACACGCGACTCCTATTGTGCCACTTGCGCTAGCGCAACTTGGCACGTTTTAGGGAAAAGGTGGGTGAACGGTGCAAGGTTTTCTTTACTTGCCCCATCCTTGATAACATCATCCAAGTCAAATGATGAACGTCGCATCTGACGAAGTGTCATTTCTTCGTTATTGACGTCAGTGTCCCGGCCTCCTGCGCGCTTCAGTCTGCGTATCCGGGCTTTAACCGTGTCAAAGTCATCTGACATAGCGTCATCAACTGGATTGGTCTCAGGCGCTTTGAGGCTCTCCAGAGTCGCTTCGCATCTGGCCAATGCGATGCTGGTCATTTGCTCAATCCATTTTTCTCGATCTGCAAAGAGAGATTCAATGTCAAACTGAATGAAGTGTTCTGAGGTTTTAAAACCAAAATAGACTGTCCAACTGTTGTTGGCGTACGGGCCAACAACTACATTGTATATGTCACAGCATTTCGCTTTCATTGTCTCGTATAGCTTATCCTGGATCGGCTTGATAACGCTAAATACGTCGACTTTCTTCACGCCGGCAGCACGAGCTGCTGATGAGAGAAGTTTGCTTACATTGGCTTTTGTGCTTCGAATGCTCATAGTATTCTCAATTAACTGTTACAGGTGATGATTCGCAGATGACGCCCTTGCTTGGTTGCGACTGGTAGTGAAGTAACGCTTCTTCCAGTGTGTCGAACCATGCGATAGGGTAGGATTCAAGTTCTACCATCCATTCCAACTTGTCATAGCGTGGTGCTTCGTTAGATAACTCGGCAATTCTTTCTGCACCAGAGGTGACTAGTTTACGAAGCTCGAAATAATATGGTGTGATCTTATCCATTGCTTCAGATGATTTTTCTAACAGTTTCACAGTGTAATCGTCGAGCGTGTACGCCAATTCACCATCTGATAGCAGCATCTGGCCTGGGTATTGGTAAACAGTATTTTTGACAGATGAGCTACTGAAATATTCGCGTGCGAACGGGGCGGTGAATACCCCTATTTTTAATTTACTCATTTGGTGCCTCCAGCGCGCCGTTGTGAGAAGGGGTGATGTCGATGATTGTTGCATCTGTTGTGCGCGGACGATCGATACCGATAGATTCCATGTACAGCTCAAGCTTAACGCGAGCTAATTGGAGACCAGAAAGAATCTCCATGTTGCCATGTTCTTTGGCAGCCTGTTCCTCTTCTTTTATTTCATTTACCAGATTTCGTAATCCGATAGCAACAGAATGTTTTTCCATGAGTTTCCCCGTTCATAGATGATGATTAATATTAACCTAACTAAATGAATAAAACAACACTTTTGTTGTGATTAATTAAGTAAATTCTATTGATGGGGGTTGAGTTGGCTTGCTTTCTAAATGCGCTTGAGGGATGCGTTAAATGTGATCGCAGAAAGCACGACGAATCCCTTTCAAAGAGCCGTTGTTGATAATGTTGGGCCTAAGTGAGTGCAATAGGCCCTGTTTGCGACTGTCTGAATTTATTGCAAGGTGCCATAAGTCTCAATGACGTGGGCGATTTGCTGTGGCGTTAGGCCGAATGCCTCCACCAGCTTCTGGCGTGCTCCATAATAGTCGCGTTCCAGATCTGTCAGTCCATTTAGGTGGCGTTTGATGTCACGATAGCTCTCGCTATTCACGTCATGCGTTGTGAACTCTGGTGACTTGCCGCGAAGTACAGCAAAGAACGCGTAGTGGATGTGAGAAAGCTTGCCCGGGTACTTGGTACCATAGGTTGAGTCATACGTCGGATGGTTTGATTTGTCCGCCTGGTAGGTGCGGAATGTGCCAATGGCCTCATGGAATTGCTCGAACGAGATCACTTCTGGGTTATACGGGTAGTTTTTCATGTGATTATCCTTATCGGTATTTGAAAGAGTTTTGTTAGTTTCTGTATTCATTGCTGCGTTATTCATGCGGCTTCTCCTTGGATTGATGATTCGTTTAAAGCGCGCACAATGGCATTGCCTCGGCGCTTAAGGTGTTTGTGTTTAATTTTGAATGATGTGCTATCGATACCGCCGAACATGGCAGCATTGGCGTGCACTTCAGCAAGGCCTGTCAGTAACAACGTTGCGGCTTCAGGGCGTTTAGCGAACGAAAGAACGTCTTCCCCTTTCAAGAGATGAACATCCATGTCCATGGCCATTAGCCTGGCTACATCAGATTCCCCGGTTAAGGTTTCCCATAACTCACCCGTAACACGAGCATGATCGGGAAAGTGAACGCGGCCCAGCTCATCTACTTCACGACAGAACGGCTTACCCGCATCGTGGAACCAATGGTAACGCCTAACCATCGCCAACGGGAGTAAGTTGCTCCAGAGTGTCTTGTCATAGGTCCATTCTGGCAGTTTCCATTCGTACTTGAGTGGTTCGCCCATCAGAATGTGACGGCGAAGGTCTTCGAAGTAGCGTGCGACCTGAAGGCCATGTTCCAGCACTGACATGCCGGCAGTTTGTTCGGTGCTGCGCATACAGTGGCGCAGCCCAGCTAAAGTAGTTGGGATTGAAATAGTCATGAGAGCGCCTCTTATACACAGTTAAACCGTTTGGTGATGTGCTGAACTTCAGCCTTGGTGCAAGGACCAATGCCAATAGCTGTGATAATCGGATTGCCATCGAATGGGGTACCCGGGATCACGTGATTGGCGTCAACGACGGGTACAGCAGGGATACCTGCGGCACGAGCTTCGTTTAAGGCGCGGATCAGTTGGTTTTGGTTGCGGGCGTACAAAGAGACTTTGCTGCCGCCTGTGTTGAGGTCGCGATAACCTTCTACGCGTTCTGGCGCTGTATTACGGGCATGTTCAAGCACATCCGTATACGCATGACCGGTTTGGGCAGACAGTTTGCCTGGCTCCATACGTAGCGCACGGTTTGCAATCGCATAGCAATAAAGGTGTTCGTTTGGATCCTGTGGAGCAGGATTGGTAAAAGACGATAGAATGTCTTCCGCAGTAAGCGGTGGTAGGGGTTTTACACTTTCGTGTTGCGGTCTATTCCGTACGCAAGTGTTGTCGGAAGTCCAAGTTTTGCATGGTGTATTTCTCCATGTAGGTTAGTGATAGATCAAATTAAAAGTTGGAGCGTGCAGCGGGAGTCGAACCCGCGTCATCAGCTTGGAAGGCTGAGGTAATAGCCATTATACGATACACGCGCTTGGGTTCGCAATTTTACATTCAACCCTCTGATCATCAGATCAGCCCATGTAATGTGCCCTAGAACCTAGTTCCCGCTAAGATTTAAGCGAATTAAACCATACCAGCTACACCTATCAGCACCTGCCTTTGGGCCCTTCAAGTCACACTAGTCATTTTAACAGTACCCAGTCACGCATTGGATTATGACGCTTTAGGCTATCGTCTGCATCTCCACGCTCACTTGACCACTGAGAGGTCCACATTACGACCCACGATTTGTTTTGGTGTTAACCATTTTTAAATTCACTGAATGCAATGAACTTAAAGATGGTGAGGAAGCCGGGAATCGAACCCAGATTACCAATATCAACACGAAGTTCTCAGGTTTATCACCTTACCCACTTGGTCTACAACCCCCAAAGTAATGGTGCTTTCGTCGGGAGTCGAACCCAAGTCTCGCCGGATTAACATGGAGTATCCTCCAAAACCTGTGCAGCTCTGCCATTGAGCTACGAAAGCATTTGGCGCCCCGACCCAGAGTTGAACTGAGCATCACCGGGTCAACAGTCCAGTGAGAAATACCTCAAATCCGGGGCATGTGAATAATATACTAGCATCGAATTAGAATTTCAACCTTTTTAACAACATATTTGTAGTTATTTTTGCTTTGCGAATTGAATTTATAGCAAAAAAAAAGCCCCGATAAATATCGAGGCTAAGTCCAGGGTATAACAATTAGGTTGGGCCTGAGTCACATATTAGGGGAAACATACGTCAGGCCCAAAAACTTGGTTCGCAATCAAGTGAAAGCAGTCGCAATCGCGAGTAACACAGTTAAAACTGCAAACATAATCATGAACGATTTTGCGCTTTGGCTGTTGTTTTTACTTTTCATGTATTCGATCTCAGCATCCGCCGCTCCATTAATACATGGTTCAAGCCTGTTACTTTCTGTTTCCACGCCAGAACAATCAGGGCAATCACATAGTTGCATATTAAGCCTTATCTATAGAGCTATTACATTGCGATCTTAACGCAGTCTTCAGACTGGATAGCCGCCTCAATGTTATTAAGCGATGTTACGATATCGTTCATTTGCGAAATAGGTTCGCTACGATAATCCATTGCAACAATCTCATTTTGCAACGAATAAATACTATTCAACTCATTGTCTTCAGACAAAGGAGCAAACAGTCCCTTGTCAATTTTCGCTTTCCAACGTTTAACAAGTTGATCAAAACGTTGAGTGTACAAATCAAACGCATCATCATAGGCTTCCGTTAAATCATGGATGCGGCGCTTGTAACGCTGGGTGTATTTGACAGCCACGCCGGCCGCTTTAGCTTCTTTTACCAAAGCCTGATAACGACGAAGCAATGCAAAGCTATCAACACGCGTGAAGCGTTCTAAATCAACGAAAGACGTGTGCTCGCAATTAATTTTCAAGCGGTCTTTTTCAATAATGGTGTTTTCAAGTGTAATTTGAGTCATAAGTTAAACCCTAATGAGAACTGCACGGGGCTCTTTTTCCCGTCTCTCTAATCAACATATTGATATATTAACAAAACCAAAATAACAATACAACACTTTTGTTGTTTATATTGTTATATTAAATTCAGGGATGTTGAATTCTGATACGATACTGGTTCAATAAGTAAATGGATTTATAAAATGATACTTAAGAAAATTATAGCGGCACTCAAGGGTGGTCGCTTTATGGCAGAACACGGACAGTATTGGAAAGGGATGACTTTGTTGTCTGGTTTTGATCAGTTTAAAACGTATGAACTGTTTTCTGCTTTACCTCTACGTCAGGCTCGCGAGTCTGGCGGGTTGAGCATTGTTCCTCAGTCAGCCTGGGCGACAATGGATAAATCGGAAAAGTCTATGTTTGTGGGGCATTACCCAATCTTCGTCAATGATGGGCGCAATAGAGTCAATAAATACCACGTCAAACGTGTATTAAATGGCTACCAATACTTGTGTGAATTGCGCAGTCAGGATGGTCGCTCTGCATCAATGTTGCAAGGTAAACATCAAACCCTTCTTACCCATTTGTTTGATAATTTACCGCATGAATTTGAAACCAAATCTGAAGTTCCCTTCTCAAGTGAGTGGTTTCTTGAGTTGTACAATGCCATGGAGGAAGGGCAGGTGAAGGATACCTTTCAAGATCTTGCCCGGGGGTGCGGTCTACATGCTGTGGTTAAAGAACGCGCTTTAATGGAACCGCACACTGACTGGTCATGGTTAGAATACGATCTCAAAGGGTTGTCTCAAGCCTACCTTACATTAGCAATTGAACCAGAATACCTTAAGGATCTTGCGCTATCATCTCACCAAACGTTAATCATTCCTGAAATGCTCAGTGAGTGGGAACGCGCGGTTGTTTCTGACATGGTGTGCACGACAATTGATATGATTCAATCGGCATTGTATGAAGGTGAATCGATGCATCATGAGAACGTGACAAGAGAAAATTATCCGGTATTCATCCACTTGAACCGTTACGACGCGTTTAATGAGCTGGGAGTGGCTGCGCACAAAGCGAAATACTCGCATATGGCCATGTTCATGGTGGCGCCTGACTTGGATTTTCTTCGAAAAAATTATCATTCACAGACGTTATTTGCGGCAGGGTTCAAGTTGTTTGACACTGATTTCTGTAAAAAGAAAGGTGCTTTTGGTTTTAAAGAGAACGGACTATACCCGGGCGAAATGGAAACCGTGTATCTAAATTAACGCATAAGGTATGCAGGCTCAATTATGGGCCTGCAACTCACACGAACTGTCTTTACTGGTAAACACATCCAGAAGTTTGGATGATATTAAGATCATGAATATGCATAACACGGCGTGAAGTCCACACATCGCAATGCTTTTGATTGAGAATCCACTGTAAGTCATGTTTTGTAGGGCTGATGCCAATACAGCGAAAGATGCGAGATAAAGCACTGCTGCTGTTATGCCTGAGATAATGGTTTTGGTGACTGGTTTCATTTTTATCTTAAAAGTGGCGGGGCGAACCCCGCTGAAAAGGTTATGCAACTTTTTTGTATTTTTGACCCGGTTCAAAAAATACAGCGTTATCTGGTATTAATGAGTGCTTCTCAGCATATTTGGTTGGGTATATGGATAAGCTTTCACCCCGAGTTAACCAACGAGTAGTCCCATCTTTGGCTTCTAACTTCGCGCTGCAAAGTAGATCGTATGGATATATGTTTTCTGGGTTCGTATCCTCAGTGAACTGGAACATGAAGTTAACAAATTCTTCGTATGCTGGTGTGTCAGTTTGTTCGTACTGAAGGACATGAATTGCTTCCATGTATCGGCCCATTTCTTCAATGATCAATTTTACATCAAAGCAATTCCAGCCCAGCTGGTAGTTTTTTGATGATGGCGATTGAATATCATTGATTTGTGCCAAGAACACGTCATTAGTGCTGTTTAGCAGGCTGAACAGGTGCATGAAGGGTTCATCCGTCTTGGCGTATGAGAAACGGCGCTTAGACTTTGGTACCGGCTTTTCAAGTTCGAGCGCATCAGCCGCAGATTCAATCTCATCGGCCGCAATGGCAAGTGCTTTGTCAAGCGGATTGAATTGTCTGGTTTGACGGTATTGTTGACAATACTCTGGATCATCGTTGACTGCATGTAGACGCTGAAACAAAATACGCTGCATCTTTTCGATAATGGCATCCGGAGTAGGTCGAACAAGATTTAGATTCACAAGCAGCTTCGCAGTGCGCTTTTGACGAAATGCATTTGCTACCTGGTACATGAAAGTGGCTAATTCGGTCATGGTGTTTCCCCTGTGTGTTACCAATCAACAGGTAAATAATACCATAACCGAACCAAACAAAACAACACTTTTGTTGTTAATTAGCTGTAATTAATATGAAAGCCCGTTATTACCCGGGCGATAGTGTTACCACGTTTTGGTGTAACCTGGCTCATCGTACTGTGCGAGAGCATCATCAATGAACCCCTCAACATGTTTGCTGCCAAGCATACGTATTTCCCAAGGGATGTATAGCTCGCTCGTTTCTTCCTTACCATCCTGGGTCCACCAAACATCAACTAGTCCATCTTTAATTTTGATGGGGGAGTGGTTTTGATAGAAGTGCAAGAGTGCGATATTGGCTTCCTGCTGAGTTGCGAAAGCAGATGACATAGCGATACGCAGTTCCTCGTCATAACCTATCGTATTTTGACCATGCTCTTCGTAGGCTGAAGGAATGTGTTCCACTTCGAATGCACCGTGCTCTTCAAAGTATATTTTCACTTCATTGCCGGATGGTAGCTGATAGGACCAAACTAACATGGCATTGGTACCACCGTTTTCACGCCCACCTTCGGTTTCTGGGTGGTGCTCAACGCTGATCTCAGTGTCTTCAGGTATTGATACTTTATGAGATGGCTCAATAGCCCAATCAATAAAGGCCTCTGGCTGTGATCCTTTGCAGGTGTTGTTTTTACGATCGCCAAGTGAGACCGCAATGGTTTGCGCGGCAAAGCTTTGTACGCGAGCCTCTGCAAGCATTTCCTTTACGACTGCGATGTCTTCCATTAAATTGAATAAAACGCCTTCCAAATCGCTTTCTGAGAGGCTTTTAATGACATTGAAAGACTTACCTTCATGCCATAGCTTACCAACATTAGGCGTGGATGACATTTGGTACTCATATTGCCCCACTTGAATTTTATCCAGTGTAATTTCTTCGTTATCTGGCCAAGAGGCAGGGTTGCCAATACCCAATTCAATTTGGTGTTTGCAGAATAGTTGCCAGCCGGCGTCACTCATATTGTCTTGGCATTCACCTTTAGTCGTTACGATCATGCGGCATTCTCCTGTAGAAACTGATTAACAACAGCAGGGTACTCAGTGATAAGCCCACCTTTTACAGCTTTATCGAAAATAGCCGTAATCGTTTCTGCATTGACTAAGTAGCCAGTATCACAACGCCACTTACCTTGATAAGAGGCAATTGCAATCGCCAATTTACCATCGACGATTTTGACATCTTTAGGGTAAGGGAAGTAATGGACGCCGTCCTTTGATACTGACGGAACGTCAAAATGCGTTTTGTTTATACGGACGTTGCTCACATGGCCTCCGAAACGAAAAGGTCTATCGTTTTTGGTGTCATTGCATCCCAGCTATCGAATGTTTCTTGACCCATGTCGCGAATAATGGCTTTTTTCAATGCAGGATCTTTGCGTGCTGCGTCAATAACGGCGTTAACTACCTGGGCGCCATCATGCATTTCAAAGCACGTGTCAAAATCGCGTTCACCAATGCCATAATCGTCGAACAATTCATAAGAGCGTACGTACTGGCACAAGTTGCTCTGGAATAGTGTAACGAGAAACTCAATGCGTTTGGCTAAGCCAGCTGCGTTGGTTTCTCCCCATGCTTTAGAGTTTTTGATGTTGCGAAGCTTTTTTGCTGCTTCGATTTCTTTTAAAAATAGTCGCAATGCCATGTTATTCCCCTACTGATTGCTTAAATTGTGTATTGGTCTGTTTTGCCCAGCAAGGCACGATATCGCAATATGCTAAGAGTCCGGCAATGGCAGTCAGCACCACGCCCAATAAGATATAGACGGGTAGTGAAGACAGCGCTTCGTGAATCCCACGCTCTGCTGCACATTCAGCGAAGACGATAGATAACATCAGTACAACGAGAGATGTTAAGTAGGCAAAAGACCTAAGTTTCTGATTCATTCTGTTTCCCCTGAGAATGATTTATTTCAATAGGATAATGGTATCAAACTAACAAAATAAAAACAACACTTTTGTTGTTATTATTTGAGTATTAAGTAAACAAAACCCCAGTTAAAATCTGGGGTTGTTAGGGGTGAGATTTCGCCTTGTTAGGCTATTTTAAAATTAATCAGGGTAGGCTGGTTCACCATGAACAGGGATCGTTACCCATTCCGCGCGAGTGCGACGTTTTAATGGTAAGTCTTCAATCATCTTGCGCTGAGTTTCTGGGTGAATGTAGGTTACTTTTGCAATGTAGCCATCAGATTTACATACCAGCTTGCCTGTTTTTTTAGGTCGGTCTGTTGCCGCTGAAACACCAATGATAGCGCCAAGTCCAGTCATTACTTTACGACCATTGCCGCTACCAAACTGATTACCAAGTAATCCGCCAATAACACCGCCAACCACTTTTTTGCTTGTTTTTGACTTGGTCTTTTTAATTTCTTCGGTGCATACTTCTGGTGCTTTAGTGACAGACATAACTTTTGCATTAACCTGGTATACAGGCACTTTTGGCATAGTGGCACATGCGCCTAGAGATAAAGCAGCTACAGCAACGATGATAGATTTGATATGTGATTTCATTATGTTTCCCCGTGAAATAATGAATTATTTAACATGGGTTTATAATAGCACACCAAACACAAAAAACAACACTTTTGTTGTGATTTATTGAAATTATTTGTTGGAACAAGCGGCGCGAGGCCGCTCAGTTAAATGCAATCTTCAATGTGTTCATGCAAACGGCGATAGGGAACGCCATCCTTATCAATTTCAGGAAGCACTTCTTTTGTGATCTCAAACGCATGTTGCTCAAGTTCAGGAAAGTGCTTTATGTTGCCATTTGTGTTTCGTGTAAGATCGGCTCGCTCTTTTGTTGTGAACGCATACTCTTCATCACACTGCAAAGGATCAGCGTTTGAAAAGCGGTCACCGACAACTTCATAGACGAATCCACGAGCGTAAGGCATACCTTCAACGGTTAATGGAACGCGATCATTGATAAGTTCGACAATTCGAGAAGCGTGTTTAACGCACAATTGGCCAGTATTCATTAACCCCCCTTATTTGTGAAGTTGCCCGGTCACCCGGGCGTAGTAAAGTTGGGATGAATTAGGCGAATTGAATGCGCTTGGCACGTTCAATGAATTGATCACTTAACAACTCTGATAGTTCTGTCCACTGGTTAGAACCACCGCAAGAGTCTTTTCGACCATTGCAGCTTCGGTACATGACACGTTCATTATCAAGTCCACCAATGGTGATATACAGTTTATCCGAGTGAAAATGGATTTCACCGGTTACCGCTGGGCCAGCTTTGTTTGAGCTAACATCAAAGTCAGACTTATCCAAACCTAAACGCTTGCCGATTTCGCGCAAAACCTTTTTGGCATTGTCGTGGAATTGCTTTTTTAGGGCGCAATCGTATGTGTCAAATGCGCCCATATTTTGTAAGATCATTAATGCTTTCATGTTTGTTTCCCCGTTATTAATCAACTGGGATAAGTATAGCTAAAACCAACCTCAAAAACAACACTTTTGTTGTTTTTATTTCCGCTTAAACGGAAGGACTGTTGCGTTGTGCAGTGGGGCGTCTTTAACACTATCTTTCTCTATTGAAGAACATGAAGGTGTAATATCAATGATTGATGCAGGTTCTTCACGTTTGACCGTTTGGCGATAAAGTCCGTGTTCTTTCAGTAAGTCTATATAGCCAGCTATTTCGACAATGCTTACTGGGGCACGCACAGTGCCGTCACTGAATGTGAAACGATAATGATGAAGGACAGGATTTATAACTTCGTATTCATCAAGCTCGAATAAGCGGATCATATCTATCAGCTGCTGAACAGCGGGATCGGTTCTTTCGATTTTTCTTGGTGTGCGAGATTTAGCTGGTGGAATACTTTTGTAGCGATTTTTATACCATCTATAGAGTCGGAATATCATGTTAAGTGGCTCCCTGCCGGTGCATGATAGATGAGAGTTCTACCAAGGTTATAAGGGTGGGTGGTGCTCCTGGGTTAGTAAGGGCGAATGTTCTGTCTCTGGCATGCCAGTCGGATAAGCTCCGATACGACGCTGGCCTCCCACTTCATCAGATTAAGCTGATTGCAAAGCGTCTGAAAACGCAGGTTTGCGATGCGTCTTTTTCCATGCTTCAAAGCAGATAGCACAGGTTGAATATCGGTATAAATGCGATGCGATGGATTTCGATAAGAAAAATGATTCAAGACACATCCTCCCTTTTAAAATGAAAATGCGGGGCGAGCTGCACCCCGCATGTCTAAGTTATGCCTCTACAGCGCACTCAGCGGCTTTCTCAAGAACTTTAAGCTGCTCTTCAATTCCAGCTAGCTCAAAAGCAAGTTCGCCCACTGAATTCCAGTCTCTGGCGTTATACGCTTTATGCATGTTGGCGCAAGTGACCGTATGGCTATTGGTTAAATTACTGCGGTACTTATTAACCATTTCGGTAGTTGGAATAACTTCGTTGATAGCATTATCGATATCTTCGTTAGATAATTCGCTCAACTTTCCACCTAGAAACTTTTGGCACTCCACCAACAGAAATGGGTAGTCCTTAATTACGATGTTGAAACCATGCTTAGTTCGCTTTACCGTTAAAAAAGGTGCGCGTTTCTGTAGTTGCGCTTCGATTGATTGAATAGTGGCCATGGTGATTCCCCTGTGTATGGCTTGATTAACATGTAATAATCATACCAAAACACAACATAACAAACAACATTTTTGTTGTATATCAGCGCTTTTAATTCAGAAAGTTCGTGCATATTCGCCACCGACCATGAGTGACTTTCCGATGTAGTGCTTGAATTTATCGACTTGGTTGCCTTTTGCAACCGTTGCATGGGGAATAAACTCGTGGTCGTATCCATAACCAAGTTTTTTGTAATAGTTATGTCGACGATCGATTAGTCCACCTGGTGGATTGTCAAAGATCAACACGGTAATATCGTGATCTTTCCAGTGTTTAACATCAATAACTTTACATGAGGCCGTTGCTTCGTGCCCGGTTCTGAATCTTCCGAGTTTTTCAGCTTTACAAAAGCAAAGTGTGATGTGCCAATCAGTGTTGGCTACTTCTAATGCTGCGGTGAAATTTCCCATTTTCAGTCGCTCATAGGGTAGGCGGTAATGACGCCAGTAACGACAGGTTCATCGTGCACCTCTTTTACCTGGAGGTATCTTAGAGAGCATTTGTTTGCGTGACCAGAATGCGGCAATGAAAACCACGACGTTGATAAGAGAAAATATGGTGAATGTTGTCCAGAACTCTGCGGGCTGTTCTGCGAGGCTGATCTTGGTCGCGCTGTACTTATCTAGGTCGTTTATCTCGCCCGTCACTATTGCATACACAAGTAATGCTAGAATTACGAGCCCGAGCAAAAGTGAAAAAAGATAGTTAGCTTTATCAGTGCTGGCGCTGGTCATCATGCCATCCATATCAATAGTTATTTAGATATAGAAACTATACCAGCACCCGATAAATAAAACAACATTTGTGTTGTTGTTCGGTTTATTTTTCTGACTTCTTCTTCATGTGTTTCTTGCACTCGGTGATCCAGCCTTCGCGCCTGGCAGCAAGGTAGGCACCGTTCTCAACCTTTTTCCATTCTTGAATATCGCTAACCTGCTTCGCAGATTCGATGCAAGCCTCTTTATTCCACTTATAAGGGCTTGATGCACGTTTCATGTGCTTTGTGCACTTCTTGAACCAGTTATTGCGTTTGGCAGCCGCATACGCCCCTCTGCTATGCTCCATCCATTCAGTGATCGTCTTAAACTTCTTGGCTGATTCGATACAAGCAGCTTCCGTCCAGCGAGAAGATATGCTGGGCATCAGTTTATCGAGCCACCCCTTTTGTTTGGCTCTAAAGTAAGTTGAACTGGCGCCTCGCATCCACTCGGTTCTGGTTTTGAAACGCTTGGAGTCTGCGACGCAGTCTTTTTTCAAAATTCGATTCCGCGTTTTGTTTTTCGCCGGCATGAGTTCATCTATCCAGCCATTTTGTAATGCTGCGCGGTAAGAACCGTGGTGTCCCTTAGTCCACTCAGTACGAGATTTGAACTTTTTGGCGTGCTTCTTACATTCAGCTTTAGTCCAGACTTTTTTGGATGATGCGCGCGCCGGCATGTGCGCCGTGCAACTTTCCATCCACCCATATTGATAAGCGGCAGAGTAAGAACTCAGATTACCTTCTCGCCATGCCTTACGATCAGGGTACTTTTTGGCTATTTTAATGCACTCGTCTTCTGTCCACTGTTTTCGAGGTTTCGGTGTCGCCATATGAGCAACGCACTCATTAAACCACCCCATACGTCTGGCGAGTCGATATGATTGAGTGTGACCCTGACTCCATTCCGTTCTTGTATTGAACGCTTTGGCATGCTTAAGGCACTCTTTTTTAGTCATGTCTAACTTGGTTGTTTCGTAGGGCTTGGGCATATGGGCAACACATTCATTGAACCAGCCCATTTTCTTCGAATAGTGGTAGGTTGCAGCGTGGCCGCGACTCCATGCGCTTCTGGTCTCGAATTCTTTAGCGTGCGAGAGACACTCTTCCTTCGTCCACTGGTTGTACTGGCGCACATTCATATGCTCAATGCATTGCTCGTAGATACCATGAGTCTTGGCATCTTTAAGCGACTGAGGATGTATATTTCGCCATTCAGTAATTGTTTTGCAGCGTTGTGCGAACTTAAGGCATTGCTTAGGGGAGTGGGTCGTCGTCTTTTTCTTAGGCTTAGAACGTGTGTTTTTGGTCTTTGGTAAACGTTTTGGTTTAAAGTGGAGGCGGAATTCAACTATCCAATGCGATTTAACTGCGACTTCATGTGCAGCGGGACTTTTTTCCTGCCATTCATCTTCGCTAGTGTATTTCTTAGCATCCTTTAAACATGTTTGGTACGTCCATTGATTTACATCTGAACTAGTTTGTGGTGCCACGGTTCATGCCCTGAATTAAAAAAATAATTGTTTTAATTAGGACATCATATGCGAAATTTTGGCAAATGCCAAAAGTGGATTCCCGGGCATAAAATACCCGGGGATTATTCTAGGCCTGCAAGTTAAGTCCCACGGCCGCTCTACACTCTTCTAGCCATCGATAATTACTGGCAGCGGAATAGGCAGCTGCGTGTTTTTCTCGGAACTGGCGAATGCTTTCACAGTTTGACGCGAGCTTTACACATGTTTCCAGTGTCCATTTTAACTTTCGAGACATATGAGCAACACACTTGTCAAAATACCCATACCGCTTAGCGGCCTTATAGGCGATGTATTCAGCGTCAAGCCACTCGCTTCGCGTTTGGTATTTTGCAGCGGACTCCATGCATTTTTCTTCTGTCCATTTACGAGCGCGAGGTTTCATCGTTCTAAGTGGCTTCATGTGCGAGCAACATTCATCCATCCAGCCTTCACGGCTAGCAGCTTGGTAAACGAGGTTGTCACCCTTAGCCCATTTGGTACGGGAACTAAAATTTGCAGCAGACGCTTTACATACTTCAAGGGTATAGGTGCGCTTGATTGGCTTCCTTTTCATGTGCGAGCAACATTCATCCATCCAGCCCTTGATCTGCGCTTGGCGATAGTACACAGGGTCACCTTTTTTCCACTCGTCACGAGTGTTGTACTGCTCTGCGCTTTCTTTACACTCATCAAAAGTTAGTTTTACTTTTAAACGGTCAAACCCTGGGATCATGTGTTCACAGCATAGTTCATACCATCCGAATTTTATTGCTGCGTTTCTGGCACTCGGGTCGCCAATTCGCCAATCGAGTCGGGTTTCGTAATTCTCGGCGGATGCAATGCACTCCTGCTTTGAATATGATTTATACGATCGCTTAGGGATGAGAGTCGTCATGTGCTCAGTACATTTTTTAAACCATCCATATTGCAATGCTGCTTTGTAGCTTTCAAAGTCAGACTCAAGCCAGATTTTTTGTGAAGTGTGTTGTTTTGCTGAAGCAAGACATATTTCTAGCGTCCATTTCGGCTCGAAACCATCACTTTGTAAAGTGCCTCCACGTTGCATGTGTGCCGTACACTGTTCTATCCATTTGTGTCGGCATGCAGATTGGTATGCGCCGCGTCCATTTTTTCGCCAATCTTTAAGTACGCTGTACTTTTTTGCATCTTCAATGCAGCGTTCAAGTGTCCAGTAAAGCTGCTTTCCTTCATGTGGCGTGAAGTGCTTCGAGCAGTCTTCAATCCAATCGTATTGCATGGCAGCATAATAAGCTGAGTGTTCAGAGAGGCGCCAGTCCTTAAGTGATTCAAACCGACGGGCTGAGCGCAAACATCGCATTTTGTACCACGTTCGTTCAACCATGCTTTGATCAGCAAAATGAAATGTACATTCCTCGAACCACTCTTGCACTTGAGCATGAGAAAAAGCGTCCGGATTCCCGTGGCGCCATGCGTATATTGTTTTAAATTGCTTTGCGTCTTCAATGCAAGTGACTTTGTCCCAACACTCGGGAGTTTGAATGGCATCAATACAGGTATCAAGCCAACCTTCTCGTTTGGCTTTACTGTGGATGTTTGGGTGGTTATGTTTCCATGCGGCTAGGGTGAAGTATGGTTTGGTGCTCTTCACGCATTCCGAAACCGTCATGTTATGCGTAGATAAACGTCTCATTGTAATCCTTTACTTTAGTGGCCACAGTCCATGTGACATATGCGTTTATAATAACATGAGATTCTGAATAAAGTCTATGTATTACAGTAACAACCTTTTGCGTCACTGACGATTGCAGCAACAGGAAATTGACGCGTAGCATGTCCGATAAAAGGCTCGACAATGCCTTCGTTTTGGCTGCAACTGATCCCGCTTGAGTAGGGGCCCAGGTATATGAGCTTCTCATCCTGGTCAAATACAGCAACGGCCGGCAGGGAGGGGATTTTACTCTGCATGCTTTTACTAATTTCGCCAACGACGATGTTACTCAACCCTTTGTTTTTAGCCAACGACTTAACCGACTCAATGTGAGGCTGAGCAACAATTTGACACCAACAACCTCTGTTTTCAAAGTGAACTACGGTAAGGGAAAGATCGCCCACTTCACGTTTGAGGCTATCTGTGAAAGAAGAGTCAAACCCCGTATTCATACTGAGGGTGTAAAGTGCGCCATTCGGGTCAAACTCACTGAGTGAGTCTTGTCTAATGATGAAGAGAAAAAGGGCGCAAAGAGCAAACCACGAGGTTACCCCAACGCCCCACAATGTACGAGAACTCATCAACTCTTAAACTTAGTTAATTGCTGTTCCAGTGAGCTGACAATGGCTTTTAACTCCATCATTGCTTCATGGCTTTCGTTGACGTCCAATATTTGCTCTTTGGATGATTCGTTGAGCTGGTGGGCTGATTGAGCAATATCACTGGATACCGTGGTTTGCTCTTCAGCAGCAGTCGCGACAGAATCGATATTAGAGTTCAACAGATTGGTGTTATCGTATATCTGGCTCATTGCCTCTGACGCCACACCGGAGGCATCAGCACTCCCTTTAGCGTCAGATAAACACGTTGCCATCATTCCGACAGACCTTTTAGAATCTTCAATCAGTGCGGTTGTGATTGCAGTGATATGTTCAGCTTGCTCACTGGTATTCCTAGCCAGAGTTCTCACTTCATCTGCAACAACGGCAAATCCTCTGCCGTGTTCGCCCGCTCGGGCAGATTCAATGGCAGCATTTAGCGCCAATAGGTTTGTCTGATCAGATATGCCCATGATAGCAGCCATGGTTTTATCAATTTCGGTGCACTTTGACGACAGGTCTTCAATTATTGACGATGCAGACTGTAAGCGATGATAAAGTTGGCCTATATCTTTGGTAGACTTGTCGATTGTGTCTTTTGCTGTCTGAGTGTTCGATTGATTATCACCAGATAACGAGTTTGCGTCAGCAGCACGATGAGCAACGTCACGAGAGGTAATGGACATTTGCTCAATGGCAGTGGCAATTCCTTCAATTTGAGAAACATTGCCTTGAACAGAGTGGATTAACTTTTCAGAGACGGTCTCGACTTTCCCCGATAATAATCCAGCCTGTTTGCTGGTCAGTTTAGCTTCATCGACAATCGACTTAAATGTGGAGATGAGGTTGCGGAAGTTATCCAGTTCCCGAATGCTTGAATCAATATCTACATTAAGATTAATCGCGCTTTTATCTTCAATGATGGTATCCACTGCATGAGCGAGCGCATAGGCGGACTTTGCTTCACGGTGACTGGTTGCAGAAACATACATGATCACAGCACCTTCAGCGATAGCGAAACAAGAGTGAATAACCAAAACACCCCAGCTGGCGTGGCCGTCTTCAAATATCCTTAACTCAGAGCCGCCCATTTGCAAAATGAAGAATGAGAAATGGTGTATAGCGATCGTGATGACACTGGCCAATACCACTTTCCAATCTCGATAAAAGCCGAGGAAGGCAAGCGTGGCAAATACTTCGAAATGAAGTTCTGTCATGCCTGCCGTCATTTGGATATGCAATGCTGTGAAAAGCTGTGTGGCAATACCAACGGTAATGCGGGTTAATTGTGAACCTGGTTTTATAAAGATCATGGCCATTGGAACACTCATGATGAGTAAGCTACCTACTATGGCCTGAATGTGTAATCCAGTGAAAAATGCAATAATGAGCGAAACAACAAACTGTGTTAGCAATACGCCAATAAACACTTTGTTCGCCTGGGATATCCATGGGTAATTCATAACGTCTTAATTCAAAAGCTTTTATTATCTGTGCAGTATCAATGCATGATAATAGTGCCTGTGTGCCTCTTAATTTGATTGGTTGAATTTGGCGCGATATTACCAAACGGTCAAAAAACTTACAACAATTATGTTGTTTTTGACATTGATGGGATAAGTAAAGAAACCCTTACAGCTTGGAGAACGGAGTGATTGATGGATGTAAACCAAGAGTAAGGGCTTTAAGTGGTTTCATCGGTTATTCTAGCAGCTTTCGTTATGTTGGATTAAAAGCAGATATTAAAATTTTACGAATACAAAAAGTTGGCGGCATGATACTATTTTGGAAAAGGACTTTGTGAATATAGCAATGGATGCAAGCAACACCCCCACATGGAAACACTACCTCTACAATGCATTTCTCTGTGTCGTATTAGCAGGATTGATGACACTATTTATCATTGGTACTAATGCTGATATGGAAAATGAGTCCAGCGGACGAGTTGAGTTAATTGGCGAAGTTATGTTTGCTGAATCCGTGGCTCAGGCAACGTATATGGCTATGCTTGAAAATGAACAATCAATCATCAATGCGGTGAATACCGGAATGGTACCCCTGGTACCCACGCTGGTAGAAGCGGGTTTCTTAAAAGACTCTGTTGGTGATACAGGGGCAAAAGTATCCATCAAGGTACAGGATGAAAGTACCGTTCTGATAAAGGTGGATGTTCTCTCTAATAACTTGTTCCAGTACGGCTTGTGTGAATGGCTCGAAGATCTGGAAAACGATCCTGCCTTCGAAAAAATATTTTCGCACGGCAAAATCGCTCAGTGTGGCAATGCAGCGTTTGTTTTTAGTAAGCGATATGGCTATGCAGCCGCTTAATTCAGCATAAAGTTTTCATTGCTATTGTCTTTATAACCGGTGATGGCTTTTAGTTCTTTGCTTAGCCATTTAATGCGAGCGGCGCCAGCAGTCATATCATCTGTATTTTCAGTCAAAAAGAATTGGTTAGCCAACTGATCATCGGTTAACTCGCCTAGTGGCATAGAGGCACGAATTTCGTTATAACGCTCAATGTTAGCTCCTTCTTTCTCTGCGGCCATCTTGACCATGCGAGATAACCAGCGCAGTCGCTCTTTTGCGGCAGTGAGGAACATTGAGCCGCCAACACTGTGCCCTAGATTGGGCATTTCAAGCGCCAAAGATATGACATGATCGGGCATTTTTCCATGCATAATGGCCAGTCGGCCACCAATGTAATAATCGCCGTGTGGATCGGGTTCGCCGTTAAGTGACCATGCATTAAATGGCGTGCTTGAAGTTTCAGACATAATTCTTGCTTCGTATTGAGTTAATATGTGTTCATACTACCAAATCAACACCATTAAAACAACACTTTTGTTGTTTTCTGCGGTACAGCAAGGCCCCAGCTCCCATAAGTAACACTACCGCTGCACCATGAAGTGGGACATTTACGTAATCGCCATCTTCAAACTGAGGTGCGCCAACGTAATCAACATCCTGAACGTTAGCTATTATCGCGCCGTTAGTAACAAAGCGAGTGTCATCTAGCGTGGCTCCATCACCAAGAATGTAATCTCGGCCGCCAGAAAGAAATGTGCCATTAATATCTACGCCACCAATATTGAATTCGCGATACGTCCAGCTTTGTGCAAAGTTAAATATAACGTTATTAGACGTGATCCCGCCCTCAAGCTTTATCGCAGCGCCAGAGCCCATTTTAGCCTGGCCATAAACATTCACCACCACCCAATCATTTGCTCCGCCAGAGATAGTTAAACTCTCCTGGGAATCAAGCAGTAAGCTATCGACATTATAAATGTTCTGACTTGCGTCAAAGGTGAGGCTCTCCGTCACATTAGTTCGTGACGCACCGTAATCCAATAGCGAATCACTGAGTTCGGCAATCATGGCACCGATACTAGAATCGACACCACATCCCGCCGTCCCTTCCACATTGGCTGAAGGGCTTTGCGAAACATAACCAGAACAGGCATCTCCAGAAATGTTTACGCCGGCACCGAGTCCAAGGTAATGGGATGCGACTACTGATCCTGATATGTTGGCTTCAGACCCCAATACGATTTGCCCTAATCTTTGACCATGCGAACCAGCGACAAATATATTGTCACCTACAAAATCAAAATTAAATGGCTCTGCGTTTGCTGCTTGAGAGAAAATGCCAACGGCAAGAAAGAATGAGGTAAATATACGTTTTTGCATATCCTTATGCGCTCCGTAAATTGTTTAAAATACAGTCCTTTGTTCCGATGTGATGATAGCACAAAATTTGACTACAATAGGCAGTAAGGTCTAGGAAATGATACAAAGTGATACATCCGTATTATTGACTTATTCCGTTTTTTTGTAGTTTAGTCGAGAATGTTATTGAGTTTGCCAGTTTAATCATGGTAAAAAGCGCCCGTAATTCGAGAGGTACAAAATGAGCTCAGAGGTAAATAGGGTTGCCGAGCATTCAAAGCGAATTATGTTGTTGCGTTCCTATGAGCGGTTAACAGTTAACGAGGACGAGTTCTTAAGCGCTTTTGCTGAAGAGATGAAGTCCCGAGACAAAAAGATAAAAATTATACTAGACAGGATATCTGAAGAGCGTCAGCGCGCCGTAGTAAGACACAGCTTAGAGCAAGTTATGCTCCTAGCTACTAGCGGCGAAGCACCCGAATCTCTGAAGTCATTAGCACACTGGCATGGTCAAGGTGCGATGAATATAACGGAAGACATGTTCATGAGATGGCGCGATGCGTTTTTATTTGTGTTTCGAGATTTTGACCCATATGCGTGCGACTCGTTAGCCACCCATTGGGGAGATGCTATGTTGAGAGTAATTGAATTCTTTGTAGAGTTCGGCGCATCGAAAGATGAAAGAAAACCCGCATAAAAAAAGCCTGCACGCGCAGGCTTTTTTGTTTGTTATACCTGGTTGATACATTTTAGGAACCCTAAACGAAAAAACCCACCTCCGAAGAGGTGGGCTATCAGTCTTTCTGGTGCTAGGCACTGACGACCCCGCACAAAGCCGGTTATTAAGCGGCTAGACGTGCACCGTAAACATTGTCGTTTGCAGTTATTTTAGGTTTAGCTTTTTACGGGGCAACTCCCCCCACGTTGTCAGCGCCGCTTCATGATCCTGTCGAAGCCAGTACACCCCCATCATAAAAGCTCTGATAGTTCATAAACAGGAATATTTACGTAGATAAGTGTCTTACTGTTCACTTGCCTACAACCTGCTCCAGAACGCTTATGGTGGAGGTGAGGGGAGTCGAACCCCTGTCCAAAAACAATTCACATTGCGTCATACAACGATATTGAAGTGCTATAATAACACGGCGAAATTAAAATACAACCTATATGTTGTAGATATTGTTATTAATTTTATTGATTAAAAATAAATTGAACACAATCACCACAACATAATTGTTGTTTTTATAGATAAAGTTAGGTATCATACAATAAAGATTAGATAACCTGGAAGACACATGACACAGCAAGAAAAACCGTTAATCGTACTAGTCGATACGCATAACATCATGTACCGGATGTTTCATACTCGTCCGCCGATGTTCTCAAAAGGCATGCAACAGCGTATTGAAACGGTAACCGCTGTGTTGTCCTCAATTAAGAGTCTCATCAATGTAACTCCATTGGGAAAAGCCGAGCGCGTTATAGCTGTAGCGGATTCAGGTAAAAAGAATCATCGTCACTTGCTGTCGCTTGAATACAAAGCGAACCGTGAACCAATGCCTGAAGAACTTGCAACACAGGCCCCGATACTTTACCGAGCACTCCATGCATACGGCGTCCCCGTCCTTGTTAAGAAAGACGTAGAAGCTGATGATGGCATTGGTATGCTGGCTGAACACTACGTAAGAAAAGGCTACCGCGTCATGATTTATACAACGGACAAAGACATGTTCCAGTTGGTTAATGACGACATCTGCCTGTTTAATCCGCGCCAGAAAAAGCTCTATAAGCATGAGGACGTTGTGGAGAAGCTGGGAGTCAAACCTGAACAGGTTATCGATTTCCTTGCATTGAAAGGGGATAGTACGGATGGTATTACCGGTATCGATAAGGTGGGTGATGTTAAGGCTGCTCAATTGCTCAGTGAATATGAAAGCATAGAGGGGCTTGTGCTTGGCGCTCATGAGATAAAAGGAAAACTGGGTGAGAATGTTAGAGCAGGACTGTCGCGTCTCTTCCTTAACAAGCAATTGACCCGTATCATCAATGATCCTGAACACCTGACGCCGAAAGAAATTCAGTATGTAGAGTGTCACGGCTATATACCTGAGATGTGTCAGCAGATGAAGAATGAATACGGCCTACCTCTAGGCTGATAATCGCCACAAGCAGCTAACTCTAAAAGCCCGATACCATCGGGTTTTTTAATGTCTAAAATAAAATGTAAATCAGACAACTTAAAAACTCTTCGAACATTGAAATATAACAACGCAACTGGTATGATATCACTATCTCATGGGTCATCGACATAAGCGCGGTTGAGTTGTGAGCTGGGGAGTCTGTCCCCGCCGTCGTCCACCAGCAACGCTGGCATGGTGCATACAGGTATACCACTCAAACCGACAAAATGCATGATACTTACTTATGCAGTCACCGAGTGTAACGGACGACCACTTAACTAACGACTGCTGGAGTAATTAGCATGATCATAGATACTGAAAATCTAACTGAAGAAAGTTTCACGAAATTAAAAACTATCGTTCGCGTAGCAGGTCAACATTACTGGGGATCGCCGGCGACAAAAGATAACAAACTGAACGAAGCTGTGGCGAAAGGTCTGGAGCTTGGCGGTTATAATGTACTGGCTGCCCAGTTATTGGCAAATACTCCCAAGCAAGAAGATGAACAGAGTGCACACTCTCAGCTCAATTCTACAGGTTTTGTTCGTAATGCTGTCAGAACGCACAAGTGCCCTCACTGCAATGTCAGTTTGGATGTTGAGCATATTGCATGCGCTACCAACAACTCTTGTAAAATGACATGTAGTGAATGTGAATTAACCCTGTTTGTTACGCATAAAGGTCGTAAGAGCCATGTTTTGGTTGCCTGGATGCCGAATGATATTGAGTTTGAAGACGAGCAAGCTTTCCTTTCGCGCAATTGCATAGAAGACAAAAAAGGTACGGTGTCTTGGGTACATGACCCTGCATCAACACACCCGTGGTTCGTTGATTTTACAAATAACCTTGTCTCTACAGGTAAACCAATATTCCTACCTAATGGCGAATTGAATCCAGATGAAATGGTCATGGAGGTTATTCAGCGTGAACAGGATATCGATACACCTGAGCAAATAGCTGAAGTTAAAGAGATGTATGAAGAGCAGGGTAGGCATTACGTATACCGCTGCCCTAAATCTGGTGTCACAATGGACTCTGACAAAGCGCCAACAGAAAATGACGTCATTTTCAGTACCGTCGTTACCGTAGATGGGTTTTCATCTAAAAATGACCCTGCGCCAGTGGCTAAGCCATTGTTTGGATGGGCCATGACTGAGTGTGGGCTTTACGAACCGAAGTGATACAAGTTAAGCATTAAAGGGAAAGCCCGCTACTAAGCGGGCTTTATTCCAAAATAACCATAAAAATATTTGAGTGTATACGGATTATAGCTACAAGCTTTTGCGCATCCAGATGGATCTGAATTGAAATCACACCCACACACAACAGAATTAGATTCAAAATGGATAATCATAGCAATAAACGTAAAGATGACTAGTGCAGCCCTCGTTATTTGTTTACGAGCATTGGGCCTGCATGTAGACCCTTGCAATACAATAGCAAAAGCCAACATCGAAAACGTAACGATTAGTGACAGAAGAAAGACATAAAACTGACCGCCAGCAACAATCACACCTATGGAAGTAAGGCTAAGAAGAGCGACCATCATGATTTTTTTGCCAACATTTGATTGATGGCTCTTCCATGGTAACTCAAGAGTGATCATCAGTGCGCTAGAAACGATAATCCATAACAAGCTAAAAAAATAAGTCACTTGCTGAATCAGCCCTTCGGTATAAATGCGACATGAAATCGCGTCATGTAATGCGTCATGTAATTCAGTTCCAACCATAGCCTACCCCTTACTAACGCGAACGGTAACGCGGTTGTTGCGCTTGCTAAAGTGGATTGATGTTCCACGAGGCTTATTCTTCTTTTGGTAATACCGGTGCTTGTTGCTCTCATAACGCTCACGTAACGTCACCAAGTCCGGATCGTCATAGTCATGCCAATCGCAAACAGGGCGACCATTAGAAACGACAAATGCCCCGTTGTACCGAGACTGCACACGAATCTGCTTCTTACCAGAGGCTAAAACCCTTACGTCGCCTTCCCATGGCTCACAGTCGCTGTTTTTGTAAAAGATTTCCATATCTTTCTCCATGTCTAATTTGCAAGCAATCATACCATAAAAAATTAAAATAAATACAACATTTATGTTGTTATTGATGTTTCTTTGACTAGAATTAAGATATGATCAATATAACGCAACCAGAAATGGGAAGTTGATATGCAATTCCAATATGTATGCACTCAAGCGGATGTGATGATTACTCAGGTAAAACGCACAATGATGATTTCATCAGTTGTCATCGGTAGCGTTATGGCACTGCCATTTAAACACCTGACACTACCACTGATCATGATAGTGCTTGGCCTTGTTATGTATAGCATTGGCAAAGAACTTATTGATTGGCAAAAAGAGCGTGATGCACTTAACGACGACGAAAAACAACGTGTTAAGTGGACACTGAGACGCAAGCACGTGGCCCGTTACGCCTTAATTGCGAGCGTCTTCTCGGCTGTTATCGCAATCATTATGTTTCATGCGACAAACTGGTTAGTTTGGAATATCAGCTAAACAAAAGGCCGCAAATGGCGACCTTTGCTGAGTATGTGTTAAGGAAGCATATACTCAATGATTCTATTGACTTCTTCGACTAACTGATCGCGATGCTTGCGACTTAACGTACTTTCGGCGTAAATTTTATAAACAGGCTCAGTCCCTGATGGCCTAAAGGCAAACCAACCGTTATCAAGCCGAACCTTCACGCCGCCAATGTGAGCGCCACGACGCCCTGGCGCCTCGGTGAACGCCTGTTCGACACGACCACCAGCAATCACCTTGCCTTTGAACATTTCGGGTGTAATGCCCTTTAGGGCGGCTATTTTTTCAGGTGATATTGGGTAAGTCTTACGAACGTAGTGTGGTGCGCTTAAACCGATGCTTTCTCCGTACTCCAAAATCGTCATGCCGGTTTTAGCCATAATTTCTGCGGCAAGCAGACACAATAGGATGCCATCTTTGTCAGTGGTCCAGCAATCACCATTCATGTCAGCAAATGTGGCACCAGAACTTTCCTCGCCAGCAAACATTAGCTCGCTGCTATGAAGACCGTTCACGAACCATTTAAAACCAACTGGTGTGTCATCAACAAAGTAGCTGTGCTGTTTGGCAACCTGGCTAATAATGTCACTTGTCACCACTGTTTTCCCAATACCAGCGTTTCTAGTCCAATTGGCTCTATGGGTTATCAGGTAATTTGCAGCAATGGCCAAAAACAGGTTGGGACTAATAAGACCATGACCGGGTAACACAATGCCGTGACGGTCACCATCTGGATCATTAGCAACACCAATGTCTTGTTTGTGCTGTTTCATGTATTCAATAAGTGATGCCATTGAGAATGCAGACGAACAATCCATGCGCACAATACCGTCTTCATCCGGAGGGATAAAAGAAAAATGAGGATCGGTGACAGGATTGACAATTTTGATGTTTAAGCCATAAATATTTTTGATCACCTGCCAATAATGCCCAGATGCGCCGCCCATCGGGTCAACAGCAAGACGAACACCGCTTTCCTTAATAGTTTGAATATCAATAACCTTGGATAAGTCCTCTACATACCCGACGCAAATATCTACAGCTTTAAGTAAAGGCGATGTATGGGGCTTATCTGCCAGCATGAATATTGATGGCTCTGCTTTGCTTTCCAATATCTCATTGGCACGTCGTTCGATAAATGCCGTTGCTTCAGTGCCCGCAGGGCCACCATGAGTCGGGTTGTACTTGATGCCACCGTCTTCGGGTGGATTGTGTGACGGTGTTATAATCAATCCGTCAGCCTGGTGCGAATGTTCGCGGTTGTGCCGAATAATCGCACGCGATATTGCAGGGGTCGGCGTGTAGACTGCATACTTATCGATATGAACTTCACAACCAGCCCTGAGAAGAACCGACAATACAACCTGAAGTGACAGAATAGAAAGAATGTGTGTATCGTTACCGACAAAAATAGGGCCAGTAATGCCAGCCATACGGCGGTATTCAACGACAGCCTGAGTGATAGCAACAACGTGACGCATGGTAAATGATGCGTCTAATGAGATGCCACGGTGGCCAGATGTACCAAATTTAACGCGTTGTTCCAGAATCAGGGGGTCGGGTATTTTTGTAAAAAAGTCTTTGGTGATGACATCAATGTCAATCGTTTTCACTGGCTCAAGACGGATACCAGAATACAAAGGGAGTTGCATGTCATTCCTTTACTTAAACAGTCCATTGTGAGCCGAAATTATATCACGGCTCGATGCTTTGGCGTTGTTAGCTAAGTTCGATACGGTGGGGCGAGATATAGCTTTGAGAGGCAACAGCCATATCAATAAGCCAAGGAGCACCATCCTTATCAATGAGGAAGTCGACAGACCAATCCCCTCGAAGTGTTCGAGTTACCCGATCTGCGCCTTTAATCATCTCATCCATTTGTTGTTGAGTGGCTTCACTGATAGATTCCAGTTTCTGAGCCCAATCATTGGTGTCAGCGTCGAGAATTGAGTTAGCTGGCCAGTATGCCTGGTAAGCGTAGGTTTTCCCGTCTTTGGCAAAAAGCCTGAACTCCTGAACAATTGGTGTTCCGCCAAATGCATGGAATACCGGAGCGGTTTCAATTAATTCGCGAACCACCATATGCGTCGCGTATACAGGGGAGCGCATAAGCCACTCATAGGTAATTTGCCCCAAGTGATTTCGGATGTTTGAGTCACGGGTAATGTGGCAGGTTCTGTTCCATGTATGCTTACCTGAATAAAGGCTGTTTTTCAGAAAAAGAGCATCTTTGCCGAAGGTGTCAAAAGCGCGTTTTACCGCTTGCTCAACCTCGTCCAGTTCTTTGCAACCAAAAAAGGCATCTTGATCTTCTTTCAAAATGGCAATGGTTGCTTCAATGGGGAAAGGGATTAGTTGGGTCTTCGGGTGGCGAATACCATTCGCGATGACTGCGTGGAACCAGTTTTCGATATGGTTAGGGTCTTTCTTCGATTTCTCAAAGCGAGCGATTGTGCGCGCCAGTAGTTCATCCTCACTAGGGGCGTTTCGTTTTGCATGTTCAGCCATAGCGTCAAGCTTGGATGTCATGGATTGTTTACTGCTCATAACTGTCCTTGTATTGCAGGTACCAAAAAGCCCGCAGAGGCGGACTTAATGGGTTGGGTATAGTGAATTTACAGAGTGCGTTCGAAACGCTGTTTGTGCATTTCGTCGTTACGTTTCAAATCTTGGCGCTGCTTGGTGTACTTCTTAATAAGGCGTTCATTCCCGTCGGCAACACTTTGCTCATAGTTGAACTCTGTGTCTGCTTTTTTAACGGTTGTTACGCCAAAGTCAGCCAAAATACGCGTGATGTAAACATCTTTAGGCGTATCGTCATCACGACTGAGCAATCCGATGCCACCCACAACATAGGGATCAAAGCCTTCATCAAGAAGTTGTTTGTCAGTCACGTCAGTGTCTTCAATAAGATCGTGGCCAACCGCCATCAACATCATTGAATACTGCTCGTAAGGTGTCGCTTCTTTAAACTCCGGCAACGTAATGAGCTTGGCCAGAACACCGAGAATATGATAATCGAAGTAGTCGCCCTTATTGCCGTATTTCTGTCCGGCGTGTGCCACTTTGGCAATTGCCATCATACGCATCAGTGCGACACTAGACATGTCAGTGTCGGCTGGCATTGGTATCTTAAATTCCATCTTATTTCCCTAACAATAAAGGTTTGTTTGGCAGAGGGTACGATTGACCGTTTAGATCATCGATATTTAGGGGCGAATAGCCAGTGCTCTCTACCATGTAAAAGTTGCCGTCTCCAGCTTTGATAACATCGCCCACAGAGGTAGATGACAAAACTGCGTTGTCGTCGAACATCAACACTTCGTCGTTCTCCACCCAAGGTGCGTCAATGTTGTTTGTTACACGGAACAGTTCGTCTGGATTGCAATCAACCGTAGCAGCCGGCTTTAGTACGCCAGATTTTAACTGTTCAATGGCCGCCTGATGGCGTGTGTTTGGGTCACCAAAAGGCATTGTGCGTTTGATGTGAAGTTCAGCGGCAGCGCCACCACCTTCAAGTTGTGAGATGAAATCCTGTGAATAGCGATATAGTACAAATAACATAGTTGCTTCCCCGTTTAAATTCTGCAATCAGTGTAACAAAATAGAACAGGGAATACAACAATTATGTTGTTTTAATTAACTCCATTCTTCGAGTTCTTTGAGTGTTTCTAACCACTCTTTCTCAGTGAAGGTAAGGTCTGCGTATGCAGGTTTGTTTTGCTCGCCTAACCATTTAGCCAGAGATTCTAAAGAATCCATAACAGGACTGATTGGTGTACCCTCAGTGCTGGTTTCGTAAAGCTGGTAGTGCGTTCGCTTTTCATCAGGCCATAGCGGCATGTGAGCTTCATCTTCAGGGCGATTGCCCACCCAATCGCTATAACAACTGCTTTTCTGTTCGTCAGTGAGAGGTTTGGGTTTATCCCGGCCATACTCGCCTGCGTAGAAACCATCATCCCATAACTGCTGACCACGATCCCAAATCTCCTGAGATCTCTTAAGTTCCAGATCCTGAAAAAGCGGTACCAGAGTGCCAGAGGCATTTTTAGGGTGGTCCCAATCGGCGGGTACGCGTCTTAATTGTCTGTGTGCGCCAACGTTTGTAGTGGCAGTTTTGCGATGAAAGCTCACATTTTTCTCCTTGTTTAAGCTCGGTAATACTGGTGTTCAAACGCAATATACAGCTCAGCTTCACCGTAAGGATCAGGAACGTCCGCATTGATAGTGTCATCATTGGCACTTTCAACAAAAGCCGACAGTTCTACGAACTTAGGGGAAACGAAGCGCATGAACTCTTCAGGTTGGTTTACAACCGATGTGTGCGCAGACTCACCGTTTAACAAGTCACCGAGAGTGATTGTGACGACTGTTTGCTTAACAGTCAAAGTCGGGGTGGCGAGGAAGTGATCGTCAGATGACCAGACGACTTCAGGATGAACAACCTGACCATCGACAGGGCCAAACACAACCCGGCCCTTTGGCAATGCCTTAACGGTAACAGAAAACTCCTGGTACCCATCTTCCACCTCACCACGCTTAGCAAGGTAGAATGCTTCAGCAAAAGCCAATGCTTCATCGAGATCGTCTTCTACGGTCACAGGAGTAGAGTGAACGTACTCATATGGCCAACAAATGTGCTGCTCAATAAGGTAAGTAAGCATTTTTCATACTCCTGTAAAAAATCACGCATCAAAAATTAATTTATTTCAATTCTTAAATATTACCATAATAATTTTTTAAAACAACACTTTTGTTGTATTTGAAGAATTTTATTTTCATAAATAAAATGAGCGCCGTAGCGCCCATTTTTAATGCTCCAGATTTGCTAGGTATTCTGCAACAGGAAGCAACTTTTGGTTGTGCCTTAAAGTAACGTCGACAAAATCACTATCCAATTCGGATTGGACGAATTCTTTTGTGTAAATATCCTCCATGAACGCCTCAAAACCTTCGCTTCTGAATGCGCCAGTTTCATCAATGCCTGGCAGGTAATCATCGATATCGATACCGTTCAGGTAGACCGTAATGCCCACGCAATCGGTCTCGTATTCACTTTCCTTCCACTCAAAGTGCATGGATAAGATATTCTTATCGAACGCGACCATGATGTGTCGGTCGTACTCACAGACGCCAAGGTTAGTTAACCTGTGAGACGTCATACCGTTGGTTTCTACATGGCAAACTTTCTCATGCTGGAACATGTGGAGGATGAATGCGATAACGTCTTTTGATGTGTTCGACAACCCGTTCTCTAACGGCATTACGCTACGAGGCTCAACCCCTCGATTCGCCGCTTCTGTTTCAAATGCTGCCTTGATGTCATTGACGAAAGTGTCTTGATTTTCAAGGGTGAATGCGAGTGCTTTTAAGTGTTCCGCATGGGCCTGGATCCGACGGGTCATTTCTTTGTCTGGGGTCGCACCTAAAGATTTGTGCTTTTTAACCTTGCTGGAAGTGACATTTTGGTCTTCGCCAGAGAGTGATTGAGCAAGCAGTTCATTGGCTTGTGGGAGCCCCATACGCGAATCCAGAGGCTGCCCCTCCAAGGCAAGGCTGAGTGAATCCGCCAGTGCGCCGGATTTGTTTTCATTTAGCGCGCGGGTAACCATGGTTAGCGCTGTTTTGAGAGTAAAGGCATTTGCTAAACGGCGAGCCGCTTCTGAAAATTGTTTGCGGGTTGTGATAATAAACATACATATTCCTTAAGGTTCAGCATCAAGGGTGCTCTTGTTGCCCTTAACGCGGATAAAGAAAATATGTGCGTTAAGGTTTTCTCTGTTATTCATACTGACGTTAACCATCGAGAAGAGCGGCGTCGCTGTCAGTGGCGAAGTGGATATATTATCACAGTGACAACCTAATACAACATTTATGTTGTTTAATTGGGGTTTAATAGACGTTCGTCAAGTTCAAGTTTGGAGGAAAATAATACCCACACTTTTTACAACAAATATGTTGTTTTTATTTTTCAATATGTATAAGATGAAGATGTGTTCACAACAATATGAGAAGGAAAATGGAAAACACAACTTTAACCAACGCTACTATTCCAGCTTTGACATTTTCGGCGCAGGGTCTTGTGCCAATGGATGACAACGACGTTATCTTTAGTCCGGAGTCGGCAGTGGCGAAGATCACCAATCGTTTCCCTGGTCAGCAGTTCGTACAGATCGACAAAGAAGAGTTTAATGCGATCGATGACAAGTACATGGGTGAAAAGGGCATGTCATTTTTGACATATGATGGTGAGTCTGGTGAGTATCTTCGTTCAAAGAAAGCGCCTAGCAACATTGAAATTAGCGCACTCAAAAAGCGCAAGCGCGTGATCCTGATTCGTTTCAATACGGTTGTGGCCTCAACAGGACAAATTACCAACGTGCTGTATTTTAAGGCAGTACAAGCTCATTAAGCTTCTTTGCCGGTAGCGTTCGACTGCCGGCTAACTCACTTTACACCTTTAGTCCTGCTTTCTGTCAGGTGACAGGATTTTTAACACATGCCACCTCAACCCCTTCCAAATTAGCATTTTATTTGGCATTTAGTTTGCATCCTCTAGGGCGTATTTGAAGTTCACGGACGAATAAAGGGATTTGTAAATGAGTATGTTGAAGTATGCAGCTGTGGCTGCAATGATCATGGCAGGAAGCGCTAATGCAGAGCTGGTTGAAACCGATTGGTTGGCAGATTCAGATGGTCTGGCGACCTTAGATACTAATAGCGGCCTGGAATGGTTGGATTTAACATTGACTGATGGCATGTCAATCAATCAAGTATCATTGGAGTTAGGTGATGGTGGACAGTATGAGGGGTGGCGTTTAGCAACCGCCTCTGAAGTACATGACCTGATGCGCAATTACTTCGGTGTTGAGTACATTGAGGGCGAAGGGCAAAAGACGTATAGTCGATACGCCAGCGGTGAACAAATTGATGACTGGCAGTATCATTTCGGCATTACCGGCGCTGAAGGCCGATCAATGGGTCGCTATGACAACGGTGAAGGTCAAAGTGTTATGGCCGGTACACGAAACTCTGGTACAACCTATATCGACTATAGTCGCGGAACGCTAGATAACGATAGCGGATACGATGGTGTGTTCTTGGTGTCAGAGGGTGGGTTGACCTTGTCGTCTCAGCTGGATCCAACTCTTGGCGGGCTACGCGAAATTAATGATGCGTCAGATGTTCCAGCTCCAATTGGATTTGCAGCAGCAGGGCTTCTGCTAACGGTAGCTGGTTATCGCCGCAAAGGGAAGTCTTCCTAAACGTTTCAAGGAGCAAAATCATGAACGATAAGTCAATTTAATGCAAAACAAGAAAGCGGCCTCTAAGCCGCTTTTTTATTTATCTAAGTTGATAAAATGAAAGCTGGAAACGCCAGCTAAGACATAGCTATGAAATCGGTGCCACCCATCCACCAACGCCTCTTCGCATGAAGGCATAGCCAATACTGGCCAGCTGCTGTCGGGGTGTTCTGGAATGTCTCCCCCTGCCACATACGATGAATGATATTCCTCGAATGAGTCATACTCGTCGTGAAGATCAGGTGTATTTTCCCACACAAAAGCTTTTGCATCTTCCGCATTCAATGTTTGCAGCTCATAGTTATCGTGGCACCAAAGTTCATGAGCGCGGTTCAGCAGCTTGCTCCATTGTTCCTGAGTAGGAGGGTCATCACGCTGGATATCCTCGAACGCCAACGCATCACCCTCAATCACATAGTATTGAATAAGTGCTTTCTTTGCAGGGAGAGGCAGTAACGTAAAGTACATAGTGGTTCCATGGGCGGCGACGCCGCCAGTAAGTGTTAAACCTGAGAGATGCAATTGATGCGATGAATGTTGAACGACTGCATTTCGTTAGGGCATGCATCTTGGTTGTAATTGCGATCAAACAGAAAGCCTTTGTGACCAGCCTCAACAACAGGGCGCAGTACACGCATTTGGTCATCAATAAACGCCCCTTTAGGGAGCTTAGACATCACTTCTTTTTTGCATCCGCCCAGCGGCAAGAAGATCACATCATCAAATTGACCATCCAGACCAGCTTCGTATGACTTTAGACGGGACTTTTGCACGTGAGGGTCATCACCGCATGAAGTGACCACGATAATCTTCTGGAAACGCTCACGCTGAGCCTTAATGGCCTCAATGGCGCCAGCATATGGTTTCATTTCTTGAAAATGTGTTGAATCGATAAACGCAGAAATAAACTGGTGCGGTCTGTCGATGTCAGGGAATACGTCTGCATAATCAAATCGAGATGGTTCAACATTAATTGCCACAATACCATGCTCTTCTTTCATGTAACGATAGAATGAGCTGGAAAAATCCATGAACACGCCATCACTATCTAGGTAAAGAGGGATCTCGCTTTCTTGAATACCAATTTGGCTCCATTGATTTTTATCCCATTTCATATAAACACCACCTGTTTAATTAATATATTTCAATTATAAAATGATACTACAATCACGCTTACTACACAACATATATGTTGTTTTTAAAAAATCCATACATTTATTCAATGATGGGAAGTATGATAGAATAGCGGCAACAAAGTCCATGGAACGAGAGAATGACGCAAAACACCCCATTACCCCTTCAAGAACAGTTAGCTCGACTAGAAAAGCAGATGGATGAGGCTAAAGCGTGCGGTCATCGTGGCGAGCAAATGGCCCAGCGAATAGAAGGCGACTTACGGCGTCTTATAAGCTCAGCCTGGCTGAACTTGTATGAACTTGTTGATGATCACAAGAAACTGTCGTGCCCGGATAATGAATCCACCAAAGAGTTGGGAGCCGAGACGGCATCCGGGCTCAAGAGTGATAAGTATCTCGATGTGCATTCCGTTTAGCGGCCATTTGCTGCTCTCGTCCGAGCAGCATTCCTGTTGCGCCTAGCATTACAAAGAAAGACCCAATCAGGGCCAAGGCGAGTAGGGTTGCTTCTGAATTGGTAAGATTTTCCATGTTCACGTCCTGTGCTTGATAACTTGCTTCCTGCAATGAGTGTATTGTACCCAAATAAGGTGAGATATCCAACATTGAATACAACATTTATGTTGTTTTTATCTTAAGTAGCTGATACCATGAAGTTAGTTATTTTTAGTAAGGAGTATTCACCCATGAGCTTTGATGCCAATATGCGTTATTTCCCCAGAGGGTGCCGTTTTAGAGCTGAGGCGTATGGTCTTAGTCGTGATAGCGAACTGTTTGCGCGCGGGGTGCGTAAGGGCCAGTTAATTGAATGCCGTCTCCCAGTGGAGCAACCTCAAACTGACGAGCACGATGCGTCTGTGATTGCAGAGGTGTTCCTTCCGGATGGGAATACAGTGTTGGTTAGTGATAAAACTGACGTTTCCACTGAATGGCTTGTATACGAACATGCAATCCAGATCCCGGGCATGAACGCAATGACAACTGCATATCTCGATTCTGTTGGCGTTCGATATGACCAGTAAACAGAGCAGGAGAGGGGCGGAACGTCCTGGTACTACAATTGCGCTAAATGGAAAACATTATGCGCTGGAATATCTCCATTTATCACGCGGCGCACACACCCATCCACGGGTCCTTGCCGGAGAAAAAGAGTTTCCTATCATCTCATTAGAGCACATCCACGGCCAGCCAGTGGAGAAAGAACTTCGCCGAGCAGAGCGTGCTGTTGCATCATTTGAGGCATCTGGAGAGAAATACAGCGCCATTCCTGATGGTGAGGTTTTTAGAGGTGACACCCCGATGAATGTGGATAAGGTCGTTCAAGATGTTCTGGCCGGCAGATGCTCCTGTGATTTGTGGGAGTATTTTGGCATTTATCACATTCACGTCAGTCGTAAGACATATGATGCGGACTATTACAGCTTCAACATTTGGGATAAAGAAATCTGCGCCAGAGTTTTAGAAGCGAAACCACGTCGACATGAGATTGAGGAACGCGCACTACAGAACGTGTTCTCCTGATTAAGTTTCTGGGTGCGGCAGTATAGGCAGTACCCACCTTTCAGCTCCAAGCGCAATAATCATAATCGTTGCGCAGCTCCCCATGATAACACCCAGTTGGTAAAGAAAATCTAAATTCACACTGTTCGATCCTGGAACAACGAGCTCCACCTGGTAACTTAACAAAGTGAACAGCTCAACAACCCCCAATAATGCAATAATACTACCGACAGTAGCTGACCCACCTGCCAAAACACAGGTGATCTCACGAATAAAGTAGGTCCAGTGTCGCCACGCGATATGCATGCAAACTCCTACAGGAAACTGTGTGTTTTGATGTAAGTGTCTGCTGGGTTAAAAGGCTCTTCAGGAGGTTGTGTAAACCAGTAACGAAGTGGTACGAGGCACACGGCAGACATGGCAAATGAAATCATTAGTGCGATACTCATTGCCAGAATGTGAAGAGAAGATAAAAGCATATCAAATGGATTATCTGGTGAGGGCGGCGAGGCCATCGTTGTCAGCAGGATGTCTGCCCCCGCAAACGTTATGGCCAAGAATGGCAATGATGTCATCGCCAATATGAGTAGCTTTATTTTTCTTCCGTCCATGGTTGTGTACCTAAATTCCGTTTTCTGAATTGTATCACAGAACCTAGACCCGAGTATAAGCCCACCCGGGTCAACCAGCTTTACCCCACCAATCGTGTTGCAAACGCTTCATATTGCAAATCAATTTGATGGAGGCGCCCCTGAAGAGAGCGTTCGAGTTGAAGCAGTTCCCACGTTCTGTCGTATAGACGGTTACAGAAGCGCTCATTTAGCCTCTCGGATAAAATAGCATGATGCTCTCTCACTTTTTTTAATAAATGAAGAATACGAATCTGGCGAGATGCGATTTCAGGGTGGACATTGGAAAAATAATCAAAAGCCGTCATAGCGGTACTCCTGTAGAGTTGATACGTAAGCTTTTGATTGAGGTGCGCAGGCTTTCCTGTGCGATTTGATATAGAGAAGATATCACGACAAAAAAACAAATACAACATTTTCGTTGTTGCGAGTCCGAAAGCTCCGTTTCTGCTACGATTACCCGCACAACAAGAAACGTAAGTAATACACAGGAAGTTCTGATGAAAGTAGCAGTTGGTGGACGGGTTGTCGCCGTCTTGGATTCAGATGACAAGAAAGTCGAAATTATTGGTCGTGGCGTCTATTTGGGGGACGTTATCCCACCGAGTGGCCAGTATAAATCCATGGGCCTACCTAGCCCCAAAATTATGATTGATGATACACGTGATATCGTATGGGGCTATGAATGCATGTGGATGTGCGAGCAGCGGTTTGAAAGTCGATACCTCAAAGAACGTGAGGTCATTGTCGTTGGTGTAGAGGGGATGAAGGCGCGCTTAAGTCAATAAGGCGCCTTATGATGATTACAGTGCAGTCACTAAGGCTTCTGAAGAATAAAGCCAAGCCGCAGGGTGACTGCCTGGCGTCAGTTTGACAAGAGTAACAAAGTTGGCAAGATCTGGCGCTCCACCTTCGCCTTGACTAAGCTTCCCATGGAGTTTTTCGAAAAGTTCTTTGTCCGCAGAGGGGTGACGTTCCCATTTGTACTCGTTAAATTTAGCGATGCAGTCACTGGTGATTTTATCGATATCGATGGCTGGACTTTCGATGATTGCAGATAAGTGCTCTCGCAGAGCTTGATTCTGCTGCAACAAGATTTGATTCTGTTCCCTTTCGGTTGCAATTGAAGGCATACTTCTTCCTTGATTAAATTCGGAGGCAGATTATATCAACATGCCGCATATTCAACAACAATTAAGATGTTTTAAATGTGTTATTTGACGGTAAATCAGAGACCACGGATTCATAGTGTGCAGGGGTTCGATTAAAAATTACTCGAAAATTTCAAAAAACGCTTTGTCTTGAGATCTGGTAGTGATAATGTACATGACATGACACCAAGTTGGTGCCAATTTGTAGAGTGTAGAGGAATACTAAAATGAATAAATCTGAGTTAATCGAACGTATTGCAGAGGACACTGGCCTAAGTAAGAAAGATGCTGATGCCGCAGTAAAATCATTTCAAGAAAACGTAATGAAAGGTCTGGCGGACGGAGAATCACTTACTCTGGTAGGTTTCGGAACATTTTCAACTAAAGTTCGCCCAGAGCGCGAAGGTCGAAATCCACAGACGGGTGCTTCGATGACCATCAAAGCGGCAACCATCCCGCAGTTCAAACCTGGCAAAACGTTCAAAGAGCGCGTTGACGCTTAATTAGAACTCACCGGTCCAAAAAGAGCTCGCATATGCGGGCTTTTTTATACCTGATGAGTTAAGTGGCTACGGGAGGTGAGTTGCGGGCACAAAAAAGCCCGACACGAGGTCGGGCAATGTGTTTTACCACAGGAATTCTGTGTTAAGCAGTCGCTGTCTCAGCGTTAATGAACGCGTCTTCCAGCATCTCCATAAGAAGGGCGTCTACATCCGCAAGTGCTTCATTAACTTCGTCTACATCTGCTTTAGCAGGTGAGCTGGCCATCAAGGTCTTCATCTGACCCAAGTGGAATTCAATGTGAGCTGCGAAATAAGGGAAGCTTCGCTCCAGCTGCACGCCATCAATCAGAGACAACTGACCTGGTTTAAGTCCAAATGCAACTTCAACATCATCAGCGAACTTATCACCGAAGCTTGCTGGCTTATTCTTGCGCAGTGAATTCGCACACTGTCGATCAGATTTACCAACACGGTCAGCAAATTCACGAACGACCCCACCACAATGGTTATCAACAAGCTTTCGCGCGTTTGTGCGTCGCACCTGGTGAAGATCAATGTCGACACCTCGGTTCTGGATGAGATTATCCACCAGCGATTTCAGAGACTTGCTCTTGTATACCCGAGTCATACGCGTCAGGTACTTGGCCAGCGCATTTGCGTGCGCTTGAGGGAGCATCTCCGGAGATTTGTTGTTGATCAGTGACAAAGAGCCTGGTGACAACTTGAAAGCTTTTTCAATGTCTTCGGTTACTTTAGGTCCAATTGCAACAGGGTGCGATTCACGCAGGATGCTGTTGCACTGCTCGCGGCTACGGCCGACGGTTTCAGCGAACTTGTCGATGTTACCATCGCACTTCTGCGAAAGAAGGATAGTCGCATTGATGTGACGTGCAGATTTGATTTGTTCTTCAGTAAAGCGGTTGTTGATAGCTTCGTTCATAGTTTCATCCTCCAGTTACCACTGGTTGTATAAATTCGGTCCATGTCGCCATTGTAATGGCGCGTAATCTTGTTTATTCCGGCTTCACCGGCGTCGAGAGTAATCTCGGTTCAAATTGTATTTGGCATAGCCAGGGTGCTGTGTAACTCATCTTCTTATTTTTGAGCTAGCACGCTCCGACCCAGTCGGGATACCTGGCTTTTGAACTCAGAGATGACGAAGTGCGACTATTCTGATTCTGGGGAACGTCTTCCGCGAGCGGATCCGTAAAAAAAGCATCTCCAGTCATTCGGGGCTCGTGCTCATCACGTCCCAATTTAGTGGTGATATCCAGAAATTTGCGCATTAAACTCTTCATCATGTCTTTGCCAAAGTTCTCAGTATTAATCCTACCAAACTAAAACAAACATTACAACACTTATGTTGTTTTATTGGCGTTATTTTTCAAAATTTTATTGCAGGCCCGGTAAAACGTTAACGGCGCCATGAAATTCTTCAGGTAGCGAAGCTAGGAACGCTTCTTTGATTTCCTGAAAATTTTCCATTACCAGTGCTTCATCCGACTCACTGAGTGTGTGCTCAATATAATCACCTGACTCGGTATCCTGGTATCGAGCCGTTAGGCTGATGACCCCATCTTTAAATAGGATCCGGAACTCAATGTAGAGCTCATCAATTTCCATCACTTTACCGGTGCGCTCAGCAGCGATGTGCCCAACGATATCCAGTAGCTCTTCATCAGGTGAAGCATCAGCGAAATGAAGTGATGGGTTACTTGCTACATACTGTTGTAGTGGGGTAAATAATGACATCATGAACTCCTAGTGTTCTGGGCATAGATCGCATACGACCCGTTTAGGGTGATCTTCTTCTTTCGCACTTGGCGGAGCGTATCGCTCCACCTCGTGCCCACATTCCAGTGTAAGTTCGAACCAGCGAGAGCGAGTACCTCGGGTAAACCCGGTGCAGCCTTCTGATAGCACCGAGTCAACAACCTTTGTGAACGTCTTTGATTTCTTAGTCTTCACGTTTTGACACCTTCATGAAGTTGCATCCGCCATTCGCAAAGCGACATGGCACTTTGATGTAATCAGGGTGGTCGCTCTTTACTGGGATCCCGTAGTCAGCTTCTTTTACCGAATTGTCGATGGTGATATCGACAACCTGCTGGGTGGCGGCGTCAACGTAAGCGTAACCTGATGACATGTTGCAAATTTTCTCACCGGCCACAGTACCTAATGGGCAAGGGAGGTAGATGTACTTGATGTCGAAGTGCTCGTTGACATAACCTTTGATGCTGTCCGGATCGCTCCAGCTTTGACTCATTGGTAATAGGTTCAAGAAGGCATATTCACCATTAGGCATGCCTACACCTGGCACCATTGCAAACTTGCTGCCGTCACCGAAACAAAGCAGTGCGTCAAACGTCACCGAATCTTCGCCGAACATTGGGTTTTTCCCTGTGTCAGCATAAGCAACAGTGCGATCAGTGATGCGCTCAATTTCCACGATATTGGCGTCGCCGGCCATCGTTACGCGAACTGGCACAGCTGACTCACTTTGGATCGGCGTGTCGTCTTTTTTGGCGGCTTCCCAATCACTGTCGGTTAAGATGGCATTAGCCATTTCCATAGTAATAAGTGCTGCGCTTGGAATTGTGTAAAAGGTTGAAGCCATGTCGTTTCCCCTGTTGTTTAGCTGTCTCTTCAGTATGTAAATATAGTACCAAACCAGAACAATAAAAACAACGTTTTTGTTGTTATTGTTCACTGATATTTTCAGCGGGGACGATATCTTTGCAGCGAACACAAGTGGTCACTTCAAGCGCGACAGATACGTCATCATCATTAGCAGGGGTAGGGATAGAGCCGTCTTCCATGCCCTCTGACCATTCTTCGTCAGAATCCACCCACTCATTTCGGAATATTGAGATCGGCTCTTCAAATGCAGGCCAGTCGACCTTGAGTTGCTCCTGGGGAAGTGACACAACTAAGATAACGTCATTATCGCGTTCGCCATGTTCGTCTTGATGCACATCATTGGCACATTCAGCAAAATACTCTGCCAGAGACTCATCAGTGGTAAAACACGTATTTGGGCGAAACCCCTCCTTCAATATTTTTTCTGCGTGGGTCTGGGTAGTGCCATGAAACAGCGAAATAGTAGCCATAATCACCTCTAAACTGGACAATAAAAAGGCTCACAATGTGAGCCTAGTTGCATGGGAAGTCTATGTAGCGACTACAGGCGCATTGGCATCAATACGGCAATGTGGTCGTTGGCAGCTTCGGTGCGAATAAGTGCAGAGCTGTTGCCGTCTTGAAGTTCGATAAGTACATTTTCGTCAGTGTACATTTGCAGGGCGTCAATCACGTATTTTACGTTAAAGCCGATTTCAACATTACCTTGGGTTACCGATTCGATATCAACCACTTCATTCGCCGCATCTTGCTCAGGATTGTTGGCTTCGATGCTTAATTCATTACCAGTGAAGTTCATGCGGATGCCTTTGAACTTTTCGTTTGCCAAAATAGCAGCGCGAGTCAGTGAGCCGATTAACAGGCTACGATTGGCGCGGTACACCACTTGGTTTTTACGAGGGATTACACGCTCTGCATCAGGGAACTTGCCGTCAATCAGCTTAGAAATATAAGTGTTGCTACCAAGTGTCAAAACAATGTGGTTCGCGGTGGTTGCGATTTGGATGGTTTCATCACCCGATTTCAGCATTTTGATAATATCCAATACTGCTTTGCGAGGAATGATTACGTCAAATGGCGCATCAGCACTGTTGCTTTCAAGGGCAACGCGAGATTGCGATAAGCGGTGGCCATCTGTTGCTGTCAGCTTCACAGATTGTGCATCTGCGACTAACTGAACACCATTTAAGTAATAGCGCACGTCTTGGTCAGCCATGAACTTAGACATCGCATCCAATGCACGCACAAACTGTACTCGGTCTACTGATAACGTCTTTTGATTGCCGTCCATGTCAATGCTTGGGAACATGGTTGCATCTTTGCCGCGCAGTGTAAAACGAGAGCGAGTGCCCGAGAACGTCATGGTAAATGCGTCTGGCTCTTTAGGGTTGCTCTTGAATGTTACTACAGAATCGTTTGGTGCAGATTTGACAAGATCTTTTAGCTTCTTGCCACTCACAAGGGCAATGCCGTCTTCGCTTTCTTGATCTAGCGTTACGCACGTTTTAGATTCGCGTTCCATGTCCGTACCAATCACTGTTAGTACGCCATCTTTTACCGTCAATAGAATAAAGTCGGCAACGTGTTCAATCTTTTTGTCAGCTACACTTGCAGCGGTTTCGATTGCTTGTGCGAATAGTGGTTGAGATAAAATAAGTTTCATGTTGTTTCCCCAGATGGTGTCTCAATCTTCAATATGGTTATAGTAGCAAAGACCAAACATTAAAACAACACTTTTGTTGTTATTTGTGTAAAATAATTTTCAGTTGCTACCCGTATGCTTGTCGATATGTCTTTTGCCCAGTTTGAACCCAGCCCACATCGAATAGGCAATGCCGATAACAGCGATTACGGGAAACAATGCTTGGACAACGGGGTCGATGCGTTCACCTTCCCCTAATCCGATCAATGCAGCGTTAGCAAAGGTGTTCAAAATGCTTGATGTACCTATGATGTTGATGAATACGAATGTTGCGATCTCTTTCATTTGAAGCTCCTGTGGAGGTGCTGGAGCCCATCTCCCGATGAACCCCAGTAAGTTGCTTTGTTATTAGCTTGGGCCACATACAGACTCGTTAAATGCGCCAGCTGGCATCACCCACTTGTGTTCGGCGTTTGCGACCACTGGCAGGATGTAGTCTTCACGCATAGCCTGATCAAGTGCTACAAGGTCAGAGATTTCCATCGGTTTCGCCTTGTTCGATACGTCCAGCACGTTGATGCGGTCGCGTGAGATGGTTGTGCCAAATCGGTCTTCTAAACTCGCAATCGGCATAATCTTCTCTGGGAAGTATTCGCGTATCGTTGCCCAGATAGTTGGACTGTTGAAAATACACGTCATACAGCTTGAGCGACCCCAGCCAAGACGGTACGGCACAGGTGCCAATACGCCATGACGCTGTAGCGCATCCCATACGCGATCTTCTTGCCAGTGCAATACTGGACGCCATACGTCAACGTGACGGCCTTTCTTGCCAGCACGACAGTCAACCATGTGTGGTTCGAACTGGTTGTACTTGGCGCGGTTAGAGCTCTCCTGGCGGCGCTCACCAGTGATAAACAAGACTTTCTTTTGATCAAAGCGAGTCTGGTTCGTTAATTGGCGACGACCAACGTCAATCTTAAGTGCGCTAGAGCACCAGCGCGTCTGAAGGTTGGCACCCACTTGAGGGAACTTGAGTCGCGTGCTCGGTTTAGAGCGTTTCGTATCGCGAGGCAACTCAAGCAAGCCATCAGGTGTCTCAATCATGTGAGGCTGACTGTACTCATTCTCCTTCAACATCTCACGCTCCATGCCGCCTTTCAGCCAGCTGAAGTAAAGAGGGTGATTGAAGTGCTCTGCCAGCTTACGGTTGTAGTCTGCCATGAATGCCCAGTCCATCAATGTGCTGCCTTCGCGGCCATCTACGTCATGGTGCCACAGCTCAATTTTACTGCGGTCTACACCAATATCGTAAAGGTGAAGTAGGGTTGCCCATGAGTCTTTACCACCAGACATGCAGATGATGATCTTGTCATAGATAGTGATATCAATCTCTTCAGCAGAGAAGTAAACACCAGTGTCTGGCGTTATAATTTCTTCGCCACCCAGTGCAAGGCCCATTTGCTCTTGCAGTGAAGGAATGATGATTTTGTCGTCAAATGTATGTGACATGCTCTTGTCTCCTTAGGCCAGTAAATCGCGAAGTAACGCTTCAGCGTCAGCGGTACAACCAGACTCACCTAAGTAAGCCAGCTGGGCGTCTAACCCCTGGTTGTTGATGTTGGTTGCTTGCATAGAGAACTGGTCATGATATTCATCATGGCCGGCAGGATTTTCATCCGGACAGATGTCGCATGTATTAGACGCGTCAGCGCTCTTACATTCATGCACCATGTTGTCTAATGCTTCGACAGCTTCGCTTTCTTTGTTTTGGTCTTGGATGGCCTGTACAAGAGCAGACCCGGTTAGTATCGACATGTGTTTCCCCTGTCATGTTTCAGTAGGTATATATTACCAAAACACGACAAAGAAAACAACACTTTTGTTGTTTTAGGTGTTTACGTTTTCACGGGTATCTAGGATGGCTTTGATATCATCAAAGTATTGCTGGAACTGCTGGTGGGCATTGGTGCCAAACTCGCCGTTGTACGCCTGGTCGTTCTCATGGACCATATGCGCTGGGTATCCGTTCTTGAAGCGGTCTTTCTTACCAAGATGCTTACGGTAGTAAGCAAGCAATCGTGGCGTAGGCAGCTTCTCAAGCACCATCAGGTCCAAGTGTGTTGGCCAGTGACGATGGAGGTACATACTCGTATTCATAAAATATCTTCCAGTTAAGATGGTGCCCGCTGTAACTCGTAGGCACCAATCAAATTAGAGCCGGTTAGAGTAGCGGTATTCGAGTTCCAACGATTTGATGTCTCTGAGGGTGAGTGAGCGTGTTGTTCTCAGAGGTACCCATCCCTCATTGGTTACAGTAAAGCGCTTGATTGATTTTGCGTTATCCCCATCCACCCCATAAATAACAACACCCAGTTCCAGTAAAGATTTAAGCAAATCAAGCTTATTTTTATGGTGGGTTATTGAGTCATTTACAGGGATGTGAAACCACGCATTCAAATAATGGTGACGTAGCCATGCGGTATAATACCCAATCGTCGCGTAGGCAAGCGCATGTCCCTTCGAGAACGCGTACTGCATAGGCGTTTCAATGAAATCAATGATGGCATTGGCGTCACTTCGAGAAAGCCCCATCTCCTTCAATTCGTTATAGAGTTCCTCCGCACCAGACTCAGTTTGCACAGCCGACGGGGTTCTTACCCAGTGGACAGCGCGTTCTGGTGACAGTCCGCCAATCTTGGTTAAGATGTCAAAGAACTGCTCTTGGAACACAGGTACCCCTCGTGTTTCTTCGAGAATACCAGATAGAGTTTGGTTTTCTTCCAGCCCTGATGGGATAGGGCAGCCTCGTTGCTGTATGAAGCTTTCTAGCAGCCCTATTTCGAGAGGCCCCGGACGGTGTAGTGACAACAAGGCGGCCATGTCTTCAATACTGGTGATGTTTGCACTTTTGACTGATTCATTTATCAATTCGCTTTCAAAATGAAAGATCCCAAGGCCGTTGATGCGCATTGACTCGAATACTTGTTCTTCATTCAATCGAATGTCATCAATTGATGCAATATCGATTTTGGGGTCCTTAATGGCCGCTTCAATCCAATTAAACGCTTTTAACCCAAGTAGATTAAATTGAAATGAAGGAACCTGATCAAGCTCTTCTTTTGACATCCCAATGATATTAATGGGGGTCTGCGGATCCGTCATCGAGAAGAAAACGCCAGATTGTGATGATGGTGCAGACACCATAGAATCACTATCAAAAATGGTACGTAACCCCGTAAGTAAGCTGATGTTGCAATTTTGATTCAGTAAGTGCTCAAGGATTTTCTTTACTTCAGGTTCGCTTTCTAACAAACGTGCAGCCACTGGGTAGTTATCAGCCAGTTCCTGTACTGACATGTCCTTGTGCTGAAACGGGATAGTATCGGCGATTTGGTCGAGCTCTCGCTTAATCAGACGGTCAGTCTTGTATTTGGGATGTTTAGCAACTGAGCGAAGGGCGGTTTTTATCACCATTTTATGAACGTAAATGCCACCAACGTATTTCCCCTTGTGCACCTTCATCATTTCGGCATCCACGTTACTTCGCGCGTTCTCAGAAGAATCGAAGTCGATTCTCAATAAAGGAGATGGGCTCGCTTTTAACTTGGAAAAATATAGGTACTCTGACAAGTTATGTGCGACAGGATCTACGTTGGTCATGCCAAATAAATGGAAAATAAGGCAGTTTACCTGAGGTCCTCGCATTAGCATGAGCCCGTCACCACGGGCGCTGAAGACCTCCAGTGTACGAAGAAACTTGGCGGAAAGCCCTTTACTTTCTATAAGGCTCAATTCGTTAGTTAGGCGACTCTGGTAAGTGTCAGCAACATCCTTGCCTAACTCGTTACGTTGAATAAATTCAATTAATGCTCTGCCGGCCTTGCTTTTTAATGTGCCGGCAGATGATTCGTCTGCTAGCCATTCAGGTATCGTCATTTCATGATGAAGATTTACTGGAGTTGTTTCGCATTCATTAAAAATTGATTCCAGATTTCGCCCAGAAACAGGTAGGGAAGCGATGACGTTGCCAAAGTTTTTTAGGTATTCTTCGTCAGAATAGAAGCATCCGCCAGCCTGGATATGCATTCCTGGCTGCAAGGTTTCTTTTGCTCGGATAGCGCTTCGAAGAGAGTCAAATGCCTCTTTGTATTCATCTGAAGCGTAGTGAATAGGCAAAGACGGGATAATGTCCCAGCGAGCCAGTTCTTCCTTAGGTTGGTTTACCGGCGTTCTCACGTCCCAAAGTAATACAGCATCACAATCTGAGCGTAAGCGCTTGGCGAAGACGCCCATCTCCTTGTCATTTAACCATGTGTTAGGAATGAATACAGTGATGTCATCATGGTTCGTCGATAAAATGTTGTCTTCCAGTTGGCGCAGTGAGTCGTAGTTAATTGGCTGGCGGTTTAGCCATACCCGGGCACCATTGTTCTTCGCCAGTATGACAACAGTCTCTTCTCGTTTATTGAAACCTAACGTGCGTGCATATACCGGAGTCAATCCAAATTGCTCAGCTGCTTTATCTTGATCGGAGATGTCGCTAAATGGACCGGCATTCGCCAATGGTAAAAACTTTGAATTGGTATGTAATTTGATTTGCTCGGCAATCTCAAAGGCACTGTTATAGCCCATACCAAGCGATGCAGATGTGAAGATCTGCACAGGGTTCTGTGAATTCATATTTTTCTCGCAATTAGTCTTTAGCGTCTTGTGTTGCAGGTAATCGTTAGCAACATTTAAAACAATAACAATTTGACGGGGTAAATACAACATTTTTGTTGTATTTAGTGGTGTTTTTAGCGCTTATTAGGTGTCTTTAGGTTTTGAATACTTCTCTACAAGTCGGCGAGTATTATCATCAGGTGTTATTTCTGGCGCGGTATTAACAACCTGGGTTCCTACTTTTTTGACAGGGGAGTGTCCGATAGCAGTGCGTTTCTGCTTCATGTTGTAAGTAAACTTCTGCGTCCATTGATAGCTGCTGTACACCGCTTCAGGGCGTCCCATCCAGTACGCTATAAACTCTCCCAGTTCCGATCCGGTGTAATCCGTATCAATGATCCCAAGAAGCGAGCACAGTTCATTGTATAAATCTGGGTTTGGTTGCCACGACTTGCTCATAGGGGAGTGTTGTTTGTGTAACTGGACGAAATCATTACTGGGCAACATCAAAGGCAACAATACCACCTTTCCATTTAGGGACTGCGCTGCATCAACATCTGAAGGCAGTGCGATGAGCCCTATATCCAAGAGCTCGGAGATCAGCTGGTTTATTTCCCTCCCCAGCGTTAATAGGCCCTTGCTGCCGTTTACCAATGACAGCAATTGCTTATAACTAATTGGTGAGCTGGCGCCAGTTGACTGATTGGCATAAGGTCTCAATCCTATTGCATACAAAACACGGGCTTCATTCGAAAGGGGGTGGTTTAGTATTGTGAGTTCAGCATCAGTGAACATCGAGTTCCCGGGTAATAAAGTTATGGTGCACAAATTGATACCACGGGATTGTAACAATGGGAAGCGAGAAGGGAGGGATATCGTTTTCGAATATCCCCAGAGTGTTTAAATGGGCCGCAGTTAGCGGGTAGTAAAACCACCACAGGACTCGAAAAACTCGGCATACATATCCGCATCGGCTCGCCAGCGCTTCAGTTCTGTGAGTTTATTTTCCTTGATGTAAGCGGCAAGGGCCAGAGACTGCGCTTCTGTCACATCCATTGGGTCATTACTTAACGGAACGTCGCCAAGAATTTGCTTAACCCGCTCTTTTTTGAGTAAGTCAAAGACGTGGTCGTTAGGGGCGCCAAAACAAAAGCAGCCCTCTTTCTTTGGTTCAAATTCAACGGTCACATGGACCTCCTTTAACGTTGTTGATGTTTACTGTTCATGGTGTAGATGTTGTCAGCGTAATGAGAAAACCCCATCGCATTTAGGAATAGGCGATTGTTCTTTATCTGGACATCATAAGCTGGGTGGTCTACACCTATTGCTATTGCGTTAAATGGTGCAAATTGCGGCGGGTACTGGTTGTATCGATTATCGCTTGTAGGTTCTGCACTTATAGCAAAGTACGGTGATGGCATCGTTTCATTGAAGTAGCGCAATGCACGCTCAAGGAGAACTTTGCCAACCCCTTGGCGCTGGAAGTTGGCATCTACCACCAGCGATTCAACGAGCACAATATCTGCCTCACATTCGCATAATTCATCAATGCGGAGAGCCTCACAAATACTTCTGATCTTGCTTTGCTCATGATTGAGAAAGTCATCCAGTACGGCACAAGAGAAATCTTGGGAGCTGGTCTTGTTCAGGGCCTTGGTTTTTAACTGCCCAAGTAGGAATGTTTCGTTGGGGGCATCGTGATAGATACCGAAGATGTCAAATGATACCGCGTCAAAACGAGGATCATCTTCATCAAGGTTCTCGGCATGTTTTATCTCAATCCCTTGTATGGAAATAGTCATATGCAAATCCTTTTGCTTATTGGCCCTCGTTGATAGAGGACGTCATTACTGTTTGGCTTTTCCAGCAAGCCCTTTGATGTGTTCAACCAACTCTGATTGCATCATTTTTCCGTTGTCGCCAACAGCTTCTCGAATTTCAGATAAGACCATGATCTCAGCCATTTCTTTTCTGTCGCCGGCTTCGAGTAACTCGAACAAGAAATCAACTTCGTCATAAGAAAGTCCGTCTCCGTTCTCGTGATCAGCCTTCAGCTGTTTTATGTCATATCGCGGTTCTGTTGCCATTAGAGATTCCTTAAGCAATTCTGTTGTTTTGAGCGTGCGTTAAATGACCGTAAAGCCCATTGCTTAGCTTTGAGCCAACCGCATTGAATGCAATGGCGTTTTGGCCCGCTTTAGCTAGGGAGTTAACGAATTCGTCAGTACGTTCGCTCGGTTTATATGGTCCATCATCCAGCAACGGATTAAACTTTACGACCCAACGCGGATCAATGGCCTGGGTTAGTGCGTCTATATCATCATCTGAGTCGTTTACTTCACTCATTAGGACATAGTTGATGGCCACTTCATTAAAATGGCTTGTAGTAGCTCTGAGGGATTCTAAGATGACCTCAACAGGCTTGGTTTTCGGTATTAATCGAAAGCGAACCTCATCATTAAGGGAGTGTAGGGATAACTGAATGTTTACTGGTTTGCTGTATTTGGCAACTTTCCCGAATAAGTTCGGTCGTATCCCTGATGTGCATAGACGAAAATGACTGATCGCATCATTGTCATGAAGCAGCGACATCGCCTGGTTGATGTTCTTCAAATTAAGGAACGGCTCGCCCTCACCGGTAAAAGACACCAGCGCGTCGTCGTGTTTAATGTGCTGGAGTCCAAATTCAACCAGTTCAACCAACTCATCTGCGGTTAAGCTACGTTGAAATTCATTGTCAGCTGATATACAGAATGTACACCCGATAGCGCAGCCAATCTGAGTTGGTAGACTGATGATACTGCGATGCTTAAGATTGATAAGCATCACAGGTAGCTCATGCTCACCAATCGTGTGATTAAGAACTTTTACTGACACGGGTTCACCACTGGTAATCTTCCGCCAAATAAGTGGTCACGATAGATTCGCATTTCATCAATGCACTCTTGGATATCCACAAGAGCGAGATGCGTCCCTTTCTTGACGGACATTGCTAAATCTTCCAATTCCGGCGCCCATGCGCGGCAAGATATTGCGAATGCCGATACGTCCAATTGGCGATAATGCATGTAGCCATGCAGAGTAGGCATTTGGGCCATGAAGTAATCACGATCAAGCATCAATGAATTGCCCGCAAAGATGGCACCAGTGCGTTGCTTGTGATCGTACTTATCAACACCAAGCGCCTTCATGTGCGCAATAATCATGTCTTGCGCCTCAGATAGCGTGATGGTTGACTTACGAACTTCATCCAATAGCCCTGATTTTGTGTGTTGCTCAAGTGCCCAAGGGTGTGATTTGGCAATCTCTTCTTCGGTCTGGTGAATGACGATTCGGATCGGTTCACCAATTTGGTTTAAGTCACGATCAGTGATGATGAAGGCAATCTCAAAAATAGGGTAATATTCCATCCCCAACTGACCATTATCTAAGCGCTCATTAAGCCCACCGGTCTCGATATCTCCAAAAGCAAATCGCATTCCAGCGTTCTTATCTGTGGTAATTGATTTCATGTTGTTTCCCGTGTCGAAACATTAAGTCATTTCATGCTAAACATATTACCATTCAATTGATTTTAAAACAACATTTGTGTTGTATTTGTTGTTTTAAATTGGCATGGCTGTTGCAGAGGGATTTGTTCTATTTTTCTTACGTCGTATTTTTAAGGAATGATTTGATGAAGTTGTTAACGATCGCCGCTGTTGTAATGTCTGTCGCCTCAATGGGGGTGCAAGCTAAGTTAGTCGATTCTTCACTTTTTACTGAAGGGGATGATAAGGTTACTCTGCATGAGGAAACTGGGCTTGAATGGTTAAAACTTGACGCTACTGATGGTATGAGTTTTAACGAAATTGCGGAAGAAATGGTATCTGGAGGCCAGTTTGAAGGTTGGCGATTCCCGACCTATAGCGAGGTTCTGGTTTACACAGAAGAGGCGCTTAAACATGTTGACGATTTGATGTTTGGTGACCGCACAGACTCAGTGACGAATGCTTATGTCAACGACAGCAGAAACGTCATGAAAGCATTGGGTGTTACCGACGGCAGCATCTACTCCAGAAATGGTGCCACTGTTAACGGACTGTATTACGATGATGATGGCGAGTTACGTTATACTGCGGCATATACAAATGGCACTCACACTTATAGCGGTTACATTCGATATAACGCCAGAAAAATGCAAGACAAAGACGTTGCAAACGCATACAACGGGTTCTTCTTAGTAAGCGACGGTGGGGTTACATGGAGTTCGCTAAATGATCCAACGTTAAACATTAACAACCCAGACGCACCAATAAATGATGTGCCGGCCCCCTTGATGGGCGCATTTATCGGGCTCGCGATGATGGGGATGAGAAGAAAGCTAAAACCTTAAGCAAAAGGTGTAAAGCAAAGTGACAGGCGGGGTGCTCCCGCCTTTTTAGTGTCAAAATATTATTCAGCCAAGGTCTACGATGCCATTTCTTGCGAGGTAGGAAGCATTGAGTAGAAGGCTCCCAGTTTATTATGGCACTCTGAAGACAAAGTTAATCGTTTTATCACCTGGTCAAGCTGGTTGTTCCGTTTTTCGATATTACGTAACCCTTGGACGATATCAACCAAGCGCTTGGCACCAGACAGATCACCTTCTAAAATAAAATTCGCGATGTGATAACCTGCATTGTCACCAACAACCTCAAGATGTACGTTGCAGACGTTATAAAGCCCGCTATAGCACTTCTCAAGCTTCTTAATGACATCTTCATTTGATTTTTTGACGGGGTCGAGCAAGAACGGGAAAAAGGTCACGACTTCATTGTGGGAAAGCTTAATGTTGCCGCTAGAAAGTTCACGAATAAAAAAAGATGGATCAACCTTTGTTTCAGCATTCAATGTGACTGGTAGAGCATACTGAAGACTTTCTATACGCCTGTGACCAAGGCATTTGGCAAATAAGTCCTGGGCCTGTCGAGTGGTAATGAAGCCGAAGTTTTGTTGCAAGAGCAATTTGAAACGTTCGGTCTCTGCGTTCAATTCCGTTTTGTTGGTGATTTCCATAATACATCCATGTATTCGCGCAAATTGTCACTATGATAACAATTTAGACACCAACCAACAACTTAATTGTTGTTTATTCAGAACTCATCAAGACTTGATAATACCGCGTTTTCCGCTTGCTCGTAGTCAGTTTGTACGTATATCTCAGTTGTTGTTATTGAACTGTGACCCAGCATCTCTTTAATGTCTTTTAAGCTCACACCGTCACGATGTAACCATGTTGCGTAAGAACGACGAAGGGAATGAGGGGCTATTTTCGATGTTTGGGATATCAGACCGTACTGTTTGCACAATTGGTATATGGTGGACGTATCCATCGGCGACTCTTGTTTATCAGCAGAGAGCACCTTGCCGGATTTATTGACCGGCAAAAATAGGTAACCTGGTTCATGACCTCTATAACCCAACCAGAGAACGAGAGAATCAAAAGCGAGCCTTGGTATAGGTACAATCCGAACTTTGCCACCTTTACCCACTACAGTGAGTCTGCGTGCACCCATGTCCAGCTGCTCTAACGTCAAACCGGTTAACTCAGAGCGGCGCAATCCTGAGAATATAAGGGTAAGTAACATCGTTTTGTTACGTATCGCGGTGGTTTTGTGGCGGCACGTCGATTCAATGTTCTCTATAAGCCCAGGAACTTTGTCTTTTTCTAATATTTGGTGTTTTTTACGGCGAGGTGAGGCGGATATGCTGACTGCACGAATGCGCTCGTATTGTTTGGTCGTGATCTGATCAAGGAAATACGCCTCTCTCAACACCCCTTTTACAACCGACAGGTATAAGCGCAAGGTATCAGGCGTCAATCCTTTATCTTGGAGAAGCCCAAGTAAACTGTTAATGCCGTTGCGGTCAAAGTTTCCCCAGCGAATAGCATATATGCTCTCTTGCCCTAGATGCTTGGCAAGTGCCGATAATGTGCGTCTTGCTGTCGTCTTTGAAGTTTCTCGCTTCAGGTTATTGATATAAGCGTAAACAGGACATTCATTATCAACGACAATTACAGAGGCTTGGGTGCGAGTCGTTCGACTCGTTAAAGCAGTGGGTTCAAAATTGTGATTAATAATATGTTCTAAACGCAAGGTACTAAAAATCCACCTGTAAAATACGATGTCAGAGTAACTAAAAATCCACCTCATTTCTATAGTTACACCTGACAGAAATAAGACATGAACGTTACGTTACATCAATTGTGATGTTTATTATTAAGTTGAAATGTCAGGTAACCACCTGATTAAATGATATTAAATTCAACTGTCGCATCGACGTCGTGTGGCAATCAATTTAATCATGCTATCATTTTATGCATCAGGGAGATATTACGAGCAAAGGAGTGCAGATGAGCACATATACGTTAGATAAACTTAAAGATATGCGACTCGATCGCGGGTGGAGCCAAAGTGCGTTATCAGAAATGTCAGGCTTATCATCACGAACCATTCAGCGCATTGAAGCAGGTAAGCCAGCATCGATTGAAACGGCAAAGGCAATTGCAGCAACCTTTGATGTTGAGAGCATCGAGGTGTTAGGGACGCGAATTAAAACAGAGTCATGCACTTCAGACCCGAAGAACTATCGGCAACCGGTTGTGTTTGAGTCGTCTTACTCGCCTAAAGTAGCAGAGTTTTACCATGGTTTTTTATCGTTAATTTTCATCCTGGCTTTGTTTTATTGGACGAAATCTACTCAGGATGCGGGAAGTGTAGAATTAAAAATATTCAATGTTTCGGTCCTGTTGATATTCATGTTGACTTCAGGATGGTCATTATTCTCTCTATTCCACAATAAAAAGGGTCCAAAAGCCCGTTTTGAAATGAAGCCCATAAACCCACTGTTTGTACATTTTGGAGGGGGTTCTGAAATAGGTATGGAAAGGTACACCCGTAAGTATCCGCTTAAGAAGATGTGTGCAGTAACCGGTGTTAATAGGGAAAATGATCATCTCGTTTATCACTCTTCTTCGTCAAGCACTCTCATTGTGGGAGAAGAGGGAAGTGGGTTGTCCGTCGCAGCCATTTTCCAATGCTTTCCTCTATTCTGTGAACAGAGAGGTGGACTGATGCTCGTTGATAGTGAAGACGATCCAGCGTTCCAGTACGTTAAGCAGACCATGAAGAGTGTAGGTAGAGAGGATGACCTGTACTTTGCAGAATTCAATGATGTCAGCAAGAAAGACTCTCAGTGGTGGTTGAGCGCGCTGGATGAAAGGAAAGTGTTATTTGTGCGCGTTGGAAAGGATGATGATAGTGAAACGGTAACAGATGCCTTTTTTAGTGCGATATCGAGTAGACGATGGCTTGAGCACACTGAAAACAATCCGAATGGCTCGTTTTTATACCTGAAAGACTCTCACGTAAAAGACCCAGTGAGACTTAAGGAACAGCTCATTGATGCGCGAAAACTATCAGGGCTTCGTTCAGTGTTGGCTGTGTATAGGCCGGAAACATTCATGACAGAACAAACACCGACCCTTGTGAATTACTTCCAGCATAAGCACATTATGAAGATTAATGATCCGAAGGTTGCTGCTCGTTTGCTGGAGCAAATGTCAGTCGAAAGTTACTCTGACCTGAAGGTGTCAGATATCATTTCTCATGGACCTGGCGAATCATCTTATATGCATTCTGGCCTGGTTTGGAAAAAAGTATCAATGACGTATCTTCACTTCCCGTATGCGGAGTAATGAATGCCTCTCGTTGTTTAGATAGCATGCAGTAACGATAAAACAACATATATATTGTTATAAGAGTTGGATTTATTGTGATAATATTGTTTGTGATTTAAACAAGATAAATGGAGTTTTCGATGTTTTTTAAATTCACAGAGACCAGCCCTATGGGGCAGATAAAGGAATTTGGCTCGGGAGATTGGGTTAAACAGAACAAGGCCAAGCTGATCATACAGGCATGTTTGTTGTTTGCGCTGGGGCTGTATACTGGGTTTACATTTTTGTTGGCAGTAGGTGCTCTGCCATTAATCTTTATGCCACTTACATCATCTACATCACCGTTCTCAAGAGAGGCTTTCATCATTCAGTCGCTTTGGTATGCACCTGTGCTCTTCTGGAAAGCGAGAAACGAGAAAATCTAATTGTTGGGCGTGAGTGAAAAGTCACGCCCAGTATCTCTTTAAGACGCAGGGTTCGACGCAAGGTAGTCTTTTCCCTGCTGCGTGATAGTGTATTGCTTGCCATCAAACTCAACCATACCGCGATTAACCAGTGAGGCAAACACGCGCATCGTCTGCCCGTGAGAAGACCGGCACCAGCCGTTACGGAACGAGACAGTATGGAAAAAGCCCTTTTTGTTCAGGCTGTCTAGGCAGCTGTGTTGTATATGTCCAAGTTTTCGTTTCATTGAAGTCAATCCTTAAGCGGTACGTTTTGCCCGCAACACTCACAAAGCTTGGTTGATGAATTGTGAGATAACTTCAACTTCTTCAGTAAAGCTCTTGCCTCAACAAACGTAAGGCCATCGGAGATGTCGTCAAAGAAGTTTTGCAGCTGCTTATCGCTATAATGCTTCTTCAACTCATTAGCAATCGTTTGATGATGACCTACCCCTTTTAGTCTAATCATGTAATCAATTGGGTTGAATCCATCAATGCGAGCAATGGCATCTCTAACCAAAGAAATGCAATACTTACCTTCGCTTACCCACTTAAGCACAAGTTCAAATGGGATTACGTTCTCGCCAAGTTTTTTGTATGCATCACCGAATTTATAGCCGCTGCCATGCTGCATCCCATTGATAATTTCATCAGTTGTTAAATGTTCTGAATCATAGAGTAAATCAAGGTAGTTTTCTTGGCTCGTGATGACCGTTTCCACCTGTTCTCTGCTAAGTATTGTTGAAATACGTTTTATGGCAGAAGGTTTTTTCGAGAGCAAGAAATTAAAGTCATCGTCAGTAAAAGGGAAGTCTTTGTGTTTGTATGCGAGCGCGAACGAGTCATCCTGGGGTATCGCAAGTCTTAAAGTCTCGGTGTCTAAAGCGCATGGCACTAATCCATGCATTTCATTGTAACCACCATGCTTGCTTTTATCCCCTAGCATTATGTTTTTGAAAAACAATTTCAACTTGTCAGTTTTAACAAAATCGGGAAGGTAGCTAAAGGAACAATTCGCTTCCTCGTACAATTCAATGATGAAATCATCACTAAGAAGATGCGCAACTTCTTTTATGTTTACTTTGCAAAGCTCAGTGTCCTCAAGATAGATTAAAGCGCGTGCTTTTGTTCTTAATTCGACTGGGAGAATCTCAAAAATCCTTTCCTCTATAGCCATTAGTTTATCGGCTTGCTCTTCAGAACAAGAGCCCGAAGGGATAAGTCCGACATCCTTTTTGAAGTCACATAAGTAACCGTTTTGGTTAATCTTTATGAGCAAGGTATTAATTATATCGTGAAACAATTTCTACTCTTAAATTATTTATTGAACATACAGTCATAATACCGAAAATTCATAACCAAAACAACATAAATGATGTTTTTATAATTTTAGGTGATTATTTTTCCGGATGAAGTTAGATATGCCCACATGTGCTTAGCGTCATCGAGGTCCAATTCAGGACATGCCTGGAAAACCTGATCTTCGGGGATCCAACCCTTGCTATTCGCCGTTAGTTGCTTGTGAGCGTCGATCATGTTTTGTCCATAGCCTGAACCAAATTGTTTCTCAAAACTGCTGATAAGTACCTCTGAGGGGATACCACGGCAAGCAATCCACCCTGATGGGATGTAATCAAGTGAAAACGCGTTTTCTTCCCACTTTAAGAACTCGCGTTGAATTGTCGCAGCCGAATCGTAGCAGAACCGGTAATTGAAATGACCGTTAGGATCTAAGTCATAAGCAATCGCCAAGGTGAAGGCCAATTGTATTACCGCACAATATTTTCCTGACTGCTCGTTGTAAAACACGACTAAGTATTCCAGCTTCTGATATTCAGCTATTTTTGCCTGAACTTCTTCCGGGTAGCTGGATAGCCGATTTGAAAACTCGACCAGTAAATTATTTTGTCGCACAAATTCCTCACTTAAAATGGATAGCAATATCAGTGGTTTTATCAATTAAACCGTAAAACTCCTACATTCATGTAGGGGATGTAAGGTATTACCGCAAAGCGGTAACGTTACGATGGTCTATTCTGTTGCTCAATGTATTTTGTGAGCACATCCAAAGAAGCACCGCCACAAGAACCCGCAAAATAGCTAGGCGACCAAAGAGCACCATTCCATAGATAACGGTGTATCACTGGATATTCTTTTCTCATTA
>PAVO01000031.1 GCA_002713215.1 Crocinitomicaceae bacterium
CTACAATTTCGGATTCCGTTATCGACAAACATTCCCCAACAAGTCTAGTTGCACCTCCGTTGATTCCGGATTTGTTGAAAAAGTGGATAGCCTTCAAATTGCACTTAAAGACACCTATAGAATTTGTGGGTCCAATACGGTATTGCTTGATGCAGGATATTACCAAACAGGCAAATACAAATGGAGCAATGGAGCCACGAATAACAGCATTACCGTTTCTAAAAAAGGAGTTTATACGGTAACAGTTACAACTGACTATTGCCGAACAACAAAACAAACCGTCGTCTTTAACGGTTGTGTCAATGTTGAAGAAGTTTTAGAGGATAATGTTGTAATTACGCTATTCCCAAATCCGGCTTCTACCTTCATCAATCTTAAGGTGACAGGTGCTAACAATGAAGTGACTGAATTAAAGATCATCAGTTTGCTTGGAAAGGAAGTATTCAGCACCATTATGAATACGTCGAATTTAATTGAGGGTACTGAATTGAATGTTTCTCAACTTCAATCGGGAACCTATTTCTTTCAGATTAAAAACGGGGAGAGCCTATCAACTTATCGTGTTGTAATAAATTAAGTTGTCATAATTAATAGGATTAAAGTTTTACAGGCAACCTTAAGTGAATTTTTGCCGTATTTATAGGTGTACACTACTGCTCTGGAATTAATATGCGTTTCGTATTTTCTCTTATTCTTATTTGTGTAACCACGTATTTCAACCCAATATCTGCATCACATTCCAAAGGAGGTTACATAAGTTACAATTATGTTGGCCCGGGTAGTATTGTAGGAACACACCAATACGAGGTTTTGGTTTTACTTCATCGTGGATGTATTTACCACCAGCGCAATCTAAAGAATAGTACATGGGAAATCGAAGCCAAATGCTCCTCTTCAGGGGCTTCACAAAAATTCAATATTCCCTTTTATTCATATGTTTCCAAACCTGGCGAACGCGCCTCAAATTATGGAAAAAGAGATATTTCTAGTATCTGCCGGTCAAGGACCTCCACATGCAATGATTCACTTGGGCTCTATGGTCACGAAGAGTTTTTGTTCAAAGGAATAATTACGCTTGGCTCTTGTAATAGCTGGAAAATTACAGCAAAGTCTGCTACTCCCCGCTCGCGAGTTCATAATTTCAATGGAACTGGTTTTATAAATCTAATAACTAACATCAATAACACTTCTTTTCCCGCTAACAACTCCTGCAGGTTTCCCAAAATACAAAAGGCCATCTCTAACGCATAAATAGGTCAGGAAATGTTCTACAGTATTGGAGCGTCGGACCCCGATGAGGATGACCTTCGATATGAATTTACTTGCCCCACTTTGAGTGGATCACCTCTAACGCCTAGGATCGGTTATTCCTGTAAAATACCGATCCCAGGAATTAAGCTAGACACGATTACTGGATCAATTTCCTTTAAGAGTAACACTGGAGGAGTCTTTCTGGTTGCTATTTGGGTTAAAGAATATGATCAATGTTCAGGTCAATTAAAAGGCATGACCAGAAGAGAGATAGAATTTCATATCAATACAAATGCGAATAAGATGCCTAAAGACATTTCAGGAGTTTCCAACCTTTCGGCAAATGCAACCAAGACCAATCCTTATGGAATACGAGTATGTCAGGGCGAAAAAATATCCTGGCACGACACCATTTACGATCCTGATATTACTGACATCCTGCATTTCGAGTCAAACATTGCTGATGTATTACCTGGAGCAACTTGGTCAAAAACATTTTTAACTAGAAACAAAGCCGTACTTAAATTTGAATGGTTTGCCGTTATTGGAGGAAACCCAATTAAATCATTCTTTGTCTCCTAAGATGACAATAGATGTAACTTCCCCGGAAGAGGATATTCAGTCTTTGAAATTGAAGTGCTGAATGGCATATTTGCAGGATTCGATATCAAAGTTTGCGATGGAGATACTGCTTTCTTAAATGCTACCGGAGGTTCACTTTATACATGGAAACGAATATCCGGTGATTCAATAAAACCAGGAATTAATTGGTTTCCAGATACAACTTCTTCCGATACCAATAAAAATGTTTTATTCCTCCCGCTGAGTCCTACACGGCTGGAAGTTCGATCGAATTTGGTTAATCTTTGTAACAAGCATAGCTCATCGTGCAATACAGTAGATACCATACTAGTCACTCCATCAGATAGTTTTCATATTAAAACCTCACCGGACCAACTCCTTATGTAACCCGGCAAAAGGGATCCTCCATGTTACTCCTTCACAACCGTTTAATTTTAAGTATAAATGGAGCAATGGTAACTTACTGGATTCTGACATGGTCCAGTATCCGAAATTTTCAAACCTTAAAACCAGTACTCGTTTTAAGGTTCATGTAACAGCTAGTTCGGGCTGTACAAAAGAAGCTCATGTGAATGTAACTGTGTCTGACCCATTCCCTGGCAGCATGACACTTATGACGTCGGATACGCTCATTTGCCTAAAAGATACTATAGATGTTTGGATCGATGGTGTTAAAGGATATGATAAACTCTTATTCACCTGGGCCAAACCTTCAAACTCAGGATTGATAAATCCACGCAATGTAGATAGTCTTAAAGCAATAGCCAACCTTACCACCAGCAAACAAATTCAAGTACTGGTGGAAGACTCAGCGTACGGCATCTGTCAAGCCAATTTATCTATTACTATTAATACTGTTTCCAAATACGATGTAAAGCCCAAGGGTAAAGGACCGTATTGTGAATCAGATGGTATTATCGTATTTCAATCCAACACCCCACAAAACATAACCAGTCCGGGAGGAAAATGGAGCGGTATTGGAAGTATTGACAGCATTAAGGGGTATTGGGATTCAAGGAAAACAGGTGTTGGAAGTTTCTGGGTTTATAACGAAGTTACCGGTAATGCCTGTGCCAATAAAGACAGTTTGCTTTTTGGAATTACAAAAAAAGCCGACGCCAATTTTTCGGGACCAGATTCAATTTGTTTGTATGCCTTGCCTGACAACAACTTACACAAACTCATGCCTTCAGTTTCCGGAGGTTCATTTTCGGGGTTAGGCCTCGATAGCGTGCAAACGAGTACAGGAGGCTATACCTATTTTGTTAACCCATCACTGTTTTCGACAGGCCCTGGAAAAACAGATTCAGCAGTAATTACATACAAGATTGGAGTGGGATGCGAAAATCAGGAACCCAAATTTTTTAGGATTATTGGCCCCTGGAACAGCACCTATACGGGAGTTGAATATAACAGCCAGGTTTATGCAACAGATTCATTCTGTGTTAATTCACCAACTACTGAATTGTTGAGGGTTGCCGGCCATAATCCTAGCTGGACCTGTTTAACTGAAAAGAGCGCCATTCTGGATTCAACCACCGGAGAATTCTTACCAAAAATTGCCTATCAAAATGGAGCAAATACCCAAGTTCAGATTCGGGTAAATAATTCCGGGTTTTGCGGTAGTTCGGATACCATCGAACTGCACTTGATTGCAGTTCCGGAAATTGAAATTTTACCCGAAAAGTATTGTGACTATGGCCTTTCAGATAGTGGTAGCTTTACTAAGGTTGATACCTTGTTTTTTAGAATTCCCAAGGGACCGTTACTGTCTGGGTCTACCGGAACAAGAAAACTAGACACCAATGGTTTCAATCCCAATACGGAGGCGTTGGCCTATTATGGTGATCAGGCACAAACGGGTTGGCCAAGATCATGCGATACTGCATCAGATCGATACAAATACAATAGTTGGGGTGGTAAGCCCTGGATGGTCGTTCCTAATGTACCTTATTTTAGAATTATATCTCTTCCGCGAGGAGCCAATCGAATTACGTACAAATACAGTGTTGACTATCGTTCTGGCCACCCGGAACATATTTGTACTACAATGGATACTGCTTTTGTTATTCGGGACTCTGCCCTTAACCTGACCCTTCTTGACATGTATAACATTTGCTACCACTCTCCTGCAAAATTAGATGCAGGTAAATTTTATAATGCTAAGTATACCTGGAGCACAGGTGACACCAGCCAATTTATTCTTTCCGGAACCAATGGTGTTTATACTGTAACCGTTAGCACTGAATATTGCAAGAACACGAAGTCGACTATAGTAGTAACCAAGTGCCTTCAGGTTGAAGAACAACTGGATAAAAATGTGAAAATTAAGTTATATCCCAATCCTACTTCATCGATGATTACTTTGAAATTGACGGGAAATAATGATGACAAAGCAGAACTAAAAATCTATGATCTAAAGGGCCAGGAAGTTTCATACTCAAGGTTTGAGAGCCATGAATTAAATGATGGTATTGAAATCGACGTGACTAACCTATCTCCCGGCGCCTATCTTTTTATGGTTTCAAGTGGTTCCAATTTCTCAACCTATCGGGTTATTATAGAATAAATCAGAAGCCAAAAAACCATACCTTTACTTCCAAAGTTTAATCTAAAGCCAAACATTATGATCAGATATATTTCTGCCATTTTTATAATTCTTCTAGTATTTAACATCGGGGCTTATAGCCAAAGTAATGATGGAAGTCGAGGTTCGATTGACCCTACTTTGCTGTCGCCTGATAGCCTCTGTGGTATTTATGGAAATGATACACTAACTGCAAATACGGTACATCGACTGGTACCAAGAGACCCTGGGGGCCAGTATACAGGGTTTGGAGTAGATTCAGCCCGAAACAATAAGGGAATAATGTGGTACTGGATTAATGGTACTGTATTTAAACCTACTCCAACAAAACCGGATACGGCATATGTAACCTACCGGTGGACAAAACTTGGACAGCCTAACGTAAAAACATATAAAATTCCGGTTAAAGCTGCTTGGGACCACACTTTTTTAGGAGTTTTAGATAATGGAAAACCATACCTGACTTCAAACTTTTGCGCTACCAACTCCGAATACGACACATTAGCAGTTGCAGGCCCTGACCCAGTTTGGGAATATTTAAATGCACCCTCTGCAATTATAGATAAGAGCTTAGGGGTTATAGATTCTAAAATTGCATCCTCTGGAAAAGATTTGATTGGAAAAATAAAGGTCGGTAATTCCGGATTTTGTGGGAGGGACACCACAATTTCGGTTGTATTTGTAAAACCACCTGAGGTGGAGATTATTCCTAGGACATATTGCGATGAAGAAGTACGGGATCCTGCAAATTTCTCAAGAGTAGATACTGTCCAAGTTCGTATACCAAAAGGGCCAATGTTAGCTGGTAGTACCGGAAAGAAAACACTGAACGCATCTGGTTTTGATCCCAATACTGAGGTGAAAGTCTATTATGGGTCAATCTCTGCTACTGGTTGGCCTCAAGCAATAGATCAAAATGCTACTCAGTTCAACTACAACTATTGGGACGGGAACATCTGGATGTCATTACCTCAAGTTGCCCGATACAGGATGTTTTCTTTGCCAACTGGAAAAAACAGATTAAAGTATCACTTTTCAATTCGTTACCGTCAGCACCATCCTAGTAAATTTTGGTGTGCAAGCATGGACTCAACCTTTATAACTAAAGTGGAGGAGTTAGAAGTTTCATTAAATAAAGAATATGACCTCTGTGGCAAAAAAGATGTTCAATTGGATGCAGGCTCAATTAATAAAGACATGAGCTATCGATGGAACACTAATGACACTACTCAATCAATTCATGTTTCTACCACAGGAACTTATACAGTGACGGTTACTAAACAAAGTACTAATTGCACTCGTACCAAAAGTACATCTGTCATAAATAGTTGTGTTGGTATTGAAGAAAACATGGACAATGGTGAGCTTGCAAAAGTTTTCCCTAATCCTGCTTCTGATATCATTAACATCCGTGTGCTTGACGCGGGTCATGATGTTACGGATCTTAAAATCCTGAATCTGTTAGGAGAAGAAATCTCTAATCTTAAATGGAATCATCAGGGCTCAGGTTTTATTACGGAAGTTGATATTTCCGAACTAGGCTCCGGAGTTTATTTCTTTAAATTTTCAAGTGGTTCCGGTCACTCAACTCACCGGGTTATTGTAGAATAACTTTTTCACCTATAAAACGGTTTCAGGATTACATCTCTATTTTTGTTTTGACTCAAAAACTGAGTTAATAGCGAAAAATTGAATCTACTCGAAACATCAATAGAGTACTTAAAAGGCGTTGGACCAAAACGGGCAGAGCTACTGAAAAAAGAACTGCGAATTTTTAAGTATAAAGGGCTATTGTTTCATTTTCCGTTTCGATACGTTGATCGGTCCAAGTATTACAGCGTTCGGGAAATAAATGCAGAGCACAGTCAGGTTCAAATTCGCGGAAAAATCGGTAAAGTAGAAATGCTTGGAAAACCACGACAAAAAAGACTGGTTGCCGAGTTTTACGATTCCACGGGTTCTGTTGATCTCGTTTGGTTCAAAGGTGCCAGTTATATAAAACCAACACTGAAGCCTGATGTGGAATACGTCGTATTTGGAAAGCCCAATTTTTTTAAAAACCGATTCAACATTGCACACCCTGAGATCTCGGTGTATGAAGCCGAGAACACGCATTTCAGTTCCAAACTTCAACCGGTTTATTCCACAACCGAAAAGCTATCGGGCTATGGGTTAACAAGCCGCGGCCTGGAGAAGTTAGTTCGAGCTTTATTGCCTCAAATCATTGATATAATTCCCGAAACCCTCAACCAGCATGTCATACAGTCAAATCATCTGATTTCAAGAAAGGAAGCCCTAAGACAAATTCATCTTCCGACCAGCTCAGATTTGCTTCAAAAGGCATTGGTTCGCTTAAAATTTGAAGAACTCTTCTTCCTGCAATTGCAGATACTGAGAACACAGTTAGCACACAAGGCAAAGTTTAAGGGGTTTGTTTTTGAGAATATTGGTAAGCATTTCAACTCTTTCTACAAAAACAACCTGCCCTTTGAATTGACTGGAGCACAAAAAAGAGTGCTTAAAGAAATTCGAAAAGATTTTGGAGCAGGAATTCAGATGAACAGACTGCTCCAGGGAGATGTAGGAAGTGGAAAAACAGTTGTTTCCCTTTTATGTGCGCTAATGGCGCTAGACAATGGATTTCAAACAGCACTGATGGCTCCAACTGAAATTTTGGCCAGGCAGCATTTTGAGAGCCTTCAAACCTTATTGAGAGGAACAAAGGTGAGGGTAGGAATTTTGACCGGATCTTCCAAAACAGCAGAAAGAAAAACCGTATTAACCGATTTGATCCAGGGAGAACTGGATATAATTATTGGCACCCATGCTTTGCTCGAAGATAGGGTTCAGTTTAAGAACATTGGCCTGGCCATAATAGATGAACAACATCGGTTTGGTGTTGCACAACGTGCCCGGCTTTGGAAGAAAAGTGAAACTCCACCCCATGTTCTGGTTATGACTGCAACTCCCATCCCAAGGACCTTATCGATGACTTTGTACGGTGATTTGGATGTCTCGGTAATTGATGAGTTGCCTCCGGGTCGTAAATCAATAAAAACCATCCATAGAAGTGATTCGCATCGGCTTCGGGTTTTTCAATTTATGAAGGACGAAATTGCCAAAAAGAGGCAGGTTTACATTGTATACCCACTAATAAAGGAAAGTGAAAAATTAGATTACAAAGACCTTTTGGATGGGTATGAAAGTATTTCCAGGGCATTTCCCCTACCCGATTACCAGGTGGCAATTGTTCACGGAAAAATGAAACCCGCTGACAAGGAATATGAAATGCAACGGTTCGCCAAAGGAGAAGCCCACATTTTGGTGGCCACCACGGTAATCGAAGTTGGTGTAAACGTGCCCAATGCAAGCGTTATGATCATTGAAAGTGCTGAACGGTTTGGGCTGTCTCAATTGCATCAATTACGTGGAAGGGTTGGCCGTGGCGCCGAACAATCGTATTGTGTACTTATGACCGGGCATAAGTTAAGCGCCGAAAGCAAAAAGAGAATGGAAATAATGGTAAGAACCAACGACGGATTCGAAATTGCAGAAGAAGACTTGCGATTACGTGGTCCTGGAGATTTAATGGGAACCCAGCAAAGTGGTATTCTTGATCTTAGGGTTGCAGATTTGGCAAAAGATCAACAAATATTAATCCTGGCCAGGAGGGCTGCATCTGAGTTGTTATCTACAGATCCTAATCTAAAGGATGCAGCTAATGCACCTATTTTACAAGAGTTTAAAAATCTATTGAGAATAAAACCAAATTGGAGTCGGATTTCCTAGTAACGCTATTTATTGCCTAACCATTTGTTTACGGCACCGCGGTTATCTTCCATCCACTTAGCAACAGCCTCTTCGTATCCTTTCTCATCCTTAGCATCTTTCATCTCAAGCAGGAGACTTGACATTTGATCATCCGAGAATTCGATTCTACGAACTATTTCAGATACTTCTGGGTTATCTGATTGAAAATCAGGGCGTCCATACGCATGTATTTCATCAGTCTCTCCAAAAGAAGCACTGGTATCTTCAAGAAATTGAAGGTCGAAATAATCTATTTTCCAGTGAGGTTTCCATGCGGCGGTTACAAAAGTCTTTTCCTGATCCACCATCATTTGAATTCTTTCAAGCAGTTCATCCTCTTCCATTTCTACAATTTTAGGATTCATACCGTAATTCCTAAATGCTGTAATTGCAGAAATCATAACACCCGCATCACGTTTAACTCCGTAAAATATGTTACCATAAATGGAGCTATCTGCTTTCATTTGAGATACAGAATCAATATCGAAATAAGAAGGTACTGCCACTCCCATTTTGCAACCACGATATATTTCTCCTAAATCCTCTAAACCTTCTCTTTCGTAGATATAAACGTAGTGTGCATCTTCCCAGGCATCCATGTATAGGTCAATTGCACCAGTAGACATTTGTTTGAAGATATTTTCTATTCTATCGTTTTTCACCTTAACCTCAAACCCCTTTTCTTCGAGAACCGCTTTAGTCAAATAAGTTAACCCACGATTTAGGGTCCAGGCTTCATTGCCTATAACAATTGTCGATTTAGAGCTGTCGCAAGATTGGAAAGCAATCATTCCAATTATGGCAAGGAGAGATAATAGGATAGCAATGCGCTTCATTTGTACAGTTTTAAATGTGGGAATGCGAATTTAGATTATTTATTGCTTTTAACGGGTTGCAGTACATGCTCATTCTTTTATTTCATGTTAATTGATAGAATTTTGAATTTCGCTATAAACGGAATTGTTCAACGCATGAAACAATCCATACCCAGAGTCAACCAACAATTAGGCTCTTGCCAGTAAATATTTACTTTTGCGGCCTCCTAAACGGGACAGATTATGAAGATTTCTTACAACTGGTTAAAACAATACGTTGACGTTGATTTACCTGCAGATAAAATTGGTGAGTTACTTACTGATTGTGGCCTTGAAATAGAAGGCATTGAAGTAGTGGATCAAATTCCCGGAGGGCTCAAAGGACTGGTGATTGGTGAAGTTATAAGCTGCGAACCCCACCCCAATGCGGACCGCCTCAGGAAAACCACTGTAGATGTTGGTACTGAAGAGGTATTGCCCATTGTATGTGGAGCACCCAATGTAGCCACGGGACAAAAAGTTGTGGTGGCCACCGTCGGCACTACACTCTATGATCAAGACCAGAGTTCCTTCAAAATAAAGAAATCAAAAATCAGAGGTGAAGTTTCTGAGGGTATGATTTGCGCAGAAGACGAAATTGGTTTGGGTACCTCCCATGATGGGATTATGGTATTGGATTCCAATGCAAAAATTGGAACACCAGCTTCAACCTACTTCAACGTTGAACAAGACCACGTTTTCGAAATTGGATTAACTCCGAACAGAGCCGATGCCATGAGTCATTATGGTGTTGCACGTGATTTGGTAGCGGTATTGAATCGATTTGGACTAAAACACGGTGAGCTTAAATTGCCTGATGTTAATGGTTATGAAGCCGATGAAATAAGTAGCCCAATAAGTATCGACATAAAAGATACCGATGCATGCCCAAGGTATGTTGGAATTTGCATTGAAGGAGTTAACGTAGCTCCTTCTCCCGAATGGTTACAAACACGACTTTCTTCCATTGGATTGAAACCAATTAACAACATTGTAGATACCACCAACTTTGTGCTTCATGAACTCGGACAGCCTTTGCACGCCTTTGATTCAGATAAAATTTCAGGTAATCAAGTGGTTGTAGGTCAGTTGAAACAGGGAACTAAATTCACCACACTGGATGAAACCGAGCGGGAACTATCGGACAAAGATTTAATGATCTGCAATGCCTCCGCCGGAATGTGTATAGCTGGTGTTTTTGGGGGGCTGGAAAGTGGTGTTTCCAATGAATCCAGGAATGTATTTTTAGAATCGGCCTATTTCAATCCGGTTTCCATTCGTAAAACGGCAAAACGCCACGGGCTTAATACCGATGCTTCTTTTCGTTTTGAAAGAGGGATTGATCCTGAAATTACCGTATTTGCTGCAAAAAGAGCTGCCCTATTAATTAAGGAAATTGCGGGAGGAAAAATCACTTCCGATATTCTGGAAAGTTATCCGAAGCCAATAGAAGGATTCTCCATCTCTCTGAAATATTCCAATTGTGACCGATTGATTGGAAAAGTAATAGACCGAAGTTTAATTAAATCAATACTGACAGATCTACAGATTGAAATTAAATCAGAATCTGAACAAGGATTGGAGCTCTACGTTCCTCCGTTTCGAGTAGATGTACAGCGTGAAGCTGACATTATTGAGGAGATTCTAAGGGTATATGGCTACAATGAGGTTGAGGAACCTGAAAAAATGTTCTTCTCATTAACTCCATCACCAAGACCACAACCTGAAAAGATGAGGGCCATTGCACTCAACTTTTTAGCTGACAACGGACTCAATGAGATGATGGCCAATTCACTTACTAAAGCTGAATATTATCCTGAATCGCAAAATAGTTCGGTAGAAATCTTAAACCCTTTGAGCACCGACCTGGAAGTAATGCGACAGTCCATGTTATACTCCGGATTGGAAGCTGTGGCATACAATCAAAATAGAAACGAGCCGGATTTAAAACTTTTTGAATTCGGTAAAACCTATAACCAATACGGTGATGGAAATCAGGAACAAGAACACATTTCCATTTTTGTTACTGGAAAAAAATCTGCCCAAAACTGGAACTCCGGTGATCGGGACGAATTCTTTTTTGACCTAAAAGGGCTGGTAGAAGGTTTATTCAACAAACTTGGAATCAACGCTAAAAGTGTTCAATCCAAATCGATTTCAACGGATGAGCTTGCCTATGGTATTCAGCTTTCAATTCAAAAACTAAAAGTGGTAACTATGGGAGAAGTCTCTTCTCGTTTACTCAACCAGTTTGGTATTAAACAAGCCGTTTATTTTGCCGACATCAGTTGGAATAATGTATTTGAATTGCTGACCCGAAGCAAGGTTAAACATAAAGAAATACCCAAATATCCTTCTGTAAGTAGAGATTTAGCTTTGTTGGTTGATGAAAACGTTCAGTTTGAAGCGTTGAGAACCATAGCGCTAAAAAGTGAGAGACAGCTCTTAAAGAACGTTGGTATATTCGATGTATACGAGGGTAAAGGATTGGAAAAAGGCAAGAAAAGTTATGCCCTTAGTTTCGAATTCAGGGACGAAAACAAAACCTTAACCGATAAAGTCGTTGATAAGTCAATGAAACGCATTTATGATCAGCTGGCAAAACAAACGGGAGCCAAACTAAGATCCGGAGAAATATAATTGCAACCCACTTTCATCAAATACCAAGAGTTGGACTGATATTTTCTAATTTAAAACCTATATCAGTTTTTAACTGGACATACATCACAAAATGTCCCCCATCTCTCCTTTATCTTTGAGGTATAAACTTAAACGAGATGAAAGAAAAAGCAATTTTTATAGGAGACCTGCATTTTGAACACGAAATGTGGAAGAGGGAATTACTGTTTTGCAAAGACGAACTAAATTTTCTTACGAATAGGCTTGAGGAAGTTGTGATTATGCATGATGAACCGGAATTGATGCGTGAGGTAGAGCATTTCCAAAATCAATTTATACTTCAAAATCAAAATATTGATCAGTTTACTCACGACATAAATAAAAAGGAACACGAGTTGGCCGTATTTGCCAAGGATCATCCCGTTGCTATTGACCATGTTCATTTTGACGATCACACGAAGCTAAGAAACAACATGGAAGGTTTTGCAAAAACCTATAATATCATGAAACAGGAATTCAGGGTGTTTATAGCTAAGTGGAAATAAGTAACTTATTTTTACCCCTCAGTTAAAGCTTTTTTATGTCTTATTCTCTTAAACCTATAGTACTGTTGATTGTTCTTTGCTCGACGACCCTTCTTGGTGTGGGCCTAAAAAAAGATCGTGACAAGCGTCCATTCATTAAAGGGCACTATTATACCTACGATGGTTCTCGTGTTGACGGATTGCTAAGACACAAACCCGCCATTTTCTCTGCTACCGGTAGCTGGGCAAGTTATCTTCAGTTTAAAAAAACAATGGATTCAAGTCCTGAAAAGCTAACTACCACAGAGGCCTCATCCTTTGTAATGGGTGAGGATAGTTTTGGTATAGTGAAAAACATCAAGATAAACCAGGTTCAAGGAAAGTATGAAATTGACTTTGCCCAGGTAAGCATAGTGGGACCAATGTCCTTATACTTCCATAAAAGCTCAAGCAGTGATGGGGTAAACTATTTTTATCACAGTAAATGGATCTTGTCAAACGATGGTGAAAATTTTCTATGCATTTATAAGGGAATTAAAAAACAACGTAATGACCTTGCGGAGCTGTTTTCAGCTACACCAAGACTTAAAACTCGCATTCTAAACAAGGAGTTGGACAAAGACTATAAAACTGGATTCAAAGGCCTGCTCCGATTTATTAATAAGTATAATGAAGAGCTTGAGGAGTAAAGTTACTTTTTGAATCCTAATAAGCCATGATCCCAACAATTTGGAATGGCGTTGTACCTTTCGGCCTTATTCAATACTATGGAATCGTACGTTCAAGATACCGTATTCGAACATCAAAATTTTTCAGAAACAGGTTTGGGCTATAAGGAGATTGATAGTTGCAAATTCAATAGCTGCAACTTCTCAAACGTAGACCTATCTAATGTTCAATTTACAGATTGTGAATTCCACTCCTGTAATTTTAGTATGACCCGTATTAACCATACTGCGTTTCGAAACATTCAATTTAACGATTGTAAAATGATCGGCTTGCGGTTTGATGAATGCCATACTTTTCTGTTAAGCTTTCAGTTTTATTCGTGTCAACTGGACTACTCTTCGTTTTACCAGCTCCAGATTAAAGATGGGGTATTCCAAAATTGCAGGCTTTTGGAGGTAGACTTTACAGAAGCCGACCTTAGTTCAGCTAATTTTACCGGAAGTGATTTTTCGGGTGCGGTATTTAGTTATACGACCTTAAATGGTGCTGATTTCAGAGGAGTCAGGAACTTATCCCTGGATCCTGAAATAAATCCACTACAAAATGCTCATTTTAGCTCAGATGGAATTCAAGGATTGCTAGTAAAGTATGGTATTTTGATAAGTTAAAGGGTATTACAAATCGTTAAAATAAAGGTAACCGTATTTAGGTTTATTCCTCTCATAATATCGAATCTTAAAACCTGGGCTATCTTCGAGCCAATCATAAAAATAGAAGTGGGTATTGTATTCTGACTCTTCGTCCCTAAATATACGGTCCGAGTTTATTTCACCATCGGGCTCAATTACCCCACACATCAAAATTCTCTTCTTTGCGAACAGCATTTTATTCAATTTCAAGTCTTTTTCACTATCATCTTGAGGGTTGTATCCATCATAAATCAAATAGAGGTTATCTTCATTCAAGTAGGCTGCAAATTCATTGGAACTGGAAGTCGTTCCTTTGGGGAAAAATTGAAGATAGGGTATCTTTTTCTTCCATATTTCCTTCCCCGAAATGTCATAATAGAATATGTATATGCCTTCCATAACGGTATAAAATGCCGTCACCTTAGTGTCTGAACCAGGATATCTGTACCTTCCTTTCTTGCGAGTCATTTTATGAGTCACAAAATAGTATCCACTTTCTGTTTCGTAGAAAGTACCATTGATAAACCTTAAGAGATTTGGGTCATAAAGTGGTTCTTCAGGTACCGGATCAACCGGATCAAATTCATTCAAAATCAGGGTTTCTTTTCCTGTTGCGAAATCAATGCTCTTAAAAGCAACACCCTCTGCAACAACATCGTCATCTTCGTTATAAAGTCCTTTTACACTTATTACATTATCCTTTTCTTCCGCTATGTAAGCAATAAATGGTTCTACATATTTCTTTTTTTCAAGAATCATCAATTTTTCAAATTCCATTTTTAATGGTGGAGTCAATAATTTATAGGAACGTTTTGAAATGGCATTGTACATATCATATTCGTCAAAAAAATCTGAACCATATACAGCTTGATAGGCTAAAATCTTATTCGATTCTGTTAATAGAAAAAAGTTATCACATCTACGAGCATCTACTTTTGACAACTGTGTTCTTACTTCATCCAGTTGCTCCCATTCACTAGAATACAATCTTGCAATATGAATGTAGTCTGTTACCTCACGATTCTCATTTACAACAGCATCATGATAGTCAACCATAAAGAAATCACTACTGTCATTCTGAGTGAAAGTAAGTCGCTCCCAATACCCATACCTTAAAAAATTAATGGACACAAATTCACGAGGTTCATCCATCCATTCCAGGTTTTCTATATCGAGTTCCTGGATAATAAAATGGAATTTAAAATTCTCTTTGTCTTTGATCTTTGTTGTAATCCAGTAACGGTCGTTGATTTTCTCATAACCTGTATAGTAAACCTTACCTTTAAAGAGATTATGCTCAATTGAGAGTTTGGCCTTACCAACAACCTTTGAATCACTATCAAACTTTGTAATTCTTAATGTAAGGTTGTCTTCACCAAAATCATAAAAGTAGTTACCTATTTCATGTCTTCCGGGCTTTGACGGCTCGTCTTTCTTTTCTTCTTCCTTTTCACCCCATTTTAGCGTAACCAATTCTGAAGTTTCTTGAGCAACGCTTAAAAAAGATAGAAAGAGAAGAATTGAAATTGAAGTAAAATATTTCATGACCGTTGAGTTTTGCGACTAATATTTTAGCAAAATATGAAAAAGAATTAACCCAGGTTAGGTTTCTAATCGTAGAAACCTAATCCATTTAACAATTCCTCATCCACCAAATTAGGAATAGTAACCTTAAGCTTAGGCTCTTGTTCCATTGCTCGTTTAATGGCGAACATGGCCGGCTTATTTCGTGCCCAGCTTCTTCTGGCAATTCCGTTGTTTACATCCCAGTGCAACATCATTTTCAGTCGTCGATCGGCTTCAGGAGTACCATCCAACACCATTCCAAATCCACCATTCATTACTTCTCCCCAACCAACACCTCCACCATTGTGGAGTGAGATCCAAGTAGCTCCACGAAAGCCATCGCCAACAAAATTCTGTACAGCCATGTCAGCTGTAAATTGAGAGCCATCATATATGTTACTCGTCTCTCTAAACGGTGAATCCGTCCCTGATACATCGTGGTGATCACGACCCAACACAACCGGACCACTAATCTCACCAGCTTCAATGGCCTTATTAAAAGCCTCAGCAATTTTCATTCTTCCTTCTGCATCGGCATACAATATTCTGGCTTGTGAGCCAACCACCAATTTATTCTCCTGTGCCCCTTTTATCCATCGAATGTTATCGGCCATCTGCTGCTGAATCTCTTCGGGAGAATTCTTCTTCAATTCTTCCAATACCTCGCAAGCAATTCGATCGGCGGTTTCCAAATCTTTGGCCTCACTTGAAGCGCAAACCCAGCGGAATGGCCCAAAACCATAATCGAAACACATGGGGCCCATTATATCCTGAACATACGACGGATATTTAAAACCTCCATCTTCTTTTAAAATATCAGCCCCAGCCCTACTCGACTCCAATAAAAATGCATTTCCATAATCAAAGAAATAAGTTCCATTGGCAACACATTTATTAACCGCTTCAACGTGCCTTCTCAATGTTTCCTGAACTTTTTCTTTAAACAACTCCGGTTGTTTAGCCATCATGTCGTTCGACTCTTCCAATGAATGCCCTATAGGATAATATCCCCCGGCCCATGGATTGTGCAAGGAGGTTTGATCTGAACCCAGGTCAACTTTTATGTTGTCCTCTGCAAATCGTTCCCACACTTCAACCACATTTCCCTGGTAGGCAATTGAAACTACCTCTTTATTGTTTTTTGCCTGGGTAACACGTGCTGCTAAATCATCAAGATTATCAACCACCTCATCTACCCAACCTTGTGAATGACGGGTATGAACTGCCTTGGGGTTGACCTCCGCACAAACTGTAACGCAGCCCGCAATATTTCCTGCCTTGGGCTGAGCTCCACTCATTCCTCCAAGACCTGCTGTTAAAAATAATTTGCCTTCCAATCCTTCGCCCTGTTGCGATATCATTCGTCCGGCATTTAAAACCGTGATGGTTGTTCCGTGTACAATTCCCTGGGGTCCAATGTACATGAACGACCCTGCTGTCATTTGCCCGTATTGAGTTACACCCAAAGCATTAAACTTTTCCCAATCGTCTGGTTTCGAATAATTGGGTATCATCATTCCATTGGTTACTACCACCCTAGGTGCATCCTTATGTGAAGGAAATAAACCCATGGAGTGGCCCGAATACATTACCAATGTTTGTTCGTCGGTCATTTCGCTCAGGTATTTTATAGCCAGGCGATACTGTGCCCAGTTTTGAAACACTGCTCCATTACCCCCATAGGTAATTAATTCATGAGGGTGCTGAGCAACTGCATAATCCAGGTTATTGCTAAGCATGAGCATAATTGCACCCGCCTGAATCGAACGAAAAGGAAAATCATTGATGCTTCTGGCTGTTATCTTATAATCGGGTCTGAGGCGGTACATATATATACGCCCATAATCTTCAAGTTCTTTCGCAAATTCGGGAGCTAAAGTAGCATGGTGTTTTTTATCGAAGTAGCGAAGCGCGTTTTCAACTGCCAGTTTCTTTTCCTTAGGAGAAAGAATATCCTTACGAATCGGAGCATGATTTATATCCTCTTCGTAAGCTTTTGGTTCTGGTAATACTTCAGGAATTCCCTGTTTTATATCCTCCGCGAAAGTCATTCTTTTTCTTTTTATCGTTAAAACCATATGGGCAGTGCTTGCAAGCGTTTTTACAACAATACCCTCTCTTCAAGTGATACTTTTCTGTAAAAACCAGGAATCCATCAGGATGTTTGTAGTAATCCTCCGGATCTAATTTACTAAACTGATCAAACCCATCCATCGGCGGCAAAATTACTCTATTGTTTCAGTTATAACTGAGCCTGCAATTAGATTTCTCTACCGAAAAATCACAATTAATTTACCCCTCTTTTAACCTTGTAATTGCCCAAGAAAATTAACCTTTGCATTGCAAACTGCTTATCATGAATATCAAAGACATTTTATCGGTAACTATCATCTTGTTTTCCGTGATTGACATTGTAGGATCCATTCCTATCGTTATTGATTTAAGAAAAAAGGAAGGAAAAATCCATTCCCTAAAAGCAACCGTAATCTCCGGTGTATTAATGATTGTCTTCTTATACGTTGGGGCAAGCATACTTCACCTCTTTGGGCTGGATCAGGCTTCGTTTGCCATTGCCGGGGCTATAATTATGTTTTTTATAGCGGTAGAAATGATCCTGGGAATAACTCTCTTTAAATCCGACCCAACTTCAAAGGGTATTGGCTCCATTGTTCCACTAGCATTTCCGCTGATTGCAGGGGCAGGAACATTAACTACAATTCTTTCTCTTCGCGCTGTTTATAGTATCGAAAACATTCTGGTTGGGATCATCGCCAACCTGCTGATTATTTACGCCGTTCTTAAGTCGACCAACTTTCTGGAAAAGAAAATTGGGAATGGTGGTTTTTTGGTGCTTCGCCGGGTTTTCGGAATTATTTTGCTGGCAATAGCGGTCAAAATTTTCAAGGAAAACTTTCTACTCACCGTAAAAGAATTTATTTCACAGATGACATAATTTGGAAAGTGGAAATTTTTTCTACTTTTAAATCCTGTTTTTTAACCCTAATTAATTGCTTATGAAAGTTTTAAAAATTATTCTTGGTATTGTAGCCCTAGTGGTTGTTCTTGGTGCTGTATACCTAATGACTCTTCCCGACACGTATCGAGTTGAGCGATCTATTACTATAAATGCCTCCGGTGAAGTTGTAATGAGTAGCATTGCCAACTTCAAAGAATGGGAAAATTGGAGCCCCTGGAAGGCAAAAGATCCTGAGGCAAAATACACCTATGAAGGTCCTGAAATGGGCGAAGGTGCTAAAATGTCGTGGGTAACAAGCCTTCCTCCAGATAATGAAAGCCAGATTGGTGAAGGTAGTATGACGGTTACCGGCCAAAATGGGAATGAATCGGTTAACTATGACTTAGCTTTTATAAAACCCTGGGAAATGGGTTCAAAAGGTGGGTTTAACCTAAGCGCTGATGAAGGAGGAAATACAGTAGTAAACTGGTGGGACGAAGGTGGCCTGCCCTTTCTAATGCGCCCTATGGGAAGTCAGATGGATGCCTGGATTGGCCCTGATTTCGAAGAAGGGTTAGCAAAACTGAAAGCCTATTGCGAGTCTAAAAAGCCTGAAGGTCCATCTAATGATTTTGTCGTTGAAGAAGTAGTTGTTGAAGCTATTCCTTACCTTTCGATGACAGATAGTTGTACTGTAGAAATGATTAGTGAGTCATTGGGTAAAATGTACGGTGCCATTATGGGACATTGCGGTGAGAATCAGGTTGAATCAGCTGGTGCGCCTTTTGCAATTTATCATTCCTGGGATGGCAAGGCTACACGTGTAGAAGCCGGAATTCCTTTGGCTGAAGCAATTAAAGGTACTGATGCCATTGAAAGTAAGACTCTGTACGCCGGAAATGCTTTAAAGCTGGTTTATATGGGCCCCTATGATCAGGGAGAAGTTGCTCATAATGCAGTAGCCGATTACGCTGAAGCTAACGGTAAAGAAATAGTCGGGCCTCCATGGGAAGTATATGTTACTGATCCCGGAAATGAGCCAGATCCTAATAAGTATATTACTGAAATATACTACCCTATAAACTAGAAATAGAATTCACATTATTGAAAGCCGTCTGATTAATTTTGGACGGCTTTTTTGTTTTATGAAACTGAATCTTCCTTCACCCCTCGAACAGCTTAATAGCCCTTTTATGGATAATCATAAGGTTGAGCTATGGGTTAAACGGGACGATTTAATTCACCCTGAAATCTCCGGCAACAAATGGCGGAAGTTGAAATACAACATCCAACAAGCACGAGAACAAAAAGAACCAACTCTACTCACCTTTGGAGGTGCCTATTCGAACCATATAGCTGCAACTGCAGCGGCGTGCAGCGCTGCAGGGATAAAAAGCATTGGGATTATACGTGGAGAAAAGAATAAGGTACTTAATGCTACCCTTTCACTGGCGATGGAGCATGGAATGAAAATTCATTACGTGAATCGAGAAGACTACCGGCAAAAGGAAGAGGCTGGGTTCATTGAAAAACTTCATAAACTGTATGGCCAATTCTATTTAGTTCCTGAGGGCGGAGCCAACTATAAGGGAGTATTGGGTTGTGCAGAAATAGTAGAAGAGAACTCCAATGATTTTGATATTGTGACTACGGCATGTGGAACGGGAACCACTTTAACGGGGTTACTTCTCTCTTCGCATAAGAACCAAAAGGTCATGGGATTTCCAGCGCTTAAAGGAGGAGAGTTTATTGCATCCAATGCCAGGCAATTGCTTGACGCGTCGAATAAGGTAGAAACTGAAAAAGAAAAAATATTAGGTCGTTTAGAATTACAGACCGATTACCATTTTGGTGGCTATGGTAAAGTAAAATCGGAATTGGTAGACTTTGTTAATCGGTTTTATGTAGAATATAATCTTGCCCTGGATCTGGTTTACACAGGAAAGATGTTTTTTGGTTTGTTCGATCTTATCAAACAAGGTTACTTTAAACCCGGTACTAAAATTATGGCACTCCATACGGGTGGCCTGCAGGGCAATCAAGGGATGAAGGATCGACTCGGAATTAAATTAAATTTTTGAAACCAACTTGAAACTGTATTTTAGTTTTACCGCTGTGCTCATTTAGACTGCCTGGCTTATGATGGAAGATTTAGTATCAACGTTTATATTCTTTTTTGCGGTTATAGATCCCATAGGAACTGTTCCCGTATTTATTGCTGCAACAACCGGATTTGAAGATGTTGAGAAAAGAAAAGTTGCACTCAAGGCCGTGTTGGTTGCAGCATTGGTATTGGTCTTCTTTATTTTCACTGGTGAAATCATTTTAGACGCTATAGAAATTCCGCTCTCGGCTTTTCAAATTGCCGGTGGAATTGTTCTTTTCTTGTTTGCACTCACCATGATTTTTGGAGAAAGTAAACCCGACGAGGAAATCAAAATGGTAAAAAACGTAAACGAAACGGCCATTTTTCCTATTGCCATACCTTCCATTGCCAGCCCAGGAGCAATGCTGACGGCGGTAATGATTACAAAAAATTCGGACCATAGCCTGTTCGAACAATTTGAGTCAACCCTGGTCATGTTTGGTGTTCTGAGCATTACGCTTATCCTTATTCTTTTGGCGTCAAAAATTCATAGGGTTATTGGCAACAGCGGTGCAAGCGTTATTAGTAAAGTTATGGGGTTAATCCTTTCTGCACTGGCTGTAAGCAACGTTTTGGCTGGGTTCAAAGATTATTTCGATTTGTAGTTGATTGTGTTGAGTATTGCGATGCGGATATCGTAATTAAAATTCTGTTTCCGTTTGCTCATGAGCTAACATCCCGATGTTTGCAATAGCAGTTAATCTGTTTGGCCTGCCCATTGCTGGGGGATAACTTTGTTTATCCACTCGTTTGAGCATGAGCCTATTGCGAAATACACTACTCAACCTGTTTGTCTTTATTGCGGTATTTAGTAATGCTCAAACTCGACAGACCCCAAAACAATACATCGAAAAGTTTGACCAGGATGCGGTAAATGAAATGATTCGAAGTGGCGTTCCTGCAAGTATTACCCTTGCCCAGGGAATGCTTGAAAGTGATTATGGCAATTCACAATTGGCCAAGAAGGCAAGGAACCACTTTGGTATAAAATGCCACAGCAAGTGGAAGGGAAAAAGGTTCTACATGGACGATGACGCCAAACATGAATGCTTTCGAGTCTATAATTCTGTCTATGATTCCTACGTGGACCATTCTAATTTTTTAAAAAGAAATCAGCGTTATTCATTTCTATTCGACCTGAAAAGAACCGATTATAAGGGATGGGCAAAAGGGTTAAAAAAAGCAGGATATGCCACCAATCCAAAATACCCGGCTCTTCTTATTGGTATAATTGAAAAAAACAACCTGGCCCGATTCGATAAAATGACCAAGTCGGATGTTAAAAAACTGGGGGCCAGTACCAAGGGCCAAAACTCAACTTTCCAAAGTGAGCCTATTTCTAAAAGTGGAGGCCAACCTTCTACTCCAAAGGACACTAAAATCAGAATCTCGAAAAACAAAATCAAGTTTGTGTATAGCCAGCCAGGAGATACTCCCAAAAAAATTGCTGATCGATACGACCTGGGGCATTGGCAAATATTGAATTACAACGATGTAAAACGAGACACTAAAATTCCCGTCGGAACCCCCATATACCTACAACCAAAAAGAAATAAATTCAAAGGCGGCGGGAAGTACCATATTGTTAAAAAAGGGGAATCGCTTTGGAAAATTAGCCAGATGTATGGTATTAAACTGAAGAAATTGGCCAAACGAAACGGGTTGGAAAAGGGACAAGAGCCTAAAGCCGGAACCAAGCTTAAATTGAAATAACCGTGCTAATCAAAAGGGTTGTATTTGTGTGCCTCTCTATGGTAATAGCATACTTCTTCATAGACCTGACCCTGGATATTATACGGACTTATAACTATGATTTTAAAGTCGGTGAATCATTGGTGGTGGCTTTTTTAGCCAATATATATGGCATTGGAATTTTTGCCTTTGTCGGATTCGTTTTACCAACGAGTAAACTTCTTCCTGCTTCTTATTTTACCATTAAAAATGCCGATCAGCTAAAATCGGTTTATCGAATTCTTGGCGTATCCTACTTCAGGTATTTATTACTTCTGTTTTTCTGGGGAAGCAAAAAGAATCGCAAAAAATATTTTAATGGAACCCGTTCTGGGCTTACAAATTTCATTTACCAATCCCATCAATCCGAGTTTGGACATTTGGGTGGGTTTGTATTGCTAATGCTGGTGTTTGGAATAATGGTGGTTAAGCAGTTTTGGTTAATGGCCTTCTTTACCCTAATAATTAACGGGTTTGGAAACTTTTATCCCATTGTTCTGCAACGGTACCATCGCATTCGAATTGAACGGATCAGCTAAAATTGGCCCTGATTTTTTCAAGCAAAAACAAACTTAGCTTCACGTAACTCTCTTTGGTCCAACCGGCAACATGTGGAGACAAAATAACTTTATCAGACTTAAGTAAATAAGTGAGGGCTTCCGAAGAGTTAGCCACACCCTCATTATCGAATGCAGCACTCTCATACTCCAACACGTCCAGGCACGCACCGAGAACTTGATTGTTTTTTAGTCCCTCAACCAAATCTTCAGTATTAACCACCTTCCCCCGTGCAGTATTAATCAAATAAACCGGCTTCCTGCACTTTGAAATAAAATCTGCATTAAAGTAATAGTGGGTCTCCTCGGTTAATGGAACATGGAAACTAATTACGTCCGATTGAGCCTGAAGTTCTTTAAGCTCTACCTCTTTCACCCACTCATTTGAGAAACCTTTTTTGTATTTGTCGTAGGCCAATACTTCACATTCAAATCCCTTAAGTCGTTGCGCAAAAGCGCTCCCCATGTGCCCAAATCCGACAATACCAACGGCTTTTCCCTTGAGTTCTATTCCACGGTTCCCCTCGCGGTCCCAAACTCCACTTCGAACTTCGCTATCTGCTTTGTTCAACTTTTGAAACAGGCTCAACAGCATACCGAGTGCCTGTTCTCCAACGGCATCCTGATTTCCTTCTGGCGAATTGATAATAAGAATACCTTTCTTCTCAGCGTATTCAACATCAATATTCTCCAATCCGGCTCCCGACCGTGCAATAAATTTCAAATTCATTGATAAGTCAATCATTTGCCTGTCCATAGTAAATTTTGAACGGATTACAATTCCATCGTACTCACCAATTTCGGCCTCAATTTCTGCCTTCGATTTATGTACATGCCAATCGCATTTCCAACCATCACTTTCGAGCTCTTCCTTAAGAACTGGGTGAACAGAATCAATAAAAAGAACTTTGCCTTTCATAGGGCAAAAATGTTGTTTTTATGTTTAATACATTGATGGTTATGATTCTTTAAATCGTAATTAGTTTTGAAGGATACGTACCCAGGGTTTATGGGCTATGTAACTTTCTTGGTTTTTAATTTTGGTTATTATTTGATTGTTTAAGGCCCCTGCCAACTTTATAACTCCTTGATTAGGAGCCCAATTCCTGTCTTGATAATGAAGTATGCGCAAACAAACAATCCAAATTATGTAAGAAGTCTAATCATTTTAGTAAATAAAAAGCTGAAGCATATAATAATGCTTAAGCTTTTTATGGCTTATTCACTAAAGTCAATTTCAAACCAATTTTCTTACTTTCTAATTCACAGTTAATCTTTCCATTTTTTAGGTTAATTGAGGAGAGGTCTAAATCACAAGAATTATATCCAGGACTTGCCTTATATAGTTGTCTAAATTCAGATTCGTATAGATAATAGGATTGCATCCCATCGGAAATTGAGATGTACTCAAATGCATATACCTCAGAATTGGAAATCTCAAGTTTTCCATAAAAGGAAAAATGATCTTCAGATTGAAAATCGTGATCCAACAATATAATGGCATCATCACTTGAACTTGAGAATAAAATTAGAAACCCAACCCATATCTCATCATTGAAGGCCTTAATTTGAAAAATGGTGTCTTCGGAAAGTGTCTTGGAACTATATGTTATAGACTTTTCAGTAATTGTCCAAAGAAAAGCTTTATTGACATTTGGATAATTATTTTCTATGGATTTTCTAATCTTTTGGATTCTTTGGCCTTCAACCGTATCCTGAGAAATACCAATTTTTTGATTAATGAACTTATTAGCTTCAGCATTGATCATTTCTGGGTATAATTCTTCACAATAACTAACTGCCTTATAATTTCCATAAACCATATCACATTTTTGCGCATATAGACTTTCATGTAATGAGGCAAAAAATACTCCAATGTTTGCAAGCGCTAAGTAAAAAAATGTTTTCATCTAAATACGTTTTGAATTAGTTGGTATCCTGTCAGAATAATACTCAACCGCTATAGCATAATTGTATTCATTATTAACCACAAGCCTATCATCACAATAATCGCATCCACCGATTAACAGAGTAAAAATTAAAATACATAACTTATAATCATTCATTCCATAACTATTTTAACCAAAGTTCACTTGACTTCATCAGTGGCCACGTTAATGGACGGGATTCACCATGAGTAAAATCAAGAGCAGCTTTTAGCCCTAGTAGCCTGTATTAATGGTTTGCCTCCATGAATACGTTAATCCAAATAATCCAATTGGTATTTAATTTTTTTAAGATCTCCATTCCCTACAGTTAAGTTAAAAACATTAAGGCCCTCAGTGCCTGAAAATAACACATGTCCGGTAAAATCGTTTGGAACCATGTCCTTATTTAACTCAAGCTTAGAACCAATCTTTAAAAACCCAATTTTAACTCTTGGATCAGAAACATAAAATTTAATAAGTATAAGGTTGCCGTTTGCTTTAAGTATGCTTACAGTGTCTTTTAGGCTTGAGAATGTTATTAAAGTATCAGACTTGTTTTTGTCAAATCTATTGACCCTTTCAACCAATGTTTTTTTTGATTCAAATAGCCCTTGTTCTAAAACTTCCAAAAGAACCTCCCTTTGAACTAACTCTAATACTAGTGAATCATTTCTAATCGTTACTAATTTAGCTTCTGGCTCGTCATTATTACACATTGTAATAGTGAAAGTGAAAGTTGATAGCAATAATAGCTTTACGCATGCTTTTATCATTGTCTCTGTATTAAATCTGAAAGTGCGGTAGGAGCATACCTTATATCTAAATTTCCAAAAAATGCAGCATCTGTGGGTTGATGCTCTGTTTGAATTACCTCATAATGTAAATGTGGTCCAGTACTGTTTCCTGTATTTCCTGATTCCATTATAACATCACCCATCCTAACTGTGTCACCGAGGTCAAATCCTTTTCCTTGCCTACGTATCGGTATCGCTTCTTTTGCACAGGTTTGGTACACTTAAAGGCATCTTTAATGAACATTATCTATATCTCAACATTATGCTATCTTTAGACATAAGCTCCACACATATTGAGTCTTGTATCACCATTTTAGGGTTCGGTTTAATTACTGAAAGGCTAGAGCAAGGCTCAAGACCCTGTTATTGACTGATTAACCCCTCCCCTCTTAACTCTCTTCTGGAAACAACCTTTCTTCTAAAAAACCCCATTCGGCTTTTATGGTTGTAATCAGACAGTTCCTGTTTATCAAAAACAAGCTCTTCTTCTACCAGCTTGCCCTTTTCACCTAACCCCTGAATAACAGAATAATTTCCAATAAATAAGCTATCGCTTTGTATTGAAAGGTACAATATGAAATCATTATCTTTTAGTTTTAAAAAAACATCTATTCCCAGCCCCTTGCCAACAAAACTGTCGGTTGAAAACCTAGATTGATTAAGTTTATCAAGCAAGGGATTGACAACCTTCCAAACCTTACGTTGGAAAGTGGATTCCAAAAAAGCATTAAATATTATTATTGACTTTTACCATAATACTTCATTTTAAGTGGATTTAGTGTAAAATGGTGATTAAAAGATCCTGGCCTCCAAACACCGTTCATTTATCTCAATTCCTAGATGGAAAATTTGCCTTATAAATTATCACCTATATTTTTAAAATCTAACTTACCAAACCTAATTCCTTCACTTTTGTAGCACTTAATAATATTTTCGTTTTTGAGGTACAGATTTATCATGTAGAAGTTTTTTCCATTTGAATTATATATGATAAAAAGTCTGTGTTCGTATTCCTTGTATACCAAAGGGTGACATTGAAAAATATAATAAGCAGTAGAATCTTCCGAATTAAAATCATCAGGTCGTACGTTTCTAATTCCACCAGAATTGAAACTAAATGGTTTACTCCCTATATCATCCTTGTATGTTTTTTGGTCTTTAATTCTTTCAAATTCTCGTTGTATTTTGATTAATTCTTGTATATCCTGCTTTGTAGTATCAAAGTATGTCTGAAAATCATCTGCGCTATGATAAAATCTAGTTGAATATTTTGTAAATTCTTCTGATGAAAATAAATTCTCACTTGGTAATGTTAAACCTTCCCCATCACAATCAACAGAAAGAACTTCGTCCAAGGTAATTTTCGAGTTATTAGAAATTGGAAAACAGGAAGAAACGATCCAGCCAAATTGAATTAAAATTAGTTTTATTTTCATTGTGAAGAAGTTAATTGAAGTATAGCTTTTTTTCGAGCCGCTTTATCTTTAAATCTTAATTCAAACATGATTTTATCCTCTGTGTTAAAGGCTTGAATTGCGTACCTATGTTTAAATTGATTTAACCTGGGGTTTAAGTTATCTAATGCGTATGTTTTTGGACGTAAATATGAAAATGTACTTGTATTTGTTTTATAAGTTACTAGTTTAACAGAGCTTCCAGCATAGGAGCCAGCATACGCCTCATCAGTTCCATAATAACTACCACCTAATGCTTCTCCTATGTCATCAATCAAACTTTCATCTATCTCAGATCCAGGTTTTATTAAATCATCTAAGGTCCCTCCAGAATAAACTATCTGTGCTAATCTGTTAATGATGTCGGTAGCCGGGTTTTTCGACGTGCCTAGGTCTACAGGGTCGGTGCCCCCAACAAAAGTGGGTGGTTCTACAGTAAGCGTATCAAGGTTTGTTGAACCACCTGATAAACTTCCATCTGCAAATGAATAGTATAACGGGTCTTCTAATTTCGTCACATATTCCGATCGTTCCTGATTTTGTGAACTTGCACGAGATCTGTTTAGCCTTGTCAATGGCGATTCTGGTACTATTAAATTATCCCCAGGTTGGATTTGACCATCTTTACCTAAACGATTCATCTCAATAATTTGGTCTTTCATTTTATTGATTCTCGCATTAGAAGCATTTAAACCCGCCGATTTTTCTGCTATTTCCCAAACACTTTCCCCTTTTTTAACCAGATGCACCTCGACTCTAATGGCATTTACTTCCGAACCTCCTGAGCCAGTACCTTTTGAACCATCGCCTCCAGAATCACCACTTGGAGTTGGCTGTCTCTTGTCTTCCTGCAGTCCATCAATGTCTACTTTATTGATTGGTTTATCTCCTGCATAGTTGTAGGGGGTTAAATCTGTAAATTTATCTGCCAGTGGATCCACACTAATAAATCGACAAGTCCAGGCTGCGTAATACCTCGCTCCATAATAGTATAAACCTGATTCCAAATCCTTTTCCTTTCCTACATACCGATACCTCTTCTTTTCAAAGGTTCGTAGACTACTGTCTCCAAATGGATAGTATTCCTCTCTATCTATTACCGTCCCATTGGCCTTTAACCTC
>PAVO01000032.1 GCA_002713215.1 Crocinitomicaceae bacterium
TTAGTATTTGATAATACAGGAACAGGCGGCTCAGGCGCAACAGCAGTATTTGCTAACGACGTTAGCGGAGTAATTACATCTATTACAGTTCTATCACAAGGTAGCAACTATGTAACTCCTCCAACAGTATCTGTTAACCCAACAGCAGCGGCAGGTGGATCGAATGCTCAATTCCAAGTCTCTTTAGCTAACGACGAAGAAACAGAATTCGATAAGAGCCTCGATGTGGGTGATTATATTCTAATGACAAACGGTTCTGCGAAGTTCGTTAGTACGGTTAACACTGTTACTAATGCTTATTCGTTTAGCACAGACGACAATACAACAGTAGCATTTTCAAACTCAACTGTTTCACTACTTAACTTCTCATCATCAGCTAAAGTTAAAGGTGTCACATCGTCAACAGTAACTATTACTGGTGCTATTGGAACATGGGCTAACGGCGATACTATTGTTGGAGCTAATTCAAGTGCAACTGCAACTGTTACTAGTGCAACTGTTAACGACAGAGCGACATCTACATTTGATAGATCATTACAGTTGACAAGACTGATTGGTGACTATACACTAGGCGGACAAAGCTTTATTAATGACGAAGCGATTACCCAAGACACAGTGGTTCCACTATTCCAAGGTACTGGGTTCCTTCATCACATCGAGATTAACCCTGGCACAGACGATGACGTCTTGTTTATCAGTAACAAGGCTGGACAGTTTAACTTAGACCCAGACGGAAATGAAATTATTCGTGGATTGAGTTCGTCGTCGACATTAGAACTGCTATCAGCTAAGTATCCTGGCGAGTTTGTTGTTGACAGTGGTGAGGTTCTTTATTATGAGAACTTAGAACCAATCAAACGAGATGGATCAAAAGCCGAGACTGTCAAGTTAGTATTCGAATTCTAAACATCTTGACCTAACATAAAATTTCTGTTATAGTCGTATTATGGAAGCATGGTACGGTGGATATGGCCCAAGTAGTAACGATGATGACGATACATCATACGACGATTACTACACGAATGAATTCGATGGCGGTAAGTATATGGGCAATGATATAATCAGAGCCACATATAGCCCACACAATCATATGTATAAACTAACGCTTTCGGGAAATAAGGAAGTGAAATTGAGAGCAGAAGATTATCAAGAGCTGAAGTATCGGACTCAGGAGGTCATTAAGCAGAAGATGTATGGCCATGACTATAATTATTCTGCTGCGCGAGAACTTCTTCGCCGAAACGAACAGAAGATTATCCGAAAAGATATTCCTAATTATAATCAAATCGCCAAGGATGTGATAGCAGATTATAATAAGCCAAAGGATCATACTACCCGTAACATTATCCTAGCATGGGCTTTTATTTTGGGAATGACTACCCTATGTACTATCCTGTTTGGCGTGTTCGGTATTCTTAGCTTTCCACTTCACTGGATTGTATCAGCTTATGCAAAAGATATGCTCGAGGATCGATATGGTGGAACACCTAATCACGATAAGCTTAGGGCTGAAGTTCGTTCAGTGAAGCAGAAGACCTTACCTAAGCCTGCTTCGCAACTTCCTATCGAGTATAGTAAGCGAATTGAAGATATCAAAGATCGTATCGTTAAGATTAAAAAGAAGACACATGATAAAGACATTATCCGTTACCTTGACGAGATTTACGAAGAGGATATCCCTACTCTTGTCAAGCGATACTTAGCTGTCCCTGTAGAGATTCGCGATACGCCTAAGTATAGCGCAAACAAGAAGATGACGGCTAACAGTATGTTCAATGCGGCCGTTACCTCTATTGAAACGAACCTTAACCGACTCCGCGACGATGTCTATTCGGATGATGTTGATGAGTTGGAAATTCATATGCGCTTCCTCGACTATAAGTATGGCGGGTCAGGTATCGACCTTATCGATGAAATTAAGGAAACCAAATAAAAGTTCTTGACCGTTAGTTGACGTAGTAACTTAGCAAGGAGATGTCATTATGGGAACCAGAGCACTTATCGCAGCTTATACGACGCGCAAACAGATTGAATCGACTTATATCTTTTCGGATGGATATCTCGAATACACTGGTAAGTTTCTTGTCAAGCATTATAACAATGAAGGCTTGGCTCGAGAGGTTTGCGAAATTGGATACATTAGCTGTCTTCGCGAAACCGCACACGAAAGTGAAATCAGCGCAAGAGACAAAATGGAAACAGATCTCTTCCAAGAAGTGGAAGACTATGTCGACTATGCGTTCGATTATATAGATGTAGAGTTTATTTACCTGTTCCGCGAAGGTCAGTGGTTCTATATGGATCAGCAAGATCCTGTTAGAGCTTGGCATCGCGTTGAACGAGCATTAACGTCGGCGCCTCCTTGCTAAATATAGCCGACGCAGAGGGGATGGGACCGCAGAACCCATCCCCTCATACTTTCTGCTTGACCTGCCGCACGTTTTCATTTAAAAGTTAACGTAAGAATTAAGGAGAACATCATGGATATCGCATTTAAGATTGGGCTTCCACAGATTACGTATCTGTTGTTGAACTTTGGTCTGTTGGCTCTTATCATTGTCTATGGGACTATGGAAGATATCAAAGACGCACTTATCCAGGTAGTCTTCTGGAGCGTCTTTACCCTTCCGATTCTTTATTGGGGTGGGTTCTTCTCATGATCGAAGCAAGACTAACATTCACTGCTGGTGTATTATTCCGCCGACAGGTTCGCCGCGAACTTATTCGTGTTGGACTTGACTTCGGCGAGGACAAAGGCTGGCTGGATAGTCAGTTTGTAGTCCGAGGCGACTACGCACAAGTTAAAGCCGTTCAGGCAGTTCTTCAAAAATGGGCAGGTGAAGATTAATGAATGAGATTTCGCTGATTCCAACCGACAACGGCGTAGCTATATTCGCAATCTTGCTGATACATATATCTCTGGCAACGACACAGATGGTGTAGCTGGACTACCAGAGGACAACCAAAATCGCTGCTTGACCTAGACCTCACTTTCGTTTAAAACAAACGTATTAGCAAGCAAGGAGCGAAGTATGTCACAGAATGAAGAACGCGCACGTGCAATTGCCCAAGCGCGGAAATTTATGGAAATGACTCGCGCCCGTGGCGCATCCGAGGCTGAAGCCCAGGTTGCCATGGAAAAGCTTTCGCGGATCAAGCAGACGTTCGACCTTACCCTAGACGAGATTATTATCAACTCACTGGAGTATCAGCAGAAGGGTGTTCCTTGGAACACTGTCAAGGGCTGTCCAATGTTCACGGTAGTCATGGCTATTGCAGAGTTCACTGATACAAAGGTATGGTGTGAGCATGGCAAGAAAGAGTACAAATATCGCAGCGGACGGATGGTCACTGTTGAGCCTGGTAACTACCAGTACTTTGGCATCGAGAGCGACGTGGATATGGCTATCTATATTCACGAACTGATTAGCGAATCGTTGAAGCGGTGCGAGAAAGACTTTAAAAAGTCTGAAGTGTATACCAACATTACCCGTCGTGGCGGGAAACGCAGCGCACTTATCAGCTTCCGGAAGGGCTTCATCCGTCGTATCAATATCCGCTTGGGGGAGATGTCGATAGAGAACGAGCGGGAAGTTGAGGCAACGACTGGCACTGACTTGGTGTTTGTTAAGTCCAAGGTCCGCGAAGAGAAGTTCAAGGAACAGATTGGCGTCAAGCTGGTAAAGGTTCAGACTGGACGTCGCGGAATCACTAACAACCGAGCCGGTAGTGAAGGAGCCAACTCCGCTAACACTGTCAGCCTTAATCGCCCAGTCGGCGGAGGCGGTAGTAGCGTCAAGCTCTTGACCTAATCGCTGTTTTGTTTTAAGTTAAAAGCATGGAACAGATCAGAGACTATCAACAGAGCCGTGTCTATCGTTGGCAAGCGAAACACCTTCCCAACGGTGGCACGGTCCACATCACAAACGCACAGGCTATTGTGAACCACATATGGTCTGATTTTGGACTAGAATATCCGCCTATTGTGGAACAGATTGATGTTCGTACTAAGAAGTGGGCAGGCAAGGCTAACCGATTAACCATATGGCTTCAGTCAGAGGTGTCTCTTCGGACTATTATCCACGAAGTCGCGCACAGCATGACATCGAATGTCTATGGTGAGAGCGCACAGCATGGCCCAATCTTTATGGGTGTCTATTCCAAGCTACTCCAGAAGTTCTTGGACGTGGATGTTCTCCACATCATCCAGACTTGTGCAATTGAGAATGTCGATATCGACATCAACGCATCACCAATATTCACTGACGAGGGGGCTTGACGGCCCCCTTTTTCGCGACTATACTGGGGCTATAGCAAGTAGGAGAATACAAATGCCAAATCTTCGTGGGTGCCTCGCAACTATCCCGTCTGGATTCCGGTTGAAGCTGGAAGATCTCGACCAGCATGAGTACTGGGGCGACGACTTCAAGGCTGGTAAGTCGAACTTCCTTCTTGTTCGTAAGGACAATGGTCGTCACTTCGTTGTCATATCATACGGCGATGTTCGCGGCATTGTTGGCGAAGACAGCATTGGCAAGGAAGTCACGTTCTTTCACACCCAGACCTTTGCCAAGACTCGCGCAACGGTCGTGGGCTTCATTGACAACGACACCGATGTCAGCAAGTTTGGTGTTAACTATAAGGTTCCGACCTGGACCTTCAAGTGAGGCTATCCGTGAGTCAAATAATAGCGATTGACCTTAGACCGTCTTTCAACTATATTGAAGACATAGCAAACAAGGAGTTTAGTTATGTCGAAGTTCAACACAATGCAAGCAGGCAAGTATTATGTCGGTGATTTGTGCTATGTTATGAACGACCGCTGGGACGAGGTATGCGGTCTTATCATTACCGGACATAGCTGCCTCGACGGCAACTTCAACCTCGCAGACGGCACTCGCTTCGCTATCTTCTCGACCGCATGGGGTGACGGATCCTATCGTGACGAACAGGGGCGTGAGTACTGGGTAGCCGCAGGTTCCATTGGCTGCATTCGTGTCGAAGATGTCACTGACGAGAAGGTTCGCAAGGAACTGGAAGACGGCACCATCAAGGGCGGTCACGTAGTGGAATTTGAAGACGGATTTGACTGCGAGAACATGGAAGGCATCATTCGCATCGGCAACGTCGTTATCAACACCAAGGACGACGAAGAAGAAGACTATTGCCCGCACTGTGGCGATGAGTACTGCGAAGAAGAGTGCATGTACGAAGACGAGGAGGACGAATGATGCTTGAAGTTTTCATAACCATATTCGCATACGCAATTTTTACTGCAACAAGATAGGTTGACCTAAAGCTCGCTTTCGTTTAAAACAAACGTATAGCAAGTAGGAGATTGGAAATGCGAAGCCTTCATGACAGATTTGTTGATTTCATCGAAGAAAACGATTTATCGCACATGATTGATAATGTCGAGGCGAAAGAGAACGGTGACGTTTGGTACGAGTGGGACGGGCTGATGCTCTGTGCTATTCGTGAACTGGAAGACGGCACTATACTTGACATCGCTGATATATACGGTGACAGCCGAGACACCTTCGAGAAGCAGGGTATCGTTCGGAAAGACTTCAGCGACTTTGCTGATGCTCTTAACCGCGATGTTCATGATGAATGTACTATCAAGGAGATGCTCAATGCTTGATATAACCAAAGACCGTCTTATAGCCGTCACACGCGCTCGTATGAGTGACAAGAACTGGGCAAAGGTCGTTGCACGAATGGAAGAGACTGGCGGTGACTTCGAAAAGGCTTCTGTCGCTATCGAGAGAATGAAGAAGGAAAAGGCCGAAGAAGACGGTTGACCGTTCTCTTTCGATGGAAAGATATCCTCTAATAAAACGGCTCTAGACCTATAAGCCGTTTTCGTTTATTAATAACGCACGAAACGCAAGCAAGGAAAGAGATTAGTCATGGCAGTTATCAAGTTCGTTATCGATTTCGACGAAGAAACCCGTAAGGTTACTGTCAAGAAAGGCAGGAAAGTCTTCGCTATCATCCCCGAGATCTGTGGTATCACTGGGCTGGAAGAAGCTATTCTCGAAGTCGTGGAAAACAATGATGGGTTCGATATGACTCCCATCGACGGCTATGAACGCGACGATCTCATCTGGGAACTGGGTGAGTATTGCGATAATCTCTATCCAAACGAAATCGCAGCCGATCTGGAAACCTTTTACGCCATTAGCAAACTAATGATCCTCCTTCGGGAAGACAAGTTTGATAAAGCGAAAGCCGCTTATAACGACATCGACAAAGACGTCCGCTATAACCTGGAAGATGGTTGCTGTGGAAAGACATTCGTTAAGCTAGCACAAGGTAGTTAAATGGAAATCATTTGGATCATCGCTGCATTTATAGTATATCTCTGCGGATTTACCTTTACTGATAACTTCTATGGGGAATATCTAGACGAGAAATACAGCGAAGCTCTGTTTGTTTTCCTGTTAGCTATCTTTTGGCCGATAACTTATATTGGACATCTATTGTTCATTATAGGCTATTATATCCTAGTATTCGTGGATAAGGTAGGCGACTTAGGAACAAAACTAGGAAAGCGGATTAACAGTTAGGAGTTTCCACTAAACGATGGGGTATTTTGCTATCCATTAAGGAATGTGCAAAATAATATGGATCTGGGTGTAGGCATCTGTTCCAAAAGGTTGGGAATTTCCACTAACCATTGGAAAGAGAAAGATCAAGAAACCCCTAGAATAGAAAAGAACAGAATAGAAAAAGAACTCGCAGAATAGAAAAGAACTCGCAGAATAGAAAAGAACTCGCAGAGTTAAACAAGTGTATCAAATTTTTTTCATTTCTTGTCCACTGTAATGATTTCTATTTAAAAAAGACTTAACTATCCACCCGCCTTCGTCTACACTGTGATTAACAGTTAAGGGATAGACATCGAGGAGGTTTAGTTATGTCTAAGACACAGTATGTTCTAAACGATTATGACTGAAGTTTATGCAGTCCTTGATACTGTTCCTCTGTTCGTGGATGAATTTACTTGCTGTAGCGTGATTGAGAGATGGGAGGTAGAGGACGGTACTCTTCATATCTATACCGAAGAATATACAACGGATGATCCTGTTGTATCACTTGAATGTGATGACGACGAAGATGCATATGAACTTGCAAAGAAGATGTGCTTGACTTAGCTCAAGGTTTCCACTACAATGAACGCATAGCAAGCAAGGAGATAGAAGATGGATATCAAGACTGCACTTCGGAATGCGATTGACTGGATCGAGGCGAATCCTTATAAGGTTACCAATATTGTATTGGCTCGGAATTCGGATGGGCAAGAAGTCTCTCCAACGTCGAAAGAGGCTGTCTCATGGTGTGTGGTGGGTAGAATCGCATACGAACTGGGTCTTGATCAGGACATTTATGTTGAGATTGACGAACTGTTAATCGAGTTGCCTGGGTTCAATAAGACTTCTGTGCCCACTCGGACCATTTGGCGGATTAATGATTTCAGCTATGATCATGCTGATAAGGTTAAGAAGCTAAAGGAGCTGTTCGTTGACGTATAAAGGTTTCGTTATAGTGCCCACTGGGAAGGATGGGGACTTCGCTTATTCCGCTCGGAAGTATACCGATTATGGCTCTGCTACCTTTACTGGTCCGTTGGAAGAGTATTTGGTATCCAAGATTGATGAGAGGTGGTAATGGATACTCAACCACCTAGCGATTTGCTAACAGCAGCGGTGATTATCTTTATTGTAGGGATGATTATTCTAATTAGTATCAGATAGTATCCACTATGGATAAACGAAATGATTGCTTATAAACGTGAGTTTGACAACATCAAACTGTGTAACAAGGTCGTATCCGAACGGGATTTGATTGACTCGATTAAGGCCTCGGTGTGATCACTCGTCGATTCAATATCAACGAGCTGACTATAGTGGAAGCGGATTTCATTCGCTGTCGCACTCACTCGGTTCGGAAAGGCCGACTCTAAGGTTTCCTGAAAGGGAAAGGTGGGGGAGAGAACTCCCCAAGGGGAAGGGGATAGCTTCGGTTATCCCCTTTTCATTTGATTTCCTTTCACAAATGTAAAAAAGGCATCCCGACCAAGGCTTCTTCCAACCTCCTAGGCTGTTGTTGTAGTGGATATTTGTTATTAAATCAAGCGATTTTTGTTATTGACTTCGCCTAAGGCTTCCACAACAATGTAACGGCAAGCAAGGAGACATTAGATGTTCAAGGTTGATATTGACGGTGAAGGTTACGTTACTATCACCGATGAGGGCTATGGTTCGTGGGAGATTATTTCCAAGCCTGATGGGCCCCTAGTTGTAGAAGGGTTTGGTGGCGAGAACCATATCACTATCCACTGGTATAGCGACTATCATTTCAACTATGTCGTTATCACCCACGGTAGTTGTGGTTCAGCACCCAAGACGGTCGAGCGAACCTGGAACGAGAATCGTTATCTCTCTCCAGACGAATTCGCTCCTGTCATTAACGAGATGCTGGAGGGCTTGGCATAAGGCGAAGTTTCCACTACAATGGAGACATAGCAAGCAGGAGATAGATTATGGCACGCCTTATGGACTTCTCGGACGCGGAACTGGCAGCAGCTCTGCACTTTATCGAAGGGCACGAAGATTGTCTCGAGAACGGTGAGATCCACGAGTGGATGCGGATTAGGGAAAAGATTACCCGCGTCGCTGGGCAGGTTCGTGAGGTGGAAGAAGATAATCGTCGGATGCGACTGAATCCGCTGGGACACGTCGATGCCTAAGTATCGATATTTCACTACCGCTCACGGCAGTCGATTTGAGGGACATCACCCTAAAGAGGTTAAGGATAAAGTATCCGACTTCGAACTGGAGATGCGACTCCCGTCAACGGATTATAATATCCACGATCGGTTCACTTTCATTATCCAGAGGCTGAAGGAACTCCAAGGTCGACAGGATACACAATGCGACGAGATGACTATCGCTGAAGCGGTAGAGGCGCTGGAACAAGTTTAAGAGGTCTCCGAAAGGAGCTTGCTAGAAGGGTGGGATTAACGCATGGTCCCACCCTTCATACTGACCGGTTGACCATTTCTTTTAAATCAACTACAATGCAACGGCAAGCAAGGAGATAGACTTATGTGCAATCGTACCCGTATCGGTAACAAGTGGTTCGACCGCGAAGAAGTTCAGCGCGTCGCTCGTGAGTGTGCAGAGTTCACGTTCGGTGACTGGCCGGAAGACGAAGGCATCGGAACCAGCGATATCTCTATCGCGACGCGAGCAGCACTTAGCCAGCTGGGCTTTACCCAGGCCGAATCGGTTGGCGACGACGCCGTCGTTACCCCCGCAGAGTTCTTCGCTGTTCGTCAGGCGATCACGGCTCACATGAGGGAGATCCTGAACTAGGTTGACCATTCGGTTTTAAACCTATACAACAGGGCCATAGCAAGGAGAACTTAGATGCAAATGATTATCAAAGGCGAGTTCACCAAGTATGCAGGCACTTGGTTCTATGTGCCGGGTGGGTTTTGGGAACGTCGCCGGAAGGCCACTCTCAATGAGATCGATGTTCACGGGCTGGAGGGCTAAAATGCGTATCAAAGCATCGACCATATTGATTTTCATCTTTGGTGTGGCCCTGATTGTGGCATTTGATTATGCCATGGACAAGGATGCCCAGCAGATGTGCGAGCGAGGCATTGGCGACGCTGGTGTCTGTGAACAGGGAGGCTATTGATGAGACAGTTTTATCGCACCCGCTTCAGCGGCCAGAAGGTTCCGGTAGGTCCGGTTAAGAATCTTTGGCTCAACATCAAGCGGAAGATCGGTTTCAAGTACAAGCGAGTGGAGATCGACGAATGATGCCCTCGGATTTCGCTATCAAGAAGGAGATGGAAGCGACTGGGTTCACTTATCTCCAGTGCTGTCGTCGAATCAAGGACCGCAGACACATCGAACGCAAAGAATCAGATCGCCGCAGGAGGGCATGGGCATGACTTGGGAACTGGTATGGATCCTCGTGGGTGTATTGGTTACCCACATCAGCGTCACAATGACCAAGCAGCACATCGGCCGGGAGGTCACCCAGACCAAGTTCAAGTGGCCGTTCGTTCTCATCGGTCTCGCTATCATCGTCGGCACAGTTGGGTTGACCTAGGCTAGGATTTCCATTACAAAGGGTGCATAGCAAGCAAGGAGACATCCAATGAAACTCGTTATCAGCACCCAGGTCCACGAACGCTACGGCGAACGTTGGAAGCCCAAGTTCGGTTCGATCTATGTTGTGGAGAATCTCACGAAAGAGAACATCCGCAACATCGAAGACAACGGCATCCCGCTGCTGGAAGAACTTCTCGAGTATAGCAACGAGATGAGCCGCGAAGAAGTCGCTCACACCCAGATCGTCGGCAACGCGGTCCACGTGGAAGACATCTGCGGGGACGAGCCGATTAAGCTTTCTTACAACCACACCCTGTCGCGTTGGATAGCCAAGCGGCACGTGAAATCCCATGGCGATTGGATGCATGGGCTGGAGAGCAAAGACGAGATGTGGGCCCTCTTGCCCAATGGGGAGAGGGAGAACTACAGCTGCGTGTACAGCTGCGCTGATGGGGAAGCCCGTAGCGAGAAGGACGCCTGCGAATGGAGCAAGAAGCTCGTCGCAGAAGACGATGGGGACGCTGTAGGCCGGATGATGGGAGCAAATATCTGAACCGCGACTGCCGGCGTCCATAACAGGGCGTCGGCATTTTTTTTGAAAAAAGATGGATTCAGGGCTAGACCTAGAGCACAGTATCCATTACAAAGGGTGCATAGCAAGCAAGGAGACCGACTATGCGTAAGAAACATCCTTCGATGCTCCCGCACCAGGTAGTGTGGGACTACAACACCTTGACAATGACGTGGTACAAAGAAGAGCAGAAGCTCGTCGTCATTGAAAGCGATGTTCGTGGGCAAGGTGCCCCATGTCGCATCTATAACGACGCCTGCGACGAAGGAGTGTGGGTGAAAGGGAGGACTGGAAAGGAAATCCTCTTCGTCCTCGAGAAGACCAACTACAACGACGAACAGGAGCTCACCCATTGGGACTTTGTTGCCCAGTGCAGAGAGAACCCCGAGAGCCTGCGCCACTTGCGCATGGTAGTGTTCAACGACTAGAGGGGGAGTGCCGGCGTCCATAACAGGGCGTCGGCATTTTTTTGAAAAAAATTCAAATCAGGGCTAGACCTAGAGCATCAAATATCATACAACACTGGAACTGGAGCGAGATGTTCCAGACAATTTGAACCAAGCAAGGAGAATTGAAATGGATAGCAAGACTGCAAAGCGCGCCGCAACGAAGCTGGAAGCAAGCCTGGAATTCGACCGCGACGACAAGATTTGGAATCTCGTCACTGCGAACAATGAAGTCGCTTGTTTCGAAAGCAGCGAACTGAAGGCTCTCTCGAAGGACGAGATGGAAGCACAGATTGCACAGATGATGGCAGCAACGGAAACGAAGAAGCGCGGACGCAAGGCGAAGTATCCGGTTCAAGTTCGCCCCTCGCGAGTGCCTGTTCACTCTACCCCGCTGAATGTTATCATGCCGGACGGCAGCGAGGCAGCGATCGCCTACCAGAACAGCAACTACTTCTTCGTCCAGGATGAGAGCAATCTCAAATCCATCCGGAAGGATTGGGAAGGCGTTCCGGAGCGTTACGACGCCGAGAGCAACACCCTGGACCTTAGCTAAGGCAGGGGACTTCCCGAGGGGCTGGATTGGAAACAGTTCAGCCCCAACGATAAGTCTCAAGCAAGGAGCAAAGAAATGCACATCCTGATCGTCCACAAAGCATTCGAAGAACAGCCCACTCTGGTAGCAGAGTTCGACGCTTCGTTTACCACCGACGTAGAGGAAGCACTGGATAGCGCCTATATCGCGACGCAGAACATGATGGGCAGCTGGAGCATGGGCAAGCAGTTCGAGGACGGCACGCCCAACCAAGACTTCGACGAACGCATCAAGGTCCACGCCCCCCTCCATATCCAGGATGGAAAGACATATGGCCTCCGCAGTACATCCATGGGAGACGCCGCAGTGGTATTCCCAGCAGACGGCGGAGTGGAAGTGTGGAACTGTGAGATGATCGGCTGGAAGCGCGTATAAACGTCCACACGGTGTCTCGAAGCTCGGTTCGCCATATGGGTAGGGACTGGAGTATCGAGACACCATACGTAGCTGTATACGCGAGGCTACGGTGCTATTAGATACAGGGCCCCCCCATTGAAAAATTTCCCATATCCACCGAACGGGTGATCGCGCATTGCTATGTACAAATTTTTTTTGCAGGCTAAAAGTTCGCCTCAAAGGTCGCCTGATATATCATGTGTATCTCTACGTTATACCCGATATGTCATGTATCGCCTAGGAAATCATATAAACATATAGAGAGAACCAATCCACATAACATATATACGGAGATTAATATATTAAGCACCTCAAAAATTTTTTTACGGGGCCACTACGGGTCCAAAGGGTCTTCCATAGTATTTACATTAGTTGGTTGAATATTCCTAATATAATGGATGGATGGATGTTTGGATTAAACCAATCGCTTTTCGCTTTTTCGATCTTTTCCATTAGTTCATCTACATTACATTTAACATCAACGCTAATTCTCTTAGATGTTTGTTTCTATTAGCATAATTTAGACTATAACGGGGTTCGGTAATCTTTTTGTCTTTAGGGATACCATGGAAGAAATGATTTTGTGTCTCGCCCTTCATGATGAGTAAATCATTATCGCCTAATTGAATCTTAGTCTCTTCGCCGGTCTCTTTATGTTTAAAAACAAACGGTCGATTGACTTCACCCGTAACTAATGTTGCGATAACAGGATTCTCTCCTAGCTCGGGCTCATTATCTGAATGATATCCAATATAGTCATTGAGCAATGCCACTCCCAATCCAATGATAATAGTGACACCTATAGCGATAGCAAAGACTAGAGCAGTTAGTCCCCATCCAATTTGCGAGACAGAGTATATTGCAATACCTATAAATGGCGAGGCTACGAGAGCTCCTCCGGTGATTTTCTTAAGATTCATTATTCAAGCGTTCCTTTCCTGCGCGGTATTCGTCCTGCGTTATTGGTCGTCCATCATAATATAAAGCTGAAATTGCTTTGTAACACGGCCAAAGGGTCTTCCCATCAAGAAATCCATGTTCGTCTGTAGCGATTTCTCTAAGAGTCTTCTCGTATGTAATAACCATGTCCTCTAGAATCTCTAGACGATTACAAGCTGGCGAATAAGGACTAGCTTCGTCCTCGGGGATTGCAGAGACGCCTTCATTTACTCGCAGATCGACTTCTTCCTTGGTATATCGACCTGCATCGCGTTTGAAATATGTGTATCCTAATGAATTAGGACGCCAATACATTCCTCGTTTAACTAGAAGATACATCATCTTTCTTCACTCTCTTTTTAAAAATAACTTTATCACCTAGGTTCTTTTCAATCTCACAAAGGCGCACTAATATCAAACCGCCAATGAGTAGTATCGCGCCTAGCATATCTTCGGGCGCGAAAATTGCCGAATAAAGTCCTATGCCTAGGATGAAATACGATAAAATTTTATCTAACATTAACGATCCATCATTAGATATGCAGCACTACCAATAGCGCCTGCGAATAGTGCCATGAAGAACAAAGTTGGCGCAAACCATACAAGGCTTGCACCAGCGATACCAATTCCGCTCGCAACAAGAACACGGTTCTTACGGCTAACATTTGCTGGGAGACTCATAATATATTCCTTTACTAAAGTTTCTGTTATGCTTTTATAGCAGATTAATTACTTGTCGTTAAGAGCGAACAAGAACAAACATAAAACCGACAGAGTAACAATTATACCACCCTCAAATCCCTCATAAAATCTGCCTATAAATAGTAGGTAGAAGAGGACACCCGTAAAGAGCATGATGTAATTTAATTCAGAGCTCTTAGCCATTGTTATTGAACATCCCCCGCAATCGTTAAAATAAGGGAGACAATAAGGCCTGCGGGGCCCATTAATGCACAAAGCGCAAAGAATAAAATTCTATCGCTTTTATCGATTTCTTTTGATGTGATCTTTTTATTCACATGGCGCATCAAAATGAAATATGAAATGGATGCGCAAGCAAGCCAAAAGGCTGCAAGTAGTAGAAAGCTCATTGTGAGTCCTTGTAGTTGGTGTTTTCGTAGATAACGGTAACGACTCTTTTATCACCGAATTGGTCAATCTCAACATGGATTGGATTTTGCGTGTCAGTAAGAGTTCTTAGAGCAGCTAGAATAGCAGCAGCACTGTTACCCATTTCAACACGATAACGTGATTGTTCAAAGCGTTCCATAATCAAATCCTTCTAATTCTTAACGAAATTATATGACAAAATGAGCGAACAGTCAATCAAATCTTTTATAAATAAATGTATAGTGAATTCACAGATAAACTCGGAGTAACAAGTTAATGCCGACACAGACCGATTTTGATATCGATCCGTATTGGGACGATTTTGACGAAACCAAAAACTTCTATAAGATGCTCTTCAAACCGGGCGTTGCAGTTCAGACCCGTGAACTAAACCAGCTACAGTCGATTCTACAGAATCAGATTGAGCGTTTCGGTGACAATGTCTTTAAGAGAGGAACAATCATTGAAGGGTGTAACATCACATTACACTCACAACTACCGTATGTCAAGATTAATGATCTTGAAACAGACGGAACTCAGGTTGTCGTAGGCAATTATGAGAAGTTATATGCCCGCAATGCTGCTAACACAGTTGGCTACATTGCAAAGACAGAATCAGGTTTCGAAACACAAGCACCAAATCTCAATACACTTTTCTTAAAATATATTAACTCAGGTAGCGATGGCGTCTCAGGCGTTTTCTCGGCGAATGATGTTCTGACTATTTACAGTCCATCATATCCTATCTTCAAGTATAGAGTTAATGACGGCTCATCGAGTTTTTCAAACAACGATACATTAGTAGTTACTTCAGCTATCGCAGTTCAAAACTCAACTGGCGGTAATTCTTTCCCAGTAGGGGCGTGGAATGTTAATGATGTTATCCAGAACGGTGTAGCAAATGCTGTCATCGTTGAGGCTAACACTACAGCGAATTCAGATTATCTAGTCTTAAAAGTTAAACCACTATCGGGTGATCTTGCAACAGGCAATACTACCCTTTGGAGATTTGCGAATGCTGAAAATATTCTTAACTCATCAACTGCGAACACAGGTAAGATTGTTGGTGTTATTGGCTTTGGCGCAACGGGCTCAATTACTACAGACAGCCTTGGTAAAATCACAAGCGTCACCGTAGCTAACAGCGGAACAGGCTATTATGTTCCACCACAGGTATCAGTTTCAATTACATCAAGCGGCTCGGCTGCTTCAAATACAGACATCTCACAGGTAGATGTAGATGCTCTTAACTTCCTTACAAACGTTACTGTTGCTAACAATGCTCAACTTCCAGTAGGATTTGGATTTGGTGCAACTGTTGACAATGGTATCATTTACCAGAAGGGATACTTCTCACGAGTTTCAAAGCAACTTATAGTTGTTAACAAATATTCGAACACAGGATTTGATAAGTCACTAGGTTTCTATACCGACGAAGAGATTATTACTTCGAGACAGGACACATCACTTCTTGATAACGCAACTGGCACACCAAACGAAACAGCACCAGGTGCTGATAGACTTAAATTAACACCACAACTTCGCTCACTAAGCAAGATTGACGCAAATGCGAACACCGAGTTCCTTCCAATCATTGAATTTAGTGATGGTGTTCCATACAAGAATGCAAAACAGACAGTTTATAACATCATTGGCGATGAGATCGCCAGACGTGCTTCGGAAGAAAGTGGCGACTATGTCATTGACCAGTTCAATCTAACTACAAGATCATCAAACACATTCATCGAAACCGATGAAATATTCAAGGTAGTTATTGACCCAGGTAAGGCTTATATTAATGGATTCCGTATTGAGACGACTGGACCATTTAGCGGTAGGGTTGATAAAGGTCTAACCGAAGTTAATAACCCAGGCGGAACAGTTAGAGTTGGATATGGTAACTACGTTCTAGTCGATGAATTAGCAGGTATCTTTCAATTCAACTTCGGTGACATTGTTACACTATACGACAGCCCAGCAAATTACCTATCAACAACACCAGGCGCGGCAATTTCGCCGACTGGTGCTTCGATTGGTACAGCGAGAATTCGTTCACTCCTACTTGATTCAGGCGAACCAGGAACTCCAACAGCAAGATATAGATTATACCTATTTGACATCGTAATGAATTCGGGTAAGAACTTCTCTAATGTTCGTTCGATTTATTACAATGGGGTGTCAACTGACGGTATATGTGACACTATTCCTGATGGATCTGGCGCAGTTCAGCTTATCGACTTTGCACAAAATGCACTAATGTTCAAGGCTGCTGATGCAGTTAAGGATGCAAATGCGGTAACATACACTTACAGAACTATGGATCTGTCTCTAAATTCAAATACAACTGGATTTATTGACCTACCAGCACCTTCTGGAACTGATTCGTTCCCATATGCAGACGGTCAGTTAAGCACAGTCGCAGAAAGAGACATCCTTGTTATTTCCTTTGGTAGCTATCACGGCGGTGCAAACATCGCTGGTTCAGTTCAAGCGTCATCAACTAACACAGACCTTGTAGGTACTGGCACAGACTTCACTGCGAACTTTAGAGCAGGTGACTTCATTAAGGTTGCTAATAGTACTACAAGTGAAACTGTACAGGTTCAGAGTGTTACAAACACGACATTCCTAACACTAACAGCTAATGCAGGCACAACTATTTCGGGTAATGCGGTACTGTTCTTCCCTAACAATGCGCCAATTTCGCTAACTAATAGATCTTCGCGTACTGTTACCAAAGAAGCAAACGGTCACCTAACAATTAACCTAGGAACAACTATTGCAAACGCAACTTCGCTAGCATCTGCATCAGCTAACGTCGCAGTTGTATATAATGTTACCGCGAATTCGTCAATCCCTGTATCAAAGACTCTCAAGAGAGAAATTTATGTTCGTATTGATGCATCAAATAACGCAGGCGGCGTAGCAGGTCCATGGGCACTTGGTGTTCCCGATGTGTTTAGACTTCGTAACGTTTATAGAAGAGTTAACGGAGCATCAAACACAACTATTAATGTTGACGCAGCAGATGTTGATGATGTAAACGACTTCATTTCAGCAACAAGCAATCCATTTGCTAATGGCGACTCGGTACTATACACTGGCGCATCGCCTATTACAGGACTATCAGACGGCAACACATACTTTATTGTCGAAGCTAACAGTTCAGGATTTGGTCTTTCAAATACAAGAGGCGGCGCAAAGCTACCAATTTCGCCTGCAGGCGCAAACGTACACACATTTGAAGGTAAGCCATTCTACTTTGGCCCTGATACATCAAGTGTTGAAGATGTAACTAACGATTATTACATTGATAACAACCAAAAAGAAGCATACCTAGACACATCATATCTATACCAGAAGCCACGTATTCCTGATCTTGGAGCAAA
>PAVO01000033.1 GCA_002713215.1 Crocinitomicaceae bacterium
CGAAACAGCCAGGATAAAGGCTTTGAGGTAGTATTAAATAACCTATTCAATGAAAATCTTGCCACAAACTAGGAAATTGCGGGTTTCCCCTAATTGTGTGGAGGAAATGATCTTGTTAGATTTACAAGAACTTTAATGCTTAAATGAAGCTGTTTACTCCTAGAGAAGTTTACAATCTATGGTGAACAATTTAATTCTCAATAAAGGTTGATAAAAATGCACTTGGTAAGGCACATATAGAATGGCGATAAAGGTCTTCATTAGTAAAGGTAGTGCTACAACCACTAAGCAAAGAGAATTCATAGATGGAGTTCTCCACACATTGGATGTTTCCGGATTGTCGCCTAGAATAATGTTTGAGAATGAATGGTCTCATGAGCAACCGTTGACTGCTATAAAAAAAGTAATTAAGGAATGTAGCGGCGCTGTGATAATTGCATTTGAGCGAACCATTATAAAAGAAGGCTTTGAACTAAAGAAAGACGGAAAAGAAGACTTGGCGAATACTACGCTTCCCACACCATGGAATCAAATAGAAGCTGCAATGGCCTACTCATATGGTTTACCCCTGCTGGTAATCGCGGAGAATGGATTAAAATCAGAAGGGTTAATTGAACAGGGATATGACTGGAACGTGTATTGGACCGAGCTGAGTGTTGAGGCAGCTAAATCCGAGAGTTTTAAAGGGTTCCTCAATAGCTGGAAAAAATCTGTCGTTGAATTCCATTCCAGGCCTTCTAAGGAATTATCTGATCCTGGTAAATTAACAGTAGCCCAGTTATTAAGGGTAATGAATATACCGCAACTATGGAGTCTCTTTGCTGCCATAGTTTCTCTTCTTATAGCAGTTGCCACTTTTGCTTATAAAACAGGAGCAGGAAAATGGCCATGGGGATAATTATGGAATCTTAATTTTCTTAAAATATATATTGAAAATCACTCAGATCTATTATAATGGCAGAAAAATCAGAAAAGAATTTATTTGGAGAATCTATTAAGAAGAAAAGAAGAAAGTCTCGGCTAGAAAGTTCTCTTGAAAAATATGACAAGGAAACGTTTAAGGAAAGGCTTGAACGACTTAAGTTTTTGAATAAAGTTTCTCCAAAAGATTTCGGAATTTTAGCTGACCCAGAAACTGTTTATGTTTTTAGCGAAGCGAAAATGGCATTTATTAACGGAGAGTTTATTTCAACTATTCTGCTTTCTCAAGCTTTTATAGAAAGAAAATTACAACTTCATTATTTGTCTTTAGGTTTAGAAAATGTTGCAAATAGAGGACTAAAGGGCATAGTTACTCATGCTAAAAAGAATAATATTCTTCATGAGTATCTAATTGAGCGAATCGATATTTTAAGAAAAAGAAGAAACCCCTTTTCTCATGTCAAACCAATAGGCCACGAATTCAATTTGGCCCAAAGAATGGTTGATTTAAAATCGAACAAAAAATATAGACAGTTGGAAGAAATTATGATTAATGACGCAAAGGAGGCTATTTCATTAATGTATACAATATTTATAACCGAATTAAAAAATAACACGACCTAACTTAATTGTTAATACCTCAAATTATCCTCTAACCAACAACCTTTTCCTTACTCCGATACTCACTAGCACTCATTCCATACTTCTCCTGAAAACTAGCGGAGAAGGTACTGGCATCCTGAAAGCCACATTCAAAGGCAATACCTGAAATACTATCTTCGGTTGAGGTAAGCAGTTGCGCTGCTCGTTCCAGTCGACGTTTTTTGATGTAGCGGGCTGGAGTTTCTCCAAATTCCTTTTTAAAGTCGCGTTTAAAGCTGGAAAGGCTTCGGTTGCAGATAAAGGCCAGTTCCTCCATAGAAAGGGAGGTGTATAGATTGTTTTCAATAATGGAGGTAAACCTGAGCTTATTCGGAGAGAATATTTCAGCAAGAAACTTTTGAACGCTTTCATAATAATCAGACCGGAGGAGGAGCATAACCAGTTCCTTCAGTTTTAGTTTGGCCAGGGCCTCATCAATCATATCCGGGTTGTCGAAGTAGACAAACAGATTGCTGATGTATTTATCAATCAGTTCGTTGGGGAGCAACACACGGGGTTTGCTGGGTGTTTCACCCAAAAATGCCGGGACTTCGTTTTTATAGATTTCATGCAACAGGTCGGGGTAGAGGTATACCGCTACCGCTTTTACATCTTCATCGTTTTCACCCTTGATAAAATGAGCCGTATAGTTACCGCATTTTTTAATCAGGGCTTCTCGTTTACCCACGCGAAATGCTCCATTCGATTCCGATATTTGGTAGTTTCCTTCGAGAATGTAAAAGAAGCAGGCCAGGTTTTGCATGTTCGCCAGGCGCTTGGCTGGTGGTTTTACTGTAGCCGTTTCAAACAAGGGCATTCCCCTAAAAAATATGGTCGTTTTATCCATTTCCATGCTACAAATGTGCAAGAAGTACAAATCTATCTCTTTCTGAAAAAGTTCAAATTGATTGGGATTTGGTTAAAAATCTCCCACTTTCTTTTGTCTTGATACAAAAGAAAGTTCGCAAAGAGGGCAAACCTTTGGCGAAGGTTTGAGCCAGTTAGTGCGCCAGGTATTGAATTTTCTTGAAATTCTACTTCTCCATTCTCTGCGCAAGTAAACTCGTCGTTTCTCCTCAAACATACTTGCTTGACCTTTGGTCTTTAAAAGGTTCAAAATGACGGACTACTCGATTTTTAAAAGGAAAATTTCTGCCACGCAGTAGGTGCATAGTGAGTAAGGAAGTTGAGGGCTTCGCCCGAAAATCACCTGTCCGAACTTGGCAACTACAAGAGCAAGGGATTTGAGTTTTAATATCGTGGCTTTTTGTTGCTTTTGTGCCATACAAAAGCAAAGCCTCCACGGCTTGAGTGGCGAACTCTTACAAATAGTATACTTTATTGTATCTACGAACTTTAGACATATTCCTCTCTCTTAAATTGAATTGCTTACGCTAAGTTTGCCTCATGCTAAAATGGATAAAAACCAGTTTACTCTTTACCCTTTGCCTGCTGCTAAGCTCCTGCAATAAAACCATTAAGCATTCCAATTTCGAGTCGTGGTATCAATCCAATATAGAACAAGTTTCCGATGAAGATTGTGAGGTTGTATTTCATGAGAAGGAGTTTACTTCTTCTCCCATGACTATTGACGGAATCGTTAAAAGCATGAGTGGCGAAATGTCGACCCGTGAAGTGAATATTGACGATGGGGAAGAATTGATCTGGATTACGGGATGTGATTTATCCATTGTGGACAGCGAAACGGGTGAAGAAGAATCAAGTGAATTCCTGTGCCATAGCATTGTTAATTATGCTGCCTCCGAAAAACTTCCCTGGAAAATATTGACGGATGGTACAGACAAAAGAATGTTTACCCTCTCGCAGGGAGTGGACGAAATGCAATTACCGGAAGGATTTGCCATTCCGTTGGCCAATGCTGCTCCATTAATGCTTAACAGCCAGGTATTGAATTTAAATAAGGAAGACCTGAAGAAGAAACTTCAATACAATTTAAGGATTCAATACCTCAAAAACAGTGAGCTATGCGAAAGGCCCAAGGCACTTTACCAGCAGCCCATATTTGTTACCAAAAAGGTAGAAGGACCTGCGGGTGGGTTTAACCAGGAAGATACCCTCGCTCATTCCGGGCAGGGCAATATGGATACGGCATTTGCTCAGTGTGGAATTCGTTACGAGGATGGTTATAATCCGTACCTGGATCCTTACGGGAGAACATTTACGGGGCACTGGACCGTATCTACTGATTCGGTTGAAGTGCTAAAAACCAACGTTACACCCATGCTCAATCTTAAATACGACACTCGCATCCATTACATAGCCGTTCACGTGCATCCCAATGCTCATTCCCTGGAACTGGTGGATAGAACAGCCGGTAAATCACTCTTTAAAGCAATGGTTAAAAATGAAGAAGAGCCCTTTAGTATTAAGCAGGTCGATTCTTTTTCGTCAAAGGAAGGAATTCCGGTTTATACCGACCATGAATATGAATTGATAAGTACTTACCTCAACCCCAAAGGAGAAGAAGGCATTACCGCCATGGCTACCATGTTTTTGTATTTGGCAGAAGGCGAAGCCTCGAATACACCTTGATTCATGTCCATTAAAGACAATAAGAAAAGAGTAAGAGCGGAAGTACTTAACCTTCGGGATAAGCTTTCTCCCGAGTATAGGGTTAAGCACTCTGAGCGAATTGTTCAGGAACTGATCGAATTGGTAAGGCAGGAAAAACCAACCACCATTCACTCGTTTATACCCATGGGTTCAGAAGTAAACATTTTACCCTTTCTTGAAGAAATGCTGAGAGCTGGAATTGAAGTTTATTGCCCTAAAACCTTACCAGCACGCCGTCTGGAAAATAGAAGGTTACTATCATTGAATAACCTGGAAGACGGAGTGTTTGGAACACAACATCCTGCCCAACCGGGTGGGTATTCCGGAAAATACGATTTGATAATTGTACCTGGGGTAGCCTTTGATGAGGATGGCAATCGATTGGGCTATGGAGGAGGATATTACGATACGTTTATTGAGCAACATCCCGAATCAAAGAAAATAGCGGTTTGTTTTGATGTTCAGGTATTGGACGACATTCCGATTGAACCCCATGACGTGAAAATGGATCTTTTAGTTTTTTAAATCGATGGAAATATGAAGAGTTTGGAGCAATGCATTTCAGAAAACATTCCAATTTCTTTAGATGCCTTAAAGGTTATTGAAAGTAAATTTCAATCGAGGCAATTAAAGAAGGGGGAGTATTTCCTGCAGTCGGGGATAAGATGTCGGGAAATGGCATTCATTGAATCGGGTTACGTGAGAATGTACGACCTGGCCGAAGGCAATGAAGTTACCCTTTGGATTGGCAGCGGGGGATCGTTTATTACTTCACTGGCCAGCTTTGTTTTTGAATCGGTTAATTACTGGAACATTCAGGCAATTACAGATTGTAAGCTGCATGTAATAAGTAAGAAAGACCACGAGGAACTCCTGTCCAGGGTTCCAAAATGGATGGAGTTTGATAACCTGTTGCTGGCTAGGGCCTATGCTTTGTTGGAGCAAAGTATGTTTAGCCAGTTGCATACTACTGCCCGACAGCGCTTTGATTCGTTAATGGCCGAAAATCCTGCCATCTTTAATCATGTTCCGTTACAACACATTGCTTCTATGTTGGGCATAAAGCCCGAAACATTAAGCAGACTCAGAAAAAATGCGGGTAGCATAACTTCTTGACATTTGTCAAGAGAATAGGAATTCATCTGCTTGACCTTTGCTTCGTATTTTAAGATTAAGATGGATATGTTACAAAAATCACTTTTAAGCAATGCTATTTTTTCAGCCGCCAGTGGACTAATCAGTCTGCTTTTTGGAGACCAACTACTCAATTTGTTTGGTTTGGAAAACCAGTTAATTTTTATCGTTTTAGGAGTATGGCTGTTGTTTTTTGCCGGTACGGTTTTTTTAGAGTTCAAAAAACTACGCCCGGCCTTTGTTCGAATAATCACAATTCAGGATTTACTTTGGGTATTGGGAAGTATCTACATCCTGGCCTTGAACCCTTTTGAAGTTTCAATGGCAGGCCTGGCTCTAATTGCTATTGTGGCTTTAATAGTATTGGGGTTTGCCATCGGGCAATATGTTGAATTACGGACTCAATCGAATAGTTAGTATTTGGAGTAGCAATACTCCTGGAATTATTGATTCATGAATTGGGAATAAGTGCTGTTTACTAGGCCATATCGTATGCTTAATCGGTGAGGTGGTTGGTTTGAAAAATAGTGACCGAAGAAAGGAAATCTCATGTGCATATCTGTTAACTTCGTTCATCAAATTTTAAAATCGAATAATATGAAACCCTTCCTTACTTATTTAGCACTAATTCTATTTTCAGTTTCAACAGCAGTTTATGCTCAAACTCCAGGTGGAGTCAACTACCAGGCAGTGGCAAGAGACGGCTCGGGAAACTTGCTTAAAAACAAAGCACTAACGGTTAAGGCGGTAATTCTAACGGGGCCGAGTGGTTCCAATGTGGAATACACCGAAACCCATACTGTAACAACAAACGACTATGGACTCTTTACAATCATTGTGGGCCAGGGAAGTACCACCGACAATTTTGGAGCCCTCACTTGGGGAACCAAAAAACACCACTTAAAAATTGAAATTGATCCGGGAAGCGGATTTGTAAATATGGGTGTGGTCCCTTTTCAGGCCGTTCCCTATGCGTTGAGCGCTAAAAACGTCGAGAATTTGCCTTCACTGGGTTTAGATGATCTGAGTGATGTTTCTACTTCGGGAGCAACTTCTGGACAATACTTAAGTTGGGATGGAACCACCTGGAAACCGGCAACTGTTTCTTCAGGGGGAAGCTATACCGGCGGAAGTGGAATTACCATTACCGGAACCATGATAGAAGCTACTTCTTCTGCAGCCATGTGGAACGCGAATAAGCTCTACGGGAACAATGTTCTTAACAGTACTCCTTCTACCGGTGAGGTATTAAAATGGAACGGATCGGCCTGGGGGCCTGGAACGGATAATGCGGGCAATTACACCGCAGGAAGTGGAATTACCATTACCGGTAGTTCTATAGCAGCCAATGCAACATCGGCCATGTGGAATGCAAGCAGTATTCAGGGACGTGGAGTTTCAAATACAGCGCCAGGCAGCGGTCAGATATTAAAATGGAACGGAACCAACTGGGCTCCGGCAGCCGATAACAATGGAACTGCTTATACAGCAGGAAGCGGATTAACCTTAACCGGAACGGCTTTTAGTGCCAACAGCAGCACTGCCATGTGGAACGCTAGCAGCATTCAGGGACGTAGTGTTACCAATACAGCACCTTCCAGCGGCCAGGTATTGAAATGGAATGGAAGCAATTGGGCTCCAGGTGCAGACAATGGAGGAACTGCTTATACGGCAGGAAGCGGATTAACACTTTCAGGAACGGCTTTTAGCGCCAACAGCAATAGCGCCATGTGGAATGCAAATAGACTACAGGGTAGAAATGTAGCCACTACGGCACCAAGTACTGGTCAGGTATTGGCCTGGAGTGGAAGCAGCTGGGCTCCTTCGACAGTTAGTAGCGGTAGCTCATCTCCCTGGACTTCAATAGGAACAACTCATTTGTATGTGAAAAGAATGGTTGCCATAGGAAGAGATACCGCTAAATCGGCATTGCACGTAGAAGACTCGTTGACCGGTAATGTTCCTCATCGATCGGTTTGGATTGAAACCAAGGGCTTAACTAACACCCAACAGGCAAGCCAGGGACTTCGCATTGATGTAACCGGAAGTGGCGGTTGGTTAAACGAAGGTATTCGTTCGGTTGCAACCGGATCGGCAACAACACTTTACAACGGAAGTGGAGCAACGGGTGGATATTTTGAAGCCAATACTACTGCAGGGCAAAACAACTTCGGTACCCGATGCCAGGCAGGAGATGATGGTTCAGTACGTAACTATGGCGTTTATGCTCACTCAACGGGTAACGGTTCATTTAACATGGGGGTATTTGCTTACTGTAACGGTTCGCACAGTTCCAGTACCAAAACCAACTACGGTATTTATGCCTGGGCCGATAGCGCCACTACCAATTATGCGGGTTATTTCGCTGGTAATGTGTCGTATACCGGAACATTGGCTTCTGCTTCAGATGCACGTTTAAAAACCAACATTCAACCTTTCGAGAATGCGTTGAGTAAATTGAAAAATGTTCAGGTTTCTACCTATGAATATAAGAAGGAAGGAATGGCTGCTAATATGAACCTGGCGAAAGGAAAGCAAATTGGTTTTGTGGCTCAAAATCTGGAAAAAAGTTTCCCTGGATTGGTTGAAGAACAACGCCATGCAATGGGAGCAGACGCAGAAAGCGCAAATCCGGAGACGATAGAATATAAGGCAGTGAATTACATTGGAATGATTCCGGTCCTTACCAAAGCGATTCAGGAACAACAGCAATACATTGAATTGCTTGAAAAGAGATTGGAACAATTGGAACTTCAAATCGCTAAGTAATTATGAAGTATTCTAAGGGAATTATATCGTTGTTCTTTTTGCTTGGTGCGTTTACCATTAGCGCACAAAGTCTGGAGCGATCAGTTGTATCGTCCGGTGGACAGGAACAAAAGAACGCAAGTCTTAATTTGTCATTTACCGTTGGTGAATCGGCAATTACTACATCAAAACAGTCTACCTTGATCATTACGCAAGGGTTTCAGCAATCGTATGAAGAGGAGGGAGGTGATACCAATATCTCAGTGGAGAATCAAATAGTGGATTTGGGCATTTCGTTGTTTCCAAACCCAAGTCACCAGTTTGTGAATATCACCAGCACTTCAGGTAAGGAACTTACGCTAACCGTGGTTGACGGGCTTGGAAAAGTGATTCTTCAACAAAAAATCTCTTTTAAAAATCAAAGTGAAATTAGCATACCAGTTTCAGCCTGGGCGGTTGGGCAATATTATTTCCGATTGATGGAGGAAGGGTCTGAGATGCTGAGTAACTATAAAGTGGTAAAGCGATAGGGAAACAGTATTTAAATACTTTCGGAATAGATTCAATTTTATTGATTTCTATTATTTGGCTAGCTTTTGTAAGTTACTAAAACAATCACCTACACCTAATTTTTGGGTCTGGAATTGTCTCAGAATATTTGGCGTTCGATCATAAAATATCAAAAATAGAAAGTATTACATTTGCACCGTCAGAAATTAACTTATTAGTATTATAAACCGGTATAACCAATTTTATTGAAAAACCAAAAGACTAATTCTTTAACATTTAAAATTTTTTTTATGAAAACAATACGACTTGTTGTATTTGCATTTTTAGCGTTATTAATTTCAACAACTGAACTTAATGCCCAATGTTCTATATTGGCTACAGCACAATCTCAAAGTTTAACACTAACAGGTGGTAGTGGTTATACAAAATTCTCTGTTGCATACAACCCCAGTTTGGCAGTGTATTATACCACTAATGGGAATTACACTCAAACTCATAGTGGGTCAACCGGTAATACTTTACATTCATACTACAATACTAGTACCCGCTCAATTTGGTGGAATGGTAGAACTTCTCAATTAGAGGGTAATGGATATGGTTATACAGGAACATTTAAATACACCCTGAATACAACAGGTAGGCCTACATCTAGATCTGCAATCCATACCGGGTATAATCAACCCAATTACAATTCCCAAGGTGGATTTGATTCCAGTGCCAATGAGATATTATATTTCAACCCAACATCAATATACCGATATTCTAGATCTACAGGTAAGTACATAGGTGTTAAGTCTGTTACAGGGTTACCGGTTTCTACTTCATATCTAACAACTTATGCTTCAGTTTATACTGGTTGCTCGGGCAAAGAAATTGGACTTTACGATAGGGTTAACCGAAGGTTATATTTTATAAATAAATCAACTGGGGCATACGTTGGATATAGTCAACTGCCAACAGGTGCGCCAACTCCTTATAGTTACGGAGTAGCCTATGCCAATGGTTTATTGTGGTTGTCAAACGGAAGTACCTGGTTTGCTTATAAGGTTCTTCATTCAGGTTTACAAACCTCAGCCATTGCTGGTCCTTTTTGCGATAGTTCCAAGGTTAGTATCAACTTCTCCATCAATGCCAAAACTTTTACTGCAGGGAATGTGTTTACTGCACAGCTTTCTAATGCGAATGGAAATTTTTCTTCTCCAATAACCCTTGATACAGTAACTGCTACTACGGCTCAAACAATGACTGGATACATACCTAAAAATACTCCGTTTGGAAGTGGGTATAGAATAAGAGTTATTGCCTCAAAGCCTTCTACCGTTGGAATTGACAACGGAACTAACATCACAATTAACGTTCCTAATCCTAATTTGGGTAACAATATATCAAAATGTCCTGAGGATACTGCTACATTAACGGCTGCTTCAGGAGGACTTTCCTATAATTGGTCAAATGGAGGTACTACTCAATCTATAAAAGCCAAAAATGCTGGAACCTATAGAGTTACTGTTTCTAATAGCGTCTGTTCAAGATCGGATACTGTTGTAATAACCAATTTTTCATCACCTGCACCAACTATGGTGGACACAGTTACCAAATGTGCTAAGAGTACGACCCTTTCACCTGGTACATTCACTTCTTATAAATGGAGTACTGGGGCAACAACGTCTTCTATTACTGCTAAGTCTAGTGGATTATATTATGTTACGGTTACTGGTAGTAATACATGTAAATCAAGCGATACTTCCTTTGTTAACCTATTAATTAAAGAAATTAATGGGGGAAAGGACACTTCAATATGTGCTGGGGATACAATAGAACTTGCCAGTGGGACAGGTTGCAACTTTAGGTTGAACAGCATATCGAAAAATGGGTCAAAAAATGTGAATTCCTATTATTCGGCTGGAGATGATAGAGGTGGAATAGCTGTTACGCCCAATTATTTGTATTACACCGGAGATAATTACACCGCTCGTTATGACGTAAACTTAAATGCGTATTCTAGATTTACACGAAGGGATGGAATTTTTAGTGATTTATCCAGTGGACAGTTATATACTTTTTGGAACACACAGTATTCTAACTTTTATAACAACAATGGTATTCTTGGCTCCATTAACTCCATAAGGACGATGAATAGTGGTTTGGCATACACGGGTTCAGTTATCACCTTAAGTCAGTCAATAAATGCAACCAATGGGGCAGCTGTTTTTGCTGGTTCCGGGTATGTAATATTATGGTCCGGATATGATCGAAATTTTTATAAAATTGATTTACCATCAGGAAATGTAACCAATCTTGGAAATTACGATCTTAGGTATGTTCGTTATTATTCAGAGAGCTGGGCTTCTTGGGGAGTTGCTGAGTGCAATAGTTCGGGAGGTTATGATGTTCTTTTTAGAGCCACATCTAATACAACCTATGGAACTATGGCTGGTGAGATAACTCGATTTAATATTACGTCTAAAACATTTAGTAATGCTTCTTCATTTGGTAATATTAATCTAGGAGATATAGCTTGTATTACTTATTCTCCCTGGAATAATCGTTGGTACTATCAATCAGAGTACAATACTTATTTTGGTAATGGTTCTGAAAATATTGGATATGCAACTGCTACACACACAGGCGGGGGAAATGGTAATAATTCCATAAATACATTCAACTGGTCTACGGGAGCTAAAACAGCGATAATCAAGGTAAGTCCAGCCACTACAACAAATTTTTGGGTGAAATTGTCGCATGGTATAGTTTCTTGTTCTGACACAATTGCAGTTAAGGTTAATGCAACTCCTACTGTATCGTTGAAAGATTCAATCCTTATTTGTAATGTTGATTCGACAATTTTAAGTGCAGCTACTGGATTTTCTTCTTATAAATGGAATACGAATCAAACGTCTCGTAGTATTTATACAAAAGGGGTAGGCAATTATTACGTTACCGTTACTGATTCAAAGGGATGTACGGGTTCAGATTCAAGCTTTGTAAACATCTTAGACGCTAGAATTAATCAAGTTGATACAACATTATGTTCAGCAGATTCATTAGACCTAGCGGTTGATGATTTTTGTGGCAAACGAATTAAGGCACTTACTACAAGCAACTTGATAAAATCAGGTCGTAGTAGTGGATATTATGCGCACGGTATTGCAGTTACAAAAAATTACATTTATGCAAATGGTAGTGACTATTGCATGAGATATAGTTCTAACCTTACTTCATCAACCTCCCTTCCTCGCAGATATGGTATTTTCAGTGATTTATCTTCTGGTCAGCTTTATACCTTCTGGAGTACTACGTACAATAATTTCACTTCTAGTAGTACTTATACACAAAACATCAATTCTATAAGAAAAATGGATCCTTCCCTTAACTATGGAGCTACCATAATGTTATCCCAGACTATAAATGCCGGATCTGGATCACTAATAGCCGCGGGTACGGGATATGTAATTCTTTATTCTGCCAGAGATTATAAGTTCTATAAGATTACTTTAAGTTCAGGAAAAGTTGAAGTCCTTGGTACTCAAAATATTGTCAATTTTATCTACAGATATTCTGATTGGGCTTCTTGGGGAATAGCAGAATGTGGAAACGATGGACACTCATTGGTTTTTAGATCGAGACTTAGTGGTCAACCAATCAGCAGATACAACATATCCAAAAATACGTGGACTCTTGTAGCTACGCACACTTCTGGTTATGGTAATATTTCGTCAATAGCTTATTCACCCTGGAATAAAAAATGGTACTTCCAACATAGATACAGCATAAATGGGTTAGGAAATAATTACTACAATAACATAGTTGCTGCCAATGCAGTTGCCACGGGATATAACTACTCAAGCAGTTCGCTTGGTTTTGGGAAGTACAAATGGAGTACAGGAGATTCAACTGGAAATATTAGAGTTAGCCCAAATACAACTACTAACTACAGAGTAACAGTATCTAATAGTGTAAGTTCTTGTTCGGATACTGTAGCAATTACGGTGATTCAATCACCAACAGTGGTAGATTCTGTAACGACATTAAAGTGCTATGGTGATACTAATGGAAGGGCTTCTGTTAGCGTTTCAGGTGGAACTACACCTTATACTTATAAATGGAGTACTGGGCTTAAAACACCTTCAATATCTAAACTGTCTGCTGGATCATATGCCTATACTGTAACGGGTAAAAATGCTTGCGCTATAATTGACTCTGTAGAAGTTATTCAACCTACAAAAATTAGTGCCGTTACCACAGTAGTCAATTCTGCTACCTGTTATACATCCAGCGATGGGAAGGCTAAAATATCTGCTTCAGGTGGAACCCCACCTTATGTCTATTCCTGGCCTTCAGGTACAAAGGATACCTTGGATACAATAGTGTTGGCAGGTTTAAACATTATTACAGTAACGGATTCCAATAGTTGCACTTTCCTTGATTCGTTAACTATGACATCTCCTGTTAAAATTGGTAAGCCCGGGCCTATAACATCAACCAAAACCTTCTTTTGCCCCGGAGATTCAGGAACATTAATTGCAGCAAACCCGGGTAGCGTAAATACAACCTATAGCAAAACATCTGCTACTCAACAAACGGCAACTTCGTCCTCGTTGACCTTTACCTTTTCAAATGTTCCCAAAAAGGTTAATTCGGGCGGTAAATTGACTATATACTTTAAAGGAGACTTAGACAGTTATAATGAGTACTTGCAAGTTTATAATGAAACTAACGGATATTTGGGTTATACACGTTATAGATATGCGAGTTGTACTAATTACAACAGTATGACCTTTAACCTAAGTAAGACACAGCTTCAAACTTGGGCTGCTGATGGAAATATTTCTTTTAAAACTATTCCTACCTATTACGTCAATGGGTGTACTAATGATTACACAGCCTATATGGTACTCACTTATGACTATTTGGGAGGTAAAACCTTTTGGTTTTCTTCTAAGTCAATGGATACAACTACAGCAGTGGGGTCGGGTGCGAACTTGAAGGTAAACCCATTAAAATCAACAACCTACTACGCTGCGAAATTCAATAATTCTTGTAATGGAGAATTTGATAGTATTCGGGTAATTGTGGCTCCAAAACCCACCGTTACATACACTGTAACTCCTTCTAAATTTTGTTCTGGAGATACTGCAAGTGTGGTTGCTAGTGGAGCTGTTTCATACACTTGGCCTACAAATACAACTATGTCTGGTTCGGGTTCTACGGCTTCAGTATATCCTGCATCAAGTACTGATTATTTAGTAACGGTTACAGATTATTTTAGTTGTAAACATACAGATACCATGAGTATAACGGTACAACCTAACCCTAGTGCAAACCTGCTATCAAGTACCAATGCTACTTGTTCAAATAAAAATGATGGCACTGCAGCAGTTTATGGGACAGGAGGTACATCTCCTTTTGTTTATAAATGGTCCAATGGATTAACAGGGCCATTTCAATTGAAATTAGGATCGGGTAGTTACGTTGTGACAGTTAGCGATAAAAATAATTGTGAGGATACGATTACGGTTAATATTGGTGGACCAAAAGCCATTAAGTTTAATGAGACGGTGGTCAATATTAAGTGTAAAGGGCAGGGAAGTGGATCAATATCCCTTAGCCCAACAGGTGGCGCGACACCATATTCATATACATGGTCGAATGGGGCAACTGTGGGGTCCATTTCTAATTTAGCATCTGGAAGTTATTCAGTAACCATAACTGATAATTCAAGTTGTACTCATGATACTACATTTACAATTACAGAACCAACGAACTTGGTTGCTTCGATCTTATCAAAAAGTAGCGAAACATGTCCTGGGGTTTCTAATGGAGCAATTTCGGCGGGAGCTACGGGAGGAACTACACCTTATTCCTATTTGTGGAGTAACAGTAGTACCGGTTCAAGCCTTACTAATATTAAAGGTGGGATTTATACCGTAACTATTACGGATAAAAACAGTTGTACTTCAGTTATTTCTGATACCGTTAATACTCTTCCTTCTAATTTAGGTATTAATGTAAATTCTACCACGAACATTTTGTGTTTTAATCAAAAAACTGGTGGAGTTTCGGTTTCAGGGGTTAACGGAAGTACACCGTATTCATATCAATGGTCCAATGGCTCAACTGGCTCTTCAATTTCCAACGTTGGTTCAGGAGTATATGTGGTTACCGTAACCGATAACAATTCATGTCAGTACGTGGATTCCGTTACCCTTACTCAAAACAGTAAACTGGTAAGCATAACCGCTATTGCAAAACATGTAAGTTGCAATGGACTATCAGATGGTAGTGCTTCTATTCAAGTATCGGGAGGTACACCTGGATATTCATTTAGTTGGCCTGATGGAAAAACCACAGCTGCTAATACTACCTTGACCGCTGCGACGCACAGGGTTAGAATTACGGATGCTAATTCATGTGCAGATACGGTAAGCATTACTATTACAGAGCCAAATGCAATTCAATTGTCGACTTCAATATCCAACCTATCCTGTAACCAGTCGGCGGACGGATCAATTTCGATAACTCCTTCCGGAGGTTCTCCAACTTATTCATATTTATGGAGTACAGGTGCAACGTCGAGTTCAATTTCAGGTCTTGCAGCGGGAAGTTACACAGTAACCGTAACTGACGGGAAGAGTTGTACTAAGGATTCCACTTTTAGCCTTTCTGAACCTACTAAGCTTATAATAGTAGTAGATTCAATTACTCACGTAAAGTGTAAGGGGAGTGCACTTGGAGCAGTTTATACAAGTACAACAGGAGGAACTTCACCTTATTCTTATTTATGGTCTAACGGATCTTTAACAAGAAATTTGAACGGTGTTGCAGCTGCCAATTATTCCGTAAAGGTTACGGATTCTAAAGGATGTACTGATACCATTTCTGCTGGTGTAAGTCAACCGTCAAACCTTTTAGCTGCAAGTATACAGGACTCTACCAATATTCCTTGTTTTGGAGGTTCAGTTGGTATGGCTAAAGTTAGCGTAACTGGTGGTGGAAAGCCCTATAGCTATACTTGGTCAACGGGAGCTACCGATAGCTCCATTATTAATCAAAAAGCTGGAGTTTATTCTGTAGTTGTAACTGACAGCTATGGTTGTCAGGTTTCTGATTCGGTTATATTGACCCAAGGAGATTCAATTAGACTATTTGTTCAGTCCAAAAAAGACATTTCTTGCAATGGTTTGTCAGACGGAAAAGCAACTATTACCGTTTCGGGTGGAACTCCAACATATGGCTATAGTTGGTCAAATGGGGTAACTTCTAACACCATTAATAATGTGGTTGCGGGAAGCTATAAAATGGTTCTTACCGATGCCAACGGTTGTAAGGATTCAATTTCTGTTAGTCTAACAGAACCAAACATGTTTATTGCTTCTATCTCCAATAACAAAAATGTTGCATGTAAAGATGATTCTACGGGCTTTGTTGTCGTAAATACAACGGGTGGTACTGCTCCTATGAGTTATAGTTGGAATACTGGTGCCACAACTGATAGTGTGCATACACTTAAGGCTGGAAGTTACAGTGTTACAGTTACCGATGTAAATGGTTGTTCGGATACAACGACGGCTGTATTGACGCAGCCAGCTACCCGCCTAATTGCCTACATAGGTGACTCAACTAATGTATCCTGTTTTGGAGGAAATAACGGACAAGTAAGATCAAGAGTTTTAGGTGGAGGTAAGCCGTACTCTTATCTATGGTCAAATTCGACTACTGACAGCACGATTTCGAGTCTGACTTCAGGTAAATATTCTTTGGTTGTAACTGATACCTATGGCTGTTCAATTTCAGATAGTGTTACTATTACTCAACCGAATGCTTTAGCATTGTCTGTTTCAACTAAAAAGAATGTTTCTTGTAATGGCCATTCAGATGGTAGTGCCAGAGTGCAAGTTACCGGAGGCACTGCTACATATACCTATAATTGGTCAAATAGTTCTACCGTTGATTCAATTAGTAATGTAGGTGCTGGTAATTATAAGCTTAACGTAATAGATGTTAATGGGTGTAAAGACTCAATAACAGTAGCTATTACACAACCCACTATGTTGAATGCTTCCTTGTCAAGTTACAAGAACATTTCTTGTTTTGGAGATTCTACAGGACATGTGGCTGTTAATGTGGGTGGTGGTACGACACCCTATCAATATTTGTGGAATACTGGTGTTACAACAGATAGTATATCAAACCTCAAAATGGGTTCGTATAAGGTGACTGTAACAGACAAAAACGGGTGTCTAGATTCCATTACTAAGGTTCTTACTCAGCCAAGTAAATTGACATTAACGGTTTCTTCTGCTAATAATTTATGTTTTGGTGAATCAAAAGGAACGGCTAAGGTTTCTGTTTCCGGTGGAGTGACTCCTTATAGTTATATGTGGACTGGTGGAGGAAGTTCCGATTCAATTAAAAATTTGGCGAGCGGTAGGTATACCGTAACAGTAACGGATAGTCTTAATTGTCAAGACACGATATCGAGAGTAATTTCTGAGCCAGTTAAATTAACTTTAGTGACTACCAATAAGGTAAACCCATTGTGTTATGGTGCCAATACCGGATCAATTAATAGTCTGGCTTCTGGCGGAGTCCCTTCGTATTTATACAAATGGTCAAACGGTGATACTACTGCGAAAACAGATACCCTTATTGCTGGTACATATACATTAACGGTTACAGATGGTAATAGCTGTAAAGATACCTTATCGGTAGTTCTTACGGAGCCCACAGCTTTAAAGGCCTCATTGCTCACCAAAGATGTTTTATGTTATCAAGATACTAATGGTTCTATAAATGCAACTGTATCCGGAGGAATTACACCATACACTTATGCGTGGTCCAATGGTAGAACAATAGCCAACAATGTGAATCTTAAATCGGGAATTTATGCACTAACCGTAAGTGACTCTAACAAATGTGAAATTATTATTACCGATACAGTAAATGAACCAAAGTTGTTGGTGGCAGCCATTGTAAGCTCGGCTGATATTAGTTGTGCGGGAGATACCACTGGTAAGGCTACAGTTACTGGAACTGGAGGAACAAATCCATATAGTTATTCGTGGTCTGGTGGACAGTCTGTATTTAATCCGACAAATTTAGCTGTTGGACTACATGTGGTAACAATAGAAGATAAAAACGGTTGTAAGGATACTGCTTCAATAAGCTTAAAACAATTGTCTAAGCTAAAGCTTGCGTTGGTAAATAAAACCGGTATTTTTTGTAATGGGGATACTACGGCTAGTATTACTGTAAGCGCTTCTGGTGGAAAAGGAAAATCGAAATATTCGTGGTCCGTAATCGGAAGCGATAGTTTGCTTAGCAATCAAGGTGCAGGAAATTATACTGCCTATGTTACAGATTCAGTAGGGTGTACCGATAGTCTTAATATTGTTATTACGCAACCAAGTGCTATTTCGATTGCAAAAATTAATGTTCAGGACGTGCTTTGTTTTGGAGATACTAGTGGTTCTGTTACACTTCAATCTACAGGTGGAGTAGGTAGCTTGAAGTATTTGTGGTCAAACGGAGATACTACTTCAGTAGTTTCCAATTTAAAAGCGAATTCATACAACGTCACTGTAACCGATTCAAATAAATGTTCAAGCTCAATTCAGATAGTTATTAAGGAACCAAGTAAATTAGAGAGCACTGGGTTTAATATCACTAACCCTGTGTGCTATTACAATACTACTGGGATAGCAGTAAGTAACTTTAAGGGTGGAACCAAACCATATTCTTACAATTGGCCTAATGGAGATACCAGTAGTTTTGCAGGAGGTCTAAGCGCTGGACTTTATGTACTGACAGTAACGGATAGTAATGGTTGTAAGGCAATAGATACAGCCAAAATACTTAGTTCTAAACCAAGAACCGATAGTGGGTTGCCAAAAGATACAACAACCTGTGGAGATACAATTGAATTAAAGACGTCAGCTAGTTTTGTTTCCTATTCATGGTCTACCGGAGCTTCATCTTCTAGCTTGTTTGTGACAAAATCGGATACGATTACCTTCAAAGGCCTTGATGCAAATAATTGCTTCACTTTCGATACAATAAAAGTGACTATTCTTAATGGAGCTGTAGTGAATTTGGGCAATGATATTTCTAATGTTTGTGAGGGAACTATTCATTCCATTGATGCAGGAAATGGATTTGTGGGCTATAAATGGTCTAATGGTGATACTACATCCAAAATATCTGTATCAACTCCAGGAACTTATTTTGTTACAGTAACTGACTCTAACAATTGTGTTACCACTGATGATATTTTGGTTGCAATGTTCCCTCTTCCGGTGGTCAACCTTGGAAAGGATACATTGATCTGTGAGGAGTTATGGACTGGTATATTGGATTTGAATGCTGGTCCCGGTTTTAATGATTACAACTGGTCTAATGGTAAGAAGACAGGTGTTATTTCGATTACTTCTGGAGGTATTTATTCAGTAACGGTTACCGATAACAATGGATGTGAGGGTAAGGATACTATAGAAGTAACAATTGATAAGTGTAATGGTATCAATGCAGTAGTTTCAAACCTCTCAGTTAATGTATATCCAAATCCGGCCAGAAGAATGGTAAACATTGAGTTAAATGAGATCAATGAGCAATTGAAGGGTATTGAGTTATTGACTACAAATGGTCAGGTTATTAAATCCATTGAATTAGAAGATGTATTTGAAAGCAAATTCAATACGCATTTCGACTTAGACGATATTACCCCAAGTGTTTATTATATCAGAATAAGTTCAGAGAGTAGAATAATTATAAAAAGTTTGGTGGTGTACTAAATCTACTTAACAAATGGGATTGCTAAAGCAGCTATAGGTCATTTATAAGCTTGAATGAAATCTATAGTTGCTTTTTATTTTATAGTCAGTATGCATCGAATTCCATTTCAACAATGCATTCATGGCAGTGTGTATATCTTGATTTTTCGATTTCACCTGATTTGAGTTTGAGGAGATAATTAGGTTCAAAATCATAGGTTTTTACAATCAAGGAGCCAAAGAGTCTCATGGTTAGTTTTTCAGCCCAATTTTCTCCGTTTTCAATCATTCCTTTTAACGGAACCTTACCACGCATCAGATAGAACGGGGTTTTACTGGTAAAGCCTCCACTTAATACCAATGCATCGCAACCCAATTGTTCCAATTGTTGCGCAACATGAATACACTCCTGTTCATGAAATCCCCCCCTTGAATCCATCGCTTAAATTCAGTTTTACCAATACCGGAAAGTCTTTTCCAACGGCTTGTTTTACAGTAGAAAATACTTTCAGGGGGTAACGTGCCCGGTTTTCAATGGGCCCACCGTATTGGTCTTTTCTTCTATTGGTCCAGGGGCTGAGGAACTGGCTAAGCAAGTATCCATGCCCCATATGAATTTCAACGGCATCAAAACCAATCTTTTTTAATTCAAGAGCACTTGTAACAAAATCATTCTTAACGATTTCCATGTCCATCGAGTCCATGGCTTTTGAGAATGCATGTCCGGAGAGAAAACCATATTCGTTAAACAATCGGCTTGGAGCAAGAGCTTTACTTATTTCGGTGTTCTTGGTAAAGTAACCACAATGGGTTAGCTGTATGGAAACCTTGCCACCTGCCTTATGAACCTGATCAGCCAGTTCTTTCAATTTGGCCGGGCTATTGGAATTAATATGCATTTGGTCCTTAAAGGTTTTTCCAGTCGCCGATACGGCTCCATAAGAGACCGTGGTGAGTGCAACTCCACCTTTGGCCAGGGTTACTTGGTGTTTAATCAGATCATTGGCCGGTAGGCCGTTGGCATACATTCCCTCGTAGGTTGCTGTTTTTATGAAACAGTTTTTAAGTTCTGTTGCAGCTAATTTTTTAGATTAAAAGCTTTTTCCATCCGATCTGATTCGAAATAGGAAATTTAAGATAATTGCGAACTTGTTGTTATCAATCGCTATTGATAAATTAATTTAGCTTATAAACAAATCCTTAAAGTTCCGGAATAAATGAATCTAAGAAAATCCATAACCTGTTTTGGGATCATTTCTCTGTTATTGGTGTCCTGCAAAACTTTGAAATACAACGAGGTAGCAGCCAATAGATATGCCTATGCTGATGAAGTAAAACCATTTGATGTATTAGTGGTTCCCGGCACTCCTTATTACCAGGAAGGCATGACCAACGTTATGCTTTACCGATTGCTTTGGGCACAACATCTCTACAACAATGGATTTGCTAAGAAGATTATTTTCTCCGGCGCAGCAGTTTATACCCCATTTGTCGAATCCTGTATTATGAAGGAATATGCCAAATTATTAGGACTTCCCGGAGATTCTATCCTTTTAGAAACACAAGCCGAAACTTCGGTCGACAATATTTATTACTCCAACTTGTTAGCCCGTAAAAATGAACTGAAGGATCTATTGGTGGCAACGGATATGTTTCAATCGTTGAGGTATGCCCAGTTTCAAAAGCAAACCAACATTCAGTTCAATATAGTGCCCATGATAAAGGATTCCATAGACCTGGATTTTCGCTTTAAGGTTGCTATTAACGATAGCGTATGTTATCAGAAGGGATGGGTCGATTACAAAAAGAGGAAACCCTCATATGAGCGATTTGCTAAGTCTGGTGGAAAGTTTTTACCGGATGAAGTGGTGAAATAAAGTACTGTTCCGGAATATTGTAGATTAATGTAGTACAGTGGTGTATACAATATCGCTGGTTCTATAAATTAATTTTCACCAAAACTTTAATATTACCCTTCATTTTCTTTTTGGGCAACAAAAAGAAAACAGAAGCAAAAGAAAATTGCCCGGCTCAATGCATTTGATTTGAAATCTACGCGTACCATCGAATTCGCAACCAAACTTGAATAGCTTTTTAACAAAAGCCTATTCTTCGAACAAGGTTGCTCTGTTCGACCGCCTACTTGATTTCTACGATCAAAAGCCTTAGGCCGTGGATTTCGTTAAATTTTTAGAAATTGAAATACCAGTTTTGCAAGTTACTAGGTAAGAGCATCCAACTCTTCGCATTGGTTTTCCCATTCCAGCATTTTTTGGTCCAGTTTCTTTTTGGTTTCACTATGCTTAAAGAAAACCTCTTTCGATTCGGCATCGTTTTGATAGAAGTCCGGGTCTGACATAAGTTTCTCTAATTCTTCCAGTTCCCCTTCCAATTGCGAAATCCTTCGCTCACTCCTTAAAATCAGCTTATTCAATTTTCGAACGTTGGCTTCTTTTTCTTTTTTGCTAGAGTATTCTTCCTTACCGGCAGATTTGGGTTTAGCCTCTGTTTTCGCAGATTTCTTTATCAATTCCTTTTCACCTTTATCGGCTTCGAAATCACGGAAGTGGTCGTGTTTGTATTTGTTTAAGAATTCGCCAATTTCTCCCAGGTGCTCTTTTATTCCCCGGTTCTTAAATTCATAGGTTACCGAGGTTAAGCCATCTAGAAAATCCCGGTCGTGAGAAACCACAATTAAAGTTCCATTGTAGGCCATTAGCGCTTCCTTTAGAACTTCTTTGGCGGACATATCCAGATGGTTGGTTGGTTCGTCCAGAATTAAAAGATTTACTTCATTCAGGAGTAATCTGGCCAGGGCCAGCCTGGATTTTTCACCTCCTGAAAGCACCTTCACTTTTTTATCGACATCGCTTTCGCTAAAGAGAAATGCACCAAGTAGGCCTCTTAATTTATGTCCTTTGGTCCAGTCTCCCGTGGCTTCATCTTCCAGCGTAGATAAAATGGTAGCATTAGGATCAAGTGTTTTTTCCTGAATCTGAGCATAATAACCCAATTTTACATTGTGCCCAAGTTCCAATACTCCCTTGCAATCGGTTTCCTTATTTATAATCTTAACCAGGGTAGATTTACCCATTCCGTTTTTACCCACAAATGCAATTCGGTCTCCGCGAAGTACTTTGATGTTAACATCTTCCAAAACCGATTTTGGGCCATAGGATTTTGACATTCCTTCCACATTTACTACCAAATGTCCAGATCGAGGGGCAGGAGGGAAGGTGAATTTTATGGTTTGAGTATCAAAATCATCGAGTTCTATTCTGTCAAGTTTATCTAATTGCTTGGCTTTAGATTGAGCTGCTTTTGCCTTAGAAGCTTTTGCTTTAAACCGTTCGATGAATCGTTCTTGTGTTTCAATGAATTTTTGTTGGTTTTTGAATGTCGCTATTTGAGTTTCGTAGCGTTCCTGCCTTTCAATCAGGTACTTGGAGTAGGGGACGCTGTAGTCGTAAATCTTGCCAAATACAATTTCAATGGTTCGGTTGGTCACGTTGTCCAAAAACCGTCTATCGTGACTAATTAAAAGAATGGCTCCGGGGTAATTGATAAAGTATTGTTCCAGCCAAAGAATAGAATCTATATCGAGGTGGTTGGTTGGCTCATCCAGTAAAATTAAACTGGGTTCCGTAAGCAGAATTTTGGCCAATTCTACCCGCATCTGCCAACCTCCGCTAAACTCGCTCAAAGGCCTTTCGAATTCTTCTCGTTTAAAACCTAAGCCTTTTAATATTTTTTCAACCTTGCTCTCAATCTTTTCAGCATCAAGCGTTCCCAGGATTACATGAATTTCGTTTAGGCGCTCAATAAGCTTGCTGTAATCTTCCGATTCGTAGTCGGTTCTGGTTTCCAGTTGGTGCGTTATGTTCTGGAGTTCGGATTCCAGGTCCAGCACTTGCTTAAATACGGACATGGTTTCTCCAAAGACTGTCTGCTTATAGGAAAAATTCATTTCCTGGGGCAAATAGCCAATGGTTTTTCCACTGCTAATATCAATGCTTCCCGAGGTTGGTTCCCGTTCTCCTGAAATGATTTTTAAAATGGTTGATTTTCCTGCACCATTTTTACCAGTAAGACCAATGCGGTCTTTTGGGCGAATGGTAAAGGAAACATCTTTAAAAAGATCTTTTCCCGAAATAAAAACCGATATTTTAGAAATGTTGATCATGTTAGTTGATCAAGGGTTCCAGTTAAGGTCGCTAAACTTTTTCTTTCCTTTTACAAAAAATTGCCAGACCATGCTCCTGGGATAAACTCCCCTTAGGTTTTGATCTTTCCACAACTTCTTAGCTTGTTTTCTTTTATTCAGCCATTTAGGAAGATGTAGCAGAAATTGAATGTGGGCACGACTAACGGCAGGTACTGTCCTGAGGTTTCCATCCACAATCATTTTTAAAATGGTAATGAAGTCCATAATAAAACGAAGTGGAATTTTCCAAATGCCCTGGTTGGGAGGGAGGTTTTTGAGCATCATAATCAGGTTGTTCCGGTGGTTTCTAAACACCTTACCCGGAGAGCCATATTTGATAATAAACCCACCCATGTGAAACACTTTTGAATCGGGATGGAACATAATCTTATAGCCCATGTTTTTTAATCGCCAGCAAAGGTCAATTTCTTCCATGTGAGCGAAGTAGTCGTTGTCTAAACCACCGGCCTTGTGGTAGAGCTCTGCCCGGATAAACAGGCAGGCACCGGAAGCCCAAAAAGATTCCTGAATGTTGTTGTATTGTCCTTCATCAGTTTCAACCACATTTACGAGCCTACCCCTGCAAAACGGATAGCCCAGGTGATCGATCATTCCACCCGCGCCACCGGCATATTCAAATTCATTTCGTCGGTCATAGCTCATGATTTTGGGCTGGCAGGCAGCAATTTCAGAGTCACTTTCCAGCAGTTCTAAAATGGGTTCTGTCCAGTTGGGGCTAACCTCAATATCGGAGCTGATAAGGCAATAGTACTTGGCTTTTATTTGTGGTAACGAAGCGCAATACCCATTGGTAAAGCCCCGGTTTTTTTCAATACGGATTAACCGGGTATTGGGGAAGTTTTCGCTCAGGTAAGCTTGGGTCTCGTCTGCCGATCCGTTGTCAACCACCACAATTTCGTAATCGGGGTTGTCTGGCGTGTTTTCGATGATTACAGGAAGGAATTTTTTTATTAGTTCCAAACTGTTGTAACTCAGCAGTACAATAGCCAATTTAGGAATACGTTCACTCACCTCGGTCATCTCTTTTCTAAAAGCCGCCAAAGGTATTTGAATTGTTCTTCGATTTATTCAATTTTCGTTAATTCTAATTACCGATTTATAATCTTGTTCTATCCCTGGAACTTGAGCCGGCTTAAAGCATTATCATTGGATGAATTGATAAAAAGAATCGGAGTAGAAAAGGACTCCGATTTTACCTTGGAGTATCGAAGAAATCCCTGGCCCTGGTTCCCTGAGAACCTCCCGGATCAGTTTGATCAAGGTCGTATTGAACGGTGTTACGTTTCTGCAGAACCATTTCCCAACGATAGTTTTGAATCTCTCCAAAAACCGTAGAGTGAAGAAGCTCATAGTCATTGGTAATCAGATCACTATCGTAAAATATAAACCTCCCGTTCGATTGATTTCCGATACGATAATATTGCCAAATCTCGTATGGGTAGGAGTTAGGTTCACTTGGAACTTCCACCCTGGAATTGGGAGGGCCATATTTAAGATAAACCCTTCCCCGGTCGGTTTGATATCCTTTCTTTATTGATGTGCCAAAATTGTAATTAACCTTTCTAACCTGATCCTGATATTTGGTCCAATCGGTGGCGGGGTCCAACGAGTTTCTTACATTCCAGAAATGGAATAAAAACTGCTTTAAAAGCAATGGGTTATGCTCAACCTTTTTACCTGTTTGGTTATCGATAAATTTTTGCTCACCCATATCAGCAATTGGTCGTACCGAGCGTACATAGTCTATTAATGAATCTACATTGTCGTATGGGTTTACAAAAGTTTGTGTAACGTCAATCTGGTCCAGCTCAATGGCAGTCACATCCATTTTAGGGTTATGCCTTTGAAGAAAAATCGATTGATTGCTTTTTAAAATATTGTTTTTATCCCTTACCTCTACAATCAGGTAGTAATTCCCGGTTTTAAGCCTTTCAATATTAAATTTTCGCAGCACAATTCCAACCTTACCCGGTGTTTGCCTGATATAACCAATAAAATTTGGATTTGGAGCCAAACTCTGGCTATTGGCAATGTAGTATTTAATCAGGTATTTCTCGTTGTTCAGGCTCTTATCCGCGTTGTATATTTCGGTATAGAACATGAGCTCGTTCTTCGACTCCGGATAAAAATCGGAAACATTTGGAATAACATCAATTCCACTCTTGGTAAACTGGCCTTTACTCTCCGTTTTAGAATATTTTTCAACCAATTCTATGGTACTCATTGACAAGCTATCGGCAGGATAGTTTACCGTTAGGTCCTGTTCGGAGCTAAAACCATCAACATCAGAATTTAAGTCTTTGATTTTAATAATCATTTTGTAATTCCCATTGGGAAGGGCAATTCTTTGTTGATCGAGAAAATTGACTTTTGGACTTAGTGAGTCTTTTAACTCAGGCCCCTGCAATTCATATTTGTCAAATTGTTTTACCTCATCATTTTGCTTAAAAACGAAGGTAACTTCAATCCTGGATTGAAATTTTCCGGCTTCATTTTTTAAATATTTTGCACTGTTACCATTTACGGAAAGATACGTTTCAATATAGGGGCCTTTATTGGGTGCATAAAACATACTGTACGAGAAGTATGCTTGAAGTCTATCCTGGCTAAAAGCCGACAAACCCAACAAAACAAACAATACCGAGATATATACCGAGATTCTGCGCATTAAAACCACCAGCAAAATTACATAAATAGAAACCTACAGGGCTCATTTTGAGTAAACGGTTCAAATCTTTGTTTCATCTGTAGAATAAGGTCATACAAGGGCAATTATTAACCTTTGAATCATAATAAGAGATTTTAACTTATCCAGTGAATAATTGTCTGTTGATCTACACAAATTAGAAAGGCTTATGAATACTTTTGTTGTCTATTTATTAATAATCAGTTCATACACTAAAGGAGAATAAAATGGCACTAGAATTTACAGATGGCAATTTCCAGGAAGAGGCGCTAAACACAGATAAACCAGTGATCGTTGATTTTTGGGCAGAATGGTGCGGACCATGTAAAATGGTTGGACCACTTGTACAGCAAATTGCCGAAGAATATGACGGAAAGGCAGTGGTTGGAAAGTTAAATGTTGATTTAAACCCGGAAACAGCTGGGAAATATGGAATCCGCTCTATTCCTACAATTTTGTACTTAAAGAATGGCGAAATTGTGGATAAACAAGTTGGAGCCGTGCCTAAAGATGTATTAGTTAAAAAGCTTGAAGCGCAGCTTTAATAATAGATTCATTAGTTAGATTTGAAGTCCCGTTTTTTACGGGACTTTTTTTATGTCTTCAATCGATCAAAATATAGTTAGGCAATTCTCGAGTCTCGACCTTTTTGCACGCCAGGTGGTAGAAGGCTTTTTAACGGGAATGCACAAATCTCCTTTTCATGGTTTTTCGGTAGAGTTTGCCGAACATCGTCAGTATAATTCGGGTGAATCCATTCGGCACATTGATTGGAAATTGTATGGGAGAACTGAGAAGTTATTTGTAAAAAAATATGAAGAAGAAACCAACCTAAGGTGCCAGTTGGTTATTGATTCTTCCTCAAGCATGTACTTTCCGTTCAACAATTCCAGTGCAGAGGAGGGGCAGCGTAACAAGCTCGATTTCTCGGTACATGCGGCGGCTAGTTTGGTCCACCTATTTTCGAGGCAACGCGATGCGGTAGGACTTACTTCGTTTGCAGAACACATCGACTTGCATTTACCTTCACTTTCCAATTTAAAACACCGTCACAGGGTGTTTCTTGAATTGGAAAACATGTTGAAGGAGGAGAGAATGAATCGTAAATCGAACCTGGCCGATACCCTTCATCACGTTTCGGAAAAGATCCACAAACGATCGATGGTCATTGTTTTTTCGGATTTGTTCGATAACTCGGAAAAAAGCCTTGATGATTTATTCGCTGCCTTCCAACATCTGCGACACAACAAACATGAAGTTGTTTTATTTAATGTAATGGATGGGCAGTTGGAACGCGAACTTAATTTTGAAGACAGGCCCTACACGTTTATTGATCCGGAAACAGGAGAACAATTGAAATTAAATCCATTGTCGCTTCGGGAGCAATATCAGCAGAAGTTAAAGGAATTTGAGCATGAAATTGACCTGAAGTGCGGACAAAATCAGATTGATTATGTAGAGGTTGATATTGCCGATGGATTCTACCCGGTATTACTTTCCTTCCTCGCTAAGCGAAACAAAATGCAATAAAAACGCACAGTTTAAGGATTATGTGGGAATAGCCGTCATTCTATGTTTGACAAGGAACCAACGAGGGAGCTCAGTGAAACTAATCTAGTCTTATTTCTAGATTGCTGTTTTCGCAGGAATGACGTTTCCTTTAATATGGTAGTTTCTTTAACCCATATATTCTTTAATAGTGCCATAAAAAAAGCCCTTCTTCCGATAACTATCGGAAGAAGGGCTCTCCAATGTGTTTTGATTTTTTTTCTAGGTAAAGATTAACACCGCAGCAATGCAAGCAATTGCTGCAATGGTATAAACTATTGAAAAATTAATGGCACCTCCATCTTCGTATGGAGCTTCTGGGTATTTATCTTCTTCGTGTGACATAAGACTTCCTTAATTGGGCCGCTAAATTAGTGCAAAGAATAATTGTATAAAAAAATTACTACAATAATTATTGAACTTCTTATTGTTTGAATAATCTAATGAGCAGTATAATTACAATAGCAAGAAGAGTAAAAGCTATTCCGTAAAAAGTTTTATCGCTTAACGGTGTCTGCTCAGATTCTTCTGTAGAGCTATTTTCTCCTGTAAGATCATAATGCGGAATGGTTTGCGAAGACTCGTTTTCCATTCGGGCTATATTTTTGCTAATGCTATCTTCAATGTCCATATAGAGTCTGTAATACCTAAGCGAAGCCAAGCTATTTTCCAGTTCGGTTTCAATGTGACTCAACAGTTCGTAGCTCTTAGACAAGGCAGAGAGGGAACCTGACTTTTTAGCCAAATTCAAACTTTCAAGCCCGGTAGATTTAGCCAATTCCAGCTCATTATTGTAAAGGTAGATTCTTGAAATATTACGGAGCACAATGCTTTGATTGTACTTGTCTTCCTGCCGTTTGTCGATGGTTAGGGATTTTTGGTAGTAATGCATGGCGGTGTTGTATTCTTTCAGTTTTTCGAAAAGGAATCCCAGGTTGTTGTAATCGACGCTCAGGTTTCGTATATCACCATATACCGAGTCGATGTAGGCAGCGTCGCTATAATATTTAAACGCGATATCGTATTTTTCCAATTCTTCATAAATATTACCAATGTTGGTGTACGCTGTTGCAAGGCCTAGCGAATCATTGGTTGCAATTCGGTTTTTTATTACTCTTCTACCGTATTCAAGTGCCAGCTCCGGGTTGTTCAATCGTTCAAATACAACTCCAATGCTCGACATCACCGTCGTCATTTTTTTGATGTTGTTTACCTTGGCATAAGCTTTATAACTCGCCTGAAAATGATTTAGAGCTTCAGCAAAACGACTGAGTTCAAGGAGGAAGTTCCCCACATACAAATGAACACTTCCCCTTAATTCATCATCGGTATAATTCATGAGCAATTGCTCGGCATTTGACGAGTACTCCAGTGCTTTGCCGATATCTCCCTGGTTGTAATACTCCAGTGCAATTTTTAAGCTAAGCTTGATTTTTTCGTCGCTATTGGTAGAGTTTTCAATCTGCTTTTTAAACTGCTTTATTTCAGAAGATTGAGCCAATGTGGTATGAAGTGACCCTAAGCCGAGAATTAAGATGACCAGGAGGATGCTAATAGCATTAATTCGGCTTATGTTAGCGAATAACTTCATTGACTACAAAAGTGTTAGAAATTTTTATTTAGGTATAATTCAAAGCAGGAGATTCGAATTACTTTCGTTGAAGTGAATAACTGGATTTTATTAATACTTCTACATCTACCTTTATTAGGGATTACACAGTCCAAAACGGATAGATTAGATATTGGTTCACTGAACTATAAATTGTTGGAGCAATCCATTTTAGATCAAATCAACCAGATTAGGGTAAATAATGGGAAGACGAAACTATATCCGGATTCATTACTATTGGAAACCGCGCAAAACCAGTCCAACTACCTGGCTATTTCTGGCAATTTTTCACACTATCAAAAGATCAATAAATCATTAAGAGACCCGCAGTTGAGAAGTGAGTTTTTTGGTGCTGATGAAATGATGATTGGAGAAAACATTCTCTTTCTTCCGGTTGGCAGTAAATCTCTAAACAGCAAGCTAAGAGGTGCCAGTGCTACTTACAGTAACTATGCACATGAAATAGCGGAACTATGGCTGAGTAATGTGCCCGATAAATCCAATTTAAATTCTGATGAATATGCAATTTCAGCGGTTTCAATAAAATTGAATGAAACCATGGATACCCTTTTTGTGGTTCAGGTTTTTGGTGCTCCAATTGCAGATTATGAGTACGTACGTTCTAAAACTTCGTTTCCCTATTCAACCCTTGATGGAAACAAGAGTATGCGTTTGTTGGCGCCCAAGATCAAATCTCCCAAAAAATATCCTTACGGCATAAAAACTCCCCAGCGATTTTCAGATTGTCCGAAACCAACAAAAAAACGATGGATGGAGGTAGACGCCAGTTTGACAATTACCAGAGACAAAATGCTGTTTTGCGTGTACGAATTGAACCAAGTCAGAAGGTTCTTTTCTGGTCCCAAGGATGGGCTGGCAGTTGAACTTATCTCTTTTGAGAACCAGTTTAATTGTGATGGTAAAAACGTAGAACAGGCTAATACCAGGAATGGATTTAGCTACCTGGACGGAAGGTTAATGAAACCGGTTTATAGAAATGAAATTGAAAAACAACGATTGGAGTTACAAGAAAAAGCGAGTAAGCAAAAATCGAATTCAGAGGAGAAAAACTGCAACTACTTTAAACTGGGTAAAACCCCTGAAAATTTCACTGATTATCCCTACGAAGTAAAACTTCATTATATCAGGAATAAGAAGTTTTGCGTTCAGGTTGAATTCGATCTGCATTGTGGTGAATTATTGGTTTACAAGCCTGCTACATTACCTGTTAAGTATACCATAGATACGGTAAAATATGTGCCTGTATCCAGGCAAACGAGTTTAACTGTTGACGTAGGTTTCGAAAAAAATGCGGTGGAGTTTAACGGTGCTGACATGGAAGAACTTCTGGTTCAATTGAAGAACAAAGAGTTTTTAGTTAACTCCATTCGGATAGATGCATTTTCCTCCATTGAAGGAACTCGATCTGCTAATGAAAAATTATTTAAAAAGCGAGCAGAGGTGCTAGTCGCTGAATTGGAGAAACACCAGAAAGGAAGCATTAAATACACCTTAAAATCACAAGAAAACTGGGACCTGTTTTATAAGCAGGTAGATACTACCGAGTATTATTCTATGAAAGTGTGGAAGCGGGATCGGGTGAAACAATATTTTAAAGATTCTGTCAATGCGATCCAATTTAAACCTTTTTTCAAAGATCAGAGAAAGGCTAAGATTACTTTAACCATTACACCGGTACAAAACAACAAGTGGAAGCAACTGATGGCCAGAACGGAATGGAATTCCATAATGGGTGTCTTTAATCAATCGGGAAATATCGACGACGAACAGTTGCAACGATTGGACATTATTCAATGCTACTTACAAAGGGTCAAAGTAGAAGATAAGTCCTTGGTTGACCCCCAGGAATTGGTGATTCCACAACTTAAAGAGTTTTCGAAGGCTAATTACCGTAACTACCTGTTTGGCATTCAAAATGGGAAGACCTATGATGCTGCTATTGCCGTAGAGAAATTAAAAAAATGGAATTCTAAACTTCAGGAGAGGGAAGTAGATTACAATATAAAGGCAATCATAGCGAACCATTCAGACGAGTTTTCTTCGAAAGAAAAGATCATTTTGATTCGAAGTCTTGTTTCTGAGTTAAAGGCCCAGGAAGCAAAACAGGAGCTCATTGATGACGTGGAAATGTGGTTTCATATTGAAATGGCTAACCTGGTTTATGGAGGCCATGAGGTCAATTACGTTAAAAAGGCCATGCCTTCATTAAATTATATCAAGTCAAACTATTGCAAAAAGGACAGCAGCTATTCCAGAAAAATGGAACTGGCCAAGTACTACATATCTTTTGAACAGTACGATTGGGCCAAGGAATTGCTTTTGCCTTACGTAGAGGGTGACAACATTAAAAAAGAGGCTATGGCTCTGTACCTGAAGTATTGCCTGTCCTACGAATTGGAGAATTTCCCGGCATCGTATTACATTGAGCTTAAGAAGGCTTACGAAATCTTTCCAAAGAAGCAGTGGTGCCGATTGTTTATTGGAAATTGTAAAATTCCACTCCGTGCCCTTGATTGGCCTTCAACCAGAGCCCTTTATTGCGCTTCGTGTTCTGAGCTGATTGGGGAAGCCAAAAAATAACTTTTCATTAAACCTCACGCATGCTGGAAGGCAGATCAAGGTTTTTGGTAGATGTGTTATAATTAGGGGTTCTTCATATTCAATTCATAGTTCGTCATTCCGAAAGAATAGGTGAGTCTATTGAGGGACGAAATAGATACGAACCTTCTATACGGAATCTCATAAAAAAGTAGGAGATTCCGTACAACTATCTCACACAATCCCTTCTGGGCTTGGTTCGATCACGTTTACGGAATGACGGAATATTAGATCAGTTCAAGCAACTTCCAGACGCTTTCTGAAGCGTCTTCTTTTATTCTATAATCGACTGACTTGAAGTCATTCTGAACTTAATAATCAGTGCTGAAATGAAGGTAAGTGAAGCAATTACAATAAATGCAGAGTCAATGTTTAAGAGGTCTGCAATTATTCCTGTAAGCACGGCTCCAACTGCATATCCTAAATCTCTCCAAAGTCTAAAAATTCCTATGCTCTTAGCCCGGTCTTTTGGATTTGTATTTTCGGCTATGGAAGCAAGAAAAGTGGGGTATACCATAGCGGTTCCCCAACCAAGAACAATGGATAGAATTATATATTGAAATAACGAGTTTGCCCAGATAAATAGAAACAAAGTAATGGCTTGTAATAGCATGCCCCAAAAGAGCATTTTGCGCTTGGAGTATTGATCGGACATTTTTCCTGTAAACAATTGTCCAATGCCCCATACTGCTGGGTAAATGGCAGTAATAATTCCAATTTCTTCAACGGTAAACTGTTTGCTGGCTAAGAGCATGGGAAAGATTCCCCAAACCATTCCGTCGTTGAGGTTATTTACTAGTCCGGCTTGCGAAACTGAGCCCAGGTTTTTGTGCTTCCAGCTGGTATCCCAGAAGATGTTTCCGAGCAATGGAATTGAATTCGATTCAGATTCTTTGGAAACGTGGTGAAGGGTGTCCTTTATTAGGAAAATGCTTGTAAGCAACCCCAGAAGAACCAGGGCAATTCCGATATAAAATGGATAGGGTCTTAGCCCATAAGAATGAGCAATATACCCCGTCAAAAAAGCAACAACCCCAACCGAAAGGTAACCTGCGAATTCGTTGATTCCCATAGCAAACCCTCGTTGCTTTTCTCCAACCAGGTCTATTTTCATTACAACGGTACTGCTCCAGGTAAGCCCCTGATTTATACCTAGCAGTACGTTCGCAAGAATGATCCAATTCCAATTGGGGGCCATCATCAACACAAAGGGAATAGGCAGCCCAATAACCCATCCAGCAACGAGCAAGTTTTTTCTCCCAAATTGGTTGGCGAGTGAACCGGTGTAGTAATTGGTTAGGGCTTTTGTAATTCCAAAAACAACAATGAAGGAAAGAACCGCCGTCTTTACAACTAACCCAAACTCATTTTCTGCAATTTCGGGTAGGATGGATCTTTCTAACCCGACCATTCCACCAACAAATGCGTTGACGATAACCAGGAGCGTAAATTGTTGCCAATTTTCCTTTAATCCTAATTCTACTTTATTCATTGGAATTGTAATTCCGTTATGTTCAATGCAAAGGACTAGTTATTCTGGTGCGAAATAATGTAATCTCCCATTCGCATTGCTATATCCTCGTTAAGCTCCTTAGTGAAGTGACAATAGTCGACAAAAACCCATTTATCCGATTCATGAATCCAGTTCATAAGAAAGATGGTGCTGTCGTTGCTGTATTTCTCTGTGGCTTTGTCATACATGATCTGGTAATATTGATTAGTTGGTGCATAATCGAGTAGGGTAGTATAGTAATTGTATACACCGTGTTCCAGGTCTTTGAGTTTGTTCGTATTTCTTCGGGAAAGGTGTGGTTGAATTAGCAGCAGGTGCTGCTGTTGATTTTTTACCAACAGATCCCTAAACGCATCTAAGCTCATCAAGAAGCTATCTACTGCGTTGGAAATAGTTGGATCTTCTGTATCGTATTTCAATTCCAAAGGAGTTGCGTTCATCCATTTGTCCTGGATAACCTTATTGTTGGCTCTCCGCAACTTTAGACGACTGAAAAAGAAATTCTTTTTGGCCGAATTAAGAAAGGCAGACATTCTGGTTAGCGCTGTGTATGTGGTGATTGGTTTATTATTCGAAGGATCATTTTTCCAATCGTCGATCAGGTATTGTTTTACTGAATAATTGGGTGCAATGGACTTAGGCTCATTGACTCCATCCATCGAAATAACCCAATCGGGATTGTATTTCTTCAAACGTTCATAGTTCCATTGGCTTTGAAGAACCGTGGTACTGCTAATTGCGGCATTAAACACTTTAACTTTTTTATCCGGTATCCTTTCTGCCAGGTATTTTTCCAGATAACCATCGATTGAGGTTGAAATGGGATGGTTAAAAATGTTGGTAATATCGAGCCACTCACCACTAATGTTAGAGCCCATTCCTGCCATAGCACTTCCTCCCAGGAGAAATACCCAGAAATCACTTTCTTGTTTTTTAGGCATAAATACTTCACCGGGCGGCATTCTTATGCCCAATTCGTTGTATTGCGACTCTTTGTAAAACTCGAGGTAAAAGGGTCTGTTGTTCCAAATGAGGATTGAATCAGATGCTAGCCGAGGGCTACCCTGAATCTGCAAGTCGGTGCTGTAGGGAGACCATCGGAAATAGGCTGGAATTCGAAAAGACAGCTCAATAATCAGAAGAAAAAATAGCAATACAAACGCAGTATATCCGAATAGCTTTTTCTTAGACCATTGTTTGGTATTCTTCTGTTCCATAAATTCAGACCGGCCCAGTTACCAGGGTTTTTCGAATGACGCCTTGTCAAACTCCTTATTGCTTTCTTTGAAGAGGGAGTCTTTTGTGTTTTTTAAAGACAGTGGGTTTTTGTCTCCAAATGCTCTTGATAGAAAAGCGATGGGGGTTAAAAACAGATAGAAGATTACCGATAGCAAGATATTGGGTACAATTAAGCTTAGTAGCCAGGCCAGCTTCATCCACAAAAAATCAATTTTTTTTGCGAGGTATCCCGAAACAAGACCAAGAGCTCCAACAATAAAGGATGTCATTAACGCCCACCTCCAATCGGTAACGATATAGATAAAAAGCATACCTAGCGAAATAACCAGGATTGTTTTTATGGGTTCAGATTTTTGTTTCGAAAGATCCATTAACTAAAATAGGGTGTATATAAATGGTGCAACTGCACTGCCACCGCCAAAAACGATTAAGATTCCAAGTAGCAGCAACACGATAATAATAGGTGCTAACCAGAACTTTTTGCGCTCTTTCATAAAGAGCCATAAATCTGTCAAAAATTCCATTAGAAAGGATTGTTTTTAAGGGTCAAATATAATGGGGTCATGCTAATCTTTTTTAAATACAACCCGCCATTTTTCCTTGTTTTGCCAATCGGGTTGTTTTGTCTTTTCATACAGGTAATCACCAATTACCAAATAATCCATTTCGGTACTCATAAAACATCGGTAGGCATCGTAAGGAGTACAAACTACCGGTTCACCCCGAACATTAAAACTGGTATTAACCAATAGCCCGTAACCGGTTTGTTTTTCAAATTCGCTTATTAGATTCCAGTATCGCTCGTTGGTTTGTTTGCTCACACTCTGAATGCGTGCTGAGAAATCGACATGGGTAACGGATTGAATGTCGCTTCTTTCCGTGTAAAGGCGATCCCAGAAAGGGAGGTTCATGTAGTTGTCGGCCATTGATTTTCTTCTCGATTCCTTTACCGGGGCCACCAAAAGCATGTAGGGCGAATTTTCTTCGATATCGAAATATTCACCGGCTTTTTCTTCTAAAAAGGAAGGGGCAAATGGCCTGAATCCTTCCCGGTATTTGATCTTAAGGTTTAATTTTTTCTGCATTTCAGGGTTTCGTGCATCTCCCAATATGCTTCTATTTCCCAGTGATCGTGGTCCGAATTCCATTTTCCCCTGAAACCAGCCCACCACGTGGCCTTCGGCCAATTTGGAAGCCACCAGTTGATTAAGATCAGATATGTTTTGATAATGATCGAAAACTGCCTTTACCTTTTTATTTACTTGTTGAATTTCCTTGTCGGAATAGTCAGGGCCCAGGTAAGCCCCTTTCATCGTATCGAGTTTATCTTCTCGTTTTCGGCTGCCGTTAAAATACATGTAGTTTACCGCGAGTGCTGCCCCCAGGGCTCCTCCGGCGTCACCTGCTGCCGGTTGAATGTAAATTTCCTTGAATATTTTCTCCTTCAGCAGTTTTCCATTGGCTACACAATTCAGAGCCACACCGCCAGCGAGACACAGGTGATCTAACCCTGTTATGCGTTTCGCCTCCTGCGCCATTTTTAAAACAATCTCTTCGGTAACCAATTGAATGGCCAGCGCCAGGTTGCAGTGATGCTGTTCCAGTTTATCTTCTTCGGCTCTTCGTGATATCCCAAACAAGTTTTTCCATTTGCGGTCTTTTACCATCCTTAATCCAGTGGCGTAATTGAAATAACGTTGGTTAAGCCAAATGGAGCCATCTTCTTTAATGTCTACCAGTTCCTTCTTTATAATGGATATGAATTTGTTGGTTTCTTCCGAATTGGGATTTCCATAAGGAGCAAGTCCCATGAGTTTATACTCTCCTGAATTAACAGTAAATCCTAAAAAATAGGTGAATGCGCTATAGAGTAGGCCTACCGAATGGGGAAACTCCATTTCTTTTAGCAATTTGATTTTTCCCTGTTCCCCAATTCCAATGGAGGCGGTACACCATTCTCCAACTCCATCAATGGTTAAAATTGCTGCTTGTTCAAAAGGTGAAGGATAGAATGCGCTTGCTGCATGCGACAAATGATGTTCTGGAAAGAGCAACTTGACCTGTTTCTTTTGGTAGGGGCCAACTTCTTTTAATCCCTCATAAATCAGCTTCTTGAGAAACATTTTCTCATTGAGCCAAACCGGTATTGCTTTTAAGAACGAAACAAGTCCTTTGGGTGCAAATGCATAGTAGGTTTGAAGCAACCGTTCAAATTTTAGCAAGGGTTTGTCGTAGAACACTATTGCATCCAGTTCGTCCAGTTCCAAACCGGCTTCTTCCAGGCAATATTTAATAGCATTTGTTGGAAAGTCAGGAGTGTGTTTAATGCGTGTAAACCGTTCTTCCTGTGCTGCTGCAATAATCTCATCACCTATGGTTAAGGCTGCTGCTGAGTCGTGATAAAAGGCAGAAATCCCTAATATTTTCTTCATCTAGTACTTGGGCTGATCGATTAGGTATTGAAACAGGCTTTTTCCATCCGAATCAAAGTATTCGACTTTTAACTTTCGTTTGCCTCTTTTGCCGGAAATGGAAAGCCGTGTAAAGTGTCTTTCCTTGATTAGACTTCCTTTAACCCGATAAAGATTCTCTTCTTTTACCTTTCTGTGAGCACTTGAAGTCAGGGGAGAGGATGTAATGTCATAAACCATATTGTTGTCGTTTAATAACAACTGACTGATTTCGCCATGATGCCTGTCTCCGTCCAGAAATATTACTCCTTTTATGTCTCTTTTTGCCAACTGATCGAGGATATATTTTCGTTCTTCAGGATAATTGCTATGGTTTTCATATACCTCAACGCTGTTGAGAAACTGCCCTCCAACTACAACAAATTTGAAAGTAGCCCTAGATGAGCTCAGGGCCTCAATTAACCAATTTAACTGATGCTTGCCCAGAATTGATGGGTTTTTACTCTTCTTGGATTTCCGATAATATCGATTATCGAGGGCAAAAAAGTCACAGTCGTTGTAGCCAAATTGAGTGGTAATTCCGGGCTTGTCATCAACACCGAAGGAAGGGTTGGGCCAAAAATCTTTAAATGCCTGAAGGGTTATGTCTTTGTGTACAAAACTGCGGTCAGCATCATTAGGCCCATAATCATGATCGTCCCATATGGCGTAGTTGTGCGTATGTGCGATTAAGGATTGCATTTCCGGGAGCGAACGGGTATGTGTATTTCGATAATAAATTCCGGTCTTGGTATTCCAATCGGCTTCGCGCAGGTAAATGTTGTCCCCAAGCCACAGCATCATTTCCGGGTGCATGGAATCTATGGCCGTAAAAATTTGATAATCTCCTCCATAGGGCTTGCCTGGGCGGTCAAAAGGCGCGTCGTTAACGTAGTTGCAACTGCCGATTACGAAATTAAAGTCAGGGGCATTGGTTCTCCATTGCCATAGTGTTTGCGATCGAAACTCACAGCGATAGGGTAGTTCAATTCTGATCCGGTTAATCCATACTTCGTATTCGTATATTTTTCCCGGTAAAACCTGATCGGCCAGCAGCTTACAGGCAAAGGCCTTATCTCTGGCTGTAACTTCCGAAATGGTATGGAATTTATCGTCAGCTTTCCCTTTTTCCCAGTACACAATTTTTACTTCAGCGCTTTCTGTGGTTTGTATCCAGAGCTGAACCTCTCTCATTTCAGAATAGCCAACCATTGGTCCTGATTGCAGAAAAACCTTTTGCGAAAAGCCAGCGCTACCGCACAGTAAAATGCTAAGGGTTAGAATTGCAAAAGTTTTATTTAAAAACGGCATAAAATGCAAGATTAATTTATTCGGTTGCTTCATCCAATTGCTTGTGTGATTTTGTGCCTATGGAAACACTAACTCCCAACTGAATTACCTGATTGTATTCGGTTGGAGCTCCCGAATTGGTATAAATAGGCATCATTCCCTGATAGTAGTTTGCGTTTATGCTCATGCCTTTTCCTTTAAACAGCTTATAGGAGAATCCTGCTTTAACCCCAAAGTCCCAGTGATTTATGCTGTTTCTTACATTGGTTTCGAAAATTATATTTCCTTTCTCTGTTGATTCGTAAAAAGAATCATCGGCTCGCGTAAGAAACGACAACTGGGGGCCAACATCGAAATATAAATGATTGAATAAATTCACTTTTAAAAGCACCGGCAGGCTAAAGTATCTAAGTCTCCGTTGAACTGCAGTATTGGATAATGCCGGATCTAAGATGCTATCGTTCAATGAGTAATAAGGCAGCTTATTTCCACCACTTTCACTGATAAAATAAAGCCGTGGGTTTAAAATTAATCGTTCGTTGAGCTTAAATTCAAAGAACATTCCAAGGTTAAGCGAACCCCTTGAATAGTCCGGGTCATAAGACTTAATGGAACTGTAGCTGGCTCCAATATCAAGGCCAAATTTGACTTTATCCGAGTTTAATTTATCGCCGAATAACAGGGCTATAATAATTTGACTTTGGCAAACTGTAGAAAAGAAGATTAAAATCGCAATTAAAGTAATTCGAATGGGCATATTTGTACAATAATACTTAATAATGAAAGGAATCAAATGGACGAACTAAACAATTCCAATTTGTTCACCTTTTGGCAGTAACTTATGATATCCGGCTGGTAAGAACATGGGGTTAAGAACACTTTTTTTTGATTTGTGGAGGAGTAGAGGAAGGAATGTCAGGCGTAAACTTTTGCGCGACTCTTTAATAGCCTTTTCGTTTGTAATTGCAGTTATAACCATTATGGGTGTATGGCAATACCGCGAGTTAAGAAATAACTTGTTGGAGGAAACAACCAATCATGCTTTAAATGAAGCTATTGAAAAGTATACGAACCTTACAAATGATATTGAAAATACACTTCAGTTTTTAGATGCGATAGCTAATGATTCTATGTTGTCTCCAGCCGATATGGAACCGATAATAAAAGCTACCCTGAAGACAAACCAGAAAATTTATTGTTTAACCATTGATAAAGAAGGAGAGTCAATGACTGGCTATAGAGGTGAGTCTGGTTATACCTTTACTAAGGAAACAAGAACCGTTAGGTTAGGAGAACAACCTTCGCAAATGAATAAGAATGAAACATGGAGTTCTCCATATCTTTCTCAAAGACGAAATGTACCGGTGATTTCAGTAAGCAATGAGGAGTATGACAGGTATTCTCAGGTGAAATTGGAAGTTAGCCTGTTGGATTTACATACTTTTCTTAAGGAAATTTCAGTATCGAAACACAGTGAGGTTCTTTTGTTTAGACCTGGGAATAAAACGGTTTTTAACCCAATGATTTACTCGTCAAATTATAAACCTAAAGTAGCCCTTGATGAAAGCGATATTTTTCAATCCTATGAGTTATCAGGATCAAAAACCATTGTATCTGCATTTGATGCCATGCGCAAGAAAGGTGAAAAGCCCTCATATCCGATAATATTTCAACTCGATGGACAAATTCACTGGATGCGGGCACGTAAGATTGAAAGCAGGAGAGACGAGTTGTTTGTTGGGGTGATCGTTCCTGAGTCGGATTTTATAGGCGTGTTGAAGCGAAAATTTGGACTGTTTGTTTTGTTCCTCATTTCTGCGCTGTTGCTTTCTGCCTTCCTACTCTTTGTAGTAATTAGCAAATACGGGAATCAGATTAAAGATTTGCCTCAAATCCATGTAGATAGAAAAAGGGCTAAGGTTGATCTTATTAAACTAATTGAGAAAGGGGAGAGCAAACATCTCGAATTTAAGTCTACGGTTCGTTATCACCTTAAAGCAGAAAGAAATGATAAGGTTATAGAAATGGCCTGGTTGAAGGGAATTGCGGGATTCCTGAATACCGAGGGAGGAATTATGCTTCTGGGAATAACTGACGACGGTGATGTCCATGGAATTGAGATGGACAATTTTGATAGTGAAGATAAATGCCGACTTCACATTAAAAATCTAATAACCCGATACATAGGGGTGGAGTCCCTGGGGTATTTAAACATTCAATTTGTAACAGTTGATTCCAGGCAAATTGTAATTATCGAAACTGAACCGGCCTCCAATCCATTTTATGTTCAGGTTAATAATGAAGACCAGTTTTACATCAGAACTGGTCCGGCAAGTTCAAAATTGTCGGTTAGTGAAACCGTAGAATACGTAAAGGCAAATTTCAGGAACTAATCTCCCGGATTAATCTGGTCGGACGTTTTGGGTGCAAAATTTAAGGTTAACCCAATTACGAGGGATAATCGGTTATACCGTGTTTCGGTATCTGTTCCAATGGGCCCCATCATGTTGTTGTTTAAATCAGGGTTATTGATGCTTGCTAACTGAAGGTCACCTTTGCTTCGTCCATACGCATAATTTAATCCCAGAATAATCTCGTCAAATTTTCTTGTATACCAATGAATTCCACCTGAAAAATGGTACAGGTTCCAATAACTCATGTGAGGAATCCATTGTTCAGGCATTCGCTGAGTTTGGTTGTCATAATGATTAAAGTCGGTACGAAACCCGGCGATACCATACAAACGGTCGTTTACTTTGTGCTCGAATCCCATACCAATGTTAAAGACAGCGCGGTTCGATGTCCATACTTCCTGAAACTCGCTACCTATGTTGCCATTTTGCTGTCCCAAACTAGTTTCAGGGGTTCTAACCTCTACCATTTTATAGTTGTCTACAGCGGTAAACCACGCAGCCCTAAAGTTTATAATGTTGTTTGAAATCGGAAATTCCAATCCAAAATCAAAAATGGTTGGTGATTTATAATAGGAATCCAGCTTTTCCTGGTAAAGGGACACATTAGTAGAGTTTGTACCTGATTCGCTGTATTCCAGCTTTCTTTCTATTACCGATTTCGAAACCAGTGGAATGGTCCACCGGGGAGTGGTAATGCTCAACCCAGCCTTAATCTTATCTTTTCGATAGGCTATACCAATTTTCCAAAGATTGCCCACATGAATTTGGTCGAGTTCCCGGTAGTCGGTGTAGTTACCAATTTGCGTAAATGAACCGTTTCTTCGGTTTTCAAAAAAGGTAGAACTGTTGGTATGCTGAATGTTTCGGTGTTGCCTAATCGTAAAGAAGGTACTTAGACCTATTGAAAGACCCGTTTTAATTTCCGTACCGAATCCCATTCCAATCCAGTCTTCTCGTATTTCGATTCGGTAGTCATAACCTGAATTGTAGTACTCTTTTCCCGGAAAGGAAGGAAATATATCGTGGTACCCCTGGTGTGTTCCTTTTAGGTTATACCGGGTATTAATGGTATTGAACACCGCATAGGTAACGGCAGAGAAGGGGGTACCTTTAATTTTAAACCCACCGGAAAAGAAAGAAGGGGAGATGCCCAACCAGGTTCTGCTCAAATTGATTCCATTGCCGGCACCATTTTTAATGAATAGCCCCTGCAAGGTATAAATGTCGGTACTAAGGTTAATGTTGCTTTTCGATATGTAAGCCAGGTTTCCCGGGTTGTAGTACACCGCACTGTTGTCACTTGCCGAAGCAGTTACAGCCCCGGATAACAAGGAAGACTTAGCTCCAATTTGATTGATCCAGTAGTTATTCTCCTGCGCAACCCCTTTAAATTGAATAACACAGAAAATAAAGAGAAGGACATAAGCAGAATGGAATGGCTTCATTTAGCTTTTTTGTTTTTATTCCTCTTCTTAAATTTTATGGATAATTTGCCTTTTTCCTTGTCCTTCTTTACCTGACCGGGCTTGTGCTTTTTACCTATGAAGGTATCCTTGATTCCGGATTGGACCGCAAACCATAAAAACCTAAAAAAGGGCTCGTCGAGTGTTCTGGTGTAATCGATGTTTCCTTGTTGAAAGTTCTTTGTCCCTTTAACGTTATTGCTCCTGACAAACTCATTGGCCGCCCACGATATCAGCTCCCTTTTCTTAAGTTCGTTGGTTGTTTCATCAAGGGTCATAATATCCATTTTCGCATTTTTATAGTCCATGTCAATGGTGCCGTTGGCAACGGTTCTGGAGCAGTTCATAGCCAAATCCACCTTTATAATTTCACCGTCAAGAATTTTTACGTTGGTCAACGGAAACAGGATCTGATTCCAGATGTTCATTTTTGATTTGTATACTGTGGCATAAACCTTCCATTTGTCATTAGCAGCACGTGGGAAAAAAGTCAGTTTGGCATCAATCTTTGCTTTCCCCATCATTACGAAATTGGCATTTAAATCAAGAGCGGGGTCCATATCCAACAAGCTATCCAGGTTGGTGAAATTATCAATAGACACGTACAGGTCAGAGATTGTAAGAACTCCTGTTTCATCCTTGTTTTCAGGTTTTTGCTCAAACCTCAAGCTGCCTTGTTTAACCGTAATGTGTTTAACCAACATATCCATAGGTATTTTTTGAATGAGGCTTCCCGGGATTTCATGAACTTTATGTGCAGGCCATTTTGGGGCTTTATCCTTGTACAGGTCAATTTTGGGTTCTGTTATTTCTATGTCCTCAATAATTACCTGGGAGTGGAATATAAAGTCGTCAATATCAAAACCGGAGAGTAGAATTGATTTAGCGCTTATATTGTTCCAGGTTTGCTGGTATTTGAGTTTTTTGCTGAATTCCTTTCGGTCAAGGGTAGGGCTAAATGAAAAATTGGACAATGCAATTGAGCTGTCGGCAAAAGAAATCTCACTGTTTGATACGGATAGGGTAGATTTATCTGAAAGATGATATTCAATATTGCCTGAACTTATTTTCATTTCTTCCAGGTCAATAGGAACATAACTCATGGCCGTGTCTATTTTAAAATCTTCCAGGCTAACGTTTAAGTGTTTCACCGTTAGCATTGGTTTTTCAGGGCTTTCGGAGCGAACCAAAACAAGGTCAGCATTTTTTAAATTGATGGAATGTATCGAAGCATTCTGCAATAGTTTGGCGATGCGATGAACGTTTTCCTGAACATCAATTGTATCTTTTACTTCCTTCTTGTACCCGGTAAATTCCAGGGTTATTTTAGGGTTGTCAAAGCTTATTTCGCGCATGGAAACAACCTGGTCAAGGATCATTTGTTTAAGGTTTACCTGGTGAACCTTTAGCTTCTTTAGTTCAATGGTAGCCAACATACTTTGATGTATGTTCAGTTTGTCCAGGCTGTCCAAAACCCGTTGATTGGGTTCAATTTTAAGTTCGTTTAATGAAATTGACCCCAACATTAAATGAACCCGAAGGCTTTTGAAATTAATGGAGTACAGACTTTGTTTGTTACTGTTTAACGAGGTTCGTAATCGGTCTTCTAAGATGGTTTCAAATTTCGAACTGAGTACGGCTAGTCCAATTCCTAAGACAATTAGAATGCTTGTAATACTTATAAACCACCAGGATTTGTAAAAAGGTTTTTTCATCATCGCCTTATCTTAATTTACCATTCGAATAAACCAATACAATCGATGAAAGTAGTTGCATTTAGCTCGATTATTTTTTTGAATTTTTGAAACTAAACGCACTCAATAGCCTGGACAACAGTTTGTTCTGAATAAAACTCATTCCCTGATTGTAAATATCGGATGAAATACGTTCCAGGTTCATCTCCTGCTTCAATCGAAGTTGAGAGTTTTCGAATTTTAGTTTTTCCAGGTCCAGTTCGTGTTTCCTCTTTTGCTTTAATTCTTTAAGCTGTTGTAACGAGTTTAACTTAGACATCCTCATCCTCCTTTATTTGTTTTTCTTCAAATAATTCGGACAGATCTCCGACAAAAGGATCAATAAAAAGTTCGTTTCGAAATCGATGAACCAAATAACCGGCAAGCAAATAAATTCCTGAAACGGTTAGAAACCCCAACGACAACTTTCCAAACAATTCTCCCAAAAACAACGAAAGCCATACAGAAGCAAACAGGGAGGATATAAGAAAGGTTAATAATATTATTATCCGGGAGAGTAACTTCGAAAGAATCTGAATGGCATTCTCATAAGCAGCTATTTGGTAATACTTCAAATAGGCATTTACCAGGTCAATGGCCCTTACCGCAAAGGCCTCCAGTTCTTTTGCTATCTTAATAGAAGCCATTTTACGATTCTTGGGTGTCCGTATTTATTTTGCTTTCGTATTTCGATTTTAAGTCTTCGATTTTAGACTTTAGTTTCTCAATTTCCTGCTTGTAGGTACCTTCCAGTTCTTCACCTATTTCATCTGCTTTTTCCTTTAACTTTTCCCGTGTTTTTTCACCCATTTCAGGGGCAAATAACACACCGGCAACAACTCCAGCCGCAAAACCTGCGGTAAGTAGTGCTAATGTTTTAGGTAGATCACTCATAATACTAATCGTTTTTGTTTACTCAAAAATAAACCATAAACGCCAGAGTGGTAAATAAGGATTAGGTGAACCTTGAGATTAATTCCCTTTGGGTAGGGCACAATGCTTCAAGTTCTTGTTGCTCAACCAACCTAAAATCCTGAAAATCGAACCCTGGGGCAACGGCACAACTTACCAGGATAAAATCTGCTTCTTTACTCGGGTTAACTTCAGCTGCAAAGTAGGTGTTGTTTGGAATTATTACCTGCATTTCTCCTTCAGGACCAGCCGTAGCATTGGAGTAATTCCCGGCTTTATCGATCATGTGTATGGTGCAAGAACAACCTTGATTGTAATACCAGATTTCGTCTGATCCCAGAATATGAAAACGTGAAATATCCTTCTTCCCCAACAGGAAGTAGATCGAAGTCATGTAAGATCGGCTTCCTTTAAACCCATGGGGTAAGGAGTCATTTTGAATTTCTTCTTCACTCCTGTATACTTCCTTATACCAACCGCCTTCGGGGTGGGGAAGAAGCTGTAGTTTATCAATCCAGTATTCTGCTTTGTTCATGAAGGCAAATTAATGCCATTTTGTTTGTTGGTTGAGTTACTTTTTTCTTGCCGTACAAGAAGTGAATTATCAATGTTAATCTATAGTGAATTTTAACTAGTTCATCCTGGGAAATTCCGGCAAAATGACCTAGCCAATTTTGCTATATTTAACTAAAGCGCATGCAATCAACACCTTACCTGTTTTTTATTACTGAATTTTATACATGTGTATACCTAGAAAAATCCGGATTAATGGTTTTGCCTTTATGGGAAACAAAATGTCTCATGAAAAATCTAATGTCCACTTTCGTCCTAATTCTCAGTAGTGTTTACTCTGTCAAAGCCAAATATTAAGTCATAAAATTTCAAGTTTTTTTCTGGGATCCAGTTGAACGTAATTTTTGTCGAAAGGTTGTCCTGATTTAATAACCGCATAAACCGTTCTAAGTAGTTTATTTGAGACATTGTTCATGACCAAATAGAAATGCTTTCCTTCTAGCATTTTACGCTCTCTGTAGAGTCTAAATTCCTTGTTATGAATACAAACGGTTTTAGCACAAATATGAAGCAATGATTTTAGTTTTTTATTTGCCCTAAAATGGACCCTTTGTTTCTTAGCGATGTTTCCACTTTGATTCGGGTAAGGACAAATACCAGCATATGCAGCAGCTTTTTTAGGAGAATCAATACGTTTAAAATTTCTAGTATTAAGAATAAGTTCAATCGCAGTAATGGTTCCAATACCAGTTACTGAAGTCGCTAATTTAAAGTTACGATTGATCTCATGCTCCGATTGAACAAGTTCCATGATTTGCTTTTCGAGATTCTTTATTTGATGGTTTAAAAAATCCTCAGAATCATTTCTAAACTGATGTTCGATCAGTGAAGAAGCGATTTTGTTTTTAGCCGTTGTATGGGCAGTATTAAGCATTTTCAGGGCCTTAACCAGTTGGTTCCTTAGATTGAATAGCTTTTTAAGCTCTACCATTAAGTCAGTATCAAATTGGGTAAA
>PAVO01000034.1 GCA_002713215.1 Crocinitomicaceae bacterium
AAGAGGGTTACTCTATTGAGGGCATCGTATTTACTTTCTGTGGTATAGTCAAACTCATCGAGGTTACCGGGGGTGGGTAGTTCTCCCGTCCAGTCCAGTAAATAAGGTTTGTAGCTATCCAGTTCTCCTTTTAGTTTGTCGCTATCGATTACGTTCCTGGTTTTCATAAGCAGGTTGCCCTTAAAGTCAAAACTTCGGTTGGTTACCAGCCCTGCTTCGTCAAATTGTTTGTAGGGCTTTCCAAGCAGGTTATCTTCTGTTGGGTTACTGACTGTTTCTCCGTATTCGGTTACCATAGTCATTCGAAGACTATCGCTGCTGTCGTTTTTACTCCAGCCCATGGTAGGGCGTTGTAAGCGATCGTAGCTAGCGAGGGTTTCAGCGTCTTTGGCATCGGCGCCTTGTATGGGTTTGCCTAAGGCGTCCAGAGTGGCTATACTTATTCCTGCATCTACGTGTTCGGTATACAAAGCTTGTTTTTGCAGGTTGTATTTATACTGAAAGGCGGTTTGGTTTATCGCATTGGTTACCCGGGTTAAATTGCCCTGGATATCGTATTGATATTGCATTTCAACATTGGTAAACTGCTGGGGATTACTGTAATCGGGTTGGCCCTTGTGGTCTATGGTTTTTATGGTTCTTCCCAGGGCATCTATCAACTCACTTTTGGGGGTATTCCACTGGTGAGCATAAGAAGCACTTTCAGTGCGGTTGGTAAGGCCTGCTAAATCGTTTTGGTCATAACTGTATCGCTCCCATGGAGAAGGAACAAAATCATTGGGGGTGCCTATGGTTTTAGGTTTACCGTAAATTACTCGTTGCTCTGAACCATCAGGGTTAACCGTCTTAACCGGCCGGCCAGCAGCATCGTAATACATCTCTATTTTTTCTAACGTTGGCATTTTTAATAAGCTTTAAAGTTAAATCCAACATCAAAAAAGGGCTCGTATTGTTCTACTACTTTGCCTTTGTTGTTGTACCGTTTGTGTCCACTAACCACCACATTGTCTCTTTGGGCGGGTAACTTTTCCTTACCTACCGCATTTCCATTTTGCGTTTGGTCAATCGGTAATCCACTATCACCGGTCAGGCTGTTCCCAAAGATAATATCTTCTGCCTGAACCCGCGTTTGTAAAACCCTTCCAAAACCATCGCTAAATTCGATTTTTTGAATCGTAGGTATATCAAGGTCTTTAGAAGGTTGGTAGTGTTCTTCTTTTTGAATGGTTTTTACCCAAACGGGTTGGTTGTTGTTGTAGAAAGCATCCAAAACGAATTCAAACGTAGTGCTTGGAACGTACTCCAGGGGCGATTCGGATTTAATGTCTCCTTGATTTTCACCATACTGTCCAATCAAACCAATTCCCTTTAGTAGACCAAGCGGTGAATATTCAAAACAAGAGCGGTTGGTATTTTCATCGGTAATCATACTGGGTTTTAATAATCGGTAATCGTATTCAGCCGTGGTTGACAAATATTCCGGTGTAGTATTATCGTAATACTGCCGGGCCTCCAGGGGTAAAAACCCATAATTGTCGTAGATAATTTCGCTTTGGTTGTCGAAACCATCCTTGCTCATTACCAACAAGCCCCGCTTGGGTTTGGTATAACCCGATACCTGAAAGTCGTATTGATTTTTAATGTCTACTCGATACCAGCCTGTTATATAAGGGTCTGCCGTTTTTTCAATAAACCCAAGACGGGTGTCGCTGTTTTGCAGTGAAGTCTGAAAATCGCTTGGGTAAGAACTGTAATCGGGTGTTGCTTTAAAACACTCCGGAGTATCAGTATCGTAAATCGCCGTAATTTGATTGTCAGTAATAATCAGGGTTTCAGTTCGCATAATCACACCGTGTTCGCCCAATAAACCATAGGCTAATCCGGTAAATGCCGATCCATCGTAGTAGTTGATCGAACACCCCAATACCTTGTAGCGAGGGCTTCCATCCAGCGGAACCTGGTCGTTGAGTATTGCACTTCCTATTTCCTGTGCATTTAAAGAGGGCATTACAATTTCATACCCCCTGCTTCTACTCGTTCGGTTAACAATATAGTTGGTCTTATCGTCTTTATAAATGTACTCGGTAAGACCTAGCGTACCCAATATTCGCTCGCTGGTATCCGTTCCTTTATTATTGCCATAAGGCGGTAAAATGCCACGAGGCAGGGCCAAACTGGCATTTCTAAACGGTTGCCCATAATCATCATAATCTCTGGTAAAACTAAAGGTGGTTAAGGGTTCAAAACCTTCTTCCCATTGACTTTGGCGCGAGGCCACCGCATGAGGGAAAAATACGGTTTCCGGAGGGCGAAAAATAACGCCAAAGCGCCCAACTACAGGATCACCGGCTGTTTCTTTAATGAGTTCCAGGCGAATTCCCTGGCTGTTTTCACTTACAGAAAATGGGCGGGCCGCAATTCCCATAACTGAATTCCAGGTATACACTTCCTTGCGCATGTTGTTACCCCTGAGGGTTCTTATGGCATCCCGCTGCAATCGCCTGGGCAGCTTCGCTAACATTTCGTTCGTTGTTGTTGGCCTTTTCAATACGTTGGGATCTTCCTGCCAATATTCTTCGGAGAAAGTCAATTCTTTCCAATCTCCAAATTCTCCGCCAACCGGCCCCAACTGAAACCAACTTTTGGTAACCGTTGGGGGGCTGTAGTATTTTTCGTCTACGGTATCAAATACCAAGTTTCCCTGAGGGCTTACCTGGGGTGCCCTGGTGTTGGGGGAAAACGAACCACTAAAAAAACCGGATGCGTTGTTGTAATCTTCAAAACTTTCCGTGTCGTAACTGTCTACCCGTCCAAAACCTCTAAACTCGCGTTCCGCACCATCCCAGTAGCCGTGGTTGTAATCGTAAACGGTACTTAATTTTCCCTTACTTATTTTATCCACTACTTCGGTTTTGGAAACCACCTGTACCGGGAAGGGCAGGGAGGTTTTCCATTGTGTTTTCTTACTCTTTTGATCCCGTAAATAATATTCGGTAGAACTCTTGTACGACACCCGGGTAACCGAACCCATGTTGTTGTCCATTTGACATAGCACATAGGGTTTAATGCCTCCTGTAAGGTCCAAAAAGTACCACTGGGCTCTTCCCGAATTTCTGGTGTCGCTGGTAAACAAAACACCACTGGTTCCGTTGCCCAGCACATCTTCAATTCGAATTCCACTGGGATCAGTCATTGGAGGTGTTCCGCCTACGCGAATCGGGTCACTGTATCCATTGCCCGATTTATTGATCCATACTTCTACAGCATCAAAGCTTACATAAATGAAATCGGCCATTCCATCACCGTCTACATCAGCTAAAAAGACGCGTTCGGGATCAAAGTTGTGGGGCAATTTAGGCGCTGATTTCATTTGAATTTTTTTTCCAAAATTTCCATAACCCATATTGGGCCAGTAAGCTACATTACCTCCCTGGATATAAACGATATCCTGGAGCCCATCACCACTCATGTCGGCGAGTCGAAGCCGTGGATTACTGAAGTCGACAAAGGGCACCCCCCCCGGAGCAGACCCGTTGATTTTAGCTCCAACCCACCCTTCAATGGGATCGCTGAAGTAGCACGTCAAAACTCCATCACCCGTATACAAGGCATCGCTGATACCGCTGCCGGTAAGGTCACATAATTTTATCCTGGGGTCATTTAGGCTAATGCTTGGAGCGGTTTTGTATGGGGTAAAACTTTGAACCGACCAACCGGCATTCTGATCGCCGCTGTAATAACCCGACTGACCCGGCCGGTTAACCAACATGTCTATTCTTCCATCCCCATTGGCATCAACCAACTGCACTTCGGGGCTAGCCAAATTCAAACCAACGGGAGCCTCTTTCATTATTCTAGGTTGGTCAAATTTTCCTTCTCCTAAATTTCGCCAATAGCGTACCGCACCGTTCACTTCCAGAATATCTGGCAGGCCATTGCCAAATAAACTTACGGTTGTAAGTGTATCAGCCGCAAGCGACAGCAATGGAATATTGCCCTCTAAATGTTGAAATTTTTGTTTGCGGGGAAGGTAATCGGTATACGAGAAGGAGATGGGGGGCATTGCTTCGGTATCGGTTCCATCGACACCCGTAACCTTTAGCTCCTGCAACATGGAAACACCGTTTAGTGTTGCCTCTCCATTTGTTGTTTGGTCGGCATAGGTAAAATCGTATTGCTGAACCTGCAAATCATTACTCCAGGTTTTTATCGCTTTACAACGTTTGGTAGTTCTCACCTCAAAGCCTTGTTTATAGTGAGAAAAAGGATCGGGCCGATCTTCGTATTCGAAGGAGACCTGAACCAAAGGTTTTTCAACCTGGCTGCTGTCTGTATAATGAACATAGGAGATTTTATCGAGGTAGTTTTGGTCCCATTCGTGGAAAGCATCTTTTTGGGTGGCTTCCCGAAAATAAGAATAGTCGATTCGGTTTCCAAACACGTCGATGGTTCTACTCAACTGCCAACTAAATATTTTATCGTGGTTTTCGGGGTCACGTATGGTTGCAAGGTCATTTTCGCGGCTGTCAGGTGTTCCATAGTAACTGGTTAAACCATCCTTGGTGGTTACACGCCAATAATCGTTATTCCTGTCCACCACATGTAGAATTCGTGCAAAAAGCCCCTCGGTTCTCGGACGGTATTGGGTTCCTAAAATGATTTTTCCTTCTTCCTCTACTTCTAATTGTCCTATTGAAACCAAATCTTCGGCTCCACTTACAATAAAAACATCGGTGTTGTTGTATTGCGGAATACCCTTGTTGGTTTTGCGCATTACACCCGGTATGCTAATGCTCCAGCCCAGGCCATAAACGCCATTGCCACTACCGGTACTGTAGCCCAGGGTAAGTTGTGGTTGAAAACCGTTAACCCCCTGAGGAACTCCAATGGGAACCGAAAAGTTTCCGGTACCCGTAAATAAGTCGGGGCTAAATTTTTCGCCAATGCCGCCGACAGCACCGCCGCCAGAGGGAACGTTGATTACTCCTCCTCCTTTGTCAGACATACTATTATAATTTGAAGGTTAGGTTAATGTTGGCCAGGGAAGTGGTATCGGTAGCTTCATCCACTATCCCTTCGGTAATATTACCCACGTAGTAAGCAAATGAGGTGGTTACATCATTGAGTTCGCCCAATCGAGGAAGGTCAACCCACACTTCCTGAGTACCAAATTTAGAAGTGCTTACCCCCTCTATTTTTGATGGGTCGAAAGGGCCGCTCTTATAGAAAACAAAGTCGGTAATCGTGCCCATACCTGGAACCAGGTTCACCCGAAGCGATTCAGGATAGGGTGGATAAATGTCCAGATCGATATTAGAAGCATCGAAATTTGCATCGTAGAGGTAGCAGGTAACGTGTACGGTAATGAAGGTAGACTCACCGGTAAAGTCGTTTTTGTACTGTACCAGAAAGCTGTCTTCTCCTCCCCCTCCGGTCCAGTACTCATCACTTTTTTCAATGGTATAAGTAATGGTAGGAGAAGAATAGGTTATGCTTACACTCTTACTATCGGTCTTGTCTTGTACCGATACTACGGAGTAGTCGTCATCGGTAATCCAATCATTGGGTTTCATAGTTAGTGTAGGAGTCTGCTGACTCAGTATCTCCGAACTGAAAGAAAAATATACATCACGAGAATCTATATGGTTCTCGATTCGGGTTAATATACAATCACATGTAGTTGCCATGGTAAATTAGTTTTATTTATTAATAGATCCGGTGAAGTCCACTACAAACAATATGTCGTCGATATCACCATTGTTAAACATTTCCTGAAGTCGATTGCCCTTCAATTGAGCTTTCAACGGGTTAAAGTCGAAGGTCCAGGTGCCGTTCACCGTTGGCCCCCCTTCTACTATTTTAAGCATTCCTGCACCGCCCCCTCCAATGGTTCCGGCAAATAGTTCTTTGTTTAGGCTCACATCAACCTCATTGGAGTCTGTACCCAACTGATCGACATATTGCATTTTGAACGGTTTTACGGTTTGGCTTCTCAACACCTCAGCCCTTCCGGTAAACATGACCCTTAGCCCTGAAATACTTATGTCGTTCAGGTTCATCGGAAAATCGTATGCAGAGGTATTGATGTTAACCTTGAAAGGGGTGGAAGATTCCGATGCATTGGCCAATTCGTAAAACTGATCGGCAAATTCATTCCTGAAACTATACAGCCTTTCTCCGTGATATGCCGGATCCATATTGCGCCTAACCTCAGTTTCGTAGTCGAAGTTATGGAGTGCGGTGTAATCAATTTTGATAATGACATCTGCAATCGTGGAATAATCCAGCATGTTGCTTTCTTTATCCATTTCGAGCTGCCACATGCCCACTACTCCGTTTCCTTCAAAAGGATTAAACATTTCAGGATTAAGCGGCTGCAACTCCAGCATACCGGTTGCATTCTGCGGATTGCTAAACGCAATCATTTCGGGCTGCCTTCTTAGGGTGGCTTCCTGGTATATATCTCCTTTTACTACTACTTTGGAATTACCTGCGTGAGTCAATGTGGCTTTTACGCCTTCCACCGGCGGAGTTAATGCAACTACATTAACGGTAACCTTTCGGATAATTCGCATGTATTGGCCTGGAAAATCCCGGTCAAATTGTTCAAGGGTAGTGTCAAATACCAACTCTCCGGTTTGTTTAAATATTTCAAACTCCATGGGGTATTTCTGAGCCAATGAGAATGATTTGGTAACTTCCAGTTTTCTTTCATCGCTGGCAAACGCCCACTGATCCAATTGAATCAGATCTTGCATCAATCTATACGAGCCCGTTAATCCCCTTCGATCGGGACCTCCTAAATTTTCCAGGGAAACGGACATGGATGGTGCTTCCCAGTAATCATCAGAAAGGGCTACCGGTGGCACATTTTGCCGTTCAAACGAAATTTGTTGTTCGGCCATTTTTGCGGTTGCAGTTGCCTGAGCCAATACATTGGAATAGGCATTGGCCAACACCTTACTCATCCAACTGTAGAGTTCTGCATTTGTAAATTTGTTCTTTAGGAAGTCGAGGGTGTCTTCTGCAAACTGCTGAGTGAGTTCCGCCATTTTCTTCTCTTGAGAAGAAACCTTAACCCGGTTTTGAGCAACAGTTATTTGCTGAGAAGCTATTTCAATGTCTTTTTGCGCCAGCACCATTTGAAAGCGCCAGTCACGCTTGCGGTTTTCAACGCTAGCCATAAGCGAATATCTGGAAACCTCCTGTTGAATTCCTACTATTCTAAGTTGGTGATTGGATATCACATTAGCAAATCCTAATGATACTGCAGCAGCAGTTGCATTTGCTGAATATTGTGCAGCACCAGCGTAATCCTGAGAGGTAGCCGCTATAACGGCATTGGAAGTGCCGGTCGCAATCCCCGCAGATGCAAGTGCTCTAGTCTGGTTTAGCTGGGTGCGAATTAAATCAGTATTAGCACCAGCAAGAGTTACGTAAGCATTAATTAATGCTTGCTCCGATTGAGTCAAAGCTGAATTAATCATAGCATCCAATTCACTTACTTGCAATTCGTACCTACTTCGTTGTATTTCAGCCAAATCGACTTCACTCTCTGAGACCCTAAGCTTGTAATCGCTTAGTTTCACGCCTTCCTTAGAAAGTTTTAGGTCCTGTTTTGCCTTCAACAAGGTGTAGGTTTCTGCATCTTTTTTCTCCAGCGAAGCCAGGTAAACAGATTCCAGCTGCTGGGCCACCTGGGTTAACTCCTTGGCCCGGGCAATAAGTACCCGATATCTGTATTGAGTAGGCCGCTGAGCCAATTGACCTGCTACCACCAGCCTTCCTCCTGAACCAATGGAAGGCAATCCTGTTTTGCTGTCCGTCGGTGCCGCATAGGGGTCCAATTCGCGCTTCATGCCTGCAATGTTCATGCAGTTGCGGATTTTAAACAAATTCGCCTGAGCCCTAAGGGTATGCGCTTCGTAAACCGGGTTTAATGGAACACAAAATTGAAAGCTCACGGTACGTGGAGCAAAGTTGGCCTGATAGTCGTATCCGGTTCTGGTAGAAGACAATGGGTAATTGATATATGCCAGGTTGGTAAGCGCAAAGCCATCGGCTTTTTCGGCTCCTTCTTTTCTTAGGTCTGGTAAAAACTCTTCTCCCTGTGTCCAGGTGTATGCAGGATCTGAAGGGTCGTCGTAAGGATATTCCAAAAAGTCGAGAGCCGTTGAATTGTCTACCAAACTATCCTTTTCATAACCGGTTACCTGCTCAAAAACCGCAACGCAATCGTCATAAACTTTTTTCGAAGTGGTTTCGGCTAAGTAGTCATAATTATCTACGGCATAGAGATGGTCAAAATACGTAGCCGTATCTTCCTTGGCACTCGACAATAAACCCGCATAAGTAGGTATTGCCGGAGGTGTTTGTCCATCGATTACCGTGTCTATTTCCTCTTGAAATTCAGCAAGGCCTTCTATGATTTCCTGGGTAGTCGTTTTATCTTTCAGATAATCTGTTTTAGCATCGCTAATAAGGGTGTCGCGTGCCGTACAGCTGGTTACCTGATTCAGCAAATATCCCAATTCGGTAATCTCTTTGCGGTAGTGAATCAGGTATTCGAGGTTATCCATACACCGCACTTCTCTCCACAAATCGGTTTCACCATCGCCACAAGCGCAAGGATCCGTATTTGGAGTAAACAAGCTATTGCTCATTAGCACCTCTGCCTCTTCATAATACTTGGTTGCCAGGCTAATCGTTTCTACCGTATCGATGGTAAACTGCTGGTCTGCCCAATCGAGCAAGCATTTTACAATGGAGGTTATGGTATACGAGGTATAGGCCTCGGTACGGGTCATGGCTATGTTATGCGGATCCATAGGATCGAGCAACCAATCTGCGGCCAGTGAATAGTTCTTTTTGGTAAACTCCTCCAACACCAGACCGTAGTAGATCTTGCGTTCTGCGGGGGTTTTCCATTGGTAGTCGTATACACTTCTGTACCAGGCCAGCGCTTCTTCGAAGTACCCATTTTCATGCAACTTAAGCGCCAGCAGCATGGGTAGGAAATAATAAGCTTCAGCCATGTAGTTGCTTAGGCTGGGGGAGTTTTTGTTTGAATCCATCATCGACTGAACCTGAACCCGTTGATGCTGAAAGTCAGCCGAATTCTTGTTGGAGGTTATGGGTATGTTGCCATTGTAGTATGACCTTAAACCCCATTGTTTTAACTCAGAATATTTGCCCAGTTCATTGTTCTCATAGAATTCAATGTTCGGCCCATTGATGCGGTCAACGATAGAAAATTGATCTGCCGTGGCTTCCAAAAACGCATTGGGGTAAACCTGCTTCACATAGGAAGTATCATAACTTGAAACGGACAGTTTCTTTTCGCCGGAAATAAGCCACGCCACTTGTTTAATAATTATTCCACTCGGCCAACATGGGAATGCAAAAACCTGATGCAAACCTGGTCTGCCAGATATACCACTTGATGGTGAGCTCACCAGCCCTGTGGTTTGGTTACCTAATGAAAAGAACGATTTAAAATACCCTGCGATGAAATACCAGGTAGAAAACTGGGGGGTCTCATTTTCAGTGGGAAGCCAATATTTTCTTAAACCATTAAAAAAATCAAAATTCATGGCCTTTTCATATTCCGCATGGTTTTTATGTTCGGAAGGATCTATTTCGACCACCCTCTTCTTAATGTATTTTGGTTTTAGAAATGAACTAATTGAAAACACCAGTTGTTTAATTTCAACTATCCTCGCTCTTTTAATATATCCTTGTTCGGCTAAACCAAAAAATGAGGCAATGCTTATGTCTCTTTTAGACACAATTGAATGCATCATCGGATGATTAAGATCCATGTTGAAGTACAGAAAAAACAAATCTTGCAAAGCTGTGAAGTTTATATTGTTCACCGCTTCGGTTTCATTAGCAAGAGATACCTTAATCTGCTGGTTAACCGTAGAGGAGGATGGACGGAACATTACTGTAAATTCAAAACTGCTACTATTATCCGAATAGGATCCTTTGTAAGTAGACGGACACCAATCAGTATAAATGTTGGCATTTGAGTCAACGTCCAATACCATTGGAGCCAGTTCGTATCCTTCAGTAGAGTTATATCTTAGACCATAAAATTTACCCGGCCTCATGGACATAAAATGACCGAAATGCGTACTCTCGGGAGCATAAATAAAGGGTTGTATTACAATATTACCGGCATTTATGTTACCATAGATAAGTGCCATACTCGTTTGATAGGAAGCACTGCTTACTTCCCCTATTTCAATAGCCCCTTCTAACCATAGGTCCTTGCCAGCGGAAGCCGTGGTAAGAGCAACCGGGTCTTCAAATTTCCAATCATCCCCATCATCATTCAATTGGTTTCCATAAACACCCCCTACGGAACCATTCTCCCCCTCCATGCTAAACAGGATCATGGGGTTTCTTTTTTCTCCATGACGTTGCAGTACCTGAAGCGAGTTCCAATACCATTTTTGATCCCCTGGCATTTCCAAAATAGTGTATTCTTCGTCCCAGTAGTTGGTATCCAGATTATATCGAATAAAGGCCAATTCGCTCTCTACTTCTTCTCTAACAATAGCAAATAAATAGAGGTGCCTTTCATTCTTTGTGTTCTTGAAATTTGATGCTCCTACTACACGAACTACTTTACCAGATTTAAACGCATTTAACCCTACCCAATTGATATTGGTTGAATCTTTTTTGCTGTATTCAATTTGAGAGCAATAGACTAACTTGGAATTTCCACCAAGAGCAAAGCTAAAAGCAGTTTTTTGCATTCCTGCCTGTTGTTTGTCGTCACACTTCCCCTTTTGCTGGAGCACCAGTGAATTGGCGCTACACGCCGGGTATAAATTGGTTATGTCTTTTAAATAATCGGCGTATTCCGACGCCAAGCCACACGCTGTTTCCGGTGTAAACCGACCGCCCTGGTTCATGCGGTTATTAATTTCTTTGAATTTAGACGATTGCTCTCTTCTTAATGAAGGGTGCAACAGGTTCTCGGGAAATAAATAAACAAACATGGCTGACCTAAAGGAACCATAAGTTCCCAACCACTTCCATTCCTTGTCGAAATAGGGTGCCTGCAGGTCGTAAGTAGCATTTGCCGGATTACCTGTCTCATTATTTAAAACATAGAAGAAATTCTGCATGGCCGTTATTGCGGTGCTTACCCTAGTTGTTTTTGCACAGCACTGCTGCTCAAAATCGAGCAACAACCGATCGCTCATTTCCTGTGCGTTCTCTTCCAGGGTATCATTGGTTCCTATGTAATCGATGTAGGCATCTCTTAGCAGCATCATGTGGTGGTTGTCGGCTTCCATAAGCATGACTTCCTGGTTTTCCTCAATGGCCTCCCAACTTAGTTTTCTTCCCTTGAACCTACGCTGCCATTTTTGATGTGTTTTTTGATTGAATCTCCATTTAAAATTAGAATTTGCATAGTTATTGTCATCAAAGGTAAGGGCGAGGTTAGGCTCCTTAAAAAATTCAGGGCCTATGGTAATGGGGGCGTTAGATCCTGTATCGTAAACTTCAATATCCTTCCATTCGCAATAAGTTCTTTCCTTTTTTACCTGAACCAACAGACTAAACAATTCTTTTTCTACTTCATCGGGAATAGCAGTTGTAGGAGTGGCTGTAGCCAATTCAACTATTTCCACCATTCTATAAAAGGCATGATTGGACAACAACAACTGGCGCAAGCGGTCGCTAACGTTTTCACCGTCGTTACTCGCAGTAACCAGCCCATCCAATTCTTCTACTGAAATCTGAAGCAAGTATGCACAGTAGTATTTAACCTTTTCCAGTTCATTAGGTGTTCCTGGCACGGTAACCGATTGCCAGTTTTCTACAGCAACTTTTCGGGTTTTAAACAGATCGTAGACCCTATAGGTAGATGAAGCTGAGCTATCCGAAATGTTATTTATGTAGCGCAGGTTTATGTTATCCGGGTCAATGGCCAGGTTGCTTTGCCTGGAACCAATGGCATTTACCCATTTCATTCTCAACTCCGGCGTGGTTACCCAGGGTTTTATACCCACCTGAGCCACCTTCCATCGCATAACCAATCCATCGAGTAAGGTAACCGTAGACACATCGAACTGACTCTGTTCATCCAATGTCCACAATGGAAAAATACTTTGTTGTTTATAAGAGGAAGTTAGCTGTTTCACAATAAAGCTTTTCTCTTCTTCGGTAAACAGGGCAACACTTTTCTTTTCCACCCATTTGTTTCGAAGTGCGGTTAGGGCCTCAAAATCTTCCCTGCTCAAAAACAATTCCTGGGTGATAAACTCTTCTGCGGCTATTCGGTCCGAAGCCTTAATCCCATATAGCCGGTTAGTAATGTCTTCAAAAAAGGCACTTACCGTATTGGGTATAAACTGCTTCCAAATGGACTTAATAAATTCATCGTACTCCAGGTCGAGAAACAAGCCTTCGAAAAAGGTCAAGTCGTAGTTGAATTCATCTATTCTGGAGAGCATAACACCGGTTGAATCTTCTCCGGCGTGCGATTGGAGAGGCTTTAGCAACAAAGGATATTCTCCATCAATTAATGGACTCTCCGATTGGTTTTCAATAATATTATCTACGGTTAAAATTTTAGGTGCATAGGTTGAGATTTGGAATAACCGTGGATCGGGAAGCCTCTTTATGTCTGAAAATTCCGATGTAGCCTGTAAGTCAATTAATAGCTCCAACTCTTCTTTTTCCCATGCCAAATAACTGGTTGCATTTGGGTTGGGGGTCTGAATCAGTGCTTCTTTTATGCTGGACTCAACAATTAAACGAAAATCAACAAGTTCTTCCTCCGTGAGTGTTTCAGAATTTGCCGGATCGCTTAAGTAGGTCCTTAACTTTCCATACAGTTCTACGAACTTGAGGAAAGAGTCGTTTTGCATGTGTAATTTCGAAACCCAGGTAGTGCTGGACCCTCCACCAATTAATGTGTTGGCATCAACCAACAATTCAGCGTATAAGTCAGTTCCGGTCATGGATGAAAGATCCCAGGAGGTAAAATTGATATTTACAGTTGCGTTGTAATATACCGGAGTATATTGGAAGTTTGAAGCTGTAGAGATTACTGATAATCCTCCGGCCATAGAGTTATCTGAGGATCCAACTTTGTTGTCTAACAATGGACTTTCCATTAATATGGGAAATACCATTTCGTAGGACGTGTTTGCAACGCTTGCCGGGGCTTCAATAATTCCTTCCACAAAAATTTCATTGGTGCTTAGTCCAGCTACTATCATTTCTTGCAACAAGTCAGGGGTTCCATCTAACAAACGGACTTCATCACCGGCAAAAAGCTCGGTCATAAAACCGGTAGGTGGGCTGGTCAATACTAACCGTGATTGGTTTTGAGTGAAGTCAAGCACGTCCACTTCAACAGCTAAGACGTACTTTTCTGAGGTCAAAAGTGGGTTTCCAGGAACCGTGATTGTACTATTATTGGACGCAAACGTTATTGAACTCGGAGTAGCAACAGATGTATCGTAATCATTTTGCTTATAAACCCTTAAGGTGAGGCTAAAACTTACTGATATGTAATCGGTTAAGTCTCTGCCTGCAACAACAAAAGTAGCATTTGATGCAGCCACTACGTCAGGATCAATTATAATTTGAATTTTTTCAGGAGTACCTGTTTTTGGGTCATATTTAAGAATGTTGGCATCAGCTTCTGAAACCACTTCTTGTGCCCAAACCTTATTTGTTGAGTTATTGGCATCGGCATGAGTAGCTACCTTGCACTCGGAAAACTCTCCTGAACCCAAATCCAGTAGCAAGCCATCTCCTTCTTCCAATAAAGTAGCCTCATCACTAAACTTTAGCCCTCCAGCATCAATAAACAACTCGGAACCATTATCGGCTGATGAAACTGCGGTATTGGCCTTATAATAATGTAAGTTGCCTCCACCTTTGTTGGCGGTTACTGATGACTTATTGCCTTCAGTAGCCGGCTCTTTTTCCACAACAATATTGGTTAAATCATAGGCCGTCGGGTTAAAAGATGTATCGTCCAATTGGTAGAGGCTGGAAGAGTCAACTTCGTAAGTTCCATCGTTGTTTTCACTGCCTTCGATCCAAAATTCCTTGCCTAAAGTTAGTTCGGAAGATCGATTTCCGAAACAGGTGATTTCGTCCCCAGTTCTAATCAGGGAGTCCTTCATGTCATAACTTGCCCCGGTGCTGTATACGGGTGTTTTTACTTGGAAAGACAATATTGGATCAGTGTTCGCTGGAAAAGCACCCGTAATGCTTGCCCATGTTTGACCCGGTAGGAGGGTTATGGCAATTTTTGATGAGGTTGACACCGTACCCTTGAGTAAAATTGATTTCGATTTATCGGCTGCAATTAATCGTACAAAACCGGTATTGAGCAAGTTAGCCACAGCATCATCAATCTCTATTACCTGAGAAGTATAAGCCTTTACCGTGCTACCCAATTCGAATATCATGTTTGCCGACCGATCAACAACTGTATCGGGAAGCGGAGTAGAAAGTTCTAGCCCCAATTTAGCCGTAGATGTCCAACTAAGCCCTCCGGAAATTTCAAAATTCCCAGCATTAGTTGCTGAATCTTGAATGGAAAGAATAGTACCCTTAATCAATGATAGGGTGCTCGAATAAGCTATGCTCGTTTGAATTTTGTTGACGCCCTGAATAAACCCGGCCTTTGTATTCCAATCATCTTTTACATGAACTGAAGCTACTTCTCGCCATTTTTTTCGGTTTTCCCACAGTTTATAAATATCGGTTTGAGTCAGTGTCTTGTATGGAGCTGTAAGCGATGCCGCATTAATGCTATAACGCACATCATCGGGGTTCACAAGATCAGGGTCTACGTAGTAACTGGAATCATCCAGGAAGTAGCCTGTCGGCGTATCCTGTTCGGTCCAATTGTCTTTGGTTTGGTCTTCTCTCCAGGTTAAATACTCGGCCTTGTCAGGGGCTACCAACGGGTTTTGACTGTCTTTAGCCAGTCCAAAAATGTCCTGAAGTTTGTTTTCTAAATTTGTCAGCCCGGTCAGGTACCCGGAAGTTGTGGGATCAATATCTTCAAAAACCTCAAAATCAAAATACAAGGTCTCTACGGTATTAACCGAATCGTAAACGGGTACAATTCCAATTCTTTTCGATATTTCCTGTTGTTGGTCGGAGTTGCCCTGGGCTGAGAAAATTTCGTAGTAAGACGTGCCTATGTATTCGAGTAGGAATTTATAAGTAAGCTCTAAATACTGCTTCTTTTGAAGCCTGAAATTTCTGGTGTCACAATCCGAACGGGTAGCGTTATTGTCGTAACAATACAAAACTTCCATCTGTACCCGGAAAGAACATATTTTTTTCTCCGAATTATCGCAGGAAACAGGCAACGTGCTCAACGGTTGACACAGATAACTGGTGTAATCTGTAATGTCTGTCTCAACATATTCAGAAGCTACATCCTTAAGCACATTTTCTTCTGCGTAGGAAATTAATGACCCCAGGTAGCTCAACGGACTTACCGCCGACGTACAGTCTTTGCATTCGCATTCCAGCGGGTCACTGCTTCCAAATACGGTTTCTGCAATGCCATTTCCCTTGGGGTATACCTTATCGGTTGCCGCATCGGTAAGCAAATTGGAGCTCAACTGCACCTGTCTTTCACTAAGCGCGTACATAGCCGCCAATTGAAAGTCTGATGGGGGCGAGCTAAGTCCTTCACCATGGACGTACTTAACAAACGTACTCGGACTGAAGGTCTCTAACAGATCTTTAGGAGACTCAATTTGTTGATCGGTATAAAGATGATCATTGAAGTCAACCACCTCCGTTTCGTTTCCACCTTCCGGAAAAAATACCAAGTTAAGTCTGGCCTGCGCAAGAACCCTCAATACATTACCTTTATTATCAGGATTTTCTGTCGATAGCTCATCATAACCTACCATATTATCTGTACCGCCAATTTTTCGAAGCGCTCTTAACGACTCAAGTGAATTCTCGTTGGTGAGAAAGTTATTCAATTGGTCATTTACGGTAATTGATAACATCTCAAAAAGCCCTCCAGCTCCTAATAAATCTATATCCGGAATAACATTATCAACTTCTTTATCCAATTCGACAGCATCTACCAGAAGTGTCGTGGATACTTCTTGTCCGGATATGGTAATGGCACTAAACGTTTGCGAAATTGCCGGAATAGATATTTCCAATTTCGCTTGTCCGGTAATCGCTTCCCAATTGTAAACTACCGCACCCCTAGAATTGGTTGTTAATTCTCCTAAATCCTCTAGCTCTACATCACCTGAGTCTAGAATTTTTCCATTGCAAACAATGTTGGAGACCACTTCATTATTGTCATCTCGCTGAAAACTAATGTCATAGATATAGGGGTCAGGCTCCGAGTTATTCAATAATATATCAATATCGAAACCGATATCCATGTCGTTGGAACTCGCCAAGAAATAAAATGTATTTGGGGCAACATAATTTCCGCTCCCGGTAATATCTATTTCTTCTTCATTGATATAATATCTTGCCTCTATATAATTGTAGGTAACAGTTGGGTTTTCCTTATCAACATCAATAAAAACATCATCGGCAACTTGTAAAGAGCCAGCACCATCTTTGTCGATATAAATATTATCTATATACTTACTGTAATCATAGTCTCCCGGGCTCTCTGGACCGTCGGTATTATCAGGGTAAGCAACAAACCAAATTTCGCAATAACCTGAAAAATCGTAGGTCTCTAAATTGTCTGCCGTGTTGGCAATTTGAACGTTAATCGTTTTCATGTCGTTTATTGATATAAGAATTGAAAAAGGCGACAAGAATTGGGAGACTAAATGTCGGTCAAACCCTGTCGGTTAATTATGCTTGGCTAAAGCTAAGGGGAGTTTTTGAGTCTTACAATAAGGTAAACCCTATAAATAAAAAACTAAGGTTTTCCCCGTATTTTTTAAGCCACTGCTTAATAAATTCATAAACGCAAATTGGTTCCTGAATCGTATCTATCACAAGGGTTTTTTATCATTAATTAACCCTTGAAATGGAAATTCAAATTAGTTAAAAGTAACTAGGGAAAAACCGGGTTTTTTGCGTTGCCTAATGTTAAAATGGGTGTTAAAATTCTTTAATGCAAAACAAGCGATGGATTATCTTTTGGGATGTGGATGATAAAATGAAATAGAAAAGAAAAGTTTGGAAATTTTAGGCGCCAAGTAAAGGTTGGTTAAGTACCTAAAAATGAACCCTTAACTAATCGAGGCCTACAATGTTGTTTTTAATGGCGTACTTGACTATTCCAGTGGAGGATTTTACCCCGGCCTTTCGAAATATGTTTCGTTTAATAGCCTCAATGGTTCCCTTGCTTCGACATACAATATCCGCTATCTGAGAATTGGTCATTTCTTTATATACCAACTCAATAACGCTTATTTCGAGGTCGGTAAATTCGGCGTTGGTGGAATGTTTGTCATAACGTTTTCTTTTGTTGAGGTTTCTGGCCAGGGTAGTTGAAATGCGCTCGTTGTAATAATATCCGGTTTTGTGAACTCCCCTTATGGCACGTTCGAGTTCTTCGTGCGATGTGTTTTTATCGAGGTAGGAAGAAGCTCCGCTCTTAAGCATATTAATAATTACTTCTTCACTGGTGTGCATGGTTAAAATAATGAGCCTAATCTCGGGGTAGTTGGCTTTTAAGAATTTGGTTACCTCAAAGCCATTCATGCCTGGCATTTCCAGATCAAGAATTAGAATGTGTGGCTTAATTTTTCTCTTTTCGAGCTCCCTCAATAGCAAAACTCCGTCGGACACCTCAAAAATGATTTTAATGTCATTGGAATCTTTAAGCAATTCTCTAATTCCTTCTCTTATTAGGTTGTGGTCGTCAACTACTCCTATGTTAATTGTTTTCATAGAACTGATTTTTTGGAAAGGTAAATGTTATTTCAAACCCGCCCCGATTAATGTTAAGCAAATCAAATTGTCCTCCTAAGTACCCCACGTAAGATTCAATATTGATGAGTCCATTTCCTGGCTTATGGTCTTCTTCTATTCCTTTGCCGTTGTCGTAGTAGGTCATAAAAATATTGTCATCCTCTTCAGGTAGCATCATTATCTCAACGCTATCGGCACCGGAATGTTTTACCGCATTATGAAGTAATTCCTGGCAAATTCGATAAATGGCTTTGCCCGATTCTGTTGTTATAGGATCCAGGTCCATAATATCAATATTGAGCTTCATGTCGTGTGCTTCGTTAAACGAAGTTTCCAAATCGCGGAGGCCATTAAACAAGCCTAGTTTAAGTGCCGACGGCAAAAGCTGATGCGACATATCCCTCAATTCGTTTCTAACTTCGTTTACAATCACAAGCTGCTTTTCGAATTTAGGGTTTTTCGCTGAAAAAACATCACTCCCTATTTTTCTTAATTGAGATTCGACATGCGAAAGCCTCATATTGATGTCGTCGTGAATAAAACGCGAAATGTCTTCTTTCTCTTCTTCCCTTGACTCTACGGATACTTTTATTCTAAGCTCGTTCTGTTTTCGAACGTGTTCTTCCTCGGCTTTTACCTTTTCTAATTCTTTTTCAAGAATTTTTTTACGACTGTAAATGGTAAAGAAAAGCACTGCACCAGACATTATCAGCATGATTAATATGCCAATTGAGATCAATAATGTTAACGATTGCTCTTCCAAATCCTGATTACCCCCAATGATATTGTCAAATAGAACAAGATATTAAAAATCTCAACAAAAACCCACAACCTATGCAATGCTTGGGGATAATTAACTTGTAAATAGCTAGAAAAAAGAAACAGAATTATTCTGCTGGATACATAAATTAGAAGGCCAGATGCAAACCAAAACGTGCCATCCTTTTCTATTTTATAGTTTACCGATAAGTTTGAATTTACCATATACAGTAGCTGATTATAAGAATAGTAAAGTAAAACAGCTGAGACATAAATAATCGTATAGATTGGAAATGTATTTATACCAATAAACAAAGCCTCAAACACCGAAATAACAATTGACAATAAAAAAAGGTAAATCGCAACAGTGCTTATTCTTGGCTTGTTTTGAATGAAAGCACTAACAAGAAGAAGTTCAATTGGAAAATAGAAGAAAAGAAGAAATAGGTTGTTAACTTCTGCAAGCATCAATACATGCTGAACAATCGTATTCAGAAGTCCAACAATTAAGAATGCAAGTAAATACCTATTCGCCTCCCACACTCTTAACCAAACCATCAATAGTAATGGAAGGCATAAAATGTAAGAGGAAAAATAGGCCAGTGTCACTAATTGTTATTCAAATTATTTGCAGCTCCAGACTTTGGTGGGCTAGCTAAACCATAATCCAGTATTGTTCCATTTATCTGGTCATCTTCGTTGGCATTTGCACCCACAATAACCATTGCAGGCTCATCACTAGTATTCTGTCCATAGTAGATTCTTATTCCCTCACAATCTATTTGGTCCAGGATGTCCTGAATGTGGTTTTTTCCAAAGAAAAAGGCCTTGACATGACCAGAGTTATCTGTTTGAAAGGCCTCGGTTAAATCGTGCGCCGTTGCATAGCTAATTACTGTTCCTTCGTTTCCATCAAATGACATAATATTTAAATTTTAAGTTAAACTCAATACTAGCATTTATGCTCATGGAGCCATTTTTCGATCACCTTCACAAAGTAAATTATAAATTCTAATTCTATGATTTTCAACCAAAACTGGGGTTTAGCTTAGTATAAAACTAAGGCAAGCCTTAGTCAAAATAAGCTATACCTTAGTTTGGGTAATTTCGGCTCAAAACTAGACCATCACAGCCTAAAAATTGGGCACTAAAATTTGGGATCTAATATAATTTTTTGTTGAGCCTTAAAGCATAAAGTCCAAGTGCCAAAAAATACGCTACCGCAAAATAGCTATACTCGTAGGGAAACAGGTTGAGAATTTCGCGGTTACCGGCTACAATCGTGTAACAATGTACGATTACGGAGCCCAGCAAATGAAAGACAAGGAGGCCACAAGCCAGTTTGTCCCACGAATTTTTAAAAGGAATCCGTTTTGCAAAAACAAGAAGACCTACTCCTCCATAGCCTCCAACAAGCACAATAAACCAATCAATTTCCATCGGAAACTCTTCAATTTTCGGATCGAAAATTAGCCGAAAAATATGGAGCACAAATCCTCCAAAATAGGGTAGTAAACATACCCGAGCAAAGGTTTTATAGTAAAATCTCATGCCTTTTTTTTACGTTTTAAAATTCCGATTTTTTGTTGAAAACAACTCATTTTCTATTTTTATCTTTAGTAAAAAATAGGTGATTAAGGCGGTAGTTGGCTACAGTGAGCAAAAAGATAACCGGCTTTTTACCTAGAGATTCCTGAATCACTCCGACGGGTATCGGAGTTCTCAGGAATGACATTTCAAGTAGGGTTCTCGTACTAATTGAAGATTTGATTAAATCAATCGTCTATTCATAAATGCCGCCCTGAGCCTGACTTTAAATACTTCTCGAATTGGTAGGCTTTGTACTTGTCCTTACAGGTAATGTACGTAATTAGCTCAATTGGTAACCTTGTTCTGGTTGAAGTTACAGAACCTTTTCGATATCGATCCAGACGATGTTCTAAGTTGTTGGTACAACCGGTGTAATGCTTTCCGTCAGCACATTTTAGGATGTATACGTAATGGTTATTGTCTTGGTGGATATTATCCGCCGTAGCTCGCGGGGTGTCTGGCATTGCAATTGGTTTTTAGTTTAAAAAGCTCGCCGAAGCTCCTTCACGTTGTTCAGGAGCTTCGGCGAGCGAAGGTGGAGAATACCGGAGTCGAACCGGTGACCTCTTGACTGCCAGTCAAACGCTCTAGCCAGCTGAGCTAATCCCCCATTGCACTCCGAAGCTTTAGCGAAGGAATGCATTCTTCTTCAAGGAATATTTCCTTTTATGAAGAGCTCGCAAATTTAATGTTTCATTTAAATATCCGACTGCGATACAGCCTTGTTTTGGAACTTTTCTTTTTCGCGCCGTTCTACTTTTTTTTGTGCAGGCGTTTTTTCCTGAACCCAGGAACTGTTGTATGGAGTTAACAGACCCGAATTCTGTACTTCCTTAAGGCCTATGTTGCCGTCTACGTAGTTGGCCAATAGGTTAAATACTTTTTTGTTTTGTTTTTGGAGCACCATTAACGTGGTGTTCAAAGCTGATTTGGTTGCAATGGGAACTCCGCCCCCCAGTTCCGACCAATGCCCGCTTAACCAAAGGTTTTCCACAGGTGTTTGGTACGAAGCAACTTTAAGCTTGTAGTTTTCTTTACCCGGCTTTTGCCCCATCATGGTTCCTCCTTTGTTTCCGGTATATCTTTCGTGCGTTATTGGCGTAGCAACATCGCAATATATAATGTGTTTTCTAAGATCGGGAACCAGGTGTTTCTCAACGCGGTCAATCATTATATCCGCACATTCCTGCTTCAGTTGCTTGTATTTTTCTCCCCGAATCCAGTTTCCGTTTTCATCCTTTTCGCACTTCCAGTTTTCGTGGTCGGAAATGAATGAGGGCATAAACAGGGTTAGGGTTCCGTGTTCGGGCAGGGCCATGGATTTGTCTCTTACGGTATGAGCTATAATGGTTATTCCACTAATGGCTGGGTCTCCGCCCCCCAATTCATCCCTCGAATAATTTGGGTTAGCCAAGTAAGTCAACTCCTCACCCAGACCCAATTCTTCGGAAGGACAATCCAAGCCCAATGCAACTGATATTGCTGAGGAATACAACTTGGCACCTTTTAAGTTGTCCTTCACTTTTTGCGGAATAATGCTTTCGGGAAGCATTTTTTCGTACAGCGTTTCAGCATCGCAAGCAGCAACAATATAATCACTGTTAATGGTGTGCTCCGCTTCCCTATGTTCTACCTTAACTCCTGTTGCCCTGTTCCCGTCAAGCAATATTTCAGAAACCTTCGATTTAAAAAACACATCGGCTCCCAGGGATTCGGAAGCATACTGAAGCCATTCGGGAAAAGATTGACCTCCCCCAGCCGGTGGAGTTTGATAGTCGTTGCAATAGGCCCACGATATAGGTACCAGGCAAGAGAGCATATCTGGCTCAGAACAAAAAACCCGATGAAGCTTAGGTTCTTTAAAGTAGCGATTCAGTCCTTTTTTAATTCCTTGTTCTCCTACATAACTCACATGGGGAATAAACGGAACGCTAAACCTTAGCATGTTTATACCATGCAATGCCTTGTTTAAGCCCCCTCGGGTTTGAAACCCCCTGCTCAGGTTTTTAAACCTCTCCCACGAGTTAGCTATTCGCTTAGCATCTCTAAAAAAGCGGATAATCCCTTTTTTCTCGTGTGGAAAATCTTTGATCCATTGTTCTTTTAGTTCATCCGGGTTATTCGTCAGCAAATAATCAAACTCATCAGACAAGAACCGACGAATCCGTTTTTGTTCCATGGCCCTTGGAAAATCGTTTCCAATAATCTTAAAAATGCTCGTAACCATGCCTTCGGGACCGCAGTTATTTAACCAATGAATGGCCGAGTCGAACCTGAAATCGTGCCTTCTGAACCCTGCTAAATAACCCCCTGGTCGGCTATCCATTTCCAATACACAGCAAGAAAGCCCTGCACGGCTCAGCAAGGCAGCTGAGGTAAGACCGCTCAATCCACCACCAATAATGGTTACATCGTATCTTTCTTTTGGGCTAATCCCTCTCAACGGGTTTGTTTTAGCAATATGAAGTAGAAATTTAAACTAACTGGTAAAAGTACCCCTTCTTTTACTTCGATAAACCATCCTTTAGCACCTTGGCCAGTTTTTGACCTATTACTTCAGCCAGTTGTTCTTGGTTGATTTCTTTTATTCGCTTTACACTTTTGAATTTTCGAAGTAGCTTGTCCACTGTTTTGGGGCCTACTCCCGGTATATCAATAAGCCCGCTTTTGATCGTGTTTTTAGACCGCTTGTTTCGGTGATGGGTAATTCCAAACCGATGCGCTTCGTTTCGCAAATGTTGTATTAGTTTAAGGCTCTCCGACCGCTTGTCTATGTATATGGGAAACGAGTCTCCAGGAAAAAATATTTCTTCCAGTTTTTTAGCAATACCTACAATGGTAATTTTTCCCATTAAATTCAACTGCTGAAGACTCTTTACAGCTGAGCTTAACTGGCCTTTTCCCCCATCGATAATAACCAATTGCGGTAGTGGCTGATTTTCATCAAGGAGTCGTTTATAACGGCGAAAAACCACTTCTTCCATGCTGGCAAAGTCATCTGGCCCTACTACCGTTTTTATATTGAAATGCCGGTAATCTTTTTTAGCCGGCTTAGCATCTTTAAAGACCACGCAGGCCGCCACAGGATTGGTGCCTTGCAGGTTTGAATTGTCGAAACACTCAATATGAACAGGCATTTCTTTCATGCGCAGGTCAGTTCGCAGTTGTCCTAAAATTCGATTCTTTCTGCGATCGGGATCTGTTTTTTCCTGCTTGCTTTGCCGGTCACGCATAAAGTATTTTACGTTGCGCAACGACATTTCAATCAGCTTTACTTTATCGCCTCGCTGAGGTACCAAAAACTTAATTTCCGGCAGTTCGAGCTCAAGCTTTGTTGATGTTAAAATTTCTTTGGACTGGCTGTTGAAACGGTCTCTGATTTCCGGAATGACGCTTTCCAGCAATTGATAATCGGGTTCGTCCATCTTCTTTTTCACCTCTACAGTATGTGCCTGAATAACACAACCGTTAACGATTTTCATAAAATTAATGTAGCCGTACTTATCATCTGAAATAATGGAAAACACATCCACATTGTTGATGGTTGAGCTTACAACAGTCGACCTCAACTGGTAATTTGTAAGCACATCGATTTGCTCCTTGGTTTGCTGGGCCAATTCGAAATTAAGGTTCTCAGCATCCTCCCGCATCGAGGCTTTCAGGTCTTTGATAACGTCGCTAATGTTACCCTTAAGAATTCGACGAATATCTTTAATTCCCCGGTTATAATCTTGCTCTTCCTGATAACCCACACAGGGTGCTTTGCAGTTTTCGACATGGTATTCCAGGCAGACCCTAAACTTCTTATTATCGATGTTCTCCTGGCTTAAATTGAATTTGCAGTTTCTTAATTTATACACTTTGGAAATGAAGTTTAGAATAGCGTGCATGGTTCTCATAGAAGAATAAGGACCAAAATATTCTGAGCCATCTTTTATCAAATTCCTGGTATAAAAAACCCGTGGAAAACGCTCATTTTTAATGCAGATCCAGGGGTAGGTTTTGTCATCGCGAAGCATGACATTGTATCTTGGTTGATACCTTTTAATCAGCGTGTTTTCCAGCAAAAGAGCATCGTATGGTGAGTCGGCAATTATCACTTTTAAACTGACAATTTTACTTACCAGTACTCTTGTTTTAGACGTATGCTTATCTATGGATGTAAAATAGCTTGATACCCTTGATTTTAGGCTGGTAGCTTTTCCCACATACAGAATTTTTCCTTCTTTGTCGAAGTATTGATATACTCCGGGTTTTTTGGGAAGTGACCTAATTTGTTCGCGAAGTGCTTCGGAGACTGGAATCATTAAACCAAAGGTAAAACTCTTTCGGTTTTACTCTCCCTTGTTGGGAATGCTCACGGAAAATTTGGTTCCCTGCATTCTTTCTGAAGAAACTTCAATTTTTCCACCTAACATGTCAACTGCCTCTGTAGCTACGTAAAGCCCAATTCCAGCACCTGTGCTTTGGTTAGAGGCTCGGTAATAGATGTCAAATATTTTCGGTAGAATATCTGCATCAATTCCTACGCCGTTGTCTTCTACCACCAGTGTTGATGTCTGTTCATCATTCTCAAAACTTACCTTCACCACCTGGCTTTCTTTGGCATCGTCCTGGTATTTTATGGCATTACTTATCAGGTTATTGAGTATAAATCGAATGCGAGTAACATCTGAATAAAAATCGCTTTTCAGATTTATGGTTACCTCAAACTGCATATTGCTTGCTGCATGGAAAAACCGGTGGTCTTCAATAACTGAATTAATAATTGATTCAATGGGCACTTTTTTATACTTAAGCTCAGTGCGTTTGTTGCGATGAAAGCTTAATACATCACGTGCGAGAAATTGTAATTTCTTGGTCGTCTTTTCAACCAAATCAAGGTACTCCCCTGCTTCATCGCCATCGCTCCGTATTAAATCAACGAGCCCTAAAATATTTGATAGCGGACCTGTAATATCATGTGCGGTGCTAAACACCAGTCGATCCAGTTCGTTATAAGCTTTCTTTAGGTCTTCATTTCTCAAGGTCAACTGAGTTCGGGTATAGTACAACTCCAGAGCGCTATCTATTCCTGCCCTTAACTCTGTTTCTGACCATGGTTTTGCCAAAAAACGAAAGATTTCACTTCGATTAATTGCTTCTACAACGGCAGGTAAGTCAGCATGACCGGTTAACATAATTCGAATGGTCTTCGGAAAATTGTTTTTAACCGTTTCTAAAAAGGTAACCCCTGATATTTCAGGCATTTTGTAATCCGCTACGGCCACTTTTACCGGCTGTTGTTCCATAATCCGTATGGCCTCTGAAGGCGATTCAGCTAATAAAACATTATAATCTCTGCGAAATGCCGCTTTAAATGATCTCAGGTTATTCACCCGGTCGTCTACATACAGAACAGTCCTGTCTTCTATTTCGCTTATGCTGCTACCCATTTTCTAATGAATCGTTTTCGGAAGGGTTATTAAAAATTCAGTACCGCCTTCCGTAGGCGAATTTACAGTAATGCTTCCTTTGTGTGATTCTATAATGGAAAAAACTATGGAAAGACCTAATCCGGTTCCTTCCCCCACATCTTTCGTGGTAAAAAAGGGTTCAAAGACCTTGTCCTTGACCTCATCGGGTATCCCGGGACCATTGTCTTTTATACTTATAGATATCCCATCATCGTCCAACTCGTGGGTTGTTATAACAATTTCCGGGCTTTCCGTTGGTTGTGTTTCGTTGGTTAGAGCCTGAATGGCATTCACAATTACGTTGGAAAATACCTGATTAAGCTTTCCCGGATAGCACTCTATGTGCTTAATTTTTTCGTCAAAGTTCGTGACTATGTTAACGTTCTTCGTACTGCCGCTTTTAAGAATTATAATGGTTGATCGTATTCCTTCGTGGATATCTGCAAATTTAGACTCCACCTCGTCCAGGCGACTAAAATTTTTGAGGCTTTTTACTATTTCGGCCGTCCTTTCAGCTCCTTCCTGAATCCCATTTATAAGCTGATCGATTTCTTCGAGAACATAGGGATAGTCCACATCGTCTTTTAATTTGTCAAGTACCGCCCTCACATCTTCCTCAGAATCATTATTGGTGAGCTCATCGTATTTTGTGATTATATCCTTTAAATCATCGAAATCGCGTCGCAAGGGGTTTACATTGGAAGAAACAAAATTAATCGGGTTGTTAATTTCATGCGCAATGCCCGCTGTTAACTGACCCAGGCTTGCCATTTTTTCCTGGCTTACCAACTGCGACTGAGCACTTTTTAAAGTTGATAACGTGCCTTCAAGGCTTTCATTCGCCACCTGAAGGTCCTGTGTTCTTTCTTCTACTTTTTGTTCCAGAACAATATTTTGTTCTTTAATCAATTTTTCATTCTTCTTAAGTGCATCCAATTCACGCTCACGAGATATGCGTGTTTCTTCCTGTAGTATGTTGATCTTGTTGGCCAGTGCAAATGAAAGTAAGGCCATTTCTATGGCAGAACCTGCCTGCATTACGTAATTCGTAAGTACATTGTAGGGTAATACCCCAGCATCTTTGAGCAGAAAAACAATGGCGCTTACTAGCAAAGTAGACCAGGCAATCATAAAATACTTTGCTGACGCCACTCCCTTGCGAATGGATAAAATAGAAGCAATAAAAATGACTATTGCGGATATTGAAGTACCCAGCTGCATAAGAATAAACCCTACCGAACCAATTCCCGCTATGGAAAGTACGGTAGCCAGAAGAAAGAGTGGAATGGTAAGCTTAAGTACAATGTCAATTTTTGGCAAATGGCTGCTCGTGTGTAAAAAATCTCGAGTGAATATAACGCCAAACATAGCCCCCATACTTCCAAAAAAGACCAGGCTATAATCGTGAAACCCCGGAATAAGAGAAAGTACGTCTAACGATATATAACCTTTGATTCCCAGCTGGGTTAATCCAATGAAAAGAAGGTATAACACGTAATAGATATAACTTCTGTCCTTCACCGAATAAAAAACAAATAGGTTGTATATTATCATAATGGCTACAATTCCAGCATAAAATGCATTTATTGCCGCATCTTGTGTTGCTGCGTCCCAATAATCTTGCTTACTATGTACGGTAATGGGTACAATGATTTGCTCAGAGCTTTTGATCTTAAAATAACAAGTCTTGGTTTCGTTTTCGGAAAACGTCAGGTTGAACCCGTACGATGGTTCCGAGTATGTCCTGTTCTCCAATCTGGTTTTTTCCGTGTAATAAACAGAGTCCCATTGGCCGTCACTATCCTGGTAATAAAAGGTGATTTCATCTAAAATTGGATATGCTACCCGAACCAAAACTTCCTTAGCTCCGTTGGGATTGCCAATATCAAATTTGATCCAAACGGCTTCTTTTTGAAGACCATAATTAGGAACAACATCTTCGGATTTAATAAAGTCGTTCGAGTTTAATACATCCTCGAAGTTTTGGCCGTTAAGCCCTATTAAATAACTGGTGTATTTTCCTATTGGTTTTCCCTGGTTTTCGGGAGTACATACGTATTCTTCATTTGACAAGGCTATCAACGGAAGAACCATACTTATGATAAGTAAAACTATACTCCGCATAACCTATTTCACTGCTTGAATTTGCAACATATTCATATGGCACCTAAACAGCCCGTCGTCATTTAACCTTCTCAACTCGACTAAGTAATTTGATTTCTCCTTGTGAGAAACAAACCCAAACTCTGCTGCTTCAGCAATGGTTTCTTCCAACTTAATTACCATATTGGCGATTTCCAGGTTATCCAAAACAAAAGGAATTATAAAAAGTTCAATATTCTTAAACCCAGCCTTTTTTAACAAAGGAATGGTATTTCTGGACGCTAATCCATTATTGACTTTTTTCTCAGTCAGGTAGTTCACCAATCCTTTTTGTGTTTGAACAAAACTATCGTAAAGGTTTAACCCTGTCCAATCGGTTTCTACCATTAAAAAAATGCCGTCTCGTTCAAGTAGTGCATGTATTGTATTTATTATTTGCTCTGGGTTTTCTAGATGCTGCACGAGTCGTTCGGCTCGAATGCCCTGAAACCGATATTCGCTGGAATTTACCGCATCCAATTCCCGAACAGCAAAACTTAAATTCTCCAACGACGTTTGAGCCAACTTTTCGTTCGCGAGTTCAATGAGCTGAGGATCATGATCCAGACCAACCACCTTTACATCATTGGATAGTAGTTCCGCCAACCGAATAGCGTCGTCTCCTGTTCCACAACCAATGTCTGCAACCGTACCTTGTTCAATTTCTAATAAAGGCGCATAGGATTGCTTCTTCAACTCAATGAGTAGGCTTTCTGTATTTTGAAGGTAATTTGAGTTATAGTCTTTCTTCATTCAAATCCTTATTTCTGAAATACACCGATGTATCAATGTTTTTTAGTTTCAAATCGTATTCAATATTAATACGCATTCCCCTATTAACTTCATCAACCGTTTGAACCGGGTTTTTTCTCAGGTCAAAAATCCGAACCAATTCGGATTCCTTTCCACTTTCCAGTCTGTAAGAGTCTTCCACAAAACATACCGTTGCCAAGAGGTCAATTTTGGGATAATAAAACGTTCCCCCGTTTCCTACTTTATCGTATTTAAGAAAGCTATAGTTTCTGGCAATTCGTGCCGAAAACGGTGAACACAATGCCCATAAAGAACCCAATTTAAGCTGCTCTAAAACAGCAACGGCAGAGCGAATTAAATAAACGGCCCCGATTCCCATACCGGCAACTTCCATGGAGTTCCACAACCCACACATTTCACCGGTTCCAATGGATGCGTATTTATTAATGTGGCTCGAAATCGTTGGGTCCATTTCCTTGGTAGCCTCTTCAATGGGTAATTCCTGGTTTCCCCCCAATGCATGAACCCTTACTCCACCAAAGACCTTTTCTTCGTCCTGCGATTCACACAGTATAACAAAGGAAGCCGGGTTGTATTTCCAATCATGGCTAGAAGATGACACCTGGTCAACTCCAACAGAGGTTAAAACCCTGCTGTGACCCAGAATAAATTTGTCGCACATTTCGGGCTCATCAATTGCTCGAAACGCCCTAATTTTTACATAATTATTATCTCCTTTGTTCATCGAGAATTTGTTCGGTACAAATTACGTTATCCCTGATTCTCATATTGTGTTCTACGATTCACCTTCTACCCAATAAAATTACAGCAGAAATTGAACCAATGATGTTGTCAAAACATCTTACCCCTTCCGAGCTTGCCACATAGCATCCATCCAAGTTGATAGTGCAGGCCCCAAATATAGATTAAGCATTGACTTATGCAATAAGGAATAAAAATTTTACTTTAGCTACAGAATTATGGAAACGCCTAAAATAGAGCCTAGTTTTAGTGAATTACCTCTTGTCCTGTATGTTGACGATGAAGAGCACAATCTAAATGCCTTTTACGCTGCGTTTAGAAGACGATTCAAAATTACCAGAGCCGTAAGTGCAAAAGCAGCGTTGGAAATAATTGAAAAGCAAGAAGTCCCCTTTGAGGTTATTATCTCGGATCAAAGGATGCCGGAAATGACTGGGGTTGAGTTGTTGGAGATTGTTAAATCCAAAAGTCCTGAGTCGATTCGTATGCTGCTCACCGGGTTTGCGGATATTAATGCTGTTGTGGACTGCATTAATCGAGGTGAGGTATATCGCTATTTAACCAAGCCCTGGGATGAAGCGAATTTAAATCGCACCATTTTAGATGCTGTTGAATTGTTCCGTCTTCGATTCAAAAACGAATGGAAAACCCAGCAATTAATTAAAATGAACGGAAAACTGGAATTCTTAGCTCGCCAGGGGCTTATATCGTAAGGCCAAAATAGGTAGGTATAAATACACTTACAAACCCAACAACTACTCCGGTATATAGCTCCGCTGCTGTGTGCTTTTTAAGCTTTAATCGTGCATATCCTATTAATCCCCAAACGAGGCTAACAAGAACAATTTCGACGAAATAGTTTGCAGAAAACTGAAGATAAAGAACCAATAACCCGGCAAGCACTCCGCTAATTCCCATCATATGAATGCTTATTTTATAAAAGTATGTGGTTAGGTATGCCATAACCACAGAAATCGTCATTCCTAAAAAGAGCGACACAACAATTGGCGGGAGGGGTGTTTTTTGAATGAGGTTGTAGGTAAAAAAGTAGAATATGCAGGTAATGCCAAAGGGTAGAATACGCTCCTTTCTATTATCTAACTGATAGGAACTTATGGCTTTGCGGAACCGAAGAAAAAACAATAGAAGAACAGGAAATACAAAGGTGTTTATGAATACCAAACCCAAAACAAACAGTTTTAAGTTTGATGGAATCGTATGCCTTAAATAGCTGTCGAGGTTTAAGATAAGTACCAACCCTAACGTGGGCATTAAACCAGGATGGAAAACATAGGATATAATCTGCGCCAGTCGCACTACAACTCTTTACGCAGTCGAGCTACTGGAATATTTAGTTGCTCCCGATATTTGGCAACCGTTCGTCGGGCAATGTTGTACCCTTTATCCTTTAAAACAGCAACCAGGGCCTGATCGGTTAGCGGTTTTCTTTTATTCTCATTGCCAATAGCCTCTTCCAGAATTTTCTTTACTTCGCGCGTAGACACCTCTTCTCCATCACTATTGGTTAATGACTCGGAGAAAAAGCTCTTAAGAATGAATGTACCATACGAGGTTTGGATGTACTTGCTGTTGGCCACCCGCGATACGGTGGAGATATCCATGTTAATTACGTCCGCAATATCTTTTAAGATCATGGGCTTCAGTTTGGTTTCATCTCCAGTCATGAAGTACTCTTTCTGGTGATCGATTATGGTTTGCATTGTTAGTAACAAGGTTTGCTGACGTTGTTTAATGGCATCTATAAACCACTTTGCCGAATCTAGCTTTTGCTTAACAAAAGTGAGCGTGTCCTTTTGCTGCTTGGTGGCCTTTCCGCTACCTTTCTGATAATCTTCTATGAGGCCAGAGTACTTTTTACTTACTCTAAGCTCTGGTGCATTTCTTGAGTTAAGGCTCAATTCGAGTTCGTCATCTTCGTTTAGGGTCAATATAAAATCGGGGATGACCACCTGACTCGATCGGCTATCAGAACCGGAACCGCCTGGTTTTGGATTCAACTTTTTAATTTCCTCATCAGCAGCCTTTAGCGCGGCTTCATCGATCTCCAGCCCTTCAAGGATTTTTTTATAGTGTTTCTTAATGTAAGCCTCGAAATAGTCTTCAATAATCGCTTTGGCTGTAATTGACTCAACGGTTCTTGTCGTTTTTCGGTTTAGTTGAATTAGCAGGCATTCCTGCAAATCCCTGGCACCAGTTCCCGGAGGATCGAAGGTTTGAATTATTTTAAGAATTCGTTCAACTGTTTTTTCGTCTGTATTTATGTTTTGAGTAAAGGCCAAATCGTCAACAACAGCAGAACTATCTCTCCTTAAATATCCTGAGTCGTCCAAACTTCCGAGCAGGTAATCGGCAATAAAATATTCCTGCTCTTCCAGGTCCTGCATATCCAACTGGTCTTCTAACCGCTCCCTAAAACTTTTTCCGGTAGTAACAGGTGTTGTTCTTTCTTCCTCATCTACTCCTTTATTGCTAATGGAGTATTTGTAGCTTGGTTCGTCATCAATATATTCTGAAAAATCAAAGTCTTTTTCTGCTTCTGTTTGCTCTGGTAAAGAATCATCGTATTGATCATCCTGTTCGGCAAATTCATCGTCCTCTTCGTCCCGACCTTCATCCAATGCTGGATTCTTTTCAAGCTCTTCTTTTATTCTGGCTTCGATGGCAATAGTTGGTACTTGCAACAACTTCATTAACTGAATTTGCTGAGGACTAAGCTTTTGGAGTAGCTTTTGACTAAGGTGTTGCTTTAATGCCATTACCGAATATAAAACGATACAAAATAAATATTCTTAGCCAATTGGCGTGCCAAATAATTAATGGCTACTTCAAAAGGCTTTGAATGCCCTTGAATGCATCATTGCCGTTGGCAAATACAAATAGAGTTAGCAGCAAAATAATACCAACCATTTGCGCGTATTCCATGAATTTATCATTGGGTTTACGCCCTGTAACAATTTCCCAAATGGTAAACATAGCGTGTCCGCCATCTAAGGCAGGAATGGGTAAAAGGTTGAGTACACCCAACATGATGCTAAGGAAGGCCGTCATATTCCAGAAAATAAGCCAGTCCCACACTGGAGGAAATAAATTGCCGATAGCGGCAAAACCACCAACACCCTTATAAGCACCCGTGCTTGGGCTAAATATTAATTTGAGCTGCCTCAAATAATCTCCCATTTGATTAACGGCTTTATCTATTCCAGCCGGAACAGCCTCCAAAATTCCATAGGTATGGGTTTCAAGCTTGTAGTAACCTAGCTTTTCCAAATCCAGCAGTCCCAGTGAAGCACTGTGAACTCCTATTTTTCCGTTTTCAGAAATTTTGACTGGAAGGGTAAGCTCTTCTCCATCTCGTTTAATTTTTAAATCCACCTGCTGGCCGGCAAACTCACTGGCCATGGCAGCAAATTGGTCAAAATAATCTACCCTCTTGCCATCAAGTCCAATAATAACGTCTTTAGGTTGCATTCCCACGTCACTGTTATGACTGCTATCAGCCACTTTGGCAATAACAAACGGGATGCGGTACATAAAGAGCTGCTTGTTCTCCTGGTCAATGAGTCGCTCGATGAAGTTTTCGGGTATGGATATTATTTCGGTCTCACCATTTTCATGTCTTACGTTGACATTGCCTCCATAAATCATCTCGGGCATTATTCCTGAAAATCGCTCAATCTTCTTGCCGTTGATATCCAAAATCTGGTCTCCGTTTTTAAAGCCCATTTCCATGGCCATGGAGTCTACAACCCACACTCCTCCGGTTAGGTTTTCATTGGGCAAGTATTTTTCTCCCCAAGTGAACATCACACCTGCATATATGGCCATGGCCAAGAGAAAGTTTACGGTCACCCCGCCTAAAAGAATAATTAATCTTTGCCATGCCGGTTTACTTCTAAATTCCCAGGGTTCCGGATCATTCTTAAGTTGTCCTGTATCCATAGATTCATCGACCATGCCCGATATTTTAACATAACCCCCTAATGGAATCCAACCAATGCCATATTCGGTTTCACCTCTACGAAACTTAAAAAGCGAAAACTTCCAATCGAAAAACAAATAGAATTTTTCGACACGGGTTCCAAAATATTTAGCTGCTATGTAGTGGCCCATTTCGTGTAAAATGACCAAAATTGAGAGGCTCAAAAAAAACTGAGCTGCTTTAATTAGAATATCCATAGCAAATGTTGAAGCGGCAAAAGTGGTTATTTGCTTTGAAGTGGCGAAATAATCTTTCGGAGTTTATAAAAGACGGCTATAAAAAAGGTTAATTGAAGCCCAACAATAGGAGATGTTGGCAGCTTCATTTAAAAACTAGCCTCTAATTCACGGGCCATAATTCGGGTTTCGGTATCAGTAAGTACGTAGTCGTCGTAACTGGGAGCCTGAACAAATGAAACCTTCTCCATACAGGCCTGATTGATCAGGGCAATATCTAAAAACCCAATTTTACCATTCAAAAATGCCTGAACACTTACTTCGTTAGCAGCATTTAATATACAGGCCATATTTCCCTTTTTCAACAAGGCTTCAAATGCAAGGTCCAGATTTAGGAAAACCTCCCGATTGGGCTGTTCAAAAGTAAGTTGCGGATAGTCCATAAAATTAAATCGTGGAAAATCACTTTGGATTCGATCGGGATACGCTAGTGCGTACTGAATGGGTAGTTTCATATCGGGAAGGCCCATTTGCGCTTTCATACTACCATCTGTAAATTGTACAATGGAGTGGATAATGGATTGCGGATGAACAATTACATCAATCTGTTCCGGAGTTAAATTAAAAAGCCATTTAGCTTCTATCACTTCCAATCCTTTATTCATTAATGTTGCGGAGTCAATCGTAATTTTCGCGCCCATGTCCCAGTTGGGGTGCTTAAGGGCTTCCTTTTTTGTAACCTTTAAAAGTTCATCTTTCGACCTTCCCCTAAAAGGCCCTCCAGATGCGGTCAAGTAAATTTTTTCAATAGGGTTGTGAAACTCACCGGCCAAACATTGGAAAATCGCCGAATGTTCTGAGTCAACGGGATATATATTTACCCCTTTCTCGGCAGCTAAAGCGGTAACAATTTCTCCGGCAACTACCAAGGTTTCTTTATTGGCCAAGGCGATGTTTTTACCTGCATTTATCGCGGCTAATGTTGGCTTTAAACCGGCATATCCCACCAAAGCGGTTAAAACAATGTCAACTCCGTCCATTTCTACAACCTGGGATAAAGACTCTTTTCCTGCAAAAACCTTAATGTCATCATCCCATAAAGCATCTTTTACCTTCTGGAATTTAGATTCATCAACTATTACTACGGTATTGGGAAGAAATTTTTTGGCCTGATCAATTAATAATTCTGCATTGGAATAAACGGTGAGTACCTCAACATGAAAGTATTCCGGATGACTATCAATTACCTCAAGTGCCTGGGTTCCAATACTTCCCGACGAACCTAGTATGGCTATCCCTTTTGTTTCTTTACTCATTTGGTGCCAAAAATAAAACGTTACCAACCCCTTCCTACAAATAGTTTAAGACTATTAAAATAAAATGGAGAAACTTTTGTTATTTCGTGCCTATGCGATTTGCTATTATCATTTTGTTCTTGTTTAATGCATTTGTTCAGTCAAAGGCACAACTTACTCCCGTCTTTGAATGGCGTGATCATTTGACCTATTCCAAGGTGACCCGCGTTGCTTACGCAAATAATAAGGTTTATGCATCTGGAAACTCAGGAATGTTTTTCGTTGATCTGGAAGACAACAGCGTTAATCGTATCAGCACTATAAATGGCTTATCGGATATTGTTACAACCTCCCTTGGTACTTCTAACCACAACCAATCGGTATATGTTGGTTACGAAGACGGTACCATTGACATTATTGAAAATAAAACCATCCTCACCATACCTGACATTAAGCGATCAAATATTATTGGTAATAAACAGGTCAATCATTTCAATTTTACGATTGATAATGTTTGCTATATCTCAACTGGGTTTGGGGTTGTTAAGTTTAACATAGCCAACAAGGAGGTTTCTGAAACATTTAGAATAGGGAAAAACGGGAGCCTGATATTCGTAAATTCCACTTTTATTAGTGGTGACACCTTGTATGCTGCTACTCAAAAAGGCCTTTACAAAGGGGGGTTAAGTTCCTTTTTATATGATCCGGATAACTGGCAAAAAGTTGACTCATTCCCTAGGGCAGACTCTAACCTTTCAGCCGGGTTTGAATTTGGTGGAAAAATTCATGTTAATGTTAATAATATAGCATTTCAGGGGGATACGGTTTATACCCTTGACTCAGGTAAGTGGGTTGTAAACTCTACTTTATCGGGTGAAGATAACAACACCTTTGAAATAAAGAATAATGAACTTCTGGTTGCCAATAGCACAAGTTTCGAAGTGTGGGATACATCGTGGAAGAAGGTTAGGCGTGAGTTCCAGTCCAACGGGGATCCAATCGCCCCCAAGGCGGCAACCTATGGCCCTGGCGATGAAATTTGGTTTGGTGACTTTACCCAAGGGCTAATTCAAAATTTGGGACCGTTCAGCAACCGTGAATATGTTATTGATGGGCCGGTTTCTAACCGGGCATTTCGCTTAAACGCTTTTGGAGGAAATGTTTATGTCTGTGGTGGTGCTCATAGTGACGTTCAGGTTCGTTTGGGGTTTCCAGGAGAAGTAAGTAAGTTTAATAACGAAAATTGGACCTTATATGATCGGGAGTCAATTATAGGGTTTGATACGCTAACAGACATCATTGCGGTTTCAGAAAACCCAAATAATTCCAAGCAATTTGCTGTTGGAAGTATGGGAGGTGGGCTTATCATCTTTAACAATAACCAGGTTCAAAACATATATGGGTTTGCTAATTCACCTCTCACAGGAATAGCAGATATTGCGACTTATGTTACGGGAGTTGACTACGATAAAAATGGAACACTCTGGATTTCGAATTCTATTTCTAAACAACCCATACACGCACTTACTCAAAGTGGAAGTTGGGTCAGCTTCAATATTGGTGACCAAAGTACGGAACGCCAATCAAATCAGGTTATCGCTACTGATTGGGGGCATATCTGGTATATTATTCCCTCAGTTGGAATTGGGGTCTTGGATTATAACTCCACGTTAGGAACAAACGCAGATGATCGATATCTGGAATTGCTTACTGCTGCAGGAAGTGGAGCTCTTGCTAGCAGTGAAGTAACCAGAATGGCGGTAGATCGGGATGGACACATTTGGGTGGGAAGTAATGTTGGAATTAATGTTTTCTATAATGCTGCAACAATTCTTAATCGGTCTGATGTAGATTCAAAGGAAATATTTATTGATCAGGATGGTCAAACTCAAATCTTACTGAAAGACCAATTTGTAACTGATATATTTATCGATGTCGCTAACCGGAAATGGATTTCAACCCGTGGTAATGGGGTTTATTTAATGTCATCCGATGGCACCAAGGAAGTGCGACACTTTACCACGGAAAACTCACCCTTGTATACCGATGATGTCAACAGCGTTTCGGTAGATGAAAAAACGGGTGAGGTTTTTATTGCCACAGAGAAAGGACTAATTTCTTTTAGAGAAACGGCAACAGCATCAAGCGATTTTAGTTCCATGTACGCCTTCCCGAACCCTGTTTTGCCAAGTTATGATGGAATTATTGCCATTAGCGGTGTTGCTGATCAGGCGACAATAATAATTACTGATATAGCCGGAAACAAAGTTTATGAGACCATCAGTGAAGGAGGTCAAGCTACCTGGAATGGGAAAAACCTCAATGGAGACCCGGTAGCAACGGGTATATATCTTATATACGGAGCCAGTGAAGATGGTTCACTGCACGGAGCAACCAAGTTGCTCATCGAAAACTAAGGCTTCCGGTTTAATCCAGGTCCTCAAGCAAAAGCAATTTATATTCTTGAATTTCTTCACGATTAAATTTGTTGTTGGGTTCTTTTACCAACTCAAGAAAATACTCGAAACTGGTTTGCTCCCCTTCTTCTCGCTCTTCTTCAAACACATCAACAATGAAGTCACTATTTGCCTCAATATGTTCATATGCTAACCGACAAACTTTGGTAAGGGTGGGATCTTCGGCAGCTTTAAATTCTTCTCTTAATGCCTTAAGTGCCTCAATTAATTCTGTCCCTTCAAACCGATGCTTTTCGTAAGCTGCAACAACCTTATCAATTCCGCTCATAGTCTTCAAATTTTGGCAAAAGTAGTCCGATTAATCTCATTTTTATATGGGTTCTCTGCTTAATTTTTACAATCTTCGTAAGATTAAAACCCATAATTATGTTTAGAGCTTTATTATTCCTATCCTCATCTCTTATTTTTTCAAGTTGTTTTTCTCAACAACCAAAAACATTTGCCGAACGCTTAGGCTATCCCGCAGATAAAAAAGTCATTATTCTACATATTGATGATGCAGGTATGTCCTATGATTCTAACGAAGGTGCATTTGAAGCTCTAACTACGGGTGTCTCCAATTCGGCTAGTGTAATGATGCCATGCCCATGGGTTCCTGACTTTTTAGCAAGAATAAAAGATCAACCCAATTTGGATGTGGGCCTACACATTACCCTCAATAGTGAATGGAAGGGGTATCGATGGGGGCCGGTTGCCGGAAAATCAGCTGTACCTTCATTGGTAGATCCAGATGGTTACTTATGGGCTTCTACTGGTGAAGCTGTTCAAAATGGTAACCCTGCCGAGGTTGCATTGGAGGTTGCCGCGCAGCTGGAAAAAGCCCGAGCAATGGGTTTTAATCCTACCCATATTGATGCACACATGGGAACCATTTTTGCCCGGGAGGATTTTATAGCCGAATATATCAAGCTAGGAATGATGAATCATATCCCCGTGATGTTTCCTTGCGGTCACAACACTTATTTTAAGAACTTTTTGAGGGAGCAAATGAAGTTCAAGCTTATGGCCCAAGGGAAGTATACAGAAGGTATGGAGCTTCCCCTTCCAATGACGGATCAACAAAGTGCTGAAATGGGAGAGCAGTTGTGGGGCGCAGGACTTCCGGCAATTGATGACTTACATAATCAAAGTTACGATTGGGTTTTTCCTGAAGGAATGGAAATGACAGACCAAAATGTAATGGAGTTTCGTAGAGAAAAATACAAGGAAATTGTAACCGGATGTAAGAACGGAATCACGATGATTATTATGCATTGCACTAAGCCCACAGATGCTTTTCATTCAATTTCCGAGGAAAGCTATTACGTGAGAAAAGGAGACTATTTGGTTATGTTAGATCCTGACTTTAGAGCCTTCTTAGAATCTGAAGGAGTAATTTTTACTACTTGGAAAGAGCTAGCAGATCGAAGAAACAAGCTGTGATTATAGAACACCTCTGTGGAATTTAATCACTGTGGTAAGCTCTACTGTATTCTTGTTTCGATATTATTGGGCTCTTGCCTTGCCAATAAAAATAGGATAATACCTTCAGAGGATGTTAGTTTAAAACTAATACAAATAGACACCTTAGGTTTATTGACTCAAACAACCGATAAGAACCTATCCGAAATAATAAATTCTTCTCATTGGTTCCCTCTCGATTCTGTATACAGAGTAAAACATGTCATCATTTTTAAATATGATAACACAATATTTTTGGATACCATCATCGCTGATGAACTGATTTTGACTGACTCCATGTATAATAAATTGGACAAGCCCCTGTCAAAATTGGTGTCAGGTGATTTTAACTTTATGGTGGATGGTGACTCACTAATAATGCATAGCGATCTCTTTTTCGAATGTTCTAACTACATTTTTGAGGAATCTCAAGTTACTTATTTACGAAGTTTTGAAGATGTAATTGGAGAAGAAACCGTTCGGTACCAACTCAAATATAAATGCCTTTTAGCTACTTCGGAAAAAACTTCTTCTGAAAAACAACAATAGAGATAACCCCAGTGGAAATAGCCGTATCTGCCACATTAAAAACTGGCCTAAAAAACAAGAAAGGGTCACCACCAACAAGGGGCAACCACTCTGGAAATTGATTGCTATAAATGGGAAAATAGAGCATGTCCACTACCTTACCGTAAAACAATTTTGAATATCCTCCAGCTTCGGGCAATAGCTCAGCAATTTGATGGTGTGAATGTTCGAAAATTACCCCATAAAACACAGAATCGATAATGTTTCCAAGCGCTCCGGCAAAAATTAGTGCGAAGCTCACGATCAAGCCTGAGTGTTCTTTGTCCCTAACTATTTTTATCAAATAGATGAGCATGGCAATGGAGGCTGCTATTCTAAAAAGCGTCAGGTATAATTTCCCATTTTCTCCAGCAAATTCCATCCCAAAGGCCATTCCATTATTCTCTGTGAAATGAATGAAGAACCAGTTTCCAGCCATTTGAAATTCCTGGCCAATATACATACTGGTTTTAACCCATATTTTGCTTCCCTGGTCCAAAACAAGAACCATTACACTTGTAAATACGGCTAAAAAAATTGCTTTTGATTTCAAGATAGGGTTATAAAAAAAGTCTTGATTTTCACCAAGACTTTATTCCAATGTATTGTTCCAATTATTATCGTTGCTGGGCTTCCTTAGCCTCCATGCTCAATGTGGCGTGTGGTACAACCAACAACCTTGCTTTCGGAATTAGTTTGCCGGTAACCCTGCAAATTCCATAGGTTCTGTTTTCAATTCTCATTAAAGCATCTTCCAGGTGCTTTACAAATTTTTGCTGGCGTAAAGCTAACTGTGCTGTTTCTTCTCTTGAAAGAACATCAGATCCATCTTCCATTAATTTAAATGTTGGTGAGGTGTCGTCTGTTCCGTGATCGTTCTTATGCGACATGGTGCTGCTCAATAGGTCAAGATCCTTTTTTGCTTCTTCAAGCTTTCCCAATATCAACTCTTTGAATTCTTTGAGATCTTCGTCAGAGTAGTGATTTTTTTCTTCCATATTCTAAACCTTTTCGATTTTAATAATCGTGTCTATTCCTTCTTCTAACTCAACTCCAACACCATTTTCAATAAGTGTTCCTTCTACGAGGTCGAGGTTGTCTGACAGGGTTTCAGTGCGAATATAATTTAAATTATAATTTATTGCGTTTTGGACAATGTCGTTTTTGGCTACCTTAACATTTATACGGTCGGTAACTTCAAGGCCCGAGTCTTTTCTAAGGTTTTGAATTCGATTAACCAATTCACGTCCAAGCCCTTCAAATTTCAGGTCATCAGTGATGGTAATGTCCAATGCAACGGTAACGTTAGCCTCGGAAGCAACCAACCAACCCGGGACATCTTTTGACCCAATTTCTACATCCTCCGGGGTAAGTGTTATCAATTGCCCCTCAAGCTCGACCTCCAATTCACCCTTAAACTCAATGGCTTTTATTTGCTCCTGGCTTAATCCATTGATAAGCGTCGCAAGAGCCTTCATCTGTTTGCCGTATGCCCTTCCTAGCTTAGAAAAATTCGGTTTAATCTGCTTTACCAATAACTCATTGTTGGGGTCAATGAACTCAATTTCCTTGACGTTCACTTCATTGAGAATTACGTCTGTTACCTTCTCCATTTTTGATTTAAAGGTCTCATCGGAAACAGGAATTAGTATTTTTCCCAACGGTTGTCTTACCCTTATGTTTTGCTTTTTCCTTAAAGCCAAAACCAAGCTTGATGCTCGTTGAGCCAACTCCATTCTTGACTCTAATTCCCCATCCATCAAAGATTCATTCACTTCTGGAATTAAGGAAATATGAACTGACTCAGCATCATTTGCTGTAATGGAGTTTAAATCGCGGTACAGCTTATCACTGTAAAAAGGGGCTATTGGTGATGATAGCACGGCCACAGTTTTCAAACATTCATATATCGTTTGGTAAGCAGCAATTTTATCTTCTGAATAATCTCCTCTCCAGAACCTTTTTCGGCAAAGTCGAACCCACCAGTTGGAAAGGTCGTTAACCACAAAATCCTGGATTAATCTTCCCGCCTGAGTTGGCTCATAATTATCGAAAGAAGACGAGACGGTCTTCACCAAACTGTTTAGTTTGGATAAAATCCAACGATCTATTTCCGGCCTACTGGCCACTTCAATATAATCTTCTTCAAACTTGAATCCGTCTACATTAGCATAAAGAGCAAAAAACGAATAGGTATTGTGTAGGGCCCTAAAGAACTTGCGTTGAATTTCAACGATTCCTTCCAAGTCAAATTTTAGGTTATCCCAGGGTTGCGCATTGGTAATCATATACCAACGAGTGGCATCGGCCCCATACTTTTTTAAGGTTTCAAACGGGTCTGCCGCATTGCCTAGTCGTTTAGACATTTTGTGTCCGTTTTTATCCAGCACCAACCCGTTGGAGATCACATTTTTATAAGCAATTGAATCGTATGCCAGGGTCGCAATGGCATGTAGGGTAAAAAACCAACCCCTCGTCTGGTCTACTCCTTCAGCAATAAAATCTGCAGGATAATTTTGCTCGAATACCTCTTTATTTTCAAAAGGATAATGCCACTGGGCATAAGGCATAGAACCGGAATCGAACCAAACGTCAATTAAATCGCTTTCGCGACGCATGGGTTGCCCACTTTCAGAAACCAAGACGATATCGTCAACAATGTGCTTGTGCAAATCGATAGTATCGTAGTTGGCTTTGCTCATATTTCCAACTTCAAAATCAGCGAACGGATCGTTATCCATTACTCCTGCATCCACTGCCTTTTTTATCTCAGCTTTTAACTCCTCAACAGACCCGATTATAATTCGTTCTGTCCCATCTTCATTGGACCATATTGGAATTGGAATTCCCCAATAGCGTGAACGAGAAAGATTCCAGTCTTGAAGATTTTCCAGCCAGTTCCCAAACCTTCCTTCTCCGGTAGACTTCGGCTTCCAATTAATTTTCTTGTTGTTTTCAATGAGTTTGCTTTTGGCTGCTGTAGTCTTTACAAACCAGGAGTCCAAAGGATAATAAAGAATCGGTTTATCCGTCCTCCAACAATGGGGATAGTTGTGTACGTATTTTTCAACCTTAAATGCCCTGTTTTCTTCCTTTAACCGAATTGCAATTTCAACATCGACAGACATGTCTGGTGTTTTCCCTGCATCGTAATATTCGTTTTTAACGTACTTCCCGGCCAAGTCTCCCATTTGGTCAATAAACCTTCCCTGAAGGTCAACCAACGGAATGCCTTGTCCTCCCTCTCCTTCTACCAACATGGGTGGAACTCCGGCAACTTTGGCCACCCGTGCATCATCAGCACCAAAAGTGGGTGCCGTATGTACTATACCTGTACCATCAACGGTTGTGACAAAATCTCCGGCGATTACACGAAACGCTTCCTCCGGATTATCCATAGGTAGTGTATATGGAAGTAGTTGCTCGTACTGCGCATTTACCAAATCTGCTCCGGAAAACTCATCCGCTTTTTTCCAGGGAACCCCTCCTTTTCCATTGTATTCAGAGGCTGATTTCCCCTCCATGTCTGCATTGAAATACTTAGCAACTAAGTCGCTTGCTAAGATTACAGAAATCGGTTTTCTGGTATACTGGTTTATTGTTTCTACCTCGGCGTATTGAATGTTTTTTCCAACCGTAAGCGCTGTGTTTGACGGTAGTGTCCATGGAGTAGTTGTCCAGGCCAGAAAAAATACTTCGTTCTTTGTGTTTTCAAAAAGCCTATTGGAGCGCTCATTTTGGATAACTCTAAACTGAGCAATAATGGTGGTGTCTTTTACATCCCGATAAGTTCCTGGCTGATTCAATTCATGCGTACTTAGTCCTGTTCCAGCCTTAGGGGAGTATGGTTGAATGGTATACCCTTTATAAAGAAAATCTTTTTTATAAAGCTCGCTCAATATATTCCAAACGGACTCAATGTATTTATTCTCATAGGTAATGTAAGGATCGTCCATGTCGACCCAATAACCCATTTTTTCAGTTAGGTCGTTCCAAACATCGGTATAACGCATTACTGCCTTTCGGCATGCATCGTTGTATTGCTGAACACTTATTTTCTTACCAATATCTTCCTTAGTAATGCCTAATTCCTTTTCAACCCCCAGTTCTACCGGGAGTCCATGGGTGTCCCAACCTGCTTTTCTTTTAACCTGGAAACCCGCAATGGTTTTGTAACGGCAAAAAATATCCTTGATGGTTCTGGCCATAACATGATGAATACCCGGTAAGCCATTCGCAGAAGGTGGTCCTTCATAAAAAACATAAGGCTCTTTTCCCTTTCGCGTTTCGATGCTTTGTTCGAAGGTTTTTTCACGCTTCCACACCTCAAGCATTTCGTCGGCTACCTGCGACAAATTAAGCTGCTTATATTCAGGGTATTTCTTTTCCATTTCCACTTTTAAAAGGTCGGCAAAAGTAGCAATTTCGTTGGGGATTAAGAAGGGTTTAAAAGATGCCTGGAATCAGTATTTTTCGGCCCTTGGGATAGTCCTCAAATTTATTTCTATACCATTGATAATTGGTTATGGCTCGGGGCACTAAATTGGCAATGGTCCAGGCCCAAAAACACCAGGCCGAAAGTGCACCAGTCATGATAGCAAATCCAAGCCACTCGGTTAGCTCACCCAAATAGTTGGGGTTCGCCACTTTTTTAAAAAGGAATTCATTGGGTATAACGTAGCCAGCATTGTTTTTGCGGAGGGCAATTAAAATTCGATCGGACCTGAAGTGAATGTAAAAACCAACGATAAAAAGCAACAAGCCGCCCAAGAACTGAATTGATGAAAAGGAATACAACTCATAGTCTGTTCCAAAGTTTCCGAAGTAATATCCGTTGGTATAACCATTTACCGAGTTGAAAAAGATGGCCATAAACACAATAGAGAATGGAATGGTTTTGCCTTTGGTGTTCAGCATAAATGGAAATATGACACTTCGGTAGGTGTAATGAAACATCCACAATAAGTAAAACAACCACACAGCGTTGTTTTTAACTCCCTCTCCTCCCAAAAAGAATACAGAAAGAGCAAATGGAGAAACCAGTTCCATGATAATCCAACCCCATTTGTTATCTACCTGTGGCCCCCATCCTTTTCTATTGTGTCTGCCGTAAGGGGCGGTTATAAAAAACAGAAGAACAAAGGTAAAAACGGCAATGCCAATCCAGAGGTAGAGGAATTGATTAAAAGAAAAGGACATAGAAAGGGTTTAGACGACCAAAATATTAAATTTGCCGCTCAAATGCACCCGTAGTTCAACTGGATAGAATATCGGATTTCGGCTCCGAGGGTTGAGGGTTCGAATCCTTCCGGGTGTACAATTTCCATAAAGCCTCAATTTTATATTGGGGCTTTATGGTTTTTGAGGGTTTCCCCGCAATTTCCTAGTGTTAGGCAAACCGTAAATAGATTACGTTTTTGAATCAGACTTTAGCTCAAAAAATAAAGAGCTATGGATTTGATTTATATAAT
>PAVO01000035.1 GCA_002713215.1 Crocinitomicaceae bacterium
CTTTTGTAACTCCATTCCGACCTGGAAACCCAACTTACGGTGCCACCGTTTTTAACCAGGGAGTTGTTAATGGTGATGGATTTGACGCTGTAGTTAGTCAAATCGTTGATTTAAAATACGTTTCTGCCCAATATGGAAATATGGGCCGTGGTAAAATTACCAGCCAGCAAGGTAGTGGTGCTTGTGCTCCTTATTGTGGAATGGGTTCTTTCTATACTAATATGAAATTGTGGGAAAATGCTAACGACCTTACCAGTAAAGACTCTGTTGTATTTAAAGTGGATACCGCAGAGAGTAATATTGGATTGGGTACAGGAAGTAGAACCACCTTTGAAGGGCAAATCATTCCTTTTCAGAAATCGGCTGAGGTGATAACCGGTTCCATTAAGATTGGAACCAATTTAGATAAACTTGTTTATGACGGTAATGGCGGGTTCACGGGTAACGGAAAAGGTACTTTGGATGAAAAGACACTGAAATTTAGTGTGACATTTGACAACGCTCCTCCATTAAATGCAAGAGTTAATGCATTTTATGCATCTAATTTTGCCGCAGGTTCAGTAATTATCGTTCCAAGTGCAACTGAAAATCTTCCAATTCGACACGTGATAAATACAAATCTTACACCAGGTGATATACTTAAGGTGCAGGATCCGGTGCAGTCTCTTATTGCTATTCAGGTAAACCAAAAATGTTCTTTGAATAATAATGGAACCGAATACGATTGTGATAACGATTGCTATAGGTTAAACGGCAGCCCTCCTGCTCCAAACTGTGGCTCTAATACACCAGGAAGACAGCAACCTGGACTTGCATTAGCCCGAAAAGGAATTGCCTTAGGTGACAACCCAGATTGGATGCATCTTAAAATTGGTATGATTCAAGAATTTGAATTTTCTCCTGATGGAAGTGAGATTTTTTACAATCCTAATGGAAACAGTACAGTTAGATTAATTGAAGGAGTTGAGAACCTCTATACCCAGGATGATGCGGACAAAATCACTACTCGGCAGGTGTTTACCGCAGGAAGTGGTAATGTAACAAGCATCAATTTTAATCATCAGAATCCAAATGAGATGTTGATCACAGTAGGAAACTATGGAGTTGTTAATCACGTTTACTTGCTAACCAGAAATGGCAATAACTTCACACGACAAAATGTGACCGGTGACTTACCTGATATGCCCGTTTATGATGCGATTTTCGATTACCTCAATCCCAAAAGGGTTATTATCGGTACTGACCAAGGAGTGTATTCTACTGCTGATATTAGTCAGGGAGCAAATGTAGAATGGACAGCAGAAGAATTTGCTATGGTGCCAGTGTTCGATATCGATCAACAGACATTGAGTTATAAAGAGGCTACCAACCATGGTATGGTTTACTTAGGAACTCATGGTGCCGGTATTTGGAAGTCGGGAACCATTGTGGGAATCGATGAGATTACACACAAGGATTTTAGCAACAGTTGGGAGTCGAACATTACTATCTACCCGAATCCAATTCATAACAATGGACAATTGGAGGTGACTGTTTCCAATCCTGAAGAAGCTATAATTGGTGTTTACTCAATTAATGGGCAACTCCAAAAAACTATTAAACCTAGCTTACAGGCAGGAGAAAATAGCGTTTCTTTTGATGCTTCCGATCTATCTTCAGGAACCTACTTTGTTACTTTGATTGATGGAAACACTAAAAAGGTTTCGAAATTTGTAAAAATGTAATCAATTAGTTAAAAACTATTTTAAAAAGCCTTCCTAATTTTAGGAAGGCTTTTTTATTGGCCAATACTAACCTTTTCCATAGTTAGAATCGGTGATAAGAATTGATATCTACTTGAGACCAATGGGACCATCCTCCCATTAACACTCCAAAAACCATCCACCACCTTACCAATTCACATAACCGTTTATTTGAAATGTTCCACCGAACTTAAATTGGTGTGAAGATATTATTTCATTTTAAGCTAGATTGTAATTGGAATTTTACCGTGACCTTTTAATTAGTAAAAAAATGAAAATAAAATTACTCTCTTTAGCCACCATAATTGGAATCTCAGGATTATTCATTACCAGAATGGATACGCCTGACAACAATATTAAGATCACCAAATATTCTCCCCGTATTGAAAAGGATAAGTCTGAATCATTTAGTGCTGAAGGTGCTGCACGGTATTTAGCTTCTATTCGAGGAGATATAAATACGGGTGTTGTAGATCCCGTCCTTTTGGAGAAAGCCCAAAATCATGCTTTTGACAAAAGCTCCAGAGCCTCAAATCTCGGATTGGAATTTGAGTTTATGGGTCCTTCCAATATGGGCGGAAGAACACGGGGAATTGTTATTGATAATGAAGACCCGGACAAAATTTACGGTGCAAGTGTAACAGGGGGCATTTACATTTCTACCAACGGGGGAAATAGCTGGGCCAAAAGTTGGAATGCAAGAACCAATAATGTTTCTTGTATAACTCAAACTTCAAATGGACACTTGTATGCGGGTACCGGATGCACGTTTGAAAATGGTGGACAAAAAGGAACTGGTGGTGGTGCCCCTGGTGGAATTGGAGTAGGAATCTATGTTTCGAAAGACAGAGGTATTAGTTGGGAGTTAATTGAGAGTACCAGTACTAGTCCAAACAATGTGTTTTTCCAAAATGTAAATCATATTGAAGCTCATCCTACTGAAGCAAGTACAATTGCCGCTGCAACTAATGGAGGGCTTCAGGTTTCTACTGATGGTGGAGTTACCTGGTCCAGAAAAGTTGCGTGTATTGGAGGTAACCCACTTACAGGTTGCATTACCGTCGATTGGTCCAGTGATGGAACCATACTTCATGCTGGGTTTGGCAATGGTCAATATTATTCGGGAACAGATTACTCTGCTGATTGTGGCCTGATACAACAATCAAATGTTGGTGATGGGGGAAGATGGATGTTAACCACTTCTCCAAATGATCCTAAAAAAGTTTATGCAACCACTTCAATTGGGGGTGGATATTCTGATGTTAAGGTATCGATTGATGGTGGAGAAAAGTGGTCATCATTCAATCCTCCAATGCCTGTCAGCGCAAGTAATTTCGATTTATACGGAAACAACGGAGGCGGACAAGCTGAGTATGACATGTTGTTTAAAGCAATCCCAAACCCAAAAGACAATTCAAAAGATGTACTCTTTATTGGCGGAGTTCAATTGTGGAGGTTTGATGGAAACTGGACTCAAGCTGCCGTTGGTGGAGGTTCCGGATCAGAACCAGGTCTTTATAAAGTACACGTTGACCATCATGCCATTGCTTACGACAAGAAAAACCCTAAGAATATTTTCTTCGGGAATGACGGCGGGATCTACAAATCCCTTGATGGTGGATATACATTCTACGATATGAATAAGGGTTACTCGGTAACTCAGTATTATGCAATCGCTCATGCCAACTATGATTACGCTGTGGGAGGAACTCAGGACAATGGAAATCCTTTTGTAACTCCATTCCGACCTGGAAACCCAACTTACGGTGCCACCGTTTTTAACCAGGGAGTTGTTAATGGTGATGGATTTGACGCTGTGGTTAGTCAAATCGTTGATTTAAAATATGTCTCCGCTCAAATGGGTAACATGGGCCGTGGTAAAATTACCAGCCAGCAAGGTAGTGGTGCATGTGCTCCCTATTGTGGAATGAGCTCTTTTTATACCAATATGAAATTGTGGGAAAATGCCAACGATCTTACCAGTAAAGACTCTGTTGTATTTAAAGTGGATACTGTTGAGAATAACATTGGATTGGGTTCAGGAAGTAGAACCACCTTTGAAGGGCAAATCATTCCTTTTCAGAAATCGGCTGAGGTGATAACCGGTTCCATTAAGATTGGTACCAATTTGGATAAACTCGTTTATGATGGTAACGGTGGGTTCACTGGTAACGGAAAAGGTACCTTGGATGAAAAGACACTGAAATTTAGTGTGACATTTGACAACGCACCTCCATTAAATGCGAGAGTTAATGCTTATTATACATCTAATTTTGATGCAGGTTCTGTAATTATTGTTCCAAGTGCAACTGAAAACCTTCCGATTCGACACGTGATAAATATAAACCTTCGTCCGGGGGATATACTTAAGGTACAAGATCCGGTACAGTCTCTTATTGCTATTCAGGTAAACCAAAAATGTTCTTTGAACAGTGATGGAACGGCATACGAATGTGATGATCCAAATTATCGAATAAACGATCAAACCATGCAATTGAACAACTTGCATAAACGTGGAATTGCAATCGCAAGAAAGGGAATTGCACTAGGAGAAAATCCAAAATGGATGCACATTGAATTAGGAGCTATTCAAGAGTTCGAATTTTCCCCTGACGGAAATGAGCTATTTTATAACCCGGGTACAAATGGTGCATGGATTGGAAGCAATGGCACCCCAGCTGTTCGAATGATTGAGGGGATCAATAACATGTACACACAGGCAGATGCTGACAAATTAGCTTCAAAACAAATTTTCAGTGGTAGCGGAAATGTTACCAGCATCAACTTCAACCCTAAAAACCCGAATCAAATGTTGATTACTTCAGGTAATTATGGGGCCGTTAACCATGTTTTCCTTTTAACCAGGGTTCCTAACACAAGTAACTTTACAAGCAAAATTGTACAGGGTGACCTACCCGATATGCCCGTGTATGATGCAATTTTCGATCAAAACAATCCTGACAGGGTAATTATTGGAACCGATCAGGGAGTCTATTCTACTAGTGATATAAATGCTGCTTCTGTAGAGTGGACTGCTGAAGAGTTTGCTCAGGTTCCTGTATTTGATATCGATCAGCAGACTTTAAGCTATAAAGAGGCTACCAACCACGGTACGGTTTACTTAGGAACTCATGGTGCCGGTATTTGGAAATCCGGAACAATTGTGGGAATTGATGAAATTGCGCATAAAGACTTTAATAACAGTTGGGAGTCAAACATTACTATATACCCAAATCCTATTCATAGCAATGGACAATTGGAGGTAACCGTTTCTAATCCTGAAGAAGCCATAATAAGTATTTACTCAATTAACGGACAGCTACAAAAAAGCATTAAACCAAATCTGCAGGCTGGAGAAAACAATGTTTCTTTTGATGCTTCTGATCTATCTTCAGGAACCTACTTTGTTACTCTAATTGATGGAAATGCTAAAAAGGTTTCAAAGTTTGTTAAGATGTAATCCTTTGTAAAAAACTAATTTTAAGAAGCCTTCCTAATCACTTAGGAGGGCTTTTTTATTGGCTAATTTTGGCTTCTAAACTATATCAATATGAGAATCGCTATTAACGGTTTTGGTCGAATTGGACGGAACGTTACCAGAGAATTATACAAAAGGCAAGGGAACCTAAAATCTCCGATAGAACTAGTTGCTATTAACGACTTAGGAGAACTGAACACCCTCACCCATCTTTTAAAGTACGATTCTGTTCATGGGAGGTTTCCAACAGGAGTTAAAACAGCAAATGAATCAATAATTATTGATGAGCATGCTATTGCTGTTTCCCATGAGTCTGCTCCCAATAAGCTCAATTGGAAAGAACTTAATATCGATGTAGTACTTGAGGCTACAGGATTCTTTCGAACCAAAGAACTGGCAAATGGACATATGACTGCCGGAGCTAAACAAGTTATTATAAGTGCCCCTGCTATCGATTCGGGTATCCCTACGGTGGTTCTTGGAGTAAACGAAACCGATATGGATTTTGGAGCAGAAGTAATTTCTAATGCCAGCTGCACCACCAATAACGTTGGCCCTATGTTCAAAGTACTTCAGGACAATTGGGGAATTGAATCCGCATATATAACCACCGTGCATTCCTATACCAGCGATCAAAGACTTCATGACGCTCCGCACAAAGATTTAAGAAGGGCTCGATCTGCCCCGAATTCTATTGTTCCTACAACCACTGGAGCGGCTAAAGCCATTACCCGTATTTTTCCTGAACTTGAAGGAAACGTTGGAGGCTGTGGAATCCGTGTTCCTGTTCCCAATGGGTCAATGACTGATGTAAACTGTGTACTAAAACATACTCCTACGGTTGAAGAAATAAATCAGGCTTTCTATGAGGCTTCAAAAACAGAATTGGGTAGGGTTTTGTATTATGAAACAGATCCTTTGGTAAGCATTGACATTGTTGGCAACCCCTATTCCTGTGTATTTGATTCGCAACTTACTTCTGTGGTAGGCAATATGGTAAAAGTTGTAGGGTGGTATGACAACGAAATTGGATACTCAAACCGGCTAATCGATTTGATGGCAAAACTGAAGAGTTAGTATTCTTTCAATTCCAATTTCTTACCATCAAACACGGCATAGGAGGTATAGTTAACCCACTCTCCTAAATTGATATACCTGGAAGTTTCGCCTACCTTCAAATCCAACGGCAAATGCCTATGGCCAAAAATGAAATAATCGTAGTACTTAGACTTAAGCATATCCCGGCAATACGTAGCTAACCATTCGTTCTCTTCTCCTAAGAACTTTTGATCCTCTCCCATGTTAGACATACGGCTTCTACCGCTCCAGAAATTTGCAATTCCAATTCCAATATTGGGATGAATCCAGCCAAAAAGCCATTGCAGAACTGGATTGGCAAATACCTTTTTTATGAATTTATACCCATGATCACCAGGCCCTAATCCATCACCATGACCAACTAAGAACTTTTTACCATTGAATTCAAATTCGGCATTATCTCTATACATGATAACGCCAAGCTCTTCCGTGAAGTAATTAAAAGCCCACATGTCGTGGTTACCGGTAAAATAATGAACCTTAATTCCTTGGTCACACAGTTCTGCAATTTTCCCCTGAATTCTTACAAACCCCTTCGGGATAGCATTCTTATACTCATACCAGAAATCAAATACATCGCCTACAAGAAAAATTTCAGCAGCATCTTTTGAAATATCATCAAGCCATTGAACAATTTTCTTTTCGCGAATCAAACTGGATTCCCTATCTGGCACACCTAAATGGAAATCTGATGCGAAGTATATTTTTTTGTCTAAACCCAACTTAGAAAGTTAACCTGCTAATATTTTTATATGGATCAACGGCGGGCAAATTTAGTGTAAACCGAATACGCTCTCCATACTCAGTTGCATTTGCATCATACGACTTTTTAATATTATCGGACCATAAAACCGGAAAATAAATCTCGCAGATATCCCTTAAGACTCTGAACGAGAACCCCGCGTTATACATAAAGTCAGTTTTGTCTGCCACCCCTAAATCGGCATAAATACCAATGGGGATAACCAAAGGCGCTTCAAACTTAAGGTTCAAAGCAGCAATCCAGTTTGAAGATTGGCCAACTGATGTAGGGCTTTTAAATGCTCCGTGATTTTCATTCATTTGATTTTTCCATACATCATGGGTTCCGGCTCTGTCAAGAAAAACCTGATTCTTTTTATAATCCAGATAACCTGTCTGCCCATCCATTCTAAAGTTAAATATGGGGCTGTTGGTTTCATTGTATAGGAACGACCCAACGAATACGCGGGCCGTAAACGCGTTGCCTCTTTCATTATAGAACAATCGGTAACGGGAAGTAAACTCGGCCAGGTCGAAGTCTTCGTGCAGTGTAAATTTGACCTTGGTCCTTAACTCTTGTCTATACCCGGTAACTGTAAAATTATATCCCAACTCACCGTAAGTATTGTAAGCGCTAATAAACGGAGTTCCGCTTCCCTTGTACAGCTCCTCAATGTATAATGCTCCAACATTAACTCCATGCCTCCATTTACTTCGTTCATGAGAAGGTTTAAACTCAAAGATGACTTTGGGATACAAACGGTTATAAGTCATTATTCCATTAATTGGAATGTTGTAAGAAAATCGCATGGCGTTTACATTGAATGTGATGCGCCTGAAATGGTTAGGATAAACGTGGTAGCTTAAATCAGTAATTCCAGTGAAATCCTCTCTATGAAATGAATACATCGGACCCACGAACCACTCAAAAGGTTTTTCTATGAAGCTCTTGTTATGTAAACCAATGCCCAACATAAACTCATCGGCGGTATTCCAACCAATCAAAGGTGTTAGATACAATTGAGTTTTCTGCGGGTTTTCGTTACTTGTAAATAACCTTACCTGAAGTGGTTCCATCTTTTTCAAAATACCATGTGTACGAATGGTGTTGTTCTTTCTATTGTGCTCAACTAAATTCTTTTCACCATCAAGAACAACCCTCTTTGCATTTTCATTTTTAATGCTTATTACTTCTTTATCTAATGGTAGAAACTCATAGTTATAAGTCTTTAGTTTTTCCTTTTTTGAATAAGTTGTTACACTAAACGGGACACTAACATCACCTTTGTTTTTGACTGTGAGTTCCAGCTGACCGTTCTTCTTTTTTACCTTCTTAATTTTTAAGTCAATTCTATCTGTGGTTTTGTAATACCCGCCAAAAAACCAATCCAGGTTTTTCTCGGTTTCTTCTTGCATGATCTGCTGCCAGTCCGTAATTGAAGGATGCTTAAATTTCCACTTTTCATAGAATTTTTGCATCCCCTTATCAAATAACGAATCACCCAAATAAGCCCTAAGCATTTGAACACTTATTGCCTTTTTTGCATAAACAATCCCTCCATAATTTGTGGAAGTATATTCATCTGATTTTAAGTTTAATGGCTGATCTCTGTTTTTCCGGGCTGAATATAAATTGAACAAGTAGTTTTCATCCTTATGAGTATACCCTTCCAAATTCATCCACCTTGAAATCAATGGAGAAAGATAACTGGATACAATGCTGTAATCCTTCATATAGGTTTCAACATACCTTAATTCATTAAACGAATTTATTCCCTCATCCATAGCCGGATGATCCCTTTCATTAAAACCCAATATCCCCTGAAACCAATTGTGTCCGACTTCATGTACAATCACAAGCTCCAAGGCTTCCGGTGAACCGGATTGTCCTATTACAGTTACATTTGGATACTCCATACCACCACCGGCACTCAATGCTCCATATACTGCAGTGGCCTGTTTATACGGATAGTTTCCATTCCAAAGCGAATACGAGTAAATCGCCCGATTCATATATGGAATTGCATCTTTCCAATATTCTGCTTCTGTATTGGTAAACATTACCCAGGTGTCTACCGAATCTTTTGAATCGGGTAATTCAACCCGTCCTTTTAATACGTGATATCGCTTATCAGCAAACCAGGCAAAATCGTGAACACGACTTTGGATATAGGTAAGAGACTTAAATTCCGAAGAACTTTCCGGAAACGAATCTCTCTCAGGGAAAACGGATATTCTTTCGGTATCCTTCACCTTTTGGTTCAGCCAATTGATTTCTTCCTGATTTTGAAGATCACCGGTAGCACCTACAACATAGTTCTTAGGCAAATTAATAGTTACTTGAAAAGAACCATATTCCGAATAAAACTCTCCCTGATCCAAATAAGGCATAGGGTGCCAGCCATCCTTATCAAAAACAGCAGGTTTTGGATACCATTGTGTTACCTGGTACGACTCACCGTCATGACCCATTCTACTAAAATCTCCAGGTAATTTTACATGAAACGGGGTAGTAATTTTTATACTGTTACCGGGTGGTAATGGCTCATTAAGTTTAACAATACAGATGTCAATATGATTTGGGTCGAAATGCCAGTTTACCTTCTTTTTATTGACTCTAAAATCCAGACTATCGATATATCCTTTTTCCTCTTCTAATGAATAATAAAAAGATGTGTTCCCATTTTCCAACAATTGCCTGGCAAAATCAGTTTCATTGTTTTTGTAAGCATTTGGCCATAAATGAAAATAGATAGAATCCAGTGGTACACGAGAATTGTTGGTATAGGTAATTTCCTCGTAAGCGCTTAATTCATGATTTTTATCGTCTAGCGTAACTTCAATTATATAATCCGTCCTCTGTTGAAAATAGGGTTTACCTATTTGAGCTGAGACAATCTGGCTTGTAAAAAAAAAGACTGCAAGCAGTCTTAAGCATAAATAAGATGGCATGGTTTAAAGTTCGTAAATTTTCTTGTGAAGATCTTCATACTTACTCAAAATGGCCTTTCTCTTAAGCTTGAGTGTTGGGGTAAGTTCACCGGTATCAATTCCCCATACCTGGCCAATCAATTCAAATTTCTTAATGGTTTCCCATTTACCAAAACCCTCATTAAAATGATCAACCTCTTTTTGAATTCGCGCTACTACTCTATCATTAGCAATGATTTTTTCAGTCGAACCAAACTCAATTCCCTTTCGGTTACACCATTCTTCAAGAAACTCGAATGCCGGCACGATAAGAGCTGCCGCATGTTTTTGCCCTTCACCAATAACCATTATTTGCTCAATGAAACGGGACTCTTTGAATTTGTTTTCCATTACCTGAGGTGCTATGTATTTCCCCCCCGATGTTTTGAAAATTTCCTTCTTTCTATCCGTAATTTTAAGGAATCTGTCTCCAACAATCTCTCCAATATCTCCAGTGTGAAACCAGCCATCTTTCAATACTTCACTGGTCTTATCAGGTTTCTTGTAATAGCCTTGCATCACATTGGGTCCTTTGACCAAAATTTCCCCGTCATCAGCAATTTTCACTTCCACATCATCAATAACCCTACCTACGGTTCCAATCATTAATCCTTTATCTCCTTCACAGTTAACGGATACTACCGGCGAGGTTTCAGTCAAACCATATCCTTCCATAACCGGAATTCCTGCAGCATTAAACACACGTGCCAACCTGGGTTGAAGCGCTGCACTTCCTGATGCCACTGCGAGGACATTTCCACCCAAGGCTTCCTGCCATTTTGAAAAAATTATTTTTCTTGCAATGCCCAATTGAAACTCATACCAAAAACCATTGGCTCCGTAGGGCTCATATCTTTCACCCAGGTCCAGTGCCCAAAAGAAAAGCGCCCTTTTTATTCCGCTAAGTTCAGCTCCCTTATTTACAATTTTATCAAATACTTTTTCCAGCAAGCGAGGAACCGCAGTAAACACCTCCGGTTTTACATCCCTTAAATCATCTCCTATGGTTTCCATCGATTCGGCGAAGTAGATCGAAACTCCCTTTAGCATGTATAAATAAATAAGCATTCGCTCATAAACATGACAAACCGGAAGAAAACTAAGAGCCTTGGCAGTTGTATCTACCGGCAAACGCAAAATACTGGCTTTTGAATTCGATGCGATATTCTTGTGAGAAAGCATAACTCCTTTGGGAGTTCCTGTTGTACCTGATGTATAAATGAGAGTTGCCAGGTCATCTTCCTTTACGCCTTCTTTTATTTTTTCAACCTCCTCTTGGTCACCACCATCGCCCTCTTTTAAAAAGGATTCCCAATGAATAGCCCCCTCTACATTTTCGAACGTGTAAATATTGGTTAGAGAAGCAACATCAGATTTAATACTGGATACTTTCTGGAAGAGCTCTTCGTCGCTTACAAAGCACATCTTCACCTCTGCATCATTAAAAATATAACGGTAGTCATCTTCCGAAATGGTGGAATAGATGGGAACATCTACTGCACCAATTTGTAGAATTCCACAATCCAACATTACCCATTCCGGCCGGTTATTGGAAATAATTGCGATTTTATCTCCTGGTTTAATTCCAAGTTTCAAAAATGCTCTACTGGCTCTATCTGCAGTATCTAGGGTTTCCTGAATGCTACTTTTCACCCATTTACCCCCAACCTTGGCAACCAAAGCATCCGATTGCGGGTGGTTATTTAATTGATACCTAGGAACATCAAACAAACGTTTTACTTCTTCATACATAGAGCCTATTTTTTGCAACTAATCAAATATAGATCAAAATTAAAATGCACCATAATCCAAAGCTGGAACAATTATCTGCTAAATTTCAATTTGGACCCAAACTTTTCCCAATCAACCATCATATAAATAGAAAAAAACAAGAAGGGTAGCCCGGGAATCTTATATCGAACAAGAGCACCCGAGACAGGTGTAACCAATCCAATTAATAGAAACAATACGAAAACAAATGACAATGAAAAAAGTACTATTTCCAGATTACCATTTTTCTTATAAAACAATACAGGCAATATAAGTAGCAAGAGGATAAAAATATTCTCAACGGAAGCTAGCTTTGAAATTAAATTATGTGAATTCCATGGCATGGGACGCAGAAATACATTTGCTATTGCTTGTGGCGAGTTTTTTAAAATACTCTTCCAATTTGGTTCAAGCCGAAATATCTCAAAATAACTTCCTGCCTTTACCGATTTTGCCTCATTAATGAAATCGTGTTGTTTTTGGTAAATTGCACCTGACCTAGGATTCCCCAGATAGGAATCCACTCCAATTACAAATATCCCCAGGAGAAACAGCATTCCAATAAAAACCATTGGTGATTTCAATTTGGGAACAAATACAGATGCAGATAAAATGGTTATCCCAGGAATTAATGCCAGTATCACATAGCTCTTAATCAACAAAAGGAAATAAAGAAAGATCACCAATCTAAGTAAATTTTCCTTGGTAAAATCACCCTGATAAACTTTGTACAAGAAGTAGATGAACCAACCCAGGCAGAAAAAAAGAATACTCTCTTTTAGAACGCCACTTGACCAGAATAAAACCTGAGGAAACAGAACAATAAAATATACAAACCACCTTTTAAGTGGCATAACTTTATTGAACACCTGAAGCAAAGCAACAAAACCAGAGAAACTAAGTAATGCTACTATTACCGTGTGCACATGGTAATACCCTTGTGACAAGGGTAGAATTATGGCATTCATTCGAACCATAGTTTGATTATCGTTAAAAACCCCATGCTGGTGAGACTTATACCAGGTGTTTAATTGATCGGTAACAGCAACCACCTCCGAATCCACCATATTTATACCAAATATGATTTGGAAATATACTTTGGGGTTTGATGAAAGACTTTCAACTACGATTAAGGCATCGTCGTAGAACCTGAATGCATCGGAAGTAATCCGACTTCCATAATAAACTTCATAAAAGATTGCTAAGGCAATTCCAACAACTACTTTGAATACTAAAAGTCCTCTAATTTCAAGTACCGACAGCCCAAGATTCTTAGTCCATTTCTGTCTTCCAATAAACCAGGCAAGAACCGAAGTTAGAATAACAACATAAACCCATTCGAAAATACTCTCAGGCATGAAAACAATGTTAATAATAATAGACCTAAAAAAATCCCTTGGGTAAGCTTATTTTTACTTTTGCACCCTGCTGAATTTGGCAGGTTTAATACATTAAGAATGATCACATTTTTCGCGTCTGCATCAGACAAAATTTTTGCCCTGAAAATTGAAAATAGACTTTCTGAAATAGACATTGAAAAACTTCAATGGTTATTTGGAGGAGCACAACATCTTAATCAAGATCAAGTCGATGGGCATTTTGTAGGGCCAAGAAAAGAGATGATTACCCCCTGGAGTACCAATGCCGTTGAAATTACCATGAATATGGGGATTGCAGGCATAGAGAGAATTGAAGAATTTGGGAAGGTAGATGCCAACCACTCAAACTACGACCCCATGTTGGAGGTTCTTTACGAAAATTTGAATCAGGATATTTTTACAATTACTAAAGATCCTGAGGAAGTTCTTTTTATTGACGACCTGGCAGCTTATAACAACCAAGAGGGATTAGCTCTAAGCCCAGAGGAAATTGAATACCTCAATGGTGTATCCCAACAACTTGGAAGGAAACTTACGGACAGTGAGGTCTTTGGGTTTTCTCAAGTCAATTCGGAGCATTGTAGGCATAAAATTTTTAACGGCACCTTCATTATTGATGGTGAAGAAATGCAGGATTCATTGTTCAAAATGATCCGAAAAACTTCAAGCGTTAACCCCAACAGAATTGTATCAGCCTATAAGGATAATGTGGCGTTTATCGAAGGCCCAACAGTAGAACAATTTGCACCTGCCAGGCAAGATCAAGCCGATTATTTTGAAACCAAAGATTTTAATTCTGTTATTTCTCTCAAAGCGGAAACGCACAATTTCCCAACTACCGTTGAACCATTCAATGGAGCTGCAACTGGGAGCGGTGGAGAAATTCGAGATAGAATGGCTGGAGGAAAGGGTTCAATGCCCCTTGCTGGTTCCGCTGTTTACATGACATCGTATTCAAGGTTGGAAGATAACCGCGCATGGGAAAATGGAATGGCCGAAAGACCCTGGTTATACCAAACCCCGATGGATATACTTATAAAAGCATCCAATGGTGCCTCTGATTTTGGAAACAAATTTGGCCAACCCCTTATCAATGGGTCGGTACTCACCTTTGAACATGAAGAAGGTGGCAAAAAATATGGCTACGATAAGGTTATTATGCAAGCCGGGGGGATTGGTTACGGAAAAAAAGAGCAAGCCCTAAAAGACACTCCTGAAAATGGTGATAAAATAGTGGTTATGGGTGGCGATAACTACCGCATTGGAATGGGTGGTGGTGCAGTTTCCTCAGTGGCAACCGGTGAGTTTTCAAGTGGCATTGAGTTAAATGCCATTCAACGATCCAATCCGGAAATGCAAAAAAGGGTGTACAATGTTGTTCGTGCAGTTTCAGAAATGAACGAAAACCCAATAGTATCCATTCACGACCATGGTGCAGGAGGGCATCTCAACTGCCTTTCCGAATTGGTTGAAGATACAGGAGGAAAAATTGATGTGAACAAACTTCCCGTTGGCGACCCTACCCTTTCAGATAAAGAGATCATTGGAAATGAATCCCAGGAAAGAATGGGACTTGTTATCAAAGAAAGGGACGTTCAGCTTCTTGAAAAAATTGCTCAACGAGAAAGAGCACCTATATATGTTGTTGGTGAATCGACCGATAACAATCATTTTGTGTTTGAAAATAACAAGTCTGGAATCAATCCAATGGACTGGGGCCTTACCCATATGTTTGGCTCTTCTCCAAAAACTATTCTAAAAGACAACAGCTCTGGTTCTTCCTTCCACGAAATAGATTACCAGGAGTCGGAAATTCAATCCTATTTAAACGCCGTGCTTCAACTGGAAGCAGTTGCTTGTAAAGATTGGTTAACCAACAAAGTAGATCGTTGTGTAACCGGAAGGGTTGCCAAACAACAATGCGCAGGGCCATTACAACTTCCTTTAAACAACCTGGGTGCAATGGCGCTTGATTATCGAGGAGAAAAAGGAATTGCCACTTCCATTGGACACTCGCCTATTTCTGCGCTGATTAACCCTAAAGCCGGATCTCAAGCTTCCATCGCTGAAGCCTTAACCAATATTGTTTGGGCACCTATACAAGATGGAATCAGGGGAATCTCTTTAAGTGCAAACTGGATGTGGCCGGCAAAAAATGAGGGTGAAAATAGCAGACTTTATACGGCGGTTAAGGGTATAAGTGATTTTGCCTGCGAGTTAGGGTTAAATGTCCCAACTGGAAAAGATTCTCTTTCCATGGTACAGAAGTACTCGGATGACGTAGTCTACTCGCCGGGAACAGTTATAATTACCGCAGTCGGTGAAATTAGTCACCTAAAAAGAATAGTCGAGCCGGTCGTTCAACCCAATTATAATTCGAGTTTAATCTACGTTGATTTATCAGAAGATGATTTTAAACTGGGTGGCTCTTCTTTTGCCCAAATCCGGAATTCAATTGGTAAAGATGCTCCCGAAATTATTAATGCCAAGAAATTTGCCAATACATTTAACGCCATCCAGGCATTAATCAAAGACCATCTAATACTATCGGGACATGATATTTCTGCCGGTGGACTTATTACCACTTTACTTGAAATGACTTTTGCCACAAATGAATCAGGGCTAAACATTAACCTGATTGAAATAGATGCCCGGGATGATATTCAATTGTTATTTTCTGAAAAGGCAGGAGTTATAATTCAGGTCAAGGACTCTGACATTGAAAAAGTATCAAAAGCATTGGATCAAGTTGATTCTCATTACCATGTTATTGGGAACGTGAACCAGACAAGATCAATAAGTGTTACAACCAGAACCAACAATTACATCTTTGATATTAATACATTAAGAGATACCTGGTACAGAACCTCCTATTTGTTGGATAAGAAACAAACCGGAGGAAACCTTGCCGAAGATCGATTCAAAAACTACAAGTCAAATGATTTATCCTATCGTTTCCCAGCAGGATTCGAAGGCAGGTATTCATCACTTGGCTTAAATCCAGATAGAAATTCTAACGATGCACCAAAAGCCGCAATCATAAGAGAAAAGGGCGTAAATGGAGATCGTGAAATGGCTTATGCCTTGTATCTGGCTGGTTTCAGTGTCAAAGATGTTCACATGACTGATCTGATCTCTGGGGCAGAAGACCTCTCGGATGTAAATATGATTGCCTTTGTTGGAGGGTTCTCAAATTCTGATGTGTTAGGTTCGGCCAAAGGATGGGCTGGCGCATTTTTATATAACAAAAGGGCAAAAAACGCACTGGACAACTTCTATGCTAGAAAGGACACACTGTCACTTGGAATTTGCAACGGCTGTCAATTAATGGGAGAACTAGGGTTATTGTATCCTGAACATGAAAATCATCCTAAATTGTTGCACAACGCTTCAGGGAAATTTGAATCCGCTTTCGTAAATATTGAAATTCCGGAGAACGATTCCGTAATGCTTGGAAGCCTCTCGGGAAGTAAACTTGGAATTTGGGTCGCTCACGGCGAAGGAAAATTCAACCTCCCCCGGGCTGAAGAAGATTACAACATAATTGGAAAATATAGTGGTTCTGACTATCCTGCTAATCCCAATGGTTCAGATTACAGTGTGGCAGGAATCGCAAGTAAAGATGGAAGGCATTTAGCCATTATGCCACATTTTGAACGTTCTGTTTTTCCATGGAATTGGGGCTACTATCCAGAGAATAGAAAAGGAGAAGATGTTAGTCCCTGGATATTAGCATTCAAAAATGCTCGAGAATGGGTTGATAATCATTAGTTGACTTTACCGGACTCTGCTAAAAGCCTGCAGTGAATCCGATTTGAATGTACGGGTTACTATAAAACGAGTTTTCGGTTTCATTTAGATTATACAATAGCATTACAAATCCACCCGAGTTACCACTGAACCCCTGATAAAAGCCACCTCCTACGTAAAAATTAAAAGCATCCACCCTTCTTTCTTCCAATGTCCATCCAGTTGAAGAAGACCAATCTCTAGACCATTCATACCGCGGTAAATTCATGTACTCAGGTTCAATGTGAGCAAATAGACCTTTAAAAATGACATACCTACTAAATATACTATAGGCATAGATGTTGCCATCGTATTTATGTACTCCTCCCTTAGCGTCATAAGCCCGTCCCCAGTTATACCAATAGGTAAACTTCATGGCTGCTTGCAGATTCTTGGAAAAATTGTATCCCAAAATGGGTGAAACATTAATAAATCCAGAGTTTTGACTAAAGCCTAAGCCAAAACCTCCTCCAATAAAAGTTCTTTTGCCTGAATATTTTTCTTTTTTAGGCTCCTGTTTTTCAGATGTTTGCTTTGTCGAGTCAACTTCTACACCATAGTTTTGAGCAGCAAGATTCATACTCATAAATAACGCTAACCCCCATAAAACCAACACTTTCATACTTTCTGTAAATTTCAAACTCAAATGTAGATTATTCTTTCAGATAAAAATTTTTTTATTTTTTTTAAAAAATGCTTGTTAATTAAAAAAACCTGTATACTTTTGCCGGCCCGTTTGAACGGGGAGATAAGTTCAAGAGAAGATAGTTATTAATAGGTTTAGGGCTTTCGGGTTTTAAAGTTTA
>PAVO01000036.1 GCA_002713215.1 Crocinitomicaceae bacterium
AAAGCTGGAAGCATCGTAGTTACCACCACTTACTCCACCTCCTGAGTAGGTTCCACCTGAAGGACTTCCTCCACTCAAAGCAAACACTGGTGTGTTTTCGCATACATCGGCTTGGGCACTTATTGCTACCGTTGGAAGTGCATTTACAGTTATCGTTTGAGTTGCACTACTTGAACAGTTATTGGAATCGGTAAACATATAAGTCAACGTATCCGTGGTTACCATACTTGGGTTGTATTTTCCTGAGGTAACACTGTTTCCTGAATACATTCCGGTTCCTCCTGAAACTGGCATCCCTTCTATTAGTGTATAGCTTGCACTTCCTAAACAAAGATCAGCGAGGGTTGCAAAAGTTACAACGGGTACTGTATCTGCAGTAATCATTGCAGTATCGGTATTGGTACAACTGTTCGTATCAGTAAAGGAGTAAACAATAGTATCAACTCCTGCTTTGGTCGCTGAGTAAACCGTATCAACAACTCCGTTAACGGTATAGGATCCACCTGTTGGTGTTCCGGTAGTTAGATTTATCGGAGCCGCATTCAAACACCAGTTATTCTGAGTTGAAAAACTAACTGTAGGTAATGCGTTAACCACCTGAGATTGTGATGCTGTATCGGTACAACCTTGAGTATTGGTAAATGAATACGTAATACTATGTGTTCCAACACCCGCAGTATCAGCAGTAAATATTCCTGAACTGTTTACTCCGGTTCCAGAATAAGTACCTCCAGCTGGCATTCCACCAGTTAAATTAAATGGTGAACTTCCAAGACAAACATCACTTAATGAAGTCATGGTTACGTTTGGTGCAGCATCAACTGTTATGTATGCAGTGTCTGAAGCTTTACAACCGATAGTATCGGTAAAAGTATAATAAAGTGTATCCTGACCTGCTCCTGCACTTACCGGATTAAATTTACCTCCGGTAACATTAGTTCCTGAATAAACACCTCCAACTGGAGTGGCTCCGGTTAAGGTCGTAGCAGTATCATTACTACAAACATTATTAGGATTTGGGAAGTTAACGGTTGGTAGAGGGTTAGCTCCAACTTTAACCGTATCAGTTGAGGAACAAGAAGACTTAGTAACCTCACAATAGTAAGTTCCAGGTGCAGTTACAGTCAATGTAGCATTAGTTGAGTTATCACTCCACTTGTAAGTTGCACCACTTGTAGTTGCATCCAATACATAGTTAATAGAAGAAGCTCCACAGAATGCCGTATCCTTTCCTAAAGAGAATACTGGAAGGGGAGTTACATTTAGAATGGCCATGCTTCTGTCTGATGCACAACCTTCCTCAGTGACTACCCAATTGTAGAAAAAGTAGTAGTATCCCGCTAAACCGTTAATTGCTTGTTTAATAGAAACGGCTCCACCAGTTGAATTAAAAGGATAAGTTGCTCCCCCGCTGTTTCTATATAAGTTTGATACAGTAGAACCACTTGCATCAAGTTTATAACCTGTACCAACAGGGATTGAGAATCCTACAGCAAGCTGATTTGCTCCGGAAGATCCAACCGCAATCACCTTGGTCTGAAGTACAGTATTTGTAGAACTCAATAATCGAACGGTTACATTTCCTGTACCACCTGCATATACAGTAACAGAATCTAATACAAAAGCACTTTTAGCATCAAATACCAACCCATCTGTAAAAGTTGTATATGTTCCACCACTTCCTATTGAATTATTAGCAGCCCCAGCATTTCCTTTTGCCATTGGGAATGTCTCTACATAAAAAGTATCTGTCTTAATTGCATTTGTAATTTTCAAAGTATCAGAAGTACTTATCGCAGTTCCTCCAGTTTTGGAACTAAACCAACGATAACCTACTGATCCTGCTGTAGCTATCAAGGTGGTATCAGTTCCTGCACAAACCGTGCTATTTGATGCAACACTTGGCGCATTTGGAACAAGACCAATAGAAACACCTGCACTCATTGTAGTATCATTTGAATTATCCTGATCCCCTGAGTGGGTAGTATATCCTTTGAAATTGTAGGTACCACCTGCTAAGGTATTCAATGTTCCAACCACCACTGTATCTGCCTTACCTGAAGCCAAAGAAGCAATTGTTGTAGAAAGTGAAGTTGTAGCCGATCCGGTAACGTCAACAGTAACACCAATACTGGATTGAGTAGCACTACCATAGTTAAATACAGCCACTTTTACTTGTGTAGAATCATCACCACAGCCACCTGTAGGTTCTGTAATGGCAGTTACACCCAAATCGTTTGAAGGAGGAGTACCAATAAAAATATCAGTCAAATGAAAATCATAATCCTGACCTGAAGTAGTACCAACCGTTCCAAAGAATCCAATTATTGCAGCGTTTCCTGAATAACTTCCCAATGGAACTTTATATGAAGTATAACTGTTTCCAGGCTCATTACTGGTAGTAATAGAGAAGATTCTGGTCCAAGAACCTCCACAATCCGTAGAAATCATAACATTCATACTATCATCTGAGCCCATAGCATCTGTAGCAGCACTATTCCAATTCGTTACTGCTCCTTTAAATAGCAAAGTATCGGTACCTGACACAGAAAACTTAGGGCTTAAAATCCATTCGTGCTGGCCAGTACCGTAAAGATTAACCCTCGCTCCGGTCTTTCCTAATGCCGATTGTTGCACTGCATTTGAATTGGTCCAGGAAGATGATGTTCCTGAAGGAACAGGTTTGCCATCTGCCTCACTCCAACCAGCGAAAACGGAAGAAAGGTTAGTCCCTGTAAAACCTGCAAAATCCACTTTTTGAGGAGTTGCATAAGTTGCCGTTTGAGTTAAATTTAATACGCTTCCAGAATCATTACTCGTATTACCATCACCAGATACGACTGTAAAAGGTTTAATTGCATAACTTCCGGCAGCAGTCATTAATACAGTATCAACAAGTACATGCATGGTATCACCACCAACCAATGTATCAGACGATAAAACCTTACTAATTGTTGTATTTACCTGACCAGTAATTTTTGCACCAACTGTAGTATTGTTAGTTCCAAAGTTAATTGTTGTACTCGTGTTGTTTTCTATAACCACATATATAGGTTGAGCATATCCTAAACACCCACTTTTGGTGTAAGCACTATTTGCCTTCATATCCAGGTTAGGAGGTGTTCCCATAAAAATATCGGTAATATGAAAATCGTAATCTTCAGGGTCATTGGTAGGTCCATCTTGTGCATAAAAAGCAACTTGGATGGCTTGACCATTATAAGCACTCAAGCTCATACTAAAACTTGTAAGTGTATTCGTTAAAGCATTGGCCTTGGTAAACACCATTACGTTAGTCCAGCTTGCTCCGTTGTCATTGGAGATACGAACCATCACGGAGTCGTCAGAACCCATAGAATCTATGCCAGCAGAATTATAATTAGTTACTGCAGCCTTAAATCTCAAGGAATCTGTGGAGGTTACTCCAAAACGAGGTGAAATTATCCATTCGTCTCTGGTGGTAGTATACAGATTAACTTTAGCCGTCGTTTTTCCAAACGCAGTGGTTTGGGTGGTGTTTGATACCGTCCAGGAAGAAGTGGTTCCTGAAGGAATAACATTAGTAGATTCTTTCCAACCTGGAAAAACTGAACTTAAATTAGAGCCCGTGAATCCCGTAAAATTATTTTCCAATGGCGTAGCATATAATGTGGTAAAAGAATGCTTAGCCCATGCAGAAGAATCGCCAGGAGAACAAATCTCTCTGAAATATATATCGTATCCAGTTGCTGCTGTAAGTGAACTTAGACCAACAGAAGAGGAACTTATTATGGCACTAGTTCCAGTGCCTTGTGTAAAATTACTTAAGCCGTATTCATATTGAATTGAAGTACCTGAACCTACCGCGTTAAATAATATAGTGTTAGAAGTTGCTGCTATATTGGTATCTCTAATGCTTGTAGGAGGAAAACAAGTAGGGGTCTCACGTAATAAAATATGGTCTAGAGCCATATCTTGGTCATATGTAGTGGTTCCCGTACCACCCATGTTTAGACCGCCTTCATGGGCACCAAATCTTAACTGGACACTATCTCCAGATGCAAATGTTCCAAAGGAACTTGTGAGTGTATATGTGTACTTTTTCCAACCACTAACTACTGAATCTTGGTGCATAACCACCCAAGAACTTCCATTCCAATACTGGACGTAAAATTGATTCTTTGGAGTAAAGGAGGAAGTTGTTGTCTGACTATTATACCAGAAAGAAAGCTCTGGAGTTGTCAAACTTCCAACATAAACTTTTGGGGTTTGCAACGCGGTAGAATCCGGGTCATCGCTAAAGTCCATTCTTGCATAACTACCTGAGTTACCAAAAGGGTCTAAAATTGTAGAGGTAGAGCCGAAATCAACACTACCACAGAAACTCCAACTGTCACTTGATTGGGATACTTGTGTCCATCCGGTAGGCAATGCGCAAACAGAAAAATCTTCAGAAATAACCGTTTGACTATTCCCGGAAGCAAAAAACAACCAAGAAAAAACGGAGGCAATAAAAAACTTTAAATAATTTTTAGTCATAATTGATATTTATTTTAATAAAACTGAAATCGAAAACAATATAGCTGTAACAGTTCCTAAAGATGCTGTAAAAGATAACTACCTACTTGTCCAGATATTGAAATGGACGCAACTAGAAACATAAGGACGATCGCCATAATAGAATTCGATTCATAATAGTAATTAAACAATTAGTAATAGTTGAGCTACAAAATTAATCACTAAAACGCAGACGAAATATAAAAACCGAACGTTTGGTTGGACTTTTTGAGAACATTCAAAATATTTTAATTCAATAAGGGCGTATATAACTGGTTATTAGCAATTAAAATAGGAGACAGTCCTAGTTTTTTAACAAAATAATTTTGTTAATGAACCGGTTTTCTTCGTTAAAAGAGGTTCAAAAATTGAGATTTATCAGTAATTTCCAATCAACTAAAACCAAAAGATTCTTAAAACGCTCATGTTTTTAAAAAAGTTGAATTTCTTTATCGTAATATTGCAATAAATAAATATAATGGGATTAACAAAAACTGAGGAATTCACTGCCGAGCAAAATGCAATAGCATCCATCGCCAAGGCAATAGGTCATCCGGCAAGAGTTGCAATACTTGAATATTTAATTTCGTCCAAAACCTGCATTACCGGAAATATAGTTGATCAACTACCACTGAGCCAGTCTACGGTAAGCCAACACCTAAAGGAACTCAAATCAGTTGGTTTAATTAAGGGCTCCATTGAAGGTACCAGCGTATGTTATTGTATCAATGAAGAGGTTTGGGAAAAATCCAGTAACCGATTGAACCAACTATTTAATCACTTCCAAATTGAAAATAATTGTTGTTAGAAAGTAATATGAAATTTCCAAGAATGCACGTTAGTCTTTATGTAAAAGACATAAATGACACCGCAAAGTTCTACGAATCGTTTTTTAATCAAAAAGCGAATAAGGTTAAACCCGATTATGTCAAATTTGAATTGGAGGAACCTTCTCTGATCATTTCGTTTGTTGAAAATCAAGAAAAAGTAAGTCCTGCTTTCGGTCACCTGGGAATACAAATAGAATCGGAAGAGGAGCTTCGGAAACGTTTGACCGCAACCAATAATGCCGGGCTAAAAATTCTAGAAGAAATGGGAACGAATTGTTGCTATGCCAGTCAGGACAAATTTTGGGTAACCGATCCGAATGGATATCAATGGGAAGTGTACTTTTTTCATAAAGATGTGGAATTCAATGATCCCAGGTATTCTAATGGCGAATCGAGCCAATGTTGCATGCCTACAGATGACAAAAAGAAAATAAGGTTGGTGGACCTTGCAGCCAAGAACGAAGAAGTTTGTGAGCCGGGGTCAGGCTGCTGCTAGTAAATGGCTATGAAAAATGTATTAGTTCTTTGCACGGGAAATTCGTGTAGAAGCCAAATGGCTCATGGCTATCTTAAAGCTTTAGGCAAAGGAAAAATTAATGTGTTGAGCGCCGGTGTGGAAACACATGGTTTGAATCAAGACGCAGTTGAATCGATGAAACGCGACGGAATTGATATTTCGGACCATACCAGTAACCTAATGTCCGATTATATGGACATAGATTTTGACGTTGTTATAACCGTATGCGATAACGCCAATGAACGTTGCCCCTACTTTCCGGGAAAAGTTTTAAGGATTCATCAAAACTTTGAAGATCCGAGTAAAGCAACGTTAGCCGGAGATGACAGGGCCCAAGAATTCGACAGAATCAGAAATAAGATTCGAGGTTTTTCGCAAAACTTCCTGGATCAACTTTAATATTGTTTCATGAAACTGAAAAAAGTTATCGCACTCACCGGGGCAAGTAGCGGCATTGGAGAGGCTTCGGCCAGGGCTCTTTCTCATTCACCTCACATGCTGGTACTAATGGCTAGAAACGCAGGTAAGCTGAATGCCATTGCTAAAGAGTTGGAATGCCCCGTTTTAGTTCTTGAAACCGATGTTACCGATACCAATCAGATAGAATCCGCTTTCAAAACCATTCAAGAAAAATTTGGCGGACTTGATGTTTTAATAAATAATGCCGGTGTGGGTTACTTCGATCCAATTGATGATGCCAAATTGAACGAGTGGCACACCATGATTGATGTGAATATTAAAGGAGTGGTCAATTGCCTTCACTACGGATTACCGTTGCTAAAAAACAGTGTTGATGGACAAATCATTAATGTTGCTTCGGTTGCGGCACATCAGGTGTTTCAAAATTCAGGGGTATATTCAGCTACCAAACATGCCGTAGGCGCAATAAGTAAGTCCTTGCACCTGGAACTTGGCAAACAACTCAAAATAACTACAATTTCTCCCGGTGCAGTGGATACACCTTTTGTCGACAACACAAGCAACGAAGAGATGATTGATGACTTAAAGAAATATTTTGCGGGAGGCCTTGACCCAACGGTAGTTGCTGAACAAATCATCCATTGCATAGAACAGCCCTTAAATGTAGCAATAAGTGAAATCATCGTAAGACCAAAGCGTTAAGGAATTCAGAAGAAAGAAGCTTAGCCGAATATACTAAACAGGTCTTTATTACTCTCCAGACTGGCCGTTAACGTATTGATAGTTAGCCCATCAAAAAGCTCCATCGTTTGTTGTTTTAAACTTACATATGAAAAATGTGCAGGACATGGTTTTTCATCGGAACAACCTGGCAGTCCCAAAAAACAATCTGAAAAAAAATCTTCTCCTTCAATAATTTCAACAACTGTTCGAATGGTTACTCCTCCGGTAATCTCATTTACTAAAAATCCACCGCCCGGACCTTTGACGGAAGCTAAAATTTTATTCTTAGTAAGCGGCTGTAGCAGTTTGGCGGTAAAGTGTTCAGGTGAATTTATCCCTTTAGCTATCTCTTTAATACTAATAGGGTCTGAGCTTGTTATGGACTTTTGGTTAATGTAAATCAAAGCACGTATAGCATATTGAGACGTCTTTGAAATTTTCATGGTTTAAAAATCTTTTGTATTGCCTTTTCTAATTAATAAATACAAAGGAAGTGTTATCCAAATTAATGCCGAAGACAAAGAAACGAAGAATCCTGCCGTAGAACCAAAAAACTGACGAAATGATGCACCAGTAAAGCCCATTAGAGCAGACAAATCCAGTTTCAATAGAATCATTACTCTACTCAGGTCCATTGGATTTAATACCGTGCCTATCATAGCGAATTTTTCCAGGGGATAATCATTAAACCACAATAAAAGAATGAGGAACAAACCATCGTAGATCACAGCGAAAAATAACCAGACCACAATCGCATACCCAAAACCCAGCACCCTATTTTCATTTCTTAAGGTAATAAGTAAGGCGAGCGCCGAAAAAATAAGTGTAAGCATTACCCCAGCCAGTAGAACAATGGATAACTCCTGCAAAATTTGAAGGCCATTGCCAATGAATAACATCGGAAGTCCAAACCCTACCAGCAGGTTTATGACCAGCGATAGGGACAGCCCAAAATAATTCCCATAAAAATATTGGCTTCTTCGAATGGGCTGAGCCAACAACAGTTCAGCAAAATCCCGGTTTTGATAGAAGTAAATTACTCCTAGTAAAAGGGAAACAAGTGGAGTTATAAATAAGACAATATTCATGAGGCTGGCCACCGCATTTGTTGCCGAATTGGAGAAATAAAGCAATGAAGCAGAACTCAACAAATAGAACAAGGTATATACAATACTCCATCTGCTGCGCAGCAGGTCAAACAGGCAATATTTAAATACACTAAGCATTCTTCTTTCGATTATAAATGTTCACAACTGGAGTTTCTTCTTCTGAATCGATCTCTCCCTGTAATATTGCTGCAATGGCCTCTTCCAAATTCTTAGTGTGCGATAATTTTAAAAGTCGATCCGTTGACCCGTGATATTTTACATGACCCTCTAACAAGAATATGATGTCATCGGACAGTTCTTCAGCCAAATGCAGGATGTGCGTGGTAACTATAATTGTCTTCCCCTCTGATTTTAATTGCAACAAAAGTTCTTTTAATCGAATGGTATTAATCGGGTCCAAACCAGTAGTTGGTTCGTCCAGGATTAAGATGTCAGATTTGAACATTAATGCCAATACCAAATTTACTTTTTGACGCGTGCCACCACTCAGGTTTTTTAGTCGTTGGTTTAGGAAACTTTCAATTTGAAACAATTCAACAAATTCCTGGGGAAATGATGGTTGCTTGCGAATACTAGTTACCAGATCAATTACTTCATTAACTTTTAAATTCTCAGGAAAACGAGCGATTTGTGGAACGTAGCCAATGTTTGACCGGTATTCATGATCTTTCATTCCATCGCTGCCACCCACCATAATTTTTCCGTTGTTGGGTTTAACCAAACCCAAAATCGATTTCATAAAAGTGGTTTTACCAGATCCGTTGGGACCCAAAATGGAATAGATCTGCCCTTCAAAAAAATCCAAATCAATTCCTTTCAGGACCTCCTGTTTTCCAAAACTCTTCTGTATGTTTTCTACATGAATTACCATAGTGGTTTCATTCTAGGTTGTTTGTCTACTAAGTTTTCAGGTGTCAAAGAGGGAGCTGCCTTCTCAGCCAACTCAAGCAATCCTATAAAATTACTTCTCATCAATAATAAAGTAGGTTCGCATTGTTCAACGATATAGGTAAATAAACTTACCGGACGATGAGGAATATCACCAAATCCATCGTGATCCAAATCGTATCCGTTATACTCGCTCCAGTAGTTTCTTTTAAACTCATTGTAATTTCTTGGCGAATTGGTAAAGACGCTAAAACTGTTGGACACAAAATCATTATCAGAAACCACATTATCCACACAACTGCTCAACACTTTCATAGCCCAACCGTTGCTTTCAAAACGGTTGTTCTTGATGATCATTCGCGAAGCACCTTCGCCAAATATTCCGGTCGTGTTTTTCTTAAATTTATTGCTGGTGATTTTACCGTCGGTTATTTCCTTGAGAAGCAGACCAAATGAGGCAGGTCCCCAATTATTGATGAATGTATTATTATCCATCTCAATCTCCTTTCCATACATTACTGCCACCCCTGATCCATTGTTTTCAAACGTATTTGCCAAGTATCTGTTTCGGTCCGAAAACATAAAATGTAATCCATAACGGACGTTACCTTCACTATAATTATCCCTTATAATACTATTCTTGACAAACTCGAAATATATACCGTCCCGGTGTTTTCTTACAATGTTATTTTCTATAAGCATGCTATCGCAATACCAAAGTTGAATTGCGTTTCCGCTGCTCATTTCTTTAACTGCTTCGCCGATAATTACATTATTGGATATTTCGCAGTTTGAACTCTTTCTGAAATAAACTCCAAAAAATGAGTTTTCAATTTTGTTATTCTGAATTTTGCAATACTTGACTCTATCCGTACTAATTGCAGCCCAATCCTTTATATAGCTCGTTGCCACATTACGCAGGGTAAGGCCTGAAATTTCTACAGAATCGGAATGGATGGTAATAATTTCGGCACCTCCTTCAGCATCGAGAACAGCACCCTCTTCTCCAATCAATGACAATGGCTTTGTTATTTCAACTCCTACGGTCGGATATATTCCTTTTTTAACCCGAATAATATCATGAGGAGATGCGCTGGAAACAGCCTCTGACAAAGTCTTTACTTTACAACTTTTGCAAAGCTGAATTTCCTTCGCATAAAGTGAAGTCAACAGCAACAAAAAAAAGGAAGTAATTAGCGGCCTCATCATTAAAACTGATCTAAGGCTTCATCAAATGGAAGCATTTCACCTCCCAATTCGTCAATGACCGATTGGGCAGCATCCTGAGTTTTAAAAACCGTTAGATACCGTCCCATGGGGCTTGGCATTTTCTCACATTTAATAACCCAACTTTCCTTTCCGTTTATTAATACATTGGGTTGATCGAAAGAAGTAACCATGAACTGTCCTACCTCAACTTCGCTTTCCTTGGAATAATCAATCAAACATTCAAACGAATCGAACTTGAAGGCTTTTCCTTTTGCGGTAACAATTTCAGTACCGTATCTGGAATCGGTAATTTGCATTTTGCAATGAGAGCAAACATCCAGGTTGTAATTAATGGGCTGTGGTTCAACCGAACATGAAACGACGAGAGTGATGACTCCAATGGCAAAAATAACTTTACGCATTACTTTCTTTTTTTCAATGGATAAGTCACAAAACTTAAAAATCCAAAGACATTTCCTAATAAGAATAAATATCCACCGGTGGCAGGCAGAGAAATTGCGTTAAAATTAAGTAACATTTTGCTTCCTATTAGAGGAGGTTGATAAACCATCCCAGGTACTTTAATGGGTGCATTGGGATCCAAATTGTGTCCGTAATCGTACTCCCACAAATAGAAATCGTATAGGCCCAAACAAGCCATAGCAAACACTAAAGCTCCAATTCCAAGGTAAAACCATTTGTTTCGAATAATTACAGCAATAATCTCAAGAAATACCAAAAATCCAATTACATAGGGGAAATAGGTGAGCTCAGGAATAGAGTCTGGTTCAATATATTTCATTCCAATGTAGTGATTGAGAATATTAATATTTTGCAGCGTAAATTCTGAACTTCCCGTAATTTTATTGATCCAGATGTACATGGTTATGCCCTCTGGATATTGCGGTGCTTCCAGCGTAATTTGCCACAGAGGAAAGAAGAAAAGTTGCAAGGTTAAAGGGATGGTTAGCAACATACATAATCGGGGAATTTGCTTTAACATTTTGACGGGGTTTTGTTTATTATAACCGAATACGGAACCCTTATTGGGTTCCGTACTTGATTTAATTTAATTATGTTTAATAACGAATAAGAAGAAAAAAGGAGCGCCGACTATTGTAGAGATGACAAGGTATCAATTGTTATTCTACTTCAATATTGCTTATGAATGTCGAAACGCTCCTTCTCTCTCAGGTGTTAATCACCCAAACTCCATTTTAGTTCAGTATTAGAACCTGCGGCACTAACCCGAACATAACCTTGCATTTCCTGGTGAAGCGCAGAGCAAAAATCCGTACAGTAGAATGGCCATACACCTTCTGCTTTAGGCTCCCATATAAAGGTTTCAGTTTGACCTGGCATAATAAGTAGCTCAGAGGTTTGAGCTCCCAACATACTTACACCGTGCGGGGTATCCCAGTCTTGCTCCAGGTTAGTAACGTGGAAATAAACTCTGTCACCAACTTTTACGCCTTCAATGTTGTCCGGAGCAAAGTGGCTACGAATCATTGTCATGTAGATATGCACATCTTTTCCATCTCTTTCAACACGAGCATCTTTTTCCGTTTTACATACATATGGATGTTTGTTTTCCTCAAGAGAAAAGATTTTCTTGCTCATAGGCTTGATAACATCTGCATGTGCACCTTGTGCATAGTGAGGTTCTCCAACAGTTGGAAAATCAAGAAGTAATTTCATCTTTTCACCAGAAATATCAAAAAGCTGGGCACTTTGACATAACTCTGGTCCTGTAGGTAAGTAACGATCTTTGGTAATCTTGTTTAACGCAACCAAATACTTAGCCCAAGGTTTTTTACTATCACCTCCAGGTATCATCAAGTGACCAATAGAATAGTAGCATGGTACACGATCAACAACTTCCCAAGACTCTAATTTCCATTTTACAACTTCAGAAGAGATAAAGAAAGAAGTGTAAGCGTTACCTTTTCCATCAAATTCAGTGTGGAGTGGTCCAAGGCCTCCAGAGCTAACAGTACCTGCATTTACAGCGTCAAACTGAAGGATTGGAATACCATAGGCATCACCGTCGAAAGCTTTAGCCTCAATAGCAGCGATCATTTTATCAAAACTGTGAACAGTAAGATCAGCACTTAATTTACCTGCACCTACAATGTAGCTGCCAGTTGGATCTACATCGATTCCGTGAGGTGATTTTGGACAAGGCATAAAGTAAACCATACCTGGGCAATCTGCAGGATCAAGAACGGTTACCGTTTCAATCATTTCAGAAGTAGCAGTATGCGTTTCTTCATCATAATAGTTATGAGCATATCTACCAGGAACTTCTTTGCCTTTTCCTTCAGCCAAGTATTTTTCAGCTAATTTCCAATTAATAGCAGCGATAAAATCTTTATCATTTTGAGAAGAGTTAACTTCTTTCAATGTATAAGCTTCCTCTGTATTATATGTGGTAAAGAATGTCCATCCGTGAGATTTTCCTTTTCCAGAGTGTGCCAAATCATAATCAAATCCTGGCATAAGTACCTGGAACGCAACTTTCATATTTCCTGGCTCATTAGCTTTTATGAATGACAATGATCCCTTAAAGTTTCCTTTCGCAATGTTTATTGGCATGTCCTTTTGAGGAACTGGAACTGCAAAACGGGTTCCTGCTACAATGTACTCGGTATTCTCTGTCGTAAATGGAGAAGAGTGATTACCAGCAGAATTTGGTAATTCACAAATTTCTGTTGTTTCGAAAATACTTAAGTCAATTCTTGCTACACGTGGCGTGTTATTACCATTGATAAAACACCATTTACCGTCAACTTCTCCATTAGTTTGAGATAACTCAGGATGGTGAGCATCGTCCCATGGAATAAATCCATGAGATGTGTTTAGCATAGGTTTTGTTTCTTCGTTGAAACCATAAGCCTTTTCAGCGTCTACAGAATACACAGGAACAACTCTGAACAATCTTCCAGAAGGAAGACCATGAATTGCTAATTGCCCTGAGAATCCTCCAGAAATAAATGCGTAATACTCGTCTTGTTCTCCCGGAGCAACATATGCTGCATCAGCTGGTGAGTTTCCACCGGTTATAGCAGGTGCAGCCTTTTTAGCGCCACCTCCGTTACAGCCGATCATTAATCCTACTGTACCTAGTACAATAGGAATAAACATTAATATTCTTTTCATTTTATTCAATTTTTTAAATTATAGTGTTCTAAAATATTCATAGATCTTTCTAGCCTGATCTTCAGTAAGACTCTGATTTGCCATAATAGCCATGTTAGATTCAATCATAACTTGTTTGGCTAGTGGATCTTCCTTGATCATTTCCTCCGGGTTAAGAATCATGTTCATTACCCATTCAGGCGTTCTTCTTTCGGTTATGCCTTTCATTGCAGGGCCAACAAACTTTTTATCAATCTTATGGCAAGCTGTGCAGTTAGCTTCGAAAATTTCTTTTCCTTCCGTAACCATAGCATCATCAAGGTCTCCAACCTCCAAGGATTGAACAGGCCCTATTCCTTTCATGGTCATAGGATCACCTACCTCATCTGATTTCTCCTCTTTTGGTGCTTTTTTCTCCTTAGCACCACCTAAGGTAGTTTTCTTTTTTTCGGCGGGAGCAGTTTCTGATCCTCCACCTCCACAAGCGCCTATACTTACTATGAGTCCGGCAGCTAGAATAATTTGAATTAAACGGTTCATCTGTTTTGTATATTAATTATTATATGTTATTTATTTTTCAGGTGGTAAAAGTACAGCGTCAATTACATGCACCCAGCCATTACTTGCCTTAACTGAACCAAGAACTTTAGCCCCGTTAACATAGGTTGCTCCATCTTTTTCTTCAACCACAACTTTGTCTCCTGTAGCTTGGCCAATTCCCATAACACCAGCGATATGCTCAGCATCATAACTACCTGGTGCAGCATGGAATGTTAGAATGCGGGCTAGCGTCGCCTTATTCTCTGGTTTAACCAAATTTTCAACTGTTCCCTCCGGAAGTGCTGCAAACGCCGCATCAGTTGGGGCAAAAACAGTTATTGGACCATTGTTTGCCAATACATTTTCTATTTCAGCAGCTTGAACTGCAGCAACCAATGTTTTGTGATCCGGAGAGCCTATGGCGATTCCCAAAATATTTGGAGTTCCAGATTCATCTGTTGTTAAAAATGCTTGTCCAGCTTTTTCCTGGCTAGCTTCTTCCTGTGCGGGGGCTTGTTCAGCTGCCGCTGGCCCGCTTCCCTGATTTCCACATCCTGTGAAAAACAAAACTCCTAGGGCTAAGCCTAGAATTGTAGATACCTTTTTCATAATAAAATTAATTTTTGTTTTACGAGACAAAGTTCAGATGATATTAGTGTTAAAAAAAAGACCTAAGTGTCTTTTATATATGATTGACGTCATGTTTTTTGAAAAAGCCACAAGTAGTTTAATCAGAATATGGAGTTATCTCAATTTACCCCATAAAAAAGGCCGCACAAGGCGGCCTCTTAGTATATATCATTATTTCTCGAATTATAAACCGAAGCCAGCTTTTACCTGATCTACGTAATCCAATTTCTCCCACGTAAACAGTTCAACGTCCATGGTCTTGGAAGTTCCGTCAGGAGTTGTAAAGGTTTTGGACACCACTTCATTTTTTCTACCCATGTGACCATAAGCCGCAGTTTCCAAATACATAGGATTTCTCAATTTCAATCGCTGCTCAATTGCATAAGGTCGCATGTCGAAAATTGCCTCCACTTTACGGGCAATTTCTCCATCGTTTAAATCAACGGTAGCTGTACCATAAGTATTTACAAAAATTCCCATTGGCTCAGCAACTCCAATTGCGTACGAAACCTGAACCAATACTTCACTACAAAGTCCGGCAGCAACCAGGTTTTTAGCAATGTGTCGTGTAGCGTAGGCCGCAGAACGATCTACCTTACTTGGATCCTTTCCTGAGAAAGCTCCACCGCCATGAGCACCTTTACCACCGTAAGTATCAACTATGATTTTTCTCCCGGTAAGTCCGGTATCTCCATGAGGTCCACCTATCACAAAAATTCCAGTAGGATTAACGTGATATACAATGTCATCATTAAATAGTGCATTGATATCATCGGATAAATGAGATTGAACCCTTGGGATCAAAATACTTTTAACATCAGCATTAATCTTTTCAAGCATTGCTGCTTCCGAGTCAAAATCGTCATGCTGTGTAGAAACTACAATGGTATCGATTCGTACCGGCTTATTGCTGTCATCATATTCCAGGGTGACCTGAGATTTAGAATCAGGACGGAGGTAAGTCATTTCCTTTCCTTCCTTTCTAATGGCAGCCATTTCCCTCAATATTAAATGAGATAAGTCCAGCGCCAATGGCATATAGTTTTCCGTTTCGTTAGTAGCATAACCAAACATCATTCCCTGGTCACCGGCTCCCTGGTCCATGGGATTGCTTCGTTCCACTCCCTGGTTAATGTCGGGAGACTGCTCGTGAATTGCAGAAAGAACTCCGCAGGAATTCGAATCAAACATATACTCGCCCTTGGTATAACCAATATTGGCGATAACCTCACGTGCAATTTTTTGAACGTCAAGGTAGGTATCAGATTTTACTTCACCAGCAAGAACAACCAGGCCAGTAGTACATAATGTTTCACAAGCCACTTTAGAAGAGCTGTCAAACGCCAAAAAATTATCAATCAACGCATCAGATATTTGATCAGATACTTTATCGGGATGTCCTTCAGAAACAGACTCGGATGTGAAAAAATAAGCCATGTAATTTGAATTTTACGTGTTTAAAATTGAGGTGCGAAATTAAGAAATTAGTTGAGTGTTTGGATGGCCTGGTCAAGGCTAATTCTTGGTGAGCGACTTAAAGGCTTCTTCCAGGCTCTTTTCTTCCTTCTGAAGTGTTAATATTCCCAAGTTATTTTTTACGGAAAACTGAAACAAATCATTGCGAATATCGGCCTTAGATACGATCATCCATTCGTTACCGCCCATGCTTCTAATTTCCAGCACACCACTAACTTTTCTTAGCAAATCTTCTTCAACTGACTGATCAAATTCAACCCGAGTTACATGTTGCTCTTCCTGCGACTCACTAATGTTTCTTGAGGTATCGTTAGCGACAATTTTTCCCTGACTAATAATAACCACCCGATCGCAAATGGCTTCCACCTCCTGCATTATATGAGTACTCATCATTACCGTTTTTTCCTCTCCCAGTTTTTTAATCAGGTTCCTAATTTCTTCAATCTGGTTAGGGTCTAATCCGGTGGTAGGTTCATCCAATATAAGTACGTCAGGGTCGTGAATAAGGGCTTGAGCTAATCCTACCCGCTGACGATAACCCTTGCTCAATTCACCAATTTGCTTGTTTTGCTCCAATTCCAAACCAACGAGTTTCACCATTTCATCCACCCTCTTCTTTTTGTCAGGAACAAGATGAAGTCCGGCCACAAAGGTCAAATACTCCTTTACATACATATCCAGGTAAAGCGGATTGTGCTCCGGCAAGTATCCAACTCGCTTCTTAACTTCAAGTGGGTCTTGCTCTACATCAAATCCGCATACCGATATTTTACCTGCAGTTTGCGGAATAAAGCAGGTAATAATTTTCATCATGGTGGATTTTCCGGCCCCATTAGGTCCTAAAAAACCAACTATTTCTCCAGGTTTAACGGAAATTGAAATGTTATCAAGAGCGTTTTGCTCTCCGTAAACCTTGGATACATTTTGAACCTCAATTGACATTGACGCAAAGGTAATTGTGAAAATATAATGGTTGGGGTTCCACTGGGCGAATTATTGGAAGGTTAAGTTCCAATTTTTGCACAAATAATTCGATACTGCCATTGTTGTTTCATCAACGAGCGAAACTGATAAATAGCTGACCGATAATGATGTTTTGCAAACCTCGAAGTATTAAAAAACAAATTGTAGCATTCAGAAAAAGGAGCAGCCAAAATAGATGCACAATACATTCGTTTTGAAGATCTTTGAACCTGCGCACTAAAATCCTGATTGGAAATAATACTGAGGCCGTTTTCCTCAATGAGTGAGTTTAATGTAGAGTTTTTATAAAAATCCGAAATTGCCCATAGATCTCCCCATTTTTTCAACCATCCATTTGGATCTTTCTCTCCTTCATCAGTCAAAAAATAATCTGCGAGTATTAATCGGCCTCCTGGTTTTAATAGACGATTCACTTCATTCAAAAAGGTGCTTTTCGGATTAGCGTAACAGGAACTTTCACACGCCCATATCACATCAAATGAATGATCGGGATAATCGGTATTGGAAAAATCCTTTAGGTCAAATTGCACCTTATGGCTTGTATTCAATTCTCCCTTATGTTGGTTCGCCATCTCCAATTGCTTTTCACTCAAGGTAATTCCTACTACTTCACAATCCATGTTTTTGGAAAGGTAAAATGCCGCTCCCCCTACTCCACATCCTGCGTCCAATATCTTTTCACCAGGTTTAATACCCGCTATTTGCGACATTACCCGGTTTGTATTTTGTAAGGCCTCGGCAAAAGATCGCGTATCCTTCTCCCACAATCCATAGTGTACGGATTGGTTGTTCGCCAATTTCCACCATTGTTTATAGTGAACCTGGGTCTGATTATAATAATCTGCAATATCGTGGTTCGAAAAATCCAACTTGTATCGATGCTTCTAAAATTCAAAACTATTCAATCCGATATATCCCTAGCCGCTTGCTACAATCTTCTACTTTTGAACCCGCATGAGAGGAAGGGTTGTAAAAAGTACGGGAAGCTGGAGCTCGGTTAGATCGGAGGACGGAAAGGTAATCCCCTGTAAAATTAAAGGCAACTTTCGACTAAAGGGAATTCGCTCTACCAACCCGGTGGCTGTCGGTGATTGGGTAAATTACGAGATTGTTGAAGAAGACACGGGAGTTATTAATCAGCTGGAAGAACGAAACAATTACATCATTCGAAAATCCATTAAGTTATCCAAGAGGGGGCATATTTTAGCCAGTAACATCGACCAGGTATTGGTTTTTATTACCCTTCGCGACCCTGAAACAACCAAGGGATTTATAGACCGCGTTATAGTGGGTGCAGAAGCTTATCACATTACTCCTATTCTAGTATTTAACAAGGCCGATCTATTGCAGGAAGAAGATGCTGATGAACTGATTGAATGGCTTACTATCTATGGAGACATAGGTTACCGCTGCATTCAGACCTCGGTCACAGAAAATGTGAACCTGGATGAAGTCAAAGAGATTATGAAGGGGAAAACCAGCATGCTTGCCGGACATTCAGGAACTGGAAAATCTTCACTTATTAATGCCATTTCGCCTAATTTGAATTTAAAAATAGCTGATATTTCGGACTTCCACCGTCAAGGAAAACACACAACCACTTTTGCCGAAATGTATCACCTTGACTTTGGAGCAGAAATAATTGATACCCCTGGCATCCGCGGATTTGGTGTGATCGATATTGATCGGAAAGAAATCTCCCATTACTTCCTTGAAATGAGAGCATTACTATCGCAATGCAAATTCAATAATTGCCAACACCTCAACGAACCAGATTGTGCGGTTAAGCAAGCCGTTGTTGATGGTAACATTGCAGAATCCAGATTTAAGAGTTACCTCAGCATTTATGACGGTGATGAAAACGAAAGCTACAGAACCGTTGACTACTGAATCAAAAATTGACTTCTTTTTTGGACGTACCATCCTGGAGGACAAAATTTCTCCTCTGTCAAAGGCTTTGGATGAGATTGAAAACTTAAAAGTTTCTGGCTCAAGTACAACACAGGCCTACTGCATGATGCTGTGGGCTACGATAGAGATGCTGTCTCGGTTTTATTCGGGACAACTTGGAAACCAACAGGCTACAAAAAGATTAAAAAACTTCCTGAGGGACTACTTTCCACACAATAGGGAGATGACGCAAGTATTACTTCTTTTTCGAAATGCCTGTATGCACTCAGTCGTCCTTCACTCTTTCGACCCATCGGGTAAAAAGGAAGTCCGATTTCAAATACAAAACGATGGTCAGTTTCTAGAATCCGCGAGTAGAACAAAATTCAGCGTCAATGTCAATGAATTTAGAATGCGACTGGATCGATGCATAAATAAATATCGTGATGATTTGGAGCAAAACAAACTATTGCAGGTGAAGTTTGAAAAGGTCTTTCTTAAAATGGGATATTTGGCGCAATGAATTATTTGTCCGTTGAAGAAATATCCAAACGATTTGGCGATCGGGAAATATTAAAAACGCTGTCCTTTGGAATGGCGAAAGGTGAAAAACTTGCCCTGGTTGCCAAAAATGGAACTGGTAAATCTACCCTACTCAATATGATTGCCGGATTGGATACACCGGATACGGGTCAGGTGGTCTGGCGAAAAGGCATTTCGGTTCGATTTCTATTGCAAGACCCCTATTTTGATCCGGAGCTTACCATTTGGGATGCCGTTTTTCAAAGTGAAAACCCAATTCTTAAAGCCATTCGCGAATACGAAGACTGCATAGAACATGGTATTGAAGGAGACCGGTTTCAAAAGGCATTGGACAAAATTGAAGAACTAAAAGCCTGGGATCACGAAGTACGTGTTAAGAGTATCCTGAGTGAATTAAAAGTAGACAGCCTGGATGCCCGAATCAAAGAATTATCTGGTGGCCAGGTTAAGCGATTGGCGCTGGCAAAGGTGCTTATCGATGAACCGGATTTTTTGATCCTGGACGAACCAACTAACCACCTGGACCTGGAAATGATCGAGTGGCTGGAGAAGTTTCTAATTTCTGAAAAGCTGACCCTATTGATGGTTACGCACGATCGCTATTTTTTGGAAAACGTCTGTAACGTAATCCTGGAAATGGACGACTACGGCCTGTACTCGTACAAGGGGAATTACTCCTACTTTCTTGAAAAACGGGAAGAGCGGAAACAGATTGAAAAGAGTGAAATTGAAAAGGCTAAAAACCTATACCGAAAAGAACTCGACTGGATGCGTCGTCAGCCCAAAGCACGAACCACAAAATCGAAGGCCAGAATCGATTCTTTTTATGGTATTGAAGAAGTAGCTAAAAAAAGGGTTAATGAACGAGAAGTTGAGCTGGAATTCAATATGGAACGTCTCGGAAGCAAAATCCTTGAATTTCATAATGTCTCGAAACAATTTGGCGAAAAGGTACTTTTTGAGGGTTTTTCGTACAAGTTTCAGCGAGGCGAAAAAGTGGGCATAATAGGCCCTAACGGAGCCGGCAAGTCTTCGTTTTTAAACCTCATTACCAACAACCTGGAACCGAGTTCGGGAAAGGTGGTAGTTGGAGACACCGTGTTGATTGGATATTATCGGCAGGATGGGTTACAATTTAAACCGGGAGACAGGGTTCTTGAAGTCATTAAAAAAGTGGCTGAGTACCTGCCCCTGGCTAAGGGCAAAAAACTAACCGCGTCCCAATTGCTTGAACGATTTCTGTTTCCTCGGTCGATGCACTACAATCGAATTGACAAGTTAAGCGGAGGTGAAAAGAGAAGGCTTCACCTGCTTAAGGTACTGATGAAAAATCCCAACGTATTAATTCTTGATGAACCAACGAATGACCTGGACATTATGACCCTTCAGGTACTTGAAAACTTCTTACTGGATTTTCCTGGGTGTGTGATTATAGTAAGCCACGATCGTTACTTTATGGACAAGTTGGTTGATCACTTGTTTGTTATAGAAGGAGGAATTCCCATAAAGGATTTCCCGGGAAACTATTCGCGGTGGAGGGAATGGAAAAAGCAACCAAATGAAGATGTTAGTGCCTCTGCCATTTCACCAAGCGACCCGCGGAAAAAGGAAAAGCCAAAAGCCGACCGGAGCAATAAACTAAGCTATAACGAAAAGAGAGAATTGGGAATTCTGGAAATTGAAATCGAAAAGATGGAGAAACGGAAGAATGAAATCAATGCCGAATTTGAGGCAGGTATCTCTGATGCTGACAAAATGATGAAGCTCTCGGATGAGTTGGGCAGGCTCATGGAAGAGCTGGATACAAAAACTGATCGTTGGCTGGAATTGAGCGAGAAGGAAAGCTAACCCGTTCTGTTTGTGATAATAAAAAAAGGGGAAGCCAAGACTTCCCCCTTTCAAATTATTAAATGATCCTTATCCTAAGGAATGTAGATTTTCTGGGTGCTTATTTCACCATCAGCTGTTGCTTTTAAAATGTAAATTCCCGATTTCAAATTCGCGTCTAAAGCAATGTTACCGGACTGACCAACAAAGTATTGACCTACTCTTGCTCCTGTCAGGCTAAACAGTTCAATTGCATTTGATTCGTTCCCCGATCCAAAGTTGAAATTCAAGGAATGGTTTACAACGACAAAACTTCTCTCATCCGAATTTAGCCATCCCAATGAGGAAGGTATCCTTCCTTTAAAATCACTACAGTACCTTCCGTTGTTAGGATCGGTATTGGCAGCATATGGATTGTATAATGGCCAGGCACAAATTTTCAAACTAAAACCGGGCGTAGTTGGCAGCACATAATTGTTTCTTAAGAAAGCATTTATAGAACTCCCATTAGTCAGGTCAGCAGTTAAACTGGACATGATTAATGTCCCCTGATCAGTACCATCAATGGACCAGCCAAAGGTTAACGAATCTCCCATCTTAAGGTCCTGTGCGCCTGATAAATTATTTTTAAAAACAAACCAAAGGGTCACGGTATCACCAGGAGTTAAATCATTAGAAGGCAGAGGGTTGCTTGCACTCCCACCAGCCTTAGTAAAAAAGATGTCTGTTACATCCAGGTATTGAGCTTGTAAGCCAATGGTCAACATTGACAATAATGTAAGGGTAAGTAATTTTTTCATATCTGATATTTATATTTTCTCAAAAATAGATATTCGATTTAGTCATGCAGAATAAAAAGGATAAATGGTAATTCCTGTCGTGCCTTACCTTAACAACATAAACGGGCTCTTTAGTTTCTAACCATCCGCTTTAAGCTGTGACCAGGTCGGTGCTTAAACCAAATAATGCCAACAGCAGCACAATTTGCATAACCCTGACATTATTTGATTTTTGCATCTTACAAAATTGAGTTCAACCTGATAACTCAACATAAGTTGCTTGGGACAATGTAAATACGCAAAATAAATATGGGGGTTGCCTACGAAACCCCTTTTTTGGTTCACAAATGAAGCATCATGGCTCAGGATTGATTATCTCCTGATTACAATTCGCTTGGTTATATAGCTGTCAGCATAATTTGCCCGTAAGACGTACAAGCCATCTTTTAGGTTTGAAATGTCTATTTGATTTCCTCCTTTTTCCAATAGTTGATCTTCAAGTACAACTTTACCGGTAACATCAATCAATTCAATCCGATAAGGCAACGATCCATTAGTATAAACAGACAGGTTATCCCGTGCCGGATTTGGATAGACGTTCAAACTTATTTTTTGAGCATTCAGAGAGTTGACAGACGAAGGAGGCTCTGGGATAACTATACGTACGCTATCCATTACCACATCAGTTAGTGGCTTATCAGCAGGATTACCGGTTCTTCCTGTAGTTGGTACTTTACCAATGGTTTGAACTACGGGAAACCCTTCAACAACGTGTCCGAAAACGGGATGTTTGGAAGTTGAAGGTGCTTTGTCCCAATCCAATCGGGTGTTGTCTATCAGGTTAATAAAAAACTGAGTGGTACCACTATTTGGGCCTGCATTGGCCATGGAAATTGTTCCTTTTACATTACTAAGTCCGGTTATAAATTCATCCTGTATGGCTGGTTTGGTTGCTCCCCTACCGCCTTGAATCATAAAGTTGTCTATAACTCTATGGAACAATACTCCATCGTAATATTTTTCGTTGACAAGCTTTATAAAATTACCTGCGGTTATTGGTGACAAGGTATCCTCCAGGTACACGACAAAATCACCTTTGGTGGTATAGAATTTTGCCTTGGTCTGACCAAAACAACTTAACCCAATGGAAATAACAAATGCAGAGAATACTATTTTCTTAAACATGGTGTAGATTTTAATTCCCTCAAATGTATCGATTAATATCATTCCTCAGACGCTGCTGATATTCAGACCTTAATAAGCCTTCGATTAACTTTTGTAGCAATTGAACCAAATGATTCTATTATTGTAAGTGATTGTAATGCGATACTTCATTATTTGCTTTTTCCTTATCCCAGTCTTCTTGTTTGGACAAAAAGAAGAGATTAACCAATTGCTAAAATCAAATCAACTGTTGACTTATGGATCATTTGTAGTGGGGTATTCTAACCCCGATCAGCAACGGCTTTTGATTTATGGGGAAAAAACTGAATCCTCCACTACCCTTTTCAACGTGGCATCAGTATCTAAAACTTTTACCGGGCTGGGCATCTTAAAACTAATTCAGGAAGAGAAAGTAAAACCAGGTGATCCAATTGGCAACTACCTGAATAACTTACAACCGGCTTTAAAAAAAGTTACAATTGAACAGCTGGCTTTTCATACCAATGGCATTCACGACTATTTTACACTGATTCAGAATCACAAAGGAATTACAAATGATGATGTAATGGCTGCTCTCGCGAAACTGGACAGCACCGTTTTTGAACCAGGGAGCAATTGGGGGTATACCAACTCGGGATATGTACTGTTAGCGGAAATAATAGAAGCAGTTACCCAGGAAGCTTATTCGGTTTGGATAAAAAGAGAAATTCTAGATCCAATGGGTATGGAATCTGCTGTTCTGTTTCAAGACTCAAAAAACAAACCTGTTTATGGGCACCGTTCCAATGGAAATAGAGACAGTGTTATTTCTCTTACCCATGGTGGTGGAAATTACCTGTTCACCCCAAACGATTTTATTCAATTGGGAGTGGCTTGCAACCAAAACAAAGAGTTAAATTCCTTATTCAAATTGTCCAAGGGTTTGTCAAAACCGTGGATAAGGGATTCGACCTGGAGTTCAGGTTATGGCATGTGGCATGGTCAGGACGATTTTGGTGAATTTGTAGCACATTCAGGACGATCTTATGGTTATCAAGCCTATTACCGGTATTATACCAATAAGAAGCTTTTTATTTTTTACATGACCAACCAGGATTCACCAAATACTAAGAAGTTCAGGAATGAATTGATTAAACTGACCACAGAAACCCAATGAATCAATGTGACACGACCAATGGTGTACTTATTTGAGTTGAGTTTACTGTTGAAATCAAATAATAAAATCCATTTTCCAACGCTGAAACATCTATTTGAACCGGTAGGTTAGGAGCTTTTTCCTGCAAAACCAAATTACCCGTTGAGGAATACAACCTGAAACCTGAAATTGATGCATCTGAATCAATTTGGATTAAAGAAGTTGCCGGATTCGGAAATGCGGTAATTTTAATTGAAGTGCTTTTTAGCTCCTGAAATCCTACTGACCTGGTACATGTTGGATAGAACTGAGTTCTATTTGTTATTAACCTGCTGTAATGGTGGTAGGTTTCTGTTCTCGAAATAACTCTACCGTTTTCATAGTAGTATTTATAAACCCAGGTTCCCTGATAATTGCCTGAATCTGCATTCCAGTTGGAACGAACAATTGAACTATCAATACCCCAGGCATTGTAAACAATATTGGTTTCATAGGTGCTTAATGGTCCTCCGGGGTTGCCTTGTTTTTTAAATTCGTAAATTAATCGACCCTTGTCGAATTTGCGCTGTGCATACTCTAGGGAATCTTTTGGTTGCCCCAGGCTATCTATATTAACGCTAATAAATTTCATATTCGTTGAGTCTGGCAGATAAACAGAATGATCTTCCCATTTTAAACCAAAGGACTTTGAAGTTTTGTCATAATTATGAAACTTAAAAATCATCTGACGCCCTTTGGAATCGTAGATGTACTCAAACTTTATTTTATTGAATAATTCACCTTTGTAGGTGTATGAAGTATGTAATTTTTCCTGAATTCCATTACTGTCGTATGTGAACTGAAAAACATCGGCTAGGAATAGTTTCTTTTGATAGGCCAGGTACTTCTCTTCTTTCATCAAGTGATCGTTGGAATAGGTGTTAAGCGTTTTACGTGCCGAATACCTGTTGCCCAATTCGTAAGCATAAAAATTATACTCTGTCACTCTATTACGGGCATCAATTTTCCATAATTCAACTGCATTGGTATCCGTCAATTCAGGATCACTTGGGTCATAGTGATTTAATTCAACCTTTCTTTCAAGAGTCCCATTTTTATCGTATTGAAAATGATAGGAGTTGACTAAACACCAGGCACCATTTGGAAGCCCACAGCTTCGATCATAAACAAAAACCAGGGTTGAGTCACAATCGGAATTGAATTGCACTATAAAAAACTCCGTGGTGTCTTTTTGCTGGGTACTGGTATTTAAACTTATTGTAAAGCTGGAATCCTGTGTTTCCCCAGCGTAGAGCGATACGGAGACAAGAAAAATTAGTGATAGATAAAGGGCGTTTTTCATGATAATATTTTTGGCGAAAGTGAATTCTTTCAGCTAGTCGTTCCAGGTCATATTCTTAGTCGGTTGGTATGATTAAACGAATGGACTAAACTTCTTTCTAACAGCCGTTTACACTGAATTTAGGACCCTTTATTGATAAAATAATTCTAAAAGCGGACACAGGATACACAGTTCAATTGGTTCAATTATTATGGAAGTTAGCAACAGCTATTATTGCAGCCCCTTGTAAGACCACTTTCTCCACAACCATTCAAGTGGTCCTTGCTTGAATTTTTGAAGCCACAACGTGGAAAGAATTACCTCGACAATAAATATTCCAATGGTAAGGTATAGTAAATCGATTGGGCGAAGGCTACCATACCATCCCAGTCCATAACCATAGAATAAGAATACGCAAACCAGGGATTGAAGAAAATAGTTTGACAAGGAAGTTCGTCCTACGGGAATGAAAAATTGTAAAATTTTTCCAACCCATTTTTGGTGGAATAAACAGGTAAAACCGAGGATATAGAAAAGCCCCAAAAGAATCTCAACCACAATGTTTTGCCCGATTAAAAATGGAACAATCAAAGGATTTTCATCCGGATTGTACCACTCAAAATATTCGGATCTAAACCCGTACCAAAGAAGAATGATCACCAATGCAAACAAAAAGTTCAACCATTTTGGCCTGTAAGTTTCAATCAACTTGAGTTTGCCGGCAGCAATTCCAAAACAAAAAAGGGCCAATTCCTTGGGGAGGTAAAAAGCCAGTTTCTCATTCCTAAGCGACCAGAATTCTTGCAATCGGTATGGAAGTAGTTCCCAATACATTGACGACGAATAAATTTCAATAAACTGATCCAATGACAAATCGGATTGAATGGAAATGGAGGGCAAAAGAAACCACCTAAAAACAAACGAAATAGCCACCGACGAAAAGTAAAGTGAGACTCCCAGAATCAGCAGGGTTTTTACCTGCCGTTTTAGTAGAAATGGAATTAAAAAACCAAGGAGCGCGTAAGGCAATAGAATATCTCCAAACCAAAAAAACAGGAGGTGAATAATTCCGAATCCGGCAAGTGCAACCATTCGTCGATTCCAGAACTTTCCAAATTTGGAATCATTGGCCATTCTACGGTATTGAATGTTGGCACCATATCCAAAAAGGAAGGCGAATATGAACATGAATTTGCCGGCAATAAAAGAAGAGGATATAAAAACGAGTAACTCGTCTATTCCTTTGAAGCCACCATAGAAATCAGGGTAATAGGCATATGGGGCGTGAAAAACGTAGATGTTTACCCACAGAATGCCAAGCAGCGCAAATCCTCTTAGGGCATCAATCGAATCTATTCGTTGCTTCTTTTCCATGCCAATTTCCGAATACAATATTGCTATAAAAACTCAAATACTTCCATTATACCGAAAGAATTGAATCCAAGTTTTTTATAAACCGGCAAACCCATTGGAGTGGCATACAGAAGTGCTGTTTTATAACCTCGATTTTTAGCATTCAACATTAGGGCTTGAGTAATTTCCGTACCATACCCTCTTCCACTATAATCTTCCAGTGTAGATATTAAGTACAGTCCTATTTCACCTTCTTCCAGATAACCTAATGCCGTGCATACCGGAACATCGTTCTCGAATCCCAGAAGCAGTTTTACCTGATCCATTTGGAGCCATTTTGCAAAGGCTTGTTCAGCTAGCTTTCCCCTCATCAAGGCTCTTTCTACAACAGCCAGCCAGGCCTGGAATAGCTCCTCTGAATTTACTTCAACCACATTCAATTTGGTGGGCCTCAGTGCTGGTGTATCATTCAGGTTCTTGCTCATGCTTATCCACTCGGTTCGCTTTGTGGTCAACCGATTAAGTTGCATGCGAACCTTCGAAGACGTATTCGAATTGGTCATTATCTTGTTGGGCCAATTGTTTTGTTTTATTTCGTTGGTTAATTCCTGTATCTCAGTCTCCGACCAGCGCTGGTTTTCACTTGGATCAAACAATATGTTCTGCCAAACCGAATTGGGAGATTGAGAAACTTTAAAATGGGTATGAGAAATTACAGGCTGTTCAAAACACTCAGCTATGGAATTAAAAAAAGAAAAGTGAATTTGATCGGGGTGTCTCATAAAAGTGCTAACGCTATTTGGATCGCTTAATTATCCATTGCATCAATAATTCTTCATCGACAATGGTCCAGGAGTGACAGTTTCGATTTCCTTGTTTATCAAATCCCTTTCCCATGGTTTCGATTAGGGTTACATCCTCATTTCCAACATTGTTAAGTGCCCTTGCAAAACCAACATGGTCCACCGCATTAATATCGGAATAGGTTGCGTTTCTTTCATAGGTCCACCAATTCATATCGGCTTCGTGAAATAGGATAATGGGAACATAGTTGAAATCTTTTGCTGAAGTCATTGCCTTATCCGTAGCGGAAAAGACGGAAGCCTTTCGATAATTCTCTATGTACTCGTCCGGACCTCCACCAAGGTATTTGGGATACAACTCCAACATCCAGTTGGCCTCCTCATTCATTCCCTTCGGATGATTTCTTTCTAAAATGTCTTTTGCGGAGCGATAAAACCGTTCGTTATCCAATGGAGAATCGCACACAAAAGCACCGGCTATTTTAAGTCCGAACTTAGATTTCCCCTGTTCACAAAACTGTGTAAATCGCAAAGCACGTGTTCCACTGGCTGATATGCCTCCGATAAAAATATTTTCTTTCGGAACCTTGTTTCCCTCAACTACCTCTTGAATAATTTGATCCAATAAAACCATGGGGGCCTCGTCCAGAAACAATTCCGGAAAAAGATTTGAGGTATTGGTGAGTAAGTAGATAAATCCATTTTCAAGGCAGAGGTTCATGATGTTGTACCGACTTTTTGGTTCCCCTTTGGGTAAGCTCGAATAGTCACGAACTACCATGCCTTTTATTTCACCTTTTGGCAATATTTTCAGGTAGCAATTGAATGAACTATCTGCTGGATTTCGATAAACGTATTCAAAGTTTTGCCCACTAGCATCAATGGAGCAAAGCAAACCCCAAAGCATCAAAGCAATAAAAAAAGTACCCTTTCTCATGGCTTACAATACAGCTTTCTCCCTTGGAAGTTCATAGCGTCGGTGATCTCCACTCATTTCTTCGGTTCTTGTAAATCCCATTTTGTAGATCACCCCAATGGAAGCTTCATTGCTGTCAGTGGTATATGCCGTTATCATTTTCAGGTCCAAGTCTTTAAACCCAAAATTTAGAACCCGAATTAATGCCTCCCACATGTATCCCTTTCTTCGAAAAGGTTCTCGCGTAACATAACCGACCTCTCCTATATCATTCTCAAAACCTCGATAATAACCTATGGTTCCGATAAGTTCTGGCCCCTTATAAATTCCCCAGGTAATCATTCGTTTCTTGCTAAAACCATCCGTAACATTCTTTACCAACTCAACTACTTCTTTATGATTATTGGCCCTGCCATTAAACGAAGTAATCTCCAACAGATGATCCAGGTTGGGGTTAACGAGTTCTTTTAACTCCAACCTTTCCGTACTTAATTCAGGAAAAGATTTAAATACATTTTGATTCATTTCTTAGGCAGTTCAATGGCAATTTTTAATAATTCGTAGAGCTCTTCTTTGTTAATGTCCTGATTGGGATTTACCCGATAAATCTTCATACGCTTTCGGCTCCCCTGCTCCAACCTGGGGTCATTGATTCGATTGCCATCAACAAACAATACATAGGGTTCTTTCCGCGAATCGCCATTAGCTTTAGCGGAGGTGCTCTTTCGATTTAAATCAATTCCCAGGTAGAATTTGTGCTTGCCCTTATATAAAAAACAGGCCATCCCGTATTTGGTGGTTTCCTGAATATCAGGGTCAAAGTTTACCAATAAATGGCTCAATGCCTGGAGGCATGCGTTGATGTGCTCTGGCCATTTGAGGTAGAAAGAAGTGAGGAGGTTTTCCATCGATCAAAAATGGGGATTTAACTTGGGTTCAACTCATCATGGACATCATTATTATTCGAAACAAATTCGAAGTAGGTCTTTAAGTTTTCTGGGTTCCTGAGAGATAATTTATTTGGATGTCGGTTTTGCTCTACATGCTTTCTATATGGTAAGGATGAACCTGCCGGATTCGCGATATTCTTAAAGGCTAACGTCGCCAAACCTGAACCAAATAAAGATCTAAAGACACTGTCGAACACTGCTACCTCACGATTTTCAGAGTCAAAACTTGAACCGTTCTTAAGAAATTCTGGATGGTTTTTATTTACATAAGATCTAACACCCCTATTATAAAATGAATCTGGGCTTAAAGACTTAGTAGCCAGATAATATATTTTTACTATCTCAAATAAATCATGAACTTTTACTCTAATAAGTTCAAGTGCAAATAAGTCTTGCGGGACCAGTTTATCACCTATTGAGATTTGCGCAAATCGATATGAATTAATTAGTCTCTTAACATCACGTGGCGTATGGAAATAATGTTCAAAAAGCCCTTTTATGGTTCCGTTCCTAATATTCACATCAGTGGTCATTTCGACATAATTAGCGGCATATTCGAAAAGTTTATCTGAATGAATTTGAGGTATTTGAATTGGAATTTGGATGATCTTTTCGACAAAAGATTTCCCATCTTCTACACTTCCGTCTACATAATTCTCCTTAATTGACCGCGCTACCATATTAAAATCACAGGCAATCACATAAATCACATGCTTGAAACTGGCAATGAGCCTTAGCGTTTTAAATAATACTTGTATTTCACTTTTACTCAATCGGTCTACATCATCAATAAAAATAACTAATGGATTGGCCGTGCTAGACAAAATTCTATCTATCTGCTGTTTACAGTATGAAGCGTTTGAACTCCAGGTATCATCTCCAAATGTCTTTAAAACTCCTTCGATAAACCTTCCTGTAGTAGCATTTACGGCAGAAACCAAGGGGTAGTACTTTTTCATCCATTTAATAAACTCGCTATATTCATTTCCCTTAAGTCCACAATTTTCAATAATTACATTAAATAAAGAAATTATAATCTGGTCCTCTGAGCCATACATCCAAGGATTAAAATAGACGGTTTTAAGTTGTCTATCGTTCTCCAAATTGGATTTAAGCATGTTTAGAATACTGGACTTTCCAAACCCCCATTCTCCGTAGATTCCGATGATCATGTTTTCATCTATATTCTTAACCCCTTTCTTATTTTCTGGGTTAACCTGGGTTGCTTGGCTATGAATGATTTCCGCAATGGAATTCACAAAATCCTTTCTACCAAATTCGTCTTCCTCAACTGAGCTTATTGGCTGATCGCTGAGTAAATCGATGTCTTTCTTCTGTATTGCCATTATATTAAAATTGGTTCATTTTTAAAAAACCGAAACCCATAAATAGGAAAACCCGAAACCAAAAATCATATACAGTAGAATTCCGAACAAGGCTATTAATACGTATTTGAGGTAAGACAAAAACGAGCTTTCTGCGATTAAAGAACGTGTACAATAAATAACATAAAATATCAGGAAAATAAGCTGATAGCCGTTGTTTATTCGAAATACAAACTGAGAAAACAGCATGAATAAAATACCCACCTGAATATAAATACCGGTAATGTAAAAACCCATTGAAGCATATTCGGCCAGGTTATACCTTTTGCTGTAAAACATTTTAAACACCAATGCCAGTGAAAAAACCAAAAAGAACATGATATTGTTGATGTTGTCGACCATAAAACGGGAGGCAACTCCTATATTCCGCATGACTTCGTTAGTACTTTGGTCAATCTTAGGATCTATGGCTCCCTCCAACGGGTTAAATCCAATAATTGCACGAACGATTATATACAATGCGGAGGTTAAGATGAAAAAAGCTACCGGTTTGTAATATTGCTTCCTTCTGCCACCAACAAATTCCCTAAACACGGCTCCTGGTGATAGAATAAGCTGCTTAATGGTATAGAGCAATGGCCCTTCAAACGAGAACGCAGAGCTTAGAAAATGGTCCCAGGTTTCTTTTATGGTAATCCTAGATACAGTTGAACTCTGACCGCACGAAGCACAAAAATCTCCGGTTGGTTCAAAACCACAATTCAAACATTTACCTCGATTTTCCAATTCCATAATCAGCTCTAAAACAAGATTTTTTTGCTCGACTAAAAATAGAATTTTTAAGTGCCATTGTAGAATAATGCAGAAATAGTCGTCATTACTTTGTAACGAAGCGGAAACAGGAATCTCGAACATTATTTTTGAGATTCCTGCTTTATGCTTCCGCAAAAGCTTCAGCAACACGCGGACGTAGGAATGACGGTCTTTTTATGTGGTAGTTTTTAACCTACAATATTCTGCGACACCATAAATTTTTAGTCAATTGGCGAATATGAACCTTGAAGTGATTGAAGGTAATTCCCTACTTTCGAAATATGGATTCGACCTCAACAGAACTTGATTTAATTGAACTAACAGCCAGGTTCGTCAACAACACTTCCAGTCATATTTTTCTGACTGGAAAAGCAGGTACCGGAAAAACAACTTTCTTAAGAAACCTGGCCAACAAAACCCACAAAAGTTTTGTGATTGTAGCACCGACAGGCATTGCCGCATTAAATGCCCAGGGAGTAACCATTCACTCTCAGTTTCTATTTCCCTTTGGTACTTTTATTCCCGACCGATCTCCAGCTGGAAGCTTTGGACAGGATGCCCGGTTTTATACCCAACATACATTGGCCAGAAAACATCCATTGAACAGCATTCGAAAGCAAGTATTACGTGCAGCGGACTTATTAATTATTGATGAGGTAAGTATGCTTCGGGCCGATATTCTGGATGCCATTGATTATCGTATGCGAAGTGTAAAAGGGAATTTCAATCGCAGTTTCGGGGGAGCACAGGTGCTGTTTATTGGTGATCTGTTTCAACTTCCCCCCATAGTTCAGGATCGGGAATGGGGAGTGCTTAAGAACTACTACCCAAGTATGCACTTTTTTGAGGCGCATGCACTCCGGGAAGACAAACCCACCTACATCGAACTGGATAAAATCTTTAGGCAGGAAGACAATTCGTTTATTTCCATTCTCAATAATTTGAGGAATAATGAAGCTACCCAGGCAGACATTGACGAGTTGAATCGACACTACAAAACAGAAGCTGAAATTGATAATCACGAAGGGGTAATAACCCTTACAACGCACAACTATAAGGCGGACAACATCAACCGAAAAAAACTGGATGACCTGGAAGGCAAGTCACAGTTTTTCGAAGCTGAACCAGACGGTGACTTTCCCGAACACTTGTTTCCCGTGGCAGAAAGCCTGGAACTTAAAGTGGGGGCTCAAATCATGTTTATTAAAAACGATACGAGTGGAGACGCACGGTTTTTTAACGGAAAAATTGCCAAAGTAACCTCATTGGCTCATGGAGACATAACAGTAATTATGAATGGCGAAGACGAAGAATATGAGCTTCGTCGTGAAGAATGGGAAAACAAGAAATACACGGTCAACGAAACCTCCAAAGACCTGGAAGAGGAGGTCATTGGTACCTTCCGTCAATATCCCATAAAATTAGCCTGGGCCGTTACAGTCCATAAGAGTCAGGGCCTGACCTTTGACAAGGCCATTATTGACGTAGGGCAGGCATTTGCTTCTGGACAGGTTTATGTCGCCTTGAGCCGATTGCGAAGCCTCGACGGTTTAATGTTAAGAACTAAGATTAATACGCATTCGTTGAGCAATGACGTCAATGTGTTGACGTACATTGGAAGTCAATACAAAAAGGAGCAATTACCTCAATTGTTAGCCAACCACCAGATTCAATTTCTGCAACGACTATTAGCTGTTACATTTGATTTCACTCCGATTGAAAAATTATTGGACTACCTCGGTCGCGATAAAAAATCTTCGCTGGAATTTGAATTGGAGGGTATGCGAATGGCCATTCCCAGTATTCGGTCCAATTTCCAAATGCAAAAAATAACTACAGAAAAATTCAAAAACCAATTGCTTCGATTGTTGAATCAAAACGATCACAAAAACTTGCAGGAACGGCTTCAGAAAGGGAGTGACTACTACCTCAATTTCCTGGAAGAAGTTCAAAAGCAGCTGCTTCATCATTTGGCCGAGGTGGAACAACTTACCAGAACCAAAACCTACCGAAATGGATTGGAAGAAATTGATCAATTGCTGGTTAAGACCATTGCTGAAATTGAAAAAGCTGCTTATGTAACCGACTGTGTATTGGCTGGAAGAGAAATTGACAAGTCGAACCCTAACACCATTCACCGGATTAAAAGCAGACAATCCTACCTTGAGAAAGCCCGTGATCTTGCAGAGAAGAATCCTGATTTAGCTTCCAAAAAGAGCGGCAGAAAAAGGAAAAAGAAATCCACTGGCCCCAAGAAAGAAAAAGGAGAAACTTATCGGGTTACCTACTCCATGATTAAAGAAGGCAAGAGTCTCAAAGAAATTGCAAAGACTCGCGACATGGCAGTTTCTACCATTGAAGGCCATGCGGTACGAGGAATTCAAGAAAAGAAGGTTTCTATAGATCAACTTCTAGCAAAAGACACGGTTGACGTAATCTCACTTTCCCTTTCCAAGTCCAAGAAAGGAATCAAAGAAATCTATGCTGCCTTTAAAGGCAAATATTCTTTTGGAGAAATCAGAATGGTGCAAGCGAGTTTAATTGCGAATTAGAAATATTTACTTTCCAGCTGTTATTTAAATCAACTTCTTTTTTCAAAACTTTGGCCGATACATTGGCTGGTTCAAACATCTCATAGCCTTTCTTGAAGGTTGAGTGAATTCCCCTTCCAGAAGATATGCTAGTTCCGGATCGTTCTGGAGTTCTTTGGCAAACCCTGCCCAAATAGGTAACGCCGTTTTACTTCCGGCGCCTTCTTCGAGTGATTTAAAATGAATTTCAGGGCTATCGGCTCCTACCCAGGCTCCTGCGGTAACCTGAGGTGTGTAACCTACAAACCAACCGTCAGATTGATTCTGGCTTGTCCCGGTTTTACCCGCAATAGGACCGGCTAGCCCATACTCCGTTCGTAATGCACTGGCGGTACCTCTATTTACAACGGATTCCATCATATTGGTCATTGTGGCAGCTACGTTGGTTGTAAAGAGCTCCTCTACGTTATGAGTTTCATCACTGTAAATCACTTTACCATTAGGCAATTGAATTCTCGAAAGATATTTGGTGTGAACTCGCTTACCATCGTTCGGAAAACAGGTGTATGCATTTACAACATCGTATAAGCTTATATCGGGAGTGCCCAGTGAAATGCTTCCTACCTCTGGCAAGTCAGCTCTGATACCCATCTGTTTGGCAACGTTTAAAACATCACGCAGTCCGGCGCGAAGCATCACCTGTACCGAAATCACATTAAGCGACCAGGTCAATGCTCCTTTCATAGTATAGGCTCCTTGATATCGATCACTTGCATTTCTGGGCTGCCAATCGTGAAATTGACTATAGGAAATCTTTTCGTTTTTGAAGTAATTGCAAATGTTAACTCCCTGATCTACTGCGGTAACATAAACAATCGGTTTAAAAACGGAGCCAACCTGTCTGGTACCTTTTACATGATCGTATTGAGAATAACTAAAGTCTCTACCCCCTACCCAGGCCAGCACTTCTCCCGAGTTTTTAATACAGGTAAATCCAGCTCTTAGGCTTGTCAAATCGGTTTTCATTTTTTTAAGCATTGAGTCCTCCTCTATAGTCAGGGAGTTGTTACTTTCCAATGCTTCACCTACAGATTCATACCCAGGATGTTTTTTAAGTTGAAGCAATTTAATAAGGGTACTCTTTTCCTCACGCCACCTTTCTTCCGACCATTCCTCATTAAAAAGTAACTGTAGTGAATCCATATGATTATACAAAGCACTTTCGGCATGCAACTGTACCCTTGAATCTATAGTAGTATATATCTTTAGCCCATCCGTATTGGGATCGACGGATAACCCTAATTTACCTCCACTTGGTCCACACATTTCTTTTACGGTGGTAATGATATGTTGAAGAAAATAGGACCCAAAAGTCAATTTAAAACTATTCTGTGTCAATGAGAGTTCAGTTTCAATGGCATTTCTGTATTGCTTATTTGTCAAATGCCCCTGTTGATGCATGTTCTTAAGAACTAAATTCCGCCTCGTAAGGCACCCCTTCGGATTTCTCTGAGGATCGTATTGCGTAGTTCCCTTGAGCATTCCTATGAGAACAGCCATTTCGTGAACTTGTAACTCAGATGGTAACTTATTGAAGTAGTATTTTGCTGCTGTATGTACACCAAACGTATTGTGTCCAAACGGTACTGTATTGAGATAGTGCACAAGAATCTGTTCTTTGGAATAAATATTTTCCATCTTCACTGCTGTAATCCATTCTCTGATTTTATGAAAGGGGAGGAAATTATATTCGTATGAAACTCTTGGATGGCGGTTCTTAACCAGTTGTTGGGTGATTGTGCTTCCCCCTCCTGTATGTTCGCCCATCAATATTGTTTTGATTCCTACCCGTATCAAACCAATCCAATCGACCCCGTTATGTTCATGGAATCTGTTATCCTCAGTTGCTATCAGGCAATTGATAAGATCATTAGGAATATCCTCTATGGAAATAATTTTTCTGTTTTCGGAATAGATTTTTCCTAATAAAACACCGTCTGAAGTGTATATCTCTGACGCCTCAGGAAGTCGAAAACCTTTAATCGTTTCTCGCGATGGAACATGAAGTAAGTGACCGTTCCATAGCAATGGAATCAAAATCCCAATTATGATTCCAGAGAGAAGAAGGATTTTCAGGGATAATTTTCCGATTCGGGCCATCTTTCAGCAGTAGCATCAAACATAATAAAATTGAAAGATGTTGAAATGAATATTAAACGTAACTATATTGAACCAATCACTATTAACGAAGGTTATGCGATTTAAAAATTCCACTTAAACCTCAAATAGTATTGAGACCCGTAGTCTCCGTAAGCCGTATTTGGTGTTCCCGAAAAGAATTGGGCGGTTAGCAGCACCTCAAAGTTATTTGACACGGTAATCATAGCAGTAGGGCCAACAAAAAAGGACAAATCGGAAGGATTGAGAATGGAGAAGAAGTTACCATAAAACATAGGTGCAAATTGATAGCCTGCTCCTGCATAAATACTGTGCATGGTTGGGCTCAGCAACTGTGCAGACAATTCCCTGTTTACAAAGAAAGCACCGTAATTTCCATTTTTGGTATCCAACCCTTCGCTGTTGTATAAGTAAGAAGCTGACAGATTAAGGGAGTTTTTAAAGGTGTAATCGAAGTCAATAGTTGCTACCAATTGTGGATTAAAGGCCATGTAACTATAGGCAGGCACAAATTGAGTTAATTCCCCACGGAAACCAGCGCCTTTTATTTCACCAGCCCAGCCTCCGCCAACTACCCAAAACCTCTTTTGCCAACCCGCAAAGGCCTGAATATCGTATCCTTTTTTATTGAATTTATATTTAATGGCAGAAGTCGTACCTTCTATACTATCAGAAGGGGCAAAAACAATTTCTGCTTCTGCCGAAGAACTGGTGTAATATTTTATTGCAGCAGCATCTGTTCCTGGTCGTTCTTCGTAGTCGAAATCAAATAAAGAATAGGCATTAAATATATCATTGGGATTCCAAACCAGGCTGGTTCCCCAGTTGACGCGTTGCCTCCCTAGTTTAACTTCCAACTTGCCAAATGTTGCTTGAAAATTCATTCGATCGAAGGTGGTGTGAAGCATGTACGAGGTGTCGGCAGCCCAAACGGTGGTTAGGTCCAACCAGCTAACATCCTTATCCATTTGTTCTTCATAAAATGGATTTAGGGTATAGTTCAGTTTATGGATTTCACCAAAAAACAAGCGGTTTCTCATGGCCGCTTCAAATGTGAAATTCTTATTGATGAACCACTTGTAGTTGAATCGATTATGAATAAGATTGTCCGTTAGCCATTGGCTGGAAGTTGCAGTGCTACTGTTGGGTGGAACGGCTACTATGGTCAGGTTTTTGACATAGCCATTCAGCTGCATGTTTTTCCAAATGGTCTTTTTTTCTGATGGAGCCTGAGCCCATGAACACAAGCCTATTCCGATAGTAAAAGCAATCAGTAATGAGTGTAGAGCCCAGCCTTTCACGATTTAGTTATTTCCGCTCGTCTTTGAGCACCTTACCATCTTCCATGTGAATGATTCTCCTGGCTTTTCGCATCACCCGCTCATCGTGGGTTGCAAAAATGAAGGTGGTGTTTTCCTTCTCGTTCAGTTTCTTCATTAAGTCGAGCAGCGTTTCAGTAGAATGACTATCCAGGTTTGCGGTCGGCTCATCGGCCAATACAAACTTGGGTTTAGATGCCAGTGCCCGGGCTACTGCAACCCGTTGCTGCTGCCCACCACTCATTTCACTGGGGCGCTTTAGCTTTTGATCTGCAATTCCAAGAATCTCTATTAATTCATCTACCCGGGCTTCGCTATCTACACCAGAGTGTCCTTGCAATTGCATGATAAACTCAATGTTCTCTTTAGCGTTAAGCACTGGAATCAGGTTATAAGCCTGAAAAACGAAACCGATGTTTTTAAGCCTAAACTCCGTTAACTCGGCAGGCTTTAGGTTTGATAAGTCTGTTCCGGCAATCTCCACTGATCCTCCGGTAGCCTGTTCCAATCCTCCCAGCATGTTTAGGAAAGTTGTCTTTCCACATCCGGAAGGGCCAACCAGTGCAGCAAACTCTCCTTCTTCAAATTCAAGATCAATCCCATTGACAGCGTGAACCGGAATGGTTGTTTCGTTATACGTCTTTTTTAAGTCTGATATTTTAATAATTCCCATTTTCTTGAGATTTTCAAATTCTACATTTCGCGAATTGCCGTCGCGGGATTCAACTTAATTGCTCGTTTAGCTGGAAAATATGCGGCAATAATTGCCGTAACAATTACCGCTATGGTTATTTGAAAATAGAAACTGAATTCTACTTCCGGGTAAATAATTGGGCTCCATCCCAAATCCTCTACCCCACTCATTTGATCGGACAGGTCGATTCCTACATCGCCAACCCAGGCTACAATAACAAAGCTCATAATACACCCCAACACACCACCAACCAGGGAGAGGAAAACGGTCTCCAAAATAATCATACTGGCCACCCGCATCTTACTCATTCCCACCGCTCGCAACATTCCAATTTCGTGAGTTCTTTCCATAATGACCATAAGCATGGTATTAATTATTCCAAAGATCAAGGCAATTAGAATTATAGTGAGTAGAATGAAATTAAACTGATCGATAAAACCGGAATACATTTTCATTGTGGGCAAAAGGTCTCCCCAATCCCTGATTTTTGAATCTGGAAACTTCTTTTCCAATCCATCGATTATTATTGGCAGCTGCTCCAAATCATTGATCATCGCGGCTACTTCATGAACTTGCCCATCGGGTAGATTTACAAGTGGTTGAAGGTCTTGTTTTCGTACAAAAACAGTACTTCCATCATAGATTCCGTTACCGGAATGATAAATTCCTACTACCCGAAATAAACCATAAGAGACGTTTCCCTCCAGATCAGGCATATTCAATACAATTTTTGATTTTAACCGGACTTTGAGTTCTTCGGCTTGTTTGCGACTTATCAAGATTGGAGCTGTTCTGGATTTTCCTTCGAAATAGGTCCCTGTATCCAGTTTGGTATATAGCTGCGTAGTTTGTTTTTCAATGTCTGGATCTATTCCCAAAATTCGTACGCCCATGGCCTTATTCGCAGTAGAAGCCATACCATTGGAAATAACCCTGGAAGTCACTGATTTTACAGTGGGATCTGCTTTTAATGTTTCAATTATTTCGTCGCTTCCCTGAAGGTGCATTCCAAGGTCTTCATTCATCGTAAAATCAGGATGGCAAACCTGAAAGTGAGAAGATTCAATTTTGATTCCTCTATCGATTTGTTGATTGACCATACCGGTCATAAAGGCGGCAAAAAAAATAGCAGCTGTTATACCAATGGCAATAGCCATCATTACTACAGCGCTTCTCGATTTGTTTCGCCAAACATTTCTCCATGCAATTTTCAACAACATATTACCTCCCTCTTAAAGAATCGACAACATTCAAATTTTTGATCAAATTGAGTGGTGCTAACAAGGACACCAAACTCAGAATTAAAACAACAAAAGCCTGATCATAAACATAACCCAGTTCACCTGACATAATCATTACTGGCTCAATGTTGTATTGTGCATACATGTCGGCAATCTCTCCTGTGAAATGAATGGGATTAAAGAAAAAATAGACCTTAATTGGAATGGATACCACCATACCTGCTAATACAGCAACACATGCCAAAAACACGGTTTCCATTCCCACCAGAGCCATTACCTTGCTTCGTTTCATTCCAATGGAATTAATGATGGAAAATTCCCTTCGCCTTTCGGCTGCCATCATCAATAAAGTTCCAAAAATCCCAAACCCAATAACCATGTACAAAACGGAAATCATGATTAAACCTCCAACACTATCGGCCTGTATATTTTCCAGAAGTGCCTTATTCAGTTTTTCCCATTTCATGGCAATCAATTCGGTTCCACTTAACTTTTCATCAAACCTCTTTCTCACCTTTTTAGCCAGGTCCTTATCTTTTAGATTAATACTTAAGGTGGAGATCTTTCCATAGGCTCCGTACAACTCCTGAGCTTGAGGCAAAGTCATATAAACCACTGCATTCCCCAATGTGGAGAAAGTGTAATCAAAGACCCCTTTTATCCTGTACTTTCCAACGGCCGTAACTCCATGATATCCCTGGCCAAACAATACTATACTGTCTCCCAATTGAGTATTCAAAAATTTAGAAAGCTCCTTGGATATCAGAACTCCGCTGTCATTGTCTTCCAGGTAGTCGCCATCAACCAATAATTCGTTAAGCGCCGTAGCTTGTGTTTCCAACTTTGGAAGAATTCCAAATACCGGAACTCCTTTGGTATGCACTCCGCTTGAAACCAGGGCAAAATTTTGAAACCGTGGAAAGAAAGCAGTTACATCCGGATCGCTAGCGACAATCTCTTTTACCTCATCGGTATAATCAAATATGCGATCAATGGTCATGTCATCATACCAATCCTTATGTTGGATTTGAATATGACCGGAGGTAGCCTTTAAGGTTCCTTCAATCATGTTGTCGTAGGTACCCAGCTGAAAACCGCGCATGACAACAGCAATGAGCACGGCAAATGCAATACTGGAAACGGTAAGAAAGGTTCTTCGCTTATTACGCCATAAATTTCGCCATGCCAGTTTAATCAACATACTACCTACCCCTTAATGCATTAACAAAATTGAGTCTGTTTACACTTATGATTGGAACTATAGAAAGCACAACACACAATATAAAAATGACCAAAAATTGATTGATAATAAAATCCGCTGCAAAAGCGAAATGATACTCAGGTTCTACACCATAAGCTTCATACATAGTTGCTATATCACCTGAAAGTGGAATGGGATGTTTATGAAGGTAAGCCAACAAGGGTAAGCTCAAACCAATTCCAGCTAACCCTCCTACCATACCAAGCAAAAGGCTTTCGATGAATACCACAATGGAAAGTTTAAACCGTTTCATTCCTATGGAAATCATTACTGAAAACTCCCTTCGCCTTTCCAAGGTCATCATAAATAGGGTGCCAAAGATTCCAAATCCAACAATTAGATAGAGTATACCGATCATAATCCCGGACGAAACGTCTTTGCTGCTCGCCATTTGTACATAATCGGCATTCATTTCTTTCCAATTCATGACCCTATAATTCGATGCATCAATTTTTGATGTAAGCTCCTCTTGAATAGCATACAACTCGTTGGGGTCATCAATCATAATAGACAAATGGGTCAAGCGTCCTTCTGCACCAAACAGGAACTGGGCATCTTCTAATTGGATATAAATAAGGGTATTATTCATCATTGGAATTCGTAAGTCGATTATTCCTTCGGCCCAAAACTTACCGGCTGCCGTTACGCCATGATATCCTTGCCCAAACAGTACAAATGTATCTCCAACCTCCAGTTCAAGATATTCAGCCAGGTTTTTCGGAACCATTGCGGCTCCTGCTTTTCCTGAAAAATATTGCCCCTGCAATACCTTAGTATCCATGTTGGACATCTCCTTTTCTACCGAAGCATCGGTTCCAATAATGGCCACTCCCTTGGTTATATTACCGGTTGAAGCCAGGGCAAAATAATCCAGCTTCGGAACTTTGGTTCCAATTCCGGGTGTGGAATTTACCACTTCCATTATGTCGCTACCATTCAGGTCAAGCGAATTGTCTATGTTCTTATCGTCCCAGTACTTTGGGTTTTGAATTTGGAGGTAGCCGGTTGAGCTTTTAATCATGGCGTTGTCCAAATTGGCATAAGTACCCGTGATCATTGACTTCATCATTAAGCCAAAGAACATAGCAAAACAGATACTTGATATGGTTATCAAGGTTCTTCGGCGATTGCGCCAAAGGTTTCGCCAGGCCAATTTGAAATAGGCTCGCATTAACGAACGCGTTTCATGTTCTGTTGAGAGAAGAATGTTTCATCGATATCAATATCAAACTCCTGCCATTTCGTTACAAAAATGGTTTTCTGGTTTTCTTTATCTGCAGGAATTAGTTCCATCCTGGCTGGCAATTTTCGATTTCCCATTTGTTTGATATCTGAGGCTGTCATAGTGTTCACCAGAATCATATCTTCATCATAACTTGTTTGTTTTAGGGTATACCACTCCCCCTTGGCTATCCACATTTCCAGCTTTCCCCAAACTACAGCGGCATCTTCTTTTGGGATCAATTCCACCTTGTAACAGGGGTAGCCTCCAATGGTTTCTTCTCCTACAATTTTGTGGTTGTAGTCTTCCACAATGGAGTTCATCCGTACCAGATCGTCGTTGGTAAAATCAGACCCCATCCAACTTTGTCCCATCATGCTGCTTGGAATTTTCATCATACGAGATACGGTGGGCATCCAGTTCCACATTTCGGTTTTGCGCTTTAAAAACACCTGTCCTTTATCCCGAGCTGGCCCGGTAATGTATATCATGGAAAACTCCCTCCCCAGGCTCCAGGATTTCATGGTTATAGTACGACTCCAGGATGGACGCTGAATGGTCATTTCCATTTCTCCTTTAGCAGATTTTCCAAGCGTTAAATTGTTGGCTTTTTCTACAATTTGTTTGGCCGTAAGGTCCTGCCCAGTGGCCGAATAAAATCCAATTATTAATAAGGTCGTTAATACTGCTGCTGTTTTCATAGCCCTTTAGTCTATTTTATGATGCAAATTTAAACTATTAATCTTTTAACTGACCGATTGGTCAGTTAAAAGATTTCATAATTCTTAAGTAGCCGATTTACTATTTCGTCAATCGGGTAATTTTCTCCAATTATTAAATATGCTCGAATGGCCCCGGACAGGGTCGCTCCGAAAAAGTAAACCTCATCCAATGGGTCCTTAAATCCCATTTTTTTAAAAAGAGAAGCGTAATCGGCCATTTTTTCTGAACTTATTTTGGCAATTAACTTTTGCATCTCCTCAGTATCAGGGAGTTTCTCCTGCAGTTCGCTAAGAATTTTGTAGAACTTAGGGTTTTCCTTGATGCTTTGAACCGATGCCAAAACGCTTCTCTTTAACTCTTGCCGGGGCTCATCAAATTGGTCTGCTACTCCATATTTTTCCTTCCAGTCGTAATACGAATTTTCAAGAATGGTTATCAATATTCTTTCCTTACTTTCAAAGTGGTGATATAAGCTGCTCTTAGAAAGACCACATGCTCCAGCAATGGCTGAAGCTGAAGTACTATCATAACCTTTTGTAGCAAATAGGTCCAGGGATTTAGCAAGGATTTTGTTTCTTGTTCTAATCCTTATTTTTTCGAATTGTTCCTTGGAGCGAGGCATGGAGCAAAGATGAAAAGAATATTAATCCATGCGATGAGATATTTGAAAGGACAAACCTCAATACGTTCTTACACCCGTTTCGTAATAATGTTCGGCCTGGTTTTGTTCCTTTTTATCAGGGTTAAACTCATTGTAGGTAAATCCCTTCTGAATAGAATAAGCCCCAGTTTCACCCTGTTTATTTAAAGCCAAATAACCCACCTGGAAATTTTTGGAACCCGGATTCTTATCAATGATTCGTTGTATCGCTATTTCGCAGGCTTCTTGCGGAGATTTTCCCTGTCTCATCAACTCTACAATTAAAAACGCACCGACCGTTTTTATCACTGCTTCTCCTTTTCCGGTAGCGGTTGCAGCTCCAACCTCATTATCTACATAAAGTGCTGCTCCAATTATTGGTGAGTCTCCTACTCTACCATGCATTTTCCAGGCAAGGCCAGAAGTGGTACAGGCACCGCTTAAATCCCCATTTTTATCCAACGCAACCATTCCAATGGTATCGTGATCTTCAACGTTAATTTCAGGCTGGTAATTGGCATCAGTCTTCCATTTCTCCCAACGTTTACGAGCTTTTTCGGTTAACAAATCTTCTACCTTAAAGCCCTGTGAAAGTGCATAATCCTGTGCTCCTTTTCCAACCAACATTACATGTGGAGTTTTTTCCATGACCAACCTGGCTACCCGAATGGGATTTTTAATTCCTTGCAAAAAGGCAACTGACCCAGCATTACCTGATTCGTCCATAATGCAGGAATCGAGGGTCACATTCCCATCCCTATCGGGTAATCCACCATAGCCAACGCTACTCACATTTGGGTCACTTTCAGGTACCTGAACTCCTGACTCAACCGCATCCAAAGCCCTACCTCCACTTTCCAGTGTTTCCCAGGCTTTTTCGTTAGCGGGAAAACCAAATTTCCAAGTAGAAATTACGACAGGTTTTATTGCCTTCTTTGATACACTGACAGCTCCCTTCGTTTCCTTTTCTGCTTCGCAAGCCTGCACTCCCAGAATGGAAAGTGCTGGAAGGGTAACCCCCAATTTCTTTATGAATTTTCTACGTGAACCCATGAATAAAATTTACTGCAAGGTAAGAATTACACAATGAGAATATAAACTTGGTAAAAAACTACATTTGCTTACACATTAAGCACCATGGAAAACAAAGATTCTATTAAGAACAAATCGGATAACGAGGAAGTAGATTTTGAACCGCTAATTGCCTGGTTTGTGGGGGGGCTACAAAAGATTGGAAGGTTTTTCAATTTAGTGGTGTCGGCCCTTGTAAATCGCTGGATTCTTATACTAGGTGTAACTCTTATTGGTCTAATTGCAGGATTAGGGGTCTACTTTCTAGCCGATAAAAAATACTCAGCTTCGGTACAATTAATTGCAAATCACACTACGAATCAAATCTCTAAAAACATTATTGAGTCTTTAACCCGGCTTACTGTCGATAAATCACACAACAACTTAAAAACTGCTTTAAACATCTCTCAGGAACAGGCGGAAGAGATTTCTGCCATCTTGTACCTCGATCAAAATTTTGAGGTTCCCTCTAATGAGGATACGGTTGCTGAAGGTAAACCCTTCTTCATTTATATTGAAACTTACTCGCCGGAAGTTTTAAATGACGCACAGGAAGCCCTTATTAATTACCTGGAATTTCAACCACTTACTACGGAATTGCGTTCACGCGATGAGGTAGAAATCACCTCGAAGATTAAAAAACACGAAATTGAATTGCAACGCCTGGATAGTTTAAAAGGAATTGTTGCCAAAAGCATTGAACCAAGATCAGGTGGAAATGGCTTTATCTACGGTGAACCTATCAATCCCATTGAAGTTTATAAGGAAAGTGAGCGCATTTTTGACGAATACTTAACCTTAAAAAGTCGATTGAAAACACTGAGATCGATAAAGATGATTAGTGAGTTTTCTCCCAGTGAGAAGCCTATTTTCCCTAGATTAAGGCATATATTGTTTTTTGCTGGTGGTTTCTTTCTATTAGGATTAATCCTAGGAATTCGTGTCGAAAGCAAAGACCACAGTGCCGCTTAAGGCTACAGCCTGCACCCAGTAAGGAATGAATCCGGAAAATCAAAATTCCACACCCCTGTTGAGCATTATTACCGTTGTTCTTAACGGTGAAAAAACAATAGAACGCTGCATCAAATCAGTGGTTGACCAACTTGAAGAAAACATGGAATATGTTATTATTGATGGCGCCTCAACGGACAGCACCCTATCAACCATTAAAAAATTTGAGGAGCCCGTTACGCGCTGGGTCAGTGAGTCGGATAATAGCATTGCGGAAGCGTTTAATAAGGGGGTTGGACTTGCAACGGGCCAATATGTACTTTTCTTAAATGCGGATGACTGGTTACAGGACGGAGTCTTAAAAAGATTTGAGAATATAGCCTCAAAGGCAGATATTGTTCATGGCAATATAAAATATTGGTCGAAAGGAACAGAAAAACTAACTCGTATTGGAAATCACGAAAAACTGGACCTCGAAATGAGCATAAATCATCCGGCAACTTTTATGCGTAGGGATTTAATTTTGCAGGAAGGCGGTTTTAACACCGAGAGAAAAATTGCCCTGGACTATGACCTCATTCTTAAAAGTAAAAGTGCGGGAGCTTCATTTTTTCATTGGAATGAGACCATAACCAACATGTCTTTGGATGGAGTAAGTGATGCAAACTGGTACCGCAGCTGCCAGGAGACCTTTGAGGTTAAGCAGGCAATTTTGGGAGGAAGTTTAAAAAACTACATCTGGTTCTTCAAACAAACCGCTACCTTGTTCCTGATTAAAAATCTTGAAAAAGTGGGATTCGGGCCCTTAATTTCAAATTGGAGAAGTAATTCAAGTAAGTGGAAAAATGAAGTTTGATAGGTTTCTGCCAATTGCCATCATCTATTTTTTCTTTAATGGGTTCCTTCTGCCCATGGGAATGCAGTACACCATTTTGCTTACACCGCTATTCTATTTTTGGCTGTTAAAAAACAAGCAAAAAAACGTAATCGGTTATTTTATCGTTGCCTGGGCTCCGTGGGCCATAATTCATTTTTTTATTGGGATAGATTACTTTTATTATGCGAAATCCACCATCCTTCTTTTCACAGTTTATATTTTTTGCTTTGCCTTCTATTGGTGGGTAAAGAACAACAGGGGGTTGGAAAAGGTTTTTGCTCATTTGATGGTTTTCAACTTCATGGCTGTATTACTGGCTCTGCTTATTTTCTTCACCCCGTTTAGTGAATTGCTCTGGACCTTTGAAAACCTAACCATTGATATGCCCTCGTTTCCCAGAATTCGCCTTCTAACCTATGAGCCTTCTTACTATGCTACATTAATGGTCCCTTTTGTGGTTTATTACTTACTTGGGGTATTACTAAAGCCTTACTCAATAAGAACAATTGCCGGCCTGTTGGTTATGATTCTCACGCCGCTTGTCTTTTCATTTTCGCTGGGTGTTATTGCTTCACTGGTAATGGCATTGGTAATGGTTGTTGCATTGAATTTCAAATCATTTATCACCAAAAGAAGGGTCTTTTATATGTTCTCTGGCCTGGTTGTCGTATCCATTTTCACACTCCTGGCATTAATAATTTTTTATCCAACCAACCCCTTGTTTGAACGTATTGGAGATCTCTATTCAGGCAAGGACACAAGTGCCCAGGGTAGAACTTACTATGCTTTTGTTCTTGCGACTCAAATTGCCGAGGTATCGAATTACTGGTTTGGTGCCGGAATTGGACAAATCAAGATCATGGGAGATGCCATTATTAGGGCTTTTTACGATCTGGATTTAAACGAAACTAAGACCATTCGAATTCCAAACACCCTGGGTGAAACTATTGGAACTTTTGGTATGGTAGGCCTAATTCTTAGATTAGGAATTGAATGGTATCTTTTTTTTAAGACGAAGGTTTGGACCAATTTATACCGGCTTACCTTGTTCATATACATTTTTATATACCAATTTACAGGCAGCTTTTTAACCAATATTGCCGAGTATGTAATTTGGGTCTTAGCTTTTACCCCCTGTTTTACCCATTTCGATCAGGTGAATTTTAGGGTAAGTTCAAAACCCACCTTAAAAACTGATCAATCATGAGGGTAGCCATGATTTCAAGAGACACCCTTTTTAGTGGTCCGGGGGGCGATACCGTTCAAATGAAACAAACAGCAAAGCACCTGGAAGCTATGGGTGTTTCGGTTGATATTTGCCTTTCTTCAAGTTCCGTTGAGTACAATAAATACGACCTGCTCCATTTTTTTAATATTACCCGGGTGGCGGCAATTCTTCCTCATTTGAAGAAATCCAATACCCCTTACGTAATCTCACCCATATTCGTGGATTACAGCGAATATGATTTGTTGCATCGGAAAGACATAATCGGAAAAATAACCCGGGTTTTTGGACGAGACCGCTCTGAATATTTTAAAACGCTGGCCCGATGGATAAAAAATGGAGAATCGGTTAACAGCCTGCCCTACCTCTTTCAAGGCCAACGAAAAAGCATTGAAAATACATTGAATCGAGCTTCTGTTATTCTTCCTAACTCCAAGAGTGAATTTGATCGTCTAGGCAAGGCTTTTAATTTCAGAGGGAAGTACGTAGTAGTCCCAAATGGAATCAACAAACCTGAAAGGACTGGAGATAATAGTAATAACAAAACAGGAGTACTTTGTGTGGGTAGAATTGAAAGTTACAAGAACCAGTTGAATATAATACGGGCACTCAAGAATTCTGATACCAGGTTAACCATTGTAGGTAAACCGGCGCCAAATCACATTTCCTATTACGAACAATGCAAATTGGAAGCAGGAAACAACATCACTTTTTTGGATCATGCTCCTCATGACAAGCTGGTAGACCTATATCGGAGCCATAAAGTTCATGTTTCGGCAAGTTGGTTTGAAACCACAGGTTTATGCAATCTGGAGGCCGCCCTCGAAGACTGTGTTTTAGTTATTACTGACAAAGGGGATACTAAAGATTACTTTGGAGACGATGTATATTATTGTGATCCGGATGGTGTTAATTCTATTCGGGAGCAAATTGAAAAAGCCCTGAAATCGGCTCCAAGCTCAGCATTGAAAAATCGCATTCTTACTCAATATACCTGGGAAAATGCGGCTAAAAAAACGCTAGAGGGTTATAACATTGCGTTGAAGCAAAACAAATGAAAAAAAAGATTGCCATACTAGGGTCTCGGGGAATTCCAAACCACTATAGCGGGTTCGAACAGTTAGCTGAATACCTGGCACAGGGATTAGTAAAAATGGGTTATGAAGTCAGTGTGTACAACTCCCACGACCATCCCTATCAGGAAAAAACCTGGAACGGCGTAAATATCATTCATTGTCATGACCCGGAATACAAGATGGGCACATTCGGGCAATTTATCTACGACCTCAATTGCATTAAAGACAGCAGAAAAAGGAATTTCGATCTAATCTTTCAGTTGGGGTATACCAGTAGCACCGTTTGGTTTTGGTACCTACCGAAGGGAAGCAAAATAGCCACCAACATGGATGGGCTTGAATGGAAACGAAGCAAGTATAGCAAGCCCGTTCAGCAGTTTTTAAAGGTGGCGGAATGGCTTGGTGTAATAGGGAGTGATCGACTTATTTCGGACAGTTTAGGTATTCAGGCTTATCTAAAAAAGAAATACAAAAAAGATTCTTCCTTTATTCCCTATGGCGCACACCTCTTTAGTGATCCAAACCCGGAAGTACTGAGCGAGTTTAATCTGAAGCCAGGCGAATACGATATGCTGGTAGCGCGCATGGAACCTGAGAACAATATAGAAATGATTATAAAAGGGTACCTGACATCAAAACGTTCCAGGAAACTAGTGGTTGTTGGAAACACACAGAAAACTCCTCATGGTCGATACCTGAAAGAGCAATACCAAAATGAAAATGGAGTGATGTTTACGGAAGGTATTTTTGATATCGACAAGCTGAATAACATCCGACACCATTGTCACTTATACTTTCATGGACATTCGGTTGGTGGTACTAACCCTTCCTTGCTTGAGGCTATGGCTTCATCAGCGCTTATGGCAGCACACGACAATCCTTTTAATAAAGCTATTTTGGAAGGGGAAGCATACTATTTCTCAAATCCAGAGGACGTAACCACCGCAATAGAAACCAGCAACAAAGCTGAAAAAATGCAATGGATAACCGACAATAGGAAGAAAATAACAGATAAATACACCTGGGATGCTATTGTTAAGGGGTATGCTCAGGTCATAGAGGAGTTAACCAATGGAAAAGCTTAAAACGGCCTATTTCTTTTCAATAATTGCTGTTGCACTTACCTTCCCTTATTTTGCCCACTTAAACTCAGTACTCATATTTATTTGTTGCCTGCTTTCGGCAGTCTCAAATCCAATCAACGAAAAATGGGCTAACTTAAAATCAAACCCCTGGATTATATTTTTCATTATCTACTACTTGGTACAAGTTGTTGGCTATTTCAATTCCTCCAATGAACAGGAAGCTCTTTTCATTTTGGAAAAAAAAGGTGGAATGGCCTTACTCCCCATATTTCTGGCATCTGGGACACAACTAAGCAAATCTCAAATTAAGACCATCTTACTCTCAGTTGTGGCTTCCGTATTATTGGGTGGCTTGGCAATGATTCTATTGTCCGGCTTCGACTATTTTGAAAACAAAGATTCTGCGGTTTTCTACTACCATCAATTATCTAACCAACTTGGGGCACATGCCATCTACTTCAGTGTTGTAGTTGCTACCAGTATTTTTTTATTGATGAAATTCAAATCGCTTGTTTTTAATGCCCACACAATTCTTTATTATGTTTTGCTCTCTTTTTTAGCCATTCTGCTTATCCTCCTTTCATCAAAAATGATTCTGATTATTTCACTATTTCTATTCCTAGCATTACAGTTGATACAATTCAAAAAAAGGGAGAAAAAGGCAATGCTTGTTCTGATTACGGTGATTGGAGTTGTTTTTATGCTCTTTGGTGGAGGAATTAGCTCACGGTTTTCGGAGATCATTAATCAGGATCTGGAAGTTCTCGGTCAAGAAAAGTACAAGTACGACACACCATTAAATGGGCTCACTCTTCGTATTACCTTCTGGAATATAGTTATTGAAACCCTTTCCCAGGAAAGTAATTCCATGGCGTTTGGAGTTGGTACGGGTGATGCCCAGGAAACACTTAGAAAAGCTTATCAAAATAAGGGACTATACATTGGGAATCCTGAACTCAAAGATCGAGGATACCTGGATTATAATGTACATAGCCAATATTTCGAGGAATTGTTGAAGAATGGAGTACTTGGTCTTATTGCCCTGCTAATCCTGATTAGCACCATCTTAGGTATTTCTAAAAAAGACAGGTTTTCGTTTTCCATTCTCCTTATTATAAGCTGCTTTTTCTTAACTGAAAGCGGGCTGGAACGCCACGCTGGCAGCATCTTGTTTACCCTAATTTCTGTATTACTAATTCTTGATAGCAACCAACAAAAAAGGCTAGTAGGCTGATTCACTTCTCGATAAAAGGGCTGTTCTAATGGTTCGAAAAACTACCCGGACATCCAATAGTAATGTCCAATTTTGGATATATACAAAATCTGTTTTTATTCGGATTGTCATGTCCTTCAATTTCTGAGTCTCGCCTCTATACCCGTAAGCTTGTGACAATCCCGTAATACCAGGCTTCACCCTAAACCGAGCGTTATAATCCGGGATACGAGATTCGAATTTCTCATCCAATAAAATAGGATGTGGTCGAGGTCCCACAACAGACATGTCTCCCATAAAAACATTAAAAAACTGGGGCAATTCGTCTAAACTGGTTTTACGAAGAAAGGCCCCAACCTTTGTTATTCTGGGATCTGACCGGGTAGCCTGTTTGCTGTGAGCGACATCATTAGCCCTCATTGTTCGTAGCTTCAGACAGTTAAATTGTTTTTTATTTCTACCATTTCTGGTTTGCCTGAAAAACACTCCTCCCTTGCTCTCAAACACAATGCACAAACCGAGAATGGGCAACAGCCAAGACAATAAGAAAACAATAATAACGGTAGAGAATATAAGGTCAAATATTCTTTTTGCCATGCGATTTATCCAAATAATGAGTGGCCCATTCATAATTTCTTCATAAGAACTGGATGTGATTTTTCTAAAGTTGAAAAACTGTATGTGCTTTACGGTATCAATAGGAATCAAAAAAATATTTGCTCCTGATAGTTTTGCAACCTTTTGAATGAAGTCGAAGGTTTCTTTCTTATTGGTTGGATATACATAAATCTCATTAATCTTATGGTCGTTAAGCACGGAAGTAAACTCTTCTACATCGTTTTTCTCTATAAATGGATGCCCCTCTTCAATGGCACAACAAAACCGATAACCTCCATGAGTCTTTTTTCTTAGAGACCTCCTAAAATAAACGGCCTCTTTTGCATAAGCCAATATCATGTATTGCGATGTTCCCCAGCCCAGTTTTCGAATAAATCGTATGACGGAAACAAAGGCTGATTTCTCTATCATTACCAGTAAAAACAAAAAGAACATAAACTTCAGGTAACCTATACTAATACTGGCATTCCATCCATCATAAAATATAACTAATACCAACCAATAAATGATGGTGAACAACGCATAAAGCTTGACTATACGGTAATAGGTATGAATAAAACTTACGTAACGTTGATTGGAAGTTGGAAACACCAGGGCATTGGAAATTACCCAACAAAATACAATTATCGGGGTAGCTTCCACACTAAACGGATCTACACCAATTACATAATTCAAAGAAAAGAATATGACCAGAATATCCAGCAGCGTGGCAATAACAAAGTAGTGCCAAAATTTAGGTAATCGTAGTGGCATCCATGTCTCGTTTAGTTTATGTAATTAATACAGATTTAAGGTTGTTTGTTGAGACGCCTCCCCCCTGCAAATGGTTGGTAGAATCACTAACAATATCACGAAATTAAATATTAGATCGTTGCAATTCTAAAAATAAAGTTCTTTTCCAAGATAGTACTTCGCCGGTATACAATATCCATTGACAAGGAGTATAACTTAGCAATCGAATAAACCTTTTCTAAATCGCAATCTTCTGATAATACCATATAAACGACTGTATCAACAGACTTTTCTGTCAATTGCTCAAACAACTTATGAAAGTATTCGAATTCAACTCCGCAATACCAGGCTTGCTCTTCAATTGTAGCTGCACTTTTAGCATAATATGGCGGATTTATAATAACAATCTGATATTCATTGGGGATAAGGTTTGTAAACAAATCGGATTGAACCGTTTTTACACTTACTCCATTGTTCAAAGCATTAATTCTGGTATTTTCAATCGCTTTGGGGTTTATATCGCTAGCCACCATTTCAGCACCCATTTTAGCTGCCCAAACAGAAATAGCACCCGTTCCGCAACCTAGCTCCAACATAGTTTTCCCACTTACTTCAATCGTTTTTAAAAAGTAAATCAGGGTTTTGGTGCTGAAGAATAACCCGGGGTGAAATATTCTAGGTTGTACGACTATTTTACAACCAAAAAAGTCAATATTCAAATCCTTAGAAGCATATCGGTTGTAGGACCACCGAAGCCAAGGGTCAACCACAAACTTAATTGATTTCCTTATTGCCTTTCTAAACATTATTCAGAACTAAAATCCTTCTATTTCAGGTTGCCTGTATTTTAACCAAAATTTCTGTAGGGCCTTTATTTCATAAGGATATTTAAGCAGGTTATTCTTGTATCGAAACGAAGAAATCAATCCCATAGCCTTACGCTGAAACGGTGTAATTTTAGGATCGGTATAGGTTGGATATCGACCATTAACTACCGTTTCAAAGTTTCGAATTTTATCTACCATTTTTGGTGTTAACCAAGGAGTTAAAGGGTTTTTTCGCAAATCAAAATTTTCCCAGGAAGGGTCAAGCCAGTCTTCCAGTTTTTCAGGAAACGAAAAACCTGCATTCTTAACTGCTTCAAACAACTCAGAGCCCTCAGTTGGCACCGGACTGTAGAGGTAAATAATTATTTCTGCATCTGGATTTATTCGCTTTACCTCTTTTATAAAAGCGATATCAGAATCAATTTGGCGCATAACCTGCTGGGGAGTATCCGCTGGCATTCCAAGCACAAACGAATACTCAGGAATAATATCAAACTTCCTCAACCTGGCGGCGAAATCAAGGATTTGTTGACCGGTCTGAGTACCTCCTTTATTCATTTGCTTCAACACCTCATCATTACCGGTTTCAGCTCCAAGAAATATCATCTTACAACCGGATTTTCGCATAAGTGCCAGGCTCTCATCGGAGTACTTATTAATCGTATCAATTCTTCCTTCGCCCCACCAATTCATACCTTCCTCCAGCATCAGTTTCGAAAACTCTACAACCCGTTTCTCAGAAGTGAAGAAATTATTGTCATGGAATTCAACTGAATCGGCTCCATATTCTTCTTTCAGGTATTTGACATCCCGATAGACCAAATCTGCTGATTTAGCCTTCCATCTCGCATTATAAATAGGTACAACCGCACAAAAGGAGCAAGAGAAAGGGCATCCCATACTCGAATGGTAAGCCATCGTTTTCCTACCAAGGTAAGTCCTTTTTAAATAGCCTGGAATGGAGTAAAATCGATGGAGTACATCATAAGGAAGTGAAGGCAACTGGTCTTGATTCAGCAATGCTTCTCTGGGTCCCTTAATTATTTTACTTGCATCTTTAAAAATTAGGTTTTTGATTTCATCAATGGGTTTATTTGCCCCTAGTGAATCCAACAAAGCAGGAAAAGCTACATCTCCCGGGCCATCAATTATATAATCTACAAAACCCGAATCGAGTGCACTCTGGTATTGATTCGAAGCGAAATACCCTCCCCAAATCACAACCATTTCGTTAAACCTTTCCTTAATTCGCTTTGAAAAGGGAATGGCTTGTTTAAGCTGAGGCCCAGGCATTACTGTTGAACAGAAATACCCAAATTCACCACTTGACAAATATTTTTCAATAACAGACCAGGAGTCATCTTCCCTATTCCCATCGATCAGCACAAATTGATATTTGTCGTGGATACTGGCAGCCACCTGAAGAATGGAATTTGGAATTCGATAACCGTAGGTGGCAGCCTTGGGGTTAAACAGTATAATCTTTTTACTTTTTGACATGGGTGATTTCCGCGAATCGAAAATAGTGGTAATCTTCTCACCATACAGCATTTCTTTATATCATTAAGTTTGTTGACCAATGCGCTCAATTTTCAGGAATTTTAAACCCGTTATTCTAATCAGTATTCCAACCACACTGGTTACACTTATACTGCTTGAATTGGTATTTCGATTCGTTATTCCAGCTGCCACATACCCAACATCTTTCTACGATAGCGAAACACAAATTTTAAAATACGATACCTCGTTGTCCTCAGGTTTAATTACCCTTGGCACAAATGCCAGTATTCGAACCCAGTGGAATATCAATGCCCAGGGATGGAACAATTCCTATGACTACATTCGAAGCGATAAACCATTGGTTGCCGTAATTGGTGATTCGTATGTCGAAGGATTTCAGGTAGATGTAAACCAACGTTTTTCTGAGCTTTTACAGCAATCGCTTTCTGGTCGGTTTGATGTTTTCTCCTTTGGCAGATCAGGTTCCCCACTTTCCCAATACCTGCATATGGCCCGGCATGTTCAGCAAGATTATCAACCAAAGGTTATGGTATTTACCATCATTTCAAATGACTTTTTGGAAAGCGTATCTGCCCATAATAATCGTCAGCCTTATTACCTTAGGTTTAATGTTGAGGGTGAAAACGTAACCGATGACAATATTCAACCTTATACTATCTCCGGAACCAATTCCATCTGGAAGAAAAGTGCACTGGTTCGATACGTTTTTTATAACCTGAAATTGGGAAGGATTATACGATCGTACAAACATGAAAATAGAAAGCCCAAAACCATTACAGGAATTGAAGACTTTGAAAAAGTAAAGCCTGAAATTCAATTGGCTATAGAATATTTTCTTGAGCGGGTTACAACTGAATTCAAGAATACTCGAATTCTTTTTTTACTGGATGGCCCAAGAGATTGTATGTATTCCAACAATCTGGACAACTGCACGGAAAGAAAACTTTTTAATCTCTTTAAGACTACCTGTAAGGCATACAATGTAGAAATAATTGACCTGGAGCCACCGATGCGGTCAGGATTTGGCACCGATGGAACCAAGTATGAATTTAAGATTGACCATCACTGGAATGTGGAGGGGCATAAACTAGCTGCGAAAGAGCTAGAAAAACTACTAAAATAAAACGATGAAGGTTTGATTTTGGTAAATGACTTTGTGTATTTTTCCTCCTTGTAATGCTTACCCGAAAGAAAATACTGTTATACAACCCCAACACGGTTTTCTATGACATGCCATTGGCGCTTTTAGCATTAGGGTCAAACCTGGATAATGACTCTTATGACGTGATTATAGTTGATGGTCGTATTGATCCAAACGCAAAACAGGCCATCAAAAACCACATTAAGGATGCCATTTGTTTTGGGGTAACTGTTCTTACCGGAAAGCCCATTAAAGATGCACTGGAAATGACTCAATGGGTAAAGTCCATTGATCCTGAACTAACTACCATTTGGGGAGGTTGGCACACGTCCTTGTTTCCTACGGAAACCTTGGAAGACGAAAAAACCATTGATATAACGGTACAAGGACAGGGGGAAGAAACGTTCCAGGAATTGGTAGCTGCTCTGGATAATAAAACATCCCTGGATAACATTAAAGGAATTTGTTTTCGAAAAGAGGATTCAATAGTTAAAAACCCCGGCCGGTTATTGAGGGACATGAATACCTTAAATCGAATCAATTACGACCTCATTGATGTTGAAGCCTATTTTACCAAAAAAGGAAAACGTCAGTTTGACTATATCAGTTCAACCGGTTGCTATTTTCGGTGTACGTTTTGTGCCGATCCTTTTGTGTTTGGCAGAAACTACTCGGCCGTTGACCCAGAGCGTATGGGCGAGGAATTTGAATATTACAAAAGCAAATACCAATTCGACGAAATAAACTTTCAGGACGAAACCCTATTTACCTATCCGAAAAGGATTCGAAAAATGGCAAACGAGTTTTTGGATCGCAACCTGAATGTACTCTGGTCGGGAACAATGCGCGCTGATCAAGCCCATAGAATGACTGATGAAGATTTTGCGCTAGTGAAAAAATCAGGTTTAAAGCGAGTACTTATTGGAGTTGAGTCCGGTTCGCAGGAAATGATGGATTGGCTAAAAAAAGACATCAAACTTGAATACGTTTTTGAAGCGGCCGAACGTTGTGCCAAATTTGACGTTGGAGTTATCTTTCCTTTCATCGTTGGCTTTCCCAATGAGACCCAGAAAAGTTTAGACGCGACCATTTCGGTTGTAAAACAGCTCAATGCCATATCTCCCAAGTTTGAAACTCCTATCTTCTATTTCAAACCTTATCCGGGTTCGCAAATCACCAGCGAAGTGGTTGCCAACGGGTATGAGCTTCCCAATTCTTTGAAAGAATGGGCTTCGTTCGACTACATTGGATCGGCAGGTCCATGGGTAAGCGACGAAATGTATAATTTCTTTGAGAATTTCAAATTCTTTTTGAAGGTTGGTTATGGAAAGCGCCGTCCATTGTTTTACCCGGTTCAACAATTCAGTAGGTGGAGAGTGGCTAATAATTCGTTTGGGTTTCCAATTGAAAGAAAAGTCTTTGAGTTGGTTAGGCCTGCTCAGAAGCTTTCGTAATTAATCTTACAGAAAAACAACTATCGACTCACCTTTCTTTTCACCTGATGATTTTTCATTCCATGCAGGTCTAATTCTATGATTAAAAATATTGGAATCCAGGCGTGGAGTAACTTCAGATGAGAATGCATATTGCATTCCTTCAAATACCAGGGCTTTTTGATCTTGGTATTGGGATAACAATTTCAATGCAAGCGCTACTTTGGGCTTCAGTATTTTCGGTTCAGTAGTTGAGTCATTTAGAGAAGCAAACAAGTTTGTTGCTGTTCCCCACCCTATTCCAATCGAAATCTCATCCTCATCATAAATGTGATTGGAGTTTATACGAATCAATTCCTCAGGCAAATGTCCAAATTTGGTCGCAAGTACCCAGCCTGTTGGTCTGGCCAAAATCGCCTTGGTTGGTTCTTTTTTATATGCCACATATGCCGAAAAAATGCATGGAAAAATGAGAATAACTAACCCGTACTCTACCGCCTTCTTTAGGTTTACCCCAGGGAGTTGATTATTGGCAAGTCCAACAATGGAGATCGCCACAAACAAGGGAATGATATAGGTAAAATGCCTTGCATTGATATAATGTGCAAAGTCTGGCCATTCCAGGTAGAAAGGACTTATGGCATACAAAGCAAAATACACGGCCAATACCAAGATCGGATAAATAAGCAACTTGCTTTTTCCTTTTATACTTCTTTGAATGAACAAGACGATTCCCAGCAATCCCATCCAATACCAGATAATTCTAACCCATTTAGTTGAAATCGGACCCAAATTTTCAAGAAGAGAGATTTGCGTGAGATGTTCGGTGTATACTTTAGTGATACGAGCATAGCTTTCTATCTCAAAGAAGTTGAAAGACTCACCGCGGATTGAACCTAAACTAAATTTAGATAATCCAAATCCTGTGTCAAAACTGACCCTAATGCCAACATGAAAGAGAACCAAAACACCAAGGGGTAAGCCTACCCAAAGCATGTTCTTAAGTTTGGTTTTTGAATGGAGAAGAAAAACAATATAAATCGGTACAAAAATCAGATTGGTATAACTAAACCAAGCCGAAAGTCCAAGAAAGATACCGTCAGCAACAAATTCTTTGGAGCTTGAATGAACTCTATGAATCAGGTAAATAAACAAGAAAGGAAAAACGGATGAGATCGAATGTAATCCGAAACTTAGTCCAGCCCAAGGAAGAATTAAAGGAACTCCAACAATGGTCCAAAAACCAAAATACAACATGGCTTTTTTACCAAAAACACGATTTACTACCACAAGTTGAACATACCTTGAAACCGTGTCTAACAAAAAAGCAACAATCACTAAACTCTTGAACTGAAACAAAGGCTTGAAAAGAAGCCCTAATAAAGAAACCAGAATGGAGCCGCCTTCGTGTGGGTAATGAATGATTTTTGCATAACTCCACAACTGGGAATTGATCAGGTCATTTAGAATAAGCTCGGAAGCAATCTGATCAGGTGCCAAATTCCAATATTGAAATTTCAAACCAAAAAGGACTCGAACCAACGTTCCGAGCAAGACAATGGTTACGGCTATAATATTAAATCTCATGCTTTTCCAACATTTTAAAAAGCACTACAGCATCTTGAGCATCCTGGAAATAATCCTCCGGCCGACATTAAATTGGACCTAAACTTTGAAAAGGTTTCCGAGTTCCAAATTTCAGTCATATCGTTTTTATACAAATTACCCACAGATAAATTAAAACATCTTCCATGGGCTGGAATTACACTTCCGTCAGATTTAATCATCAAACTACTAAATACAGCATGACAGTGCTTTCCAAGTAATTTATTGGTTTGAAAGTAAAACTCAACAAGCTTTTCTTTGGTTTCAATCTCTGGTGAAAAAGTAACCTTAAATGGGTATTCCGTTTTCTTAATTTCTTGTATTTCCTTCAAAAGTAGTTCGAGGTCCATCTTAGAGGGATCAACTTCTTCCAGGTTTGACGCCGTTGCCGGATAGAGATGTCCCCATTTTTCGTTATGCTTGTCTGCCATCAATTGATCCGCAAATTGAGTATGCATAAACGATACTTCGTTCAGATCTAAATTTTTGACGCTATCCAAAAATCCCTTCAAGTATCCAATATTCCACTCGGTAATCGCGAAAATGATATCAATCTTTGGCGCATTCTTATACTTCTTAATTTCCTGAATGCCTTCAACTGCCTTCTGAAAAGATTTTTTATTTCCTCTTATCTCGTTGTGAATTTCCTGAGGCCCATCAATTGACACGTAGAGGTGATTTACCCCTGCCTCTACCAGCTGCTCGGCTTTCTGCCTAAGTGTAAGGGCATTGGTGGTTATTGTTGACTGAAGACCTTTCTCAGTTGCGTAACTTATAGACTCAATCAAATGTGGATACACCAATGGCTCAGTAAATGCATAGGCCAGCTTACTCTTTGGAAAATTTTCGGACACCTGTTCAATAATGTCCTTAATAAGAGGTAAAGGCATATTTATAGGGTGTGTTCCAACCAAATTCTGAGCAAAATTGCTTTCCAGGTTTTGCGTACCAACATCACACATTTTGCAATGCAAATTGCATACATTATTTACACCCAATACAATCCATTTCGGGCTTTGAAATACCTTACCCGGATACATTCTTGCATTTAAGACTCTTAATTTTTCACTAATCATTTATAAGCTGCAATTTACCTGATTTATGAACCACCATGATGGCTAATATTATTCTTGAAATTATACCGCTAATTAATGCTCCAACTACCCCAATAATAGGGATCAAACCAATGGCCAATACAATGTTTATAATAGCCGCAACTAAATTAAATTTTAACAAGGCTTGTTCTGAGTTGTGCTTTATGAGCACCTGACATTCGATTAAATAGGCATATAACGGGATGAGGTACAGAAAAATAAGGGGTAAATAAATTAGTGATGGGGTGAATTTATATACATAAAGAAGGGCTAAGAATAAACCAATTGAAAACACAATGGTGGATGCCAGACCCAATCTCACAAAAGGTTTTTTTAGGTTTTGTACTTCATTCGGCTTTAAGCGATAAATGTTCTTTTGAAAAGGCCCAAGAAGAATACCTGCAAACGTCTGTGCCATGATTAAGAACCCAATGAGGACATGATAAAAGCCTATTTCTGCTTCGCTTAAAAAATAATTTACAACATACAGTTCACCTTTGCTTTGAAACAAACCTGCTATGGCCAGCGCAAAAAAGGGCCAGGAAATTTTCAAATTATTAATTAGAGTTGTTGATCCAATACCTGAAAGGGTCAACTTCGGGAGCACCTTTGTCAATATCAATAGTTTCAGGGAAGCACCGGCGATTATGGAGAGTATTATGTTGTCAACGGATATTTCCTTAAAATAGAAAATCAACAAGGAAAGGGAGAGTAAAATGGAAAGGCTCTCACTTAAAATGGAAACGGAATATTTTCTTCGGTACTGAATTATGGGATCAATGGACCCAGCCACGACGCGCAGAAATACCAATGCATACAATTCCCACAAATAGGGTTGAAGAATTGGAATAAAGGAAACTAAGAAGGATATAAAAAGAAACAAAATCAGTCTGGAAATGACCACCAACCACCATGACGCATTAATGTCTTTTGGCATCGTAGAAAACTGACGCATAAGCCAGGGTCTTTGTCCCCAACTAACCACAGAAAACATAAGTTCGGCTGCTATTAAAAATGTAACTATCGCACCCCAAATATCAACTCCTGATGTGCGGATCACCCAGAGTGAAACCAGGCTAATGTTTATGGAACGAAGAGCAAGACTAACACCTTCCTGAGTAATCCATTTGCCTCGTTTAAGGTTTTTTTTGTCGACTTTCATGGCAGCAAATCAATGCTTACTATTTCGGTTTCTCTACTTCCAACGGCTGTTCTAACCGTACTAAATTCCAATAAAGTCTGAACCTCATTTCTGATATACAATCGCCCCATTTCCGGAAACTCTTCATGCAGTTGAGCTTTATAGGACAATAATTTTTGTTTAGCCTGAACTTGAGAAACTCCCATTTCTTGGGCTAGCCTTTTTAGTGAAGGTTGATAATACCTTATATACAGCTTCTCGAGGTGCTCATGGGCCTTAGCATCAGTAAAGTCAATTTCGCCGTTCAACGAAGTTCTATATAATGTCAACGATTGCATTGCAGCCTTAACCGAAGAATTAAAGTCATCCGTTGTTAAGTACCCACTTACCTTAGGACTTTGCAAAAAAGAAGGTTGGATATTAGTTTCATGACACCACAAACATTTTGATGGCTTACCTCCATTGGAAAGGATATTATTTGCTCCCGAAATTCTCCTTCCCTGGGAATCATATACCCCAAACCTGGGCTGACCATTGGGCATAATATCCATAACTTCAAATTCTTTGATGGAATGTGTACCCTGCTCAATAGACCCGGAAAGCTCACTTGCTATATAGGATTGATTGTGGCTACCTGCATTAACAACTGGTAGCTGAATAATTCGATTTCCAAATGCCACCCCCGAGTTAATAACCGCCACAGAACTATCTAAATAAGACCTACCCTTTTTGTATAAATCAAATCGATCGGGTATACCCACAATTTTGTAATAATGGTTGGTGGTATTGAAAGTAGCGGCCACCCACCTACCACCGTCTATCCCTTGCTTCAGCTCAAACTCACCTGATTCTTTGAATAAGGAATTCAACTTTGTAATCTGCTCTAACGCTATTTGGTTAAATCCCATTTGGGAAAAATCAACATGCAATTTATTATCCTCCCATCTTGTACCGTTCTCCCATGAACCTGTTGAAAGTTCTGCACCTAAAAACGAAAAGCACCACCGCAAACCAACTTCAAAATCATTTTTGGTTTCCATGTCGTTCTGGTACCAAATAAGGGCAAGTTCTGAAGTTGAATCTTCCACTTCACTTACGTAAAGGGTTTCTTTCTTACAAGCTTCGAACAAAATCGTTATAAGCACAAAAAGTGTCGTTATCTGTAGGAAAGATCGCTTAGCCATTACTTTTACTAGTCCTGTAGAACAACAAAGAAAAGGTTAAAAACAAACCGATTAAGCCGTACAACCTTGGAAAATGAACAAGTGTATTAATTACTTTAGAACCGGGTATAGTCGGAATATGGTGAGGCAAAAGGTTAAAAGTTAACACTGCAAGTATCGCCATAGCGAGCAGTAAATTCCCTTCACCAAAACGAATTCGAATCCATAATAGCAGGATTGAAACGGGTGGAATTAAAAATAAAAAATGATAGGTTGCAGTTACTGGAAGCAAGGCCGAAAGCCCTAAAATCACAATGGACGGTAAAACAAAGGAATGCTCATGATCACTTTTTTTTCTGGACCACAAAACGGCAATTATGGCCAATATCCCAAGAACAAAGCCTGCTTTAAAAATGGGTTTTAAACCAGGCAAATTAATAACTGGTGCAGCATTAAAATTACTATCGGCAACAAAAAGATTAGCTAAAAGCGCATCCATTGATTGATAATTAAATGAGTGCTGCCCCTGGCCCTGAATATTGCCTTGTAGATGTTCTGACAAATGTTGGAAGAAATCCTGGTAAATGCCTACCCCTTGAAAAATAACCGGCGAAACCCAGAGTAACAATCCAACAAGGAAGGCCATCAGGCTGGTCTTTATCATTGTTTTTCTGTTGCCGTAAAGCAGATAGACTAGTGGAAAATATTTTAAAGCCACAGCCAATCCAATTAATGCCCCAGCCCCCTTCCACCTGCCTTCTTTAAGAATGAGCATAGCGACTAACAACATGGTGGTGAACATCAGGTAGGTTTGCCCAAGTCTGAAATTGGATGCCAGCGGAATGCAAAACAGACTAGTGAGTAATAGGGTATTTAGCCAGGAAAACTGAATCAATCGTTTCAACAGAACCACCAACAAGGCTAAAAACAAGACATTTAGCATCATCCAAATGCGTTTCGCAGTTAATTCCGTGAACCCACTTAATGGAAGCATTAAGTAGGATGTAACTGGTGGAAAAGGAGTAAACTTAGCCCCATGTTCTACACCGTTTTCAATTGCTTTTTGATTAAACTCTGAATCATTGTAAAACGAAAAGTCAGTGATTGAACGGGATATCAAAACAGAAGACGCATAATAATTGGAAAAGTCTGACCTTCCTTCCTGCCATCCGGGAATGATCCCTTTAATCGTGATAAATGTGAAACACAATAGAAGCCACAATAACAAGAAGACGTATTTAACTTTATACATTTAAATAATCCGAATCGCCCAAAGATATTGTTTCAAGTGACCCATCATTTCGTTAACAACATCTAAGACTTATCTTCGTGATTTCGATTCAAAGAATGTCTTGAAAAATAAGTTGAAGAATTTGTCCGCTGTCCTTATTGGATTGGTTTTTTCCTTTTTTATTCTTGAATTGGGGTTAAGAATTTACAACCCATTACCAGCAACTATTAAAGGCGATAAGGTTGTTTTAAGAGCTAACTATAAAATCGAATTTAAGAATAATGTCAACTCCAAATTACCTGCTCGTATTCAAGTAAACGGAAATTCACTTGGTTTTCGTGGACCGGAATTAACTTCTCTGCATTCAATTAAAGTGCTAACGGTTGGCGGAAGTACTACCCGATGTATGTATAGCCCAGATAAAATGACTTGGTCTTTTTTATTGGGTGAAAAACTTAAAAGCACTACCCCTAATCTCTGGCTAAATAATGCTGGGTTCACGGGTCATTCGACCTTTGGGCATATTAAACTAATGGAAGAGTATCTTATTAGATTCAAACCAGATGTGATTCTATTTTTAATTGGAATTAATGATGTAGAACGGGATGTGGAAGACACATTTATTCTTCAAGACTCATCTTCACTGAATAGCCCCATGGGAAAAATAAAATCGATTCTCTACAAAAGTGAGGTGGTTGCATTGGGGCTTAATATACTCAGATTTATCCAAGCAAAACAAATGAATTTAAACCATGATTTTGCCTTTGATCTTAGGGCAATAGGTGAATTGCGTATGGAAAAGGAAGACGAAAAAAGAAAACTGGAATACCAAGAAAAATACTTACCAGAATTCCGAATGCGATTACAAAAATTAATAGATCTGTGTAAAGCAAATAACATAAGACCTATACTAATAACACAACCAGCTTTGTTTGGGCCCGGATTAGACCCTAGTACAGATATTGACTTGCAAGAACTTAAATATAACGATATAAACGGAGGGCTAATGTGGAAGGTGTTACAGTTATACAATGCCTCTACATTGCAGGTGGCTAAAGAAAATCAGATTACAGCTATAGATCTGGCTTCAGAACTTCCTAAAGACAGTAAATACTACTGGGATTTTATCCATTATACACCAGAGGGAAACCAAAAAATTGCTGAAATATTAGCTTCCAAATTTAAGGTTGGGCTTAAAACTCCAGTAGAGTGAATCACATACCGCTAAGAGATTAAAGCCTTGAAGATATGCCACCCTTCTCTGACATGAACCTTGAACTCGGTAGAACTGTTAATTGAAATTAGTCTTTTAATAAGATAGTGCGGCCTAAAATAAAATAGTCGATAAGCTCTCAATTTTAATTTCTGAAGTTCTCGCTTGCTTAATATTCCAGTCCCCATCGTTACCTCATCGCCCGATTGATCCATAACTTTCAGCGACTCATCAATTATTCCTGCTTCAATGGCCTCTTCCCTAAATGAAGTGTTGGATCTCGGAACCGCTATATTAAAGGAGGCGTAGTCTGCATCAATCTCTTTGGCAAATTGAATGGTTCTTAATATAGAATCTTTTGATTGCCCCGGTACACCAATTAAAAATGTTCCCAGTCTCTTTATGCCGGCCTTAGCCGTCAATTGAAATGTATTTCTTATTTGTTCCAGGGTATAGTTTTTCTTATATTTAATCAGGTAGTCCTCGTCGGCAAACTCAACCCCAAACATAATGAGGTTGCAACCTGCTTGTTTCATCAAACCAATTTCCTCTTCGCCTAATACATCTACCCTGGAAAAGCACATCCACTTTATTCCAAAATTCGATTCAATCATCCATTTTAGTACGGCCTTTGAAACTAACTTCGACATGAAAAAAGTCTGATCGGAGAAGTAAATATACTTGTACCCCAGCTCTTTAATTTCCTTCAATTCTGAGATTATGCTTTCAGCACTCCGTGTCATATACGGCATTGTGGACATTATGCAGAAAGTGCATGGATACGGACACGCATAGTTGGTGAGTACGGTAGCAATTGGAAGAGCATTGGCAAACGGCATTCGATAGGCACGTTTATCAAACAAATGATGTTTCGGTACAGCCATTTCATAGTTAGAAATTCGTGTAGCCTCATTGGTTTTTGTTCCATTTTCATTTCTAAACACAATCCCGGAAGCCTTGGTAAAATCACCTGTAATCCATTTGAGTGATCCGTCGTTAAAAAAGTTGGTAATTATTGCATCAAGCCAAGGCCATTGTTGTAACAACTCCTCATGATTTTCAAGCAATGCGTCACCGGAAGCAAGAATAGAAACGTCTGGTAATTGCTTCTTAATGTTGTAATAAAATGGGGCATCTTCTTCAAGGGATACAGAACCAATTTGACCTATAATGAAGTCTGGAGAATACGTTGAAATTTGAGCGAGGGCCGTCTTTGTTTCTAACTTTTCTGCAATGCAGTCCAACACTTTTAGGTCAAACTCTTCTTCAGAAAAATGAGCCGTTTGCATAAGCAAGTCAACGGGTTGAGGAAGGTAGTAAGCCTTTGACACTTTAGAACAGTAGTAGTCCCTTATGTAGATCTTTTTACCCGGCGGGTTCAGGAATAATATTTTGGGCTGCTTACTCAAGTTTTAAATCGCAAGTAATTGTAACCCCAGTTTGCTTACCATAACTTTTGTCTTTGCCTTCCAATTGGGTTGGCCGGTAAGTTCATTTCTCTTTACCTGTACCCGATTATGAATATAGCGAACGGCTAGGTCATAAAAACGGTCTGAATAAGGCCTCTTAAAATCTATTTCACGATCGGTAGAGGTGAACCAATCGGGTTGTTTGGTAATCTCTGATTCGATGTCATCGTAGAGTCGGGTACCCTTTATCGGGTAGCTTTTGGTTATTGTAAAATAATCGGGCAGCGAGCTCTCTAAATACCTGGCTGTTGTATGAATGTCCTGAAGTGTTTCTCCGGGATAACCTACCATAATAAAAGTTCCGGTACTTATGCCTGCTGCCTTGGTGCGAATCAACATGTCCTTTACCTGGCTTACTTTCACCCTTCTGTCCATGGCGTCAATCACCTTTTGAGAACCGCTTTCAGCGCCAATCCAAACCCGAAAACAACCGGTTTCTTTCAGCCATTGAATGACTTTATCGTTCATTCTTTCAGCCCGGGTAATGCACTCATACTTTATTTTAATTCCGGATGCCAAAATTTCCTGATGGAATTCTTCCAACCACTTATGGCTTACTGTAAATACGTCATCAACGAACCAGAATGTATCGGGATTATATTCTTTGATCAATAATTGCAGTTCTTCGACTACACTTATTGCTGAACGCCTTCGGTAGCTCTGACCATAAACGGCAGTGCTACACCATTTACAGGTGTAGGGGCAGCCCCTTTGAGTACTTATATTCAAAGCACTTTCTCCGTGATATGTTTTCCAGGTTTCCAAGTATTTATGAATTGGGTAAGCCGATCGATTGGGCAACGGTAAGTTTTCCAATTCCTTCATTTTTACCCTGGGAGCATTCACCGTAAGCTCCCCTTCTTCTATATAGGCCAGACCACCAATTTCTCCAACCGATGAATTGGATTTTAAGGCCGTTACCAGTTCGCAAAAAGTTTCTTCTCCCTCTCCTATTATCAGGTAATCGGCTCCCGTCTTTAGGTAATTGTTTTTGTTATAGGTTATATCGGGTCCACCAAGTACAATTTTGGTTTCTTTTAAATTCTCGTTGTTTCGGATAAACCGGATAAATTCAATGACCTTCACCTTGGTCATCAAATTGGTATAAAAAGCGATGACATTGGGCCGTGTATTCTTAATGTGTTTTCTCAGTAAATCAGTTGAAGAGAAAGTTGTATCAAAAACATCATGCTCAACTCCCTTATTCTTTAAATAACCGGATACATAAAGAAGTCCTAAGGTCGGGTAAGGCCTCATAATGGACTTTTCCTTAGCATCTTCCTCCAAAAAGTAACCATGGGTTAACAGTATCTTCATTTTCTAACCTTTAAATCCATGAGGTAATGATCAGAAAAATTAGAAGCAAAGCTTAGCCTATCAATCAGGCTATCTAGTTCGCTGAATAACCGGAGCAACCAGGCTCTAGATTGAAAATACGATTCTAAATATGAAGGAGGAATAAAAGTGGCAATCGGAATTATCTCCGTAGGCTCAAAAATGTCCAGTGTTATTCTTTCAATTTCCTGAGGGCTATAATACCAGGTATTGACTTTCTCACCATCAACATCAGCAATTACGGGTCCATTAGAGTTTCGTCTAAACACTTGGTCAAATCTACCTTTCAGAAAAAAGTAGAAGCTTTCCCACCAGCAAAACCGACCTAAGAAAACAGCAATAAATCGCCCCTCCGGAGTCAACAGTTTCTTAACGTTAACAAGCGCATTTTTTAAGTCATGGTGGTCAACGCAGTTTAGTCCGGCAAAATTGGAAAATACAAGGTCATAAGGTTTTGCCGTATGCATTAGGTTCAACCTTCTTACATCCTGAACTTGAAAGTCAATGCTTCCCTTCAACTGAAGCTTGCTAACCTTTGACTTTGCTACTTCAAGCATGGCCATTGAAACATCGGTGCATACTACTTCATGACCCTTTTGAGCCAACCAAATGGCATCTTCCCCTGTACCGCCATTTAATTCAAGAATTCTCAGTGGTTTCTTTGGAAGTGATATATCCAGGTAGTTCCAAACCAATTGCCTTTGTAATTTTCCAATCGCAGAAAATGAAAAATTGGAATCATAGTTCTGGGCTGCAGCGTCAAAAGAACTCATAGAACTTCCTTTTCCATTCTTTTCAAATCTCTCCTATCCAGTTGGGTTGATAATTCATAATATGGGTAGAGTACAACAGATCGTAGGTTGGAAAGCATATGCATTGGATGTGATAACATGTTTTTTGCATTTTCAAGGCCCTGCTTTCTTCTCAACATTTTATGAATGTAGCGCTGGAGCTTTCGGTAATACTCGTTGGAATAAGTATTCTCGAACATAAGATCCAGGTCGTCGGAGTCCTTCCAGTTTGCTTTGTTTTCCAATTCCGATTTAACTCGTTCGTAAAATGGAGTTCCCGGCAAGGGATATGATACGGATACACCAATATTATCAGGCATCATTTCCAATACCATATCAATGGTTTTTTGAATGTCTTCCTGAGTTTCCTTCGGGTAACCAAACTGGAGAAAGTAAGCGACTTTTACCCCCTTGTGCTTCAATAAATTGGTTGCCTCTTTTATTTGTTCTACGGTGGTTCCTTTGTCCATAGCATCGAGGATTTTTTGACTCCCGGATTCTGCCCCAACCCAAACCTCATCCACACCTGATCTGGCCAAGGCCTCAATCGTATCTTCTTTTAGTAACAGATCGACCCTAGACTGGATAGTATACTTAAATCGTAGTTTCTTTTGGGTTACCAGTTTATTGAATTCCTGAACCCATCCCGGCTTTAATCCAAAAATATCATCGCACATCCAGAAATGTGTCGGTTTTGCTTTGCCAATGAGAAATTCAATTTCGTTGACCACGTTCTCCGGCGATCGGGAATTGTAACGGTTGCCATAAATGGGCTTTGCACACCAGTTGCACTTAAATGGACAGCCTCTGGTGGTTGCTAAGTTTAGCGAAAAATAACCGTTACCCTCCATCCATATTTCCCGGTAAGCATCGAAGTCCACCAAATCCCATGCGGCCATTGGTAGTGAATCAAGATCTTTAAGGACCGATCGCCTGGTTGTATTTATTGTTTGCTCTTCTTTCTTATAAATCAACCCTTTGATCGACTCAACCGAAGATTCTTTATCCAACGCATCCAATAACTCTATGAGCGTTTCTTCAGCTTCTCCAAGAAAAATGTAATCAGCACCATTTTCCAAATACAACTGACCTTGATCGGTAGAATCGGAACTGGAAATAGCAACCGGAATGTCATGCTTTTTGGCAATTGCGATCATTTGGAATGCTGCTTCTCGCATAACGGTTAAACACATTTTGGTCAGGTAGTTGAATCCGTCATCGTAAATGACCAATACATCAGGTTTAGACTGTTGAAGCCGAGGTTCAATACTAGAGGGATCATCAATTAGATTGGTATCGACAAATGAAACAGTATGATCGTTTTCTCTTGCGAAGGCAGCCGCAGTTAATGTTCCAAGTGGTGGGTAAGGTTGTTTCTTATTCCACTGTTTCGAATCCAATGGATAGAAATACGAATTAGCAAATAATACCTTCATCAAAGACCTAAATCAATGTTATGAATTTGCTCTATTTCTAATTTTCTTTTGCCAAAGGCATCTAACACTTTTTTCTGAAAATTCTGAGGATGATGCTTAGACACATAGGTTCTTGATTTCATGGCCAGATCAAAATCAGGTGGTTCGAAGTCCTCAAATTTTCGTTTCCAGACTTTTATGGTGATGTTCATAAAAAAGCGATCCAAAATGCGACCAATGGAACCGGAGAAGAATGATTCCAACAATTTCTTCATTCTCGTCACGGAGCTGGTTCTTGATAACCCTCTTGCTGCTTGATTCGGATAATAATCAACTATCCACTTATTCTCATTGCGAAATTTATCGTGCACCCCGTCATGAAAAAGCGGGATTAGAGTTAGCAACTCCGTGGCAGTAAAAACGTTCTGCTCTTCAATTAATAAATGCTCTGAATCGATAAAGTAATTGAGGCAGAAAAACTTCCTGGAATTAAAAAGGAATACTTTCTTAAAGAGTATGAGCAAGCTTCTACACAACCACAACCGACCCGGTTCGGTGATTACAAAATAATCAACATCTCCATCTGGTTCTAATACCCCTTTAGAGAGCGATCCTGAAATATATACCCCTTTAACAAAGGGGAAATTATAGATCAGTTTCCCCCTGGATAATGCTTTAGGCATTGCATTTTGCGCTATTTGCTCCTCCGCTTTTCTACTGGACTGATAGGAAACAGCAGACCTCAACGAAAAGTAATCTGAATCTTCAATGACAATATTGGCTTCAACTAAGGGGGCAACTAGGGTAGATAAATTACTGCTGTATTCAATGGAATTTTCCAATTCCACCCTGGAAATCGGATGGTCAAACAGATCAAAATAAAGCAAATAGCGCAACAACGATCGTTGATCCCCATTCAGAGAAATAGTCTGTTCTTTTAAAATTGATGATTTAAGCAATTCCCGGCGTTTATTCTAATTCAAATTTAATAGCTTTCATATCCAGAAAGCCATTTTGTTAAGAACTTACGTAAATGGGAAAATACACGTTGGTTAAAAGTTGGGCTATCCAAAGAACAAATACGCTATAAAAATTGCTGCGATAATTCCTACTGCGTCTGCAATAAGACCACACACCACAGTATATCGGGTTCTGGTTACATTCACGGCCCCAAAATATACAGCCAATGTGTAAAAGGTTGTTTCGGTTGATCCTTGAAACACCGCGGAAAGTTTTGCTGGGAAAGACTCAACACCAAAATTATTAATTGTCTCTACCATTGCACCTCTAGCTCCACTTCCACTCAACGGTTTCATGAATGCCGTAGGTAAAGCATCTACAAAATCAGTATTGAAACCAGTAGCAGCTACCAACGAGCGAATACCTTCTAACAAAATATCTAACGCCCCACTTGCTCTAAACACTCCTATAGCAACAAGCATTGCAACCAAATAGGGGATAATTTTAATGGCAACATCAAATCCTTCTTTCGCGCCTTCGATAAATCGATTATATACATTCTCTTTTTTACTAACCGCCAACCAGATGAACCCTATAATTATCGCAAAAAGAATTGAATTTCCCACAAATGAACTAACCATTCCAACCTGATCTTGACTTAGTTGAGCCAACCAATAAATGAAGCCAAGAATGACAAGGGTTAGAGTCCCCAAGTATGCAAGTATGGTTTTATCAAAAAGATTTATTCTCTGGTAAATTGAGACTGATATTAATCCGGCAAGAGTCGCAAAATACGTCGCCAATAAAATGGGTAAAAAAACATCAGAGGGGTTTGCGGCTTCGTTAGCGGCCAATAAGGCCATTACTGAGACAGGTACTATCGTTAATCCTGACGTGTTTAATACCAAAAACATAATTTGAGCATCCGAAGCAGTATCTTGCTTTTTATTGATACTCTGGAGGTCATTCATCGCTTTTAACCCTAGTGGAGTTGCGGCATTGTCGAGTCCCAACATATTCGCAGAAAAGTTCATTATCATACTTCCCATAGCAGGATGATCTTTAGGCAATTCCGGAAATAATTTTCTAAAAAAGGGCGCGACTACCTTCGATAGGATATTAATAGCTCCTCCTGCCTCTCCAATTTTCATTATTCCCAACCAAAGAGCCATTATGGCGATTAATGGAACAATGATTTTCATGCTAGTTTGGGCAGAACTAAAAGTTGAATCAATAATTGCGGAAAAAACATTGAGATCGGCCTGACCAAACTGCCAGCCCCATTCAAGAAAAAAATCGCGGAAATAATATCCAACAACCCGAAAAATTGCAACAACAAATGCAATAATGAAAAAGCCTGCGAAAATGTAATTGAGTGCCAAGAATTGCGCTTTCCTCAAATGTAAATTAAGCGCAAGGCTATGTTTTAATTAAAAACACAAATTATAAACAACCCAACTTAGATAAACTAGTTAATGATCACACTCTTGACTTCAATGCCCGAATCCCATTCAATAAACAGAACATATTGCCCCTTGTGAAACCTGGAAACGTCAACAGAATATTCTGATGATTTTTCACCTGTAGCATGCACTACGGTACCTTTTAAATCCACCAGGCGAAAATTAAACAGTGTATTGCCATTCCCCTGAATGTGCAATTCATCCCTTGCAGGATTCGGATATATCTTCCATTGGGAACTCGTATGCATTTCAATTCCTGTGTTGATCCAGTCTTTAACCGCAATACTCGTATCCAACGTACAACCATTAGCATCGGTTATTTTAACGGTATAAGTTCCGGCACACAACTTCGTAATAACTGAATCTTTACCTCCATTATTCCACAGATAGGTGTATCCCCGTGTCCCTCCTTTAATTCTAACCTGAGCAGATTCATCACAGGTATCCAATATGTTTTGAGAACTTTGATAAGCTGAATCAGCATCTAATTTATCGGGTTCGCGGATAACCACAGAATCAAAAGCAAAACATTGCATAGAATCTGTTACCGTTAACTTATAAACTCCTGCACCAAGCTGGCTTAAACTTGTGTCTCCTTTTCCATTTGACCATAGATAAACCAAGGGAGGAGTCCCTCCTATTGCACTACCTACGGCAGTTCCCGTACTATCACCATTGCATTTTAGATTAGTACCATTTACGGAAAGCGTTGGTGCATCGGAATCCAATACATGGATCGAGCCCACTACGGAACAATTTACAGAATCGGTAACCGTTACCACATACATTCCCTTCACCAAGCCTCCAATTGAGTCTCTAGTTCCAGCATTGTTCCATTTGTAACTTAACATTCCAAGTTCTCCTCTAGTAAAATTAACTTTTGCCCATCCCAAACTTTTGACACAGTTGTCGTCTCCTTTAGTAAGAGAAACAGAATCCAAGGAGATTAAATTATTGATTTGTATGGTATCCACCTGAATGCAATTTGCCGTGTCTATTGTTCTCAAATAGTATGTTCCAGCTGATTTATTGGTTATCTTATTGGTTATTGAACCACCCGTCCAATTGTATTTCGGTGCTCCTGCTACTCCAGTAGCGGATACAACTTCTGCCGATCCCAATCCATTTTTGCAATGTTCATGTTGTATAGAAAACACGTTTTTAATGTTTGTACCGTCTTCTCCTACAGAAATCGTTTTTTGAGATGCACACCCTTTGGAATCGGAAACGGTTAAAACATATGAACCTTTCTTAAGATTAACGGCTGTATCACTGGAAACAGAAATACCTGAAGGCCAACTATAAGAATATGGCGGTACGCCACCATTTGGTTTAAACCATGCTTTTCCGGTACTATCGTTACAAATAGTCGGTTGTTGACCGGCAGTACCCTGAAGGCCTGCCAAAGCGGAAATAGTAAAATTTTTCTTTTCCATATTCGAGTCCACATCGTAAACCGAAACCGTATAGGTTCCTGCCCATAGTCCGGTAAGACTATCGATGTTAGCATTTTTCTGACTCCAGGCATACCGATAGTTTCCTGCCCCTCCCGTAACCCCGGTAACTTTTGCAATTCCCAGTGAATCACCGGGGCAACCACTGCTTGTGGTGGTAACCGTAAACGAAATCTTTTTTAATTCAGTTAAAGTTTTAGTCAAAGTATAGGTCTTATCACCTGTATCTCTACGATTATTATTACCTGACACTCCACATAGATATATGGTGGTAGTTCCTGTACTTACGGCTGGAGCTGTCCATGTAACTTTCCAGCTTCCATTGGTATTAATAACTGACTGACGAGCATAACTTCTGCTACTTAAGGTAGAAACACCTACACCGGTTGAAGAGCTAAAGGTTCCTTTACCTGTATTGGTACTGGAGCTTTGTACCGAAGTCATTTCGAAACCATAAATGCTTCCTCCAGTACCTGTTACATTTAATGAATAGACGCGTCCCGGATAATACCCAGTAGAAATTCCTGTTAGTGAAAACGATCCACCAGAAGGGTTTAGAGTACCCCTATGACAACCGGTACAATTGGAGCTTGTTCTTCCAGTTCTTCCTAAAGGTGGATTGGTTTTATAATTCAGATTTAAAATGCCAACAGCTGCAATTAGCGCCATCGTTCCATACTGAACAATTTTCCGCTTCATAATGAATACTTTGGGATGCACTTAGATTAACGGAACAACATGCTATAGGCGTTGGGTATTATATCCCGTATTCTTCAAGGAAACCCAGACCTTGTCGAATTAGTTCGGCCTCACCGGATGTACAATCCAGCACGGTAGACGGTATGTTATTGCCATAACCCCCATCAATAACTATATCCACCTTATCCTTAAAGTTTTCATAAATCATTTCCGGGTCCGTGGTATATTCGAGTATTTCGTCTTCGTCCACCACTGAGGTCGTCGTTATTGGACTGCCCAAATGGCGCACAATTTCCCGGGGAATATTGTGATCTGGGATTCTAAGCCCAATATCCTTTTTCTTGTTTTTGAACAGTTTAGGGATTTCCCCGGTTGCATTTAAAATGTACGTAAACGGACCCGGGAGAGTCTTTTTCATTAACTTAAAAATTGGAGTATCTACCTTCGCATACTTAGCCAAATGGCTCAAATCGTAGACCACCAGCGCTAATTTGGCATCCTTTAATTTCAGGCCTTTTATTTTAGCAATTCGCTCAACTGCTTTAGCATTGGTTACATTACAACCCAGCCCATAAACGGTATCTGTAGGGTAAATAATTACACCTCCATTCTCGAGGCATGCTACCACATGTTGAATAACATTAGGGTCTGGATTTTCTGAATTTATTCGAATATATTCCGCCATACTTCGACTACGCTCAGCAGGCTTAGAATACGTTTGAAAATTCAAATTCAGCCTTGCCCACTTATTTTAAAGATCAATTCTGATAAACAAATATCAAACTTTCTTTGATAGTTTTATCACAATGAAAGGATATATGTACATACTGGAATGTAATGATGGGACTTATTATACCGGGAGTACCAAATATTTAAAACGGCGTGTAGAAGAGCACCAAAATGGAATTGGTGCAAAACATACAAAATCCCGTCTTCCAATAAAACTGATTTACTTCGAGGAGTTTAACCGAATTGACTATGCGTTCAATCGGGAAAAACAGGTTCAGCGATGGAGTAGAAAGAAAAAGGAGGCTTTAATTGCTGGCCAGTTCAAGAAGTTAAAAGATTTGGCAGAATGCAAAAACGAAAGTGACTTCAAAAATCACAAATAGTGATTCAATTAAAGAGTAGGTAGAGATGGGGTTATTTGAGCGGAGCCGAAAATAAACCCCACTCCCTCAATTCCGAAGAACCAAGGAAGTGGGGAAAAAATACTTTCTAAATAGTTGGAATAGTACCCTGAGCGGAGTCGAAGGGTACTACTCGGCCTTTGCCTGAGCCTTAGAATCACCAATATGCTTTTCGAGAAATGTGCTCATAGCCTCATAAAACTCAAACCGGTTTTCCTCATTTCTAAACCCATGTCCCTCGTTCTCTTTAACCAGGTACTCCACTGCGACACCTCTAGCTTTCATGGCCTCAACCATTTGATCACTCTCCGATTTCACTACTCTGGGATCTTTTGCTCCTTGAGCAATGAACAAAGGAGCAACTATTTTATCAGCATTTAACGCTGGAGAATAGGCTGCCAACATAGAGCTATCTGCCTCGGGGTTTCCAACTTGTTCGTACAACATTTCCAAATAGGGTTTCCAATAGGCAGGAATAGCTTCCATAAAGGTAAACAGGTTTGAAACACCCACATAGTCTACTCCACATGCATATAAATCAGGCGTATAGCACAATCCCGCCAAGGTTGCATAACCTCCATAACTAGCACCATAAATTGCAATTCTATCCTTATCAGCAATTCCTTCATCAATTAGCCATTGAGCACCATCGGTTACATCATTCTGCATATTTTGCCCCCATTGCTTAAATGAAGCTTCCCAAAATTCACGACCATATCCTGTAGATCCTCTAAAGTTCATTTGAAGAACAGCAAATCCACGATTGGCCAAAAATTGTACTTCGGGATTAAATCCCCAGCGATCTCGAGCCCAAGGGCCACCATGCACGTTTACAACAACTGGTAAATTTTTCGCTTCCCTTCCTTTTGGAAGTGTTAGGTAACCGTTGATCGTAAGCCCATCACGCGATTTGTACTGAATTGGTTTCATGTCGCACATATCGTTTTCATCAATCCACGAGGCAACGTCTTCAATTTTAGTAAGCTCATCGGTCGTAATGTTATAGAAGTAATAAGCTCCTAATGATTTATCCGAATAGGTTCTTACCATTACTTTATCCTCGGCTTTATTTAAACCACTTATTCCAATCTCATAACCATCCAGCTTACTTTCTAATTTACCAAACCAATTTTTAGTTTCTTCATCCAAAAAAGTTCGGTGTCTTTTGTCGGTAGTGTAAGAAATTGAAGTCAAAACTTTCCTCTTCCTTGAGTAGCCCAAGCCATATACATCAACCTCCGGATGAGCAAACAGTTCTTTGATTTCCTTAGCTGAGTCCAAATCGAAAAGTACAATCGCCGATTTGTCTCTGCCAATATTTGAACTTGCATAGAGGTTTTTGTTGTCGAATGTAAAAAATAAGGGACTAACCGATTCCTTAAAGTTTGTGGTCATAAGTACCGACCAATCGTCAGCTTCAGTTGCCCTATAAAGGAGTGAAGTATTAACTCCATCGGTGGTGGTCGCTACTCTAATTTTACCTTCATGGTCAGTAACCCATCCCCCAATATTACCCGGGTTTTCTGCCGCCATTTCAAGCTCACCGCTTACAATATTTAATCGATAAGGATCAAAAATTTGCTTGTTTCTTTTATTCAACCCAACCAATACATAGTCATCTAATCCTTCCAGGTCATCGATTAGTCGGGTTCTGGTTGAATCAAACTTGGTTAACGGAATCAGGTTACTTCCATCAATGTTAACCCCATACAATGCAAAGTTTTCATCTCCTCCGTCATCTTTCAGATAAAGAATTCGATTATCGTTTGCCCACATGTAACCCGCTATATCTCTATCGGTTACTTCTGTAATTCTTTTACCCTCAGCATCCCCTATTTTCTTCACGAATACATTCATTCGATCCTGATAGGGTGCCATGTAAGAAAAATATTCTCCATTAGGAGAAATTTGATACCTGCTCTTTTCGGGATTTCTAAAAAAATCCTTTAAGTCATACTTTTTTACTTCCACGGGTTTATCCGTTTTATCTGTTGCGTTGCCACCACATGATGCCATTATGATACTGGCTCCCAGAACCAGACCAACCTGTTTAATATTTACTAACCTTTTCATAAGCGAATTTTGATGAAGGCCAAATGTATCTTGAAAACTAGTTTGGTAAATACCGTTTATAAAAAAAAGGGCCCGCTAGTAACGGAAAATGGATTTGATTATCCTTATGTAACCTTAATTTCCTCTTTGAATACTATAAAAACTCGTTGGCCAAATTTGCGAGTTCGCTTCGTTCTCCTTTCTCTAGCGTAATATGTGCAAACAAATTTGATCCTTTTACACGGTCAATTAAATAAGTGAGTCCATTGGATTGTGCATCCAGGTAGGGAGAGTCTATTTGATGAATGTCTCCCGTAAAAATGATTTTTGTGTCTTCTCCAGCCCTGGTAATTATGGTTTTGATTTCATGGGGTGTTAGATTTTGTGCTTCATCTACAATGAAGAATACATTGGACAAACTCCTTCCTCGAATATAAGCCAAAGGAGTAACCAAGAGCTTTTCTTTGTCTACCATGTCCTCAATTTTTCGGTAGGCCTTGTCCGTTTCCTTAAACTGATTTTTAATGTATTTCAGGTTATCCCAAAGCGGCTCCATGTATGGATTTAACTTCGATTTAATGTCGCCTGGCAAGAAGCCAATATCCTTATTTGAAAGCGGGACAACCGGACGAGCCAGCAATATCTGCTTGTAGTTTCTAGCCTGCTCTATAGCGGAAGACAGTGCCAACAAGGTTTTACCGGTACCCGCTACTCCTTGCAGGGTAACGAGTCGAATGTTTTGATTGTTCATCGCCTCAATGGCAAATGTTTGTTCGGCATTACGTGGTTTAACACCGTACATTGGCCTTTTCTCCACCCGTTCAAACTCTTCTGTTTCCGGATTGAAAAATGCCAGGGTAGATGCCTTCCCGTTCTTGAAAATATAGAAATGATTGTCTACCGGTCTTCTTTTATACAACTCCGAGTAATGGATTCTCCCATCCTTAAAAAGTTGATCGATAAATTCCTTAGACACTCCTTCCTTGATAGTCTTTCCGGTGTAAAGTTTATCAATATCCTCAATTTTACCGGTTTCATAATCTTCTGCCGGCAATCCTACCGACTTGGCCTTTAGCCTTAGGTTAATGTCCTTTGAAACAAGGGTAACAATTGCATCTTTTTCTTCCTCCTGCAGTGTAATGGCAGCATTTAAAATAAAATGATCTGCTTTTTTACCGGCGAATACCTGGTTGGCATCTAAAGATTTCGGGTGGGCATGCATCGCCACCTTAAACCTTCCGCCCTTAGGCCCATCCAACTTAATCCAGTTTTTTAAAATCGATTTTCCTGCAATGCCATCAACAAACCGAATAAATTCTCTTGCTTCGTAATTCTTGGTATCGTTTCCTTTTTTAAAGTTGTCAAGTTCTTCTAATACGGTTATTGGTATGGCTACATCATTCTCCTGAAACGATTTAACGGCGTTGTGATCATAGATTATAACTGAGGTGTCGAGAACAAATATTTTACGCTTCGATCTTTTTTTGCTTAATGCCATAGGGGGTTGTAGAACAAATTTTAAAGTGAATTTTTGAGCCAAAAAGTTAAGTCTAATTCTACCATTTCCAACTTCAACGCCAAGTATTTTTAAGTCTATTTTTGAACCGTGAAAAAACGTCGAAACCCTTCTTTTTGGCTCTACGCAATTGGCTCTTACATTCTCTTACAGTTTTTTTGGTGGGCATGGCTGTTAGTTGATCAACCCGATGGAGGAGACATAAATCGCAGGTTAATGATGGTGGTTGGCGAAGGAGCTGTCTTTCTTTTATTGCTTATACTGGGGTTTAAAAAATTACAGAAATCAATTGAACGCGAGGTTCAAATAGCACATAGCCAAAGAAACTTTTTACTATCGGTTACTCATGAACTCAATACTCCCCTGGCAACCATTAAACTCTATTTGCAAACCCTTGTTAAGAGAGATTTGAATAAGGAACAATCTTCGGAAATATTATCAAATAGTATTGCTGAAACCGATCGCCTTAAAGGGTTGGTTGATAATATTCTTACTTCGGCCAGGATTGAAGAAAATCAAATGGTATTGCATTGTGCAAAGCATGACCTGGGAAGTCTTGTTGTTGATTTTGTCAACCCGAAATTAAATCACGAACTCTCCGATCGGATAAAACTAAACATTGAAAAAAATGTTTTTTGTGAAGTAGATCCGTTGGCCATTCAATCCATACTTCAGAACCTACTGAGCAATGCGATTAAATATGATCCCAAAAAAAGTTCGATTGAGTTCGAGGTAAAAAGTATGGAAGACTGGGCTGTCCTCTTGATTAAGGACCAGGGCATCGGCGTGCCGGATGGCCAAAGCCTGGCAATATTTCGGAAATTTTATCGGGTCCAATCAGAACAAACAAGGTCTACCAAAGGTACCGGACTCGGACTATACATTGTAAACAATCTGGTTTCACTACAGAACGGTGAAATTCAACATTTGCCCAATTCGCCGGCAGGAAGCATCTTCGAAATTAAATTTCCATTAGTACCATGAAAAACGTTCAATTTATAGCTGCATTATTTCTAGCCCTAACTCTTTCATCGTGTATTGACTATGAGGATGTTGAACTTGTAGAAGTGAATAATGCGGAGATGTTAAGTCTATCTCCGGAAGGTGCTGTTTTTAAAATTGTCGCAACGGTTAATAACCCTAATGATTATAACATCAACCTTGTAACCAAGGACGTAAAAGTGTATATAAATGACAATTTGTTGGGCACGGCTAATTTTAAAAATAAGGTTAAACTCGAGAAAAAGTCAAACCAGCAGTATGAAGTAATTGTGGTATCCAGCATACCTCCTGATGGTAACATAGACATTGGGACAATCACAGCCTCGGCTTTGTTCTCTGGAGTAAGGGTAAAAGTGGAAGGGGACGTAAAGGCTACGGCAAAGGGACTTTCTAAAACCATTCCCATATCATTTACGGAAAAAGTAGAGTTATAAGAAATAAACAATTTGATCTTATAACTGTGTTATTAATGACGCATAAAGCAGATGCTACGCATTAAATTTGCGAGCCGGGCCTCCTTGCTCAACAAAGTGAAATTAAATTAATGCGTTTATTACTTTCAATTGTCTTATTGTTTAATAGTATCCAGAGTTGTAAAGATGGATCTAATAATTCAAATTCCATGGATTCAAATTATAAGTACACCAACAAGTTAATTAATGAGACCAGTCCGTACCTGTTGCAGCATGCTCATAACCCAGTGAATTGGTATCCCTGGGGAGAAGAAGCCTTAACCAAAGCCAAAGAAGAAGATAAGCTCATTTTGGTAAGCATTGGTTATTCTGCATGTCATTGGTGCCATGTTATGGAGCACGAATCTTTTGAAGATACTGCGGTGGCCGCCATTATGAATGAAAATTTCATTTGTATTAAGGTGGATCGTGAAGAAAGGCCCGATGTTGACGATGTTTACATGACTGCAGTCCAGCTTATAACGGGCAGTGGAGGTTGGCCTCTAAATTGTTTTGCCTTGCCCGATGGGCGCCCGGTATATGGAGGCACATACTTTAATAAAGATCGATGGACTAAACTGCTTCAATCGTTGGCCGGTGATTATGCTAGTAACCGTGAAAAATGGTTAGAGGCAGCAGAACAATTGACTGAGGGAGTGAAGCGGTCCGACTTGCTTCCGATTAACTCTGAACCTGCCAAATTTGAACTGGATTCTTTAACCAAAATGGCTACTAACTGGAAGTTATCCTTCGATAACAAGGAAGGTGGACCTAATCGAGCTCCTAAATTTCCATTACCAAACAACTATAAGTTTCTGATGCAGTATGGTTATTTAAATCAAGATGAAGCAGTGTTAGACCATGTAAAGTTAACTCTGGATAAAATGGCCATGGGAGGAATTTACGATCAAATAGGAGGCGGCTTTGCCAGATACTCTACGGATATTGATTGGAAAGTGCCCCATTTTGAGAAAATGTTGTACGACAACGCCCAACTTCTATCGCTCTATTCCGAAGCCTACAAACTATATAAATCAGACTTATATAAACACACCGTATACCAAACAATTGGTTTCATTGAACGAGAGTTGATGGACAAAACCGGAGCTTTCTACTCGGCACTTGATGCCGATAGTGAGGGTGAAGAAGGAAAATATTATATCTGGACTGAAGAAGAATTAAAACCCATATTGGGGACTGACTACGAATTGGCAAAAAGTTATTACGAAGTAGGTAAAAAAGGACGCTGGGAACACAATACCAATATTTTGCTGCGTAGAAAATCGGATCAGGAAATTGCGGAAAAGTTTAACCTTTCAATAGAAGAACTGGGAAATAAAATTTCCACCATAAATGGCACTTTACTTAAAGAAAGAGAGAAAAGAGTTCGACCTGGGTTAGATGATAAAACTTTGACCAGTTGGAATGCCCTGACAATAACCGGATTAATTGACGCTTACTCCGCTTTTGGAGACGATCGATTTCTGGAATTAGCACTAAAAAATGCCAAATTCATTACGAGCACTCAGATTGCGGAAGATGGAAGGTTACTTCATTCATATAAAAACGGAACTTCTAAAATTGATGGATTTCTGGAAGATTATTGTTTTGTTATTGAAGCCTGGATAAAACTTTACCAGGCCAGCTTTGACATTAAATGGTTGGAACAAGCGAAAGATTTAACCGATGTTGCGGTTGCTAACTTCTACAATTCGGAAAGGGGTATGTTCTATTTTACAGCTGAAAGTTCAGATCAATTGGTGGCACGAAAAATGGAATTAAATGATAATGTAATCCCAGGATCGAATTCAAGTATGGCGAATTCGCTGTTTGTTTTGGGGCATTACTTTGATAATAAAGCTTATCTGAACATGGCCGAAATCATGCTAAATAATATTCAACCGCACATGACAGGGTATGGTTCCAATTACTCCAATTGGGGATTACTTTACCTGAATCAGGCCTTTCCATTTTATGAAATAGCGATTAGCGGCAAAAACCTGATAGAAAAATCCAGGCAAATAAATTCGGATTACATTCCCAATAAAATGCTTGTTGGAGATACAAAAGAAAGCCCTCTACCGCTAATGGAAGGGAAGTTTGTGGAGGGTGAAACTTATATTTATGTCTGTGTGAATAAGGCATGCCAGCTGCCGGTAACTGATGTAAATGAAGCCAAAAAACAAATCAATAGCACATTGAAATAGTTCTCTTAAAATGAATAATCCTAAAAATCGATTCTTCAATTTCCTATGAAAAATAACCTTCTATTAGTACTTGCCTTACTTTTTGGAATTGGTGGATATTCTCAACTATTGGAAAGTCACAAGGGCTTTCAAAATCAGGGAGGAAACTTTTTTAACTCAGACTTTATCAAAAAAAACAGAATCAAAACCATTACGGGAAAAATTTCTTTCAAGCGAGAAATGCAACCCATTCGCAGGAATGGGACCGTGGAGCAATATTCTTTCGACAGAAATGGCCAGTTGATTGAGCGATTAAAAACCTTTAAAATGAGGGGCGGCCAAATTGATACTACCCAGGACTATTTTAAGTATAACGATTTGGAACATTTGGTTTCACAAACCACCTATACCCTATCCGGGTATAACTCGGTTCGTTATCGATACAACGAAAATGGCAACCCTACTCAGGAATCTTTTTTCCGTGGTGAAAATAAGAGTCCAAATTCCTATGAATTACAAAAAGGCCAGGAAACGCTATTAAAAAATGAGGAGTTTCAATATGATGTCATTTCCGACAGCAGTTTAAAAAAGGTCTATTTAAATAGTGTTGGTAAACCTTATAAAGAAACCATTATCAATACAAATAGGCTCGGGCAGAAAGAAAGTGAGCTAACCCGATATTACCTGACCAATAAAAAAGCGTCAATTACTTACAAATATGATTTACAAGGACGGTTGATTAAAATTATCGATTACTCGAATCTGCTTGGTGTTCAAACCATTACATACACTTACGAGTATGACGAATTTGATAATTTATACTCCAGCAAAATCTACAAAAACGGAAAGCTCACCCGATCGGAAGAGTTTATCTACTTTGTTCAAACCTTTCTTTTGAAAGCTCAATTATCTAAGAATGAGTCTGATAATAGCATCAAGATTATTCAGTATTCTTATGAATACTATTAGAAAAGTGATTGTCTCGTTTTCCCTATTTAGATTTAGCGTTCATTTCTAACACTATTCCGCAAGTTCAAACCGAATGGGAATATTAAATTCAATGTCAAGTGGCTTTCCATTATAAATGGCAGGGTTCCAGTTGGCATTTTATTTATTAAACGAATTGCTTCTGCTTCGAAATTTGGAGATTCGGGAACTGATTTCATTATTTCAGGCTGCCGAGTTTTGCCGTTTGAATCAATAATAAATCTCACGTAAACAATTCCTTCAATATTATTTTCTTTTTCCCCATATGGGTAAATCAAATTGGTTTTTAGGTACTGGTGAAGACCATCCATCCCCCCCTTAAATTCTGGCATCGTATCGGTTCGAAACCTTAGTCCATGATTGCTTTCAGGCGATGTACAAACTAAATTTCCATATACAACTATATCAAGCGAGTCTTCATTGAACCATAAAGAAGAGGGCTTTTCATCCGCCGTACTTATAATTTGTTCACTTTGGGCATGAGCAGAATCACGTGTATTTGCTCTTTCTGTTTTAATTTCTATAGGTGCATTCTTTTTCCTAACTAAATCGGTTTCACAACCTGCTAGTAATAAAGTTCCAAAAGTGAGAACAAAAAAAGCCACATTTGAATCTCTTTTTTGTTTAGAAACTACTCTTATGCTTTTCAATAAATCCTTATAGTGGAAGTCCAATTGGGACATGCGTAATCTCGCACAAATTAGATTGTTCTGATTCTCAAATAAAAAAAGCAAAATTTCATCCCGCGACTTATTTGTAAAATCGATAACGTCTTTATTGCATTTCGTGCAATGACGAGAGTGGAGTCCTATTTGCATTTTGCTCCAACTTTCAAAACAAGGTTTTTGAATCTGGTATTTCAATTTTTTGCTTTTGGCCAACTTTCAGAAACCAATTCCATAAAAAATGAAAGTAAAAAAGGGCAGGCTAAAGTAACGAAGGCTTTTGGGGTGTTTTCTTTAAAAAGCATAAAAAAACCCCCGACTAAAAAATAGAGGGGGGTTTTTAAAAAATCGGCAACGACCTACTCTCCCGGGTTTAACCAGTACCATCGGCGCGGGTGGGCTTAACTACTCTGTTCGGAA
>PAVO01000037.1 GCA_002713215.1 Crocinitomicaceae bacterium
GAATTTGATTAAGCGTGTAGATTTCAATCCAGAAGCGTTGAGCCGGGCAATTTTTCTTTTGCTTCGGTTTTCTTTTTGTTGCCCAAAAAGAAAATGAAGATCATTTATCTAGATGCCACGTTTCATGGTAAAAAACATTGAATTCTTCATTTGCTCTCGGCTATGCATTCCATGACTTGTAAATTATCATCTTTTTGCCTTCTCAAATTCCGGCTAATTTAGCCACAGGCTACCCCACCCTCTTTTAAACAACATGTGAGTGAAAACTATTGGAATTTAAACAAACTCTAAAAGACGCTTAATTCTACATTCGTAGACATGCAGGTATATGACAACTACGATTTATCAGAATTGAATTCCTTCGGTATAGCTGCAAGCTGTAAGCACTATTGTTCGGTCTCTTCGGAAGAAGGTTTGAAAGAAATTCTTAATCACCCATCATATAAAAACCTTAGTATTCTGCCATTGGGCGGTGGGAGTAATATCCTACTCACTAAGGATTTTAATGGACTGGTAATTAAGATGGACTTTGGTGGAATCGAGAAGTTCATGGAGGACGGTGATTTCTATTACGTTAAGGTAGGAGCTGGAATAAACTGGCATCAGTTTGTGTTGCACTGCATCGATCAAAACTGGTCGGGAGTTGAAAACTTATCCTTAATACCAGGAAACGTAGGTGCTGCCCCTATGCAAAATATTGGGGCTTATGGGGTGGAAGTAAAAGACGTGATTGAAAGCGTTCATTTCTACGACAAGGAGAAACAAAGCAATCGTGTGCTAAAGGCCCCGGAATGCGAGTTTGGATATCGCACCAGTATTTTTAAAACCAGCCTTAAAGGAAAAGTTTTCATTACCCATGTAATTTTTCGATTGCCAAAAAAGATTGAGTTAAAAATCTCCTACGGTGCCATTTCACAGGAGTTAGCCGACAATAACATTGTTCAACCAACGATACGAGATGTGAGTAATGCTGTAATCGCTATTAGAAGTTCCAAATTACCTGATCCTACAAAAATTGGGAATGCTGGAAGTTTTTTTAAGAATCCTGTGGTTTCAAGCCAGGTAGCTAGGGATCTGCTAAAAACCTATCCTGATGCGCCACACTATGAGGTAGGTAATGATCAAGTAAAAATTCCTGCTGGCTGGCTTATCGAAAAGGCAGGTTGGAAGGGTAAGACCTTTGACGAATCTTTTGGAATTCATAAAAATCAAGCTTTGGTTTTGGTTAATTACCAAAATGCTACCGGCCTGCAGATTTACGACCTCTCCCAAAATATATTGGAAGATATTGAAAGGCGATTTGGAATTCTTCTTGAACGCGAGGTAAATATCATTTGAAGATTCCATGAATTTGTCGGGAAAACCATATTCAAAACCGGATTTTCCCAATATTTTTAGCTGATCAAACGCTTCCCTTGATATTAAAAATCTGGAATATTGGTGCATTGTTATGTGTGCTGTTGGTTGGTGTAGGACTAAATGCCCAACATTCGCTGAAAGGAGAAATTCTTGATGCTAAAACCAGAGACCCACTACCTTTTGTAAATGTAATTGCCAATGATAGCGGCAATGGAACAGCAACAAACATTGACGGTGCTTTTCAACTGAGTTCAAAAACCCGAATCCAATTTATTCAGGTAAGCTATGTGGGTTACGAAAAGCAAATTGTTCCAATACTGACCGATGAACCATTGATTGTTTTACTTCAAAAAACCAAGGTTTCACTTCGACCTGTCAATATTTTTCCTGATGGAAATCCAGCTCATCGGATTATCCTGAAAACCTACTCCAATAGTGATAAAAACAATCCGGAAAAGAGCGGCTCATTTGAATACGAAACCTACATGAAAATGAAAGGAATTCTGGATGTAGATAGCACACAGAATGTCGACACCGAAGAATTGGATAGCACCACCCGGGCTCTTATGAGTTTTATTGAAACTTCGGATTTGTTTATCATGGAAACGGTTACCCATAGAAAGTTTCGACCTCCGAATCATTCCAAAGAAACCATATTGGCAACCAAGGTATCCGGATTTAAAAACCCTGATTTTGGACTCATTACCTCCCAAATGGGCTCGTTTACTTTCTATGATGAAAAATTCACCTTTGGTGATCGCGAATACGTCAACCCTATTTCTAAAAACAGCATCAATAAGTACCTTTTTATCCTGGAGGATACCGTAATTAATGGACCCGACTCTACCTATATCATTTCGTTTCGTCCGCGTTACGGTAAGCGATTTGACGCCTTAAAAGGGCTTTTATACATCAACACAAATGGATATGCCCTGGAACATGTAACGGCTGAACCAGTGGAGTATCAATCCGGAATAAATGTGACTATACAACAGAGTTATGAACGGGTAAACAACCAAAAGTGGTTTCCATCAGAGATTAAAACTGACTTTACCATCTTAATTGATACCAATGATTCTAAGTTTAATTTCAGGGGAACTCTAAGGGGCTTTTTTTTAAACATCAAACTGGATCCAGAATTTAAACGAAAAGAGTTTAGTCATGTGGCTATAGAACTGGATCCTATGGCCACCAAAAAAACAAAAGAATATTGGGAAGCACACCGGGTGTTGCCCCTCACCGATCGGGAAATAACTACTTACCAAAAGGTGGATAGCGTAAGTAAGGAACTGAACATCGAACGCAATTTTTTCATTCTAAACGGATTACTTAGCGGAGTTGTCCCCTACCGATTCATAGACTTTGATTTGGATCACATTCTTCGTTTCAATCGATACGAAGGGTTAGGATTAGGGCTAGGGATTCACACGAACGATAAATTTTCAAAACACATCAAACTAGGCGGGTATTTTAATTATGGATTTGGAGATAAAACCTGGAAATACGGAGGAGATATTTCCTACAGTCCAATAAAGGGAAATGAGTTTCAACTCAAAGCAGTATACAAAAATGATGTAGTAGAAACCGGGGGTACAGAGTGGTATATAAAAACCCGGTCGGGTTTTTCAAGTGCTACTATCCGGCCTATGTTTATTAGCCTTAAAGATCAGAGAGAGCTCTATCAATTAGGGGTTCAATTTAGATCGTTAAATTACCTCCAGGCCTATGTATTTGGTAACTACGATATTCGAAAAACAACCGATCGGTCTACATACATCAGTGAAAACGGAACCACTCCAACTACACACACAACAGCAGAAGTTGGAGTTCATTTGCGATACGCCTATGGCGAGGCATATATGCCCGTAAACGGGAAGCTCTTTTCACTTGGTACCAAATCTCCTATTCTTCATTTTAAGTACACACGCGGAATCAAGGGAATAGAGCAAAGTGGGTACGATTACAACAAATTCGATTTTAAGGTGGTTAAACTCTTTTCGTGGAGGGCCTTGGGAAAGTCGACCGGAGCACTAACATTTGGATATTCTGATGCAACACTTCCTAAAACCTTTTTATACAACGCTCCGGCAACTTATTTTTCTTCCTTTCCAATTGGGGTAGATCAATCTTTCCAAACCATGAGAACCAATGAGTTTTTCGCTGATATGTATTTGCATTTATTTTTGAAACATTCTTTTCCAAAAATCAATAGTCGCTGGGATTGGTTTAAACCAACCGCGGTTATCTACCACAACATGGGATATGGTGAACTGACCTCTAAAAACCTGGATCGAAATCCAGGAATTCAGGATTATTGGGATGGGTTTTATGAATCAGGATTTGGTTTTGATCATTTGTATACTTCAAGTGGAGTTGGCATTGGCTTAAGTACCATGTATCGTTATGGTCCCAGGGCCCTTCCCTACCATCTAGACAACTGGGCCGTTAAGCTAACTATGGGAATCAGTTTAAACTTTGGTGCTTCTATAAATTTGGAATAGAAACTAACCTGCTGCCTGAAGAATGTCTACCAGAATGGGTTTTAAGCCACTAAAAAAGAACTCCACAGCAATAACCATTACAATTAATCCCATGAGTCGCATCATTACCTTATTACCAGTTTCGCCAATGATCTTTAGAATTTTTGAAGAACTAAGCAATACCACATAGGTAATCAAAAGCACCACCACCATGGCTGAAATAAGCACTGCTTTTTCAGCATAACTCGAAGTATCCCTCATTAAAACAATTGCGTTGGTAATAGCACCGGGACCGCATATCATTGGAATTCCCAGCGGAGTTACCGAAATATCGTTTACATATTCCTTAGCCTGACCAGGAGTAACCTTGGTACTCGCTAGTCGCGCCTGCAGCATATCCATTCCCATTATAAAGAATATGACCCCTCCAACCATTCTGAGGCTATTAACAGAAATACCGAAAAAGTCGAATAGCAGGTTACCCGAAAAGGCAAACATAATCAACGCAAAAAGTGCAACCAGTACCGCCTTTAGAGCTGTTTTCCCTCTTTCCTGACTGTTCAACTGACCGGTCATGGTCATAAAAACAGGCATGGTACCCAATGGATTAATAAGGGTAAAAAAACTTGTAAACACAAGCACGCCAAAGGCTAATAGCTCACTCATAGAAGTAAAAAATGTGTTTATTGAAATTGACCTGTTCTTTTAGCAGGCCAAATAATATCAGAATTAATCTTTAGACTCGTTGTCTTCCTCTACAGAAGAATCAACCTCTGCTTTTGCCTCAGTCTCCTCTTCTTTTTCAACTACGGCAGTTTCCTCTTTTTTCTGCGTGTCGCCTGTAGCTTTCTCAGAGGTACTTGCTGGTTCCTCTTTCTCTATCTTAATTTTTCCTTTTGCCAGTAACTGATTGTACCATTTCAGCACTTTCTTAATATCGGAAGTATATACCCGCTCTTCATCGTACTCCGGAACCACATCTGAAAAATAATCCCGAATATCAGCTCCTGAATCCTTAGCCGAAACGCTGGTTTCTTTTCCATTTTCCATTTTTAAAATTCGGCCAAAAATTTCAGTCAATGGAATGTCCTCATCAATTCCGTAAATGCTTATCTCTTCCAGGGCAGAGATCTGTTGGTTACTATAAGCCGGAGTTCTTTTAGCGTCAATCAAAGATTCAACCACAACACCATTTTTGGTTTGTCCGATCAATTCAAACAATCCACCTTTTCCACTAATCGATAAAATTTTACTTAAATCCATTCCTTGATTTTAGGCTGCAAATATAGATTTAGAATTTATTCGTTTTTGATTTTCGATAAAATTTGATTGACCGGCACACACACCTGAAAACGAGTAAATTACAACATACAAATTACTAATCGAATTGTTGTCAATCCCTTAATTTCGAACTATTTTTCTATAAAAAGATTTGTCCTCCGTTTTTATCCTCAAAATATAGGTTCCGGGATTCAGGTTTTCAGTATTTACTTCAATGACTTTACCGGCTTGAAAATGCTCTTTAAGCAAAACCTTTCCGGCAATGGAATGAATCGAAATTTCACCTCCGTTCTCCAGGTTATTCTTAACGTAAACAATGTTATTCGTTGGATTAGGATAAACTTCAATGTTAGTATTTTCAGCATCTGAATTTTCTACAAAGTCAGGAATGCGATTATTCGCTAACCAAAAAGCAGTATCAGCTGCTTGTTGCAAATCTTTTAGGCTATCCGCTACCAACAAGGCAACCTGAAATACCAGGGAATCTCCGGATCGAATGCTGTGATCTCCTGTGCTTATAATTTGAAGTACATCGTTACCACCTGCCTGCACACCGGCATTTTGCCTAATGGTACTCAGGGTGGTAAACTTCTCGCTCTTGCTAAAGACATCGTTATCGGTAATATCAACACCACCGCCGCCACCCGCAATGTGGTCCAAGCTATAGACTTTTCTCTTGGTTAAGTTGTTCAGGATTTGAATTCCGCAATAGGGTCCTTTTCCCTCTGTAGAATAGGTATAAGCGAGGTACCTGAAATCCTCGTATTTGGCTCTGTTCTTTTCAAAATCCTCAATGTCCCAATCAGCTAATAATCCAACATAGATATCGTCCAGGGTGAAGTTATATGCCGACTTGATGGTATACTGAAGAATTACAATGTTTTCACGGTTAGATACACCGGGCCATGCATAGGCCTTTTGGCTAACGATGAGCCCTATCTCATTATCCTTACTACTGGTATCGGTAAATACTCCACTTAAAGAAAAAGGAATACCTGGTTCTACTGATTTTACCAATGAACTAATCACGGTAAAATCCTCTTGTTCCACATCCCTTATTCCACGAATCCGATCAACTACATCAATGCCACCGGAGTTAATTCCTATCATTAGTCCTGATTCGTACAACAGTTGACTTCCCCCTTTGTATGTAAAACCAACTCCCTCCTTTTGCGGATAGAGGTACCAACCAACAGTTCCTCTATTGCCTAATGCAGTTTTAATTTTAGAAGTTTCTATCAGCTGATAGGCAGTATTTGCCCGAAATGCAAATCCGAATACTGACGTGTCACCCCCTTCTACCAGTCGTAAACTAAAGTCCAGCTTTCTATTTTGGGGTGTATTGCCTGATAGCACAATTTTAAAGGGTGAAGAAGTATTGGAAACCGTGTCATTCCTGGCAATAGACCCCAAACTAACTGTAGAATCCAACAAGGTACTGTATAGGTTTTCGGATTCAACCAAAGCAATTACATTTCCAGAATTTGAAAGGTAATTAGCGACGTCAATTACAACCTCAACGGTATCGCCTGACTCTATTGCGCCATTTTGTTTATCAGTAGATACCACCTTAACCAATTCGGGATATGCCGAACCATCGTAGGACATGGAATTGCCAATGTGCAACATACCAGCTCCCAAACGTCCAATGTATTGCCCATTTTGGCCGTTGGCGTATATATTCTTTGACCCCGCTTTCAAATAGGTGGATAATTCTACTGGAGAAAGCGCCGGGTATTTAGCAACAAGTAGCGCAGCTGCACCGGAAACAATTGCCGAAGAAAGTGAAGTCCCGGAGTTTTTCACATAGTTGTTATTCTTATCCGCTGTGAGAATTTGTAACCCCGGTGCGCTTATGCCTGATTGATAACTATAGTTGGAGTTACTCACCTTAAATCCATTATTATCAACGGCTGACACACCCAAAACATAAGGGAACATGGCCGGGTAGTTGTTATCATCAGCTCCCTCATTGCCCATGGCAGCAACCACCAATGCTCCTTTGTCCAAGGTGGCATATTTTACCATATCAAATCCAAAATCGCTGTAGGACTTTATATTCCAGGAACAGTTAATCACTTTACATCCCTTATCAGCTGCGTATTTAATTCCTTCGTATCCATAAGCAACCAAATCATCAGCATCGGTAACTCCAACGGATAAGATTCTACTGTTAAACCCTACTCCGGCAATGCCCTTGGAATTATGGGTGTTTGGAGCCATTGCTCCAGCCATTTGAACACCGTGGGTTACCGACGAAAACTGAATGTTATCGGTAGAATTGTGAAAGTTCCATCCCCGGTAATTATCTAAGAACCCATCGCTATCGTCATCCACTCCATTTACGGGATCGGCGAGGTTAATGTGAAATTTGCCCTTAAAATCTTCATGATTGGTATCTACTCCCGCATCGAGAAGACCAATAAGAATGGAGCTATTGCCCATGGTACTGTCCCAAGCTTGCTCAGCTCCAATTGCCAATAAATAAGATTGCTGACCGTATTGGGAGTCATTAGGAACAAAGGCCAGTTCTCCTAAAAAACGAGGTTCTGAATACTCGAAATACCCCGATTGCATTATAGCCTTTGATAGCTTTAGCGGTGAATAGTAGTTGTCATAATTCAGTTCGTAAATTAATGATACATCTACCGAATTATTAGCATCTTCTTCAGAGGTTTTAAAAATGGCCTTTGGAGTAGCAATTTGATGTTTTTGCCACAACTCGAACAACTCATCGGGTGCACCATTCTTAAATAACTCATGGAATTCGGGTTTAAGTTTAACAATAACGGTTGATTCCTTGAAATTACTTTGTGCCAATAACCCGGTTAATACCAGAGAAAGCAAACAAACAAGGACAAACCTAAGCCGGGTTAAAATCATAGCACAAAGATACCTATAGTCGGTGCTGGAATTTAGGGCTTGATTAAGCGGAAATTAGTGCTGAACTTCAATTCCATTAACAAACAAGTCTTCTACCCTTCCCTCCTTGGTAAATCGGTAGCATTTGAGATGGCGGTTGAATACCTGTGGTTTCACAATGGATTTACCAAGAAGCATCCTAGCACATTCCTGTAATCCTTCGGTTATAGCAGGGTGCGGATAAATAATGTTGGCCAACTCGCGAACTCCCTTTTTCATGGCAATCAATAGCGCAACCGACTCTATGGTACTGCTCGCCTGATCTCCAACCGTTCTCATTCCTAGAATTCGCATTTCATCGTCGTCTGTAACCAGAAGCTTAAAGAAACCCTGGCATCGTCTTTTGGCAATGGCCCGGTTAACAAATCGATAGTCCATCAAGGCCATTTTATAAGGAATTCCTTCTTTTCTACATTGGGTCTCGTTTTTCCCTACACCAGCCACTTCCGGGTTTAGAAACATAATGGTACTTATGTTGTCATAGCTCATTGGAGCATCAATGCGGTTATACATACGCTCAACAGCGTACCGTCCCTCCATTTCTGCAATATTTACCAGCGCTATATCGGCTGTAAAATCACCCACTGCATAGATATTGGGAAGTGAGGTTTGGGTATCGTCATCAATGGCAAAACCCCTGTCATCCAATTTCATTCCTACTTCCTCCAATCCCAGGTTTTCGACGTTTGAAACCCGGCCAATGGAAATAAGTGCCTTTTCCACAGTATGTATTTCTTCCCTTCCGTCGGTATATTCAAGCGTGTATTCAACCTTGCCGTCAATAATCTCCATTTTCTTTAGACTGGAATTCTTATGGACGGTAACCCCTTGCTCTTCCAGGTTATGAGAAACCATGGATGCAATATCTTCGTCCTCAAACGGAAGGATTCGGTCTGCCTTATCAATGAGAAAGACCTTGGTTTTTCCAAAATTTGAAAAGATAGTTGCAAACTCACAACCAATAACCCCTGCTCCCAGAATCACAATACTTTTGGGGAAATCGGAAAATGAGCCAATTCCGTCACTGGTCACCACAATTTTTTCATCAATGGGTAGACTTGAAAGCTTCCTTGGACGAGATCCAACAGCCATTACGACGTTATCTACATCAAAAACCTCAACAAATCCATCAGGGCGTGTAACCTCTACTTGATGCGCTGTCTTTAACTTGGCCCAGCCTGTAACAAAATGAATCAATTCTTCGCGTTCAAATGCCTGGATTTGCTCCATGATTTGGCTGTGTTTCTCGTTCTCGGCCTTGTGCATTTCACCAATAACGGTTTTATAGTCTAAATCACTATCAAACACGTAATAACCATACTTGTTGGATTGAACCGTTTTATAGTTTTCAGATAATTCCCACAGTGTTTTAGATGCCAACGCTCCGTTAAATACACCGGCACCACCTACTTTATTCTTTTCTACAACCAACACCCGCTTTCCAAAATCGACTGCCCGCATAGCGGCAGCAATTCCTGATGGTCCAGCTCCAATAACACAAACATCAAAATGCATAGCTCAAAATTTGATTATGCAACTAATGTAGGAATTTTAAAAGAGAAAGATAAATCTTGAACTTCGATATTTGATTGTTTGGTATTGTATGTCTGGAACTTATCATTTAAGTTTCAATGCGACTAGCGCAATAGTTGAACCTCGCCAAGTACGGTTTCCCTGAAATCTTTCTCATATTCCTGAAATTGTATTCTCCATACGTACATACCGGTTGGACATATGTTCTCACCATTATTGAGTACACTTCCATCCCATCCTTCTTCAATGTTATTGGAATGATAAACCACCTTGTTCCAGCGATCGATTATTTCGATTTCGTAGAAAGAAATATCATTTTTAATGACCATAAAGGTTTCATTCAAGCCATCGGAGTTAGGACTAAAGGCATTTGGGATATACAAAGGATTGGGGCAGCGATCAATTCCAAACCGCTCTACTCCAAGGCAACCAAGCCCGTTTTTGATCCATAATAGCTGATCTTCGAAATCGTAAATGGTATGAATGTACTCTGTCTCAGTCTTATTCCAGGTAAATGACAATTCTGTGTACTCGGAATAGTCAAAAATAAGATTCTCTTCTTCGCATTTAAACGTATCTCTAATTCCAAAGTAGGGATTGCTAACCACCTTAACATCAATAGTATCAGAACTGGTTCCACAAGGATTCTTTTGCTCCATCCAATACTTGCCTTCCGAAAGAACCGTTAACTCATTACCCGATTCAATCCCTGACCAGGTATATTGGTTATAGTTGTCCGATTTTGGTTTATGCCGGGTAAATGTTGCCAGTTCACCTTCACATAAAATTGTGTCTTTTCCTAAATAAACCGAAGGTGCCAATAGATGGTCAATCCAAACTTCATCGGAATAAGTACCGCAAGAATTGACCGTAGTAAGTTTATACAAGCCTGATGTTGTAACAATCAATACGGTGTCCGAAATCGGATTAGCATTCCAATAAACCGTATCAAACGAACCAATTAATTGGGGTCTCAGTTCAATTGTTTCCTGATCGCATATAAATGAATCAGGTCCCAATGTAAAATGCTGGGGATAGTCTATACGGACATAAACGGAATCTTCGACCGTCTTGCAACGATTACTTGCCTTGCACTTGTACCAACCTTCTTTGGTAACCCTAATTTTGCTGGTCGTGTCTCCGTTCGACCACAAAAACCGATCTACATACCGGTTTAACCCTGTGATATCCTTGGGGTTGTTGGTACAGGAATGAATTTGATTGGGCAGATCCAGTTCTGGTGCATTTATGGCACGAACTCTTATACTATCAGAATCTGAACTGCATGAATTGGACACCTTAACCCAGTGTATACCTCCCCCGCTAACCACAATAACAGAATCCTTGGAACCATTAGACCATAAATAGTTATAAGAAGATGTGCTACCCACGTTTAGCTTTAATCGCGTCCCCTTGCAAACTAACGTATCACGTCCTAAATTTACTTTTGCGGGCTTATCGATTTGAAGTATCATGGTATCGCTTGAGGTTCCACATATATTAGAGACCTGCGCCCAGACTTTAGCACTGCTCTTATTTATTGTGCTGCTTTTTTTACTTCCATTGTACCATAAATAACTGTATTCCTTGCTTTTTGGAAGATCAATTTTTAATGATTGCTGACAAATGATGGTATCATTCGGAAGGCTAAATCGGGGTATGTCATCCACTTTAATGGTTTGGCTCAAGGTATCAATTATCATTTTGCCTTTGTAGTAAAAGTATCCAATGGCAGTTACATTGTAGGTTCCCGGTGTTTTATAAATATGTGAATCCAGTCGGTTTCGCGAAGAGTTCAATAATCCGCTGGAAGGATCTCCATAGTGATAAATAATAGAATCGTATTCACTGGTATCCTTCAATGATATAACCGTGTATTTAGTAGCACAGGCATTTTTTATTTTGGTAACTACTTACAAATTTACACTAATAAAATTGGAAATCTTCACAACTAACCTTATCAATACTGGGGTAATAAGTAATAGTACAGCTAAATCTTGATCGTATCATGGCTCCAAATCCGTTCTGTGAATCTACACATCCCTTTATGAAATAAGTAGTATCATTTATTTGCCGCTGAACCCCTATACTTGGCGGACAAAATTCAGCACTGATAGGAGCTTTCAACCTTTTTAAAACAAATTCTTCAGCATGTATGGCCGCATCTGTGCCAGATATTGTTGTTCTTTTCTCGGGTTCGCAACCAAAGAACCAAAACCAGCAAAATAACAACCCGCCTATTAAATAAGAAAACGTCTTTATTTTTTGCTCAATCGTTAACGTAGTGTGTACTCTATTTTTTGTCATTCATAATTAATTTGGGTCAATCACCCCAAATCGACCGTTAAACTATAAATGACACGTGGGGTAAGCTTATTACCCTCTCCGGCTGACCAAAGCCAAGTGCATAACAAACGAACCCCACGCAATACGCGAACGGCTAATTCCTGCACTAAAATCTTGGTCATTCGAGAGGCAGAATAAGCAACGCTTACCTAATAATATTTTCTATCTCAAAATTATTATTTCTTATGCAGAAACTTACTTGTTTTTTCTCGTTGTTTGTTAAATGGAATATGAAAAGACAGGAAACAAGGAATACGATTTATTCCTTAAAGAGTTAGAAAGAGACAATCAAATATTAACGCAAGTTTTAGCCATTCATTTATTCTGCGATAGGCAACTTAATAGAATTGCAGGAAATAAGGGGCTAAACAAAAAGAGTTTTGAGGGTAAAAATTTCTCATATAAATTAGACTTGCTTAGGTTAAGTGAAAACATTCCCATTTGGTTATATGAAAATTTAGTTATTCTGAATAAAGTAAGAAATGGTTTTGCCCATGAACACGATTATAAGCTTTCTGAAATAAGAGATGGGGTTATTAGATTTGCAAATGGAAAGGGAAAACTGTTATCAAAACTTGATTCTGAAAAAAGTATGATAGCTCATTTACACGCTTTAACATTAATAGAACTTCACTTAATATGATCGTGGCAGACACAAAGGGATGGGTTATACCCAAACCCTAAGCGCATTGCCGTATCTTCAATCCTTTTTATTAGGATCGTAGTTCAAAGCCTTTTTGATGTTCTTATCAAATTCTGATAATTTACTAGCCTGAACTTTTTTTTCTTTGGTATTGGCGGTAACTTTTTCTTTTTTCTTAGCCATATACAAGTCCTTTATAGGTTAATCGGTGTTCAATGTTATTCAAAAATAAGTTGAATCTTCCGCTTTCTGAAGCTAATCTGGAATTATATCTAAAAACGAATTCATCAACATAAAGTTGCAAATGCTTTCTGGAGGTGGAATGGTAAATTCCAATAATCATACGTTTTAATATACTCCAAGCCCCTTCAATTGTGTTTGTGGTTGAATCTTCAGTTCCATAAATTCCTTTTCCATGCTCAACAACTCTATGGTCGTAATGTTGGTTTAATCCACGATAAGCAAGCCATTCATCAGTGTGCATTACTGAACCTAATTTAACGTGATCGTAAATAATAGTTTGTAGAGTAATTGATTTTACATTAGGAACAACTTTAGCAAGTAATTTTCCGTCTCGTTGAACCATCCCAAATACCGGTGTTTTATCTTTATAAGATCTACCTTGTGAATACTTAAATTTCTTATCCCTATGGCGGTTCTTATTCTTTCCTCCAACGTAAGTTTCATCAACTTCTATATCCCCAGCTAATTCCGTAGACTCATCTAACCCAAAACAATTCCGAATTCTCTGAAGCATAAACCAGGCTGTTTTTTGAGTAACCTTAATATCCCTGGCTAATTGCGCCGAACTAATCCCCTTTTTATGGGATGTTGTCAACCAAATAGCAACAAACCATTTTTGCAATTCTATTTTAGTGCAATCAAACAAAGTTTTGGTTTTAGCATTAAAATATTTTCCAGTGTTCTTGCATTTAAAACGGTGGTTTTTACACTTATAAACTTTAGATGAAGAGTCGAAAGGTGAAACAATATTGCTACCCCAGCGCATCCTTTCCAAATACCGCATACATACACGTTCATTTGGAAATACTTTAATTAAGTCAACTATCGAAGAAAATTCCTTACCTATCATGTTGCTGTAAACGCAATAATTAAAACTGTAGTGTAGATTTGTATATAGTTACCTTTATTTTTAAATGAGTAGGTGCAAAATAGCTTTGAACAAAGGATGGAAGGCCTGCCATACAACCTCCCGTATCCAAAGGCTGACCTCCGTGAACCGTATTACAGCCCGTGCCCCGAACATTGGGGTTATTAACTACGGTAAGCGCATCATTGTTGAAGGTAGATATGTAAAGTTTCTTATTGAGCGCTTGTTGAATTGCCGAGTAGATGACACCGGATTTCTTTAAAACCCGAATTCCTTTTGACCTTCTAAACTGCCAGGCTGGAGCGCTCGCATCAAACTGCCTTACTTCTTCAAACATTCCTAAATACAGGTATTTACCGTTTGGAGAAAAGCCTACTCCATAAGGCAGTTTGTTCTTTTTTAGTGTGGCAGTTCTTTCATTTGATAAGATGCCTGTTTTATTATCAAAATCGGTTAAAGTAACACTTCCAGCACCGGTATACACAAATGCAACCATGCTACCTATGGGATCTACCTTCATACAACCCAGGTGCATTTCTCCTGGGAAGAAAGGGTTCATGGGACTCGGGCCAATTCTGGAAATCACTGGCGGACCAATGCCACTGCGTCCAACTTCGAAAGAATAAAACTCGTTACTTCCATATTTTTGAGCAATAACCCATATCGATGTTAAATTATGATGCTCAACCGCAGCCAGCCTTTCCCCCGCCCTGCTCATAAGCATAAGGTTCTTTCGGGTTGTATCAACATCACCTTTTCCTCCATTCAACCGCATATCTACTACAGAATACCTCAACCCATTCCGCCCTTTATTCAAGGCTCCGTCGTCAATAGTAAAGATGTAATACAAAAACTTATTTCCGGGATACGGAACTATGATGGCCGATTGCGAGCTACTTCTATGCCCTAACAGTCCATGTCCATTAGGCATGGCTATGTGCGTTGAGTCCCAAATGGAGTCGCCATCGGTATAGAAAAGCAGATCGCCGGATAATCGATGCGATACACTGGCACACCCTTCCAGCGTTACTAGCACACCAAATGTGTCACTTTTAGCCGTGGTTTTGGTAAAATGAAGCTCTCCTTTGTTTCCAAAATACCACCAGGAAGATTCGCGCTGAGCTTGACTTGAAAGCACCAGAAAGAGTGTAGTTACCGTGAGTAACCAACCTAATTTTATTCCTGATAAAACCTTCAAATTGACAAATTATTAGTTATAACCTATAAAACTAAAAAAATAATTGGTATGGATTCCATCTAACTGCTTGTATTTCACCAACTCATACCCTGAGTTTATTATTAGTGTTAGATATCAATATCAAACTGAATTCGGATCTCATTCAACCTGTCTACTAACACTTTTAAGCATTTTCAGACGTTAAAATGGGATACCTTTGCGCGCTGAAATGAAACGGGTAGTTGTTGGATTAAGCGGTGGAGTTGATAGCAGTGTAACAGCGCTATTGCTCAAGGAACAAGGGTATGAGGTCATTGGTATGTTTATGCAAAACTGGCATGACACTTCGGTTACCATTTCGGATGAATGTCCCTGGATTGATGACAGCAACGATGCTCAATTGGTAGCCGATACACTTGGGATTCCTTTTCAGGTAATTGACCTGAGTGAGGACTACAAAAAACGCATTGTAGACTACATGTTTCACGAGTACGAAATTGGACGAACCCCTAACCCGGATGTACTGTGTAACCGTGAAATAAAGTTCGATATATTCCTAAAAGCGGCCATGCAATTGGGTGCCGATTATGTGGCTACCGGTCACTATTGCCAAAAAGAAGAGTTGGAAGTTAACGGCGAAAAGGTTTACAATTTGGTAGCCGGCAAGGATAACAATAAGGATCAAAGCTATTTTCTCTGCCAACTGAGCCAATACCAATTGAGCAAAGCCTTGTTTCCAATTGGACATCTCGAAAAACCTGAAGTCAGGCGATTAGCCTTGGAAGCGGGTTTGGTTACAGCGGAGAAAAAAGACTCTCAGGGACTGTGTTTTATTGGTAAAGTACGCCTTCCGGATTTTCTGCAACAACAACTTAAACCAAAAAAAGGTAAGGCTATTGAACTACCGGCTTCCCTTCCCCAGTTCCATGTTGAAGAACCTGAACGAATGGACTTCTCTCATGAAGAATTAAAAGAAATTACTAGACCCTTTTCCTTAAACCCGGACATGGGTAAAGAATTGGGCGAACACAGCGGAGCACATTATTACACCATTGGGCAACGTAAGGGATTGGGTATTGGTGGCTCGCCCTTACCTCTATTTGTTGTTGAAACGGACACTAAGAGTAATATTGTCTATATGGGCCAGGGTCATGATTTTCCAGGCTTATTGAAAAAAGGATTGTTTATCCCAACCTCTGATGTTCATTGGATTCGGGAAGATTTACAAATGGAAATTGGAGAGGTTCGGGATTATGATTTACGTATCCGCTACCGTCAAAAATTGGCAAAAGGAAAAGTCTATTGTTTTGAAGGAGGGTTATACCTGGTTTTCGAAGAGTTGGCCTGGGGAGTAACCCCAGGACAATTTGCAACCTGGTATGAAAAGGACAGGCTTATCGGATCAGGAGTTATATCCTAACTCGGAACTTTCTTGTTCAACAGGTATTGAACTACCCCATAATCTTTTTGCTCCGCAGTTTCCTCTCCGGTTCTCCAGTTGATGTTGATCATGGTCTGAATGTCGGTTAAGTTTTCATCGGTTATGGCCAAAAGCATAGAAGCCTGAGTCTCATATTTACCGGAAGGGTAAAAGACAAATAATTCTTTGTAATTAAAATCGTTTCGAGAACATTCAACCACGTAGTTTTTACCTGAGACCTCACCCCTGAAATTGAGAATGATAAAATGATAGCGTTTTCCATTGAATTCTCTTTGCAAGTAGAGACTCGCAGAAGTTTCGTTCTTTTTAATCGGAAGCATAATGTTGGTTCCGAAATAGGCAATTTTCTCACAAGCAAAAGATGCTCCCAACGGTTCTTTGGCTACATACTGAAGTGTACTGATAATGGCATGAGTTACCTTGGCGGTATCGAGCTTTCCATCGGTAAGAACCAATTCAATAATATCCTTTACGGTTTTTGCCTCGGGCTCTTCGTCCTGATAATCCGGAATGGAATCGAAATCTACCTCAGGCATATCTTCATAATTTACTGCCTCACCCTCAGCAGCATCCTGAAGTGGTACGGATTCATCAGGCAATCCTTCTTCGGCGTACTCTTCTTCGTAATCATCTTCGAAGAAATAACCATCACCACCAGACTCTTCGCCACATGACATTAAGCTAATAAACACAATTGGTACCAGGAAATACTTCAACAACTTCAAAACTCCAATTCTCATGTTTTATATACCCGTTTGCCGGGCGTTTTAAATTCCTTTTCTTGAGTGAGTAAAAGTAGGTTATTCCATAATCTACCGAAAGTACGATTCACTAAAATTCAAATTCGTTTTAGGAAAAGAGAAATACAGTTTGTTGGCAATTGGAATAGAAAATAAAGCTTAAACAGAAACTAATCTTCTTCGCCCAGCTCAAGCACATCCCACGTGTGGTCTGCCAACAAAGAAATTTTAGCTATGTACTTTTTCTTTAGCGACTTTCCCCAGTCACTGGGTGATAGCAACGACAACAATTGTTGTCCCTGATCATCTTCATATAGGTAATACACGTGACCTATCAACGGCTCAAAATTGATATTGGCCTGGTATATCCGATTGCTAATCTCGACCCGACTTTTGAGCAGTTTAGCCTGCTTAGCCAGGAGTTCAAATTGTTCCTGAATCTGCCCCATTTGCCGGTCGGTTTGCTGCTCCATAGCCGCCATTGCCCGACCTTTGATTTTACCCTTGTCTTCGGGTTTAATAGCCAAACTCCCTCTGTGATGTGGGTATTCCAGGCTATGAGGGTTTTCCGTTATATCATCCTCATCAATGGGATTTTCAAAGTCTTCAGCCATGTACAACAAAACCATTAACAACCTTCATAAAGGTCTCATTATTATTTTTCAAGGTAAAATCGGCCACCTCATTTAAATTCAACTCAACGTTAACAACAGCACCGTCCGCACTCACTTCGTCGTAACCATAATAATGTGAAAGGTCACCGATTTCCCTAATGGAAGATTTAACCACAAACCCTTCGGGTAAACTTGCCGGAATTTCAACTCGATCAATTCCAATATCTGCAAAGACAACCTGATTATTTCTTTCAATTCCCACATTTCGAATCAGCAAGTCAAATAGCTTCTGGTCGTTTTTGGGAATTTCTGAATACCTCAATGCTGTTCCTTTGGACCAATTACCTGATGCAGTTAATTCAATGGCCTTCCACAACAGCATAAAGTTCATCTTTCGGGCAACTTCTCTCTCTACATCCTTCACATGCCCCCCGCTCTCAACCAAAATGGTTCGATACCCCAAACTTTGAATATTATCGCCTGAAGCCGTTGGATAAAACTCATGAGTAAACCTTCCAATCTTATTCGGAATAAAATCCTGTAATGCCTGGTTGAGTTTATCAATCATCATCATAGCATCGCTCTGGTTCTGATTGCGCTTTCCATCAGCAGTAGAAGGTGACAAAAATGACAAGGTTGCCGGTTCTTTTGTTCCTCCCACATTGAACAGATTTCGTTGATCGTGCATATTAAAACACCAATCGGGTTTAAACGACTCCAGCAGAGAAAATAAGGCACGAATCTCAGGAGTAGATCTTCTTGCTGCATCTCGATTGGGATCGATGTTCAAGGCATTTCTTCGCTGATACCGTTCTAAACCATCGGGGTTCAGAACTGGAACAAAACACATACAAACCTGATTAAACCACTCGCTATAATCGGCTGTAAGCAGCTCACTATTACAGAAGTTCAGAAAGTCGAACACAGCCCTGGTAGCAGTAGATTCGTTCCCATGCATTTGAGTCCATACCAATATTCTGATATTCCCGGAACCTATGGTTATACTTTGAATGGGGCGACCTTCAATAGACCTTGCAATCTCTTCAATCTTAAAAAACTCATTGTTTTTTAATGTATCGATTAATGAAAGAACTGTTTCATGTTTAAATCGTCGAAAAGGAAGCTTTGGTTCTCTTACTTCTGGATAATGGGCATCAAGCCTTTTCAGTAAGTCCTTCATATTTAGCAATCTTTTAACGAACGCCAAGGTAATAGAGGTAGTAGCAAATGGCCAATACAAGATGGGCTACTACATTATAATTGATGTACTGGTTAACTCCCCACTTTTTGGATTGGATGATTAATGCGGCAACAGAACTTACTATTCCCATTAGGAATATGGCTGAACCATGATCCTTCTCCTTCATTATTTTATAGACATGTAAGGGGAGAATAAATCCTATAAACGCAATTCCAAGGCTTATTTTTACTGCTAAAAACCCTGGTGTTCCAACGGTATCGTGGGTCACGGTAACATCTCCAAAAAGTTGATATCCAAAATAAATCAGTACCGAAATGATCAACTGTACCAAAAAGACTGGAGATAAAATTTTCTTTACTTTTTCAGGATAGTCAAATGCGCTACCCATTTGCATATTGTATATAGCTAATGCCGAAAAGGCCCAGGACAAGGAATGAAAAAGATAATGATCGAAGTAATTGGCCAACAAATGAGCGTGCCCTCCAGTGAGCGTACTCAATGCCATAAAAAAGAAAAAATAGCCGTAATACATCTGGAACTTACTGCTTGGAAACATCCTCTTTAAGCTCATGAATAACCCAAGGCTAAAAACAGCAAGCAATACGTCCGAAACATAAGTACTAGGCTCTAAAAGGGTATATCCCCAAAGCTCAATTGACACCTTTTCCATGGAACGCAAAAATAGCCAAATGAACATCGAATTGATTTAAATGCTTACAAACTTTCTACATTTGCATGCCATAATTAAACACTATGCTATATCGCCCAATTTGGTGGAGCCTTCAGATCATTTTTCGTGTCTTTTTCAGAAAGATTTTTGTAAGTGGGTCGGAGAATATCATTACTGATAAACCAGTGATTTATGCCGGTAATCACGTAAATGCATTCTTAGACCCGCTGATTCTTCCCATTCAATTCTGGAAGAAAATTTATTTTATTTCCAGGGGTGATATTTACAATACAAAGTTTAAACGCTGGCTCTTGTGGCAAACTGGGCAACTCCCAATGTTTAGGCAACGGGATGGAAAGGATAATTTAAAAAGAAATGAAGAAACCAACGAAAGATGTTACGACCTTTTAAAGAAAAAGAGAGGAATAATCATTTTCCCTGAAGGGGATTGCATTCAGGAAAAGCACATTAGAATGCTCAAAAAAGGTGCAATTCGAATGGCCTTTGGAGCAGTAGAAAAGCACGGTTGGGACATTGATGTACACATTCAACCTATAACTAACAACTATACCTTTCCTTCTCAGTTTAGGACTGAAATAATATTGCGATGCGGTAAACCACTGAGGTTAATGGATTACAAAGAATTGTATGAGTCGGATGAAGCAAAAGCCATCACCCAACTAACCAAAGACACTTATGAAGCCATGCGCGACAACTATGTACAACTAGATAACCTAGAGGACCAGAAGTTGTTTGAACAGTTGGTTGAAATAGAAAGAAACAGCAACCCAGAACCAATTACTCCCTGGATAGTAACCGGCCATCAGCGATTCGATATGGAAAAGGGAATAACTGACAAAATCAATGCAATTCGTGGCAAAGACGACAAACGTTTGGAGGAATTAACATCCATGACTAATTCTTATTTTAAGGAGTTGAAGAAGTTAAAGTTAAAAGATAGCCTGTTTAAATCGAAAAGGCCCAAGCTTATTATCACCTTACTCTTAGCACTGTTACTTCTACCAGTTTTTGTGACCGGATATGCGTTAAATATTATACAGTTTACTGTGGGAGATTGGGTAGCTCGCAAAAAAATCAGGTTGATTCATTTTAAGAATAGCATTCGTATGGGAATTATTCTAGCACTTAATTTGGTTTTAATTCTTATTGCATCCATTGTTATTTCGTCCTATAGTGGTATGTGGGCCATTGCATTTATACTGTACATGCCATTTTCAGCCTGGGTAACGGTTAACTACAAAGAACAAATCAGTTCATTACTGGAAGACAATCGATTTAAAAAAATTGCAAAGAAAAGTTCCAAGGCAGTTTTAAAACTGAAGGTTGAACGGGAAAAAATCCGAAAGTTCCTATAATCATTCCCTACCATATTGGATGTACTTCATTTACACGTAAACATGAGTCTTAACTGTTTGTTGATGATTTCAGATACCGAAACGGATTGTCATGCTGATTTCTATGACAGAGCCAAACGATTTTCGAATAAATCTTGCTTCTTGATCAAAGCATAAACAATATGAATGATTTTATTTCTAACAGC